>NZ_JXJP01000001.1 GCF_000826645.1 Psychroserpens mesophilus
ATTCGATGTATTTTGAGATTGATGCAGATGGTTCAGTGAGTTGTGCGTCGGGAAGTGGCTGTTGTACAGCAGAATGGGATTTCACAGTAGCATGTGCGACTTGTGTGAATCCATCAGCGAGTTATAGTGTTGTCTCCAACTGTGTTGTAGGACCAGAGTTTTTTGTTGATGTAGATTTAACCGATTTAGGATCAGCAACGTCGATAACGATAAGTGATAATCAAGGAAGTGCAGATCAAACAGTAAGTGCAACAGGAGTTGTACAGTTTGGACCATATCCAAATTTAACACCAGTGGTAATCACTGTAGCTAACGACGATGATCCGAATTGTGAGATATCAAGTACAACGTTAACACAAGAACTTTGTTTAGATACCGTTGTTGATTGTACAGGAGGACCAATTGCAGGATTCTTATGTTATGATAATAATGATTCTGTAATTTTAACTTATACAAGTTCAGATGGTAACCCATTGAATTTGAATTTTCTTGATGGCGAGATAGAAGGCGCACCATTTGACTTTTTATTGGTCACAGATGGCAATGGAACAGTGTTATACAATGATGAGGGTAACGATGGGGATTTAGCAGGATTATCCTTTCAATCGATAACGGATACGATAACGATTCAAATTTTATCAGATGGCTCTGTAAGTTGTACTTCTGGCGCTTTTCCAGATGGTATAGATTTTACTGTAGCTTGTGCTACATGTATCAATCCAGCAGCGACCTATCAGGTTGTTGATGATTGTGCAAATGGAAATCAGTTTTTAGTTAATGTGAATGTATCTACTTTAGGTGATGCAGCATCTTTAACAATTTCAAATAATATTGATACAGATACAGTATCGGCAAGTGCTGCAGGGGTTTACCAAGTTGGGCCTTTCCCTTTTGGTGTAGATGTAGTTATCACCTTGAGTAACGATCAAGATCCTAACTGTGTTATAAATAGCTCAGCAATTCAATTATTAGCCTGTCCACCAGCAAATGATAATCCTTGTGGAGCTACAGTTGCTCAGGTTAATGCTGACGACAGCTGTACTTTAATAACTCCAGGAACTTTATTAGAGGCTACCGATTCAGGAGTTCCTAACGGAACTTGTACTGGAGATGCTGATGATGATGTATGGTTTGAATTTACAGCCTTAAGTGACATTCAAATTATTTCAATTTTAAATATCAACGGAGGAGGTTTCTTCCAAGATATAGATCATGCCGTTTATGAAGGAACTTGTGCTGCACCAGTAGAATTATATTGTTCAGATGCTGAAGCCAGTGTAACACCTGTGCTAACCGTGGGGAACACCTATTACGTTAGAGTGTTTTCAGCAAATAGCGATTCAGTAGATTACACGTTTGATCTTTGTATTAGACCTGGTTCTGGAAATGTATTAGTAGATCAAACAACATATTCTGTTGAGGAGTTAGTCATAGATGTTTTAATAGATAGCCCTTGTGCTCAAATTTCTAATGTTACTTTCTCTACAGGTACTAATTTTGGAGAAGACAATGGAATTGGTTATTTCTCTAATCCTGATGGAGGATTCCCTTTTGAAGACGGAATTTTATTAACCTCAGGTGATGCTTCTGAGGCTGCAGGACCAAATATAAATGCTATGGGAGCAGGATCTACCAATTGGCCTGGTGATCCGGATCTTACTGCGATTGTTACACAAGCAGGTGTAAATAATAACACAAATAATGCAACAATTATTCAATTTGATTTTGTGCCACTTAATGATGAATTAAGCTTTGATTTTATTATGGCTTCGGAAGAATATGATATGGGAACTTTTGAATGTACCTTTTCTGATGTCTTTGCGTTTTTATTAACAGATTCAAGTGGAAACACAACAAACTTAGCTGTGGTTCCTGGAACAACAGATCCGATATTAGTAACGAACATTCACCCAGATAATGGTGCATGTCCTGCTGTTAATGAACAATATTTTGGAGAATATATTCCAGATAACTTACCTCCAATCTCTTTTGATGGAAGAACTACTGTATTTACTGCGTTCTCACCTGTAAATATTGGAGAGACTTACACTATAAAATTAGCCATTGCAGATGCAGGAGATTCTAATTTTGATTCAGGAGTATTTTTAAAAGCAGGTAGTTTTGATATTGGTGAAGTAGACTTAGGAGGTGATATTACTATAGCAGGTGGTAATGCTGTTTGTGAAGATGAACCAATTATTTTAGATACTTCAGCTCCAAATGTTAACCACGTTTGGTATAAAGACGGCTTTGTCATTGATGGAGAAACAGCTTCTACACTTACAGTAACAGAAGCTGGTTTATATACAGTTCAAATTATTTTTTCACCATCCTGTATTATAGATGATGAAGTATTAATTGAATTTTTACCAAATCCAGTAGTGGCAAATACTCCAGATAACTTAACTGCATGTTCAACTACAGCACAAGCACAGTTTGATCTTACATTAAATGATACTGTCGTTTTAGGCACACAAAATCCAGCTGATTTTACAGTGACTTATCACGAATCTCAGCTAGATGCGGATTCAAGTAGTAATGCTTTAGGTTCACCTTATACGAATATGTCTAATCCTCAAACGATTTTTATTAGAATTGAGGATATTGCTACAGGTTGTTTTGAAACGACAACATTCACTTTATCTATATCGAGTCCAACACATACTGCTGAAAGTGTTGACATTATTGGTTGTGATAACGATGATGATGGAATTGCCAGTTTCGATTTAGATGCTCACGATGTCAATGTATTAAACGGACAAGATGCATCTCAGTTTATAGTAACCTATTACGACTCTCAAGTTAATGCTGATGCCGCAACGGGAGCTTTAGCAAGTCCATATGATAGTTCTGGGGAAACAATATTCGTTAGAGTTGAAACAATAGCTTTTGCAGATTGTTATGTCACTAATAGTTTTGATTTAGTAATAGGAACAGAACCAATGACTTCATTTACTACTAATTTTGATTATGAAGTATGTCCTGATGCAACAGTGCCAATTATAATTGAAGCGACGCCTGAAAACTACATTGAAGGAGATGTCACTATTAATTGGTATTTAGATAATGGTCTAATTTCTAATGAAAACGGATTAACGCTTCCTGTTCTCGATGCTGGTGATTACGAGATCGAAGTCATTTTTAATGATACAGGTTGTTCTAATAGCGCCTTCATTACAGTAATTGAGCTAGATACTTGTGTTATCCCTCAAGGGATTTCTCCAAACGGAGATGGAAGTAATGATGTTTTTGACTTAAGTAGTTATGGCGTAACAAAGCTTGAAATTTTTAATAGAAATGGAACCTTAGTATATTCTAAGACGAATTATACAAATGAATGGTTTGGTCAATCCAATGATGGTGAAGAGTTACCCGTTGGAACTTATTTCTATACTATGGAATATCAAGATGGCAAACAAAGAGCTGCTTGGGTATATATTCAAAGAGAGAACTAAAAACTAAGTTTTATAAATGAAAAAGCCTCTTTTAAAAGAGGCTTTTTTTTATGCGTTTAATAAAATAATAGCTAATGATATACATCCTAATAATAGTAACCAGAGCAATCTCATAGTATAGATTGGTTGTTTGTTTTTATTAGTTTTAGCATTTAATACTTTTCGTTTTCTACCACTATATACAATCCAGTTTCTAAAGTAAATAAAAACACTTGTCATGATAAAAAGTGCCCATCCTTTGGATGCTGAAAATGTATTAACATGCATTTGTTCTAAAAATACAGCAAAGAATGCACCTAATACTAAAATCAAGGCTATTTGTAAAAGCGAAAGATATACAATAGCTATAGTATTTGCTTTTTGTTTATGCGTTATTTTATAATGCTTAAAAACGCTAAAAAAGATAGTATCAAATGTTGTCATTGTATTTGAATTTTAGATAAAAAAACCACATCTTTTAAGATGTGGTTTTTTGGTAATTATAAATGAATGTTTATTACTGTACAATAACAAAAACATTATCAACGTGAATAGTAGTATTAAGGTTACTCGTATCACTTCCTGTATATACAAAAGCAATATATCCTGTACCCGAGTAAGATGATAAGTCAATCTCACCAGATTCTGTCCAAGTAAACCATTCTTCAAAATCATTTTCTAAACTTGAAGTAAAATCTAATTCATCCCAAGTTGCACTTCCAACACCAGCTTCAGTCCCATCAAAATCGGTTGAGATGTAAACTTTTAAAGCATCATGACCAGCATCAGGATAAGCATGTTCAGTTTGGAATGTTAACACTTCACCATCTTCAGCATCTAAATTCATAGCAGGAGAAATTAACCATCCGATATTACTTGAGTCATTAGTTTGGAAAGCCGTAAACTCAGCATAACCATTTCCTTGATAAACTTGTTCTGTCCAGAATTCTGAACCAGCTTGAGCAACGTTTAACCAACCATCAACATCAAAAATTGAATTGTCTGTAACATCATTGAAGTTAGCTGCAAGTAAAGGCTCAGGACAAGGATCAGGATTATTAAAGTTAATGTCCTCTGGTGTATTTAAATAAATTGTATAGAAATCGTCAAAGAAATCACGTGTTAAAATCCCATCAATTGACCCTCTGTTACCAGGTAATGTTAACGCTTTAAAATCTGAAAATGTACTTGTGCTTAATATCACGCTAGAACCTAAACAAGTTTCTATAATACGCTCACCATCAAAACTATCGCCACTTTCTGATGCAAATGTCATTCCGACTTGATCTTCATTGAATCTCACGTTTGTAAGTCTGATATACTGACTTTCTAAATCATTTGAAAATTCACCAATTGTAACTTCTTTAGGAACGATTGTTGCAATTTCTCCAGATCTAAATACATGATCAGGAACTAAAGAACTAGCTATTCTATTTAATTCATCACCATCCAAACGACCTAATTGAACAACGCCATTATCTTCTGCAACGGTAAGACCATTTAATTTGATGAAGACTTTACGTCCAAATTCAAATCTAGTAAATACTGGATTGATATCAATTTGAACAACGATTGCAGCTGTCGGATTTTCAGGAGCATCCTGTAATACTAATTGCTTGTAGAAGTTTCCACCTTCATCACTAGAAACAACATAACCTTCCATATATCTAGGCGAACTGTATTCTAAAGTTACAGGTTCATTTTCTTGGTAGTAGCTACCTAAAACAGCACCTATACTAACTTTTTGATCTTCAGGAAAATCAACTACTGTTGAATTTATCGTATCTGGCGTGTCAAAATCATCGTCTTGAACACAAGCATTAAACACTACTAAACTGAATGCAAGTAGTAGAAATTTGTTAAATTTAATTGTTTTCATTTTTTCTTTTTTTGTGAGTTTTTAAATCAAACTCGTAATTATAATTTTATGTTTAGCTTTTTTTTTAGAACCTAAGATACACATTTAAATAGTAAGTTGTACCATATCCGAAGAAATAACGAGAACCAAACACCTCTCCATTATCTCTAGATTTGTCTTCTAATACTCTATCATAAGTAGCAAGTCTTGATTGTTCAAAACCACCAGTTCTGTAATCTTCATTGAATACATTATTGATTGTAGCAAAGAAACCAATAAAGTAATCATTTACTTTCCATGATTTTCCACCAACGACATTTACTAGCATATAGCTGTCAAATTGCTCTTGTTTTAATAATTCTCTAGCTATATTATTGTCAAAGTCTGTAATAGGTTGACCATCAAAACTTGAAGTAAAATTAGACGATCGTCTTAATCCACTGGCATCAACATAAGCATTTGAAAAGAAGTTGGATGTTACACCAATATTCCAATAATCTGGATCACGATACTCAAAGCCGATTTGATATGCACGTTCTGGACCACCAGCAACATGTAAATCTTTTAAGTTGGTTGTACCATCACCAAAGGTTAGTTCACCATCGAAATCATCACTAGTTAAGTAAAGATTTGGATTGTTATTAAATGTATATTGTCCCACTGATGCAGCAGCTTTTAATTTAATAGTAGGAGTAACTTGAGCCTCGATACCAAATTCTGCCCCAATATGACGTCTTTCAATATTTGTCATAACCTCCTGAACAAAAGCATCACCAGTATCTAAGCCTAATCCAGCTAAATCTTCTGTAAAGTAGAATCCAATATCAGTTCCGTTTTCAAATCCAGAATAGAAACCAGTTAATCTCGCTTTTACAATAGGAGATCTAAAAATATAGCTCACATCAACCGACTGAATTTGCTCACTTTCAAGACCAGTAACAATATTATTATTTTGTCTAGCATTACTGAACGAGTTTCTGATAGTTGGTGCCTTTGTAAAATAACTTGCGTTAACATCTATTAAGTGACGTCCAGTAACTTTATAAGTAGCACCTGCTTTAACTCCATAATTAGAGAAATCTAATTTTTCACTTTTACCAAATGATTCTGCTCCAGGGAAATTCCCGTTTTCATATAAACCATTTCTTTGATAAGTGGTTTGAGAGATATTAGCTCCTACATAAAAATCAACTTTACTATACTTGAATTGCGCCTGAGCAAATCCAGTAATAACATCAGAATCTATTTCATAGTTATACTTGTAACGATCACCTTCTTGAACAATTCTATTAGGATTATTGATATCACTTTGAGCAATAGCTTCTAAACCTATTGTTGAATCTGGATCGGTTTCTTCAGCAAAGAAATCAACATCTAAGAAACCAGTACCACCTAAAAGGTCTTTAAGCTCAGCAAAGTTTTCACTGTTAAGCTTTCTGTAACTTAATGAAGCATTTAACCTAATACGTTCAGATAATTCAGCATCTAAAATGGTATTGATAGTTAGTTGTTTGTCATCATTTCTGTCTTCTTGAATTGCGTAAATTGAATTCCCACCCTGAGCTCTCACAACTGCATTACCTAAATACAGGGCATTCCAATCTAACTGACCATCATTTCTAAAGTTTTGTTCAGCTAAATAGGCTTGTTCGTAGTTATAAGCTGTTGGGTTGTCAAATCTAAGTTGATAGCTAGGTAAGTTCTGATAATAAGCTGGATCAGGATTTCTTGCACCACCAACATAAGCAGAACCACCATTTAAACTAACTAAACGTGTACCACCATTATCAATTCGAGTGTTTCCAATTTTACCAAATTGGTAAGCCACATTGGTATTTAATTTAACTTTAGACGTAATATCCCAGAAGTGATTTAACATTAAAATTGGTTCAACGATATCTCTTGTTCTAGAGTTTCTGATTTCACCATCTTGTTCTCCCCAAAAAGGATTATAGTCATTTCCTTTCAAATTATATACTTCTTCTGTAATTGCTGTAGAACGACCACGTCTATTTTGAGCATAGATAGAAGTGAAATTGATACTGTGATCTTCGCCTAATTGTTTTTCAATAGAAGCAACGAATGAATTTGAGTCATACAATGTACCTTGAACATAACCTTCATCACCATAACGTCTTGATGCAAGAACTGAAAATGCCCAACCACCTTCAAGTAATCCAGAATTATAACTTGCCATAATACGACCAGCATAACTTCTGTTTGCACTTGCATAAGAAACTCGACCACCTTCTCGGTACTTAGAACCTCTCATTATGATGTTGTTTGTACCTGCAAGATCACCAAATGTGTAATCGTTAGCAGACATACCCATAGTGAACTCTTGGTTTCGTTGTACGTCATTAATTCCACCCCAGTTTGCCCATTGAGGTCTACCGTTAAATTGTTTGTTCATTTCTACACCATTGATAAGCACTTTACCATTGGCATTATCCAAACCACGAGGTCTGAAAAATGTTGCACTGAAATCAAATGCCGCAGCATTTAAAAATACATCTCTAGATGACTGTAGTAAACCAGAAACATTATCTGTTAAACCATCATCTTCACTGTTTAAGTTATCATCTGAAATTGAGATGATAAACAAATCTTTTTTGTCACTTGAATCGTAATCTAATGTCATTCCACTTATGTCAACAGTTTGACCTTCGTTAACGACAATAGGATACCTTTTGGTAACGTAATCTACTTTTTCAACTTTGAGTACTTGCTCACCTAAGGGAACAATAGTCTCAAATTGAAACTCACCATTAGCATCAGTAGATGCTGTAATTGATGTTCCTTCAATTGTAATGGTTACATCTGGAATAGGTTCTCCTGTTGTGCCGTCAAGGACACTACCTTTTACGATAGTCTCTTGAGCGTAGCTTGTAAACACAGAAAAAATTCCGAATAAAAAAATCAATAAACTTTTTTTCATGCCTAATCTTTAGTTAATAATTGTTGCGCATTAAATAATAGTTATTTAAGGCTTGCAAATTTACATTATTTATAATAAATACATACTTTTGGCGCAAGTTTTGATTAGATATAACAATAACATAATATGAATACTATGAAATTACAACATTTCCCTCTAGTAATTATCTGTTTTTTAGCAACATTAAATGGATTTTCTCAGGAGGAAAAAAAAGAAAAAAGGTTTAAAATTCATACCGTTGCATTTTACAACTTAGAAAATTTATTCGATACCGTAAATGACACCACTAAAATTGATGAGGCTAGTCCAATTATGGAAATGAATGCTAACAGAGAAGAGGTGTATTTAAAGAAAGTACATAATATGGCTAGAGTCATTGCCGATATAGGTACAGATGTTACCGGAAATGCTCCAGCTGTTATTGGCGTTTGTGAAGTTGAAAACCGTCAAGTTTTAGTTGATGTGGTAAATGATCCGTTACTAATAGGTAGAGATTATGGCATTATACATTATGAATCTCCTGATGCAAGAGGTATTGACGTCGCATTATTATATCAAAAAAAATTATTTAGACCAATCTCTCACAGTTCACATGAAGTAAAAATTTATGATGATAGAACAAGAAAACGCAAACAAACTAGAGATCAGTTATTAGTGACTGGAGAATTAGATGGCGAGGTGATTCATGTTATTGTTAACCACTGGCCATCGAGAAGTGGAGGCGAGGCAAGAAGCAGACCTAAACGTGTCGCTGCAGCAAAAGTCAGTAAACGGGTCGTTGATTCATTGCAGTCTATTGATCCTTATGCGAAGATTTTTGTGATGGGAGATTTAAATGACGATCCAACAAACGATAGTGTAAAGAAAGTTTTAGAAGCTAAAAACGAAAAAGAGGATGTTGGTTTAAAAGGAATTTATAATCCTTACGAAAATATGTTCAAGAAAAGTGGTTTCGGAACAACAGCTTATAGAGATGCATGGAGTTTGTTTGATCAAATTATGTTTACAAAGCCACTTATTGAAAAAGATGATTACACATCATTTCGATTTTATAAAGCTGGAATTTATAACAAACAATATTTAACCAATCCAAGAGGACGATGGAAAGGATATCCTTTCAGAAGTTTTGCTGATGGAGGATTCACAAATGGTTTTAGTGATCATTTCCCAGTCTATGTCTATCTAATTAGAGAAGTGCAAGACTAATAAATTTCAATATGCAAATTGGAAAAAGGCGAAACTTTATGGTTTCGCCTTTTTTATAATTGTATAAATAAGATTAAAACCAATTAGACCAAGGAATTCTAGATAATACTAGAAGTAAACCAAGTGTATAAAAAATAGCAAGTACTTTAAATTTTGGTTTTGAGGTGAGTTTTTTTTTGTGTTTTGAATAGCCAATAGTAATAAAAGTAACAGCAAGTATTCCAACAAATGGATGCTCTACAGCTAATAATCTCGCTGCTGAACTCAACCCACTCATTCCATTGGCGCTGATGTTTTTGAAACCGTTAGGTGAAACAAAATAAAGTGCCAATCCAATGAGTAATTGAATATGGGTTACAATAAGTGTGAATAATGCGATTCTAAAATCTATGGCTTGAAATTCCTTGCCACTTAGGTATTTGGTAATTGCATTGAAACTGGCAATAACAATCATTGTTAATACCAAGTAGGCCCAATAAGAATGAATCATTTGAAGGATACTATACATCGTTTTAATTTGAAAAGTTAACATTGCAAATGTACTAATTATATAGAGACGCTTAATTACACTTTAGAAAATTCATACAAAAGCGCATATAATTATGTGGCATTGCTAGTAATACTTCTTTGTGTTAATTTTTATGTAAAAATGTTATCTCATTTTTTAAAATTAGTAACGCTTACATTACCTTTATACAAAGAAGCTAATATTATGTCCACACAACCAAAACTTATAAGGTTTAATCAAAACGTCGTATCAAAATACCAGATATACAATAGTATTTTTATGACGTTGCCTTTTGATTCCATTTCAAAAACAGTGGTACTGCTTCCTCTTTTTTATGAAACTTGTAAAAAAGGATTTGAGAATGGCGAAAACCCGACAACAATAGTCGAGACTTTTTTTAAGAAATACCAAGGCAGACGAAACCACCAGAGCCAAATCAATTTGTTATTTCGGTTCATTCAATACATCGAAAGACAAGTCGTGCTTTTTGATGCTGTCGAAGACGCTGCCTTTCCAATAGTTCACAATATGGAAGGTATAGGAACTTTAAGGAGTTTAAAAGAGAATGCCGAAGCGGATCATAAAAAACAGTTATTACAACAATATCTAGAAGCCTTTAAAGTTAGAATTGTACTCACTGCCCATCCTACACAATTTTATCCAGGTACAGTTTTAGGGATCATCACCGATTTGGCTGAGGCCATTAAACATGATAATCTTTCTGAGATTAATAGCCTTTTGGCGCAATTGGGAAAGACTCCATTTTTTAAAGATAAAAAACCTACTCCTTATGATGAGGCCGTGAATTTAACATGGTATCTTAAAAATGTCTTTTATCATTCCTTTGGCTCTATTTATGATTATGTTCAACAAAATATTTTTGACGATGCTGAGATAGATAATTCTATTATTAATATAGGATTTTGGCCTGGAGGAGATCGCGACGGAAATCCTTTTGTGACACCTCAAATCACATTGGATGTTGCTAAAAAATTAAAAGAGTCTATCATTAAAAACTACATCAAGGATGTAAAGTATCTGAGACGCCGTCTTACATTTAGAGGTATAAGAGAACGTATCATTACTTTAAACCATCAACTTCATAACACGTTGTTGAATAGGGATGAAGACAATCAAATTACGCTCTTAGAGTTTAGAAATGAGTTAAAAACCATTAGACAAATTTTAATTTCCCAGCACCAATCTTTATATGTTGATAAATTAACCATGTTAATCAACAGAACAACTCTTTTCGGATACCATTTTGCAAGTTTAGACATTCGCCAAGATAGTCGAGTTCACGATGAAATGTTTACTGCTCTAGTGAACGAACTGCAGGCGAATAAAAGTGATATATTCCCAGATAACTATTTTGATCTACCACTAAAAGAACAGTTAAAGTTGCTTTCTGGTATTAAAGGAACTGTTGACGGAATTGAATTTAAAGACGAATTAGCTATTAATATTACAGAAACGATTAAAGCAATGAAATCCATACAGGAACAAAATGGAGAAATTGCTTGTAATCGATATATCATAAGTAATAATCAAACCACATTAAATGTCCTTCAGTTATTCGCTATGCTGAAAATAGTAGCATTTGGCGATGATCTTACTGCCGACGTTGTTCCGCTTTTTGAGACGGTTACTGATTTACAGGCTTCTGCGAATGTTATGGAAGATTTATATACCGATAAAAATTATAGAGCACATCTTGAACAACGAGGCAATAAGCAAACAATCATGCTTGGCTTTAGTGATGGCACAAAAGATGGAGGCTATCTCATGGCAAACTGGGCTATCTTTAAGGCAAAAGAAGCTCTTACTCAATTATCTAGAAACTACGGAATAGATGTTATTTTCTTTGACGGTCGAGGAGGACCTCCAGCTAGAGGTGGTGGAAAAACGCATCAGTTTTATGCCTCTCTGGGACCAACTATTGAAGACAAAGAGATTCAGTTAACCATTCAAGGGCAAACTATTAGTTCAAATTTCGGAACCTTAGAATCATCACAGTATAACATGGAACAGCTTATTAGTTCTGGGATTTCTAATCGATTAAATGATAAAAACCAAGCCATGTCTTCTGATAATAAAAAGGTCATGGATCATTTAGCAGAATTGAGTTATAAAGCCTATGTAAATTTTAAAAATCATCCTAAATTTCTTCCATATCTTGAACGTATGAGTACGTTAAAGTATTACGCGAAAACAAATATTGGAAGCAGACCTTCAAAACGAGGAAAGTCCACTAAATTGATTTTTGAAGATTTAAGAGCGATTCCATTTGTGGGTAGTTGGAGTCAGTTAAAACAAAATGTACCAGGATTCTTTGGAGTAGGAACAGCCTTGAAATATTATGAAGATAAAAATGAATTTGAAAAGGTTAGATCCTTATATAATGACTCAAAATTCTTCAAAACTTTAGTTGAAAATAGTATGATGTCTTTGTCAAAATCATTTTTCGATTTAACCAAGTATATGGCAGATGATGAAGAGTTTGGTGAATTTTGGAAAATTATTTATGCTGAATATGAAACCTCGAAACGCTTGTTACTCAAACTTACAAATTCAGAAGAATTAATGGAAAACGAACCTGTTGGAAAGGCCTCTATAGACGTGAGAGAATCTATTGTATTGCCTCTATTAACCATACAACAGTATGCACTGAAGAAAATTCAAGAACTTGAAAAGGCTGAGGTTAGAAATGAAAAGGATATTGCTGTCTATGAAAAAATAGTAATGCGTTCTTTATTTGGTAATATAAACGCGAGTCGAAATTCAGCATAAGCTAAAGGTTGTTTGAACTTGACTTAAGCCACTTTTTTGATTAAGTCAAAGCAAGGACATTTATTACAGCGCTTGCGCTCTGCCTTTTTATACTTTTTGCAACATTCAGATTTTACCTTACCCAAACTATCAATTCCCAAGGTTTGAATGGTTTCGATACGGTTTTTTTTTAGCTTTTTGTCTTTCTTCTTTTTACCCATTGCAACTGTCAAAACAACATTGCAAAATTAATTATTTAAATTGAATCTAAATAAATTTTAACATTTTAGACGCCAGGTTCTTGAGCTGCTGAATGAACTGTTAATTGTTGAATGTCTCTGTCGAATAAATATAAACCACCTTTATCATCACCAATCATATTGACTTTATCTAATATAGTTCTAGCTGTAGCTTCTTCTTCAATTTGTTCAGAAACGTACCATTGTAAGAAATTGTGAGTGGCATAATCTCTGTTTTCTAATGTAATATGGACCAAATCATTAATGCTTTCAGATACATAGATTTCATGAGCTAATAGCTTCTCAAACATTTCTTTAAAAGACTTAAATGTAATATTTGGAGCTTTCAATTCTGAAACATGAGCATGTCCACCACGTTCATTAACAAATTTTACCAGTTTAAGCATGTGCTCGCGTTCTTCATCAGACTGGTCATACATGAAATTTGAAATGCCTTCTAGTCCTTTTACTTCAGCCCAAATTGCCATTGCTAGGTATACCTGAGACGATTCTGCTTCGATTCGAATTTGTTTGTTTAATGCCGCTTCTATAGTTTTTGATAACATAATGTCTTGTTTTAAGCAAAGATAAGTAGATAAACAGACAAATAAAATGGAAGTGTGTTATTTGATTAAATCATTTAAAAAAAGAGGTCTTGTGCCAATCTAAAGGTATTAGCATGTGCGTCAACAATGGTTTTGATATTTGGACTGTAGCCTCCTCCCATACTACACATCACAGGAAGATTATTTGTTTTGCAGGTTTCTAAAACGAAACGGTCACGAGCTTTACAACCTTCTATAGACATACCTAATTTACCTAGTTTATCACTTGCAATTACATCAACTCCACAGAGATAGTAAACAAAATCTGGCCGTTCTTGTTTTATCAACTTTGGAAGTGTTTCATAAAGTATCTTCAGGTATTCTTTATCTGAAGTGTTATTCTCTAAAGCGATATCTAAGTCACTCGTTTCCTTTTTAAAGGGATAATTAGCTTCGCCATGCATCGAGAACGTAAATACAGAAGCATCATATTTAAATATTTCGGCAGAACCATTACCTTGATGCACGTCGAGATCTACAATTAAAACTTTATCTGCTAATTTTTTATTCTGAAGATATCGTGCTCCAATAGCCTGATCATTTAATAAACAAAAAGCCTCACCACGATTCGTGTAGGCGTGATGTGTTCCACCAGCAATATTCATGGCAATGCCATGTTGTAAAGCGTATTCACTGGATTTCATAGTGCCATCGGCAATAATAACTTCACGTGTAACTAAACCATGACTTAAAGGAAAACCTATTTTCCGAGCGGCTCTTGCATCTAAAGTCAGTTGTTTTAAATCCTGAACATACTCTTCTGTATGCACTCTAAGAATATGTTCGTCTAAAGGGATTTCTGGTTCGAAGAAATTGTCTTTTGAACACGTTCCTTCGTAAATTAATTGTTCAGGTAATAACTCATATTTGAGCATTGGAAACCGATGACCTTCTGGCAATGGATGTTTATAAATAGGATGAAAGGCAATTTTAAGCATATTTGTAACAAAGTAAATGAAAGTTAAGTTTACCACATAAAAAAACAAGCACGAAAATGTGCTTGCTTAAGTAAACGCTATTGTAATGTGTGTTTAATTTTGTCCGGCTTGCTGTTTAGCCTCTTCAACCATTTGTTCATTAGGTAAAATAGCGACATTTACACGTCTGTTTTTAGCACGACCTTCTGTTGTAGTGTTGTCAAACATAGGTTGCGATTCTCCAAACCAGTTGGTTGTAAATCTACCGCTTTGCAATCCTTTACCAATAAGATAATTCGTAACTGCATAAGCTCTGTTTTTAGATAAGGTCATGTTGTAATCTTCCGTGCCTACATTATCTGTATGACCAACTACAAGAATATTAGTGTCTGGAAATTCTACAAATACATTTGCTAATTTATTTAATGTTTCTTGAGATGCCGTATTGATGTTGTATTTGTTTGTATCAAAATACACACCACTATTCTCATCAAAAGTTACAACAATACCATCGTCAACACGTTCTACGGTAGCTCCAGGTATTTCTTCCTCTATCTTCTGAGCTTGTTTGTCCATTTTATTACCAATAAGTACACCTGCAGTTCCACCGACAACGCCTCCAATAACAGCGCCAAGTTCGCCATTTCCTCCTTTACCAACATTGTTGCCAATAATGGCTCCTAAAACTGCTCCACCAGCTGCACCAATTACAGCACCTTTCTGCTTGTTATTTGCATTTCGTGTTGCTTTACAATTTACTAAACTGAAAGCCAGTACAAGTGTAAAGAGACTAATTCCTATTTTATTAAATAATGTTTTCATGTGTTTAAAGTTTTGTAAAATTCATATTAATTATAAAAGACGCACCATCAACTCGAACCGTTTGTTGCCATTGCATATTCGTTTCTGTTAGCAACTTTAATTTCATCCGAAAGCCTTGATTTGTTTCAGATTTTCCCTTCTCATTAGTCGGTTTGATTAAAAAATCATAAAGTCCAGTAGTCTCATCAACTTCATCTATTGTAAATACAAAGTATCTATCTCCAGAATTGCAGGATGGTTTTGAAATGTTGTAATTTCCTGTATTATTATTTGGAATAAATTGCCATGTACTACCTTCAAAACATTCGCGTGATGCATCGTTTAGAAGCGTAACATTGTAAGTACCAGTTTTGCTATAGTCAATAGAACTGAGAGTCCAGTTACCTTTTATAACTTTTTTTGAGTCTCTAACAGTTTTTGAAGCTCCACAGGAGAACAAGCAAATTCCGATAAGGACTAATAACATTTTTTTCATGATATTTTAGTTTTAAACTAAAGTAATCATGCGCTAAAAATCGGACTAGTGCATATGATTTAAATGTTGATGCAATTAATAAACTGCATGTTTTCAAAGTTTGTGTAATTTGAGTTGAATTCGTTTTCGAGCGATATCCACATCTAAAACTTTAACGACAATTTGTTGATGCAAGTGCACATGGTCGTTGACATCTTTCACAAAACTATCAGATAAATTAGACACATGTATCAAGCCGCTTTCTTTTATGCCAACGTCAACGAAACAACCAAATGCAGTAATATTATTGACAATTCCAGGTAGTAATTGACCTTCTCTTAAATCGTTTATGGTTTTTATATTCTGATTAAAAGTAAACACTTTAGCTTGCTCCCGAATATCTAAACCCGGCTTTTCAAGTTCTTTTATGATATCCTCAAGCGTTAGCAATCCGATAGTTTTGGTGCAATAGTGTTTTAAATTTATTTTTTGAAGAAGAGTTTTATTCCCAATTAATTCTGAAAGCGAAACGCCTTCATCTTTTGCCATTTGTTTAACGATAGCATAACTTTCTGGATGTACAGCAGAATCGTCTAATGGATTTTTACCATCTTTAATTCTTAAAAATCCTGCGCCTTGTTCGAAAGCTTTATCACCTAATCGCGGCACTTTTTTGATATCATTTCTAGATGTGAATGAACCGTTTTCACTTCGATAGTTCACTATATTTTCGGCTAATTTCGGACCAATTCCAGAGACATAACTCAACAAGCTATGACTTGCAGTATTGATATTAACGCCTACTGAATTCACACAATTTTCAACCACGACATCAAGTTCTTTCTTAAGTTTGTTTTGATCCACATCATGTTGGTATTGTCCGACACCTATAGATTTGGCATCAATTTTTACGAGTTCTGCTAAAGGATCCTGTAAACGTCTTCCGATGGACACCGAACCTCTAACGGTTACATCATAATTTGGAAACTCATCGCGAGCAATTTTTGATGCTGAATAGATACTGGCTCCAGCTTCACTAACTACAAAAACTTGAACATCATTTCTAAATCGAATTTTTCTAATTAAGGCTTCGGTTTCTCGTGATGCTGTTCCGTTTCCAATAGCTATGGCTTCAATCTGATGGGCTTCCGTTAAAAAACTGATTTTTTTCAAAGCTCCAGTTTGGTCGCTTTTAGGAGGATGAGGATAAATGGTTTCATTGTGTTTTAAGTCGCCTTTTTCATCTAAACACACTACTTTACAACCTGTTCTGAATCCTGGATCTATGGCTAAAACACGTTTTTCACCTAAAGGTGAACCAAGCAATAATTGTTTTAAATTTTTTGCGAAAATCGAAATGGCAGCATCATCGGCTTTCTCTTTTGCTTTTTGAAGTGCCTCATTGCTTAACGATGGAAACAATAATCGTTTATAAGCGTCTGAAATGGCGAGTTGAATTTGATCTGAACAAGCATTTTGACTTTTTATAATTCGATGTTCAATACGATTTAGAGCATGTTCAGTATCAATCTCAATTTTTACGCGAATGAACCCTTCGCTTTCTGCTCTTAAAATAGCTAATAATCTGTGTGATGGAATTCGGCTTAAAGCTTCTTCCCAATCGAAGTAATCTCTGAATTTTTGTGCATTGTCATCGTCTTTTTTTGACTTGACAACTTTTGTTGAAATCATCGCATGACGCTCCAATTGGTTACGAAGATTGTTTCTAATATCAGATCGTTCGTTAATCCATTCTGCAATGATGTGTCGTGCACCTTCTAAAGCATCTTCTGTTGAAGAAACAGATTCTTTTACAAAACGCTGTGCAGTTGATTCAAGATCATTTGCATTTTGGCTCATGATGATTTTTGCCAAGGGTTCCAATCCGTTTTTACGAGCTGTTTCAGCCTTGGTTTTTCTGCTTTTTTTATACGGAAGGTATAGATCTTCAAGCGTTGTGCTATCTGCACAAGCATTTACTTTTGCTTTAAGTTCTGAAGTTAGAACATCTTGTTCTTCTAATGCTTTTAAAATGGCTACTTTTCGTTTTTCTAAAGCCTCGAAAAGCCCTTTGTATTTTACAATATCACCAATTTGAACTTCGTCTAAATTTCCAGTGGCTTCTTTTCGATATCGCGAAATGAAAGGAATTGTACAGTCTTGATTTAGTAAATCAACAGTGTTTTTTACTGAAGATTCTGGTAGTTTGGTTTGGGAAATTATATAGGAAATCATAACACAAATTTGAAAGCCGAAAAGTAATAAAAAACCTCGCAGTAATCGACTACGAGGTTGAGAATATCTTATTTAGGACCTTGGAATTAACTAATCGGCAATCCGCTATTAACTTTTGTATCCGGATTGACGAAGACCAATTTGCCTTCAGGTGTTTCGGTCATTAAAATCATGCCTTCACTTTCAACACCACGTAAGGCTCTTGGTGCTAGGTTGACTAAAACTGTGACTTGCTTTCCCACAACTTCTTCAGGCGTAAAACTTTCAGCAATACCAGACACAATCGTTCGTGTATCAATTCCTGTATCGACTTTTAGAACCAATAGTTTTTTAGCTTTCGGCATTTTTTCGGCCTCAAGGATGGTTCCAACGCGTAAGTCAAGTTTGGTGAAATCGTCAAAAGAAATGATGTCCTTTTGAGGTTCGATTTCTTTATTTGCCGCTTCATTTGCTTTTTTGCTGGCTTCAAGTTTTTCCAATTGTGCTTCTATTGTTTTATCTTCAATTTTAGAGAATAACAATTCCCCTTTTCCAATTTGATGTCCAGAAGGAATGAGGATGTTCTTAGTTGAAATATCAGTCCAAGTAGATTCCGCATCAAGTGCGGAATGACAAAGAATACCTTTTAGTTTTTCTGAAGTAAACGGTAAAAAAGGTTCACTCAATGTTGCTAATGCACTTGCAATTTGAAGCGCTACGTACATAATTGTTTTTGTACGAACTTCATCAGTTTTTACCAGTTTCCATGGTTCTTCGTCTGCTAGATATTTGTTCCCTAAACGCGCCAAATTCATTAATTCCTGACTCGCTTCTCTAAATCGATAGCGTTCGATGGAGCTTTCAATCACAGAAGGATAGGCTTTTACTGCCGCTAAAGTTTCAGTATCTACTTCAGAAAACTCAGAAGCTTCAGGAACTATACCATTGTAATATTTGTTGGTCAAAACCACAACGCGATTGATAAAGTTTCCGAAGATCGCCACCAATTCGTTATTGTTTCTTGCCTGAAAATCTTTCCATGTAAAATCGTTATCCTTACTTTCTGGAGCATTAGCTGTTAATGCATAGCGCAACACATCCTGTTGATTTGGAAAATCTTCTAAATACTCTGGCAACCAAACAGCCCAGTTTTTAGACGTTGATAATTTTTTACCTTCAAGATTTAAAAACTCATTAGCAGGCACATTGTCTGGTAAAATGTAGGAGCCTTCAGCCTTGAGCATTGCTGGGAAAATGATACAATGAAATACAATGTTATCCTTCCCAATAAAGTGAACGAGTTTCGTGTCTTTGTCTTTCCAGTAAGGTTCCCAATCTTTACCCTCACGTGCTGCCCATTCTTTAGTTGAAGAAATATAACCAATAGGTGCATCAAACCATACATAAAGTACTTTGCCTTCGCCTCCAGGAACAGGAACCGAAATTCCCCAATCCAAATCACGAGTGACAGCTCTCGGACGTAAACCATCATCTATCCACGATTTTACTTGTCCGTAAACATTAGGCTTCCAGTCTTTTTTATGACCTTTTAAAATCCATTCTTTTAAAAAATCTTCGTGTTTATTTAAAGGTAAAAACCAGTGTTTGGTTTTTTTTAATGTTGGAACATTTCCAGTAATTGCAGATTTCGGATTGATAAGATCTGTAGCGTTCAAACTTGAACCACAACTTTCACACTGATCTCCATAAGCTTCTTCGTTTCCGCATTTCGGACAAGTTCCAGTTACGAATCGATCAGCTAAAAACTGATTGGCTTCCTCGTCATACAATTGTTCCGTGACTTCTTCAACAAACTCGTGTTTGTCATATAAAGTTTTAAAAAATTCTGAAGCAGTATCATGATGAATTTTAGCAGACGTACGCGAATAATTGTCGAATGTAATTCCGAAGTCTTCAAACGATTTTTTAATTATCGCATGATATTTATCTACGATATCCTGAGGAGACACACCTTCCTTTTTTGCTTTTATCGTAATAGGAACACCATGTTCATCACTTCCACAAATGAATGCCACATCATTTCCTGTTAAACGTTTATAGCGTGCGTAAATATCTGCCGGCACATAAACACCTGCTAAATGCCCAATGTGAATCGGACCATTAGTGTAAGGTAATGCAGCAGTAATTGTATATCGTTTTGGAGTATTCATTTTATGTAAACTAAATTGTCAGGCCGAGCGCAGTCGAGACCTAATTTAAACCTCTCGACTGCGCTCGAGGAGACAAACACCTTAATGTTTTTTGCAGCCACAAAAGTACACATTTTGAAAGCGATTTAGAAAAAAAATGTACATTTACAATATGTCTAAAATTCATTATTTTTTACTCTTGGCTTGTACGCTTTTTTTCTTCGGAAATAGCCAAGCTCAAGATGTATCTATTCAACAAAACCTAACTGCTTTGATACAACCACCTTATTTAAAAACTGGAGATACTGTTGCGATTGTTGCGCCTGCTGGAATATTAAAAAACAGAAATGATGAAGTAGAACGAGCTGTTGCTTTATTGAAAAGTTGGGGATTGAATGTTGTCGTTGGTAAACACGTGTTTAGTCAGGCAGATCATTTTGCAGGTACAGATGCAGAGCGTTGTGAAGATTTTCAAAATGCATTAGACGACCCAAAAATTAGTGCAATCTGGTGTGCCAGAGGTGGCTACGGAACGGTTCGGATTTTAGATAAATTAGACTATACGAAGTTTAAAGAACATCCAAAATGGATGATTGGTTACAGCGATATTACGGCATTGCACAATCAAATTCATAATGAAGGTTATCAATCTATTCATGCGTTGATGTGTGTGAGTTTGACTAAAGATTTAGACGATATTAAAGAAAGCCTAGAAACGTTTAAGTCCACCATATTTGGAAATCCTGTAAACTTTACTTTAGAAGGTTCAAGTTATAATAGAGTAGGCAATGCCACTGGACAATTGGTTGGAGGGAATTTAACCATGCTTCACACCATGTTGGGTTCAAAAACAAGCATTGATGTCTCTGGTAAAATCTTGTTTATTGAAGAAATAGGTGAATACAAATACCATATTGATCGCATGCTTCAAAGTTTGAAACGTGCAGGTTATTTTGATGATTGTAAAGGAGTAATTGTTGGTGATATGAGTAAACTTAGAAAAAACACTACACTTTGGGGAACGACTATCGAACAGCTAATTTTAGATGCATTAGCTGATTATGATTTTCCGATAGCATTTAATATGCCAGCAGGTCATGAAAACGATAATCGCGCTATGGTTTTTGGAAAAGTGATTCAGTTGAAGGTGGAGAAAGATGAATCAACACTAGTTTATAAATAATCTTTTGTTCAAGAAACGTCTTCAACGACTTAAAGTAAAGTGTCAAAAAAGTGTAAAATAAATGTGAATAGGTTAGATGTCACTCTTATTTATCATTTATTTGTAGTGCTTATGAAAAGATACCTTTATTTAGTTTTATTGCTTTTAGGAATTCTAAATTTATCGTCTTGTGCTAAAGACGATTCACATAGAGAACTTACAAAAATTGCACTTAGAGATGTTGGTCATCAATTGTTGCTATCCAATCAGGATTCTACATCTTTAATATTGCCAGTGCTTGAAACAGCATCTGATACATACCAGTTATCATTTCAAAATGAACTCGGTTTTAAACCCGACAGTCTTGTAATTTTCGTTAAAAACAGCCTTGAAAAAGCAGGTTTACCTGATCATTATCGCGTTGAGGTCTTTCAATGTGAAGATAATGAAGTGGCTTATAGTTATGAGATGAAAAATGAACAGGAACAAAGTCTTATTCCTTGTGCTGGACGCGCTTTGCCTCTTAATTGTTATACCATTCAAGTTCGTTTTGAAGGTAGAAAAGAGCAATTTTCATTGCTTTACTTGTGGCTCATTGTTCCTCTTATTTTAATTATTTGGTTGTTATTTAAACGGAAAATAACAACAACTCAATCAGTAACAGAGCATCCGTTTTATACCATTGGAAACTATAAATTTGATAAAGATCAAAGTAAATTAATTTATGTAAAAAAAGAGATTGGCTTATCTAAAAAGGAATGTGAGCTTTTAGAAATTTTATGCGACAATTTAAATGACGTGGTTAAAAGAGATGAATTATCCAAGCGCGTTTGGGAAGATCATGGTGTTTTCGTCGGTAGAAGCTTAGACACCTATATTTCTAAATTGAGAAAAAAATTAAAAGAAGATTCGTCCATAAAAATCACGAATGTTCATGGTGTTGGATATAAATTAGAAGTACTCAAGCCCTAGAAATTTAGTTTTTTACAAATTTTTCTATTCTTGATTGTTCTCCATTAATAATTTTGAAAAAGTAAATGCCACTGCTTAATTCTGAAACATCAATTTTTCTTTGATTCTTTTCTGAATTAAGAATGACCCTTCCGTTAATATCGATGATAGTGACAGTGTCATATATGATGTTGGTCTTTATATTTATATAACTTTTTACAGGATTAGGATAAAATATAATGTCTGAACTGAAGAAATTATATTCCTCAACAGATAGTGAACAAGGGTTTGTAGTTAAAGTAGAATTACAATTTGCTGCTAAATATTCAGTATTAGTTGCTAAACCGAAAATGGATGTGTCATGGGTAAAATTCAGTGGAGTTAATGTATCGTTTTCCAGATCTATTTCAAATAATTCAAAATCTCTACTTATAATTAGCGTATTATCTCCACACGAATTCACATGATTTGCAATCCCATAAGCGTTCCAAAAAGAAGAATCAGGAAGACAAAAAATAGCATCAATAGTATCATTGTAAATATTATAAGCACTAATTTGATCAGTGCCAGAACGTTTAAAAATAAGATTTCCCTTGTAAAAAACAAGGTCACCAGGAGTTTGAACACCTAAATTTGCTATAAGTTCAAGAGAATTATTTGTGATATCGTATTTAAATAAATTTTGAAGCTCGGTTAAAAAATACAAATCATTATTGTGGCCTGCTGTTAATGATGTATTAGAGCCAAATGAGTTTGATATTATAAATACCTCACTCAACTGGTCGTTACTAACATCATAATGGTATAATCTGGTACCTGAGGTTAAGTAAATTTCTCCTAAACTTGTCACAGCAATATCTGAGAAATAATTTTCAAATTGTTTAATTAATGTAGGCAGACCATTTTGGTCATAAGCAACAATTTTGAAAGACTCATCAATAACATACAGCGTTTGAGCGTAATTATGGCTGCAATAAATGAAGGTTAAGAATATGATGAGTTTTTTCACATCTATAAATTTAGTATATTGATTATAAGATACAACTAAGCTAATAAGGTTGCGTAATTATTATATCTATTTATGGCAAATCATAATGACTTAGGACAAAAAGGAGAAGAACTGGCAGTAGATTTTTTACTGAAACACGGTTATGAGATTCTATCTCGCAATTATATCTTTCAAAAGGCAGAAGTTGATATCATTGCTCAAAAGGAAGATGTTTTAGCCATTGTTGAAGTAAAAACACGATCAACTAATGTGTTTGGAAATCCACAAGACTTTTTAAAGCCAAAGCAAATTCAAAGAATTGTCAAAGCAGTCGATCATTTTGTGACCTCACATCAGCTTGATGTCGAAGTACGTTTTGATATCATTGCCATTGTTAAAAATGGAAATCAATTCGATATTGAACATTTGGAAAATGCCTATTATCATTTTTGACTTTAAGAAATAGCTCTTACAAAATCTAAAAAGACCTCTTTGTGACGCTCTAAATCCATATTTGGAGACAAGGCAACGCGCGCAATATAATCTTTGTCACCTTCTTTTGTTGTTCCTTGAGTTGATGTTGCAGGTATCGTCCAGTAACAGCCTTTTAGTTGTCCGTAGCTAACACAATATTTGCTTTCATCAGGAATTTCGGTAATCATCAAATGGATTAATTTATGATTCAAAGTTCTTTTGTACGCTTCTTTTTCTTCAGCAGTATTTCCTTTGGTTGGAAGATCAAGTGAAAACACAGAAGGCATAAAACCTTGATTTGCTAGGTCTTCGGAAACAAAATTGATTTTGGCAGCAGGTAAAACCACCTTAATGAAATTTACAAATTCTCGAGTGTTTTTATAAGCATCAACTATGCGCTGATTCATTGAAGGCAACTGATGTGCTAAAATTTCCATTTGATGAGAAGTCGCTTCATTGTCGCATAACATGAGATGCGTTTCAATGTATGCCATCAAAGCTTCAGCTTTAGTATTACCAACACAATAACCAGCAGTACATTGTCCGCCACTAGGAAATTTTGATCCACTGGCGTAAGAAATACTTCTAACTTCAGATAAGGTATGTCCTTCGCCTAAAAAGTGAACATTCGGACAAAAAGTTTGGTCTAAAATAAAAACAGGATCGATAGCATTATTGCCTGAAGCTGTTTTACGAACTTTACCTAAAGTTGCTTTTAATTGTTTCAGATTAGGCACTTCAACTCTAGGATTCGTTGGAATTTCAGCAATGATGTAAGGAATGGCATCTTCTTTAGCGATTTTCTCTAATATGACATCAATACTTTGAACCATGTCATTATCACCATCAACAGGTAAATCAACAATTTCTACATTATCAATGCAAGCCGCAACTCGTCTAGCCTGATCGTTTGTACCACCATAGCAATTTGGAGGAACAATAAATTTTATAGCTTTTTCTTTATGATGTTCTTGAGCATAATGAACCAGTCCCATCATAATTGCATACTGAATGGAAAGTCCGCTTGATCCAACTAAAGGTTTTTCAGTAGTACCAGTGATAGCAGTAATTGAATTTAAAACGCGTGCTTTAGTCGCACTGATGTTATTTTCAGTCTTTATACCAGAAGATGAATCAACGAGTAATTTTAGAGCTTCGAAACAATTAACAGGTGTCATTGCAATGGTTTCTCTTCTGCGAACATGTTGAATGTCTGAAATATACGCAGCGTTTAGTTCGCCATTAACTAGTAATACACTTCCTAAGGAATCGTGTATATTTATGAAAAAGTCAATATTAGGATGAAGATCGCTTTTAAAAATCTCTTTGTCTTGCGAAATGAAAATAGTGCTACCTTCAAATGCTGGAACATCTTCTGGTTGTTCAACCTTCATTACTTCAAATGTATAGCCATACACACGCTTTATAATGTCAACATCAAATTCGTCTGGTAACTCGTCTTTGAAAGTAATTAGAGTGTTTTTATGATTTAGTAAGTTCTTTCTCAGAACAGCCAAAACAGGAATCGTCTTTGATGAAAAGCTTATCACTTGTTCTGAATCTAAGTGATTTATATGCGCAATAGTCCATTCTAAAACGCTAGATAAAGGGTGACCTAAACGAATGTAATCGTAAGCTGTGGGTAAAATATGGAGTGCTGAAGTTTCAGAGTTGTTGGCATTAAAAAGAACTTCAAACTGGTCTAAGAATTGAGTTTTAGCCAGTTCTTCATTGTAAATATCAAGTCGATGCGTTGTTAAATTTAGCCAATCGGTTGGTAAATTTTCTAAAACAGCCTTAATATAGTTCAGTAATTTCGTGTCTTTCATAGATCCTTCTTCAGTTGTTTATTTATAAAAATTCATTTCATCCAGATACTCCCAAACATGTTCAGGAAGCATAGGTCTGACATTTTTACCTTCCTTAATTGAATTTCTGATAAATGTTGACGATAATTCCATAATAGGCGCATCAACTTTGTGAATTTTAGTATGATTATCAAATTGTGTCTCAATATGTCCTTCAGAAATTCTTGGATACACATAGATGTCGTGATTTTCTAAGATGAGTTCATAATTTTTCCACTTGTGGAAACTCTTCAGATTGTCTTCACCCATAATAAGTGCAAACGTATAATCTGGATATTTTTCTTTGAGATACGTCAACGTATTGATGGTATAATTGGGTTGCGGTAAATTAAATTCAATATCGCTGGGTTCTAGTTTAGAATAATCTTCGGTAGCACGATATACCATTTCGTAGCGTTGACGATTATCTAGCAACGAGCTTTTCTTTTTAAACGGGCTATGTGGTGTGACTACAAACCAGATTTTGTCTAAATCGCTGTATTCAGCTAAATGGTTGGCAATGGTAAGATGTCCAACGTGAATGGGATTAAACGTTCCAAAATACAAGCCGACTTTCATGACTTAGGAGTTTACAAAATTTGACACCAAGTTATAAGCATCGTCCAATGCTTTGTCTAAATCTTTATTAAGGACGATTTCATCAAATAGAGGAGCAGTTGCCAGTTCGGCAGGAGCTTTTGCTACACGCATACTAATCTTTTCAGGACTTTCTTCACCACGCTCTTTAAGTCTGATGATTAGTTCGTTTAAATCGGGTGGTTTTACAAAAATAGCTAAGGTCTCTTTTGGGAATTTCTTTTTAATACGTAATCCGCCAGATACGTCAATATCAAAAATAACGTTTTTACCTTTTCCCCAAATGCGTTCGATTTCAGTTTTTAAAGTTCCGTAGAAATTATCACGATACACTTCTTCCCATTCTAAAAACTCATCGTTTTTAATCCTGTTCTTAAAATCTTTAACATCTAGAAAATAATAATCTTTTCCATGAATTTCATTGCCTCGTTTTTCTCTTGATGTTGCTGAAATAGAAAACTCTAAATTGAGTTCTTTCTGCTGGAGTAAATGCCTTACAATAGTAGTTTTTCCAGAACCAGAAGGTGCTGAAAACACGATTAATTTCCCTCTGTTTTTATTTTTTATTTCTGACACTGATTAAATCGATTCTATAATTTTACAAACAATTAATTAGTTAAAGCACATTCAATAACTGTTCCTTAATTTTTTCAAGCTCATCTTTCATTTGAACGACCAGCTTTTGCATTGGCGCATAATTAGATTTTGAACCAATGGTATTAATTTCTCGTCCCATTTCCTGAGAAATAAAACCCAATTTTTTACCATTGGAATCATCAGATTTTAAAGCCTTCTGGAAGTAGTCTAAATGGTTTTTTAAACGCACTTTTTCTTCGGTAATGTCAAATTTTTCAATGTAATACACAAGTTCTTGCTCAAAACGGTTTTCATCAACTTTTTCTTTAATTTCAGCAATCCCTTTATTTAATCGTTCGCGAACACCATCAATACGATCAGGATCCATTTCAATGACCTGATCTAATAACTCTGAAATATTTTCAGCACGAGTAATAAATTCATCCTCGAGACTCTTGCCTTCATCAATTCTATATTGTTGGATCTTTTCAAGGCTACTGTCAATTTCTTTTGAAATTTGTGACCATTCATCTTCATCGATTTCATCACGTTCGGTAGTCACAGCATCTGGAAGTCGAATGGCCATTTTTAATAATTCGGTTTCATCTCCATCAACGACTTCTTTAAGTTGTTTGATGTACTGTTTTACAACTGTTTTATTAATTTGCGTTGAGGTTTCTTCGCCAGTTATTTCCATATATAATGAAAAATCGATTTTACCTCTTACCAGCTTAGAAGCGATAAGTTTTCTAATGCTTAGTTCTTTTTCACGATACAATGAAGGCATTCTTGTATTCAGATCTAAGTTTTTGCTGTTTAGCGATTTTACTTCTATCGATATCTTTTTGGTTGGAAGTTGAATTACAGATTTCCCGTAACCAGTCATTGATTGTATCATAAATATTATAAAAAAGTTGCACAAAGGTAAGGAAAATCAAAACGTTTTAAAGCGGATAGTTTAGGTTTATAAAAAACGATAACTTTGCACACTTAAAATTTAGAAGATGTACAAAAAAGATTTTGAAATTAGATGGAGTGATGTTGACGCTAATGGCCATTTGGCAAATTCGGCTTATGTAAATTTTATGAGTCATACGCGTGTAGGATTCTTAAACGAGCACGGATTTTCTATGAAAAAGCTTATTGACTATGGTATTGGTCCTGTAGTGTTTTCTGAATACATTCACTATTTCAAGGAATCTTTTTTGGGTCAAACGCTAACCGTTACGCTTTCAGTATCTGGATTAAGTGATGATGGTATGTTTTTTAAATTTGAGCATAATTTTTACAATCAAACAGGAAAACATGTTGCAACATGTGATATTCTTGGCGCCTGGATTAGCTTAAAAACCAGAAGCTTAATTGAGCTTCCTCATAATTTGAAAGAATTAATAGCAACGTTTCCTAAGTCTACAAATTTTAAGGTACTTACAAAAGAAGACACACGCCAATCTGGTAAAAAGCCTCAAGATTTAAACTAATGTTTTTGGTTTTTTAGTCACGAGATAAACGCCTGAAAATATAAGAACCATAGCGCCTATTTTAATTGGGCTCACAACATCTACACCCATGATAATCGCAAAAACACCTGCAATTACGGGTTGCAAATAAATAAATGTTCCAACAGTAGATGCTTTTAGAGAATTCAAAGCTAGTGGATTTAAAAGATAAGTTCCAAATGTGGCTCCTATAATCACAAAGAGTACAGAAAACCAAATGTAAGGAGTAAATGTATGCCATTGAATCTCTAAGGCTTCTTGATACCCAAAGGGTAACGTAAGAATAACTCCAAATAAAAACAGCCATTTTATAAAGGTAAACGGATGGTATTTTGCAGTTAAACGTTTTATAATAATTACATAAATACTATATGAAATTGCATTTATAAAAATGCACAAGTTCCCTAAAGCTACATTATCTCCAACTCTTGTAGATTTTCCTAAAGCTGTAAGCAACACACCACCAGCAAAAGCCAGAATGATACCGAATACTTTCAGTTTGGTTAGCTTTTCATCAAGGAAGAAAATAGACAAAACCAATATTATAACAGGTGTGATAGTCATAATTACAGAAGCATGAATTGGAGAGGTCAATTCTAAGCCTTTCAAAAATAGAAGCATATTAATACACACCCCAAAAAGTGCAGCAAAGAATATGGTAACGAAATCTCTTTTTTCAATTTTCTCTTTTTTGTAAAAGAAACTAAAAGCCCAGAATAGAATAGTTGCACCAACAACCCTTAATAGCACAAATGCAAATGATTGTACAAAGCCCTCATTAATAACGTTTTTAGCATAGGTGTAATTTAGACCATACAAAAGCTGAACTAAAAACACGGCTAAAAGTGCAAATTTCCTACTATTCATTAGCGTGGATAAAAGCTTTTGCAGCTTCTATAGTTTTAGCGCTGTTTCCAATAAAAATGGTATCATTTACAACAATTACAGGTCGTTTTAAAAACGTGTAATGCTCCAGAATGTAATGTTTATAATCAGCTTCACTCAAGTTTTGTTCTTTTAAACCCATTTCCTTGTAAAGCTTAGCGCGTTTACTGAATAACGCCTCGTAACTACCCGCTAAGTCTTTAAGTTGATCCAGTTGTTTTACTGTAATATCTTCAGATTTTATATCTTGAAAACTGAAATCATTAGATAGATTTAACGATTTTATAATTCTGTCACAAGTATTGCAAGTTTTAAGATGATATACTTTTTTCATGGTATGTTCTGCTCTGTAGATGAGGTTTTAATCCGTGCAAAGTAAACAGATTTAAAAAGAAAATTAGTTACTTTTAAAAAAAAATTAAAGTTTCATGGATTATTATGCTATTGCTTCGGTGTTGATTGTACTTTCAGCACTTTTTGGTTATATCAATGTCAGGTTTTTAAAGTTACCAATAACCATCGGTTTGATGCTTATTACTATTGTCTTTACAATTATTATTGTTGCTATTGGACAGTTTGATGACACTTTGTTGTTACGAGAAAAGGAATTGATTTCTCAAATTGATTTCAAAACAGTATTGCTAGATATTATGTTAAGTTTTCTACTTTTTGCAGGAGCTTTACATACCAATTTTAATCAGCTTAAAATTCAGAGATGGCCAGTGTTTGTATTTGCTACTCTTGGTGTTTTAGTGTCTACATTCTTAGTAGGAAGTTTAACCTTCTTTTTACTTAAAATCTTAGGGCTTGAAGTTGCTTTTATCTATTGTTTATTATTTGGAGCATTAATATCGCCAACGGATCCTATAGCCGTTTTAGGCATCTTAAAAAAGGCAGGAGCACCTAAAAAATTAGAAACAAAAATAGTTGGAGAATCCCTATTTAATGATGGTGTCGGTGTTGTTGTGTTTTTGACCATATTTGCAATAGCAGCAAAACCTGATGCAGCCATTGAGTTTGGGGAAATCGCCAAATTGTTTGGGCAAGAAGTCCTTGGAGGAATTGGTTTAGGACTCATTTTAGGCTATATAACCTATAAATTATTGAAGTCTATTGATGATTATGAAGTTGAGGTCATTATCACCATTGCAACAGTGATGGGTGGAAGTTTGCTGGCACACCAATGGCATTTATCGGCACCTTTGGCTATGGTTACTGCTGGACTTATCGTTGGAAATGATACCGTTAGAAAAAGTTCTATGTCTGAAATTACGGAAATGTATGTTGACAAATTTTGGGAACTTATTGATGTGCTACTCAACACAGTGTTATTTGTCATGATAGGTATGGAAATGCTTGTGCTTACCTTTAGTTTCGATTATATTTTAGCAGGTCTTATTGCTGTACCACTTGTGTTGTTGAGTAGGTTTGTGTCTTTATGGTTACCGATAAAATTTTTCGATAAAAAACTTGAATTTGTAAAACACACCAATCTCATAATGACTTGGGGAGGTTTGCGAGGAGGTATTTCAATTGCATTGGCTTTAAGTCTTACTCAAGACATGCACAGAGAATTGTTTTTAGTAATTACATATATCATTGTGGTCTTCTCAATTATAGGGCAAGGGCTTACTGTAGAACCAATAATCAAGCGATTATCTAAAGGCGCTGATTAGTAAATGTTTAAATATGAGCTAATTTCAGAATATGGAATTATGAATTCTATAATACCTTGTGAATACGAGGCGATTTCATATGGATTGTATAAAATAATCAATCCTTCATCACTATAACCAATAGTTTCAGGGAGTTGAAAGTCTTTTCCGAAGAAAAAATCTTCTATTGGTTCATCTGATTTCGATTTAGCTTTCTCTTGTAGTTTCCTTTCAATAATTTTTGAAATATCACTAACATTATTAATAAGCTCACTTTTGGAATATAATTCACCTGTTTGCGGATTAAAATTGAAAAACCTCACATTCGTATTTCCATGTGCTCCACCAGTATCTAAATAAGAATTTATAGCCATGCATATGACTTCAGGAGAGCGATACGTCACTTCACCATCAATAAAGGCTTCCCACTTTTGAGGACTGTCTGGAAAATCACTTTTAAAAGTGGTGTATTCCGTATTAAAACGTTCCACAGCATTTTTTATAGTAATATTAGTTAATGAATCTTCACTAAAATTAATTTGACTAACAATATAATTTTCAATCGTAGTATTTATACGTTCTGAAACATCTTTATTGCCTTCAGCTTTAGGATAATTTATCGCAATATCAGCATCCTTTGATGTTTCAATATGTGCTTCTGAAAATTCAATGCTCACGTCTTTTTTACACGAAAAAACGAAGCTTAAAACAATTATTAAAAAGAGGTGTTTTTTCAAAATAGGATTCAATTTGTTAAACATTCAATAAAGGTATTACTTACATTTGAATACAACGAATTAAAGTTTTATTTTGTTGTATTCTCAAAGCATTAAAATGAATCGTGTTTATTAAAGATCTAAGGCAAAAAACTAATGAAATTTAACACCAAAACTATTCACGGAGGGCAGAAGCACGATCCAGCTTATGGAAGCGTGATGCCACCAATATATCAAACGTCAACTTACGCGCAATCTACACCTGGAGGTCACAAAGGGTATGAATATTCAAGAACTCATAATCCAACCAGAACTGCCCTGGAAAATGCGTTCGCCAGCATTGAAAATGGGAATTACGGATTAGCATTTGGTTCTGGTTTAGCAGCTATAGATGCCATAATCAAATTATTGGAACCAGGAGATGAAGTCATATCTACTAACGATTTGTATGGTGGTTCTTACAGATTATTTACTAGTATTTTTAAAAAATTTGGGATTAAGTTTCATTTCGTAGGTATGAATAATGCCACAAATATTAAAACCTATATCAACGAAAATACCAAATTAATTTGGGTTGAAACACCTACAAACCCAATGATGAATATTATAGATATTAGAGCGGCTTCTGCTATTGCAAAAAAGCATAATATTTTGTTAGCAGTCGATAATACGTTTGCAACGCCTTATTTACAAAGACCTTTAGATTTAGGCGCAGATATTGTGATGCACTCTGCTACCAAGTATTTAGGTGGTCATAGTGATTTAATTATGGGCGCATTGGTTGTTAAAGATAAAGATCTGGCAGATCGTTTGTATTTTATTCAAAATGCCAGTGGAGCTGTATGCGGACCACAAGATAGTTTTTTAGCCTTAAGAGGTATTAAAACGCTTCATATTAGAATGCAACGTCACTGTGAAAATGGTAGAGCTGTGGCAGAATTTTTAGCAAATCATCCAAAAATAGAAAAGGTATACTGGCCAGGTTTTGAAAACCATCCGAATCATGATATCGCTAAATCACAAATGAGTGATTTTGGAGGTATGGTGTCATTTACAACAAAAGGTAACAATTATAAAGAAGCCATAAGTATTGTTGAGAATTTAAAGATTTTTACTCTGGCAGAGTCTTTGGGTGGTGTAGAATCTCTAGCAGGCCATCCAGCAAGTATGACACATGCAAGTATTCCAAAGGAAGAACGAGAAAAAACAGGAGTTGTCGATTCTTTAATCAGGTTAAGTGTTGGTATTGAAGATGAAGCTGATTTAATTGCAGATTTAAAACAAGCTATAGGTTAACGTTGTATAGGTATTGGCGAATTAAACCCATTTAAAATGAGAATCTGTATCGCACAAACGCAATCCTTCAAGGGAGAAATTTACAGGAATATTCAAAATCACTTGCGTCTTATTAAGCGTGCAATTCATTTAAATTCTGATGTAATCATATTTCCTGAATTATCAATTACTGGATATGAACCGAGCTTAGCCAAGGAATTTGCAACTCGTATTGATGATGATATCTTTAAGCCCTTCCAAGCCTTATCTGATAAAAATGACATCACTATCGGAATTGGTTTTCCTATTAATTCTGTTGAAGGCATCTGCATTAGTATGTTGATTTTTCAGCCAAATAAAAGCAGTAGTGTCTATTCTAAACAATTGTTGCATGATGATGAACTACCTTATTTTATTTCTGGGAATGATCAGCTAATTTTAAACATTGAAGGGGTTAAAATTGCAATAGGAATTTGCTATGAAACCTTACAGCGAGAACATTTTTTAAATGCCAATCACAAAGGTGCTGATATTTACATTGCAAGTGTTGCTAAATCTAAAAACGGTATTGAAAAGGCTAATTTATTTTTTCCAAATATAGCTCGCGAATTTAGTACACCAATTTTAATGTCAAATTGCGTGGGTTATTGTGATGATTTTTTAAGTGTTGGACAAAGTGCTGTTTGGAATAAAAAAGGATTTCTAATCAATCAACTTGATAGTATCAACCAAGGAGTTTTAATCTATGACACTACATTTGAAACAGTAAAAATTCATCAATCCACTATAGAGAAAGGAAATTTAACTGATTTGGAAGCGCTCTTTCAAATCTATATAAATGGCAAGATAGAATTAGAGCGCAATGGTATATATCAATGGACAAATACGTATCCGACGATTTCAATCATTGAAAGTGATTTGCAAAAAGAGGTTCTTTACATATTAAAAAATGATAACGAAATAATTGGTGCAATTGCTTTAAGCGAAGAGCAGGAAGATGAATACAAGTTGATTAATTGGAAATTTGATGATGGGAAAATATTAGTAGTTCATCGTCTTGTAGTCAATCCGAAACACCAAAAACAAGGATATGCTCAACAATTAATGGATTTTGCAGAAAATTACGCAGTGACGAACAACTATGCTTCAATTAGATTAGATGCCTATAGCCAGAATAAAAGAGTGATTAATTTTTACAAGAAACGAAACTATAAGATTAGCGGAAATGTCAATTTTCCAGAAAGAGACTATCCATTTTATTGTATGGAAAAGGACATAAAAAAGACCAAGTGAAAACCTGGTCTATTTAATTATATATTATAAAAATTGTTAATCCAAATAGTAAATGTACCCAAAGTTCAACCAAACCAACCAGTCATTGGCTTTGTTTGAAGGTAAATTATGATCTAAACCATCAACCTTGTCATTAAAAAAATACTGCCATCTTAAGTCTATCATTAAATCAGACAAGACGGTTAATTTGTAGCGCGTACCAACACTTCCAACAACAGACCATGCTGTGCCACTGCCATCAAATAAAAATGGATCTTCGTTAACATTAGGGTTAGCTGCGTTTACCCAGCCTGGGAAAAAGTTATTCATGTTATTGATATTACCGTCAATAGCAGAAGTTTCCACACTTGGATTGTAAGACGTAAAATGAACTCCTAAACTCACAAAAGGCGCAAACGAATAACCAAAAGCTTGAAATGATCTAATACTTTTTGGAAAGAATTCGATTTGTGTACCAATATCAAAATTATTTGCTACACCAGTATGTAGTCGTAATTGCTCATAATTATTATTTATTGCAGCACGATCTACCCACTCTCCAAAATGATTTAAGGTAGTTCTGTTCCAAGAAATTTCATTTCTAAGTTTAAAATGGTCGTTAAAGAATGTGTCAGTAGAGTAGCAGTTACAATCAGCTCGGTAAGCAAAGTTTATGTAATGTACAATACCAATACCAATACCAGTGTTGCCTGAATTCGTTTCGAAATCATTACGCACACCAAAATCAGATTGAAAAGCTACAGGACCCGCAATGACACCTATTTCGTGTGAAAAGCCGAGTTGAGCAAACACTTCATTTATACCCATTATAAAAACGAATACAAATGTTAATTGTTTAAAATTAAACGTCATAGGGTTCAAAATTACCAAGGGCATATTTGTTAACAAATATATAAAAACTGCTCTAACTACCAAACAAAAGTAGTTTCTCTTGCTATTTTTAATTTTAATTATAATTAATTTGCTATTCCGATACTGAGAATATCAAAAAATATATACTTAAATTTTAAAGATAATGTATCTTTGTATAACAAAAATGAACATTGATTATTAATAATTTAATAGATGAAAGATAAAATTGAAACTTTTTTAAATCTTGTTAAGGAAAAAAACGGTCATGAAACCGAATTCTTACAAGCAGTGCACGAAGTTGCCGAAACAGTAATTCCTTTTATTGAAGACAATCCTAAATATCAAGGAAAAATGTTATTAGAGCGTATGGTGGAACCTGAGCGCACAATCATTTTTAGAGTGCCTTGGATTGATGATCAAGGGAATACTCAGGTAAATAGAGGTTTTAGAGTAGAGTTTAACTCTGCTATCGGACCTTATAAAGGTGGATTGCGTTTTCATCCTTCTGTGAATTTAAGTATTCTTAAATTTTTAGGATTTGAACAAGTTTTTAAAAATTCTTTAACTACGCTTCCAATGGGAGGAGGAAAAGGAGGTTCAGACTTTAACCCTAAAGGTAAAAGTGATAATGAAGTGATGCGTTTTTGTCAATCATTTATGACAGAATTGTTTCGACATATTGGAGCAAATACAGACGTTCCTGCTGGAGATATTGGCGTTGGCGGACGAGAAATCGGTTATATGTTTGGGCAATACAAAAGATTACAAAATGAATTTACCGGAGTTTTAACAGGAAAAGGAATGTCTTATGGAGGTTCTCTAATTCGACCTGAAGCTACTGGATATGGTTGTGTGTATTTTGCACAGAACATGCTTAAAACTAAAAATGACACTATTGAAGGTAAGACTGTTGTAATTTCTGGATCGGGAAATGTAGCACAATATGCTTGTGAAAAAGCAACTCAACTTGGAGGAAAAGTTGTGACCATGTCTGATTCAGGTGGATATATTCATGATGCTGATGGTATTGATGCCGACAAATTAGCGTTTATAATGAATCTCAAAAATGTTAAACGTGGAAGAATAAGTGAATATGTTAACCAATATGGATCTGCTACCTATCACGAAGGAAAAAGGCCTTGGTCTGTAAATTGTGACATTGCTTTACCATGTGCTACTCAAAATGAATTAAATGGTGAAGAAGCTAAAGCATTAATTAACAATAATGTTATTGTGGTAGCTGAAGGCGCAAATATGCCAACAACGCCAGAAGCCATTGAAGCATTTCAGAATGCAAAAGTATTATTTTCGCCAGGAAAAGCATCTAATGCTGGTGGTGTTGCAACTTCAGGTTTAGAAATGAGTCAGAATTCATTACGTATGAATTGGACCAGAGAAGAAGTTGATGAAAAGTTGCATAAAATCATGGATGACATTCACCAGTCTTGTGTGACTTATGGTACAAGACAAGACGGTTATGTTGACTACGTAAAAGGAGCCAATGTTGCAGGATTCGTAAAAGTTGCTGATGCTATGTTAGCTCAAGGTGTTGTTTAAACTTTTGAACAAAAACTTTAAAGCTCTCAATTAATTCTTGAGAGCTTTTTTTTTTGATATAATGTATGATTATCTAAAATAACTCGTTACTTATAAATATATTTGATTTTTATTTTTATGAAACGCATACTATTAGTTCTGTTGTCTTTGTCTTATGCATTATTTGCTAATGCTCAAGATTTTTCTAGTCTATGGGAAGGGCATTTTTCATATCTCAATATTTCAGACTTTTCTGCTAGTGAAGATGTTTTGTATGCAGCATCTGAGAATGCTGTTTTTACATTTGATTATAACACAAACGAAATTAATACAATAAGCACTGTTGATGGTTTATCAGGTGATAACATTTCAAGTATATATTACAGTGAAGCTAATGATATATTAGTTATTGGCTATGATACAGGATTAATTGACATTGTTTTGAATGATAATGAAGTACTGGTAGTTATTGATATTTTAAATAAGGTTACAATACCACCAGACAAGAAAAATATCAATCATTTTTATGAACACGAAGGGTTATTATACATCTCCACAGATTATGGTATTTCTGTTTATGATTTAGAGCGGCTAGAGTTTGGAGATACTTATTTTATCGGTTCAGGAGGATCACAAATTAGAGTTACTCAAACTACAGTTGTCGATGGATTTGTTTATGCAGCCTGCAGAGATAATACTGGAATTAAAAGAGGTGATATTTCAAATCCAAATCTTATCGATTTCAATCAGTGGGAAACAATAAGAGCTGGAAATTTTGTCGCTATTGAAAGTATTGGAGATAAAGTTTATGCGATATCAATTAACAAAGCTGTTTTTGAAATTCTTGAAAATCCATTTACACAATTATTTCAATATCCATTACTACCTGTTGATATGAGAAGTAATGATTCTAGACTTATCATAACTACTGAAGATGTCGTTTACATCTATGATGTGTTTTTTAATTTGATTTCTACGGTTACTAATAATTCTGATTTAGGTGTTCTATTTACTGTCGCATCATTAAATAATCAAGATGAAATATTTGTTGGAACTTCAGGTATAATAAATGATGGCAAATCGGGACGAGGAGTTATTAAAACAACATTTAGCAGTCCAGATGTTTTTGAAGAAATTCATCCTGACGGACCTTTAAGTAATAATGTTTTTGCTATAGAAAATAGTCCTAATAATTTATGGGCTGTTTTTGGTGGATATTCACGTACATTTAATCCAAGTGGTGGTATTAGAAGAAGTGGAGTAAGTAGATTTGTTAATGAAGAATGGAGAAATATTGAATATGATACTATTGAAAGTCTTATAGAAGATCCCTTCTTTTTATCAGATATAGCAATTAATCCGTTCAATACAGAACAGATTTTTATTACATCACACTGGTCTGGTGTTATTGAATTTAATAATGAAACGCCTATTATACTTTATAATGAGGATAACAGTACCTTAGATCCTTTTACTTCTAACGTACAATTTGTTACTGTTAATATCTTCGATAAAAACGGAGCGTTATGGGTAATGAATTGTAGAACGCCAAGGCCATTGAATAAATTTGAAAATGGCCAGTGGACATCTTATGATTTTACTTCAATAATACCTGTGCCACCTACAAACAGTAATATTGGATTTTCGTCACTAGTTATAGATGATTTAAATAATAAATTTACAGGTGCATTTTCTTTTGGCCTTGTTGGATTTAATGAGAATGGAGGAAATGAACAATTAAGTTTTGCAAATGGTGAAGCAGAAAATTTCCCTTCTTCATTCGTTAAAACTTTAGCTTTAGATAATAATGGTCAACTTTGGATTGGAACCGAGAAGGGATTAAGAGTATTATTTAGTCCAGCCAATTTTTTTACGAATTCAGTTGTAAATAACATAGTCATTTTAGAAGAAGGAATTCCTAAAGAATTACTTTCAAATCAATTAATTACATCAATTGCTGTTGATGGTTCAAATAATAAATGGATAGGAACTGCAGATTCTGGGCTGTTTTATTTTTCTCCAGACGGACAACAAACAATTTTTCATTTTACAAAAGATAACTCACCATTACCTACCAATAATATTAATGAAGTATCGATAGATCCTTCTAGTGGTATCGTTTATATAGCAACACCAAATGGATTACTTTCCTTTTCTTCAGGAGGAACAAAACCAGAAGAAACATTAGATCAAGCTTTTGTTTATCCAAACCCTGTTCGACCAGAGTATAATATTTTAGGATCAAACAATCTAAATGATATTAATAACGGTGTTAAAATATCTAACCTAACAGAAAATGTAAATATCAAGATAACAGATATTGAAGGCAATCTTGTTGCTGAAGCTCAGTCTAGAGTCAATCAAAGAACTTCCAGCGCCAATTACAATTTTGCTATCGATGGTGGAACAGCTATTTGGAATGGGAAGAATCTCGCAAACAATGTTGTAGCAACTGGAGTTTATCTTATTTTTATTTCTGATTTAGATTCTTTTGAAACTAAAATATTAAAACTACTTATTGTAAGGTAATTGTAGTGCCTAAACACGATGCTCAATAAAAATAAAGCCATTGTTATTTCAAAAGTTAAATATCGGGATAACGATCTTATTGTAAAGTGTTTTACAAAGCAAAAAGGTCTTGTTTCTTATTTAATTCGTGGTGCCTTAAAAAGCAGTAAAGGAACTTCCAAAGCCGTTTACTTTCAATTATTATCTCAGCTTCAAATTGAAGAAAATTTTAGAGCTAATCAATCACTTCAATACATTAAAGAAGTCAAATCAGATTACATTTACAGAAGCATGCATACCAATGTTTATAAAAGTGCAATAGCGATGTTTCTAGCTGAAATTTTGTCAAACGTTTTAAAGGAGGAGGAACAAAACATCGAACTGTACGAATATCTTGAAGTCACCTTGAAATGGCTGGATTATCAGGATCAGTTTTCAAATTTTCATTTACTCTTTTTACTCAATCTAACACAATATCTAGGCTTTTATCCTGAAAGTTCACATAGCGACGCTCCATATTTCAATTTGTTTAATGGATTATTTGAATCTCAAAAATCAAATATCTATTCGGTTTCTGGTGAAAATTTAATACTTCTAAAACAACTATTAGGCATAAATTTTGATGATTTGAATACAATTAAAATGAGTTCAAAACAAAGACAATCGTTTTTAACCATGCTGTTGTTATATTTTGAATTACATTTGGGCAGCTTTAAAAAACCTAGAACTCTACAAGTATTTAATCAGGTATTCAATTAAAAAAAGTGAATTATTTTTATGAAGTTAATTAAAACACTAACTATTTGTTTATGTGCCATACTGGGTGCAAATGCTCAAGAAATTAAAGTGCTTGACCAAGAAACAAAAATACCAGTAGTTGGAGTTACTATTTACAATTCTAATAAAGATAAATCTGTTATTACAGATATAGATGGTAAAGCGTCTTTAGATCAGTTTGATGATGATGAGCTAATTTATTTTCAAAGCATTCTCTACATACAATATTCGACTAAAAAGGCTTCAATATTAAAAATTAATAATACGGTTTTTTTAGTGCCTAAAGTTGAAGGCTTGGATCAAGTTGTAATTTCAGCATCAAAATTTGAACAAAGTAAACGCGATATTCCTCAAACAATAGTGAATATTAACTCTGCAGACATTCAATTTGAAAATCCGCAAACTAGTGCAGATTTATTAGAAGCCACTGGCAATGTGTATATTCAAAAAAGTCAACTAGGAGGAGGAAGTCCTATCATAAGAGGATTTTCTACAAACAGACTGCTAATTACTGTAGATGGTGTTCGAATGAACAATGCTATATTTAGGAGTGGAAATCTTCAAAATGTCATTTCTATCGATCCATTTATCATACAAAACACTGAAATTACTTTAGGAGCAGGTTCAGTGGTTTATGGCAGTGATGCTATTGGTGGTGTCATGAGCTTTTATTCGCAAAAACCTCAATTATCTTATAAGGATTCATTGTATTTTAATGCCAATGCTGTTGCGAGGTATGCTAGTGCTAATAAAGAAAAAACAGGGCATTTAGATTTCAATTTCGGACTCAAAAAATGGGCGTTTTTAACTAGTGTGAGTTATACCGATTTTGAGGATTTAAGAATGGGTAGGCATGGTCCTGACGAATATTTAAGACCAGAATATGTAGAGACAGTTAATGGTCAGGATGTGATTGTTCAGAATGAAAATCCAAGAGTACAAGTGCCTACTGGATATGATCAAATTAATTTTTTACAAAAAGCACGATACGAACCTAAAGAAGATTTAAGCTTTGATTTGGGCTTGTATTATACAACTACATCATCGTATTCCAGATACGATAGATTAATTAGATACAGAGGAGACGAATTACGTTCAGCTGAATGGAATTACGGACCACAACGTTGGTTTATGGGTAATTTTCAAATCACAAAACTAAGCAGCAGTTCTAATTTGTACGACAAAATTCAGGCAACTGTTGCCTATCAAAACTTTCAGGAGAGCAGGTTTGATCGTGATTTCCAGTCGGAGTTAAGAAATATTAGAGAGGAAGCAGTGGATGCCTATTCTTTAAATGTTGATTTTGAAAAACAATTAAGTAAAAGAAGTGAGCTTTTTTATGGTTTCGAGTATGTGTATAATAGGGTAAAGTCTGAAGGATTTACTGAAAACATTTCAACAAATGAATCTGTTGCAACTGTATCCAGATATCCTAATGGATCAGATTGGCAATCATTGGCTGCTTATACCAGTTATAAATACAAACCTAATCCGAAATTTGTATTTCAGTCGGGTTTACGATATAATTACGTCGTCGCCAATGCCGATTTTACTGAAAATAACACCTTTTTAAATTTGCCTTTTGAAAATGCCAAAGTCGATACAGGAGCCTTAACCGGAACTGCTGGAATAAGTTGGATGCCTAGTGAAATCATTCAGTGGAAATTAAACGCTTCAACGGCATTTAGAGCACCAAATATTGATGATATTGGAAAGGTTTTTGACTCTGAACCTGGTTCTGTGGTAGTACCTAATCCTAATTTGAAAGCCGAATATGCTTATGGTGCTGAATTAGGTTTAAAACTTAATTTCGACAATGTATGCATCATTGATATGGCAACCTACTATACGTTTTTAGACAATGCTTTAGTACGAAGTGATTTCGCTTTAAATGGAAATTCTCAAATACTTTACGATGGCGAATTGAGCAATGTACAGGCTATACAAAATGCTTCGCAAGAACGTATATATGGTTTTGAAGCTGGTATTAGATTAAATATTTCTAATAATTTGAAACTGGTATCTCAATATAATATCATTGGTGGAACTCAAGAAGATAACGGTTTAGAGTTTCCGGTTAGGCATGTTGCTCCAAACTTTGGGAATACTCATTTTGTATGGAAAAAAGATAAACTTCAAATTGATGCGTTTGCTGAATATAATAACGAATTATCGTTTGATCAATTAGCAACTTCCGAATATGATAAAGATTATATTTATGCTTTAGATACTAATGGCAACCCATATTCACCTTCATGGTACACGCTTAATTTAAGAACACAATACCAATTATCTCAATCCACTAGTATTACTGCAGCCTTAGAAAACATTACAGACCAAAGATATCTTACGTATTCTTCTGGGATAACTGCTCCTGGCCGAAATTTAATCATGTCGTTAAAGTATAGCTTGTAAAACAAAAAGGCTTCAATTATTTTGAAGCCTTTTGCATTTGTTTTTTTTATAATCTCAACTACTTACGTTTTATCGCTCGCTTGATAAGTGTTTGTCCGTTAGACAAGGTTACTTTAGCGATGTAAGCTGACTGACTTAAATTATGTAGTTCAAATATTTCGGAAGAATTTTGACCTTTAAGATTGTAAAGTGTTCGTCCTAAGAGGTCTAAGATTTCAATCGTTTGGATTGTTGACCTATTTCCAACTGAAAATTTCACACTTCCATTTTGTAATTCCAGAATAGTTAGTTGATTGGTACCGATTTCATTCTCACCAATAGATAAAGCATCCGATTGGAACACGATTTCAAAACGCGAATTAAATTCTCCTGTTTCAGACGTAAAATTGTAATCACTTTCTGAGAGATTATGAATGGTATTCAATAATTTATCATTTAAATAGATGGTATTGCTAGTCATGAACTCTCCTTCAAGTTCGGCAATAGAGATCTTATAAATTGTTGGCTCATCAATTGTAGTAAAGAATCCTAAAGAAATCTTTTCATCTAGCGTTAAGGCTTCTGGAGCTTTACCTTGAATAGCGAATTTCTTTGGGCTACTGGTATTTAATAATGAGTACAATAGGGAATTGGCATTTGCCGATAAATTTTTATGGGCATCGTAATACATCCCATCATCGTCATTCGTTGCACCATTAACATAACCTATAAGAATCTGATTAAAGATACCATTATCAGAAGTTAAATTGAGTTTTATTTTGTTGGGTAATGCAGAATTTGATGTTCTAAAGAATTGTGCATTATTTCCTGTAACTCTCATGCTGTTATTAAACAAAACATTAGTAGTTCTTACAGTTCCCGAAACTACAGTTGAAGGAGCTGCATCAGACATTGAGACAAAGAATCCCTGACCTGAAGGGATAAAACGATCAGGAGTTATCATATCACCACCAGCAGTTTCTCCGGTTCCATTTATAATGGCATAATCACTTTGCGCATAATTTAAAACTTCATTACCATTGGTATTTGCTGTGGCACCTGTATTATGTGACCAAAAGAAAATAGCACCATTTGTAGCGCCAACCGTTTGATCAATACTTGCATTTACGGCTAAAAATAAGTCGGCATTTATAGCTGAAGGATAAGGATTCCCTATAAAGTTCCAGTTATTATCGTTAGTTTCAGCGTCATTTCTGTAAATAGGAATGTTATAAACGCCATTATTAAAAGGACCTTGAAAGTTGTAGATGTATTGATTACCAGCTCCAATATAGCCTGCAGCAGAATGTGTTGCAGCATAGCCTACTCCAGGAAGCATTATAGATGCGCTATTAGCAAATTGCCAATCGTTGGCATCATCATCAATATCATCTTGACCAGCAACAGTACCATTATCATTATTTGTTTCTCGTGTTGAATCTCTAAAATTCTGAGCATTATACCAAAAACGTCTTGGTGTTGCAGACTCGTTAAGTCCATCACCAACGGTTTCATTTAAAACAGGAGAGCTCCAGTAGGTGTACTCTTGAGGAGAGTTTAAAACAGCAGTCTCCTTTTCAACGGTAATTCTTGTTTTGTCGCTCGTAACCGCACCATCAACGATGGCAACATCACTGTTTTGAACAAAAGCACCATCTGTTTGCACTAATATATTTCCGTTAACCGTTACATTGTTTTCTACTTCAACAAACGTATTATTTGAAATGGTTAGGAGATTTGTCGCATTTACGATTAATCGACAAGCGCTAAAACTTCCAAAAGTCGCCGTATCGTAGGCGTCATCTATGACAGTAATGGTATTGATGTCGGGAATGCCATTATCCCAGTTGCCAGGAGTGATCCAAGTTGTACTGCGACTGGTGATGCGCACGGCATGACTGGCAACATAACACGTAGCAGTATTTTCTCTCACTTGACAGTAGTATTGGTAATTATCAAGACCAATTGTATTTGAGATGTTAAGTGTATTAGTAGTTACACCACTATACGTTGCATTATTAGTTAATGCAGACCATCCATCAACTCCAGGTACAGAAACAAACCATTGGTATGCCAAAGGTAGTCCTCCAGCGAAGCCTTGGTTGGCAGTTAGTGTGAATGAAGCCGTTAAATCACAAGAAGAAAGTACAGTATCAGGCTCATCGGTAATTATTGGTGGTGTTCCAGTTGAAAAATCAAAAAGACCAATATCTGTATAGTCAACAGGAGCAAAAGCATCCCAATCATTTTGCATGTTATCTGGAGCATTCCAAGAAGCTACTCGAGGTACTGTAATACCAGTATTTTTACGTCTGTAAGTGTAGCCTTTAGGCACTGTAGTAAAATTTGCTCCTGTATAATCACCCCAAACATCAATCCATGTTTCAGTAATGCCGTCGTCAAAATAAAGACGAATGTTATCGTTGTTATCTACTGCAGGTATGCCAGAAGTCTCATTAGCCGTGTAACCACCTTCAGGATCAGTAGCATTTGTACCTCCAATAGCAATTACATATACAGAATTATTAGGCATGGTATAAGCTGCAGACAAGTCAACAATAGCACCACCAGCATTAGGAGAGCCGTTGTTATGGACTCTAATTTCATAATCGGCTAAATTCACAGGAGCTCCTGTGCCGTTAAAAATTTCGATATAGGTATGTGAACCTGAAGGTGCATCGGTAATTTCTGAAATAAACAAATCGGTAGGCGACAATCCGGAAGTCCCTTCACAAGAACTAATCGCATTATTTATAACCGTAAAGGCGTCAGAGGTTTGACAACCAATATTATTAGTTACAACGATGTTTCCTGAAATAGCGCCATCTGGAATTGTAATTTCAATTTCTGTAGGAGAAATTACAGTGTGCGCAATTGGTGATCCAGCAAATGTTACAGATGTTGTACCATCTAAATCACTGCCACTTATAGTCACTACAGTATTATCTGGACCACTTAAAGGTGTTACTACATTTACTGCAGATGTACAGAACCCTTCGCCTTGAATGGCAAACTCAAACACTTCTTCGCCTTCACCATCAGCAAAGTCGTTATTTGTTATTCTTACTGTAGCAGTTCGTGTACCTACTGCACTTGGATCAAAGGTGACATCAAAAACCACCAGATTATTAGGATTGGTGCTGATGTCAGTAACCGTAATAGGTAATCCTGAAGGTAGTGTTAGTGAAAAGTCACCTGCATGTGCTCCAACGATTTGGATGTTACTAACAATTAAATCGGCTGATCCAATGTTTTGAATTCTGAAAGATTTGGTTTCTGAAGCACCACTAATATCTAAACTGGAAAATCGGGTGTTATCAAAAAAACTAGGAGTAACATCATTGTTAGAAATATTTGGAAAGGTATTGATATCACCTTCAACATTGATTTCAGGTTCTAAGGTAGAACATTGTGAAATCAAGGTATTAAATCCTGGACTTCCTCCAGTGATGACTTCTTGCCAGTTGGTTCCCGTGTCTGAATTATCCAGTGAATCGTCAATAACATGAAGCGATACCGTATTTCCTCCGTCAGCACTATTATAAGTAACTTCATCTACTAGTGTCGTTGTATCGTCGGCTATAATAGATATTGTTGCTGTATTATTGGGCAAAGTTCCTGGACCATTTCCATTAGAATAGGTTGGAGTAAAAGGACAATAGGTCGTTGGTCCTAAATTCCCTTCATTAAATTCTGCATCACCTTCGCTACCTAAAGCCACAGTAATACAAACACCAGGCGCAATGGTAGCTCCAGTTGAAGGAAATGTAAATTGGGTAGTGCCATTGACTTCAATCGTATAATTGTTAAGCACTTGGGTTAATCCAGTCGTGTTACAGATTTCAATCCATTCATCATCAACACCAGCAGTATTGTACATGATTTCAGTAATCACCACATCGGCTATGACTGGTAATTCGTCATCTAGTATGGTTAAGATATGTTCTGAACTTCCAGATACACCAGCAGAAATACCACCAGTAGGATTACTAAGATTTAAAACCACAGCTTCATCACCTTCATAAATAAGATCATCTGCAATAAAAATAGTTAAACATTGATCTGCACTATTTCCCGCTGGAAACGTTAAGGTCTGCGGAAACGTAATTGCTGAAGCTGCACCATCATCGTAATCTGTTCCGTTAATGGCACTACTTGATCCGTTAAGTGTAATATCTACGGTTGTGTCTGCAACTGCTGAAGGATTTAGGATGCTTACACACACAGCGATAGACACACCATTCTCAACAACAGATGAGGTAGCATTTACAAAACCTAAATAGGTGTCTGTACACACAGAAGTATGCGTGCCAATATTACTCCAGTCATCGTTTGCATTTACAACCCATTCACTATTAGCAGCTGAAGTTCCAGCAGAGGCCGTCCAGTTGGTATTAGGTGAACAGGTATTTGTTTTTCGTACTAAAGTGTGATTTACAGTACCATTTGCTGTGCCAGCCACATCCCAGCCTGTACCAGGATCAACTCCACCAACACCAACCGCATCAATCAAGGTAAATGTGCCAGCAATGTCCTTGGCAAGACCTACTGCGTCATCACCATTCCAAGAAGCTACACCAGTGGTTAAATCTGCTGCAGCTAAAATAGTTGCACTAGCTGAACTATTTGCAACTACAAAGGTATTCCCATTAGCTAAAATTCCAGATAGTGAAATTGTAGCTCCAGGCCAAGGGGCTCCATTTGAAGCTCTCCAAACTTCATAATTTGCTAAATTGACAGCTGCACCTGTACCGTTATAAATTTCAATATATTTATTGTTACTAGATCCTTCACCATATTCAGATATAATCAGGTCAGATACTTGTCCGTAAGAAGACAAAATCGCACACAAGCATTTTATTACGAAAAGCGCGTAATTTTTTTTCATTGGGAAAATCATTTAATTACCATAAAGGTAAGCTGATAAATTTATGCAAAAATAGTTAAAAATGAGCAGTTTAAGGGCTTACTTTTATTAACAAAATGTTATATTTTTGCACAGTGCATCCACTAAAAACATATACCGTCGATGAAGCGCAAAAACGTTTAGAACATTATTGTGCTTATCAAGAACGTTGCCATAAAGAGGTGTCTCAAAAATTATATGAGATGCGAATGATTCCCGAGGCCAGAGATCAAATCATTGTACATTTATTGCAGCATAATTTTTTAAATGAAGAACGTTTTGCCAAAGCCTTTGTTCGTGGAAAATTCAGAATAAAAAAATGGGGAAAACAGCGGTTGCACTTAGAATTGAAACGGAAAGATATTAACAACACGATTATTACCATCGCTCTTAAGGAAATTGAAACTGAAGACTATTTTAATACGTTTGATGCTTTAGCCGAAAAAAAACTGGAAAGCATCAAAGAGTCTAATATTCAAAAGCGACGAAAAAAACTTTCCGATTATTTATTGTACAGAGGTTGGGAAAGCCAAATGGTGTATGATAAAATTCGAGAATTAATACCATAAAAAAAAAGCATCTTTTTAAAAGATGCTTTTTAGTTTAATAGGTCTATACATTATAAACTGAAGCTCGCTCCAATATTTATAGTAAATTGATTGTGAATGTAATAGCTTATTTGTGATTCGTCGTTGCTATACTTTGCTAAAGGGAAATTAGCTTCAGTAAAGACTCCAAATCCGTCAGAAAAGAAATAACGAGCTCCAACATGACCACCAAAGTTTTTTAAACTGAGGTTTAATCCTGGATACACATCAAAATTATCATCGACATTAATAACGTTGCTTAAGTTGGCATTGAATCGTGCTTCTAAATCAAAACGATCACCAAAATCGGCATCTAATCGGCTATCAATTCCTAAAGCATAGGTTGATGATACACCAACCGAAAAGTTTTCACCTAAACCGTAATCATAACTTACGTTGAGACCAGAAGCCTCATCTTGAAGGTTAGCAGCAACTTGAAATTTTTGATCTCCTTTTCCTTTAAATGCCTGTGCATTAACAAATGAAACAGAGATTAAAGCGATACCTAAAAATAATTTTTTCATAGTTTTTATCTAAAAATTTGAGAGTGCAAATATATGTAAGTTTTCAATAGAAAAGTAACGGTATTAAAAACTCTTGTTTGTACGCAAAATAGCTTGTTGATTTTTCCAGTCAATCCACTTTTGACCTTTCATTTTTCTCATAAAGTTATCAAAATGACGCATTATTAATACATTGTATAATGCTTTTCCTAAGTTTTTTGGTCGCCTCGGAATCGCACGTAAACTCATTGAAAATCCTGGTGTTAAGTACTTCATATAATGCCAGTAACCTTCAGGCATGTAAAGAACTTCGCCATGACTTAGTTGACATTGCCAGCCTGTTGCATGTTGAAGTGCTGGCCATTTATTAAAATCGGGATTAGAAAAATCGATATCTTCTCTTGTAATTAATGAATGCGGAATTTTATAGAGGTAGTCATTTTGGTTTTGATCAAATAAAATACAAAGCTTTTTACCTTCAAAATGAAAATGAAAAATGTTGGCTAAGTCAATATCATAATGCATAAACGTATGAGAATCTTTGCCACCAAAAAACAACATCGGTAAACTCTTTAAGAGTTTTAGCCCAAAATCGGGATAGCTAAAATCGTTTTGTAATTGTGGGATTTCCTTTAAAATATTCCAAAGGAAAATACGATACTTTGTTGGTTCTCTTTTCAGCAAATCTACATATTCGCTCATTTTCATTTTCGCATGTGGCTCATTAAAACCTTCTTTATAATCTACTGGTCTGTCATCGTATAACGGCACAATTTTTTCGCCAGAAATGGTTTTCATATAGTCTAAACTCCATTTGTTGTAAGCTGGCCAATCTTCAATGAAGTGCTCAATAACCACAGGTTTTTGTGGCTTATAAAAGCTTTTGATAAATTCCTCTTTAGAGATGTTTTTCACACGAGGAATGTCTTGAAGATTCAGTGTTGACATCAGAAAATAATAAGATTCAAAGTTAAGAAAACGTTATGAAACGAAATACATTGTTTGTTAAAAATTAGTCGTTAAACGCGTCGAAATAAAAATTGAGCGAGCTTACTTATCTTTCTTTATTTTGTATTTCCCAGAATTGGAAACAATTAAAAGGTAAGGTAAGCCAATCATTATTGCTCCAAAAAGCACAAAAACTTCAATTTTTGGGTTTTCGAGCCATTTGGAGATAAGATAGCCAATAATCATAATAAGAGCCATTCCAAACATCGCATTTCTAAATACAGTTGCTATACCTTCAATATCATATTTTTTCTGCTCTTTTTCAGACATGGTATTGTAACCAGCGATTAAAAAATACATTTTGCCATACTTAATAGCAGTTCCTAAGGCAATAAAAAGAATAGCAACGAGAATCAGCATTATTACAAGTTTATACGGTTATAATTTTGATATATAATACGTGTGTTGTTGTTGCGAATTGTTACAACAACCTATTAAATTTAATTAAAATTATAACGTAATCCGAATAAAATATTACTAGGAGGCATAGGTACAAAACCAGATTCTATATAATCGGCATCAAAAATATTACTAGCTGTTACACTCAATTCGGCAGCTTTAATTTTAACAAACACTGAAGCGTCCCAAACATTGTAGGTTTGTCCTGTGGAGCGCTCGGCATATTTGTAGACAATGTTTTGTCGTATATTTTTAAACCATTGAGAACTAAATCTTGTTGCGTATTGATGTTTAAGAGTGTTTAAAGCGTATCTGGATAAGTCTTCATTTTGATCAAGAATATTATCATTTAAGTTGGCATAACTAAAAGCTAAAGTTTGTGTAAAGTTGTTTAGTTTAAAATTATAAGACGTATCAAATTCTAGACCTTTGGTATTTACTTCGGTAATATTTGTGGCCGTAAAAATGCCATTAGATACATTAGGTCTGATGTAATCAATCAGGTTTTCGGCATCTCTGTTAAAGAGTGCTATTGAAGCTGAAAATTTAGAAGTAACATATTTAAATCCGAGTTCTTGAGCAAACGCTTCTTCAGGTTCAAGGTCTGGATTTCCTTGAGTTGCAGGATCACTGTAAAACAAATCGGTATAAGTTGGAATACGATACGTGTAGCCTACATTACCATAAACTCTTAAATTGTCAGTGATTTCATATCCAACATCTATTCCAGGAAAAGCATGAAATTTAAAATCTGAGAAGTACGATAATGCTACTCCAGGAGTAATGTCAAGTTTATTATTGGCAAGCTTAAAACGATGTTCTAAAAAGACATTTGCCATAAATCGATTTCGTTTTCCCAGGTTATTACTATTAATAAAGGTTTTAGAAAGGTCGACACCAAATCCTGTGATTCCTGCTTTAGAAGTGTAGGAAGCATTAGTTTCTATACCAACCTTATGCGTGATGTGGAAATTTCTAAAAAAACTTGGTTCCTCACGTCTTAGTAAAAACATGTCTTGATTACGTTTCCAATACAGACGAGGTTGTACCTTTAGTTTAGAAGATTTAAATTGCGTAGTAAATGCCAATAAACTGTTTTGGGTTTCTTCATATTCAAAAAACGTAGCGTTAGTGGTATAAAAATTTTGAGCACCAAATTTCCTGTCAAAAAAAGTAGTAAGCATTTCAATAGCTTGATGATTTTTATTGAACACACTTTTAACAAAGTAATTGGAATTGTCATAATCTGAATTTATGCGATACCCTTGAGAGGTCATTTTTCCAGCATGAACTATATGAGATGAATTTTCGAGCTCACCACCTATGGTAACCGAACCATTAAATTGGCCGAACGAACCAGTCTCTAAATTTGTAGAAACGACATTATTAAGTGTGCTTTTGGTAACAATATTTATAGCACCAGTAAAGGCATTCTGGCCAAAAATTCTTGCAGCAGGACCTTTTATGATTTCTATACGCTCGATGACTTCAAGGGGTAGTGCAGCATTCATAGTATGATGTCCTGTTTGGGCATCATCCATTTTAATGCCGTCAATAAGAAGTAAGGTTTGATCAAAACCACCACCTCTAATGTATAAATCGGATTGGCTACCACCAGTGCCACGTCGTCTAATATCGACACCAGCAAATTGTTGTAAGAGGTCTGCAATAGTTAATGAAGCACTATTTTTAATGTCATCGGCTGTGATGACAGTAATTGTTCTCGAGTTTTCTTTAAAAGGAATATCAATACGTGTGGACGTAATGGTTACCGAATCTAAATCTTGTGTTGGAACATTTTGTGCGATTCCTTTAAAGCAAGAAATCATAGTAGAAAAACAAATAAAAAAACCAATGTAAAATCTCATACCTATTGAAAATTTGGGCAAAGGTATAATTACTTTTTAGTCTAAAAAAGCAATTTGAATTTAATACAAGTAAAAGTTAGACGTTATGTTGTTTGTGCTTTCAAACCCTGTTTTGAATGCATTGATATGCAATTATTTACAATCATAAAAAAACGCCAAACATTATGTTTGGCGTTTTTTAATATTTAAAAATAAAGTGTACTTAATCAGCAAGTACAATAACTTTATTATCTTTCATTTCAATAGTACCAGAACTAATTGGTAACCAAAACCCTTTATCGGTTTTATTAAATTTAGCTTCGACCTCTTCATCTAAAGTAATGTTGCCGTTAATTTTAACATGACCTTCTTTTAAAAGCGATACAATAGGTGCGTGATTATTGAGCATTTCAAACTCACCCATCACACCAGGAACAGCAACACTGGTTACTTCTCCGCTAAATAGGGTAGCTTCTGGTGATACAATTTCTAAATACATATTCTTTTAGTTTACAGTCTGCAGTTTGCAGTTTGCAGTCACTGACGACTGACGACTGATTACTGCTAACTAATTTTAAGCTTCAGCTAACATTTTATCTCCAGCTTCAATAGCTTCTTCAATAGTACCTTTAAGGTTAAACGCTGCTTCTGGTAAGTGATCTAATTCACCATCCATAATCATGTTAAATCCTTTAATAGTTTCTTTAATATCAACTAATACTCCAGGAATACCAGTAAATTGCTCAGCTACGTGGAATGGTTGCGATAAGAAACGTTGTACACGTCTAGCTCTACCTACAGCCATTTTATCTTCTTCAGATAATTCTTCCATACCTAAGATGGCAATAATATCCTGTAATTCTTTATAACGTTGTAATAACTCCTTCACACGTTGTGCACAATCATAATGCTCTTTTCCTAAAATATCAGCAGTTAGAATTCTTGATGTAGAATCTAACGGATCCACAGCAGGATAAATACCTAACTCAGCAATTTTACGTGATAATACAGTTGTTGCATCTAAGTGAGCAAAAGTTGTTGCAGGAGCCGGATCGGTTAAATCATCTGCAGGTACGTAAACCGCTTGTACAGATGTAATAGATCCTCTCTTTGTTGAAGTAATACGCTCTTGCATTGCACCCATTTCGGTTGCTAATGTTGGTTGGTAACCTACCGCAGAAGGCATACGTCCTAATAATGCAGATACCTCAGATCCAGCTTGTGTAAAACGGAAGATGTTATCTACGAAGAAAAGTACATCTTTACCTTGACCTTCACCAGCGCCATCACGGAAATATTCTGCTATAGTTAATCCTGAAAGTGCTACACGAGCACGAGCTCCAGGAGGTTCATTCATTTGTCCGAATACGAATGTAGCTTTAGATTCTTTCATCACTGATTTATCAACTTTAGATAAATCCCATCCACCTTCTTCCATAGAATGCATAAAGTCATCACCATATTTGATAATACCTGATTCTAACATTTCACGAAGTAAATCATTTCCTTCACGAGTACGTTCACCTACACCAGCAAATACTGAAAGTCCACCATGGCCTTTAGCAATGTTGTTAATCAATTCTTGAATTAATACTGTTTTACCTACACCAGCACCACCAAATAAACCAATTTTACCACCTTTAGCATAAGGCTCAATTAAATCGATGACTTTAATACCAGTGAATAGAACTTCAGTTGATGTTGATAAATCTTCAAACTTAGGTGCTTGTCTGTGAATAGGTAAGCCTGCATTACCTGCTTTAGGTAAATTTCCAATACCATCAATAGCATCTCCAATAACATTGAAAAGACGTCCGTAAACATCTTCACCAATTGGCATTTGAATAGGAGCACCAGTAGCTGTAACTTCTGTTCCTCTACTCAAACCATCAGATGAGTCCATCGCAATAGTACGAACACTATCTTCACCAATGTGAGATTGAACTTCTAAAACTAGAAGTGTACCATCAGGTCTTTTAATTTCTAACGAATCATAAATTTTTGGAAGTTCAGCACCAGCTCCGAATTGAACATCGATAACTGGACCTACTATTTGTGCAACTTTACCTGTAACTTTTGACATTACTTATGTGTTTAATGTTTAGATATTTGAATACTGAAAAATAGTCTTGTTATATTATTATAAAGCACTACTTTTTCGCGCTGCAAAGATATATTTTTTAATTTAAAAATAAAGGCATTTTTTTTGCTTTTTTCTATATAAAAAAACACCTTCATTTTGAAGGTGTTTTTTCAATGGTATTTTAGGTTGTTTTATTGTAAATCTTTTGAATAATTTGTTGGTAAATCATCAGCAACAGGAGTAGATCCAGAAGCTATAAAATTTGAACCAAATGTTTCATCAATTGCTGCTAAGAACTCTGAAGCCATTAAACCATACCCTCTTGATGTTAGATGAATACCATCAAGACTAACTAATCCACCAAATACTAAATCGGTTGTCATAGTATAGTCATCATAAGGGTAACCAGAAACAGAGGCTTGTTCTAATACTGATCTTAAATCCGCAACTGCCACATTAGGATTTGCATCTGCAACTGAAAAAATGGTTGCGTTATAAGCTGAAGTTGCCATTGCAATAGCGTTTTGTTCTTGTGGAGTTAATACCCATTTATCTTCTAGAGGTAATGTTATACCTTCAACTGCAAATTGACCTGCTAAATCTTGAGGTAATAATAGAGCTAAACCTGTTGCAACATCTTCATTTACAGTGCCAATGACTGAGCTGCTTGGTAGAACAAACAAATCACTTGCTGTTGCTTGTCTTGCCTGTCCGTAAGTAGCTCCTAAAAATCCTGCAACTTGAGGGGCTGCGGCTGGTGGTAATCCAAATTGACCAATAAACGCAGCGAAATTTGGATCTGGTCCTAGAGCACCTGCAATTGTAGCGGATAAATCAGCCAAATCTTCATCTTTAATTACGACAGCACTTGCTTCTGTTGTAGAAAATGTAATGATTCGAGATGGATCTGCTACAGCAAAGACTTGATTTAATGCACCGTAAATAGTATTCAATAATGGAATTTGAGGTCCGAAATCTTCATCTGTAGGATCTAACGGATTGTATGGTACTCTCGTAAAGTGTGGTAAACTAGTAATGTCTGGTACAGTAGTAACAACACCTTTAGCTCCATTTTGAGTTAAGGCTGTAATCATACCAGAAAATGCCTGAGCAAATACGGCAGGATCAGTGATGTCGTTATTTCCATAAGTTGCTGGATTTATGTTTCCAGTTTGATCCATACCTGATCCACCAGAAGTAGCGTAACTGAGTACATCATTTCCTCCAACCTCACTTAAAGTAAAGAATGTTGGGTTTTGCGCTAGCGCATCACCTAACATTGACGCTGTTGGTGATGATGCCATACGTCCAAAATAAGGATTCAAAGCACCATAACCTTCAAGAGGAATATGAAAACTCTTTGCTCCAGGAACACCTACATTATTAAAAATTCCTCCTAAGTTGTAAGTTGCTTCCGTTGAAGGAAGAGCAGGTGTAAAATCGTTTGGTGGATTTACGCCAAGAGGATAAGGTCCAGAATCAAAATCATCACTTGGATCTGTGTCATTAAAAAAGTAAAGTCTAGGTCCGAAACTACCGTCAGGCAAGGGGTTTCCTCCAAATAAGAAGCCTCCAATATTATCATTCATCAAAGGTTGTGAGAAATCTCCACCTCCTGCTTTTGCAAATTGTTTAGATAGCAAATTAGGAAATGAGTTTTCTTGAGTAGCAATAAAAAGTGCATTGTCTGAAAACCCTGCAGTAAAAGAAGCGCCTATAGCAACATAGTTTGATAAGTCTAGAGACCCAGTAGTTAAAGCTGGTAAAGGTTCTACAATTACCTTGTTAATGAATTCATCATCATCACTACATGATGCAAATGCTATCAATGCGGCAGAGACTAGTAAATATTTTATATGTTTCATTTTGTTTTTTTTAAGTTCTTCTTATAAGTTATTAATTATCCAAGATACATAATATTGAGATCCAATAAGGCCAGTTCCAACAGCCGTGAAGTATTCATCTCCTAGAAGGTTGGCTGCACCAATTTTAAATGTAGATTTTAAAGAAGGAACTCTATAATTGACTTGTGCATCAAAAACATGAAAAGAAGGTACTTGGCCTTGAGCAAAAGATGCTTCCCAGTAATATGTATCACTCCACCTCCAAGCTAGATTAAATCCTAAGTTTTCTAAAAGGTCAGTTTTACCAAAAGAAGCTTTAACTTTATGTTCAGGAGTATTAAAATTAGTTTGGAAATCTGGATTGGCTTCAGCATCAAAGTCTAATTTTGCGTAAGTATAATTAAGACCAATATCAAAGCCATTAAAGACTTTAGAAGTGATTCCAATGGCTGCTCCATAAGAACTTACATCAGCATCAGTGTTTGTGTAAGCTCTGTAGGCTTGTCTGTCTTCGTTTCCTAAAGCTGCAATAGCTAATGGTATGTTTGTGCCTGGAAGTGTTTGTTGGAGTTGTACATCACCATAAAACGGAGTAACAACATCTATAGTTGTAATAAAATCCTTGTATTGATTGTAATAAGCGCTAAAATCAACAATAATTTTGTTTTTAATTTTTCCTCTATAACCAACTTCAAAAGATGATACTTGTTCTGGTTTTACTTTAGATGGATTGGCAATTTCTAAATCTGCAGGATTAAGTGATTCTCCAAAAGCAGTTACAGAACTCGCTGTGAATGAATTGGTGTATCCATTTTCTGCGCTAAATAGTACTGTTGGGCCGCCTAAAACAGCCTGACCAGTTAAACTTAAATCGTAAGGTCTTATTTCTCTTTCTGGGTTATCTGGAGCACTACCAACTAAGATAATTCTACCTGCATCTAATCCAATATAAAGCGATTGTGTATCTGGATTTCTAAATCCTGTTTGAAAAGATGCTCTAATATTATGGTTTTCATCGTCACCAATGTTATATCCTAAAGAGATTCTAGGAGATACAAATCCGTCAAAAAATTCTGACTTATCATAACGCATAGACGCTGTTACTTTTAATCGATCTTCTTCTAAGAATTTTTTCTGAATTTGTGTATAAATACCAAATTCTGAATAATCAATAGGACCATCTCTATCTGTGTAAATAGATCCAAATGAGTTTAATTGGTATTGTCTGTAAGAACCACCAACTTGAATTTCTGCCCAATCGAGAAGATGACCAAAATTATAATTGGCATCACCATGGTAAAATTTAGATTCATCTTTAAACTGGCTACCAGTTAAAACACTAGGATCGTTTGTCACTTTTTCAAAGGCTCTTTTAAAGTCATCAGATCCTGGAAGGTAACGACCCTCATCAGCTACCAGTCTGGCAGCAGCATGTGCCTGATTTGCATTTAAGCCTCCTAATGTTCCTTGAGCAAAAGCATTAACATATTCTCCAAACCAAACTTCATCAGGTTTCCATTGTCTGTTAATATTTACACCCGTAAATACCATATCATATGAATCACCTGCATTATCTGCATTAACATAACCTCTTACAAAGAAGTTATCGTTTTTAATTTCAATTTTGTGTTGTTGTAAAAAGAAATTTCTAATGGTGTATCTGTTTGATCCTTGATATATTGTAGAACCAGTGCCAACTTTTCCTACATACTGAATTTCAAAATCATCAGCCCATGGTCTGAAATATAATCCCCAATCTGCTTTAACACTTTCAGCATTGTAATCGGTTAGGTCTTCTTCTCTGTATCCAGTTCTACTTACATTTACAGAAGGGATTAAAGCACTGATGCCTGAAGGAGCTATTCCAAGTGCTTCCAGTTCTTGTGCTACAGCATTAATGTTTGTAGACACAATTTCTCCATAAGTGTTTACACCGTCATAGTTAGGGTCATTTTCTCTAGTACTAGAACCATCAATAAAATTTTTGTTGTCTTTTCCTCTGTAATCGGTTGCATACCAATCTGTACCTTTTAAATAGGCAAAATTAACTTTAGCAGCAAACTTGTCACTAAATTTGTGAGCAGCTCTTATTCCAAAATCAGTATAATTATTATCTCCTGCGGCTTCTTGAGAAGTAATTCCTCTTTTAATATAACCACTTAAGCCTTGATGATCGAAAGGGTTTTTGCTTCGCATGAATAAAATACCGTTAAAGGCGTTTGCACCATACAATGCTGATGATGCTCCTGGAAGTAACTCTACACTTAAGACATCAGTTTCTGTCATACCCAATAAATTTCCTAATGGGAAATTTAAAGCAGGAGCAGAGTTGTCCATTCCATCTACAAGTTGCACAAATCTGGTATTAGCAAAAGTCGCAAACCCTCTTGTGTTTATTGATTTAAAAGTTAAACTATTGGTGTTGATATCAACACCTTTGAGGTTTTCCAGACCATCATAAAAATCTGCTGATGCTGTATTTTTAATTTCTTTAAGTCCGAAACGCTCAATAGTAACTGGAGATTCGAATACTCGCTCTGGAGTTCTTGAAGCAGAAATAACGACCTCATCTAAAGAGGTTCCTTCTACTAAGGTGATATCAATTGTTTGAGGGTTTGTTGTTACTTCCTGATTAACAGTTTCAAAACCTACACTGCTTATTTGTATTGTAAATGGAGGGTCTTGGTTAACGGTTAAGGTATAATTACCGTCATAATCTGAAATAGTTCCTGTAGTTGTACCAGTTACAATAATATTGGCACCAGGTAAGGGCTGACCATTATTATCAATGACTTTACCTTTTACTGTAGTTTGTGAAAAAGATAACGCACAACAAAACAGCATAATAGTTTTAAAAAGTGTCTTCATTTTAGGGAATTAGTTAAATTTAGTATAGCAATATAAATAAATATATGCTAATGCAATGAAAATTTCTTAAAAAAGTATGCGTGCATAATAGTTTTTAACAAAAAGAGTATATCCTTTTTATTAAATTCGGAATATCGAGCGTTATTATCTCTTAGTAAAAAAGTTTTATTCTACAGTTACTGCTTTAGCAAGATTTCTTGGTTGATCCACATTTTTTCCTAACATTAAGGCAATGTGGTATGAAAGCAGTTGTAATGGAATCGTCGTTAATAATGGAGTTAACGATTCAATAGTCTCAGGAACTTCAATAACGTGATCTGCTAATGCTCTTACTTGCTCATCACCTTCGGTAACGATACCAATGATTTTGCCTTTACGGGATTTGATTTCTTGAATATTACTAACTACTTTTTCGTAATGTCCTTTTTTTGTAGCAATAACGACAATTGGCATATTCTCATCAATTAAAGCGATAGGACCATGTTTCATTTCTGCAGCAGGATAACCTTCAGCGTGGATATATGAAATTTCTTTAAGCTTTAAAGCGCCTTCTAATGCCACTGGAAAATTGTAACCTCTTCCTAAGTATAAAAAGTTGCTCGCATTCTTATAAATATCTGCAATTGTTTTTACGTAAGCATCAGATTCAAGAGCACGTTTTACCTTTTCAGGAATTAGCTCTAATTCAATCATGTGATGTCTAAACTCTGAACTTGAAATGGTTCCTTTCGCTCTAGCCAAACGAAGTGCGATTAAGGTTAAAACCGTAATTTGAGTTGTAAATGCCTTTGTAGAAGCTACTCCAATCTCTGGTCCAGCGTGAGTATAAGCACCTGCATCTGTTTCTCTTGCAATAGAAGATCCAACAACGTTACAAACTCCAAAAACAAAAGCGCCTCTAGATTTTGCTAATTTAATTGCAGCAAGTGTGTCGGCAGTTTCACCAGATTGTGAAATAGCAATTACCACATCTTTATCTGTTATAACTGGATTTCTATATCGGAATTCTGAAGCATATTCAACTTCAACTGGTATTCTGGCCAAATCTTCAAAAATGTATTCAGAAACTAAACCAGCATGCCATGATGTTCCGCAGGCAACAACAATGATTCTATTCGCATTTAAGAAGGTTTTCATGTTATCTTCTATGCCAGCCATTTTTATAATCCCTTCATTAGGACGCATACGACCTCTGAATGTGTCCAGAATTGCACTTGGTTGCTCATAAATTTCTTTGAGCATAAAGTGTTCATAGCCCCCTTTTTCAATTTGTTCTAAATTAAGCTGAAGCTCTTGTACATATGGATCTACTAAAGAATCATCTTTAATCTTTCTAACTTTAACACCCTTATTTCTTCTTACGACAGCCATTTCCTCATCTTCAAGATAAATAGCATTTTTGGTGTATTCAATAAATGGTGATGCATCACTGGCAATAAAAAATTCATCCTCTCCAATACCAATTGCTAAAGGACTTCCAAGTCTTGCAACAACAATTTCATTAGGCTTATGTTTATCAAAAACGGCAATGGCATAAGCTCCGACTACTTGATTAAGAGCAATCTGAACAGCTTTTCCTAATTTCGTGTTTTCATTTTTCTTGACGTCTTCAATGAGATTCACTAGGACTTCAGTATCAGTATCTGATTTGAAGGTGTATCCTCTTTTTATTAGTTCCTTTTTGAGTGATTCATAATTTTCGATAATCCCATTATGAATAATAACAAGATCGCCAGAATTTGAATAATGTGGATGTGAATTAACATCGTTAGGTACACCATGAGTTGCCCATCGCGTGTGACCAATACCTAAATTACCATTAGTAGGCATTTCTCTTTCAATTTTGTCTTGAAGATCATCAACCTTACCTTTGGTTTTTGATAACTTTATATCAGTACCATCAAATAGGGCAATTCCTGCACTATCATAACCTCTATATTCCAGTCGTTTGAGACCTTTAAGTATTATAGGGTAAGCTTCACGATGACCAATGTATCCAACAATTCCACACATAGTTATTTCTAGTTATTTGGTTCAGTATAAAAGATTTCCAAATATAATTTTTTTTCTTCTTCTAAAGTGTTATTTCCATAAAGAACTGTCCCTCTTGGAGTAATAATTGAACTCACAGGGATTTTTTCATTAGAGTCATCTGGGTTGAACACATCAAAATCTTGAGAATTGCTTTCTAAGTTGATATTTCCTGAAACCACTAAGCCAAGCTCAACATTTGTTGAATCTCTGATTAACATATTATTGATGTGTTCTGTGATTCTAATCTTGTATCTAATACCTTTACCATCATCTTCACGTTGTAGTCTGCCTAAGTGACCAGTTCTTGAATTTATAGGTAACGTGGTGTTAGCTGTATCAAAAAAGTAATCAATTAAAGGAGCATTATTTTTCATATCGTATAAATAGATGCGATCAGGTTCTTCAAGTCCAACAACGCTAGCTTGATCTACATAAAATACGAGATTAGCTTCGTTTATTAATTTTTTACTCTTAATAAATTTTCCATCTTCATCTATTTCAACAAATTCATTTTTAAAATATTCAAAGCTGTTAAACAGAATGTTTTCATCTGTGTTTTCACCATCAAATAATTTTATAACTGCCATAGAGCCTTCACCACCTTTGAGATATAATTTATCATCACCATCATTTTCATTACCGTCAGATAACATAAAGTCGTTTGATAAAAAGTTTACTCGATTTCCAGTAAAATTTAATACATAAGTGGATTGTACAGGATCTCCAGTAGTTAAAGTGTTATCCCTAGTGTAATGTAGGGTAATGTTAGCATTAGTACTAGCGAAATTTAACAAGGACAATGTTCCTGTGCCGTCATCAGCCTGGGCTTTAAAATAGATTCCTCTAAAGTAATCATTAAAATTATTGATGTTACTTAACTCAGGTGAGCCTGATTTTTCAATGATTTTTTGTTCCCAATATTCAATTTCGTCTTGATCTGCAGCCACATTAGCTTTAAATGATATACGCAAAGCAGGAACAGAACGACCTGTAACTTCTCCGTCTTCATTTTTTAATACAATCTGTCTTTCATCAGGCAAAAAGTTATCTTTTTCATAGAGTAATGTACCTTCTAGTAAAGCATCACTTATTGGTGAATTGCCTGTAGTTTGATTGGAATAATAAATCTGAGAATCATTGATACTCGACGTTGGGTCAAAATCTCTTAAAAAATAATTACTCTCGTAAATTGAAAGTTTCATCGGAGAGTCTCCAAAAACAGAATCTAATTCATAAATGGTTTCGCCTTCTTCAGTATTTTCTATAGCAGTACTGAAGTAAGGAATGCTTATAACTACAGAATCTAGTACAACATTGTTGCCAAAGTCAGGATCAATTAAATTAGATCTTAATTGTGAGACCACACTAGCCGTTGTAATTCCGTAAAGCGGATCATTGTACACGCCTAATAAATTAATTGGCAGTGCATTAGTTTGAACAGGATCCAATGCCTTGGAATAAGAAATGACTTCAAATTTTCTCGATAAGCCATTAAAATTTGTAGCATTGTCATTAGTTACAATGTCAGATTCTAATGTAGCAAAGTCTTTATCACAAGCAATAAAAAAACTTGTTAGTAGTGAGAGAATCACTACATTTCTTAGGGCAATTTTTTTTCTTTTCATGTATGCTTTTAACTAATTTAGTACTTTGGTGTTGTAGAATTCGGTGTAAGGCTCTGCAAATTCTTCTATTGGGAAATAGTCCAGAACAGGTTTTTCACAAGCGTCTAAATGGTCTTCAAGATCTTTTGGTAAATCAACTGAGCCTTTTATAAGTGCATCTGAATGATCTATAGCAATTTTCATTAGATTACTATAATTAGGCGTTTCCAGTAATTTAATACTAGCTTCATCAATATTGTCAAATTTAACTTTATTAACCATGTTTTTATCTAACGTTCCTTCAAAGCTTTGATTGTATATGGACGTCACAATTTTACTTTCTGTAAATAAAGGTTCATCTTTATAGAACTCTTTAAGGTATAGAGGTAATAAAGCTGCTAACCATCCATTAACGTGAATGATATCGGGTGACCAATTTAATTTCTTTACAGTTTCAATAACACCTTTCGCGAAAAATATAGCGCGTTCGTCGTTATCTGAAAATAATTTTCCTTCTTCATCTGAAAGAGTCGCCTTTCGTTTAAAGTATTCTTCATTATCAATAAAGTACACCTGAATTCTTTCTTTAGGAATAGAAGCTACCTTGATAATTAATGGCATGTCTAAGTCGTTAATCACAAGATTGATACCTGATAGACGTATCACTTCGTGTAGTTGATGTCTTCGTTCATTTATATTTCCATAGCGAGGCATAAATATTCGTATTTGTCCTCCTTGTTTGTTTACCATTTTTGGAGCTTCAAATGACATTGAAGAAATTTCTGTTTCTGGTAAATATGGTACAACCTCAGATGACACATACAATATTCTCTTATCTTTCATAAATCTGTCGTTTTTGGAATTAAAAATAAAAAACATGCAAAATTACAAAAATTTATGCAGATTGCTAGTAAAATATTAAGTTTGCACGCTGTTAAACTTTTGTTATGGTATGAGGATTTTTAAAAACAAAACAGACTTAATCGCATATGTTGATGCATTAAAGTCTGATAATAAAACACTCGGTTTTGTGCCTACTATGGGAGCATTGCATCAAGGACATGCCTCATTAATTCGAAAAGGCTTACAGCAAAATGATGTTGTAGTTGTAAGTATTTTTGTCAATCCGACTCAATTTGACAACAAAGATGATCTTATAAAATATCCTAGAACTTTAGATAGTGATGTCGAGTTGCTAAAGGAAATTTCTGAAGATAACATTATTGTTTATGCACCAACTGTATATGATATTTATGGTAATGATGTGAAGTCTACGCCCTTTGTCTATGATGGTTTGGAGCATGAAATGGAAGGGAAATTCAGAACGGGTCATTTTGATGGCGTAGGAACTATTGTTAAGCGTTTGTTTGAAATTGTTAGACCTGATAAGGCTTATTTTGGCGAAAAGGATTTTCAGCAATTAATGATTATAAAAAAATTAGTAGAAAAACATCGCATTCCAGTCGAAGTTATTGGCTGTGAAATCTATAGAGCTAAAGATGGTTTAGCCATGAGCTCTCGCAATACAAGATTACAACCAGATTACCGAAAAGCAGCACCTTTTATATATAAAACATTAAAAACTGCCAAATTAAAGTTTGGCACAAAAAGTGCTACTAGTGTTTCAGAATGGGTTGAAAACCAGTTTGCTGAACATGATTTATTAGATTTAGAATATTTCATAATTGCAGATGTTGATACTCTAAAAACTGTAAAACGAAAATCTAACAAAAAGACATTCAGAGCTTTTATTGCTGTATATGCAGATGATATTAGACTCATAGATAATATCGCACTAAATTAATTATCTTTGCCGCATGCAAATTCAAGTCGTAAAATCTAAAATTCACAGAGTAAAAGTTACAGGAGCTGACCTTAACTACATTGGTAGTATCACTATTGATGAAGATTTAATGGAGGCTGCTAATATTATTCAAGGTGAAAAAGTTCAAATCGTAAATAACGATAATGGTGAGCGTTTAGAAACTTATTGTATTCCTGGACCACGTCATAGTGGTGAAATTACCCTTAATGGAGCAGCAGCCAGAAAGGTTGCCGTTGGAGATACTCTTATTTTAATAACATATGCGTTCATGGATATAGAAGACGCTAAAGTATTTAAACCATCATTGGTATTTCCAGACGAAGCGACGAATCTTTTAAAATAAACTTTTGAATATAAAGACAGCAAGATTCCTAAAAATAGTTCTCCCTTTATTATTAGGAGTGCTACTCGTATGGTATTCTTTGTCAAAAATTTCTGTTGAAGAGTTAATCACTTATTTTAAAAATGCCGACTATTTTTACATTGGTTTAGGCTTATTCTTTGGCTTGCTAAGCCATCTTTCAAGAGCTTATCGCTGGAAATTTATGATAGAACCTTTGGGCTATACCTTAAGATTACCTAACAGTGTCATGGCGGTGTTTGCGACCTATCTGGTTAATTATACAATTCCAAGAGCTGGAGAAATTACAAGAGCAACTATATTAGCCAATTATGAAGGTGTGCCTTTTGAAAAAGGATTCGGAACCATTGTCGCTGAGCGTATAGCTGATATGTTGGTGATGCTTGGAATCATCTCAATTACATTATTTCTAGAATTCGATTTTATTTATCAGTTTTTTTCTGAACGATTTGAACCTCAGAAACTCATATTTGGTGCAATTTTCATTGTAGTCCTTATAGCTTTGCTTCTCATTTTTATAAGAAAAAGCCAATCTAAACTTGCAGTTAAGGCTAGAGCATTTGTAAGCGGATTGATAGAAGGAATTTTGTCCATTTTTAAAATGAAACATAAATGGGCATTTATTTTCCATACCTTATTTATTTGGGCCATGTATGTGCTAATGTTTTATGTGACGTCACTTTCACTTGAAGAAACATCAAATCTGCCTTTTGCCGCCATTTTGATTGGATTTATTTCAGCTAGTTTTAGTATTGCTGCAACAAACGGTGGAATTGGATCTTATCCAGTTGCTGTATATGCTGCATTTTCAATATTTGCTATAGCAAAAGAACCCAGTATCGCATTTGGCTGGATCATGTGGTCATCACAAACATTTATGATTATTGTGCTTGGTGGTTTATCTCTAATTTACTTACCTATATATAATAGAACCGAATAATTTTTTACCTTGCATTGTATAATCCAACAACTATGATGAAGCATTTTACTTTAGCCGCATTTGTTTTTCTGAGTACACTTACTCTTACAGCTCAAGTTATTTATGAGCCTTTCGAGTCTTCTAGACTTGGAGAATCAAGAGATATAAAGATACAGTTGCCAAGAAACTATAATCCTGAAGAGAAAACGTTATATCCATTAGTTGTTGTTTTAGACGGAGATTATCTTTTTGAACCCGTTGTCGGTAATACCGATTACCAATCCTATTGGGAAGATATTCCTAATTGTATTGTTGTTGGTGTTAATCAAAGCGCAACAAGAAGTGAAGATTTCTTTTATGCAGAAGAAACGAATTTTCCTATTGCTGATGGTGCTAATTTTTTTGAGTTTTTAGGCATGGAGCTTATTCCATATATAGAAGATACGTATATGGTTTCTGATTTTCGAATTGCTATAGGTCATGATTTGAGTGCTAACTTTATCAATTATTACATTTTTAAAGAGAAACCTATGTTTAGAGCATTTGTCTTATTAAGTCCTGAGCTTGCTCCAGAAATCCCTAAGTTAATGGCTCAAAGAGCACCTTTAATAGAAACGAACACCTTTTATTACCTGGCAACAGCTGATGATGATGTGAAGTCTCTAAAAACCGATATTATGGCGTTAGATACAGCCTTAAAAGGCATTGAAAACGATTTTTTCCATTACCGTTTCGACGATTTTGAAGACGCGAATCATTACTCTTTAGTCGGACTAGGTATTCCGAAGGCATTAAACCAAATATTTTCATTTTATAAACCTATTACAAAAAAGGAATACACCGAAAAAGTATTAGAATACCAAGGAAGCCCTTTTGATTATTTAATGAGAAAATATGAAGATATTGAATTGTTTTATGGATTTGAAAAGAAAGTGGTTGAAAATGATTTAAGAGCAATTGCAGCAGCTTCAAAGAAAAAAAATGATATAGAATCGTTGAAAGCACTTTCTAAATTAGCAAGGCAAGAATATCCAGACTCTATGATAAGTGCTTATTACCAAGGCATGTATTATGAAGAAGATGGAAATTTGAAAAAAGCGCTAAATAGTTATCAATCAGGCCTCTTGCTTGAAGAATCAGATTATATTACTAAAGACATGTTATTGGATAAAATTTATGAGCTTCAAGACTAATTCTTAAAAGTTTATGCATTTCGTCGAATAAATGCGTGTTTTATCGTTGGGATTATTATATTTATACCTCCAAATCCCTACTAAACGATGAAAAAATACCTACTTATTTCATGTGTCGTTCTATTTAGTGCGTCACTTTTTTCGCAAACCATTAATAAAGAGTTACCATCCAGATATCTGAATACAACCAGAGATATCAAAATTAAATTACCCGATAATTATAATCCGGAATCTTCTGTAAAGCATCCTGTCATTATCGTATTTGATGGTGATTATTTATTTGAACCTGTACTCGGACAAGTTCACTTTCAAACTTATTTTAAAGAAATGCCAGAATCTATAGTGGTTGGTATTGTTCAGGGTGAAGAACGATTTTATGATGGTTATTTTGATGAACTAACAGGAATGCCTTTTGAATCTGGAAAGCGATTTTATGACTTTGTTCAGAATGAGCTGTTACCTCATATAGATAACAATTACAATACAAGTTCGTTTAGAGTGGCAATTGGACATAATATGATGGCTAATTTTATTAACTCATATTTGTTTACTGATGAACCTATTTTTCAGGCGTATATCAATATTAGTCCTGATTATAAAGGAACCATGTCAAATAACTTGGCGACACGTTTAGGCCATTTAAAAAATGATGTGTTTTATTATGTGGCTACAAGTGATAAAGATGTTCCTAGCTTAAAATCTAAAATTCAAGAAACAAGTACTATACTTAAAACATTAGATACTCAAAAACTTACGTTCTATTACGATGAATTAAAAGGAGATACTCATTACACATTGGTTACAGGAGCATTATCAAAAGCTCTGGATAAGATTTTTGAAATTTTCAAACCTTTAGATGAAAAAGAAATCAACGAAAAAGTATTGACCTACGAGGGGACGCTTGACGAATATATTGTAAATAGATATGAACGTATTGAAAAGTACTTTGGAATAAGCAAACCAATAACTGAGGAAGAGTTTGCTAAAATTGTTGCTATTGCCGAGGAACGAGACGATTTAGAATCGCTTCAAAATATTGGAAAGTTAGCCAATAAACAAGATCCTCAATCTTCTTTAGGAACGTATTACTTAGCGCTTCATGCTGAGAAAATTGGGAAAAATAAAAAGGCAACTAAATATTACGAATCTGCTTTAACCCTTGGTGAAACTACAATTATTGACAAAGAGTACATCAAGTCAAAACTGAAAAACTTACAAGATTTGGCTACTGATGATAACGAAAGAGAAAATGAAGATGAAGAAAACTAAATTCAATATATACTCAACAGATTATGCTTTTGAGTGGTTGTTTCTCAAAGTTAAGGCTTTCCTTTTTGCAAATATGCCTTCAAAATTAGCAACTGTAAAAATCTTATCAATCATTGCTTGGTTTAAAGATATCAACTAAAAAAATCTTAATTTAGCTGAAGTTTTAACTTTAAAGTTTCCCGTTCTTCACGGAACAGATCTATGGCTAAATTAAAAACAACTTTTTTCTGTCAAAATTGTGGTTCACAATATTCCAAATGGCAAGGACAATGTACGGCATGCAAAGAATGGAATACCATTACAGAAGAAGTCATTCAAAAGCCTGAAAAAAGCGATTGGAAAACACCAGCTTCAATATCAAAACGCGTTTCGAAACCATTAAGAATTAATGAAATTGATGCGTCTCAAGAGGCAAGATTAGATACTTCAGACCAGGAGTTTAATCGTGTGCTTGGTGGCGGATTAGTGCCTGGATCGCTTACCTTGTTAGGAGGAGAACCTGGCATTGGAAAAAGCACATTGCTACTTCAGATATCTCTAAAACTACCTTATAAAACCTTATATGTTTCAGGTGAAGAAAGTCAGCAACAAATTAAAATGCGTGCTGAACGTATTAATCCGAATACAAACAATTGTTACATACTAACAGAAACCAAAACGCAGCTGATATTCAAACAAATTGAAGCACTTGAGCCTGATGTTGTCATAATAGATTCTATCCAAACCTTGCATAGTGATTATATCGAATCTTCTAGTGGAAGTATTTCTCAAATTAAGGAATGTACAACAGAACTCATAAAATTTGCCAAAGAAACAGCTACTCCAGTAATTCTAATTGGACATATCACTAAAGATGGCCATATTGCTGGTCCGAAAATCTTGGAGCACATGGTGGATACCGTTTTGCAATTTGAAGGCGATCGCAATCATGTCTTTCGAATTCTTCGTGCCAATAAAAACAGATTTGGCTCAACTCACGAATTGGGAATTTATGAAATGCAAGGTTCTGGCTTGAGAGAAGTGACTAATCCATCCGAAATTCTAATCTCTCAAAAAGATGAAGAATTATCTGGTAATGCCGTTGCTGCAACCCTCGAAGGAATGCGTCCTTTAATGATTGAAGTGCAAGCTTTAGTAAGTACTGCTGTCTATGGCACACCTCAGAGAAGTGCCACAGGTTTTAATGCAAAACGACTAAACATGTTACTGGCTGTTTTAGAAAAACGTGCAGGATTTAGACTCGGTGCTAAAGATGTGTTTTTAAATATTACTGGTGGTATAACAGTTGATGATCCGGCTATTGATTTGGCTGTAGTTGCTGCCATATTATCGTCTAATGAAGATGTCTTTTTACCTAGCAATTTTTGTTTTGCCGCTGAAGTAGGTTTGTCTGGTGAAATTCGTCCGGTTCAGCGTGTTGAACAACGCATTTTAGAAGCTGAAAAACTAGGCTTTTCAACTATTTTTGTGTCCAAGTACAATAAGATTGCATTGAAAAAAACAAGCATAAAAATTCAGCTCATTTCTAAAATTGAGGATCTGGTGGGATACGTAGTTTAAATAACTTTTCGTATTCAATTATCGATGTTTTCGGTGTTTTGTATTCAGTAAATTGAACTTCATCTGATTTCTATAACACTTCAACTAATATCCACTATTCACATGAGTAGCAATCACTTCTAATTGCTTAATTTTGTGTGGAATATGAGAGCTAAAACGTAGGTTTTTCATATATGAATTTAATGTCCCTTTAAAAAATCTATCGGACGAATTGTCTGAATTATTGACCACTATGCTATGAAGCTAAGACGACTTTATACACTTTTCTTTCTGATACTTTTATCTGGATCTCAATTGGCTATAGCTCAAGATGCAGATAATGATGGAATTCCAGATCATCTCGATTTAGATGATGATAACGACGGCATACCAGATGTTGTGGAGCGACAAGGTGTTGCTGTTTCAGGTGGATCAGAATGTGGTGGAGAAGTCGATTTTAATTTTAATGCCTTTCCAACAGAGGTTTCCGGAGATGGGAATGACGCTACGATTCTTTTAGGAGAAGTATTTAGATTTGCTAATATTGGTACAGGTGTTGACGCCTTAATTACAATTGTTGACGTTATAGGTGCAACAGTTACCGATTTAGATGATAACGGATCAAATCCAACCTATTTTAAACCAAATTTAGAATTTAATAACATGCTTCCAGAGCAGGAAGCATATGTCGAATTTAATATTCAGCTTGTGCAATCAGGAACAGCTATTCCTATTGTTGTTCCCGAAATATTTATTAATATAAATGATATTGATGGAAATTCAACATTGTTTGAAATTGACCAGATTCAAATTCCGTTTAGTTACGTCATTGATAGCCCAACGAATGTTACCGTTACCGAAGAACCAAATTTTTTAGTGGCTATCTCGGGAGATACAAACTACACAGGAACCTCTAATATTTTTCCTAACAATAATATTGCAGCGCGATATTTTGACTTTTCTAGCTATACAGTTCGTCTGGGCATACGCGCAAGAACTCATATTAATTATGTAGTAAGACGCTATAGTCTAGAGTTTTCTTGTGTGACGAATTTTGTCAACCCACAAACTGTTTCTACAGATACTGATGATGATGGTATTCCTAATTATTTAGACATTGATAGTGACAATGACGGTATTCCAGATAATGTTGAAGCGCAATCTACTATTGGTTATCTTCAGCCTTCAACAAGTGTAAATGCTTCCGGAATTCCTGATAACTACGGAACTGGTTTGATGCCTCAAGATACAGATGCCGACGGTATTCCAGATTATTTGGATACCGACGCTGATAACGACGGAACTTTAGATATTTTTGAAAGTGGATTAGCAACGACACTATCAGGAATAGATACAGATAATGATGGTTTGGACGATAATTTCGAAACTAATGGTGTAAACGATGCCGTACAAGATGTGAATGAAGATATCGATAACCCTTCTGCATTACCAGATGCAGATGGAGATTTATTAACTGGTGGAGAGGTGGATTATCGTGATTTATTTGATACAAATCCGCCAACTGTTGCAGCATTAGATTTTGATGGTGTGAATGATCACCTATCGTGTAACGGTTTTGTAGATGAATTAGACCAGGTAACAATCATGGCTTGGGTGAAAATTGATAACTCAGCGTCAGGAACTATGACCATTGCTGGAGAAGATATAAGTTGCAGATTATTTGTAGAGAATGGAAATACACTTGGATTTTCAACAAAAACGAATGGTAATACTGAAAATTCAGTTTTAGGTTCAAGTATCAATTATAATGAATGGCATCATGTTACCGGAACATTTTCAGCCGCTAATGGTCGCAATGAATTATTTATTGATGGTGAACTTGTTGCATTTCATAATGGTGCTACTGGAGCGACAATTGATGTGACTACAAATAGTAATGGTAGGTTTGAAGTCGGAAGACGTTCAAGTCGAATTAGTGATAAAGAATACTTTAAAGGCGAAATTGATGAGCTGAGAGTTTTTGATGCTGCATTAACAGCTGAACAAATACAGCAAATAGTGTATCAGGAAATTACTAATAACTCAGGAAAAGTAAGAGGTGCATTAATTGATAAAGACATCATTAATCATTCAACTTCAGCTACGATAGCATGGACCAACCTTTTGGCATATTATCCAATGTCTGATGTTAGAGGAAATACCTTAAATGACTTTTCACAATATTCGAGATCTTTAACCATAACTGGGATTACTGCAATGCAGCCTCAAACAGCACCAATGCCTTTTCAAACAAATAGTTCAGGTGATTGGAGTGATGAATCTATTTGGTTACATGGTGATGTTTGGGATATTGAAAATGTTGCTACTAATAAAGACTGGAGTATTATTAATATTAAAAACGATATCATTACTTCAAGTTCTCACACTAATCTAGGGCTTTTTATTGATGCTAATAAAAAGCTAACTATAATTGGAGATCACAAAGTTGAAAACACCTGGTATTTTGAACTTAATGGGACTTTAGATCTGAGTGATGATTCGCAACTTATTCAAAATTCTTACAGTGATTTAGTGACATCTTCCCAAGGAAAAATCTTGAGACGTCAAGAAGGACATGCTAGTGTATATTGGTATAACTATTGGGCGTCTCCTGTAGGTGTAACTGGAGCAACAGCGTTGACAAATAACAATACTAATACAAACAATACTAATAACTCCGATTTTAGATTGAATTTGCTCAAGAAAGGAGATGGTAGTAACATGACATTTACTAATGCTTATCATCAAATTGGTAGTTTGAGCACACGCTGGTTGTACACTTATAAAAACGGAGTAACGTATTTAGATTATACTGCTATAAACCAAAGTACAGATCTGGAGGCTGGTATTGGATATACCCAAAAGGGAACTGGAACTTCTGATCCTGAACAACAATATTTGTTTGAAGGGAAGCCTAATAACGGAACCGTTGCTATTAATGTAACCGATACTGGAGGGAATGGTTCTGTGCCTACAGTTTCTAGAACAACTTATTTACTAGGAAATCCTTATCCGTCTGCTATAGATGTTCATGAATTTATTGATGATAACGTAGGTGTTATTGGTGGTTCAATCCAATTGTGGCAACAATGGAGTGGAAATTCTCACTATTTGAATGCATATAATGGTGGTTACGCAGTAGTAACGAAATTAGGATCTGTTAGAGCGTCTCAATTTATTGGAATTAACGGAGGAAGTACTGGAGGAGAAGAAGGAACAAGGTTACCATCGCGATATCTTCCTGTCGGTCAAGGGTTTTTTACTGAAATTGTAGCTAATGGAACCGTTGTGTTTAAAAATAGTCAGCGAATTTTTATTAAAGAAAGCGATGCTAATGGCACCTATGATACAGGTTCGGTATTTTTAAGAACAGGCAATAGTTCTGCTAATGAAACGACTTCAGATTCAGAAAATATCATTCAAAAAATTAGAATTGAATTTGCATCAGTTGACGGTCCAGATGCACGTCGGGAATTATTATTAGGTTTCAGTTCGTTGACGTCTGATGCTTTTGATTATGGATACGAAGCAAAAAATGCATCTGAAAACGAGAATGATTTAAATCTCATATTAGATGATGAATTAATGCTTATGCAATCATATGGCCCAATTTCAGATGAAAAAGTGGTTCCGCTGGTTTTAAATACTTCAGGGAATTATAGTTTTACCATAAAAGCGACACAATTAGAATATATTGACGAAGACCAAGAAGTCTATCTCAAAGATAATCTAACTGGAGCTTATTTCAATCTGAAAAGTGAACAGGCTTACGAGTTTACTTCAGAATCAGGAGTATTTCAAACAAGATTTGAAATTGTATTTAAAGAACAGGAAGACACACTTTCAACTCCTGAAAATGGTTATCAATACAATCTAATTTATTTTAATAACGATACAAATAGGTTAATTGTAAAAGGACTTCAAACTGATGTTGATCAAATCATGTTGTTAAACGTCTTAGGGCAATCTATACTAGAATTTACAAATGTTAATGCACAAGACTTACAAAACGGATTAGAAATTTCAAATGTCAATAGTGGTACATATGTTGTGTATATCAAAACGAAACGAATGACTAAGACTAAGAAAATAATTATTAATTAGCATTTGAAAATAAAATTAGCAGCTATTTTATCATTCAGTCAGTAGTTTTTTAGCACATTATCTTTTTTATAAGCATCTTCATAGGTAATATTTGCTTACCATATTTAAAATTTCAAACTTTAGTACTACCAACCCCTTTTAACTAACTAAACATGGAAAATCCAGGCTTTGATTTTCTTAAGTCAAATTTTAATGTTTCCAAAGAAACGTTTGTAATTCTTAAAAACCTATCTACTAAAAAAACACTAACCTCTGGAGACAAAACAATCGCACAAGGAGGCATGAGTAATAATCTTTACTTTTTAACTTCGGGATTAATGAGGTCTGTCCGTATTTCAGAAAGAGGTAAAGAATACACAAAAAATTTGTATTCACCCATTAGTTTTGTTGGTCCGTTTAGTTCGATTTTAACTAAAAAACCTTCACTTTTAACCTATGAAGCATTAACAGATTGTATTGTTTACGAAGTTGATTATGAGGATTTTTTTAAGTTGACACAAACTGTTATTGAAATTAGTAATTTATACAACAGAGTTTTAGAATATCTGTTTTTAATTTATGAGCAAAAGCAATTTGAGTCTATTTCTCTAAATGCTACAGAGCGCTATCAATTATTGAAAAGTCGAATTCCTGATATAGATAAGCAAATTGCACAACATCAAATCGCTTCTTATCTCAATATTACGCCAGTTCAGTTAAGTAGAATTAGGAAAGAATTAAAACAGAATTAACATATGTTATTTGGTTTTGCACAAGAAGTACTTACGTTTGTAATCTAACTAGCTAACCTTTAATCCCAAATATCTAATAGCAGATTTTAAAAAGCAAACATTCAAATGTTTGCTTTTTTTATTAGTCAAATCTCAGAAAAACCTATCTAATTGCAGGTCATGTGACTTCGTTCTCATTTTTGTGTCTAAACTGTGAGATTCACTAGTATTCTTCTCATGGACAAAGCTAAAATGGTCATTTCAATACTAGCATTATTATGTATAATTATAATGGTGTTTGTAAGCGTCTATACTATTATTATTGAATTATTTTCAGCCTCATGAAAAACTTAAAAAGAATCATTTCCTTAGTGGCTTTATTAATCATATTTGTGATTGTGATTTTTAAGATCTGATTTATTGTCAAAATAGATGATATAAATCACATAGCTCTATTACCAGTAATGCTTTCTCATTTTTAATAGAATACACCTATAATTTTCCTAAAATTCATTAATTTCGCGACTCGATTAGAACAATGATATTATGAGCGTTAAAACTTTGGTTTAACGATACTTGCATTTCGCATTTTATTTACGATTAAAGTTGACATCTGTCTATAATAACAAACTAAAAACTATCCGATGAAATTTCCTGAATATAAAGGACTTGACTTGCCAAAAGTAGCAGAAGACATTCTAAACTATTGGGAAGCGAATAACATCTTTGAAAAAAGTATTTCTACCAGAGAAGGTAATAAGCCATTTGTGTTTTTTGAAGGACCACCTTCAGCAAATGGATTACCAGGAGTGCATCATGTTTTAGCACGTGCTATAAAAGATATTTTTCCTCGCTATAAAACCATGAAAGGGTTTCAGGTAAAGAGAAAAGCCGGTTGGGATACACATGGTTTGCCTATTGAATTAGGCGTAGAAAAAGAATTAGGAATCACTAAAGAAGATATCGGAAAAACAATCTCTGTTGAAGATTACAATGCTGCATGTCGGAAAGCAGTGATGCGTTATACTGATGTCTGGAACGACCTCACTCAAAAGATGGGTTATTGGGTAAATATGGAGGATCCATACATTACTTACGATCCTAAATACATGGAGAGCGTTTGGTGGTTGCTTAAACAAATTTATGACAAGAGTTTACTGTATAAAGGGTATACCATTCAGCCATATTCACCAAAGGCAGGAACTGGTTTAAGTTCTCATGAGTTGAATCAACCTGGAACTTATCAAGATGTGACTGATACAACGGTTGTAGCTCAGTTTAAGGCAAATGAAAATTCATTACCTGATTTTTTACAAAATGAAGGCGATATTTACTTTTTAGCTTGGACGACGACTCCTTGGACTTTACCAAGTAATACTGCCTTAACGGTTGGACCTAAGATTGATTATGTCTTGGTCGAAACTTATAATCAGTACACATTCAAACCCATGAATGTGATATTAGCTAAGAAATTAGTGAATTATCAATTTGATGGTAAATTCAAATTTGTGGAAGAAAAGTCAGACTTGTTAGCTTACAATTCTGGTGATAAAAAGATTCCTTACTTCGTTGTTAAAGAGTTTAAAGGCGCAGATTTAGTCGGAATTACCTACGAGCAATTATTACCTTATGCACTTCCAAACGACAATCCTGAACATGCGTTTAGAGTGATTTCAGGAGATTTCGTTACGACTGAAGATGGTACAGGAATTGTTCATACAGCACCAACGTTTGGAGCAGATGATGCTTTGGTTGCAAAACAGGCAACACCAGAAGTTCCGCCTTTACTTGTTAAAGATGTCAATGGAAATTTAGTGCCTTTAGTTGATTTACAAGGTCGCTTTAGACCAGAATTAGGTGAGTTTGCTGGCAAATATGTTAAAAACGAATATTACAATGATGGCGAAGCTCCAGAGCGTTCTGTTGATGTTGAATTGGCTATCAAATTAAAAGAAGAAAATAAAGCCTTTAAGGTTGAAAAATATAAACACAGTTACCCAAATTGCTGGAGAACGGATAAGCCAATTTTATACTATCCGTTAGATTCCTGGTTTATTAAAGTGACTGATGTTAAAGATCGCATGCATGAGCTTAATAAAACCATAAACTGGAAACCAGAATCTACAGGTACTGGTCGATTCGGAAACTGGTTAGCAAATGCAAATGACTGGAATTTATCGCGTTCAAGATATTGGGGAATTCCATTACCAATCTGGAGAACTGAAGATGGTAAAGAGGAAATCTGTATTGGTTCTGTTGAAGAACTGAAAAATGAAATGCAACGTGCCGTTGAGGCAGGCATAATGAAAGCTGATATTTTCCAAAGTTTTGAAATCGGAAACAATTCCGAAGAAAACTATGCTAAAATAGATTTGCATAAAAATATCGTTGATGAGATTGTTTTGGTGTCACCAAACGGTCAGCCAATGAAGCGTGAAAGCGATTTAATTGATGTGTGGTTCGATTCTGGTTCGATGCCTTATGCACAATGGCATTATCCTTTTGAAAACAAGGAACTTATTGATGAAGGAAAATCGTTTCCTGCCGACTTTATAGCTGAAGGTGTTGATCAAACACGTGGATGGTTTTATACTTTACATGCCATTGCAACGATGGTTTTCGATTCTGTAGCCTATAAAAATGTCGTGTCTAACGGTTTGGTATTAGATAAAAACGGACAAAAAATGTCGAAGCGTTTAGGCAATGCAACCGATCCTTTCGAAACTTTAGGCACTTATGGTGCAGATGCGACGCGATGGTACATGATTATGAATGCCAATCCTTGGGATAATTTAAAATTTGATTTGGATGGTATCGAAGAGGTTAAACGTAAGTTCTTCGGAACACTATACAACACCTATTCGTTCTTTACTTTATATACCAATTTAGATAAATTCAACTATTCTGAAGCTGATATTCCTTTGAAGGATAGACCTGAAATTGACCGTTGGATTTTATCAGAATTACATACTTTAATTCAGAAGGTAGATGCGTATTATGCGGAATACGAACCAACAAAAGCCGCTAGAGCGATTTCAGATTTTACTCAGGATTATTTGAGTAACTGGTATGTGCGTTTAAGCAGAAGACGTTTCTGGAAAGGCGATTATCAGTCTGATAAAATTTCAGCATATCAAACTTTATATACTTGTATGGAAACCATTGCCAAGTTAGGAGCTCCAATTGCACCATTCTTTATGGATCGTTTGTATATGGATTTAAATTCAGTGACCAAAAAAGAAGCTTTTGAGAGTATTCACCTTTCTGAATTTCCAAAGTTTGATGCGTCTTATGTTGATAAGTCTTTAGAGCGTAAGATGGAAAGTGCGCAAACAATTTCTTCACTGGTTTTATCGTTAAGAGCTAAAGAGAAAATTAAGGTACGTCAGCCACTACAAAAAATCATGATTCCTATTGATTCTAAAGAGCAAAAGGCAGAGATTTTAGCTGTTGCAGACCTTATAAAGTCTGAAGTGAATGTAAAACAAGTTGAGGTTTTAGAAGATGCTTCCGATATATTGGTGAAACAAATTAAACCAAATTTCAAAGTTCTAGGTCCTCGTTTTGGAGCCGATATGAAAGCTGTAGCTCAGGCTGTTAATAATTTTTCAGCTGAAGACATCAAAAATATCGAGCAAAATGGTAGTTTAGACGTTGAAATTAATGGAAAAAACATTACTTTAGAACAATCAGATGTTGAGATTACATCAAAAGATATTGAAGGATGGCTTGTAGCAAGTTCGGGCCCATTAACAGTAGCTTTAGATGTTACCATAACTGAAGAGTTGCAAAAAGAAGGTATTGCTAGAGAATTAGTAAACAGAATTCAAAATTTACGTAAGGATTCTGGTTTTGAACTCACTGATAGAATAGCCGTACAGTTTCAAAAAGATGAACAAATTATTAATGCCATAAACAAGAATTTAGAATACATAAAAACGGAAACACTTACCGACGAATTAGAAATTTTAGAACAGCTAAAAGATGGTATAGAAATTGCCTTTGATGATGTAAATACCAAATTGTTTATACAAAAAATTTAAAACCATGTCAACAGAGAACACAGTAAGATATTCAGACAAAGATTTAGCAGAATTTAAAGCCTTGCTATTAGATAAGATTGAAAAAGCTGAACATGATTTAGAACTTATCAAAAGTGCTTATATGAACGACCATAACAATGGAACAGATGATACGTCACCTACGTTCAAAGCTTTTGAAGAAGGTAGTGAAACCATGAGCAAAGAAGCAAACTCTCAATTAGCAATTCGTCAGGAAAAATTCATCAGAGATTTAAAAAATGCCATTATCAGAATTGAGAACAAAACCTATGGTGTTTGTCGTGTTACCGGAAAACTCATTAATAAAGAGCGTTTAAAACTCGTTCCTCATGCCACATTGAGTATTGAAGCAAAAAACATGCAATAACTTCGTATTAGTTGTATATAAAAAACGTCTTATCTCATAAGACGTTTTTCTTTTTCCTAAAATTGTAAACTCAATAAAAGGTTTATTTTTACACCTGTAATAACTCAACATGTCATTAAAAAAAGCGACGCTTCTCATTTTAATTATTTTAATAGTAGATCAAGTTTCTAAACTCTACATTAAAACGCATTTTGCGCTCAACGAAAGTGTAGAGGTGTTTTCATGGTTTCAAATTCTATTTGTAGAAAATGAAGGGATGGCTTGGGGAACTAAAATAAGTGATATTGTGTCCTTTATTTCCGATAGAACTGCTAAAGTTTGTTTGACAATTTTTAGAATATTAGCCGTTATTGGAATTGGTTACTGGCTAAATAAATCTATTAAAGAGAAACAGTCTAAAACACTAATTTTTGCCGTGTCGCTTATTTTAGCTGGCGCACTTGGCAATATCATCGATTCGGTGTTTTATGGTGTCTTATTTGATTCTAGTGCTGGGCAAGTTGCATCGTTTTTGCCTGTTGAAGGTGGATATGATGCTGTATTTCACGGAAAGGTCGTAGATATGTTGCATTTTCCGTTATGGAGTGGTGTTCTACCAGATTGGATTCCGTTTTTTGGCGGACAATATTTCACATTTTTTGAACCTGTTTTTAATATTGCAGATATGGCAATTAGCACAGGAATTGGGATTTTAATTTTCTTCAACAGAAGAGCATTTAATAATGAAGAAAAAGTAAAAGAAACAGAAACTTCTTTAGATTAAAAGCTATATATCTCTTCAGGTGTAACACAATAATCTAATTGTATATCACCTTCAAAAACATCAGTAATTTCTTCTTCAGCTTCAAAAAAGGATAAGCCAATTTTTAAGGTTTCCGGATTACAATCCTTTAAAAAATTATCGTAAAATCCTTTTCCGTAACCCACGCGATGTCCTGATTTGTCAAAAGCTAATAAAGGAATAAAAACAACTTCAATTTGATTTGAACCAATAGAAATACCATCAATAGGTTCAGGAATATGTAACGCGTTTTTTTTGATTACTGTATTGTCAGCCAACAAAAAATGAGACATTTCTAAAGTTGAAAAGTTGCTTTTTGAAATCACAATGTGCTTGTCTTTCCCAGAGAGAATATTTAGGATGTAATCAGTATTCACTTCCTTTTGTTCTGTGATTGATAAAAAAATATGGTAAAAATTGAAATTCCAGATTGGCAAAGTAAGTAGTTGATTTGCAATGCTTAAACTTAAATCTTCAACCTGATTTTCGGAAAGTTGCTGGCGTAATACTTTATATGTCCTTCGTAATTCAGCTTTAGTCATTTTTTAAAACTGTTGAAATATGAAAAATAGCATCACCTTGATAAATGATTGGAGATTCGTTAATATTAAAGATGTAACCACCGTTTGGTGCTTTTACAAAATGATTAAAACTTCCATAAGGATCAGTAATGTTTCCAATAACATCGCCTTTAGTGACATATGAATTAATACGTACTGTAGATTTAAACATTCCAGAATAACTGGCACGAATCCATTTACTTTCAGAAATAAAAACACAGGGTTTTTTGGGTTGCGACACTTTAAATTTACTATTAAGCATTCCTAAGTGATGTAATATTCGTTTTGCGCCATTGACTCCTGTATTGGTGATATTAGTATCAATATTAAACGATTTTCCTCCTTCAAAAAGTAATATGGGAATGCCAAGTCTATAACAAGTTTTTCTGAATGATTTATTGAGGTTTTTAGAGTACAATACAAAGGGAGCACCAAAAATTTTAGCGAGTTCTTTTAGGTTTTTCTCGCCTTTTATAATGCGTACTTGTGCTGCATTAAAACGATCTGCTCCTCCAGTATGAAAATCCATAACCAAATCGGCATGAGGTAAAACTTCTGTCACCAATTTAAAGGCCACTCGACTCGCTAAAGATCCACCTTTTATGCCAGGAAACACGCGATTCAAATCACGACCATCAGGAAATTCGCGATCTAAATGAATAAATCCGAATACATTTATAACTGGCACACAAATAATAGTGCCTTTTTTAGGTTTGTTAATACCTTTAGCAATAAGTTGTCTTACGATTTCTACACCATTAACTTCGTCGCCATGAATACCAGCTGTAATTAAAACTGTTGGACCAGGTTTTTTTGAGCGTTCTATAATAATGGGAACATCAATTGTATTTTGCGTATGAAGCTTAGCAACATTAAAACTTACAGTTGCACTTTTTCCCAGAGCAACTTTTTCACCTAAAATTTCTAAGACATCTTTAGCACTCATCTATGTGCGGTTTCGTTCAATAAATGTGATAATTGCTCTTGCTATATTTTTCCCTGTTGCACCTTCAATGCCTTCTAGACCTGGAGTTGAATTGACTTCTAAAAGTAAAGGTCCACGTGCAGATTGTAACATGTCAACACCACAAACAGGAAGTTTTAATGCTTTAGAAGCGTTCATTGCCAGTTTTAATTCGTCACTATCCAGTTTTATAATATTAGCACTTCCTCCTCGATGTAAGTTAGATCGAAACTCGCCTTCTTTTCCTTGTCGCTTCATGGCACCAACCACTTGTCCGTCAACTATTAAAGCTCGAATATCTGCACCTTTAGCTTCTTTAATAAATTCCTGTACAATGACACGCGCTTGAAGTCCGTTGAAGGCTTCAAGTACAGATTCTGCAGCATTTTTAGTTTCGGCTAAAACAACACCTAAACCTTGTGTGCCTTCTAGAAGTTTAATAATTACAGGCGTTCCTCCAACATGCTCAATCACTTCTTCAACATCACGAGAGTAATTGGTAAACACTGTTTTTGGCATACCAATTCCTGCTTTACTCAGGCGTTGTAAACTCCTTAATTTATCTCTTGAACGTTGAATGGCATCTGAAGTTACTATTGTAAAAACACCCATCATTTCAAATTGTCTAACGACTGCGCAACCATAAAAGGTTACTGAGGATCCAATACGAGGAATGATGGCATCGACATAATCTAAATAGCGATCTTTATAGTAGATGGTTGGTTTTTCTTTCTCAATAATAATATCACACTTAAGAGGGTCGATAACTTCTACTTCATGACCTCTTGATTTGCCTTCTTCAACCAAACGCTGAGTTGAATATAAATGGGGATTCCTTGATAAAATGACTATGTTCATTCGTGTGTGCTGTTAAAAGAAACGTTTTCCATATTAACGTCTACTAAAAATTTATTACTTAAAAACTGACGTCCGATTAATACGGGAAATTTCATATCGTCTCTAGTGCTTAAAGTTAAGTTAATCTTATAAGTTTTACCAAAGAATATGACTTCAGTTTTAATTTTATAGCGATTTTCCTTATACCCATTGCTGCTTTTTACATCTGTAAATGTGTAATTTTCAAAAATAACATCTTCGCTTTTAAAGTTTGGATGGCCTTTGCTTTCAAAAGTACAAATCAGTTTATTGTCTTTTTCTGTGATATTAGAACAGTGAATTGCTGAGGTATATGCACCTGTATCAATTTTTACTGCAACCTGTTTTAAGTTCAATTTAGGAAAGTCAACAATATCAACTCGTCCAATGATTTTTTTTGTCATTTATGTTTTTAAAAAAGAGGCGCAATGTAAACAATTGAGAATTAGAAAAAAGAAATTTTATGACAATTTTTTTAATCAAATAAAGAAGCTATTAAATACTAAATGCTAACTTTGAAATAATGGAAATTCCCACATTAGAATTACAAATAAAAACCTTGCCACAACAGCCTGGAGTTTACCAGTATTATGATGCTGATGATAAATTAATTTATGTTGGTAAAGCTAAAAACATCAAGAAAAGAGTCAGTTCCTATTTTACAAAAACACACGAGAATGGTAAAACCAGAGTACTTGTAAAAAAAATTGCGACTATTAAACACATTGTTGTAGAGACAGAAAAAGACGCACTATTACTTGAGAATAATCTGATAAAAAAATACCAACCTCGATACAATGTCATGTTAAAAGACGACAAATCGTATCCTTGGATTTGTATTAAGAAAGAACGCTTCCCAAGAGTGTTTCCTACCAGACGTGTGTTTAAGGATGGTTCAGAATATTTCGGGCCCTATACAAGCATGAAAACAGTTCATACTTTACTGGATTTAATTAAAGGACTTTACCCTCTCAGAACTTGTAATTTTAATCTTTCCGAAGAAAAAATACAATCTGGGAAATACAGAGTGTGCCTTGAATATCATTTAGGGAATTGCAAAGGACCATGCGAAGACTTGCAAAGCGAAGATGAATACAATCGCCAAATTACAGCTATAAGAGAAATTATTAAAGGGAATTTTAAAGATTCGTTGTCACAATTTAAAACCCAGATGAAGCAATTAGCTCAGGACATGCATTTTGAAGACGCTCAACGTATTAAAGATAAGATTGAAATTCTTGAAAATTATCAGGCTAAATCTACTATTGTAAACCCTAAGATTAGTAATGTTGACGTGTTTTCAATTACAAGTGACGAAGGTTTTGGTTATGTGAACTTTTTACAATTGTCCTACGGAAGCATTATCAGGTCGCATACCCTTGAAATAAAAAAGAAACTTGACGAAACTGATAAGCAATTGCTGGAATTAGCGATTACTGAAATCAGACAACGTTTCACGTCAAATTCTAAAGAAATTTATGTGCCTTTTAAGGTAGATTTAGGAGAAGACCTCAAAGTAACAATTCCGAAGTTAGGCGATAAAAAAAGAATTTTAGACTTATCACTTCGAAACGCCAAATATTATAGATTAGAACGCTTTAAACAAGTGAAAATTGTAGATCCAGATCGTCATGCCAATCGAATTATGGCTCAAATGAAACAAGATTTACGACTTTCTGAAGAACCTCGACATATAGAATGTTTCGATAATTCAAACATTCAGGGTACACATCCTGTCGCAGCTTGTGTAGTTTTTAAAGATGGAAAACCAAGCAAAAAGGACTATCGTCATTTCAATATTAAAACCGTTGAAGGTCCAGATGATTTCGCATCTATGGAAGAAGTGGTTTACAGAAGATATAAACGCTTACTGGATGAAGAACAACCATTACCGCAGTTAATTATTATTGATGGAGGTAAAGGACAGCTGTCTTCGGCTTTAAAAAGCTTGGATGCTTTAAATCTTCGGAATAAAATTGCAATCATCGGAATTGCGAAGCGTTTGGAAGAGTTATTTTATCCAGATGATCCAATTCCTTTATATTTAGACAAGAAAAGTGAAACGCTTAAGATAATTCAACAGCTAAGAAATGAAGCACATCGCTTCGGAATTGAGCATCATAGAAACAGGCGAAGTAAAAACGCTTTAACTACTGAACTGGAAACCATTCCAGGAATTGGAGAACAAACTGTAGTGGCTTTAATGAAAGTATTCAAATCTGTTAAGCGAATTGCCGAAGCTAATGAAAAAGACTTAGAGCGTGTCGTTGGAGGTTCTAAAGCAAAAAAAATAAAAGCCCATTATCAATCAAAATGAAGCAACTTCTTATCATTATATTAGTTATAGGATTATCTTTTTCATCACTTGCGCAAGACAACGGTGACACCAAAACTCCTAAAGTAGGCTTGGTGTTGAGTGGAGGAGGAGCTAAAGGATTTGCGCATATTGGTGTATTAAAAGTAATAGATAGTCTTGGGGTTAAAATCGATTACATTGCAGGTACAAGTATGGGAGCAATTATTGGCTCATTATACGCGTCTGGATATTCAGGAAAACAACTGGATTCTATTTTTAAAGGTTTAGATTTTGATAAAGTTATTAGTGATGAATTACCAAGATCTGCAAAAACCTTTTATGAACGCGATAACGACGAAAAATATGCTGTAAACCTTCCTTTTGATAAATTTAAAGTTAAGCTACCTTCAGCGCTTTCTAGAGGTCAAAATGTGTTTAACTTATTATCTAAACTCACTTTGCATGTTAGTGATATAGAACAGTTTGATCAATTGCCAATTCCGTTTTTTTGCATTGCAACAAACATCGAAAATGGCGAAGCTGTGGTCTTAGATTCTGGGAATTTGCCGCAAGCAGTAACAGCTAGTGGAGCATTTCCGTCATTATTTCAACCTGTTTTGATTGATAATCAGTTGTTAGTTGATGGAGGCGTGATTAATAACTACCCAATACATGAAATCAAGGCTAAAGGAATGGATGTTATTATTGGTGTTGACGTACAAGATGACCTGAGAGATAGAGGTGAGTTAACATCTGCTCCAGATGTGTTGCTTCAAATAAATAATTTTAGAACAATTAATGATATGAAGTTGAAATCTAAAATGACAGATATATACATTCATCCTGACATTAAAGATTTTACAGTTGTGTCATTTAGTGAGGGTAAAAAGATTATTGAAAACGGAAAGCAAGCAGCATTAAAAAACATTGAAAACTTAAATAAGTTACCTAAACGAGAAACAAGGTATCCAACGCGTTCTCTTAGTAATGAAACGCCTACAGATAGTATTAAAATAAATTTAATTACAATTAAAGGCAATAAAAGATACACAAGATCTTACGTTATAGGTAAGTTGAAATTTAAAGATGATACCAAAGTAAGCTATGAGGATTTTAATAGAGGCGTCAATAACCTTATCGCAACTAATAATTTTGATGCATTTACATATCAATTTAAAAAGTCAGAAAACAAAGAAGGATATGACTTTTATGCCACATTAACAGAAAACGAAATTACCACATTTTTAAAATTAGGATTGCATTATGATGATCTGTACAAAAGTGCTGCGTTAGTTAATCTGACTAAAAAAAGACTACTATTTGATAATGATGTAGCGTCCTTAGATATTATTTTAGGAGATAATGTGCGCTATAATTTTGAATATTTTATCGACAAAGGATTTTATTGGAGTATCGGACTTACATCAAGATACAATCAATTTCGCAAAAATGTAAATGCTGAATTATTAAATGTAGATTTCAATACTTTTGGCTCTGAACTGAACAAAATTGATATTGAACTGCAAGATCAAACCAATCAATTATATATACAAACCTTATTTCGAAAAGACTTTTCATTGAGCATTGGCGCAGAGCATAAACGACTTAAAATAAAGTCTGAAACCATTACTGTGAACAATCAAAATGATGAGTTCTTATTTGAAAGTACTGATTATGGAAGTGTTTTTGGAACCTTAAAGTTAGATATGTACGACAATAAATATTTTCCAAAAAAAGGGGTGTATTTTAATGGTGATATGCACTGGTATTTGTTATCATCTCGATTTAATACCGAATTTAATCCTTTTTCAATTGTAAAGGCCGATATGGGTTATGCCTTTAGTGTTTCAGATAAATTGGCATTTAACTTAAAAACAGAAGGTGGTTTTAAATTAGGAGAGAATTCTACGAATACACTTGATTTTGCTTTAGGAGGTTACGGAAATAATTTTATTAATAATTTCATTCCTTTTTATGGTTACGATTTTATTTCTTTAACTGGAAATAGTTACGTCAAAGCATCTGCATCAGCCGATTACGAAATTTTTAAAAAGCATCATGTAACCTTAGAAGGTAATTGGGCTAATGTAGATAATGATATTTTTGATAGTGGTGAGTGGTTCACACTCCCAGACTACAGAGGTTACGCTATCGGTTATGGCATAGATACCTTTCTAGGACCAGTTGAAGCCAAGTACTCCTATTCACCAGAACGCAGTAAAGGTATCTGGTACTTTAATATCGGATTTTGGTTTTAAAATATCCAGAATTTCACGATATTTGAACTATGCTAAATCTCATATTCAACGATTTATTATCTCATCTTCAATTTCTTATTAAAAGAAATCCTGAATAAAGCAGCATTTTTGTATCTTTAAAACACTTTAGCTTATACATTTCAATGTATAAAAACATCAACTTTTAAATTAAAACAAAATGCCTTTTTATCATAAGCTTGGAAAAATTCCACATAAGCGACATATACAATTTAGAAAAGAAGATGGGAGCTTGTATTATGAGCAACTTTTCGGAACCATTGGGTTTGATGGAATGTCAACAAACTCCTATCACGAACAACGACCAACTCAAGTAAAAGAGATCATAAAACAATACAGCGTTGCACCTAAAATTGCTAAAAAAAACAGCATTCAATCTTACCGATTGAGAGGATTTCAAGTACAACCAGAAAACGATTATCTCGACAGTAGAAAAGCGGTACTTACGAATAGTGATTGCACGATTATTTTATCGGCACCAAAACAATCTACAAAAGAGTATTTCTATAAAAACTCTGATGCTGATGAGGTCATTTTTGTTCACAAAGGAACAGGGAAATTAAGAACACATTTGGGTAATCTCGATTTTAAATATGGAGATTATTTGGTAATTCCCAGAGGAATTATCTACAAAATAGACTTTGATACTGAAGATAATAGGTTATTTATTGTAGAATCAAGACGTCCAGTGTATACACCAAAAAGATATAGAAATTGGTTTGGTCAATTATTAGAACATTCCCCATTTTGTGAACGTGATTTTCGTCAGCCACAAGAATTAGAAACCAACAATGAGTCAGGTGACTTTTTAATGAAAGTAAAAAAACAAGACGAAATTTTTGAAATGGTTTATGCGTCGCATCCTTTTGATGTTGTAGGTTATGATGGCTATAATTACCCTTATGCGTTTTCTATTCATGACTTCGAACCCATAACAGGACGAATCCATTTACCACCACCTATACACCAAACTTTCGAAACGGATGCGTTTGTAATCTGTAGTTTTGTACCACGTTTGTATGACTATCATCCGGAAAGTATTCCAGCACCTTACAACCATAGTAATATCGATAGTGATGAGGTGTTGTATTATGTAGATGGCGATTTTATGAGTCGTAACGATATCGAAGCAGGACATATTTCACTGCATCCAGCTGGCATTCCTCATGGTCCGCATCCTGGAGCTACAGAGCGCAGTATTGGTAAGGTCAAAACCGAAGAGTTAGCCGTTATGGTCGATACATTTAAACCGTTAATGGTCACTGAAGAAGCAATGAAGATAGCAGACGAGACGTATTATAAATCTTGGTTAGAGTAGATTTTCAATAATAATCAGGAGCTATTTCCTGCTTTCCACTATATCTTTTTTGAGAAAAACAAAAAAGGATGTCGTTGCAATCAGGGCTAAAACTTCATAACAAATAAACGAATAAACAAATCAACAATATTATTATGGCAAAAGAAGTAAAAAGCGTCAATTACGGATTGGAAAAAATCTTTGAAGGCGCTCAAGATTTTTTACCACTCCTAGGAACAGACTACGTAGAGTTCTATGTAGGAAACGCAAAACAATCGGCACATTTTTATAAAACAGCATTTGGGTTTCAATCCTATGCGTATAAAGGGTTAGAAACAGGTTCTAAAGATTCTGTGAGTTATGTGTTGAAACAAGATAAAATCCGATTGGTTTTAACAACACCTCTCAATAGTAAATCTCCTATTAATGATCACATTGTAAAACATGGCGATGGAGTGAAAGTCGTTGCGCTTTGGGTAGATGATGCTAGAAAATCATATGAAGAAACAACAAAAAGAGGTGCAAAATCATATATGGAGCCAACCGTTGAAAAAGACGAATTCGGCGAAGTCGTAAGAGCCGGAATTTATACCTATGGCGAAACAGTTCACATGTTTGTAGAACGTAAAAATTATACAGGAACATTCATGCCTGGATTTACGAAATGGGAGTCAGATTATAATCCAGAACCAGTTGGTTTAAAGTACATTGACCATATGGTTGGTAATGTTGGTTGGGGACAAATGAATACTTGGGTAAAATGGTATGAAGATGTGATGGGATTTGTGAATTTCTTATCCTTCGATGATAAACAAATCCATACCGAATATTCTGCGCTTATGAGTAAAGTGATGAGTAATGGTAATGGCCGAATTAAATTTCCTATCAATGAACCAGCAAAAGCTGCTAAAAAATCTCAAATTGAAGAGTACTTAGATTTTTATGAAGATTCAGGAGTGCAACATATCGCAGTTGCTACAGATGATATCATTACAACTGTAGCTCAGTTAAGAGCTCGTGGTGTTGAATTTTTGCCTCCTCCTCCGCAAGCGTATTATGATGATATTCCAAGACGTTTAGGAGTTCATATGGACATGATGAAAGAAGATATCAAAGAACTTCAAAAGTTATCAATTCTCGTTGATGCCGATGAAGAAGGGTATTTATTACAAATTTTTACGAAACCAGTTGAAGACAGACCAACATTATTTTTCGAAATTATTCAACGAATGGGAGCTCAAGGGTTTGGTGCAGGGAACTTTAAAGCGTTATTTGAATCTATAGAACGTGAACAGGCTAAACGCGGAACCTTGTAAACTTTATTGATGATGTCATGTGTCATTTCGAGCAAAACCGATAAATTTTCTGTAGCAACAATACAAAAGATTCCTCGGTTTTGCTCGAAATAAAATTTTAGTCAAATTCTAACACAAGTATAACAGGTATATTTACTAAGGTCTCAAGTTTTTTTTTATTTTTGGAACAGTAATTGTAATTCTCCCTAGTAAAGAATAATATGTGACTCTAGAAGTTACTTTACAATTATGCATCATATGAAAAATATACTATTTATAATAAGTCTTGTGTTTGGAATGCAAATAGCTTTTGCACAAGAAAAATCTGCGTTTCAAGGAGGAGAATGGTTCAAGTTCGAAATGAGTTATAGTAATTTTCTGAAAGCAGGAAATGCAACACTCGAAGTTAAAGAATCTAATTTAAATGGAAGGCCTGTTTATCACGTGGTTGGCAAAGGTTGGACCACTGGAGCCATTAAGTGGTTCTTTAAAGTAAAAGACAGATACGAAAGCTATATTGACAAAGAGACTGGAATGCCTTATAAGTTTATTAGAAAAATTGATGAAGGAGGTCACACTAAAGATATTGAAATTGCTTTTGATCATGAAAAGCAACAAGCATTAGTAGAAAATAAAAAACACAAAACACAAAAGACAGTAGCGACTGAAAAGGATGTCCAAGATATGGTCTCAGCCTTTTATTACCTGCGTAATAATTATGATACAGAAAGTATTAGAGAGGGAGATATCGTAACGCTCAATATGTTTTTTGATGAAGAAAACTATAACTTTAAACTAAAATTTTTAGGAAGAGAAACCATTCAAACCGAATTTGGTAAAGTAAAAACATTAAAATTTAGACCCTATGTAATGGCCGGTCGTGTTTTTAAAGAACAAGAGAGTTTGACCTTGTGGGTAAGTGCAGACGACAATAAAATTCCTTTAAAAATTAAAGCAGATTTAGCTGTGGGATCTTTGCAAGCTAACTTAGAAGCTTTTAAAGGTTTAAAACACTCTTTCCAGATTCAATTTGACTAACTTCTATGGATGATTTACACAAATTTGACGACATCGTTAAACAGATACAAGAGAAATACACAAAAATAGATCAAGATACAGATGATCACTTATATGGCTTGCTTTACAGTAAGCCTATTACGTATTGGGATTATATTCAAACCGATGCGTTACTAAACCTTCAAATACAACGAACAACACTACCAGATGAGATGGTTTTTATTGCTTACCATCAAATAAATGAACTTCTGTTTAAGATGATTCTCTGGGAAATTCAACAGGTCGCAGAAAAGACTGATTTAGAGGTCGTATTTTTTGAAAAAAAACTCATGCGTATCAGTCGTTATTTCGATATGTTAACCACGTCATTTACCATTATGCAACATGGAATGGACGTTGAACAATACATGAAATTTAGATATACCTTAACACCAGCCAGTGGATTTCAAAGTGCGCAATACCGAATGATTGAGTTTGCTTCAACAGAGTTGATTAATCTTATAGATTTCAGATTTAGAAAAACCATAGATAGAAATACACCATTTGAGCATGCGTTCGAACATTTGTATTGGCAAGCAGCAGGAAAAGATTACAAAACCGGAAAAAAATCAACGCTACTTGTAAATTTTGAAAAACGTTACAAGGGTGATTTTATTCGCTTTATGCAAACCTACAATACTAAAAATTTATGGTCGCGTTTTAAAGAGTTGCCTGAAGCAGATCAAAAAAATCCTGATTTAGTAAAAGCCATGCGTCATTATGACTACACCGTCAATATCACATGGGTAATAGCGCATTACAACGCTGCAAAACACTACATTGACAGTGGTATTGGTGATGGAGAAGCGACTGGAGGAAGTGATTGGAAAAAATACATGCATCCTAAATACCAAAAGCGTATTTTTTTTCCTGAACTTTGGAGTGAAGATGAACTGAAAAATTGGGGCGAAAATATTTAATAACTACACAAATTAATGCAACCAAAACAATTATTAATAGCACTTTTTATCTGTATTGGTTTTTGGTCTTGTAAAGAAGACGATAAGAAAACGCAAACTGAAGATTTACAAACTTTTGTAGAACCCGAACCAGTCAAAGAATTTGGGTTTGTTCTTGAAGACTATATCGTAAAAAGAGATACGATAAGAAGAGGTGATAGTTTTGGCGAGATTCTTGAGCGCAATCATATTGGTTATCCCAGGATTTTTAATATAGCTGAAAAAGCTAAAGACAGCTTTGATATTAGAAAACTACAAGTAGGTAAACCCTATACGCTTTTATGTACAAATGACTCATTACAAACTCCAGAATGTTTTATTTATCAACCTAACAGCATCGATTATGTCGTTATAAAGTTTACCGATTCCATTGAAGCTTATAAAGGGAAAAAACCTATCAGTTTAGTTCAAAAAGAAGCGTCAGGAATTGTAATGAACAATTTGTCTGAAACCATGGAATCTCAAGGGCTGCCATATCAACTTATTAATGATATGAGTGATATTTATGCGTGGACTATCGATTTCTTCCGACTTCAAAAAGGCGATCGATTTAAGATTATTTACAAACAACGTTTTATTGAAGATTCTATCTACGCAGGAATTGAAAGTATAGATGCTGCATATTTTCAACATAAAGATGAGTCCTTTTATGCCTTTAATTTTATGGTAGATAGCACAAAAAATATTGCCGATTATTTTGATGAAAACACCAAAAGTTTAAGACGTACATTTTTGAAAGCACCTGTTCAGTTTAGCCGAATTTCATCCCGCTATAATTTGAATCGACGTATTGCGTATTATGGTTACAAATTACGTCCACATAAAGGGACCGATTTTGCAGCTCCTATTGGAACTCCAATTTTAGCAACGGCAAATGGAACTGTTACCGAATCCACACGTCGAGGAGGTAATGGAAAATACGTGAAAATCAAACATAATGGAACCTACAGTACACAATACCTCCATATGCAAAAGCAAAAGGTTAAAAAAGGCGAGTTTGTTAAACAAGGTGATGTGATTGGCTGGGTCGGAATGACAGGAAATACAGGTGGACCACATGTTTGTTATCGCTTTTGGAAAAACGGAAAACAGGTTGATCCTTTTAAGGAAAAATTACCAGCAGCCGAATCTATTCCTGATTCTTTAAAAACACAATACATAGATTTTATAAAACCATTAAAATCTCATTTAGATCAAATTCAATTTGAAGATCAAACTATTGAAATTTCAACCGAAGAAAACGTACTAACATCCAAAATTCAATAATGGCATTAAAAACCATCAACCCAACAAATACAAAGGCTTGGAGTAAATTACAAGCACATTTTAAAACCATTGAAGACAAGCATCTTAATGAATTATTTGAGAATCATTCCAATAGAGTAAATGAGATGACGATTCGATGGGACGATTTTTATGTAGATTTTTCTAAGCATCGTATCTCTAATGAAACACTAGACTTACTTATTGAATTGGCTAATGAAGTCGATTTAAAAGATGCCATGGATAAATATTTTAATGGTGATGTCATCAATAAAACTGAAGGACGAGAAGTGCTACATACAGCTTTACGATGTCCTGAAAAGTCCAGCGTTTTGGTTAATGGTGAAAATGTAATGCCAGAAATTTTTGAGGTAAAACATAAAATTAAAAATTTCTCAAATAAAGTTATTCACGGAGAGTTACAAAGTTACACAGGACAAGCGTTTACTGATGTTGTCAATATAGGAATTGGAGGTTCAGATTTAGGACCAGCTATGGTAGTAGATGCTTTAGCCTTTTATAAAAATCAGCTAACAACGCATTTTGTAAGTAATGTTGACGGAGATCATGTTAATGAAGTCATCAAAAATTTAAATCCTGAAACAACACTTTTTGTAATCGTTTCAAAAACATTTACAACACAAGAAACATTATCTAATGCGAATACGATAAGATCATGGTTTTTAAAACATGCTCCTAAAGAAGCTGTTTCAAAACATTTTGTTGCAGTTTCAACAAATATTGAAAAAGTAAAAGACTTTGGTATTGATGAAGCTAATATTTTTCCTATGTGGAATTGGGTGGGTGGACGATTCTCGCTTTGGAGTGCTGTTGGTTTATCAATAAGTTTAGCAGTTGGCTATGAGAATTTTGACAAGTTGCTCTTAGGTGCTAACAAAATGGATTCACATTTCAAAACAGCAGAATTCGATAAAAATATTCCTGTTATTACTGGGCTTTTGAGTGTTTGGTATAACAACTTTTTTCATGCAGAATCTGAAGCTGTCATTCCTTATTCGCAATACTTAAATCAATTTGCTACGTATCTTCAACAAGGTATTATGGAAAGTAATGGTAAAAGTGTTGATCGTAACGGAGACAAAATAAACTATCAAACTGGAACAATTATTTGGGGCGAACCAGGAACTAATTCACAACATGCATTCTTTCAGTTAATTCATCAAGGTACTAAACTAATTCCGGCAGAATTCATCGGATTTGCTAAATCTTTACATGGTAATCAAGATCATCAGGATAAATTAATGTCTAACTTTTTTGCGCAAACGGAAGCCCTAATGAATGGAAAAACTGAAACTGAAGTGATACAGGAATTAAAAGCGCAAGGACTTTCAGAAGATCAAATAAAATCGTTAACACCATTCAAAGTATTTGAAGGCAATAAACCTACCACGACGTTTTTAATCAATCAATTAACACCAGAGAGTTTAGGGAAGCTAATAGCGATGTACGAACATAAAATTTTTGTTCAAGGTATTATCTGGAATATTTTTAGCTACGACCAATTTGGAGTTGAACTTGGAAAACAATTAGCGACTACCATATTAAAAGAAATTGAAAGTAATAACATTACTGGCGCACATGATGCATCAACACAACAATTATTAGATTATTATAAAAGCGTCAAATAATCTGAATTTGACCTGTTATTTAGAATTTCAGCTACCAGTTTAGGTTCGTAATCAACACGTTATTATGTTGACAGAACGCGTGACGAGAAATCTCGATCCTAAAAAGATTGTACCTGATTTTTCCTCTGAATGACAAGCTAAAAGTAGATGTGATTAATAATTTAGGCTACTCTTTCCATGCTATCGTTTCCATGATATGCTTGATGTCATTTTTTAGATAAACAGCAGCTGGATATATAGAATCGTAATTGGGTTTTGCATAAAAATAAAGAGATCCAACAAGGAAATGATTGATGCTATCGGTTACGTAAAACTGAGATTGTGAAGCTGCATTGCCACCAACTTCATAAAACATTCCGAAAACTTTGTTTTTAGGATTTTCATAAATATCGCCTTCAATTTCATCAGCTTTTACAGTGTGCTTTTGTGTTAAATTTTGAGCATCTCTCAATAGATCGGTAAGGTTATTGTTTTCAACTTTTTTATAAGTTAAATAAACTGTTCCTTTAAGTTTAGGGTAGTTGATATCAACGCCATAAAGGTTATTCACACCATCTAATCTGATGTTAGAAATTGGGTTTGCTAATTCGTTTTTTTCAAAGGTGAAAGGTAAAGGAATATCTACTTTTTTATAAGATGGTTGTGGATACTCAAGTCGTAACATCGCTTTGGGTTTTGGAACAGGATCACTGCCACAAGCAATACAGGATATCACAATGCTTAATAAAAGTAATTTTCTCATAGTTAATTCATACAAATCAAACCAAATTAATGGTACAATATACTATTGCTTTAAAATGGTAAATTTAATGTCTTTAATGCGTTTTTTATCAATAGCTTCAATAGTAAAAACGTAATTCTTAAAATTTATTTTACTTTTTAATCTGGGAAAAATTCCAGAGATTTCTAATACAAAACCAGCCAAGGTCTCAGCCTCGCCCTTGTGATCTTCAAAAACAGATTCGTTCTCAATGTCAATAATTTTATAAAAATCTTTAAGTGTAGTTTTACCTTCAAATGTAAAATTATTATCGTCTATTTTAGTATAAATCACATCGTCATCATCAAACTCATCACTGATATCACCAACTATTTCTTCAATAACATCTTCAAGTGATACCAGACCAGAAGTTCCACCATATTCATCGACCACAACGGCTAAGTGTACTTTTTTGTCTTGAAATTCAACCATTAAATCATCTAGCTTTTTATTTTCAGGAACAAAAAACGGTTCGCGAAGTAAGCTAGTCCACTCAAACTCTTTCCGATCAATATGAGGCAATAAATCTTTTACATATAAAATACCAGTAACCGTATCAATATTATCTTTATAAACAGGAATTCTGGAATAGCCATTCTTAGTTATTTCGTGCGTAATTTCACTAAATTTTTGGGCTTCATTTAAGGCGAAAATGTCCATTCTTGGTCGCATGACTTGTTTTGTATCAGTATTGCCAAATGAAACAATTCCTTGTAAAATTTTATGTTCTTCAATGGTTGTGTCACTATTAGAGGTCAATTCTAAAGCTTGTGATAATTGATCGACACTTAGATTAGATTTTTGTTTTCCCAAATTGTTGTGAATGGTCAGAGTTACAAATCGCATTGGGAGACTTACTGGAGAAAAAACAACATCTAGCACACGCAACGGGATAGCCATAAATACAGCAAATTTCACTCGATTTCTACTCGCATAAATTTTAGGAATAATTTCACCAAATAATAAAATTAAAAAGGTGATAACCACTACTTCTAGAAGAAATCTCATCCAGGCGATCTCAACAGTTTGAAACAGTGTTTCTCCTAAATAGGCAAACAATATCACAATGCCAATGTTAATGAAATTGTTCGCAACCAATATAGTAGCCAGTAATTTCTTTGGTCGTTCTAAAAGCTTAGAGATAATTGAAAATGCTTTGGGTTGTTCTTCTAAGCCTTGGTCAATATCAGACTTTGTTAATGAAAACATGGCCACTTCAACACCAGAAATCAATGCAGAACAAAACAGTAATATAATAAGCAATAACAACCCAGAAATAAACGCTGAGTTTACAGAAATTAAAAAAAATATGAAACACGAGGGTTCAGGATCCAAAATAGTGCGTTTTAATGTTTAAAATGGTAAATCATCATTATCCTCAGCAGTTGGCTGCGATGTGGTTTCTCTTGTAGCTTGGTTAGCCTCAGGTTGCTGACTTGAGGCATTTCCAGAATCTTCATTTTTATTTGATAAAAACATGAAATCAGTACACTGTATTTCAGTAGAATAGCGATCATTTCCTTTATCGTCCTGCCATTTTCTGGTCTTCAAACGCCCTTCAATATATACTTTATCACCTTTAGTAAGGTATTTTTCGCAAATTTCAGCGGCTTTATTTCTTACCACAATATTGTGCCACTCTGTATTGGTAATACGTTCATTAGTTTGTTTATTCGTGTAGGTTTCATTAGTTGCTAAAGGAAAACGGCCAACACAGTTTCCACCATCAAAATAATGCATTTTCACTTCATCACCTAAATGCCCAATTAGCATCACTTTATTTAATGTTCCTGACATAGTTATTTGTACTTTAAGATTACAAAATTAAACAATTTGTAATGGTAGTATTAAAAGTATGAAAAAATTGTGAGTTCTTTAATAGGTAAAATTAAATTCTTCAATGAAATTGCTAATCAAAATTGACGTTGGGTAGGTTTTTAATTCTGAAATTGGAATGCCTTTTTTGGGGAGTTTATCAATTTCAACAATCCAGAATTTTGTGTGTAAATGTTGATGCGAGAGTTTGTGTATTAACGCTTTTGTATTATAAAGACTGTATTCAAATTGTAAATCTTTGAAATAGGATTTGATTTTCGGATGTGCCTTAAAGTGTTCTGAAGAAAGTTCTGATGCTGTTTCAATTAATGGAAACTGATACAAGTTGCGCCAAATACCATTGGTAGTTCTTTGTTCAAAAAGTGTAGTTTGATCAGAAGACAGAAGTACCAAAAAATTAAAATGCTTTTTGGAGACTTTAGTTGTTTTCAATTTTACTGGAAGCTTATCAACTTGTCCTTTTTGAAGCGCAACACAACTATCTTTTAACGGACAAACAATACAATAGGGATTTTTGGGCTTGCATTGGGTGGCTCCAAATTCCATTAATGCCTGATTATAGTCACCAGGATGTTCAGTATCTATTAAAGTGGTGGCAAGAATTTTAAATTCTTTAATGCCTTGGGTGGAATTAATAGGAGTATCTATTCCGAAATAACGTGATAATACGCGATACACATTTCCATCAACAACTGCAGCAGGTTCATCAAAACAAATAGAAGCAATAGCACTTGCTGTATAATCACCAACTCCTTTTAGTTTGATAATCTCTGTAAATGTAGAAGGAAATACACCGTTTAACACTTCTGCAACATATTTAGCTGATGCATGTAAATTTCGAGCTCTGGAGTAATAACCTAGTCCTTGCCAAAGTTTTAAAACGTCTTGTTCTTGAGCGTTTGCAAGTTCAAAAACTGTTGGATAATTGGTAACAAATGCTTCATAATAAGGTAACCCTTGCTTAATTTGAGTTTGTTGCATGATGATTTCAGACAACCAAATATAATAGGGATTTTTAGTGTTTCGCCAAGGGAGTTCTCGCTTATTTACTGAATACCAATTAGTTAAAACTTTCTTAAAATCCATAGAATTTTTATAATTACCACAAAAATAAATCTTTATAAGGTTAAATTTTAATTAATTACGCTTGAAATATTGAAATTAAATTACCTATATTTGCATCCCTTATAATTAATAGATAACCCTAAAAATTAATAACAATGACAAAAGCTGATATAGTAGCTAAAATTTCTGATAAATTAGGAATTGAAAAAGGAGATGTTCAAGCAACAGTTGAAACGTTTATGGAAGAAGTTAAATCATCTTTAGAAGGAGGAGATAACGTATATTTAAGAGGTTTTGGAAGTTTTATCGTTAAAACTAGAGCAGAAAAAACTGGACGTAACATTTCAAAAAATACAACAATAAAGATACCTGCACATAATATTCCTGCATTTAAACCTGCAAAAGTATTTGTTGAAGGTGTTAAGACCAATGTTGAGGTCAACTAAGACATTTAAAAGAAACATTAATTTAAAAAGACTTATTTATGCCAAGTGGTAAAAAAAGAAAAAGACACAAGGTAGCGACGCATAAGCGTAAAAAACGTAGACGCGCTAATCGTCACAAAAAGAAATAAATTGAGAAAGTAGTTTTTTAACTACTTTTTCAATTTAAACTCATCTTTATTTTTTGTTTTTGACCGAAAATGAGATAAAATTAGTTTAGATTAGGCTCTTTTTGAAAGTCATAGCTTAGCTACGAGTAAAAAAAGAAACAACATATAAATTATTTTGAACCATTTTTTAGGACATAGAAAACGTTAAGACGAGTTTAACTAAAAACAACGTTCTTTGATATAAAATTCATGAGTTTTCATTGCGTTTACCTTCGTAATGCATGAGTTTGCTGGATTAAATATCCTGTGTCAAAATAAAATCCATCTGTTTTGAAATGAATCAAAATAGATTAAAATTAACAACATGGAAAAAGAATTGATTATAAGATCGAGTTCTGATATTGTTGATTTTGCCTTATTAAAAGATGGAAAACTTATCGAGTTACACAAAGATGAAGATGATAACAACTTTGCCGTTGGTGATATATTTATTGCCAAAATACGCAAAGCTGTTCCTGGTCTAAATGCTGCATTTGTTAATGTAGGTTATGAAAAAGATGCGTTTTTGCATTATCATGATTTAGGTCCAAAATTGCCTTCTCTTTTAAAATTCGTTAAACGTGTAAGCGCAGGTAGACATACCGATTTTTTACTGAAAAATTTTCAGTTTGAGAAAGATATTGATAAAAACGGAAGCATTGCTAATGTTTTAAAATCAAATCAATCTCTTTTAGTACAAATTGTAAAAGAACCTATTTCAACCAAAGGTCCTCGTATTAGTAGCGAGTTATCTATTGCAGGTCGATATATTGTTCTCGTGCCATTTTCTGATCGTATTTCAATCTCTCAAAAGATTGAATCTAAAGAAGAAAAAGAACGTTTAAAACGTTTGGTAAGAAGCATAACACCTAAGGGTTTCGGAGTTATAATTCGTACGGTCGCAGAAGGCAAAAAAGTTGCCGAACTCGACAAAGATTTACAGAATTTGCTGAATAGATGGACAGCAATGTGTAGAAAATTAAATAAAGCACATCATCCTAGTAAGGTGTTGAGTGAAATGAACAAAGCCTCTTCAATTTTAAGAGATATTTTTGACGATTCATTCTCAAGTATTACAGTAGATGACGAAGTGCTTTATGGACAGATTAAAGATTACGTGCAAGAAATTGCACCTGCTAAAGAATCAATTGTGAAGATGTATAAAAATGGCGTACCACTTTATGAAAAGTATGGTATCGAACGACAAATTAAAACATCTTTCGGTCGCACAGTCTCTATGGCAAAAGGAGCCTATTTGGTCATTGAACATACCGAAGCGATGCATGTTATTGATGTCAATAGTGGTAACCGATCTAACAAAGAAAAAAATCAAGAGGACACTGCTTTAGAAGTCAATTTAATTTCTGCTTCAGAAATTGCTCGTCAGTTACGTTTACGTGATATGGGAGGAATTATTGTCGTCGATTTTATTGACATGGGAAAAGCAGAGAATCGAAAAAAATTGTACAATCATCTTCGTGACGAAATGAATGATGATAAAGCAAAACATAAGATTTTGCCACCTAGTAAGTTTGGTTTAATACAAATTACCAGGCAACGTGTTCGCCCAGAACGCAATATTAAAACAAAAGAAGACAATCCAAATGGTGTTGCTGGTGAAGAAATTGAAGCGCCAATTAAGGTGATTCAAAGAATTACTCAAGACCTAGAGAGACTCATCAAAAAAGACTATAAAAAGATAACCTTAAATGCGCATCCATTTATAGCAGCCTTTATAACCAAAGGGTTTCCATCAGTACGTTCTAAATGGTTTATGGAACACAAAAAATGGGTAAAAGTTTTACCTAGAGATGCTTACACATATCTTGAATACCATTTTATTGATAAAGATGGTAAGGAAATCAAATAATATCTAAAAACCCCTTTCGCATGACGTGAAAGGGGTTTTTGTTTTTAATAGTTTTTATAAAAATGTAGAGATACTTCGCTATTGCTCTAAATAATAACAATCTTAAGGCGCAGGATTAGGAATATCAGCATGAACTTCATTAATGGCATTCATAACGTCGTCACTTAATCTAATGTTAATACTCTCAATGTTTTCTTCTAATTGCTCCAAAGACGTTGCGCCAATTATATTACTGGTCATAAATGGTCTGTCGGTTACAAAAGCTAATGACATTTGAGCTAAAGACATATTGTTATCTTCAGCAATCTGTAAGTAACGTTTTGTTGCTTCCGTAGCATTCTTTCCGCTATATCTTGCAAATCTAGGGAAGAGTTTTAATCTGGCATTATCGCCTTCAGTACCTTTTACATATTTTCCGGAAAGCACACCAAATGCCATTGGAGAATAAGCTAACAAACCAATTTCTTCACGAATCGCAACTTCAGCCATATCACCTTCAAACACTCTGTTTAATAAAGAATATGCATTTTGAATGGTGACCATTCTTGGTAACCCATGAGCATTGGATTCTTCTAAATATCGCATCGTTCCCCAAGCTTTCTCATTGGAAATACCAACCTGACGAATTTTTCCAGATTTAATAATTTCGTCTAAATTGTGAAGAATTTCGTTAAAATTATCGGTCCATGTATCATCTGGATTATGCTTATAATCTCTAACGCCAAAGGTGTTGGTATCACGTTCTGGCCAGTGCAATTGATACAAATCAATGTAATCTGTTTTTAAACGCTTTAAACTATTATTTACAGCTTCGTTGAGTGCATCTTTGCTAAATCCAGTCGTTCTAATATGAGCTGTATAGTCTCCAGTACCAGCAATTTTTGTAGCTAAGACGACTTTGTCTCTATTCCCTGTTTTTTCAAACCAGTTTCCAATGATGCGTTCGGTATCTGCATAGCGTTCGGCAGTAGCAGGAACAGGATACAATTCAGCACAATCGAAGAAATTAACCCCTTTGTCTAAGGCTAAATCCATTTGAGCAAAACCTTCCTCTTGCGTATTTTGATTTCCCCAAGTCATTGTGCCTAAACATATTTTACTGACTTTTATATCTGTTTTTGGTAGTGTTGTATAGCGCATTTTAGAATTTGTTTATAAAAGGGTAAAGATAAGAAGACCTTTCAGCTTTATAAAAACGGAAAGGTCTAAATCTATGTTAAGGTTTTATCTTATAACTCATTCAAAAGTTTAGAAATCTCATCTAGTTTAGGAGTCAATATCACTTCAATACGACGGTTTTGGGCTTTACCTTGAGCAGTTTCATTATTTGCAATTGGAGCAAATTCACCACGTCCAGCAGCTGTTAAATTTTCTGGATTAATATTTGAATTTTCTCTCAAAATAGTAACGATTGCCGTTGCTCGCTTCGCTGATAAATCCCAGTTGCCGCTTAATTGCTCGTTTCCTTTATACGGAACATTATCTGTATGACCTTCAATTAGAATGGCGATTTCTGGATTTTCAGCAAGTACTTCACCTAATTGTTTTACGGCTTGTTTTCCTTTTGAACCTACTGCCCAGCTTCCAGATTCAAACAATAATTTGTTTTCCATAGACACATAGACTTTTCCATCACGTTGTTCAACGGTTAGTCCATTGCCCTCAAAATTGGTTAAGGCTTTTGAAATGGCATTTTTAAGTTTTGTCATGGCTGCATCTTTAGACGCAATAACACTTTCAAGTTCAGCGACACGTTGCGATCGTGCTTCAAGTTCTTGTTTCAATTTGTCAAGTCTAGCATTTTCTGCAATTAAGGCTTGTTCTTTTGCCTCTAGCTGAGCTAGTAATTCACGATTTCTCTTAGCGTTTTGAGCAATTGAAGCAGAACTGTTTTCTTCGAGAGCATTATACGATGCATTTAAGTTATCTAGATTTGCTTTGGTAGCATCGTAATCTGCTTGTAATTTGTTGCGTTGTGCTAGCGTATTTTCATAATCCTTCTGAAGCTTTGCCAAATCATTTTCAGCTTTATTTAAGGCATTCTCTAAATCTTTATTGCTATTTGAAAGTTTGCGATTTTCCTTTTTTAAGTCCGCATATTTATTTTCTAAATCTGTATAGATTTTTTTAGAAACACATGAGGTTGTAAGAATTAAAGTCAGTGCTATTAATGACAATTTTTTAAACATAGGTTTTGATATTTAGTTGTTGATTTGATTATTGTTTATTTGTATTGTTATGTGTTGTAAAGGTGTTACATTAAGTAAAATTACTACGCTTTTTATTCATAATTTTTTAGCTGCTAACTGAAGACTGAATACAGTTTACTCCGAATCTATTTCAATTAAAATCGGACAATGATCACTGTGGACAGCTTCCGAAAGAATAACGCTTCGTTTGATATTTTCTTGTAATGGTTCACTGACCATTCCGTAATCTAATCGCCAGCCTTTGTTATTTGCTCTGGCATTTGCTCTGTAACTCCACCAGCTATATTCTTGTTTTTCAGGATGTAAATATCTAAATGAATCAATAAATCCACTATCTATAAAGTTTCCAAGCCATTCTCGTTCTTCAGGTAAAAATCCTGAAACGCCTTTCATTTTCGGATTATGAATATCAATTTCTTCATGACAAATGTTATAATCACCAAGAACTACCAGATTTGGAACTTCAATTCTTAATTCATTTAAATACTGATGAATCATATTCATATATTCAAATTTATGAGCTAGCCGATCATCATTTGTGCCAGATGGCAAGTACATGCTCATTACAGATAAACCATCAAAGTCTGCTCTTAGATTTCGACCTTCAAAATCCATCGATTCAATGCCTGTTCCATATTCCACATGATTGGGTTCAGTTTTACTTAATATAGCAACTCCACTATACCCTTTTTTTTGTGCACTAAACCAATAGTTGTATTTATAACCAGCATTTTCAATAGCTTCTATATCAACTTGCTCTTTCATGGCTTTAATTTCCTGCAAGCAAATTACATCTGGATTTGCATTTTTAAGCCAGTCGATAAAACCTTTATTCATTGCTGCTCTGATGCCATTGACGTTATAAGATGCTATTTTCATGATATAAATTTATTAGATATTTTATGTTTAATGCTATTATCGCCCTAAATTAAATAATACTGTACTTTTACACTATTATTTTAAGGAGCTTTTAACCATAAAATAATTTCTGTCTTTAGAAGTTTATACTGTACATGAAAATTGCTATTTCTTTCATCTGTTTTATTATAGGTTGTTCTGCGTTTGCGCAAGAGCCAATCTCTAATTACAGAACAAAAAAAGTAGCGGTTAAAGATTCCATAAAAATTGATACTGTAAGCATTAATACCAGCAGTTTTAAGTTGAGGCGAAAGGATAATACCATTATTGATTCGTCATATTATCACATTGATTTTTCAAAAGCCTTATTAACATTTAAAAAACCGATTGAAACAGACTCAATTGTTATTGACTATTTGAGGTATCCAGATTTTATGACTCGAAAGTATTTTCAGTTGGATGAACGAATTATAGTTGAAAACACAGACAACCTTCAGCGTTTATACAAGTTAAATCAATCTAATGTACAACGTTCGTTTTTGCCATTTGATGGTTTGACCACTTCAGGAAGTATTTCTCGTGGTGTTACGATTGGGAATAATCAGAATTCTGTTTTAAATAGTGAATTGGATTTGCAAATCTCCGGAAAGTTAAGTGATAAAGTGTCGTTGAGAGCATCCATTCAAGATGCTAATATTCCCTTACAGGAAAGTGGTTACTCACAACGATTAGATGAATTTGATCAGGTATTTATCGAGCTTTTCAGTGATACTTGGAATATTAGAGCAGGTGATATTGATCTCATAAACGATAATAGTTATTTCGCGGCATTCACTAAACGAGTTCAAGGTTTGTTTGTGAATGTAGATTTTGATAAAGAAGATTCACAAACCAATGTGTTTGCTTCTGGAGCTTTGGTTCGAGGTCAGTTTACAAGTAGTCAGTTTACGGCTCAGGAAGGCAATCAAGGACCTTATAAGTTACGAGGACCAAATAGTGAATTATTTGTTTTAATTGTCTCTGGAAGTGAAACAGTTTATGTCAACGGAATTGCTATCGAACGAGGTGAGAATAAAGATTATATCATCGATTATAATGCTGGTGAAATTATTTTTAACTCCACGTTTCCGATTACGTCCGAAATGCGTATTACTGTTGATTACCAGTTTAGTGAACGAAATTTTTCCCGTTTTACTGTTTTTGGAGGCGGAAATTATGAAACTGAAAAGCTTAAATTAGGTGTTTCTGTATATTCTGAAGTCGATTCAAAAAATCAGCCCTTGCAGCAAAATTTGTCCTCAGAACAAGTAGATGTTCTTGCTCAGGCAGGCGATAATCAGTCTCTGATGGTTGCGCCTTCAGAGGTTTCTGAAGCGTTTAATGAAAATCGTATTTTATATCGGAAAGAGATTGTTGGAGGCGAAGAAATCTTTGTATTTTCAAACAATCCTGAAGATGAATTGTTTAGTGTTCGCTTTACGCAAGTCGGTATCAATCAAGGAAATTATATCATTGTAAACAGTAATGCCATTAGCAATATCTTTGAATATGTTCCTCCTGTAGGTGGTGTGCCTCAAGGAAGTTATGAACCTATTGTACAATTAATTGCTCCAGTAAAATTGCAGGTTGCTGTCGTTAATGGAACTTATAAGCCTACGGAAAAAACTGATATTTTATTCGAATTTGCTGGAAGTAGAAATGATTTGAATTTGTTTTCAGATCTTGATGATGCCAATAATGATGGTTTTGCTGGAAAACTAACGCTTAGACAGCAAGTTGTAAAAACCGATAGCTTATGGAATTTGAATGCCTATGCTGATGCCGATATTATTCAGAAAGATTTCAGAACCATTCAACGTCTCTACAGACCTGAATTTAATCGAGATTGGAATTTAGAAGATCCACTCGGAAATCAAAGTTTATTGTCTTCAGGTGTAGAAGTATTTCATCCAGAAAAAGGAATCGCCAATTATAAATTTGAACATCTCAATTACTCTGAAAACTTTAACGGGAATCGTCATAATCTTCTGGCAAATCTTAGGTTAAAACAATTTAATGTTTATACAACGTCAAGTTATCTGACTAATAATAGCAGTACTTCACAATCTACATTTTTGCGTTCTTTTAATCGTGTGGTTTATAATTTTAAAAAGCAATGGGTTGGCACAAAACTCGCTATGGAAGATAATGAGCAACGGCTTAAGTCCAATGATTCGTTAACGAATTTAAGTCAGCGATTTACATCCTACGAGGTTTTTACAGGAATAGGAGATAGTACCAAAGTTTTTGTAGAAGTTGGTTATAAACGACGAGTGAATGACAGTTTACGAATGAATCGCATTGAAAAAGTGAACAGCTCAAACACTTATTATCTTAAATCTCGAATCATCAAAAACCAAAATACAGACTTGGCTATTTTTGCAAATTACAGACGGTTGAAGCAAGAGGACCAAAGTTTGGAAGATGATCAGTCCTTAAATTCAAGATTGAATTTTAATCAGAAGCTATTTAATAATTTAATTATTTGGAATACTGTTTTTGAAACGAATTCAGGAACACTTCCTCGACAAGATTTTACCTATGTAGAAGTGGAGCCAGGTCAAGGAGCTTACACATGGATTGATTACAATAACAATGGTGTTCAGGAGCTCGACGAATTTGAATTGGCGCAATTTGTTGACGAAGGAAGCTTTATTCGTGTGCTACTGCCTAATCAGGTTTTTGTGAGAACGCATCAAAATAGGTTGAGTCAGACCTTAACGATTAATCCACAACAATGGTCAGGCTCAGAACATAAAACTAAGAAATTCTTGTCGCATTTTTATAATCAAACGTCATATTTAATTGATAGAAAGGATGAAAGAGAAGGTAATACTTTTGATTTGAATCCGTTTTCAACTGATGATGAAAATCAGCTTGCACTTAATAAAAGCGTAAGAAATGTCTTGTTTTATAACCGAGGAAAGCAGAATTACACAACTTCTTACACGTTTCTAAACAATACAAATCGATCGGTATTATCTGTAGGATTTCAGGAAAATAAATTGCAAAGTCATCAACTTCAGTTTAATCATAAATTTGCTACTAGTTGGTTGATTAATTTCGAATCGAGTTTAGAAATCAATGAAAGTATCAATGAAAATTTTGTGGCTCGTAATTATAATCTAGATCAAAGACGTTTTGAACCTAAACTCTCTTATATTTTTAATGACAATGCGCGCTTTGATGTATTCTATCAATATACGACTAAAGAGAATACGGTTGGCGACATGGAAGGTTTACTGCAAAATAATTTTGGCTTATCATTTACCTATAACAATGCTCAAAAGATTGCTTTGACAGGTGAGGTCAATTATTTCAAAAACGAATATGATGGTAACCCAAACACTCCAGTCGCTTATCAAATTCTGGAAGGGTTACAACCAGGAAATAATTTTACGTGGAGTTTATTAGCACAAAAGAAACTGACTAAGTTTTTAGATTTGAACTTAAATTACTTCGGAAGAAAAACAGAAACCAGTAAAACCATTCACACAGGAACAGTTCAGTTGAAGGCTTATTTTTAAGTGTAAAATATTATTTTTCATACGCAAGCTTTTTATTATCATTGTATCTTTAATTATGCTGTTAAAAACGAAACTTAATTTAGATTATTAAACCATGAAAAAATGTATTCTAACGTTACTATGTTCCTTATTCGTTTTATCAATTTTTGCTCAAGATGACCAAGTTGAAGATGTTTTAGTTCGTTCAAATGAAATCAAAATAAATGCATTATATACTGTTGTAGGTGCTTTTGATATTACTTACGAACGCTTGCTAAATGAGGAATCTGGTGTTGGATTAAATGTGTTTTTTCCTTATGATGAGGATATAAAAGACGACATTAATTATTATGTTTCACCATATTACAGACTGTATTTTGGCAATAAATATGCTTCAGGTTTTTTTGTAGAAGGATTTGGAATGTTACACTCTACCAACTATAGAGAATCACTTATTTATTTTAATGAATTTGATCCTACATTTAATATCGAGGAAGTAGAAAAAACTGAAACGAATTTTGCACTTGGTATTGGCACAGGAGGTAAGTGGTATACAAAGAGTGGTTTCGTTGGTGAATTGAGCTTTGGTTTTGGTCGTAACCTATTGAAAAGCGATTACAATTCCGAATTTGTAGGTAAACTTGCTATTACTGTTGGGTATCGCTTTTAAAGTTTTAATCCATTTATCTTAAATAAAAACTCCCAACCTTTATAGATTGGGAGTTTTTCTATTGAGATTTCTACCTTCTCTAGAATTTATGATACCATTTTTTGAAGCCAATGTTTGACGTCAACTGCTTTTTTAATAATGGCTCTTAGGTCTTCAATATTAACACGTTGTTGTTCCATCGTATCTCTATGGCGAATGGTTACCGTGTTATCTTCTAATGTATCGTGATCTACAGTAATACAAAATGGTGTACCGTTGGCATCCTGTCGTCTGTAACGTCTTCCAACAGCATCTTTTTCATCATAGTCCACAGTGAAATCCCATTTTAAATCATCAATGATTTGTCTGGCAATTTCTGGTAAGCCATCTTTTTTCACTAAAGGTAAAACAGCAGCTTTTGTTGGTGCCAAGACAGCAGGTAATTTTAAAACAGTTCTAACACTTCCATCTTCAAGTGTTTCATCTTCTAAAGCATTAGAAAACACAGCCAGGAACATACGATCTAGACCAATAGAGGTTTCTAGAACATAAGGCGTATAACTTGCATTATCTTCATGGTCGAAGTATTGTAGTTTTTTGCCAGAAAACTCTTCATGCTGTTTTAAATCGAAGTCTGTACGGGAGTGAATGCCTTCTAATTCTTTAAAACCAAAAGGAAATTTAAACTCAATATCTGTAGCTGCATCAGCATAGTGTGCTAATTTCTCATGATCGTGAAAGCGATAGTTGTCTTCACCCAAACCAAGCGATAAATGCCATTTCATTCGCGTTTCTTTCCAGTGGTCAAACCATTCTTTTTGAGTTCCTGGTTTGATGAAGAATTGCATTTCCATTTGTTCAAACTCACGCATTCTAAAAATAAACTGTCTTGCAACAATTTCATTTCTAAATGCTTTTCCTGTCTGTGCAATACCAAAAGGAATTTTCATACGTCCAGTTTTTTGAACGTTTAAAAAGTTAACGAAAATACCTTGAGCTGTTTCCGGACGCAAGTATAAATCCATTGCATGTTCTGCACTAGCACCTAATTTGGTGCCAAACATTAAATTGAACTGCTTAACATCTGTCCAGTTTCTAGAACCTGTAAGCGGATCGGCAATTTCTAGTTCTTCAATCAATGCTTTAACATCTGCTAAATCTTCTTTTTCAAGTGATTGTCCTAAACGTTTAAGAATGGTATCTATTTTTTCCTGATAGCCTAAAACTCTTCCGTTAGTTGAAACAAATTCTTCTTTATTAAAAGCATCTCCAAAACGTTTTTCGGCTTTGCTAATTTCTTTTTCTATTTTATTTTCAATTTTAGCGCAGTAATCTTCCACTAAAACATCAGCACGATAGCGTTTTTTAGAATCTTTATTATCAATTAAAGGGTCATTAAAAGCATCAACGTGACCTGAAGCTTTCCAGGTTGTTGGATGCATAAATATTGCGGCATCAATACCTACAATATTCTCATTCATCTGAACCATGGCTTTCCACCAGTAGTCACGAATATTTTTTTTAAGTTCTGCTCCATTCTGAGCATAATCATAAACTGCACTTAATCCATCGTAGATTTCACTACTCTGAAACACGTAACCATACTCCTTTGCGTGAGAGATTACTTTTTTAAATTGATCGTCGTTTGCCATGATGCAAAAATAAAAAACCACTCCAATTTATAGAGCGGTTTTTAAGAAATTATATAATGTTAGTTAATTTAAATTTACTTGAGTACTTCCTAATTTGCGATCCTTATTAAATACATTAATAAAATACGTGCCTTTAGTAAGTGGTTTTTCATCTGCATCTGCCTCAATATCAACACATATATCAATGACCTGATTGTTGTATTCTACTATTTTTTTAGAACTGTATATTAAGGAGTTATCACCAAAACTAATGGCACCTTTATCGGAAACCACATTGTTTTGAGGATTTACAATTTGAATGTAGATTTCTTTTTCTCCTTGTTCAGTCAATGCGTTTTCAGCAAGTGTAAAACAGACCTCTATTTGATCTACTTTTTTAGCCATGTTTGAAGGACGTTTTTTTCCAAGAACTTTAAAGTACGATTTGGCTTCAAAGGAGTTAGCAGTAAGTAATGCTCCCTTTTCTAAGCTCCTGTTTAAATATTCATTTTCTTTCAACAAGGAATTGTTAGCTCGCCTTTGCTTTACTAATTCAGAGAAAGCGATTGACTTCTCCTCTTCAAGATTTTGATTGACTATATCAAGGGAGTCTATAACTTTAAATAAAAAATTATTTTTAGATTTTAAACTGTAGAGCTGATCTTTGAATCGTGAAATAACAGTAAGGTCGCTTTTGAGCATACTAAGTGAATCTAAAACAAGTCTAGTATTCTTTTTAGCAACTTCTAATTCTGAAGCGATTATATCATTAGAAATAGAAACATCGTCATATCTGGTTATCATTTGTGATAACTCGCTTTCAACAAGCTTCTTTTCTTGTTCTAAAAATTGCTGATGCGCTTCAATGGATTGATAATTAGTAAAACTAAAAACGCTTAAAACTGTAACGGCAACTATTAATGAACCAATAATTAATCTATAGTTAAATAATTGAGGGTTAACTATCATTATTAATTTTGTTATTTTACTTTGCGAAACTAGAGAATATGATTACGATAATTTATTTTAATCGATGAAATGGTAATAAATTTGTTAAACTTGTTTTTTCCTAAGGTTTGTTTGGCTTGTCAAAACTATTTGACGGACAATGAACTGCATGTTTGTACACAATGCAGGCATCAATTGCCATTAACAAATTTTCATTTTGATAAATCGAATGCAGTTCATAAAATGATGTATGGACGTGTCAAACTAGAGGAGGCAACAGCGCTGTTACATTTTTCAAAAAAAGGAATTGTACAACAACTTATGCACAATTTAAAGTATAGAAACCAAGAGGTTATAAGTAAGTTCTTAGGCGAATGGTTAGGTGAAGACCTTAAAAATTCTGAAGCTTATAAAACCATTGATGTTGTAGTGCCTGTACCATTGCACAAGTCAAAACTAAGGCAGCGAGGTTATAATCAGGTTGATAAATTTGGAAGAGCACTTGCAAACGCTTTACAAGCTGATTATAATTGTGATACGTTAATTAAGAAATCTGCAACTAAGACTCAAGTGTTTAAAGATCGCTTAAAACGAAGCTCCAATACGGATGCAAATTTTACAATTTCTGAAAAAGATTCGTTAAAACACAAACATATTTTATTAGTTGATGATATTATTACCACAGGTGCAACTATAGAATCATGTGCGAATGCGCTTTTTACAATTGAAGGTATAACGCTTAGCGTCGCAACTATGGCAATTACAGATTAGCGGTAAGTCTATTGTCAAAACCAAGTTAATTGTTTTGACTATGATTGAAATAGTTGTTAATTTGTTTAAAATTTAGAAGCGACAATGCACACAAAATGGTTTAAAATTTTAGTCTTAGTGTTAGGTATAATGATGCTTAACAGCTGTGCAAATAGAGGAAGACCAACTGGTGGTGAAAAAGATAAAGAGCCACCAATAATTACAAAAGCAATTCCTGAAAATTTCTCGACGAATTTTAAAGGGAATGAAATTCGTATTTACTTTAATGAGTTTGTAAAGGTGAAAAATTTGCAAAAGCAACTTATCATTTCGCCTCCAATGGACATAGAACCTACTATTACTCCATTAAGTACTGCAAGTAAATATATCAAAATTGTTATTAATGATACGCTCGAAGACAACACGACTTATGCCTTCAATTTTGGGCAGAGTATTGTTGATAATAATGAAGAGAATCCTTACGATTATTACAGGTATGTGTTTTCTACAGGAGATGTTATCGATTCACTTTCCGTTAAAGGTTTAATTGTTGATGCCGAAAAGTTAAAGCCAGATACCTTTGTTTCCGTAATGTTGTATGAATTGGATTCAACCTATACCGATTCGACAGTTTTTAAACAAAAGCCCAAGTATATTACAAACACGCTCGATAGTTTAACCACATTTAGTATCGATAATATTAAAGAAGGAAAGTATAAACTCCTGGCGCTTAAAGACAATAATGGAAATTTCACGTTTCAACAAAAAAACGATAAAATAGGATTTTATGAAGGAGTGGTTTCAGTGCCAGCAGACACCACTTACACACTTAAATTGTTTAAAGAAGAACTTGATTTTGATGTGGTGAGACCGAAACAAATCGCAGGTCAGAGAATTGCTTTTGGGTATGAAGGTGATTATGAAGATATGAGAATTGAAATTTTAGGAGAATTGCCTGAAGGTTTTGAAACCCGAATCACAAAAGACAAAACCAAAGACACCTTGTATTATTGGTACAAACCAAAAATTGAAATTGATTCTGCATTATTTGTTGTCACGAATAAAACCTTTGTTGATACCTTAACTCATAAGTTTCGAGATATTGACAAAGATTCACTGGTTATTAAAGCTGTAAATTCTGGAACTTTAAATTTTTCTGAAGACTTTATCGTTGAAGGTACAGTGCCTTTTGTAAATATCAATGAAAATCAGGTCACGATATTAGATCAAGATTCAATCAGTGTTCCCTTTACAACAAAATTTGATCAACTTGATAATAGCTACTATTTCAATTTTGAAAAGAAAGAATCAGATAAATATAGTATTCAAATGTTGCCAAATACCTTTGAAGACTTTTTTGGAAATGTTAATGATACCTTGAATTATTCCGTTAGAACAAAAACTTTTGCAGATTACGGTAATATTAGAATTCAATTGAAAAATGCTGAATATCCAGTTATTGTTCAAATAACCACAGAAAAAGGAGAGGTTAAATATGAGCAGTTTGCAACTGAAGAACGCCTGTTTGATTTCAGAAATATCAATCCTGGATCTTATTATATTAGAGTTGTTTTTGATGCTAATGGCAACCAAAAATGGGATTCCGGAAGTTTTTTAAATCAGAGACAACCTGAGCGAATTAGCTATTATCCTGATATCATTGACGGACGAGCAGGCTGGGATCAGGTATTCGAGTTTATTTTAAAGTAAATGCGTCCTGATCGTTGAGAAAACCAAGTTTATTGCGATAAGTTTCGATATGAGTTTTACTTAACGTGACAATGTCTGTGGCTTCTTTATCCTTTGGAATGGTATCAATTCGTTTTCCCAAAACATCATAAGCTGCCGAATGTCCAGAATATTCATGATTATTAGCATCAAGACCAACACGATTGATGCCAATGCAATAACTCATGTTTTCAATAGCACGAGCTTGTAATAAAGCATCCCAAGCATTTACTCTTACCTTAGGCCAATTAGCGACGTAAAAGACAAGGTCGTAATCTTCAGTATTTCTTGCCCAGACAGGAAAGCGTAAATCATAACAAACTAAAGGTTTAATTCTCCAGCCTTTATAATCTATAATTACGTTATGTTGCCCAGCTTTATACACCTTATGTTCACCAGCTAATGTAAAGGTGTGTCTTTTGTCGTAATGAATTATGGTGCCATCTGGTTGAACAAAAACTAATCGGTTATAAAATACATTATGTTCTTCAATGACAAGGCTTCCCGTTATTGCAGCATTTTTTTTCTTGGAAAGTGTTTTCATCCAAATTATTGTTTCACCTGTCATAGTCTCAGCAATGTGTTTGGCATTCATTGTGAAACCAGAAGTAAACATTTCAGGTAAAATTATGAGATCTACAGGCTCAGATATGTCAGCTATTTTTGAGCTAAAATTACGCCTGTTTTGCTCTGGGTTTTCCCAAATCAGATTGGATTGGATTAAGGCAACTTTTAGTTTAGTGTTCATGTACTAAAATTACAAATTTTAGTCATAAAAAAATCTATTTCAATTATCAATATGATAACCAAAATAGATTCATTGTTTTTAAAGATGTATTATTTATATTTTCTTTTTAGCTCTTTCAACATCTTTTTGATAGCCTTCAAGTCTTTCTAGCCATTTAGCTTCATCCTGAGGCGATAATTTTCCTTTACGCTTAAGCTTTTCAAATTTCTTTTGTGAACTTTCCAGTTTCTTAGTTGCTTTGTCTAATCGACTTTGTGCTTTTTGTTGTTGTTTTAAAGCTTTTTCCGCCTTTTTTTGGGCTTTTTCTGCTTTTTTTTGAGCTTTTTCCGCTTTCTGCTTCTCTTTTTCTAATTTTTCAGCATCTTTTAAAGCTTGTTTGTTTTGAGCTATTTTTTCTGAAGCGATACTCGCTTTTTTCAAAATAGTAGTCTTGTCTTCAAGGTTTAAGGTTTCAGTCACATCTTTTCCGTCTAAAAAGATACGTTCATTTTTAACTTGATAGATTTTTCCATCTTTTTCAATGTCTTGCGCAAAAAGGAAACTGCTAAACATAAAGATGAAAATGAGAATTCTATATTTCATTGTATTTAATTTAATTGTTTGATAAATCAGACACAAATGTAGTATAGAAGTCACTTAAGTTTTTGTTAAATTTTATTGAGAATATCAGCTGCTTGTTTTAGAGTCTCATTGGTTTTGGCAAAACAAAAACGCAATACTTTGTGATCAAGTTTATTGTCGTAAAAAACAGAGAGTGGAATGGATGCAATTCCGTTTTCAATGGTTAATTGTTTGGCAAATTCAACATCGTTTTTATTCGTAATCTCGGAGTAATCTAATACTTGAAAATAAGTGCCTTTTGAAGGCGTGAATTTAAATCTCGAATCTTTAATAAGACTCAAAAAATTATCGCGCTTTTCCTGATAAAAATCAGGCAACTCTAAATAGTGACTTGAATCTTTTAGGTAATCGGCTAATGCCTTTTGAGTTGGATGATGCACCGAAAACACATTGAATTGATGGACATTCCTAAAGGCTTCCATCAAAGGTTTAGGAGCACAACAATAACCTGTTTTCCAACCAGTATTGTGAAAGGTTTTTCCAAAAGAGGCAGTGATAAAACTACGCTCTTTAAGGTTGTTGAATCGACAGACACTTTGATGTTGTTCATCATCAAAAATAATGTGCTCATACACTTCATCACTAAGTACAATAATATCTGTATTGTTTGTAAGTTCTTGAAGCCTTAACATATCGTTTTCACGCATCACAGTTCCAGTTGGATTGTGAGGTGTATTAATGATGATCATTTTAGTCTTTGAACAGATACTTTCTTTAACATCAATCCAGTTAATGTTGTAATCTGGAGCTTTTAATGCTACAGGAATGACTTTCCCTCCATTAACTTCAATTGCAGGCTGATAACAGTCATAAGCTGGTTTGAAAATTATAACTTCATCATTAGGTTTAATAAATGCCGAAATGATGGTGAAAATGGCTTGAGTTGCACCAGCTGTGACAGTGATTTCAGTTTCTGGATGGTAACTGGAATTATATAATATTTCAAATTTATTTGAAACGGCTTGTCGTAACTCTAAGTTTCCTGCCATTAATGCATACTGATTGTAACCAGAATTCATGGCAGATGTTACGCCATCAATTAATTTTTGATCGCTTTTAAAATTTGGAAAGCCTTGAGACAAATTAATGGCGTTATGCGCATTGGCTAAAGCGCTCATGACTGAAAAAATTGAAGGTTCTACCTTGGTGAGTTTTGGTGTGAATTGCATATAGTAAATATAATGAATATGATACTTAAGAAAATTAAAAACCCTCACATTTCTGCAAGGGTTTAATTTTATGATGAGATGCTGAGATTAGTTCAGCATGACGTCTATTCATTAGTATCTGTAATACTCAGGCTTGAATGGACCTTCTTGAGCAACACCAATATAATCGGCTTGGTCTTTACGAAGTTCAGTCAGTTCTACACCAATTTTTGCTAAGTGTAATTTGGCTACTTTTTCATCTAAATGCTTAGGGAGCATATATACTTCATTTTCGTAAGCATCTCTGTTCGTCCATAATTCAATTTGGGCTAAGGTCTGGTTTGTAAATGAGTTACTCATTACAAAACTTGGATGACCAGTAGCACAACCTAAATTTACCAAACGACCTTCTGCTAAGATGATAACATCTTTTCCATTAACGGTGTATTTATCAACCTGAGGTTTAATTTCAACGTGTGTAGAACCATGGTTTTTCTTTAACCAGGCCATATCAATTTCATTGTCAAAATGCCCAATATTACAAACGATTGTTTTGTCTTTCATCGCTTCAAAGTGTTGTCCTTGTACAATATCTTTGTTTCCAGTTGTTGTAATTACGATATCTGCATTTCCAACAACAGTTTCCAGTTTTTTCACTTCAAAACCATCCATAGCAGCTTGTAAAGCGCAAATAGGATCAATTTCAGTTACAGTTACAATACTACCAGCGCCTTTAAATGAAGCAGCAGTTCCTTTTCCAACATCACCATAACCACAAACCACAACCCGTTTACCAGCAAGCATAACGTCTGTAGCACGACGAATCGCATCCACAGCACTTTCCTTACAACCGTATTTGTTGTCAAACTTAGATTTAGTAACCGAATCATTCACATTAATTGCTGGCATTGAAAGTGTACCGTTTTTCATACGTTCGTATAAACGATGAACACCAGTTGTAGTTTCTTCAGATAAACCATTGATGCCTTCCATTAATTCAGGATAACGATCAAAAACCATATTCGTTAAATCGCCACCATCATCTAAAATCATGTTTAAAGGCTTACGATCTTCACCGAAGAATAAGGTTTGTTCGATACACCAGTCAAATTCTTCTTCGTTCATACCTTTCCAAGCATATACAGGAATTCCAGCAGCAGCAATAGCAGCAGCAGCCTGATCTTGAGTAGAGAAAATATTACATGAACTCCAGGTTACTTCTGCACCAAGAGCTAATAACGTTTCAATTAAAACAGCCGTTTGAATCGTCATATGCAAACATCCTGCAATACGAGCGCCTTTTAAAGGTTGAGAATCTTTATACTCTTCACGAAGACTCATTAAACCTGGCATCTCTGCTTCAGCTAATTCAATTTCTTTTCTTCCCCAAGCCGCAAGAGACATATCTTTTACTTTGTAAGGTACGTAAGTTGGTGTTTTTGTATTCATATTTTTTTCTTGTTTTAAAATTGCTCCAGCCTTTGGGTTTATGGCTTAAATAACTAAATTCGCTACATAATAATTACCAAATCCGCCTTAGGCGATGCAAAGATAACTATTAAGTTTTAGATAATTAAATGCCACTTTATAAAACTATACATCCTAATTCACAAACTACTGTTAAAATCTGGAAGATAACAGAGTCTTATGACGATTTGATAAGACCATTAGATTTGAAGACAACTAGTTTGGAGCGTGTTTTAGGAATGAAAAGCGAGTTGCATCAACGAGGATTTCTAAGTGTGAGACATTTACTCAGAGATTTTGGATACACAGATCAGGATTTATACTATGACGATAAAGGTAAACCACACTTAAAAGATGGAAAACATATTTCAATAACACATTCATTTACCTTTTCGGGAGTTATTATTAGCGATCACGAAGTTGGAATTGATATAGAAAAGCAACGAGATAAGATTGCTGTCATAGCTAAGAAGTTTGTGGATTATGAATTTAAATATGTGTCTGAAGCAGATGATGACTACATTAAAAAGCTAACCGTTATTTGGGGGATTAAAGAATCTCTGTATAAATTGTTTGCAACGCCTGGCATGTTATTTAGAGAGCATTTTTTAGTGATTCCGTTCATGTTGGAAGACAATGAAACGGTTGCATGGATTGATTATCAACATAAAAAATACAGATACAATACACATTTTTTAGAATTTGAAGGATTCACCTGTGCTTATGTAACCACCTAAATGAAAGTGATTTACAACAATATCGTACACTCAAATTCTAAAGGAGAGCATCTTCTAGCTGTTTTAATCGATCCAGACAAGATGAAGTGTGAAGATTTATCCGGTTTTATGCAAAAATTAAATCAGTCTATCGCCACGCATGTTTTTGTCGGTGGAAGTACTGTAGATGATGAAGCTACCGAAGCATTAGTCATTGAAATAAAAAAAATGACTCATTTACCCGTGATTTTATTTCCAGGTGATGTATCGCAAATTACAAATAAAGCTGATGCCTTATTGTTTTTATCTCTAATTTCCGGAACCAATCCAGAGTATCTCATTAGCAAACACATAGCGGCTGTTTCAAAATTGAAAAACTCTGATTTAGAAATCATTCCAACAGGATATATATTAATTGAAAATGGTAAACAAACGTCTGTTGAGAAGGTTACTAAAACGAAGCCTTTATCTAGAGACAACATAAACCAAATTGTCGATACTGCAAAAGCAGGCGAACTTCTTGGAATGAAGTTTATATATCTCGAAGCAGGAAGTGGTGCAATGCATCCAATTCCTTTAGAAATTATTCGTTCTGTTAAATACGAGTTGAATATTCCGTTAATTGTTGGAGGTGGTATCAGAACTTTAAAGCAGCTGGAAAACGCTTATAATTCTGGAGCAGATCTCGTTGTTATAGGAACTGCCTTTGAAGACGATGAATCTTTTTTTGAAAAATTAAAAAAATAAGTATGAATATATCAGTAGAATTAACATTGACCCCTTTGCATGACGATTATGAGCCTGCAATTATTCATTTTATTAAACAATTGCGTGCTTCAAATTTGAAAGTCCTAGAAAATCCTTTAAGTACTCAGGTTTATGGCGATTACGATGAGGTCATGGCGTTATTAACTGTTGAAATTAAGGATGTTTTTCAACTTATTGAAAGAGGATTACTTTACATGAAAATTGTAAAATCTGACAGATACGACTATGAACCACATTTTTGAGTTTTTTTTTGAAACCTATCAAAATAGAGCGACTCATTTAATTGTTCTTGAAGCTATAGCTTTCTTTTTTGGAATTGCTAGTGTAATCTATGCTAAGCGAGAGAATATTTTAGTTTATCCAGTCGGACTTGTAGCCACTGTCATTACAGTTTATATTTTTTTACATGATGAACTTATGGGCGACATGATGATGAATTTTTATTATTCTGTGATGAGTCTTTATGGATGGTGGAACTGGTCACGGAAAAAGAATGATAAACCTATTGTGCCAATTTCTAGAACAACCACTAAGGAAAAATGGATAGGTTTCACTATGTTTTTAATAACAATGCTCGTGACTTACATCATTTATAAAAGCTACGGAACCGTAATAGATACGTCTAATTATATTGACATTTTTACATCAGGTCTGTTTTTTACTGCCATGTGGTTTATGGCCAACAAAAAATTAGAAAATTGGACACTATGGATTGTTGCCGATCTCATTACAATTCCACTATACGCTTATAGAGGTTGGGGAATGTTATCTTTGCAATATTTAATATTTACCATTTTAGCAATACAAGGCTATTTAGCATGGAAGAAAAGCTTAGACAAATCTCAGTTGAAAACTCAAACTGTATAAAAGTCGTTTTATATGGTCCTGAATCTACAGGAAAGTCATCTCTTGCTAGAGCATTGGCTTCCTATTATGATACGGTTTATGTTGAAGAGTATTCACGTATCTATGCTAAATCTAAAGCTAAACTTAACCAAAAACTCACTAAAAATGATGTGTTGCCGATTGCTATTGGGCAAATGCATTTGGAAAATGAACAACTTAAAATAGCAAATAAACTTCTAATTTGTGATACAGATTTGCTTGAAACTAAAGTGTATTCTGAGTTTTACTATGATGGATTTTGTCCTGATATCCTAAAAAAATATGCGCTTGAAAACGCGTATGATTTATATTTTTTGACTTATATTGACACACCATGGGAAGCCGATGGAATACGTGATCAACCCAATACTAGATTGCAAATGTTTACTGCTTTTGAGCAAGCATTGATAGATTCAAAAAAAAGATATAGTATTGTAAAAGGTAGTTTTGAACAACGGCTCAACTTATGTATTACCCAAATAAATGAACTTTTAAATATAGTAAATTGATTTTTTCTGAAAAAGATATACAACAGATAGAAAGTAAAGGACTCACGTTAAAAAAAGTAGAACGACAAATAAAACTTTTTGAAAGTGGAATTCCTTTTGCTAATCTTGTTGCTGAAGCTACAATAGACAGTGGAATATTAAGATTATCTAATAATGACATACAAGAGTATATGTCTTATTTTGAATCGAAAAAAGATAATATTTCCATATTGAAATTTGTTCCTGCATCTGGCGCTGCTACCAGAATGTTTAAATTTTTATACAGCTTTCTGGAAGACTATAATCTGGAAAAAGAAAGTATAAACTCTTATATCAATAGGTTTAAAAATAACGATTTATCCCTTTTTTTTATTGGCTTAGACAAATTTCCGTTTTATCATACAGTTATAGCTCACCTTCAAAAGGAATACCCTGAGTTTGATACTCTATCTTTAAATGAGCAACGTTTTAAATTTGTTCAAATGATGCTAGATGGAGATCAGCTTGATTACGGAAATTCCCCAAAAGGGTTAATGCCATTTCATAAATATAAAAATCAAGTTATATCAACAGCCTTCGAAGAGCATTTGTATGAATCAGCATTATATTCTTCAGATAACGAGGCTACAAAACTTCACTTTACAATTTCTGAAAAGCACAATCATAAGTTTGATGAGGAGTTTTCAAGAATCGAGCAAAAAGTAGAAGAAATAACAGGTTCTAAATTTGATATTTCGTTTTCTTATCAAAAGGAATCTACCGATACCATAGCTGTAACACCAAAAAACAAACCTTTCAGAGAAGATGATGGTTCTTTACATTTTAGACCTTCTGGTCATGGTGCATTGATAGAAAATTTGAACGATTTAACTGCAGACATCATTTTTATTAAAAATATAGATAACGTCGTTACCTATAAGTATAAAAATGAGGTAGCAAAATACAAAAAAGTATTAGCCGGAATTTTACTTAAGATTCAGCAACGTGTATTTAATTATCTCAGATTACTAGATAATTCTGATGTTTCACATGAACAAATTATAGAAATTGGTGAGTTTTTAGTAAATACAATGAATGTTAGAATCAGTACTGAATTTGAAAAATATTCACTAAAATATCAAATAGAGTATCTGGCTGAAAAATTAAATCGTCCGATTCGTATTTGTGGCATGGTAAAAAATGAAGGGGAACCTGGAGGTGGACCGTTTTGGATCAAAGATGAAAGTGGAAATATATCACTCCAAATTGTAGAGTCTGCTCAAATTAATAAGAAGAATAAGTATCAAAAGCAGATTTTAAAGAATGCCACCCACTTTAATCCTGTTGATTTGGTTTGTGGCACTAAAAACTACAAAGGCGAAAAGTTTGATTTAAAAAAGTTTGTCGATAAAAAAGCGGCTTTTATCTCGATGAAAACCAAAACAGGAAAAGACCTTAAAGCGCTTGAGCTTCCTGGACTTTGGAATGGAAGCATGGCGAATTGGAATACGATTTTTGTTGAAGTGCCTTTGATTACTTTTAATCCTGTTAAAACGGTTAATGACTTGCTAAAAGCACCACATCAAATCAAATAAGATGTTTGATGAACAAGCCATATTAAGTGAATTAACATTTAAAGCAATTCGAAGTTCTGGTGCAGGCGGACAGCATGTGAATAAAACAGCTTCAAAAGTAGAACTTACCTTTGATTTAGAAGCTTCCGAAGTCTTATCTGAAACTCAAAAAGAATTACTCAAAACCAATTTAGAATCCAGACTAACCAAAGCCTTTGTCTTGATGATGCAATGTGGTGAAAGTAGAAGTCAGCATAAAAACAAATCAATTATCATTAGTCGCTTTTTAGAACTCATCAAAACCAATTTAATTGAAGAGAAAGATCGTATTCCAACAAAAATTCCAAAAGCTGTTGTGAAAAAACGACTGACTAACAAACGAAAAATTTCTGAAAAGAAGTCCAATCGAAAACCTCCTCAAATAGATTAATTAAAAATTTATAGATTATTAATGTGCAATCCATAAATCTATTTTATCTTTGCAGCGTTCTCAAAAAAGGGGTGCCTATTATCGGCTGAGATCATACCCATTGAACCTGAGCAGGTAATGCTGCTAAGGAATTTAGAATTACTGAAGTTAGTTAATGTCATACACAATCATAGTGATGATTCTAATAACTTCAAGGGATTCAATTTATAAATTATTAACCTAGAATAATGACCTCTTTTTATTCGATTATTTTATTTAATCGTAATGAAATCTACTATTCTTAAAAGCACATGTTTTGCTTTATTATTGACAACTTTTTCGGGTATTGCACAAGAAAAAGAACAAGATTCAACCAAAGTTGAACAACTTGATGAGGTTTTGGTAAAAGCCGTTCGCGTAGATGCTAAATCACCTATTACACATTCCAACGTTACCAAAAAAGAAATTGCAAAGCGCAATCTCGGACAAGACATTCCTGTGTTGCTAAACTTCTTGCCTTCAGTCGTTACTACATCTGATGCTGGAGCTGGAATTGGTTACACTGGTATACGTGTTCGTGGTATCAGCTCCCAATCTACTAACATTACAATTAATGGAATTCCTTATAATGATGCCGAATCTCTAGGAACATTCTGGGTAAATTTAGGAGACTTTGCGTCTTCTGTTGAAAGTTTACAGCTACAACGTGGTGTAGGAACTTCAACCAATGGATCAGGAGCCTTTGGAGCAAGTATTAATGTTTTAACTGACGCTGTTTCAAAAGAAGCTAATGGAGAAATTTCTAATTCCTTCGGTAGTTTTAATACAAGAAAACACACCGTAAAGTTTAGTACAGGTTTGTTAAATGATCACGTTGAAATTGCTGGTCGTTTATCAAATATTGCTTCAGATGGTTATATTGATAGAGCTTCAACCGATTTAAAATCGTACTTCCTGCAAGCGTCTTTTATTGACGATAATACACTCATCAAAGCCATTACTTTTGGTGGTAGTGAAGTCACGTATCAGTCTTGGTTTGGTATTGATGGCCAAACCCTCAAGGATAACAGAACATTTAATCCTGCAGGAATTTATACAGATGACAATGGTAATACACAATTTTATGATCGCGAAGTTGACGATTATAAGCAAGACCATTATCAGTTGCATTGGAATCAACGTTATGACAACCAGTGGTCAACTAACATCGGATTGAATTATACCTATGGTCGTGGGTTTTTTGAACAGTTTCGTGAAGATGACGATTTTGAGACTTACGGATTTCAGCCCTTAACGGTTAACGGACAGCCTCAAACCACTACAGATTTGGTAAGGCGTCGGTGGTTAGATAATGATTTTTATGTGTTTAATGCCAGTGCAAATTATAAGAATAACAACTTAGATATGATTTTCGGAACGTCATTCAGTCATTATGATGGAGACCATTTCGGAGAAGTTATTTGGGCAGAATTTGCCAGCCAAAGTGATATTAGAGATCGTTATTATGAAGGGAATGGAAAGAAGAATGATTTTTCAGTATTCACCAAAGCTAGTTTCAGGCTTAATGATAAGATTCAGCTTTATGGCGATTTACAATTGAGAAATGTGAACTATGCAACGTCTGGTATTAATTCTAATCTTACACAATTCCTCGTAGATGAAAATTATACATTTTTCAATCCGAAAGCTGGAATCACTTATGAATTAAACACTAATAACGATTTATACTTTTCGTATGCAAGAGCCAATAGAGAACCAAGTCGTGATGATTTTGAAAATAATGCAGAAATTGAGCCAGAGCAACTTAATGATTTTGAGATAGGTTGGCGACATAAGAAAAACAATTTTAGTTTTAATGCGAATGCTTATTTAATGCTTTATAATGAGCAACTGGTACTTACGGGTAATATTGATGGTGTTGGAAATCCTATTCGTACCAACAGTGGGGAAAGTTATCGTTTAGGTCTCGAGTTAGAAGCTTTGATTCCAGTGTCTTCCAAACTAACTCTGCAACCAAACCTAACGTTGAGCTCAAATAAAAATAAAGAAACAATCATCTCTTTTGATGGCGAATTAGTAAATCTTGGGAAAACTGATATTGCATTTTCTCCTGAACTCATTGCTGCTAACGCCATTGTATATCAGCCTATTAAAAATTTGCAAATATCTTTATTAAGCAAATTTGTTGGCGAGCAATACATGAGCAATACTGAAGCTGACCTATCAAAATTGGATAGTTTTTTTGTCAACGATTTTAATATCGCCTATACCATTGAGACAAAATCTATTTTTGATGCGATCACTTTTACGGGACTAGTAAACAATATATTAAATGAAAAGTATGTGTCTAATGGATACTACTTTACATTTGATGATGATTTTACAAATCCAGGAACAATAGCAACAGTTGAAGGTGCAGGGTTTTATCCGCAAGCGACTACAAACTTTTTATTAGGTGCAACAGTAAAGTTTTAGATTTTTGACTAGTTCATAAAAAAGCTCCTAAATTTTTTAGGAGCTTTTTTATATTTTAAGTGTTGACGGTTAATTGGTAATTGTTAGTTCAGAGCCATTGGCTGTAACACGATATTCCTGTAAAGTACATGGCAATTGTCCGCCTTCAGAAAGACCAGTTAATAAATTATATTGATTTTCATCTTGACAACCACAAGTTACTATAGTGCCATTTGCTGTTAAAAAGGAACAGGTATCTGGTGTGTGATTAGGATCTGCTGCGTCAAAAGCTCTAAAATTTCCACCAACGTTAACCACGTAAATCCCAGCATTCCCCTCATTCGCAATATACACTGAATTTGAGGTAAACTGCAATTGGCTGTATTGAGGTAAATTTAGACTGATGGTTCTGTTAATTCCAACATTGAACAAAAAGTTACAATTATTAATGTTCCCATCATCATCTTTTTTGCAAGTGGTTAAAAGTAAGAGTGATAAAACGAAAAGAAGTTTTTTCATTAGCTTGATTTTTTTTAGTGGCAATTTACAATAATTTAAAGGTTGATATAAATATTTTGTATCTTTGTATAACAAATCTCGTGGAAACGGGATTTTTTTATTCCGAACACTTGTACTAAGCGTAGGCAAAGTATACTTCGGAATCTTTTTTATTAATAAACGAATGAATTATGAGTAAAGTATCTTATTATACTGCGGAAGGATTAAAAAAATTGAGAGATGAGCTCAAACAATTAAAAGATATTGAGCGACCAAAAGCGTCTCAAGCCATTGCTGAAGCAAGAGATAAAGGGGATTTAAGTGAAAATGCGGAATATGACGCAGCAAAGGAGGCTCAAGGGATGCTGGAAATGAAAATTTCTAAACTTGAAGAAACATTAGCAGGTGCACGTGTTATTGATGAGTCTCAAATGGACACTTCAAAAGCTTTAGTCTTATCTAAAGTGAAAATTAAAAACCAGACCAATGGCATGGAAATGACCTACACTTTGGTTGCTGATGGCGAAGCAGATCTAGCTTCTGGTAAAATCTCTGTTAATTCACCTATCGGAAAAGGCTTATTAGGAAAATCTGTAGGTGAAGTTGCAGAAGTTCAGGTCCCAAATGGTGTTATGAAATTTGATGTTTTAGAGATTTCAAGATCATAAATTCCTGCATAGGCAAGAATAGCATTAATATATTATAAAAAGATTCCTTCAAAAGAGGAATCTTTTTATATTTACATACACTCTAAACAAATCGATAATGGCATCTATCTTCACAAAAATTATTTCTGGCGAAATCCCATGTTATAAAGTAGCTGAAACTGAAGATTATTTAGCGTTTTTAGATATCAATCCGAATGCTAAAGGTCATACGCTTTGTATTCCAAAAAAAGAAGTTGATAAACTATTTGATTTAGATGAAGTGTCTTATCACGGACTTTTAGAATTTTCCAGACAGGTTGCCATAGCGATTGAAAAAGCAATTCCTTGTAAACGTGTTGGATTAACAGTTATTGGATTAGAAGTTCCTCATGCTCACGTGCATTTAATTCCTTTAAATTCTATGGAAGATGCTCGGTTTATCAGTAAAATTAAATTAGATAAAGACGCGTTGGAAGATATCGCTTCTAGAATTGCTTCTTTTTTATAAAATGATTAGGGTTATTAATCTAGTCTTTCCAACAGAGAGGAAGGACAAAAATTCAATCTAACTAAAAAGTTAATACTCCTGTAACAAAAAGCAAAACCAGAACAAAAAGGATCAAATCAACAATTACAAAAATCCAGCCTCCTTTTTTTAGTTTTAAAGACTTAGGTTTTGGTCTTAAAGCTCGGTTTTGATACGCAACAACCTGTTCTATATCATCCGTCCAACGCACAGGAAAAATATCTGTCTCACAAGTATTGCAATGCATTTCATAAACCGTGTCTTGAGTAATAGCTTTGTAAAAAAGATTTTCGACAAATCGCTGCTTAAATGTCAATTCTAATCCGTCGTTAGAATAGCATTCCGGACAATTATTATTAAGTTGGACTTCCTTTAATGTAAAGTAATGCTGCGTTTTCATATCTTAAAGTTAAGACAATAATTTTAATGAAATTTGCATCGTTGTACCTTTGCCAATTTCAGAATTTAGCACTTTTAATTTCCCATTGTGATAATCTTCAATAATACGTTTAGCTAGAGACAAACCTAATCCCCAACCACGTTTTTTGCTGGTATAACCAGGTTGAAAAATGGTATTAAAGTTTTGTTTAGAGATTCCTTTACCTGTATCAATCACTTTAATCGTTACATGTTTTCCTTCATTCGTAATCACTAGTTTTAATTGGCCTTTACCTTTCATGGCATCAATGGCATTTTTAACTAAGTTTTCGATGGTCCAGCTGTAGAGTTGTTTATTAAGATCAACCATAATAACATCATCTGGAGCAGAAATTTCAAAATCGATTAATTTAGATGAACGTGCTTTAAGATATTCATAAGAATCGATTGTTTCTTTTACAATATCTGATTTTTCCAGCTTCGGAATAGAACCAATTTTACTGAAACGATCTGTAATAGTTTGCAATCGGGTAATGTCTTTTTCAATTTCAACCAAATAATCAGGATTTACATGTTCTGAGCGTAAAATTTCGGTCCATCCAACGAGCGAGGACAAAGGTGTTCCAATTTGATGCGCTGTTTCCTTAGCCATTCCTGTCCATAACTTATTTTGATCGGCTGTTTTTGAACTTTTATAAAAGAAGTAGGCCACAGCCCCAAAAAGGAAAATTATTAACAAAAGCGCCAGAGGATAATATTTAAGCTTATTGAGCAATGGAGAGTTTCCATAGTAAATTGTACTTACATAAGTTTCTCCGTTTATGATATATGGAACTGGTATAGGAGCATTTTCGTTTTCAAAAGTAACTTTAAGTTTTTTTAAATAATCCTTTGATGTTGCTGCCTTTAGAGTGTCAATATTTCGGTAGCTAATAATCTGGTCATTAGGATCTATCAAAATCATTGGAGTTGTGGTATTGCTCTCAATAATTCTGGAAGTCATTTCTATCTCAGCATCTCCAATTGATTCTATAAAAGTTTTCTGAGCAAAAGACCAGTTTTCCATTTTGGTGCGTTCTTCAGCTTTAAAATGTTGGAAAAACACATAAGTATTCCAGAGAATAAGTGAGATTACAATAAAGGAGGCCACAATGGCAATCCATCGTGTAATGTTTCTATTCATGGTTTGAGCCATCAAGTCTAATTTTGAATTTTAAATATAATGTAAATCTGTTAATAATATTGTCTTAACAAGCAAGCAAATCATTTTCATACCTTTAGCATTATAGTTACATTTGCATTCTTATTAAACAAAACTAAAGATTCAAATGGCATCTTTTGATCCAAAAGGTATATCAACTGCAAAATTACATGGTTATTTATTAAGTGCAGTCGCACCAAGACCAATAGCTTTTGCCAGTACGATGGATGCTGATGGCAAGCCTAATTTGTCGCCATTTAGTTTTTTTAATGTGTTTAGTGCTAATCCTCCAATTTTAATATTTTCTCCAGCACGACGTGTTAGAGATAATACTACAAAACATACTTTAGAAAATGCTAAAGAGACCAAAGAAGTTGTTATCAATGTTGTGAATTATGATATTGTTCAGCAAATGTCTTTAAGTAGTACAGAGTATGAAAAAGGGGTAAATGAATTTGAGAAATCAGGTTTAACCATGTTAGAATCGGAGCTTGTGAAACCTTTTCGAGTTGCTGAATCTCCTATACAGTTTGAATGTAAAGTGAACGAAATTATAGCGCTAGGAACTGAAGGAGGTGCCGGAAATCTCATCATATGTGAAGTCGTGAAATTTCATATTGATGATTCTGTTATGGATGATAACAATGTTATTATTCAAGAGAAACTGGATTTAGTGGCAAGAGCTGGAGGAAGTTATTACAATAGAGCCAAAAAGGGCTTTTTTGAAATTCCAAAGCCATTATCAACATTAGGTATAGGCGTAGATGCTATGCCAAGTGAGGTAAAGAACAGTATGATTTTAACTGGAAATGACCTTGGAATGTTAGGCAATATAGAGGTATTACCATCAAAAAAGGAGGTTGAAGCGTTTATTGATAATGTGAGCGAGCGTTATCCGAATATTCGAGAAATGTCTCATAGACAAAAACATAAAATAGCCAGAAATTATCTAAGCTATGGCGATGTTAATAGTGCATGGAAACTATTATTATCTTAAAAAACAATAAATTAAATTAATTATAAGTATTACAAGAATGGAAGTACAAGGAAAAATCAAGATGATTGGCGAAACACAAACCTTTGGAAGCAACGGTTTTAGAAAGAGAGAATTGGTAGTGACAACAGAGGAACAATATCCACAACATATTTTGATTGAATTTGTTCAAGACAAAACAGATTTGTTAAACAATTATCAGGTTGGTCAAGCTGTAAAAGTAAATATCAACTTAAGAGGTAGAGAATGGGTGAATCCACAAGGAGAAACTAAGTATTTTAACTCTGTACAAGGTTGGAGAATTGAAAATGCAGCTGCAACAGGAGAAAATATGCCTCCTGTAGCGCCTGCTGAAGCCTTTGAGCCAGCTACAAACTTAAATGAAGAAGATCATGATGATCTTCCTTTCTAAAAAGTAATTCCTGCTCAAACAGGAATCTCACTAATCAAACCTCAATGTTTTATGGCATTGAGGTTTTTTATGCTCAAAATTCATATAAGTTCACTTTTCTTTAGAAAGCTTTTTTTATCTTCCCTAAGAAAGTAAGAACCACTTGTATCAGTTCTGGAATTGAAACTAAATATCAGTATAAGTTAAATAACTTATCTAAACTTTTAAGCATGTACTTTTTAAATAAAGACCTAATATTTCCAGATGTGTCAAAAGCCAGTAGCGAAGGCCTCCTGGCTTATGGAGGTGATTTGTCTGTCGATCGTTTAACCTTAGCGTATAAGCTCGGTATATTTCCTTGGTATGATGACGATCATGGACCAATTTTATGGTGGTCTCCAGACCCTCGTTTTGTGCTATTTCCAGACCACTTAAAAATTTCAAAAAGCATGAGGCAGGTCATGCGAAATTCTGATTTTATAATTACAGTTAATAAAGATTTTGAAGGCGTGATTACTAATTGTTCTAACATAAAACGTGACGGACAAAAAGGAACCTGGATTACTAAAGACTTAAAAGAGGCTTACATAAAATTACATCATCTAGGTATAGCAAAATCTGTTGAGGTTTGGCTAAACGAAGAACTTGTTGGAGGTTTGTATGGTATCGATTTAGAGAATGGTGTATTTTGTGGTGAAAGTATGTTTAGCAAAGTTAGTAATGCCAGTAAAGTTGCATTTATATCGTTTATTCAAAACACCAATTATAAGCTTATAGATTGTCAGGTATATACAAATCACCTTGAAAGTTTAGGAGCTGAAGAGATCTCCAGAGAAGAATTTCTGAAGTATTTAGGCTAAACCTTAAACTTCATTATACCTAAAACAGTTCACTTCGTGGTCGTTTACCATTCCAGTGGCTTGCATGTGTGCATAAATCACTGTTGAGCCTACAAATTTAAAACCTCTTTTTTTCAAATCTTTACTTATAGCATCACTTAAAGGTGTGTTTGCAGGCGCTTCTTTATAATTTTTTAAAGTATTTTTTATCGGTTTGCCTTCAACAAAACCCCAAATGTATTTTGAGAATGACCCAAACTCTTTTTGAATGTTAATAAACGCCTGAGCATTTGTTATGGTAGCTTTTACTTTAAGCTTGTTTCTGATGATGCCTTCGTTCTGTAATAAGCTATCAATTTTTTTCTGATTGTAAACGGCAATCTTTCTATAATCAAAATCATCTAACGCCTTTCTGAAGTTTTCTCGTTTTTTTAAAACCGTAATCCAGCTTAATCCAGCTTGAAAAGTTTCCAGAATTAAAAACTCAAACAAGGTGTCATCATCACGAACAGGAACTCCCCATTCTTTATCATGATACGCTTCATATAAATCATCACCAAGACACCAGCCACATTTATGTTTTTCCATAACATTACATTTAAGTTTAAAAATAGTAAGTTTTTAGATAATAGTTCGTCTTATTCATTAATGATAGATATGATTTTATTTTTATGATTTAAGTCATCTTTCATTAATAGGGTTTAAGTTAAATTGCAGAATAAAATACCATGAGAATATTGGAACAGATTTCAGTAAAAGACATGATAAGCGAAAGTTTACAAAAAGGAATTTCTTATGAAAGCTATCGCGATTTGGTGCGTGATTTAGCTGAAAAAGGCTCAACAACTGGTCACGAAAAAACCGAAGCTTTAGCTAATTATACGATGCTTAATGACCGACGAATGAAGCGTTGGGATAAAACGGTTAAAATCTCTGATGAGGTTAAAGACAAAATTTCTGGTTTTAAAGGAAATGTCACTTGGCTTGTGATTACAGAAAGCTGGTGTGGTGATGCAGCTCATGTGATTCCTGTGCTAAACAAAATAGCTGAACTTTCAGATGGAATTGATTTGAAACTCGTGTTGAGAGATGAAAACGAAGCATTAATGGATCAGTTTTTAACAAATGGCGGACGCGCAATTGCCAAGTTAATTATGATCGAAAATACCACTGGTGAAGTATTGAATACATTCGGACCAAGACCTAGTAAAGCAACACAACTGGTTAACGATTATAAGGCAAAGCATGGTGTGTTAACACCTGAGTTTAAAGAAGACTTACAGGTTTGGTATAATAAAGATAAAGGACAAAATATCATTAGTGATATCGTGAAGTTGTTAGGTGTTTAATTTGTTTTGTATAGGTTTCGACTGCGCTCAACCTGACTTTAGAATACACTAATTTGTATAACTCTAATGTTATTTAATTCTTTCCTTTAAAATAATACGTAATAGAGCCTATCTGACTTTTAGTATTCGCATCAGATGAAAAAATGGCATTTTCGGCATACTCTAAAGCATGATCAATTAAGCATTGGTTATCAGAAGACGAAGAGGAATTGATATAGGTGTCAGTTACTAAACCATTGGAATCTACAGTAATATTAACCACAATTTTTCCGGTAACTTCACAGAGATAAACAGGTGGAGGTAGTTTCACTTTACTTCTGTTTTTGAGTGAAAAGGAAACACTACTACTTCGGTTTGATTTTGTATCCTTATCTGTTTTTTTTGAAGAATGCATGGCTAAAATATCTTTAGCTTTATTAAAGGATTGTCGTTCGTTTTCCTTGACAGCATAAGCTTTTGAACTATTATAATTTGAAGTTGAAGTCTGCACATCATCTGGAGTTTCTGAGGATTCTTCTGAAACGTCCTCTTCTGTTTCCGTGGCTTTTTCAAAATCGTTGGTTGCTATCGACTTGAAATTCTTCATCATTTCCTTAAACGCTTCGTCTTCATTAAAGGCTTCATTAGTTGAAGATTTAGCAGCTTCCTCCGCTTTAAGTTGTTCTTCTAAAGCTTGTAATTCTTCTATGGTTTGAGGTTCTATCTCATAATAGCTTTCAGAAATAAATTCATCGGCTAGTTTAATATGAAGACTAAACATAGCCAGTATTACAGTTCCAGAAATTAAAACTGTAATCAATAAGGCTTTATGTTTATCTAAGAAATTCAAATAGGTTAATTTTTAGTTTAGGCTGTATTAGATATACGTTAATGTAAGCAATTTAGATTAAAAGCAGATAAAATTCAACGCTTCTAAGTTATAAGTTTAAGAAAGTTTTGCAATAAAATCTTCAGGAGACATGGCGTCATCAACATGAAAATCGCCAATTTTTGTGCGTCTTAATACTGAAAGATGAGCACCAGAATTAAGTGCTTTTCCAAAATCGTGAGCCAAAGATCTAATATAAGTGCCTTTGCTACAAACCACTCTAAAATTTATGTTTTTACCATCAATGTTTGTGATATCAAATTCTGAAATACTCACCGTTCTGGATTTGATGTCTACCTCTTCACCAGCTCTCGCAAATTCATAGAGACGTTTTCCATCTTTTTTAATGGCTGAAAATACAGGTGGAAATTGCTCAATTGTACCAATAAATTGTTTTGTCGTCGTATGAATTAAGTCTTCTGTGATATGTTCTGTTGGAAATGTTTGATCTATGTCTGTTTCTAAATCGTAGGAAGGCGTTGTGCTTCCTAATACAAAAGTTCCGGTATATTCTTTGTCCTGACCTTGAAATGTATTGATTTGTTTGGTCATTTTACCAGTACAGATAATCAGTAATCCAGTAGCCAGAGGATCGAGCGTTCCAGCATGACCAACTTTAATTTTTTTAATCTTGAAGGCCTGTCTTATTTCCCAGCGAAGCTTATTAACTGCCTGAAACGAGGTCCATGTCAATGGCTTGTCAATAAGTAAAACTTGTCCGTTTTGATAGTCTTCAGCTGTAAGCATATCGTTATGTTGAGGAAATGTAAATTGCAATTATACCAACAATCAAACAGTAAATAGCAAAGTAAATAAGTTTACTTTTTTTTACCAGACTTATCATCCAGGTACAGGCAAATAATCCTGAAACAAATGCGGCAATAAATCCGATGCTGAGCGATGTGAAATTCCCACTATCATAAGTCAATTCTCCTCCAATAATATCTTTAGCTATTTTTCCGAAAATTAACGGAACCACCATTAAAAAGGAAAAACGAGCCGCTTTGGTTTTATCATTTCCGAGTAAAACAGAAGTTGAAATGGTTGCTCCAGAACGTGAAATTCCAGGAAGCATCGCAATGGCTTGAGCAAAACCAATAACAATTGCATTTTTAAATGAAATGCTTTTTGAAGTGTCTTTGGCTTTATCAGCTAAATATAAAAGTAAAGCGGTTAGGATCAACATAAAACCGACTAGTTTAATGTTTCCGCCAAATAATTCTGACAACTCACTTTCATATGTATAACCAATAATGGCTGCAGGTAACATTGATACTGCAATTTTTGATGCAAATTGAAGGTCTTCGTTCCATTGAAATTTCAAAACTCCTTTTACAATACTCCAGATATCTTTTCTAAAGACAACAATGGTACTTAAAGCAGTTGCAAAATGTAAAACAACAGTGAATAATAAACTTTCTTTTGGAATCGAATCATCACCAAGAATGGCTTTACCCAATTCTAAATGACCACTGGATGAGACAGGTAAAAACTCTGTTAATCCTTGAATAATTCCTAATATAATTGAATCGATGATATCCATGAAGCAAAAATATCAAAATAGAGATATGAAATGCTAAAAAGAAAGGAAATTTATAGTTATGATTTAGAATCTTTATTCGGATTCAACAAAATAGCATACACCTGAATTCCGAAGCCAATTAACACCATGGCAGGAGCAAGTCGAATTCGTCTCCAGCTAAATATTGAAGGATCATATATATTAGGATCGTCGCTTCCGCCTCCAGACATTAACATAAAGCCTAAGACAATAAAGCCTAAGCCAATAAGCATAAACTTATAGTTTTTCTTTCCGAATATAAATTCGGTATTAGAGGTCTCTTTACGTTTTTGTTCTCCCATGATTAAAGTATGGTGTAAATATAAAAGAAATTTTAGAGCAAATTCTTAATTAAATATTAATAGTACAACTGATCCGTTTTCAGGTTTAAGAAACGTTGTGTCGCTATAAACGTGCTAATCCATGTAATGAGTACACCTAATAAAAAGATGCCGACAAATAGACTTCCGACTAAAACTGGTTTTTGAAGTAATTCTAATTCTGGGAAAAATTGATCCATATAGTACAGGACAATTCCCATGCCTATCAAAGCGACAATCGCTCCAATCACACCTAATTGCACACTTTTAAATACAAAAGGACGTCTGATAAATGTTTTAGTTGCTCCAACCATTTGCATGGTTTTGATGATAAATCGTTTTGAATATACGGCCAATCGGATTGAGCTGTTAATTAACAGCACAGCTATTATTGTAAATATGGCGCTGAGTAGGAGAACCCAAAATGTGATTTTCTTAACGTTGTTATTCATCAATTCAACAAGGTCATTATCGTAGGTAATATCTTCAATGAATTTTTTATTCGCTAATTCTTCTGTAATACCATCTAAAGTTTCATTGGTTACATAGTCCGCTTTGAGATAAATATCAATAGAGTTTTGTAACGGATTATAACCTACAAAATCCATAAAATCCTCGCCAGTTTCTGCTTTCATAAGTTCAGCAGCTTGCTCTTTTGAGACGTATTCTGTTGATTTGGTGTATTCAGCCATAGCTAAACTTTTTTCCAATTGGTCCACTTCAACCTGTTTCGCTGAATCATTTAAGTAAATGGTTACCACAACTTGTTCTCTAAAATGATCGGCTACCTTTTTAGCATTTAGCACCAATAAGCCTAAACATCCTAGTAAAAACAGGACTAATGCTATACTTATTACAACTGAAAAGTAAGAGGTAATTAATTTTCGTTTTTGATATCTGTCAAAAGATGAACTCATAAGATTAAAGCGTTGATGGTGTAAAAATATAAAAGAAAATGCTTTGTATAATGTTTAGAACGCTTAAACTTTTAATTGTGTTGTAATACCTTTAAATTTGCGGTCTAAATTTGCAGAAAAACCATGAGTTATCATTTTAACGAGATAGAAGCCAGATGGCAAAAATATTGGGCAGACAACCAAACGTTTAAAGCTGAAAATAACAGCGAAAAGCCTAAATATTATGTATTAGATATGTTCCCTTATCCAAGTGGAGCAGGCTTACACGTTGGTCATCCGTTAGGTTATATTGCAAGTGATATTTACGCGCGTTACAAACGTCATAAAGGTTTTAATGTGTTGCATCCTCAAGGCTATGATAGCTTTGGTTTGCCTGCTGAACAATATGCCATTCAAACAGGTCAGCATCCAGCAATTACCACCGAAACCAATATTAAAACCTATCGTCGTCAATTGGATCAAATCGGATTTTCATTTGATTGGAGTAGAGAAGTACGTACCAGTAATCCGGAATATTATAAATGGACACAATGGATTTTTATTCAACTCTTTGAGTCTTGGTATAACAATGATAGTAATAAAGCAGAACATATTGACAGTCTAATTTCAAAGTTTTCTTCGGAAGGCAATTCAACTGTAAATGCAGCATGTGATGACGATGTGGAAACGTTTACTGCTCATGACTGGAATAATTATTCTTCAGAAGCACAACAAGATATTCTTTTAAAATATAGATTAACCTATTTAGCTGAAACTGAAGTGAACTGGTGTCCGGCTTTAGGAACTGTTTTAGCAAATGACGAAATCGTCAATGGAGTTTCAGAACGTGGTGGACATCCAGTAATTCGTAAGAAAATGACGCAATGGAGTATGCGTATTTCTGCCTATGCTGAGCGTTTGCTACAAGGTTTAGATACGATTGATTGGACAGATTCACTTAAAGAAAGTCAGCGCAACTGGATTGGTAAATCGGTTGGTGCGAGTGTGACATTTAATGTAAAAGCGACGCGTGAGATGCTGAACCACGTTCAGCATGACGAAAATCATGATGCTGTCTCGTCGAGCGCAGTCGAGACGTCTCATCCGTACAAGATTGAAGTCTTCACAACAAGACCAGATACCATTTTCGGAGTGTCATTTATGACCTTAGCTCCAGAACACGAACTGGTTTCAAAAATTACTACTGAAGCACAAAAAGCAGACGTTGAAGCTTATATTCAAGCCACTGCAAAACGTAGCGAACGTGAGCGAATGGCAGATGTAAAAACCATTTCAGGAGTGTTTACAGGCGCTTATGCTGAGCATCCATTTACCAAAGAGCCTATTCCAATCTGGATTGGTGATTACGTATTGGCTGGCTACGGAACAGGAGCAGTCATGTCTGTACCTTGTGGTGATCAGCGTGATTACGATTTTGCAAAACATTTTAATATTCCTATTCCTAATATTTTTGAAGGTGTAGATATTTCAGAAGAAGCTTTTTCAGATAAGGAAAACACTGTAATTGCAAACAGTGATTTCCTTAACGGAATGAACTACAAAAAAGCTACAAAACGAGCGATTTACGAATTAGAACAACTCGGTCAAGGCGAAGGAAAAACAAACTACAGACTACGTGATGCTGTATTTTCTAGACAACGCTATTGGGGCGAACCATTTCCTGTGTACTATGTGAATGGAAAACCGCAAATGATTGGACAACAACATTTGCCAATAGTCTTGCCAGAAGTTGAAAAATACTTACCAACTGAAGAAGGCGAACCACCTTTAGGTCGTGCTGATATTTGGGCTTGGGACGCCTTAAAAGGCGAGTTGGCAAAGAATGAGGACATTGATAATGTCAATGTTTTTCCTCTAGAACTCAACACCATGCCAGGTTGGGCAGGAAGCTCTTGGTATTTCTTCAGATATATGGAAGAAGCAGCCAATAGAGGTGACGCTTTTGCAAGTGAAGACGCATTGAATTACTGGGAAAATGTTGATTTATATATTGGCGGAAGCGAACACGCTACAGGTCACTTGTTATATTCACGTTTTTGGGTGAAGTTTATGAAAGACAGAGGTTTTGTCAACGTGGAAGAGCCTTTTAAAAAGCTGATTAACCAAGGGATGATTTTGGGGACGAGTGCTTTTGTTTACAGAGAAGATGGCACAAATAAATATTTATCTAAAGGATTAATTTCTGATAATAGTGTTCAACCAATTCATGTAAAAGTGCAATATGTAAATGCATCAGATGAATTAGATATTGAAGGATTAAAACAAGACGGAGAATTTGGTGAAGATTTTAAAGATGCCGAATTCATATTAGAAGATGGCGTTTACAAAGTAGGTCGCGAAGTCGAAAAAATGTCTAAGTCCAAATACAATGTCGTCAATCCTGATGCGATTTGTGAGCAGTATGGTGCAGACAGCTTACGTTTGTATGAAATGTTTCTTGGACCTTTAGAACAAGCAAAACCATGGAATACTGCTGGTATCACAGGTGTGCATGGCTTCCTCAAAAAACTTTGGAAACTTTATATTGGTGGCAATGGTTTAAATGTCAACGATGCTGAACCTTCAAAAGACAATCTAAAGACGCTTCATAAAACCATTAAGAAAGTCGAAGAGGATATCGAGAGCTTCTCATTTAATACGTCGGTTTCAACCTTTATGATTGCAGTAAATGAGTTAACCGCTCAAAAATGCACGAGTAAAGCTATTCTTGAACCATTACTGGTGTTAATTTCGCCTTATGCACCACATATTGCTGAAGAGTTATGGAGCAGACTTGGGAATGATACGTCAATTTCAACAGCGCCATTTCCGAAGTTTGAAGAAAAACACCTGATTGAGAGTAGCAAAAATTATCCAATATCATTTAACGGAAAAATGCGTTTTACCCTAGAATTGCCATTAGACATGACTAAAGATGAAATTGAAAAAGTTGTCATGGCTCACGAAAAAACTATTGCGCAATTAGAAGGTCGTACACCTAAAAAGGTAATTATTGTTCCTGGTAAAATTGTAAACATTGTAGGATAAGAGATGAATATATTTAAGCTGAATAGAAACGATAAGATTGGCTTATTTTTATTTGCAGCTTTTGTCATTACCACCTCCTTAATTTACCTGTTTGAAGAACGTTTCGATGAAAGAAAATGGAGAAGCGATCCAGCAAGACGTTATCAAATGGTCGATGATGTGATTGAATCTCAAATGCTCATGGATAAATCTCAAGCGGAAGTTATTCAACTCTTAGGCGAACCTAATTCAAGTGCATCAGCCGAAAAAGAAGTGTTCTTATATCGATTAGGAAATCCGCCAACCTTTTTTGAATCAAAGCGAGAACAACTGCTGATTGTTTTTGAAAATGGTAAGGTGTATAAGGTCGCAACAACCCTTGAATGACTCCAAAATTCTAATTTAATGGCTTTTAAGTAATAAAGATCTGTTAAAAAATAGCTCATAACTAAATGATTGTTTAGTTTTGACCTGTTTAATACTTATGGCAAGAAAAAAACAATACAACGAAGCAGAAGTCATTGACAAAGCCATGCATGTATTCTGGCAAAATGGATACAAAGGCACTTCTATGCAAATGCTTGAAGACGAAATGGGCATCAATAAGTTTTCAATTTATTCAAGCTTTGGGAGTAAGAAGGGATTGTTTCTTGAAAGTATAAATTCTTATAAGAAGAAAACGAACCAATTGTTTGAAAAGCTAATTCGTGGTACAAAAGGTTTAGAAGACATCAAGGAGTTTTTCTATGATTCTGTCAATATTTGTTATGAAAAAGGAAATCAGAAAGGCTGTTTAGTAACCAACACCTATTATGAGTTTTCAGATTCTGAAGATGCAACGATTCAAGATAACATGGAAGGGTTTATGACTAACCTTAAGTCCATTTTTATTGAAAAATTAAGAATGGATTCTTCTAAAGATGACGCTACAATCATGAAGCAGGCTAATTTCTTATTACTAGCAAAGCATGGATTGGCTGCTTCGACAAAAGTTAATACTAAAAAGGAAATTGAAGATTATATTGAAATGACATTCAGTAAGCTTTAGATTTTTTTTACATAATAACTAAATAATCGTTTAGAAATAATTAATAACAATAGAGACCATTAAAATTATGACAACTTTAAAAATAAACACCCTTGAAACTGCTCCTGAAGGAAGCAAACAATTAATTGAAACATCAATAAAAAACTTTGGCAGATTGCCAGGATTGCATGGTGTATTAGCTTCTTCACCTCAAACCTTCGAAGCTTACCAAAAACTCCATGAATTATTTAGTAACTCCTCCTTTAATGCTGAAGAACTTACAGTTGTTTGGCAAACAATTAATGTAGAAAATGAATGTCATTATTGTGTTCCGGCTCACACAGGAATTGCTCATATGATGAAAGTAGATTCAGAAATTACCGAAGCACTAAGAAATCAAGAAGCTTTGCCAAATGAAAAACTTCAAGCTTTGCATGACATGACTTTAAAAATTGTTCGAAATCGTGGACACGTTTCTCAAGAGGATTTAAATACATTTTATGAAGCAGGTTATGGTGAACAACAAGTTTTAGAAATCATTTTAGGATTAGCACAAAAAACAATTAGCAACTATACAAATCATATAGCAAATACACCAGTAGATGCAGCATTTGAAAAATTTGTATGGGAACCAGTAAAATTATAACACTATGAACATTAAATCAGTATTAATTTTAGCACTAGGAACTCTGGTTCTGTCGTGTAATGACAAGCCAGAAAAAACTACAATGGAAGTTGTTAAAGACGATATTCACAATAAAGCACATGAGCTTGTAGTTGAAATGACTAAAAAAGTAGGAGATTATCAAACACTATTAAATAAAAAAGATGTTGTTTATACCTATACTTATCAAACTCCTGACGGGAAAGCAGATATATCTACCGAAAAATATATGTTTAATGGCGAACTTTCCTATGGCATGTATCACCAGCACGAACGAACGTTTCCTGAGCTTGAAGGTCCAATTGAACAAGGCTATAACGGAAAGGAATTTTGGCTAAAACATAATGGCAATAAGATACAGGATACTGTTCGCTTAAAAAGAGTGGCATTTAACAGACCAACCAATTTTTATTGGTTTGCGATGTTTCAAAAGCTGATGGATCCAGGTTTATCTTACGAGTATGTTGGTGAACAAGATATTAATGATATTCCTTATGATATTGTAAAAATCACCTTCAATAGCAACAATAATAAGCCTACAGATATTTATCAGCTTTACATCAATAAAAAAACGTCATTAGTTGATCAGTTTTTGTTTACAGTGGCCGATTTTGGAGTTATGGATGAGCCGTATTTAATGACATTGAAGTATGAGCAATTAGAGGACATGCTTATTCCAACACAACGACTATATAAGAAGTCAAATTGGAAAGCAGATGTAAGTGACGAACCATGGATTAAGGTGAATTGGACAAACATTACATTCGATAATGGTCTAACCATAAATGATTTCAATTAGAAACTTGTAATAATTACAATACGAAGTCCCTTTAAATAGCAGACACTCTATTTATGATCTGAGAAGATTTTATATGGAGTGTTTTTGTTTTGTATAACTGAATATTGTGCTTCAAAACTTTGAAAAATTATGCATAAAAATTACAAACTTTGCATTTACAAGGCTTCAATTTGAGAATGTCATAAAAATTTTTAAGAACTTAAATTTCAATCAGTACTGTTAAAATATTCATTGTATTTTTCTTTCGGTAACCACTAAATGACACAACGATGATTATAGGAATTCCTAAGGAAATTAAAAACAATGAAAACAGAGTAGGTATGACACCTGCAGGTGTTTTCGAATTAACGAGAAATAATCATACCGTATTTATTCAGAAGGATGCTGGTTTTGGAAGTGGTTTTTTTGATGAAGATTATCAGGAAGTAGGTGCGATTGTCTTAGATACCATTGAAGACGTTTACGCTAAAAGTGAAATGATTGTCAAAGTGAAAGAACCTATTGAAGAAGAATACCCTTTAATAACGTCTAAGCATGTCATTTTCACATATTTTCATTTTGCTTCAAGTGAAGTTCTCACCAAGGAAATGATAAAAAGTAAGTCCGTTTGTATTGCTTATGAAACGGTTGAAGATGATGACGGTTCCTTACCATTATTAACTCCGATGTCTGAAGTTGCTGGACGAATGGCAATTCAGCAAGGTGCTAAATATTTAGAAAAACCAATTAAAGGAAGAGGTGTTTTACTTGGAGGTGTTCCTGGCGTGCCTCCTGGAAGAGTTTTGGTTTTAGGTGCAGGAATTGTTGGAATTCAAGCTGCTAAAATGGCTGCTGGTTTAGGAGCTCATGTGACTATAATGGATATCAATATGAAGCAATTGCGATATGTGAATGATGTCATGCCAAACCATGTTGTAACCGAATTTTCCAGCGAATACAATATTAGAAAGCGTATTAAAGATCACGATTTAATTATTGGAGGTGTTTTGATAAAAGGCGCCAAAGCACCAAAGCTAATCACTCGTGATATGTTAAAAGAGATGCGACCAGGAACCGTTGTTGTTGATGTTGCTGTAGATCAAGGTGGTTGCATTGAAACAACTAAAGCCACAACTCATGAAGATCCGACTTATATTATTGATGACGTTGTGCATTATTGTGTGGCAAATATGCCAGGAGCTGTTCCTTACACATCAACTTTAGCTCTAACCAATGTGACCTTGCCCTATGTATTGCGACTGGCAAATCTTGGTTGGGAAAAGGCATGCGAACAGGATACATCTTTAGCAAAAGGTTTGAATATTGTTAAAGGTAAAATTGTTTATGAGGAGATTGCCGAAGCCTTTAACTGGAGTATTGATGCCATGTAATATTAATAGTCTCATAAAAAGATACTGACAAAATTTCCTACACTAAAATTGGCTCACTTTTTGTTATATTTAAACTATAAATTTTAATATAAAAATTATGAGTGGAATGATGGGATACTATATACTAATTGGAGCAATAGCTTTAGTTAGCTGGCTAGTAAGTAATCAATTAAAACAAAAATTTGCTAAATATTCCAAAGTACAGTTGCGTAATGGCATGAGCGGACAAGAAATTGCAGAAAAAATGCTAGCAGATAATGGTATTAGCGATGTGGAAGTGATTTCTGTGTCAGGTCAGTTAACTGATCATTACAACCCAAAAAATAAAACAGTAAACTTGAGTGAAGCTGTGTACAATCAAAGAAATGCTGCTGCTGCTGCAGTAGCAGCTCATGAAGTTGGTCATGCAGTTCAACATGCACAAGCCTATAGCGCTTTAGGTATGCGTTCGGCTCTTGTGCCAATAGTTAGTGTAACCTCAGGAATGTCACAATGGTTAGTGATAGGTGGTTTAATTCTCGGAGCTGCTGCTGGTGTTGGTTTAGGCTATTGGGTTGCTGTTGCTGGACTGGTGTTTATGGGTTTTGCAACCTTATTCAGTTTTATAACCTTACCAGTAGAATACGACGCAAGTAACAGAGCTCTAGCATGGTTAAAAGCTAAAAATGTGGTGACTCCTGAAGAATACAAAGGTTCTGAAGACGCTTTAAAATGGGCAGCTAGAACGTATTTGGTAGCTGCAATAGGAGCATTAGCATCTTTATTATATTGGGCACTTCAAGTATTTGGAAGTAGAGATTAATATTAATTATTAAACAAAATAATGAAGTCGGATAATTAAATTATCCGACTTTTTTCTTACATTCCATACTCTAAACAAAACTTACTCATGGAAAATCAAATTCAAGAACGTGTCTTACTCAATGAGGTTTCTGATATAGATCGCGTTGCTTTTTATAAAAAAACCTATGGTCACGTGGCAGGAGGTGTACTCCTTTTTATTGTCTTTGAATATTTATTATTGCAAAGCGAAACAATAGTCGATTTTGCACTATCAATGACTGAAGGTTATCGTTGGTTAATCATGTTAGGAGGCTTTATGCTGGCAACCAATTATGCTGAACGAATGGCAATGAAATCGCCAAATAAACAAACGCAGTATTTGGCTTACGGACTTTACATTCTAGCAGAGGCCTTTATTTTTGTACCACTTATTTATATTGCTGCATTTTATATGGAATCTGGTCCTGAAATTTTAAATCAGGCAGCCATAGTCACTTTGGCCTTATTTACAGGATTATCTGCAGTCGTGTTTTTGACTAAGAAAGATTTTTCGTTCTTAAAAACAGGATTAACGATTGGCTTTTTTATTGCTATCGGATTAATTATCGCTGGAACACTTTTCGGATTTAATCTTGGCTTATGGTTTTCTGTAGCCATGTGTTTATTAGCAGGAGGCTCTATATTATACCAAACCTCTAACCTTGTCAATAAATATACAACAGAAGATTATATACCAGCAGCTCTTGGATTATTTGCATCTTTGATGTTACTATTCTGGTATGTACTAAGTATTTTTATGTCAAGAGATTAAAAAACGAATGATATTATAAATAAGCATCCAAGTCGGGTGCTTTTTTTATAGTTGTTCTTCAAGAATAACTAATTTGTTTTGAATGGCATATACTACTAAGCCAGCGATATTTTTTGATCCTGTTTTAGTAAGAATATTATTGCGATGACCTTCAACAGTTCTTGGGCTGATAAAAAGTTTCTCAGCAATTTCATTTGTATTGAATTGATTGCAAATAAGATTGAGAATTTCTTTTTCTCGCTTTGTAAAATAGGAATTATCAAAATAAGATTTCTTTTGTTCTTCGGATGGATTAAGTAGCCCTTCATGAATAAATTTCATCACTTGCTCGTCGTAATAAAATCCTTTTTTATGAACTTCTCGTATCGTTTTAAGCATGAATTTAGGCGTACTGTTTTTGGCTAAATAGGCTACTGCTCCAATAGAAATCATATTAATAATAAATGGTTTGCTAAAGTAACTTGTAAGTGCTATAACCTTGATATCCTGAAATTCTTTCCTAATCAATTTAGTAACTTCAACTCCATTTATTCCTGGCATTTTTAAATCTGTAATGATGATTTCAGGAATTACTTTTGTATCACGAAGTTGATTCATCAGATCATTGCCATCTTCAGCATCAAAAAGAATTTCGATATCACTTTCTTTACTTAGAATAGATAGTAATCCTTTTCTAAAAAGTAATTCATCGTCTACTAAGGCTAACTGGATTTTAGATTGCATTCATTGATCTGTTAATGGTAAATGTACTGCCCGATTTTTCAGAACTCTCAATATAAAGATTTGCTTTTAAAATAGCGACTCTACTTTCAATATTTTGTAAGCCTATTCCTGATTTCTTGTCTGTGCCATTTACATCGAAACCGATTCCGTTATCTTTGAAAACATAGGAGAAACCTTCATTCTCTTTTTTTACAGTAATATCTAATTGATTTGCCTCTCCATGAGTAAGTGCGTTGTTTATTAATTCTTGTGTAATTCGAAACACATGGAGTTGGTTTTCAGAGTCAAGTTGACTAAGGTCTTCAATAAGATGTTTAATCTGGATGTTTGAGTTGGACGTATATTCTTCAAACAATTCTTCTAAAGTGACTTTAAGTCCGAAATTACTTAAGGTTGGAGGAATTAACTCATGTGCAATTTTTCTTGAACTTTCTAAGGTTTTGGTTGTAATGTCAAGTATATGATGCAAAGCATTTTTATGATTATTAGCGATGGTTTCATCATCAATTAATACATTAGTTGTTAAACTTACAACGTTTAATTTTGAACTAATAGCATCATGCAAATCTTGAGCAATTCGTTTGCGTTCTTCTTCTTGAACATTGATTGTGTTTTGTAGAATTTGCTTCTGATAATCAAGTTTTATATTTATTTTTTCCAGTTCTTTTTGTACAATTTTCCGACGAGAAAAATAGAAGAACAGAATTAGACCCAGAACACAAAGCACCAGAAATAGCAAGCCATAAACAAGAGCGTTGATTACTTGTTCTTGATTGTTTTGAAGTTCTTCCACCATTCTATAAAAATTAAAATTAAATAAGATGCGTACATCACTTTATTGATAAACCAAATATTTTTTCCTGCTTCATACGATACTTCACTTAAATAATCTCCTAATATAAAAATCAATGTGCTTATTGTGAGATATACTAATACACCGATGTTAATGTACATATACTTTGAGGGTTTACTTAAAGAATTGTATAAATGTATCACAGAATATACAATAATTGGTGAGCTTGTTATAAAAACTTCTGTAGTGTTGAATTTAAAATATAATTCAGGTAAAATGGCAAATTGAAAACCCAGAATTGTAATTATAAGCACCAGTAGTATATCAACCAATCGCTTTTGAGGTTTGGTAAATAATGATCTGTAAAACAATGATAAAATGACAAACTGTAAAATAAAATAATAATGCGACAAAAAGAGATTGCGTTCTTTGAATGCTGCCAGTGTAAATACACAGATGTTGATAATTAATGCACAGAAAAGATATAAGCAAAAGAGTTTATAAGTCTTTTTATTTTTGTTCTCTTTTAATCTCAAAATATACACAAATGTATTGATAACGATGAGTGCTATTACCGAATATTCAAAAAAAGAATTAATGATGTTCATAGATTAGAATTTCTTAATAGAAATGGGAAAAAAATTTAAGACAACAAATCAGGTATATGTACGTGATTTTAACTTGACGTAAATATACCTTAAAATAAGAACGTACAGTTTCTGAACTTTGATAGAACTCTTAAATCACGTATTATGAAACAACTTTACATTATTTTATTCTTAATCTCATCATTAGGTTTCGCGCAAACTTCATTAAATGCTGGTGATATATCCATATTTTGGAATCAAACAGATATTCCTGATGATTTTGCATTTGTAACCTATGTGGATCTGGAATCTGGAACAATAATTTATTTTACAGATTGTGGCACTTCAGCTTCAGCTTCAGCTCCTTTTAATAATCCATGTACTGAAGGGGCTTATGCCTACACAGTGCCTGTTGGAGGCCATAGTGCAGGTGATATAATAAAATTTGAGGGTGTTCCTGGAGAACCAGTGACAAACCCTACAAATCTCAATTTTTCGACTTATAACGATACAATTATTACTGGTAATTTGGGTACTTCAACAGGAGGAGATCAAATCATTGTGTTTCAAGATGCCTCAAACCCAGGAGGTTCAGCAATGGCTGCTTCAAATCCTAAATTTTTATTTGTGTCTAATACAGCGTCAACTTTATTTACTGGAACACCAACTGATTCAAATGAAACGAATTTACCACCAGGATTGAGTGATGTAGGTTTGCCAAGAACTGCGTTAGGAGTTGGTGCTGGTCCTGCAGCAGATGAAGAAGTTGATAATTCTGTTTATAATGGAACTTATACTTTTGATAGTTTTTTAGATGCTAAAATAGCATTAACGAATCCTGCTAATTACTATGCCACTAATACTAATCTGCCTGGAGATGCAGTGTATAATGCACTAGTCTCTGCTATTCCTCCAGCGTTGACCATCACTACCTTGTCAGTCAATCCTGTTGGATTCGACAAATCGTTGCGTATTTTTCCAAACCCATCAAATGGTCATATTACTATTAAAAATTCTGGAGTAGCACTAAATGAACTTTTAATAACAGACCTCAATGGTCGTGTGATATTTAATAAAAATTTAAATGGAAACGTTACAGATCAACAGTTAGACTTAAGATCTGTATTACATTCGGGATTGTATTTTATGACCCTGACTTCAGGAAGTGAAATCACCGTTAAGAAGTTATTTATTAAGTAATAATAATGTTATAGTAATTTGAATTAAAAAGCTCCAGAATTACTGGAGCTTTTATTTTTATATTTTTATTTGTCGGTCAATCTGTTGATTCAATGAAATGAAAGTTTCAGTTCGAGAAACACCAGTAATCGATTGGATGTCTCTATTAAGAACCTGCATTAAGTGCTCATTGTCCTTACATAAAATTTTGATAAAAATACTCCAGTTTCCTGTCGTATAATGACATTCAAGAACTTCTGGGATTTTTTGTAATTGTTTTACTGCTTCAGGATTACTTATCGCTTTATCTAAATAAATGCCAATAAATGCCATTGTCGTGTATCCTAAAACTTTAGGATTGATTATAAATTTTGATCCTGAAATTAACTTCGATTTTTCCAGCTTTCGTAAACGCTGGTGAATTGCAGCTCCCGAAATTCCTACCTGACGAGCAATTTCTAAAATAGGAGTCCTAGCATCAGACATTAATGCTCTGAGTATCTTTTTATCAATACCATCAATTTGGATACTTTGGTTTACTGTTTTCATCCCAGCGTGTTGATTTTCAAGAATAAAATATTATAGATTGAGAGGGTTGTAACCTAAATAAGGCACTTCTTTTTCAGAAAATTTAATTCCGAAGCCCTCCAGTTCAGTCAAAATAGGTTCGTATATTTCTTTGAGAATTGGAATTTGAACTCCAGGTGTGGTGATTTTTTCATTCAAAATAGCTAAAGTTGCTATCGCTACAGGTAAACCGACAGTTTTAGACATTGCTGTATAGGTTCTATCCTCACCTTTAACAACCATTGTAGAATCTATTTGATGCATTTTTCCATTGAGTTCATACCCAAATTTATGATACATCACAATCATATCTTTATCATCATCTTGCAGTGTCCAGCTATCCATTAAGATCTTTTGAAGTATTTGTGCAGGTGTCGCTTCTTTAAGGTCAACCATCTTAGTTTTACTAAAAATATCTAACTCTTCAAGCTTATCCCAAACAATATCATCCTGATCAATTTTTAAAGCGTGTCTAAATTTAAGTTCAACAGAATCTGTATGACTATAAGGCAAAAACGCATTTATAAAGTCACGATAACTCATGTTTTCACTATCTTCAATAGTGTAATCATCTGCTGTCATTCCTAATTGGACAAAAATATTCCATGCACGACTAAATCCAACGCGACGCATGGTGCCACGATATAATGTTTTGATATTTTCTAAGCCATACGCATCTTGATATTTTAAAGAATCTCTGTTGGCATACGCTTCAAAGCGTCCATAACCATCTATTTCTAAAAATTCCGTTCGTCTAAATAAACGGTTGTAAGGAATATATTTATAAGTACCTTCTTGTAAGAATTTTGCAGCACTACCTTGACCAGCCAAAACCACATTTCTGGGATTCCAGGTGAATTTATAATTCCATAAATTAGTATCACTTTCAGGCGCTACGAGTCCTCCAGTAAAGGACTCAAATAAAATCATTTTTCCACCTTTTGATCGAATGTCATCAATAACTTTCATGGCACTCATATGGTCAATTCCAGGATCAACGCCTATTTCATTCATAAAGACAAGTCCTTTATTTTTTGCTGCTTTATCTAAGTCTTCCATTTCTTTACTTACGTAAGACGCAGTAACCATGTGTTTTCCGTAGGTAATACAATCTCTAGCTACTTCAATATGGTAACGAGCTGGAAGCATTGAAATTACGATATCGGCATTTTCAATAGCATCATGTCTGGAATGGCTACTAAAGACATCGAGATTGATTGCTTGTCCATTTTCATGATTATTAATAAGTTTTCTGGCATTTTGTATGTTGATATCTCCGACGATAATATGTAAATTTTCTTCAGTAGATTTGTCTAATAAATATTTTATAAGGTACGATGCAGACTTTCCTGCACCTATAACTAAAATCTTTCGCATAATGGTTTTTGTTGAGTAATTTTGTAATGACGAATTTACTAAATACTAAGGGTTATTAAAACCAAAATCACATTTATATGAACAGGACTATTTTTATAACAGCCGCTATTTTGGGTGTGTTGGCAATTATATTAGGAGCATTTGCAGCTCATGGCTTAAAATCACTAGTATCTATAGAGTCTATAAACACCTTTGAAACAGGTGTGCGATATCAAATGTATCATGCTTTTTTTCTATTTATAATTGCTAATTTGAATAATTTAAGTGAACGGGTAAAACGCTTAATTTACTATTTTGTAATTATTGGATTAATTTTCTTTTCAGGGTCTATATATGGTCTTTCTACAAATGCCTTAACGAGTTTTGATTTTAAAAGTATCGGATTTATCACGCCTATTGGAGGCTTATTTTTAATAATAGCTTGGGTGATATTGTTAATAAACTTTTTAAAAATGGGTACTGATAAATCATAAATTAAAGGTGCTACTTTAAAATATTGTTTAATTTTGCAGTCTAAACAACATAAACAAATTATGGTAAACCATACACAAACTACGAAAACGATTGAGTTAGATAATTATGGCATTAAAAATGCTAAAATTAAGTATCAATTATCACCAGATGAACTTCATGATATTACAATTGAAAAAGGGCAAGGTGTTGAAGTTTCAACAGGAGCTCTTGCTGTTAATACGGGAGAATTTACAGGGAGATCTCCGCAAGATAGATTTATAGTAAAAGACGATATTACTAAAGATAAGGTTTGGTGGGGAAATATTAATATTCCTTTTGAGCCAAATGCTTTTGATAAGCTCTATGATAAAGTGGTTACTTATCTTTCTGGACAGGAAGTTTTTGTTAGAGATTGCTACGCTTGCGCTGATCCTAATTACAAATTAAATATTCGCGTTATAAATGAATATCCTTGGAGTAACATGTTTGCATATAATATGTTTTTACGTCCAACGGAAGATGAATTAAAGAATTTTTCACCTGAGTGGACGGTTATTAATGCTCCAGGATTTATGGCTGATGCCAAAATTGATGGTACAAGACAACATAACTTTGCGATTTTAAATTTTACTAAGAAGATTGCATTAGTCGGAGGGACAGGATATACAGGAGAAATTAAGAAAGGAATTTTTTCAGCATTGAATTTTATTTTGCCTGTATTTAAAAATACTTTGCCGATGCATTGTAGTGCTAATGTTGGAAAAGATGGAGATACTGCTATATTTTTTGGTTTATCTGGAACAGGAAAAACAACCTTGTCCACAGATCCAGACAGAAGTTTAATTGGTGATGATGAGCATGGCTGGACTAATGAAAATACTGTGTTTAATTTTGAAGGTGGATGTTATGCAAAAGTGATCAATTTATCACAAGAACAGGAACCAGAAATTTATGACGCCATCAAAAAAGGAGCAATACTTGAGAATGTAATCATTGATGCTAAAGGTGAGGTTGATTTTGCAGATACCACAATAACTCAAAATACACGTGTTAGCTATCCTATTTATCATATTGAAAATATACGAGTACCTTCAATTGGGAAAAACCCAAAAAATATTTTCTTTTTAACAGCTGATGCTTTTGGAGTATTGCCTCCAATTTCAAAGCTAACACCAAGTCAGGCAGCTTATCATTTTATTTCTGGATATACAGCAAAGGTGGCAGGTACAGAAGCTGGTGTTGTAGAACCTGTGCCTAGTTTTTCAGCATGTTTTGGAGCACCTTTTATGCCATTACATCCAACAGAATATGCCGATATGTTAAGTGCAAAAATGAAAGAAGCTGGTGTAAATGTTTGGTTAGTTAATACAGGTTGGACAGGTGGTCCTTATGGCGTTGGAACACGGATGAAATTAAAATATACGCGAGCAATGATTAGCGCTGTTCTTAATGGAGATTTAGGACTTTATAATTATGATGATTATCACATCCATTCTGTTTTTGGAGTTGCTCAACCGAGATCATGTCCTGGAGTACCTAAAGAAGTTTTAAGTCCGAGAACAACATGGAATAATGATGAAGCCTACTACAAAACTGCGTTTAAGTTAGCAAATGCTTTTCGTGAGAACTTTAAAAAGTTTGAAGAGAATGCTAGTGAAGAGATAAGAAGAGGTGGTCCTCAACGCTATTCTTTTTAAGTAGTTATATGTGTTAAATAAAAAAGCGATTTCAAATTGAAATCGCTTTTTTTGTTTTGTAAATGTGATTAGAGATTTTACTTCCCTTTATTCATCTTTTCAATATATTTTTCCAGTGCCATAGTCATAGATGGTGTTTCTGGTGTTGGAGCCGCAATATCCACTCGTAATCCATGAGATTCCACTGCTTTTATAGTCGTGTTACCAAAAACTGCGATACGTGTTTCGTTTTGTTTAAACTCTGGGAAGTTATGAAATAACGATTCAATACCAGACGGACTAAAAAACACTAAAATATCGTAGTAAACATTTGCTAAATCTGATAAGTCGCTAATTACAGTTTTGTAAAATGTTGCTTGTTTCCACTTAACCGCTAATCCATCTAAGATTTCAGGAACCTCAGGCTTTAATTTGTCTGTAGTTGGTAATAAAAAACTTTCGTCTTTATACTTTTTAATTAGAGGTGATAAATCCGCAAAAGTACGTTTGCCAACGTAGATTTTACGCTTTCTGTAAACAACATATTTTTGTAGATAATAGGCCACAGCTTCAGATTGACAAAAATATTTCATGGTATCTGGAACTTTAAATCGCATTTCTTCGGCTACTCTGAAGAAATGATCTACAGAATTTCTACTGGTAAGTATAATGGCAGTATAATTTGAAAGATCGATTTTTTGTTGTCTGATATCTTTAGCTTCTACGCCTTCAACGTGAATAAATGGCCTAAAATCTATTTTAACTTTTTGTTTTTCCTGTAGGTCAAAATAAGGCGAGTTTTCTATTTTAGGCTCTGGTTGAGATACTAAAATCGTTTTCACTTTCGTCATATCCATTAAAGTGTTTTAAGCGTTAAAATCTTTAATTATCTTATATAAAATCAGATAGGGTCCAATTTCAAGAGCGCAAAGATACAAAATAAAATAGAATAAATTATTTAATAATAACTTTTGATGATTTTTAAATGAGCTTATAAATCCGAGAAAATTTACGAGTACTATAAGGCCAATACAAACATAAATTACAGAAGTTGTTGGCGTTAAAGTATATATCAACACACAATTGATTGGCAGTAATAAAAAACCAGTATAATTTTTATACGTTGTTTTTTGAAATAAGTAAGAATCTATAAGTGAATCTATGTCGAAAACGCTTCCTATCAAGCGTTCTAAAAGAACTTTTATCAAAAAAAGTACACCAATGCCAAAGATGAGTTTAAAAAACTGAGTGAGATTAAATTCTGATGGATGAACAAGAGACGCGTAAACAATATACGAGAATATAGATACCGAAATAATTAGATTCAGAAACAGTAACGCATCAAAACCATCAATAAATTTTTGGTCTCTCGCATATATTTTTAAGTATTTAGAATTACTAATAACGGTCACAAAATCCTTAAATCTTGAAGTAAATAAATATTTACACAAGGTAATAAAGGTCAAACCTAAAATTAGAAAAACAGTAAACCAATCGTTAGATATAACTTCTCTAAGCATTTGGTAAAATTATAAAGAAATTTTGATGTTGTATCATTTTATATTTCAATACTTTTTACAGAATTATTAAGATTAACATTGTTTATGATTTTTACTGTATAATTATTCGTTTAAAAACTTACTTTTGTCATAGTTGATAAAAAAACAGGACGAGCATATAGTAATGAGAGATGCAATAGTCATTATACCAACCTATAATGAAATAGAAAACATAGAAGCTATTATCAGAGCGGTATTTTCTAATGAAAAACTGTTTGATATTTTGATTGTTGATGATAACTCTCCAGATTTAACAGGTTTAAAAGTAAAACAATTACAAGGCGAGTTTGAAGACCAACTTTTTTTATTATCACGACAAGAAAAGACAGGGTTAGGTTCGGCATACATTGCAGGATTTAAATGGTGTTTGGAAAAACAATATGATTACATTTTTGAAATGGATGCTGATTTTTCACACAATCCTAACGATCTTGAAAAACTTTACAACGCTTGTGCTATTAACGGAGCAGACATGTCGATAGGATCACGATACATCAACAACAACATCAATGTCGTAAATTGGGATATGAAACGTTTGTTGTTATCTTATTTTGCATCCAAATATGTCAGGTTTATCACGAGAATGAAAATTCACGATACTACGGCCGGATTTGTATGTTACAAACGACGTGTTTTAGAAACTATTGATTTAGATAATATAAAGTTTGTTGGTTATGCGTTTCAAATTGAAATGAAATTTAAAGCTTACCTGAAAAAGTTTAAAATAGTAGAAGTTCCAGTTATTTTTACAGATAGAACAAAAGGAAAATCAAAAATGAGTGGGAGTATAATTTCAGAAGCTATTTTTGGTGTCATTAATATGAAACTAAAAAGCGTATTTAACACATAGTGCGATTATTAAAGGTTGATAATTTACATACATGAAAACGAAAACAACACTTATTAAAAATGCCAGAATTGTAAATGAAGGCAAAATTGTAGAGGGTGACATATTAATTGAAGGTGATATTATTAAGGAAGTTTCTGACTCTATAAGTGCAAAATCTGCGGATGTTGTCATTATTGATGTAGAAGGTAACTATGTATTTCCTGGAGCAATAGATGATCAAGTTCATTTTAGAGAGCCTGGTCTTACACACAAAGCAAACATTGAAACAGAATCTAAAGCAGCTATTGCTGGTGGAATTACATCTTTTATTGAGATGCCTAATACGAACCCGCAAACAACTACAGTTGAAGCTTTAGAACATAAATTTGATATTGCTTCTAAAACATCGTATGCCAATTATTCCTTCATGTTTGGAGGTACAAACGATAATCTAGATGAAATTAAAAAAGTCGATCCTAAAACGGTTGCTGGGTTAAAATTGTTTTTAGGGTCTTCAACAGGTAATATGTTAGTTGACGACCCAAACGTGTTAGAAAAAATCTTCAAAAGCACCAATATGGTGATATCAGTACATTGTGAAGATGAAGCTACCATTCGGAAAAATCTTCAAGAGCATATAGATCAATATGGTGACGATATTCCTATAGGCAAGCACCCAATAATCAGAAGTGAAGACGCTTGTTATATATCGTCTTCAAAAGCCATAGAGCTCGCCAAAAAAACGGGAGCGAGATTACATGTGTTTCATTTGTCAACAGGAAAAGAAACCAGTTTATTTTCAAATAAAATTCCGTTAAAAGATAAAAAAATTACGGCCGAAGTCTGTATTCATCATTTGTGGTTTAGTGATGAAGACTACGATAAAAAAGGAACTTTAATCAAATGGAATCCAGCAGTTAAAACAGTAAAAGACAGAGATCAACTTTGGAAAGCGCTTCTAGACGGAAGAATTGACGTCATTGCAACAGATCATGCACCACATACCTTAGAAGAAAAGAAAAATAAATATACCAAAGCCCCTTCTGGCGGACCTTTAGTTCAGCACGCTTTTGTTGCTATGATTGAAATGTTTCATAGAGGAAAAATTTCTTTAGAAAAGATTGCTGAAAAAATGTGTCACAATCCTTCCATTTTATTTGAAGTAGAAAAGCGAGGGTACATAAAACCTGGTTATTTTGCCGATTTAGTGGTTATTGACATTAATAATCCATGGTCTGTAAATAAAGAGAATATTTTATATAAATGTGGCTGGTCGCCTTTTGAAGGTACTACGTTTAAGTCTAGAATAACACATACGTTTGTAAATGGTGTTTTAGCATACAATAATTTTAAAGTTATTGATGTTAAAGCTGGTAAACGATTAACTTTTAACAGATGATAAAACGGGTAGGTATTCTTCTTTTTATATTTGGGCTTTGCTTCGCTTGCAACAAGATAGAGAAACCTGAAAAGCCAGATGATTTAATTGATAAGAATAAGATGGTCGATATACTTTTTGATGTGTTTGTTTTTAATGCAGCAAAAGGAACAGATAAAAGCATACTGGAAGATAACAATGTAACTCCTAATATTTACATTTATAAAAAATATCAAATAGACAGTCTTCAATTTGTAAAGAGCAACGAATTTTACGCTTATGATATAAAAACTTACGAGGAGATGATTAGTAAGGTAGAAGCTAAAATCACGGCAAAGAAAGAACAATTTCAGAAAACAGTTGATTTAGAAGAAGAACGCAGAAAAAAAAGATTGGATTCTATTAAAAAATTAGGAGATTCTATTAGCCCTTTAAATACTCCGAGAATTTTTAAGAAAGATTAAGATCTTGCCATGTCTTTGAGATAGAATTCACAAACTTTAGTGATAGAGTTATCAATAGCTCTAAACTCGATATCAAGGCTGCTTTTAATTTTTGTATTATCATAAAATGTTTTAGTTCTAACCGATTTGGCAAGTTGTTTTGAAAGTTTTCTTCGCTTACCAAACAATATACTCGTTAGCCAATCTAAACGCCAACCGATTTCTAGAATGAGAGGACTAGCTTCTTTTCTTGCTGGTTTAACGTGTAACTGTTGAGCAACTTTTTTCTGAAATTCATTAAATGTTAGGTTTTCAGAAACTAAGATATAACGTTCATTACTAATATCACTATTCATTAGGCTAAACATACTGTCACAAACATCCCAAACATCAACATACCCAGACGAGCCTGATCCATAGTATTTCATTCCTCTATGCACCATTTTAAACAAATTCCCGCTACTACCTCCTTTCCAAAAACCTGGACCTAAAATTATTCCAGGATTGACTATAACAGCTGGAACGCCTTCTTGTGTGCCTCTCCAGACTTCCATTTCAGCACCATACTTTGTAATGGCATACACACTATTATCTTCTTCTGGATTCCATTCGGTTTGTTCTGTGACCAATTGATCAGGATTTGCTTCTTGACCAATAGCTGCTATAGAACTCACATAACACAATTTTTTAATATTATTTGAAATAGAAAGATTCACTATGTTTGCCGTTCCCTCAATATTTATGGTTCTGAGTTGGTGGTATTTATTAGGTTCAAAACTCACGAACGCTGCACAGTGATAAACGTAATCAATGTCTTTAAAAGCCATTTCTAATGCAGGTACGTCATTTAAATTGGCTTCAATCCATTCAATTTTAGCGTAAAGTGCTTTATGATTTTCACTGTAATAGGAGAATACATGTTTCACGCGTTCTAATGTGTGTGGTCTTCTAAAAATTGCTCTAACCTGCTTATTTTCACTAACAAGTTTGTGCAATAAATGAGAACCTACTAATCCTGTGCCTCCTGTTACTAAAATCATTTTGTAAAATTAGTCTTTTTTCTTTTGAGCTATACATCTATCTTTGCGCAATATTAGTAAAACACTTGTTATGTTAAAGAATTTTGTTGAGGAGTTACAATGGAGAGGTATGATTCATGATACGATGCCTGGTGCTGAAGCGCATTTAATGGAAGCAATGCGTTCTGCATATGTCGGATTTGATCCTACTGCAGACTCTTTGCATATTGGGAATCTGGTTCCAATTATGTTATTAGCCCATTATCAGCGTTGTGGACATAAACCTTTTGCTTTGGTTGGAGGTGCAACAGGAATGATAGGTGATCCTTCAGGAAAATCGAGCGAGCGTAATTTGCTGGATGAAAAAACGTTGCGTCATAATCAGGAAGCTATAAAAAAACAATTGGCTCATTTTTTAGATTTTGAAAGTGATGTGCCAAACTCGGCTGTTTTGGTAAATAACTACGATTGGATGAAAGAATTTTCATTTTTAGAATTTATTCGTGATGTCGGGAAACATATTACGGTCAATTATATGATGGCTAAAGATTCGGTGAAAAATAGAATTTCATCTGAATCTACCGATGGTATGTCCTTTACAGAATTCACCTACCAATTGGTTCAAGGCTATGATTTTTTGCATTTATATAAAACCAGTGATTGTACCATTCAAATGGGAGGAAGTGATCAATGGGGAAATATTACAACAGGAACTGAATTGATTCGTCGAATTGCTCAAGGCAAAGGCTTTGCGATTACATGTCCGTTAATTACGAAAAGCGATGGTTCAAAATTTGGAAAATCTGAAGGTGGAAATGTTTGGCTGGATGCAAACAGAACATCACCCTATAAGTTTTACCAGTACTGGTTGAATTCAAGTGATGAAGATGCTGAAAAATATATTAAAATCTTCACCTTTTTAACTGAAAATGAAATCAAACAAATTATTACAGACCATCAAGAAGCGCCTCATCAACGTGGACTTCAAAAGCGTTTAGCTGAAGAGATCACAACCATGGTACATTCTAAATCTGATTTTGAGAATGCAGAAAAAGCATCCAATATTTTGTTTAGTAAAAGTTTCAAAGCTGATATTAAAACCTTAGATGAAAATACCTTTTTAGATGTGTTTGAAGGCGTGCCTCAAGCTGAAATTTCTAAAGCTGAGTTATCAGAATTAGATATGATTGGAGCATTGGCTGCTCAAACAAATTTCTTGGCATCTAATAGCGAAGCTCGTCGCGCCTTAAAAGAAAATGCTGTCGCTGTAAATAAAGAAAAGGTTGCTGAAGATTACCAGTTATCTGAAGACGATCTGATTAATGATAAGTATATTATTCTCAATAAAGGAAAGAAAAACACTTACATTATTAAAGTATCTTAGTTTAATAGTCGTTGTGGTCGAAATATAAATGTATCGTCATTCTAAACTTGTTTCAGAATCATATTACGCAATTAGAAACCCTCATGATGGGACCCTGAAATAAATTCAGGGTGACGTAATCGCAAACTTAGTTTATTATAGAAAAACGCCTCATCATTTGATGAGGCGTTTCACATTAACCAACCAACTATTTTGAAGCTAATCTTCCTTTTTCATAGAACTCTTTAACTATTCCAAAAATCATAGCTTCAATAATTAAGTCGTGTTTAATATGAGAACCTTTCGTTGATGATTTATAAAAGAATGTTAAAGTACCATTAAATTACAACCTCTGATATCACTGGAGTCAAAACGACCAATAATTTCAAAAGAACCATCTAAAGCTATACGACCCAAATCTTGAGTCGCAATAAACGAACATGAATTAATATTGGCTAGGTCTATTACATTAATACCTCCAGTTTTTTCATGAGATTGAAGCGTGAGTGCATCTTCAGGATCACGAGTGAGAACTCGCATCCAGTTTGAGCATTCAAAATTACCATGACCTTTAGAATAGGCTTGACTCAGCAATTCGGTCATGCCATATTCGCTATGAATGTGTAAAACACCAAAACCTTGTTTTAAGATGGCATGTAATTCGGCTCTAACGAGTTCTTTTCTTCGACCTTTCATGCCACCAGTTTCCATAATAATGGTATTATTAAGCTGAAATTGATACTGTTCTACCAAATCTAATAATGCAAATGAAACACCAATGAGCAGTACTTTTTTGCCTTGTGAATCTAAACTTATAAGCTGTTCTTTTAATTCTGAAACGTTATCTAAATAAAAGCCGCTTTCAGGATGTTTAGATTGTTGAATCATATCATTTACCATATAAATCAAAGATGAGCCTTGACGCTCTAAGTAGCTTGGTAATAAGGCTAGAATAACATAATCTTCAATATTTCCGTAGAATTGCTGAAATCCTTTTCTGAAACTTTCTTTATAAACGTTTAAATCGGTTACATAATGTTTACTGGTAATACTTCCTGTAGTGCCACTACTTGAAAAGATCGCTTCAATAGGATCGTTAGAACTCAGTACCTGATGACTTTTAAAAAACTGAATGGGTAAAAACGGAATATCTTCTATTCGCTTAATATCACTTGGATGTTTGTATAATAAATCACAAAAAGAGCGGTACACAGAATTAGTCTCAAATTGAAATTTAAAAATTTCCAATGCCATTGCATTGAAGTCGTCTTCTGAAGAAATTGAAAAAATATCCTGAGTGTTTATCATCACAACAAAAGTAGGTAAAAAGAAAAAGCGTTGCCAACAGACAACGCTTTTAAATAGCTTATAAAGATTAAGTGATTACTTAATGATTAATTTTTTAGTAACTGAAGCATTATTTTGAGTCACCTTCATGATGTAAACTCCTGAATTAAGAGTTGATACATTTAAACGGTTGTTATTTAATGTTTCATTAAGTATTTGTTTTCCTAATACATCGAAAACAGTTACTGAAATCGCTGCGCTGTTAGCACTTGCAATATTTACATAACCTAATGATGTTGGGTTAGGATATACTTTAAAAGAATCAGCTGTAAACTCATTTACAGATAAAGTCGTTGGTGTTACTTCAGCCCATGAAGTACCAATACGCAATTCATCAAATAATACAAATGGCGTTTCTCCAGTTGAATCTTGTCTAATCGCAAATTGATTTAAACTAGTTTGTGGAGATCCATCTGTATCAGTAGCATTAGCAGCAGGAGCACTTCCACCAAATGTAGCATCACTTGGATTAACCCAAGCGTTCATAACTCCAGAAGTGGTATCATAACTCATGACAACTAAAACAGTAGATCCAGTTGTAAGTATTGTTGGATCAAGAGATCCACCAGAAGGAATTGTATTTCCATTAGAGATCCCAATTTGATATTGACCAGCACCACCTTGCGCAGATGGAGGAAGTACAGGAACATACCATAATCTTGCATCAAAACTTCCTAATAAAGCAAAATAACCTGCAGATGTAGCCAAGCTGTTATCTGTTACATTAATTAAAAAAGAAGCATATAAAGTACCACTAGTAACTGCTGTAAATTCAATTGCTGGATCACTTCCACCTCCATCAAAAGTAATATGGTTTCCAGTTTGGTTTGAACCAGCTAGGTTTGTATAAGTTAATCCACCAGGACCACCAATTAATACTTCATCTGTACTATCTGATATATTTGACCAGTTTGAAGCATCGATAAGTTGAGTACCTGCTGTGTAGTTAAATCCTTCATATAAAGGAAGAGCTAAAGAAGGGTCGCAATCAGGACTGTTTATGTTTCTTGTGAAACTACAGCTACTATTAACTGGGTTTCCATCAAATGATACAGTGAAGTCTGTTCCTTCAGTAATACCTGTAATGGTAATTGTTCCATCTGCAACAGTTGTAGGATTATCACCTCCAACTGTTCCAACACCACCTGTGTCGATTGTATAGTTAGTAGTTGCACCACCAGTATATTCTAAAGTTACATTATAAGTGTCAGTTCCAGGAGTAATTGCATCACATGTAGCAGTAATGGTTCCTACTTGCAAGTCACAAGGAAAAGAGATACTAAAGTCAACCATATCTGTATCTAAAACACCTCCATTTACCAATTCAACTGATACCGAAAACGTATCACCATCAGCAGTAGGAGAAATTGTAAACGGACTTGTAACTCCGTTAGTTGTTACAGGTGCACCACCATTAGTCGTAACTGAGATATTTACAGTTGCTCCAGGCGCATTTGCTACTGTCCACTCTACATCAACAGATGCAGTTCCTGAATCAAGTGCTTGTCCGTTGTTAGGAGAAGTGATATTAATTGTTGGATCTGTATTCATTGTTGGTGAGTATGTTCCTATTGGAAAAACAGAACCACAAGAGGCGTTAGTAGTACAGCCATCGGTTGCATCAGCACCACTGAATGTCCAGCTAGCCAGTTGAAAAGTCATTCCATCAGGTCCAGTTCCATCCACTCTGTAAGCCCATCCATCAAGATATTCCCATGGTGTACCATTACCATCTACGTTGATATCACCAAATGTATCAATGACGTTACCGTTTTGAAATAATTCAACAGCATCATCACCATTAATAGCCATTGATCCGTCAGTGTAGTTAGGAGCAAAACCAAAAAAAGCAGTGAAATTAGGCTCCTCTGTTGATATATAAATAAAATCACCAGCTGTAGCTGACTCAGCAGGTAGCGTGAATTCTTCTCCATCTGTTCCTTGACCATTATTAGCACTACCAATTCCATAAACACTTAAATCTGGTATGTTATTTACAACATAAAGCTCAACACCTTTAGGAGTTCCTCCAGTCAGAGGCCCATCGTATGTGCCTGTAATTATCAGGTCTTGTCCAAAAGACAAACTAGTAACCAATATGGCTACCATTAAAAAGTAAAGTTTTTTCATAATTTATATAATTAGATTGATAATAAAAATTGCGGAACAAATATAACAAGAATTAAGGATTTTCACTAATTAATAAAGTGATAAAGTGCTATTTTACAATATGATAATATAGCTTTCTAATTACCTCACTACCAATTTTCTAGTTGCAGATAATTCATTCTCTTTAATTTTTAGAATGTATAGACCTGGAGCTAATTTAGAGATATTAATGGATTTACCTAATACTGAAGTAGAAATTACCTTGTTGCCTAAAACATCGTATATCTCAATGGTTTTAGGTAAATTATGTTTGGAAGTAATAAAGAGTTTATCTGATGTTGTCGGATTTGGAAATATGGATAATTCTTCAATTTCACCAGACAATGTTTTGTTAGAATCCATCAATTGTGCATTGCCCAAAAGTGGTAAACTTATCAAACAAAATACTAAACAAAGAAAGAAGTAGTTTTTCATCATAAACAAAATTATAGTACTGAAATTATTTATAAATTACCAAATTCTATACCAAAAAAATGTTAAACTGAAGAAATCTTTAAATATGTTTACAAAGTTTCATGTTAAGGTTAACTTAATGTTATTAATGAAATGTAGTCTATAAGGTTTTGTTATTAATCCTATCTTTACATTAGATTTTTAAAATCTAATTAACAATAAACCTTTGACATTAAAGGACTCGTTTAATTATGAAAAAAAGAGATATTAAAATTTTATTGGTTGATGATGAACCAGATATTTTAGAGATTGTTGGTTATAATTTATCTGCCGAAGGCTATCAAGTTATTACTGCTGAAAATGGAGTTGAAGCTGTTACCGTTGCTAAAAAGGAAAAACCCCATTTAATTATTTTAGACGTCATGATGCCAGAAATGGACGGGATTGAAGCTTGTGAACAGATTAGGAAAAATCCAGATTTGAGCGATACCATTATTACATTTTTAACCGCTAGAGGTGAAGATTATTCTCAAATGGCTGGCTTTGATGCTGGTGCAGATGATTACATCACAAAGCCAATAAAGCCGAAAGTTTTAGTTAGCAAAGTTAAAGCTTTACTAAGACGACTTAAAGATGAAGATGTCTCAGATAGCATTCTCAAAGTTGGAAATTTAGTCATTAACAGGGAAGAATATAAAATATCTTTAAAAGGCAACGAAATCATTTTACCACGAAAAGAATTCGAATTGTTATCTTTGTTAGCAACAAAGCCTGGAAAGGTATTTAAGCGTGAAGAAATCCTGGATAAGGTTTGGGGAAATGAAGTTGTTGTTGGCGGACGAACAATTGATGTTCATATTAGAAAACTTCGAGAGAAAATAGGAGATAAAAGCTTTAAAACCGTTAAAGGTGTTGGTTATAAGTTTGTAGATTGATGCAAAACAAAATTAAAAAAACGTATAAGTTTGCTTTTAAAACATCCTTGTACATTACTATTTTTTTAACGCTCTTATCGAGTGTTTTTTTGTATGTTTTACATTCTGTTGATGTCATTTATTTATTAGCATTTGCAACATTTACCTATCTTATTTCCTTCATTGTAATTCAGTATAGAGTTGAACGATTTATCTATAGACGTGTTAAGAAAATTTATGATGATTTGACGCTTTTAGAATCTACTACATTACGAAAGCAGCCTATCACAACAGACATGGCAACACTTACCCAGGAAATTGACAAATTTGCTCGCGATAAAAAACTAGAAATTGAAACGTTAAAAGTCAGAGAAGAATACCGTAAGGAGTTTTTAGGAAATGTTTCCCATGAACTTAAAACACCATTATTTACGGTTCAAGGTTATTTGTTAACCTTACTTGATGGTGCTATTGACGATAAAAGAGTGAGTGAAAAATATTTAAACAGAGCCAGTAAAGGTCTTGAGCGACTCATTTATATTGTTAAAGATTTAGACATGATTACCAAGTTAGAGGTTGGTGATCTGAGACTAAATATTAAGACATTTGATATTGTTGAATTGGTAGAAAGTGTTTTTGATTTATTAGAAATGAAAGCTGCCAAAAAGAAAATCACTTTAACTTTTGATATTGATTATAACGCGCCAATAATGGTTTCTGCAGATAAAGAACGTATCCAGCAAGTCCTTACTAATCTCATTGTAAACTCTATAAAATATGGAAGAGAAAAAGGAACCACAGAGGTGAGTATTGAAAATCTTATTAAAAATAAAGTAATTGTTCGGGTTACTGATAACGGTGAAGGTATTTCAAAAGAAAATTTAACCCGACTTTTTGAACGATTTTTTCGAGTAGATAAAAGTGGATCACGTAAAGAAGGAGGTTCAGGTTTGGGATTGTCTATTGTAAAGCATATTATAGAAGCACACGACGAAAGAATTTATGTTGAAAGCGAATTAGGTGTCGGAAGTGAGTTCTCATTTACTCTTGAAAAGGCTGAATAATTTTTTGTAATTATTCACATAGTCTGTTGGTTTTAAGCCACTAAAATGCTCCACATCATCGAGCATTCCTACTTTAAAGTCAGCTTGTTTACAACTTGGTACTTGTCCAAGCTTTGTGAGTCGGTTCGCAATATATTCCTGTTCAAATTGACCAGGCGTTGGAATGAAAAAGGCTTTCTTTTCAAGTTTTGCTAAATCCATTACCGTTGTATATCCAGATCTACATAAAACAATACGACTTTCATTTACAGCTTTTTCAAGCGTATCTGTAGTCATGAAATTATAACTTGTCATTGTTCCAATTACAGATGCTTTTGATTCACTATCAACAATACCTTTAACAAATAAAAGTTGTCCTTTAAAGCGCTTTAGTTCTTTTAAAAGTAAATCCTCTAAGTATGTTCGTTGAGGTTCTGGTCCAGAGAGTAAAACCAATAGGTCGTATTTTAAAGGACAATTTATTTTTTTGAATCGACTCAACGGTCCAATATATTTAACAGGAATTCCAACAACAGATGTATGGCCAAGTGCACCACTTAAATTATCTTCGCCAATATTATCTGGTACCCAACATTCATCAAAGCGTTTTATTATTTTTTGATGCATTTTAGTGCTCAACCAAGTAGTGTTTCCACTCAAAACTTTGAGTTGATGTGTTACAAAAACAGATGGAATATGTTTGCTGTATACACCCAATCTATTATCTGAAATAATACCGTCAATATCATGCTTCTCAACAATTTCTTTGGTTGCTTTTTTTTCAGCTTTTATCGCTCTGACTAGCTTTGGTGAATTCTGAAGCATTTTTAATTTGAAAAATTGTCCCTTTTTGGCGTACGTTATGTTGTAGGAAGGTAATTCAACGGTTTTGAAATCTGGAAATTCCTTTTGTAAGAGTTTTAAAGCTGCTCCATCACTTGCTAATACAGGTTCGAAATTATGAGTAACCAAGACATGAATTAAAGGTATGCATCTGGTTGCATGACCTAAGCCCCAATTTAAGGGTGCGACTAATATTCGTTTTTTTGGTTGGTTTTGCATGTGCTGAAATAATTTCAGGATTCAGTGCTATTCTATTTTTTAATATGGCTCATAAAAACAAAGATAATACTAATATGTTTCCTTAATTTTGCCAAAATATTAAATTAATTGTGGGAAGTAAGAATAAATTAAGACGTTTTAAAGAAAATGAAACCTTTTCGAATGTTATTCAGCCATCACGTGATGAATTGGTTACAGATAACTTTAAATATAAAGGTCATTGGAAATCTAGCTTTTTCAAAAACACAAATCCTTTGGTATTAGAACTAGGATGTGGTAAAGGCGAGTATTCAGTAGCATTAGCAAAAAAATACCCTGAAAAGAATTTCATTGGTATCGATATTAAAGGTGCCCGATTTTGGAGAGGTGCAAAAACAGCAATTGAAAAAGGTATTCCTAATGTTGGATTTTTAAGAACGCAAATAGAATTGGTTGATTTTGCCTTTGCTAAAAATGAAGTTGATGAAATTTGGATTACATTTCCAGATCCTCAAATAAAATATAAGCGAACCAAACACAGAATGACCAATTCGCAATTTTTAAAACGTTATAAAACCATCTTAAAACCTGAAGGTATTGTAAACTTAAAAACGGATAGTGAATTCATGCATGGTTATACTTTAGGTCTTTTACATGGCGAAGGTCATGAAGTGCTTTATGCCAACCACGATGTGTATAAACAAGAGGGCAGTCCAGAAGAAGTGACAAGCATTCAAACCTTTTACGAATCGCAATATTTACAACATAACAAACCAATTACGTATATTAGGTTTAAAATAAAATAGATTTTGAGCATTACAGTCATTTTTTTTCTGGGTTTAATCATAGCTCTCATTGGAGTTATTCCTCCTGGACTATTAAATATGACTGCAGCAAAGATTAGCTTAAAAGAAGGGTATAGCAGAGGTATTATATTTTCAATTGGTGTCTGTTTTATCGTTTTTTTACAAACCTACATTGCAGCAATGTTTGCGCGTTACCTCAGTAATCATCCTCATACTGTTGAAATCTTGAGACAAGTTGCCTTAGTGATCTTTGTGCTTATAGCCATTTATTTTTTATTCATTGCAAAGTCATCACCTAAGCCAGAAATTGAAACACATGCTAAAAGCAAACAAAGCCGTTTTTTTCAAGGTATATTTTTGTCAGCTATTAATGTATTTCCAATTCCTTATCAAGCTTATATGACCATATCAATTGCAGGATTTGGTTGGTTTGCCTTTGATCCTATGAGTATTTTGACCTATTGTTCAGGTGCAGCAACAGGAACCTTTGTAATGCTCTATGTGTACATTTTCTTTTTTGATAAAATTAAAAGTAAAAAGCTCACTTCTCAAAAAAACATGAATAAAAGTATTGGCTTCATTACAGCTATAGTTGCAGTAGTGACATTTATCAACATTGTAATGGATTTATAAAATGAAGCCTGAAACACTAAACTTCTTTGACAAGGTGTATGATGTTGTTAGGCAAATTCCCTTCGGAAAAGTTACGAGTTATGGAGCCATTGCAAATTATCTTGGTGCCAAGCGAAGTGCCAGAATGGTTGGTTATGCCATGAATGGTTCTCACGGAAAAGATATTCCTGCGCATCGTGTGGTCAATAGAAAAGGTCTGCTAACTGGGAAACATCATTTTGAAGGTACGAATCTCATGCAGCAATTGTTAGAAAATGAAGGTGTCGTCGTTATTGAAAACCAAATTCAGGATTTTGCTTCTGTGTTTTGGGATCCTTCAATAGAGCTACAATAAGTGTTGTCCTTCTGAACTTGTTGCAGAATCTCATCATTATAAAGGATTTAATCCTTGATAATTTTTCTGACAGTTTCACTTTGTGTTGTTTTTATATTCACAAAATAAGTTCCTGCTGAAAAGTCTTCAGTAGAAATCATCATCTCATTTTTATTACCAATGACAGCAATGTCTTGAATATTACGACCAGAAATATCATAAATAGAAATTTGCTCAATGGCTTGTTCAGACTTTAAATAAATAATCCCATTATTTGGGTTAGGATATAGTAGGATGCTAGAATTAGCCAATTCAAAGTCTTCAGTGCTTAAAGTAGCTACAGTAGTTTGCTCAAGATTAGTGATGATTGGAAAGTTGAAATCGAAATATATTTCAGCTTCATTTTCAAACGTATCACTTAAGACCAAAGTGTCAAGTGTTCTAATTTTGAAAACAACATAACCATCATTATTGGCATCATCAAAAGGCAAGTTGATGTTTTCAAAAATGAATTCTACAAAATAATCTGATGCATCATCTTTAATTCTTGCCACAAAATCGTGGCTTGCATTTAGAGCAACTAATGAAGATAAATCATACTTTGTTCTGTCAATATGATCTTTCACAACAATATTTATGGCATTGGCAGTTCCTGTATTTTCAAAGCGAATCATATAATGTACAAAATCACCAACCATTTCAGGTGTGATAAAGGCACCTTCAAGACAAGTTTTGTCATTCGGATCAAAGGAATTCACAACGGTTTGATGTAATTCAAAGCTATTGTCATCTGGAGTTTCATCGGTTTCAGAAGCATTAATACTTGTAATAAATGACAATACATCATCTCCATTCAAAGGGTTAACATCTGTGGGCGCATTCAAGTTCATTGTCAAATTAATTTCTCGACTTTCAAAAGGAGTTAAATCTGCAAAACTATAAGTTAATAAATCAGTGAGCCCAGATTCGTTTGCAGGTGTAGAAGATATAAATTCCATAACCTCGTCTTGAAATCCAAAATTGACACCTCCAGATAACGTGGTTGTCCCTTTATTTTTATAAACAATTTTGTAATCGGTATCAAAACCAGGACGCGCAGCTTCTAAAGGAATTATTGTGATTTCTAAATCATTGAAAGTGCCATTTGGACTGATGCAAAAATCTTGAATAAACGGACTCGCATCCGACGGGAAATCTACTGAAATGCTAGATGGTGAAACTGTAAAATAATCCGGGTTTTCAAGTTGAGGTATTACGGTATGTGAACCATAAACAGATGAAACAGGTATAATATAATATCCTGATGCATTAGAAATAATATTTCCAGAGTTCGGGCCACCAGTAATTGTAAGATTTAAATGAGGAAACATAGGATCGTTGACATCACAGCTATTATTATCTAGGTCTAGAATCGTATTGCCTTCAATTGTATAATATTCATCTCCTGGAGTGAACGAACAGTAAGAGTTAACAACAACATTTGTATAGCCACAATTGTTCACAAGATCTTGAATGCCTTCAACATTAACCTCTTCCATAGCTTCATTAATGTAGGTATAACCATGTATTTCAGATTCATCTGCACAAACATAAATTAGACTGGGATTATTACATATGTTATAGCTTCCAGAATCATAATCGAAACCACTTAACTGAGTCACACCATTTTTGAATGAAATAATTTCAAGAACTGGGTTATCGGCAACAGTATATGAGTGAAAATTATAATAATCTAAATATCCTAACTGTACATATGTTAGATTGGCATTATTCCTAATATTGATATAATGCGCAGAAACTCCATTTAAATCGATTTCAGTGAGACCAGTATAATTAATAGACAGGGAATCGAAGCCTTGACCTAATGCTATTGAAGTTAAATTAGGATTATTGCTGCAATCGAACTCAGAAATATAAGTTGAAGTGCTTACATCTAGGGATGTCAATTGATTGTCATTACAATAAAGCACATCTATTGAAGGATTATTTACCAGATTCAATTCAGTTAATAAGTTGTTTTCACAGATTAGATATTCCAAATTCACAAAGTATTCAATTCCTTCTAATGATGCAATTGATAACCCATTAACAGCCATATATGTGGTTGCTTCTGCTTCAGCAATTGAAATTTCCCCATCCGAATTAGTATCAACGCCAATTGAAATTAAAGCATTCTTAAAATTGGCATCAGGAATATCAATAATTTGAGCATTCGAAGTAAATGAAACTGTTAAGACAAGAAGTAAAGCGTAAAGTAATTTCATAAAGGTTGATTTTCAAGTTATTAAAGTTACGTTTTTTTTTAAAACCAGTATAATGTAATTCACTATTACTATTACTCATTTCAATTAAAAGGGTTTCAAAATCTAAACAATTCACTGTATCTTTGCATTTAGAATAAGTCTGAATAAGATACATTCTAAACAACGAAAAACGCTATGAAATTAAATAAGCAAGATATACTTAAAGCGCTCGAAACGATTTCTGCGCCTGGTGAAGGACAAAATATGGTAGAGAGTGGAGCAGTAACAAATGTCGTCACCTTTGCCGATGAGGTTATTGTCGATATTACCATTACAAACCCAAGTTTACAAGCCAAAAAGAAAACTGAAGTTGACATCATGAAAACCATTCATGATATCGTATATGAAAAGGCTAAAATAACAGTCAATGTAAAAGTGAATGCACCTACCAAGTCGGCTCCTAATGTGATTAAAGGAAAACATATTCCAGGCATTCAAAATATCATTGCAGTCGCCTCAGGAAAAGGTGGTGTCGGTAAATCAACAGTTACGGCAAATCTGGCAGTGACTTTAGCAAAAATGGGTTTTAAAGTTGGTGTTTTAGATGCCGATATTTACGGACCATCAATGCCAATCATGTTTGATGTAGAATTAGAACGACCAATTGCAGTTAATGTTGATGGAAAATCTAAAATGCGACCAGTCGAAAACTATGGTATAAAATTATTATCTATTGGCTTTTTTACAAAACCAGATCAAGCGGTTGTTTGGAGAGGTCCGATGGCAGCAAAAGCATTAAATCAAATGATTTTTGATGCGGCTTGGGGTGAACTCGATTTTTTGTTAATTGATTTACCTCCAGGAACAGGTGATATCCATTTAAGTATTATGCAGTCACTTCCAATTACTGGTGCTGTTGTGGTAAGTACACCTCAAAATGTAGCCTTGGCAGATGCTAAAAAAGGAGTTGCTATGTTTCAGCAAGATAGTATCAACGTTCCTGTTTTAGGAATTATCGAAAATATGGCTTACTTTACACCAGATGAGCTTCCTGAAAATAAATATTATATCTTCGGAAAAGAAGGTGCAAAAAATCTCGCTGAAGACTTAAAAGTTCCATTTTTAGGAGAACTGCCATTGGTTCAAAGTATAAGAGAAGCAGGAGATGTTGGTCGCCCAGCAGCTTTACAAACAGCAACAACTTTAGAGAAAGCATTCGAAAAGTTAACACAAAATGTTGTTGAAGAAGTGGTGCGTCGAAACGATGATTTGCCTCCAACGGAAGCAATTAAAATAACAACTATGGCTGGATGTTCAGCAGTAAAGAAATAATACATGAGTACAGAAGAATTAAGACTGAACGTCGAAAAAGCATTAGATGAAATTCGTCCTTTTTTACAAAGTGATGGAGGTGATATTTCCTTGTTGTCTATAGAAAATGATAAGCTTGTAAAAGTGCAATTACAAGGTGCTTGTGTGGGTTGCAGTGTCAACCAAATGACACTCAAATCTGGTGTGGAAATGACGATTAAAAAATATGCACCTCAAATAGAACACGTAATTAACATTGAAGCCTAAATGTGACTTTTGTCACATAATATGTCTTGGTTTTCAATTAATTTTACTTTCCGAAATTTAGATTCATGATTAAAACAGATATTCTTATTATTGGAGCTGGACCAACGGGCTTGTTTACCGTTTTTGAAGCAGGTTTACTAAAATTGAAATGTCATTTAATTGACGCGCTTCCACAACCAGGAGGCCAATGTTCAGAAATTTACCCTAAGAAGCCCATTTATGATATTCCAGCCTATCCTGAAATTCTAGCTGGTGATCTAACTGATAAATTATTAGAGCAATGCAAGCAATTTGAACCTGGTTTTACCCTTGGTGAACGTGCTGAAACTATTGATAAGCAAGACGATGGGTCGTTTATTGTGACCACAAATAAAGGTACAAAACATCAAGCGCCTGTCGTGGCAATAGCTGGTGGATTAGGTAGTTTTGAACCTCGCAAACCAATTATAGATAACATTGCAGATTACGAAGATAAAGGCATTGAATATATTATTAAAGATCCTGAATTTTATAGGGGAAAGAAAGTAATTATTGCTGGAGGAGGCGATTCTGCTTTAGATTGGAGTATTTTTTTAAGTGATGTTGCAAGTGAGGTGACTTTAATTCACAGACGAAATGAGTTTAGAGGCCATTTAGACTCCGTAGAAAAAGTACAAGAATTAAAGAACGCAGGTAAAATTGAATTGATTACTCCTGCTGAAGTTGTTGGTGTCGATGGACAAGGTAAAATAGAATCCATTGTTGTTAAACATGGTGCAAATACTTTCAAAAAAGCTTGTGATCATTTTGTACCACTTTTTGGATTATCACCAAAATTAGGACCTATTGCAGATTGGGGATTAGAAATTGAAAAGAATGCGATAAAAGTAAATAATGCTTTAGATTACCAAACAAATATTCCTGGTATTTTTGCCATTGGAGATGTGAATACTTACCCTGGAAAATTGAAACTTATTCTCTGTGGTTTTCATGAGGCCACACTAATGTGTCAAGCGGCTTATCAAATTATTAATCCTGGAAAACGTTATGTGTTAAAATATACAACGGTTGCAGGTGTTGATGGATTCGATGGCACTCGAAAAGAAGCGCCTAAACAAGTTGTAAAAGCGATAGATTAACTTAATAGTAGTTATGTTACTTCGAGCACAGTCGAGAAGTCTCATAGTGTATATTAGCTATAGGAATTGAGTATGGAACAAGACATAAACATAAAAATCACAGATAGAGATGGTGTCACTCACGAAGTTCTTGCACCTACAGATATGGCTATGAACCTTATGGAAGTAGTGCGTTCCTACGAATTAGCTCCTGAAGGTACTATAGGAATTTGTGGAGGAATGGCTATGTGTGCATCTTGTCAATGCTATGTCTTAAGTGACACTATATTACCAGAAATGCAAGATGACGAAGAGGCTATGCTCAGCGAAGCATTTTATGTCAAAGATAATTCTCGTTTGGGTTGCCAAATTCAAATTACTCCAGAGATGGAAGGTTTAGAAGTAGAATTAGCTCCTGAAAGTTAATTTAGTCCGTTTTATAAGCTGCTAATTTTCGGGGACCTTCAAGTAAAACTCTAACAATTTTTAAAGTCCCGTCATCTGTCGTGGCGATTTGCCATTTTATGAGAGAAATCTCACCATTTTCAATTTCAATACCAGTAATGCTTCTGGGATGTACACAACTTCCATCGTTAAAAAACGCAATATCTCCAGGTTCTGGAAAACGAGGTCGATGCGTATGACCAACTATAGTAATTAAGTTGTTGTTTTCAATAATCCATTTTTTGGTTCTACGTTCAACTTTTATCAATTCTTTATAATTTTTTGCCGGACTTGTAGGATCTGCAATACCCATAACATTTAATGGTTTCCATAGTACACGAACCATAAACCGACTCCATTTCCAAAACAAATAATTCCACCAGTCAGCCTGATGACCATGAGTTAAAAAGAGTTCTTGATCAGTTTCAGAATGCTTTAAAATAACACCTTCATGATACTGAATGCCACAAAACAAGTCTTCATCATTTCCAGTTTTTGGATCAAAATAAGTAGATAAATGTTTGTCTACATATTTAGGATCACGATACACCATATCATGATTTCCCCAAATCATATGTAATCGATCTTGCTCATGAAATAGTTTCATAAGCATATATACATTTTTATGCGCGTTTAGTATAGATTCAAAAGAAAGATTTTCCCAGAGTTCATCACCATCACCAAGTTCGCAGTAACTAAAACCTTCAGCGTAATAATGCTTTAAAGCATGAAAGTAGATATTTCGATTATTGGCAAAATCATCAGCAAAACTATTATCACCACGATGACAATCACTAAATAACACAAATTTACTGGAATTGTTAAAGTAGACAACCTTAGCATTTTTGTAAGCACGATCTAATCTGTTTTTTGAAGACATGAATAAACTTTCAACTAAAATAAGGAGAAATTAGTCAATGCGATACCAGTTATTCAATTTTTTCAATAGCAATAGGGAGTATGCGTTCGACAAATTTTGTGTAAGCTAATTCAGAAGGATGCAAGTTATCTGATGCTATTAAATCAGTATCCATTAAACCTTGACGAGTAATGTCTGTAATGTATACATAGGTAATATCATTTTCATTGCAATAATTTTCTGCAAAGGTGTTGTAGCTATCAATTTCTGAAGTCGTTATTTCTGGATTGCCATTATTTTGACCAAAAGGCGTAAAGGCATAATCTGGAATAGATACAACGATCAACTTGTTTTTGTCACCATTAGAAGCAGTAATGGCTTCTTCAACCAATTCTGGAAATTCAGTTTCGTACAGCGAAAAAGGCTTACTTTGGTATTGGTTATTTACACCAATTAATAAGGTGACCAGATCGTAGTCATTTTGTAAATTTTCATTAGCAATAGCTGTTTTCAAATTTGTAGTGGTCCAACCCGTTTGTGCTATGATTTTTAATTTGATGGTGTCTTGAACTTTAAATCGTAATTCCAGACTATCTTTCAATTGCTCGGGAAAACGACAGGTGTTGCAAACACTTTGGCCAATCGTATAACTATCTCCTAAACTTAAAACCTTAAAGGTTTTTGGTATATTGACTATAGCATCATTAATATTGTTTTCGTCAGTAGAAGAACAACTAATAAATGCTAATAGGCCTAAAAAGAAACTGAATTTTAGTGTTCGCATAGTTATAAAGGTACAATTTACAAATCATAAAAAATGCTTCCCAAACTTGAAAAGCATTTTCGATAGTATTTATTGTTATTCAGATCGATTGCATCTGAGTGCCATAATAAAATGTCGCTTAGACTATTTGAAAGCGTTTAGACCAGTAACATCTAAACCTGTAATTAATAAATGAATATCGTGTGTACCTTCATAAGTCACGACACTTTCAAGATTCATCATATGTCTCATGATGGAATATTCGCCAGAAATCCCCATACCACCTAGCATTTGTCTGGCATCACGAGCGATTTTTAAAGCCATATCCACATTGTTGCGTTTCGCCATGGATATTTGTGCAGACGTTGCAGTCCCATTTTCACGCATTACACCCAATCTCCAAGCTAATAATTGCGCTTTGGTGATTTCAGTAATCATCTCAGCTAATTTCTTTTGTTGTAATTGAAACTGACCAATAGGTTTTCCAAATTGCATACGTTCTTTACTATAACGTAAAGCAGTATCGTAGCAATCCATAGCAGCTCCAATTGCTCCCCAAGCAATACCAAAACGAGCAGAATCTAAGCACCCAAGTGGAGCACCAAGACCAGATTTGTTTGGTAATAAGTTTTCTTTAGGCACTTTTACATTATCAAAAATAAGTTCGCCGGTAGCGCTGGCACGAAGTGACCATTTGTTGTGTGTTTCTGGAGTTGAGAATCCTTCCATACCACGTTCTACAATCAATCCATGAATGCGTCCATCTTCATTTTTAGCCCAAACCACAGCAATCTGACAAAAAGGTGAATTCGAAATCCACATTTTAGCGCCATTTAAAAGATAATGATCTCCCATGTCTTTAAAGTTGGTAACCATACCTCCAGGATTACTACCATGATCTGGTTCTGTTAAACCGAAAGAACCAATCCATTCACCAGAAGCGAGTTTTGGTAAATACTTTTGACGTTGTGCTTCGTTACCATATTTCCAAATAGGGTACATAACCAATGACGATTGTACAGAAGCTGTACTTCTAACGCCTGAGTCACCACGCTCAATTTCCTGCATGATTAATCCATAAGAAATCTGGTCTAATCCAGCACCTCCATATTCCACTGGAATATATGGACCAAAAGCGCCTATTTCAGCCAATCCTCCAATAATAGATTTAGGGAATTCAGCTTTTTGAGCAGCTTCTTCGATAATAGGTGAAACATCACGTTTCACCCAATCTCTAGCGGCATCACGTACTAATTTATGTTCTTCTGTAAGTAATTCGTCAAGATTGTAATAATCGGGTGCTTCGAATAAATCTGGTTTCATTTGATATTATTTTTTTCTTATAAAGGTCAAAATACTGTTGCCAAAGCTCGAGTCATTTTGCGACTAATTTTATTTGGATAACAAAAATAACGAAATCGTTGTCTTAAAACTACATTTTCAAATAAAAATCCTTAGTCAGTTTAATGTAGTCATCTGTGTAATTGTGTCGATCAGTTTCAATAATTAATTCTGAAATTTCAGTTTCGTTTTCTAACAATGAAAATTCTAAAAGACTGCGTTTGATTTCTGAAGAAGGTGAGCCTTTAACTCTGGTAATTCGTTTTGGAAAAAGACCAACTTTAGAAGCTAATGATATAAATATAGTTTCCTCTGTAAAAGGAATGACGACTGAAAATGTGCCATTAGCAGATAGTAAAGTACCCACACTTTTTAATAGATGTTCAAAAGGCATCGCATCTTGAAAACGAGCTAAATCACGTTGTGAATTTTCAGTTTTATAATTTTCAGCATAAAAAGGCGGATTACAAATAATCAAGTCGTAAGTATCATCAATTTCTTCAGTAAATTCTTCTAAAGAAGCGTGATAGCAGAACAATCGATCGTTCCAAGAAGAGTGTTCAAAATTATCGACACATTGCTCGTATGCCAAGTCGTCAATTTCGATGGCTTCAATAACTTGTGCATGACTTCGTTGTGCTAACATTAAGGATAAAATTCCGGTTCCTGCACCAATGTCTAAAATTGAAAATGGACTAGTTTCAATAGATGTCCAAGCACCTAATAAAACACCATCTGTGCCAATTTTCATAGCACATTGATCTTGATGAACTGTAAATTGTTTGAATTGAAAGGGTTTATCCATATTGTCATCCTGAACTTATTTCAGGATCTCATTATTTATTGGAAATGTATTAACTAATTTTCAAGGTAAAGATCAATCAAACCTTCAGGAGTGTTAACAAAAATAGTTTTGTTTTCCTTATCAACTTTAGAAATAAACTCATCATTCATTGGGATTAAGATTTCAATGCCATCTCTATCGATTTCGAATAACGATTGCGCAGTAGAATCATTTACTGATTTGACTATGCCAACATGACCGAAATTCCTGTCCTCCACTTTAAAGCCAATAATTTCATGGAAATAAAATTTGTCGTCATCTAATTTTGGTAAAAACGCTAGAGGTAAGTATAAATTACTTTTTATAAGTGCATCAGCATCTTCCTCAGTATCGACGTCTTCAAATTTAATACGTAATAATTCAGATTTATGCAATTGAGACGACTCGATAAAAAAAGGGACAAGATTATTACGTACTTCTACAAAAACAGAATCCATGTTTTCATAAAGTTCGGGTTCGTCTGTATCCAATTTGACTAATAACTCACCTTTAAAGCTGTATTTTTTGACAATCTTACCGAGAAAGAAGCATTCTTGTTTATTCATAATAGTTGCTGTTATCACTTGGATCGCAGTTCAAATGTCATCAGAAAGTTAAAATGCTCCTGCTGCGATTTTTATGACATAATGTTACATAAAAAAACTCCGACACATTGTATCGGAGTTTAAAAGTATAAAAAATAAATTTCTATTCTTCTTCGTTTGAAGCAGTAGCATCTTCACCTTCGGCTTGCGCTTCTTCAGTTGCTTCTTCTTCAACTACAGGAGCTGCAGCTGCTATTCTTGCTTCATTAACTGCTTTCTCAGCGGCTAAGGCGTCAGCTTTTGCTTTTGCTTCAGCTTGAGATAAACCAGCTTCTTTGGCTTCTACTTTAGCTGCTTTTTCGTCTAACCAAGCATTGAATTTTGCTTCAGCTTGTTCTTCGGTTAAAGCACCTTTAGCAATACCACCTGCAAGATGATTTTTAAGCAAAGCACCCTTGTAAGATAAAATTGCTCTGGCTGTATCGGTTGGTTGTGCACCATTTTGTAACCATTGTACAGCACCATCAACATTTAATTCTACTGTTGCTGGATTTGTGTTTGGATTGTAAGCACCTAATTTTTCTAAGTATTTACCATCTCTCTTTGATCTCGCATCTGCTGCTACGATCCAGTAATAAGGTTTTCCTTTTTTACCGTGTCTTTGTAATCTAATTTTAACTGACATATGTAATTAATTAGTGAGGTTCGCGACCTCTATTATTAATGAGAGCGCAAAGATAATACAATTATTTAATTTAGAACATTTTATTTGAAATTAAGTAATATTGAAATTTTATTATACTTTTGGAAGTTCTAAAACGTTATATTTACCCAAAAATGCGCCTCATTTTTATTTAGAGGAAGAAAAATTAAAACCAATGAAAAGACTAGCTATACTTCTCATAACAGTATTAACCTTTGCAAGTTGTGGTGATGAAGTTGAATTCAATTCTCCTTCAATACAAGGGAATAAAGACTATGTACTCTGGAAAGCAGAATTTTTTAATGCTGATATAGATACCAATGGATTCTTAACCATTACTGGAGGGAATAATGTTGAAACACTAATCCTAAAGATTCCTTCAGTTGCAGTTGGAAGTTATACATTGGGAGATGTCGATTCAATGGAAGCTCGTTTTATTGGAGCTGACGGAACCGTATATTCCACTAATAATAGACCAGATCAAAGCCTTACGATTTATCCTGAATACGGAGAAATAAATCTAGATGAGATAATGAATAATACGTTTACCGGAACATTTCGCTTTAATGCTTATGATGAAGACGGATTACGTGTGGTTAATTTTAGTGGTACTACAGAAAATGATCCTATTAATGGAGGGATATTTTATAGAGTACCTCTAACGTCAGGTAGTATTCCTTCTGTTGTGATTACTTGTGATGATGCAGAAGAACAAGCTGATTTAGCTCAAGCAGCTTTCGATGCAACAACATCAGTAGATTTAACTTACATAAGTAGTGCTGATTACATGGCTGCTTGTCAGATACTTTCACAAGCTTTAGAAACACAAAGAACGTATTGTGGTGATATTGATGGTGTATTGCAATCTAAAATAGACAGTTTAAACGATTGTGTTTTTCCATGTGACATTGCAGAAGCAAACAAAGCTACGGCTGAGGCTGCTGAAGAAAATGCTACTATCGGAAATTATGTTCAAGCTTGTTTAGATTATCAACTGTATTTACAGGAACAAATAGATTTTTGTGGTGATCCTGACGGAAGCTTACAATTAGAGTTAGATGAATTGAATTGTGCTGATGATGATGGCGATGGTGTACCAAATGCTTTTGAAGATTTTGATGGTGATGGTATGTTTGATGATGATGATACCGATATGGATGGAATACCTAACTACTTAGACGATGATGATGATGGCGATGGTGTTTTAACAATTAATGAGGCTAAGGATGTCGATGGAAACCCAATTGATACTGATGGCGATGGTGATGTTGATTATTTAGATACAGATGACGATGGTGATGGTGTTTTAACTCAAAATGAATCAGGAGATACTGATGGTGATGGCATACCAAATTATATCGATGCAGATGATGATGGCGATTCTATTTTAACTGCTTTTGAGGATCTTAATTCTGATGGTAATCCTAATAATGATGATACTGATATGGATGGAACGCCTAATTATTTAGACGATGATGATGATGGTGATGGTCTGTTAACGATTAATGAAAATCCAGATCCTAACATGGATGGTAATCCATCTGATGCAGTAGATACAGATATGGATACTATTCCAGACTATTTAGATAATATATAAGTATTAATACTCTTTCATATAACCGAAAAGCAGCCTTATGGCTGCTTTTTTGTTAAATACTCATAAGTCTTTGTTAAACATGTTAAATTGTTTGATTTTTCCTACAGTATAAGTTATACTATATGTAGTTGGATGTTAAACAATGCGCATCCTTAAAGAAAGTATTGAAATTTAAAAATGTAATCGACAAATGAAGTATTCAGAAGAAATTTCAAACAAATTAAACGAATTATTAGTAAAAAATTATGATGCCGAGAAAGGGTATTTAAATGCGATTGATAATGTGGAAAGTGATCGATTAAAAATGTTCTTTAAAAGACGAGCATCCGAGCGAAGTGAATTTGCAAAAGAGTTGAGAACCGAAATATTACAGTATGGAGAAATTCCAGAAGATTCAGGAAGTTTTAAAGGAACTATGCATCGAAACTGGATGTCACTGAAATCTACGTTCAGTTCTAACAACGAAGAAGCTATTCTTGAAGAAGCTATTCGAGGTGAGGAAGCAAGCTTAGAAGAATACAATGAACTCATGAAGGAACGTAATTTACCGCCAAGTATAGATAGTTTGCTGGTAAAACATAAAAATTCTATCCAAGCCGCAATAAATACCGAGAAAGTTCATGAAGAATTAGTATCGTAATTTAAGCCAGTTCAATAGTATAAAGTCAGTTCATATGAACTGACTTTTTTTGTTTAAAACTGTTCATAACTTCACTTTAAAAAAGCTAACTTTCTTTGTAATTTTATGGACTTACTTTTGAGTCATATTAACTTAATCTTTTGTCAGTTTGAGCACAGCCGAAACCTAATAATGTTCGTAGCTAAGCTCTACCAGGCAGCATATAATTTTACATTACATGTATTTAATCTTCGATACCGAAACCACAGGATTGCCAAAGCGTTGGGATGCACCAATAACAGATGTGGATAACTGGCCTAGATGCATCCAGATAGCCTGGCAACTCCATGATGATATGGGAAATTGTATCGATCATCAAGATTATCTTGTGCAGCCTGACGGATTTAATATTCCCTATGATGCAGAGAAAATTCATGGTATTTCAACAGAATTAGCGCAGGAACAAGGTTTTCCTCTTAATGAGGTTCTGGAAAAATTCAAAGATGCATTAGGTCAAACTAAATTTGTTGTTGGTCAGAATGTAACCTTCGATCTCAATATTATGGGAGCCGAATTTGTAAGAGCAGACATCGCCAATCAACTTCAGGAGCTTCCGGTTTTAGATACTTGTACAGAGCATACTGCGGAATTATGTCAGATTCCTGGCGGTCGTTATGGAAAATTCAAACTTCCAACCTTAACCGAATTACACCAGTTTTTATTTAATAAACCTTTTGCTGAAGCCCATAATGCAACAGCAGATGTTGAAGCAACAACGCGTTGCTTTTTAGAATTGATTCGTTTAGGTGAGTACACTAAAGAACAATTAGATGTTCAGCCGGATTATTTTAAGAATTTTAATGAGCAGAATCCACAACAAATTCAACTCATTGGATTAAAGCATATCAACCTTAAAAAGGAAAGTGCAAAAATAAATGAACGACTTCAGAAACTTCAAACAAATGACATTTCTGAAGCTGAGATAAGAGAGAATATTTCAGATTTGGCAGATGTAGATTTTGTACATCTTCATAACCATTCTCAATTTTCGGTATTACAATCGACCATTAGTATTACAGATTTAGTAGCTGTTGCGGCAGAACATCAAATGCCTGCTGTAGCTCTTACAGATCATGCTAATATGATGGGTGCATTTCACTTTGTAAAGGCAATCAATAATCATAACAAGTCTGTTAAAGCTAAAAATGAAGAAGCCGAAGAAAGGGGAGAGCCTTCAGATCTAAAAGAAATTAAACCAATTATTGGATGTGAGTTTTTTGTGTGTGAAGACCATACAGATAAAACCAGAAAAGATAATGGTTATCAAATCGTTTTAATTGCTAAGAACAAAAATGGATATCATAACTTGGCTAAGTTATCGTCGCATGCATTTGTGGACGGTTTTTATTACTTACCAAGAATTGATAAAAAACTCATTCAGCAGTACAAAGAAGATTTAATTTGCTTAACTGGAAATCTGTATGGAGAAGTTCCAAGTAAGATTTTAAATGTTGGGGAAAATCAAGCCGAAGAAGCCTTAATCTGGTGGAAACAAGAGTTTGGCGACGATTTGTATGTGGAACTAATGCGACACAATCAGGAAGATGAAAATCGTGTAAATCCTGTCCTTATTAGTCTTGCACAGAAACATGAGGTCAAGATTGTAGCCACTAATAACACCTATTACTGTAAACAGGAAGATGCTAACGCTCATGATATTTTATTATGTGTAAAAGATGGTGAAAAGCAAGCTACTCCTATTGGTCGTGGAAGAGGTTATAGGTATGGTTTGCCTAATCAGGATTATTATTTCAAATCTTCTGAAGAGATGAAAGCGCTCTTTAGAGATATTCCTGAAGCAATTATTAATATTCAAGAAGTCGTTGACAAGGTGGAAGCCTTTCAACTGGCACGTGATGTCTTGTTGCCTGCTTTTGATATTCCTGATGAATTCAAAGACGAAGCTGATCTTGCTGATAGTGGGAAACGAGGCGAAAATGCCTACTTAAGACATTTAACTTACGAAGGTGCCAAAAAGCGCTATGAAACACTAACAGACGAGATTAAAGAGCGACTTGACTTTGAGTTGAGCGTTATTGAAAATACTGGATATCCAGGCTATTTTTTGATTGTAGAAGATTTTATTAGGGAAGCGAGAAATATGGATGTGTCGGTTGGGCCAGGACGTGGATCGGCTGCCGGATCTGTGGTTGCGTATTGTCTTTGGATTACAAATATTGATCCTTTAAAATACGACTTACTTTTTGAGCGTTTTTTAAATCCAGATCGTATTAGTATGCCAGATATTGATATTGATTTTGATGACGAAGGTCGTAGTCGAGTGATGGACTATGTGATTAAAAAATACGGCTCCAACCAGGTCGCTCAGATTATTACCTACGGAACCATGGCTGCCAAGTCTTCTATTAGAGATACAGCCAGAGTATTAGATTTGCCTTTATTTGATGCCGATCGTATTGCAAAGTTGATTCCAACCATGTCTAAGTTGAATAAAATTTTTGGACTTGATGAAAAGGAATTAAGTAAAAAGTTTAGAGCTGAAGATTTAGAAAAAGTCAATCAACTTCTTAACATCGCTGATGGAGATGATTTAGAATCTGAAACGGTGAATTTAGCCAGAATTTTAGAAGGTTCTGTTAGAAATACAGGTATTCATGCCTGTGGTGTGATTATTACACCTGATGATATTACGAAGTTTGTGCCTGTAGCCACTGCTAAGGATTCCGATTTGTACGTCACACAGTTTGATAACTCAGTAGTTGAAGATGCAGGTTTACTGAAAATGGATTTCCTTGGATTAAAAACCTTAACCTTAATTAAGGACACCGTTAAAATCGTTAAAGCGAAGCACAACATCTTACTAGATCCGGATAGTTTTCCATTAGATGATGAAAAAACCTATGAGCTGTTCCAGCGTGGAGAAACAGTTGGCGTATTTCAATATGAATCTCCTGGAATGCAAAAGCATCTAAAAGATTTAAAACCTACAGTATTTGAAGATCTTATTGCAATGAACGCTTTGTATCGACCTGGTCCAATGGAATATATTCCGAGTTTCGTTCGTCGTAAACATGGTGATGAAGACATTGAGTACGATTTGCCAGCAATGGAAGAATACCTCAAAGAAACCTACGGAATTACAGTCTATCAAGAGCAGGTAATGTTACTGTCTCAAAAGTTGGCCAACTTTACCAAAGGTGAAGCTGATGTACTACGTAAAGCCATGGGTAAAAAGCAAATTGCTGTCCTTGATAAAATGAAGCCTAAATTTATTGAGCAGGCTAGTGCTAACGGTCATGATGCTAAAATTCTTGAAAAAGTCTGGAAAGACTGGGAAGCTTTTGCAAGTTATGCCTTTAACAAATCGCACTCAACTTGTTATGCCTGGATTGCATATCAAACCGCGTATTTAAAAGCCCATTATCCAGCAGAATATATGGCAGCTGTGTTGTCTAATAATATGAACGACATCAAACAGGTGACCTTCTTTATGGAAGAGTGTAAGCGTATGCGACTAGATGTACTGGGTCCAGATGTCAACGAATCCTATTATAAGTTTTCAGTAAATCAAGATAACGCCGTTCGCTTCGGAATGGGAGCCATAAAAGGTGTTGGTCATGGCGCAGTGATGACTATTGTGGAAAACAGAAAGAAAGATGGTCATTACAAATCAATTTTCGATCTGGCAAAACGTATCGACCTTCGTGCAGCCAATAAAAAAGCATTTGAAAACTTAGCCTTGGCTGGAGGATTTGACGGATTCGGAGATACACATCGTGCACAATATTTTCATGATGATGGTGACGGAATTACATTTTTAGAGAAAGCTATTAAGTATGGAGCTAAACATCAGGAAAATGAAAATTCGGCACAAGTCAGTTTGTTTGGCGCTACAAGTGATGTACAAATTGCAGAACCTGAAGTGCCGCCATGCGAAGAATGGGGAACTATGGAAAAGCTGGCGCAAGAAAAAGAAGTCGTAGGTGTTTATATTTCAGGACATCCTTTAGATGATTTTAAAGTGGAAATGAGAACATTTTGTAATGGAAATCTGGCACTTTTTAATGAGTTGGAAAACTATGTGAATCGCGAAATCACCTTTGGAGGTGTGGTTACAGATGTTCAGCATCGTGTAAGTAAACAAGGAAAAGGATGGGCTCTATTTATGGTTGAAGACTATACAGATAGTTATGAGTTTAGGATTTTTGGAGAAGAATACCTTAAGTATCGTCACTTTTTAGTGAAAAATAGTTTTGTTTACGTAAAGTGCTTTGTTAGAGAAGGTTGGGTAAATCGTGAGACAGGAAAAAAGAGTGATCCAAGATTGCAATTTAATAGTTTTCAATTGCTTCATGATGTTATGGATACTTATGCTAAAAAGCTATCGGTACAGTTAGAAATTAGTGATTTAAATGAACAACGAATAGAAAAGCTTCAGGATTTATTTAGAATTCATAATGGCAATCATGCCCTTAATTTTGTCATCTATGATAACAAAGAAGAAATTAAACTGAACTTGCCAAGCAGAAAGCAAAAGGTTAAAATATCACAAGAACTACTTCAGGAATTAGAAAATAATGATGTGTACTACAAATTGAATTAATGTAACATTTTAATATTTTGTGCTACATATCTATATCTTAAAACTGTAGCGATATGAAACGTACTAAATTCATTTTATTGTTTATTGGCATAGCAGGTTTAGTCGCTGCTACTTACGGATTGGTTAAAGGTGAGGCTTTTACTGACCACATAATGACTTTGGTCTGTGGAGCAAGTTTGGTTTATGGTTATTTTGAAATGAAAAATCAAGAAACTAAATCTTCTTAAGACGGTTTGTTATCTAAATAACTTCCTAAATTATCTAGCGAATCATTCCAGAATTGCTCATAGAATTTCATCCAGGTGTTAAGTTCTTTTAATGGTTTTGCATTGGCATAACAAAAGCGTTCTCTTCCTTTATTATCTAAACGTATTAAGCCTGCATCTTCTAATGTTTTAATATGTTTGGTAATACCTTGTCTGCTTATGTCAAATTGATTTGAAATTTGAGAAATAGATAAAGCAGAACCAGTAATCACTAGAGCATGGAAAATCTCCCGTCTCGTTGGGTCTGCAATAGCTTTAAATAATTGTGTAATCTTATCCTGCATTTACTATTTTTTTTAGATAGTTTGTTAATTGATTAATACAACCTTCCCAACCACTATTGAAACTCTCAAACATTTCAATTGCTGTATCGCCAGTGTAATTTGAAATTCCTGAATGTTCTAAGTGTAATTTTGTGCCTTCTGGAACAGATTCTAGCTTCCATGTAACTAGAGTTTCTACTTCTGTGTTTGCTACTATCCAAGTGTAAACTAATACGTAAGGATTTGCTTCTTTGATTGTTCCACTAATGGTTGTGCATCCTTTTTCATTTGATTCTGATGAAAATGTATATGGATATCCTTTTTCGGCTTTAAAATTGGCTTTTAGAAACCAAGTTGAAATTTCTTCAGCTATTGAAATGGCATTCCAGACTTTATCTATAGGATGATTAAAAACTTTTTCTTTGGTAATGGCGTCTTTCATGATATCTTTTTTTGATGAGCATACAGTTTTACAATTGCTAAATTACCTATAAATATTTTAATATGCAACTTTAAGGTTGCATATTAAAATGTCTCTTTGCGCAAAGGATGGAACGGTATGTTTGAGCTCCTCGTAGAGAGCGAGTAGTGAGAGCCTGGTTTATGCGCCCAAAACAATGATTATATAAGCATTCAATAACTACATAATTAAAACAAATACTGCCATTGTAAGGTTTGGCAAAATTTTTGACTAATTTTGTGTATTAAAACGAAGTTAAACACAATTAGAACATATAATTATGGCATTAGAAATAACAGATGCAACGTTTGAAGAAACAGTATTAAACAGCGATAAACCAGTAATGGTTGATTTTTGGGCAGCTTGGTGTGGACCATGTAGAATGGTTGGACCAATCATTGATGAAATAAGTACAGAATACGATGGTAAAGCTGTTGTAGGGAAAGTAGATGTTGATGCGAATCAGGAATTTGCTGCTAAGTATGGCGTTCGTAATATCCCAACCGTTTTGGTATTTAAAAACGGAGAGGTTGTTGGTCGTCAAGTAGGAGTTGCTCCTAAAAATGCTTACACAGACGCTATCGATTCTTTATTGTAAGATATAATCTAAAAGAAATGATAAAAGGTTTGCCCATATGGTGAACCTTTTTTTATTTTTAGCTAATATTTAGATTTAAGATAAAACACTTATGAGCAAACCAACAAAAGCACAAGATATAATAGATAGCAAATTATTAGAAGAACGTAAAGTATTTCTTTGGGGAATGGTAGATGACAAGTCGGCCAAACATGTTATCGACCGTTTGATGTATTTAGATGCATTAGAGACTAAAGATATTCATTTGTATATTAACAGCCCTGGAGGTTATGTGACCTCTGGATTTGCAATGTATGATTGTATTAAATCGTTAAACAGTGATGTGTCGACCATTTGTACAGGATTGGCTGCATCTATGGGTTCAATATTGTTATCTGTTGGAACTAAAGGTAAGCGATTTATTCAACCACATGCTCGTGTTATGATTCACCAACCAAGTGGTGGTGCTCGAGGACAAGCGAGTGATATTGAAATTACGGCTCAAGAAATTTTAAAAACCAAAGAATTAAGTGCTAAGATTTTAGCAGATAATTGCGGACAGGATTTTGATAAGGTAATGAAAGATTTTAACCGTGACCATTGGATGGGAGCAGAGGAATCTAAAGCTTATGGAATTGTTGATGGCATCCTAGAATAAGTAAATGAATTTACAAGCAGAACTCAATAAAGCTGGAGGATTTAAAAATTTGGAGCTTCTTGCTAAGCAGGTTGTAGAAGGGTTTATTGCAGGAATGCATAAGAGTCCGTTTCATGGGTTTTCTGCGGAATTTGCCGAACATAAAATCTATAACCAAGGCGAAAGTACTCGTCATATTGATTGGAAATTATATGCCAAAACGGATAAGCTTTATACTAAAAGGTACGATGATGAAACGAATTTACGTTGTCATCTAATTATAGATAATAGTAGTTCGATGCATTATCCTGAAGTCAAAGATTTCAATATCTCTAATCTGAACAAAATTGCGTTTTCAGCCCTAGCATCTGCATCGTTGATGCACATCTTAAAAAAGCAACGTGATGCTGTAGGATTAAGTATTTATAGTGATGCTTATGATTATTATGCACCTGAAAAAGGAAGTGAGCGTCACCATCAGATGCTGTTGAGTCAGTTAAGTCATATGGTCGTTTCAAAACCCATTAACAAACAAACAGAAACATATACCTATTTGCATCAAATAGCTGAAAACATCCATAGACGCTCTTTAATTTTCTTTTTTACTGACATGTTTCAAACCGCTACTGATGATGTAAAACTATTTGAAGCATTACGACATTTAAAGTATAATAAACATGAAGTTGTGTTATTTCATGTCATTGATAAAGCGAAAGAACTCAAGTTTGATTTTGATAATGCACCAAAACGTTTTATAGATGTTGAAACCAATGAGTTCATCAATCTCTATCCCGATACGATTAAAGAAGGCTACGAAACTGCTGTAAAAGACTATTTTAAAGCGATTAAGCTAAAGTGTGGTCAGTATCAAATAAAATATGTTGAAGCCGATATCAATCAGCCTTTTGATAAGATCCTAACGACTTATATGGTAGAGCGACAAAAATTTATTTAAAAAATTGGCAAAAAATCTTATTAAAAGATTTGTGATATTAAAAATGCAATGTATATTTGCCCTCGCAATAAAGCAACGGTCTGGTAGTTCAGCTGGTTAGAATGTCGCCCTGTCACGGCGAAGGTCGCGGGTTCGAGTCCCGTCCAGACCGCTAAAAAATTGCAACACTAAAGCTCTAAGAAATTGGAGCTTTTTTTAAGCGATAAAAGTAGTTGTGTTGTTCTCAGAGAAATCTGAGAGTTGTGAGATACTCAATGTTGTTGAGTTCTTACCGATGAGAAGCTTTCCTTTTTTCTTAATTGAAAATCGGGATGCTTTTTTGTTTGATGACATTTCTTGATGACATATTTTAATAATTTCGATGTGATACTAAACTATGACATCATGAAAGCTTTTAAATACATTCTGTTTTTAGCATTAATTTCAATACTCTTAGCTTGTAGTAAAGAGGATGCTAATGATAATCAGCAAGGACTTCAACAATTTACTTCGAATATTTGTCCGGAAATATCTGGACCTAAAGCAGTGTATTGGGATGGCGCTCATAATTTGGCAACACCTTTGGCTCAAATTCCGACACTTGCTAATCCAGGACAACAATTTATACATCCTCAGTATCCTGCTTTAGGTTTTACAATGCCTCAAGGCTATACAGCTCAAGAAATTACAGATCCTCAAACTGGTGCCATAGGCGTAAATGTATTTAGAAATGACAACAATGTCGTTTGGCGATATATTCCATCTGTTTCTTTTGCAGGACAAGTTCCAATTAATGACATCGTTGCTTTTGAGGTGACCCAAATAAAATCTTTCTATCAGGTTGCAACAACAGAAGTAAAAGTATGTGAAGAGCAAGCCACCTCTTTTGAGTTTGGTTTTGAAACTAATTTCGCATCTCGGTTACTGGCATTTGGTAATGTTAATGCGCAGTTGATTATTCAAACACATTATATGCAGGATTTAAACAGAACGTTTGTGTCGGTTACTTTAGCTTCAGGACCTGCTGCTGAATTTGATGCATTGGTTATGGATACGTTTTTGCCCATACATTGGCAACTTATGGTCATTTCAGATGATGTTAGAGATTCCGATTTAGATGGTACTCCAGATAATCAAGACGCTGCTCCTTTTAATCCGAACATTCAATAGTGTTACTTATGAACAAGTAATGAACAATATTATTAAGAAATTAAGCATTTCGTCGATAAAAATATACATTTCATCTGATTTATTTTTGTTTGAACATAAAATAGTAGTATGTTTACAGTCCTTCATAAGCCCCTAAATCACTTATCAAGGTAATTTTATTAATCCATTTTATTATTTAGATGCACTCGTGCGTTTAAAATTCCCTCAGAAGTTTTAAATTTTTGACAGGTATTCCTGTATTTAAGTTAATAATCCATTCTTCCCTCGACTGGCATTTTTTGATGCTGTTTTATTATTGACAAAATAGAATTTTAACAAACCCTAAATATTAAAATTATGAAGACCCTAAAAATTACATTCCTACTGTTAGCTGTAGTATTATTAACTGTTTCTGGAAAGAGCAGTGATACTGTAGTTGACACAAATGAACCTACATTAAACGAGTATCAAAACTATGATTTAATGGCACATAATAAAGCAAAAATAAAGTTGCCTTCGTCTGGTTTTGACAAAAGCTAAATCATTTTTAAATAATATATTTAAGCTCTTACTTATATAGGTAAGAGCTTTTTTGTTTGTTTTATTGCGAAACTATAATAAAGTATAAAATAAAATATTCTAAATTTGGTAGCAACATTGATAAATCAATCTATTTTGCGACATTTTGTTCTTCTTTTAATTTTATGCACTAGTCTTTCGACAATCTATTCTCAGAATATTACAAAAGATAAGGAATTAGACAGTATTATCAAGTTAAGACAACTTTCTTCAGATCAAACACTTCCATTAGAAAAACGATTATCTTATGCTCAAAGAGCAAGTAACTTATCTCAAAAAATTAATATAGATTCTACGATTTTAATCAGTAATAAAAATCTATCGTTTTTTCATCTCATAATGAATAATCTTGATCTTTATAGAAACATCAATATTGATAATCTTAAACTCGCAAAAAAAGTAAATGATTCTTTAGCAATAGCTAATGTCTATCACAATTTAGGTTATTATCACCATGCAAATCAACAAAATGACAGTGCTTATTATTATTATTCAAACGCATTAGAATTATATGATAAATTAAATCAAGAACGAAACGTATCATCCGTTTTAATAAATGTTGCTAGCATTCAACAAGTAGAAAATGATTTTATTGGTGCAGAAGATAATGCCATTAAAGCAATAGAAGTTTTACAAAAATTGCCTAAATCGGAAAGTGTTTCAGATGATTTGTGGATTCTTTATAATTTATTAGGTATAAATTCATTAAATCTTAAGCTCTATAATAAATCACTCGAATATCATAATGAAGCTTTAAGGATTAGTCGTGATATGAATTCAGGTAAATTCAATGAATTGTATTCTAGTAATAATTTAGCCTACGTTTACAGAGAATTAGGAGATTTAGATAAGGCCATTAGTTTGTATTCTAATCTGATGGAAACGGAAAACCTATTCGTAGATGATCCTTCATTTTATGCATTAATACTTGAAAATATAGCATATACAAGATTTTTAAATGGTGATAAAAACTTGGAAGATATTGAATCCCTATTTAACAGAGCTTATCAAATTAGTGACAGTATTGATGATCCCATTACTAAGGTTGGTGTAACAGTTAGTATGTCTAAGTTTTACAGAGATCTTGGAAGAAGAACAGATGCTCTAAAATATGCTAACGAGACGTATTTGACTTCAAAACATATAGAATCAAATGACATCTTACTGGAGTCTCTAATGATTTTATCTGAATTAAAAGAAGGTGATGAAGGTAAAGCTTATCTTAATGAACACATAAAACTAAGTGATAGTTTACTCAATGTTGAGCGTAATGTTCGTAATAAATTTGCTAGGATAGAATTTGAAACCGATAAAATTGAGGAAGAAAACGAACGTATCTCTCAACAAAGAATGTGGTTAATGATTGTGTCTGCTGTATTACTAGTGACACTTTTTTTATTATATATTATTATTACGCAACGTGCCAGAAACAAAGAGCTTCAGTTTGAAAAAGACCAACAGAAGGCTAATGAAGAAATCTATAACCTCATGTTATCACAACAAGATAAGGTAGATGAAGCCAGAGCAAATGAGAAAAAACGAATTTCTCAAGAAATGCATGATGGCATACTCGGACGTTTATTTGGAACTCGTCTTAGTCTCGATAGTTTAAATTTTTCAGAAGGTAAAGAAGCCATTCAAAATAGGTCTAATTATATCAACGAATTAAAGACTATTGAAGATGACATTCGTAAAATTTCTCATGATCTGAATACCGATTTCGTTGCAGGATCTGGATTTATGGATATTGTTTCAGAATTGATTGAAAAACAAACCAAAGCCTATCAGCTCAAATTTAAATTTGATTATACAGATGATGTGATTTGGGAAAGTGTTTCTAATAAAAATAAAATTAATATTTATCGAATTATTCAAGAGTCACTCCAAAACATTTACAAGCATGCCAATGCTGAAACGGTTAAAATTAGTTTCCATCTAAAAAATGATGTAATTTTATTATCAATCACTGACGATGGAAAAGGGTTTGATGTTAATAAGAGTAAAAAAGGAATAGGAATTAAAAATATCAATGCCAGAGTTAGTGACTTAGAAGGCACTGTAGAATTTGTTTCAGAAATACATAAAGGCACAACGATTAACCTAAAAATACCTTATAAAACCAACTCATAATGCAGCATATTCATATTTTAATGGTTGATGATCATCCGATTATAATTGAAGGGTATCAAAATACTTTAATGGCTACTAAAAAAGACAATCAAACTTTGGTGATTGATACCGCAAATACTTGTGATGCGGCCAATTTATTAATGGAACGAGCTGCTGACGAACGACCTTATGACGTTTGTTTCTTTGACATTAGTCTGCCGCCTTCTTCTGATGGTAAAATTACTTCGGGTGAAGATTTAGCAAAAATTGCAAAAACTATATTGCCTAATGCTAAAATTATTATTCTTACGATGTTTAACGAATCTTATCGCATTCATAGTATCGTAAAAGAAATTAATCCAGATGGTTTTCTAATTAAAAGTGATTTGACTTCAAGTGAATTGGCAGAAGCCTTTCATCATATATTGATTGATCCACCATATTATAGTAGCACAGTAACCAACTTTTTAAATAAATCGGTGATTAATGAAATTTATGTCGATGAAGTCAACCGAAAAATTCTACATCTTTTAGCTCAAGGCATGAAAACCAGAAGTCTTCCGGAGCATATTAATTTGTCTATGAGTGCCATAGAAAAACGAAAAAAGCAACTCAAATTATTATTTTCTATAGAAGACGGAAAAGATGAATCTTTGATTCAAGAGGCTCGAAAAAAAGGATTTCTATAATAAAACTAGATTATTTTACTGTTTTAACATTAAAATAGACGACTTCAAAGCCTTGTCAATACTAGAAACTACGGTTTTTCCACATCAAGTTTACGGTTTTTCCGTAACTAAAAGTGATTATCTAAACTTATATTTGAAATGTCAACAGAATTAATTAATCCCTCTAAGTAATTTGTTGAATTAATAGCAAAGAAAAAAACCTAACAGCTTCATAAGTTGTTAGGTTTTATCTTTTATACGTTTTTAGTTAAAATAAAACCTCCTGATATTCAACAACTTTTACAATAAATAGACCTAAAAACACAAGTGCCACCATAAATTTTATAAAGGTAGATGCTAGAAAACCCAAAAAGGAACCAAAAGCAGCTTTAAGTGCTTTATCAAATTCACTCTTATTTAAAAGCTCACCTATTAAAGCACCAACGAATGGTCCAATTATGATACCTCCTGGAATTGGTGCCAGTAATCCTACAATCAAACCAATTGAGGTTCCAATCATGCCAGCTCTACTGCCTCCAAAGCGTTTTGTTCCAATTGCAGGAATGATATAATCGAGAATCCATATGGTAATGGCTACAAAAAGTGTTAGGCCTAAAAAAGTCCAGTTCATTGGGACAACATCAGTAAGATGAAAAATGAGCAAACCAACCCAACTGGTTAAAGGACCTGGTAAAACGGGTAAAAAACTTCCAATGAGTCCTAAAATCATTAAAAGGGCTGATAGAATGATTAGAAAAATATCCACTTTATTGTATTAAAATTCAATTTATTAGACGATAATAGCGTTGATTTGTTACAAATTTTAAATGATGGTTTAAAGCTTTAAAACAAAACATGACGGTCATCAAGGTCAGTCAAGAATTTATAATTAACAAGTTCTTATGACCTCTCAAAGGATTTCTAAACCTGAGCTTTAATTATTAGAATAAAAAAAAATTATTAGGGAACATGTGTAAACCACCATAATATCTAAAAAAATTGTACTTTTCGCTTTCAGTTCAACCAACATGAAGCGCATTTTTATCTTCTTAGTGTTCATCAACGTGATGTCTTGTGATTACTTCAACAAGAAAAAGGTATATTCTGAAGACTTATTAGAAAATGAATTGGAAATGTTCACATGGAATGAAGTGGATGAGTATCCAACATTTTCATCTTGTGACTCAACGACAGGAAAAGAAAATAAAAAACAGTGTTTTGAAAACACCTTAAGAGATATTTTGAACACTAATTTATCTCAATATCACATCATCGTTTCTGAAGCTATTGAAGATACCGTTCAATTAAAAATTACGATTGATAAAGAAGGTAATTTTTCTATTAATTCGATTGAAAGCGATCCATTGACCAAACAGGAAATTCCTCAGTTAGATAGTTTGTTGCGTCGAAGTTTAGATTCTTTACCCAAAATATTTCCAGCAATAAAAAGGAGTCAGCAAGTCACGACTCAGTTTAGCTTACCTGTGATTATTAAAATTGAATAAAAATTTGTTTTAATATGTTTGTCATTTCAACAGAGCGAAGTATGAGCGACGAGAAATCTCTATTTAAATTATAAAATATTCTTCATTTCACTCTGAATGGCACACAAAGTAAACTAAAATCGAATAGCCAATTTTTGCATCAACCTTAAAATTTCTACATAGAGCCAGATAAGTGTAGCTAGAAGTCCCCATGTGGCTAACCATTCTTTAAATTTTGGCGCTTTATTTTTATAACGCTCAATATAGTCAAAGTCTAAAAGAAGCGCAAAGGAAGCCACCAATGCGGCAATGCAATTAAACACGATTGCAAACCATGATGTTCCCCAAATGTAACTTTTAATCCCAAAGAAATTTAAAATCATTGATATTAGATAAACAATCATAATACTTACCGTTGCCGTAATAATTACACTTCTTAATTTCTTAGTAACAACAATAATTCTAGTTTGATATAAAACAAGCATCACAAAAAATGTAACGATAGTCACACCAATGGCCTGATAAGGCATATCAGGAAAATGTTTATGAGCATATGCTGAAAATCCACCAAGAAAAATACCCTTAGCAATGGTGTAAAGTGGAACTAAAAAAGGCGCCCAATGTTGTCGCACTGAAATCACGACACTTATGATAACTGCTGCTAACATGCCTCCAAGAGTAAACCATTTTACAGGCATGCCATTTTCATTGAGTTTCCATATATAGGCTGTAATAGCTGCAATAACCAGAATACATAACAATGATTTTATAAAAATTCCAGAAACCGTCATTTTTTTGTTGGACTGGTTCTGATTTTCCCAGAAGTATTCTGAAAAGACAGGATTATTGGTTTTGTAGTTAGTTAAGCGCATTACAATTTAAACTTGTAGCCAATAGCGAAGTCGGTTGAAAAATTACCTTGATTATCTAAAAACAATGCAAAGAGTTCATTATATGCTAAAGTGATAAAGCTGTTTTTGCTTAAATTAATATCGGCACCTAAACCAAAAATAAATGGCACATCAAAGGCTGTATCGCTAAATTCCTGAGTGGTAATCATACCATTAGTATTGGTAACAAGAGTGGCTTTTGAAAAGTTAAGGGTTGCAAATTTCATATTGGCATAAAGGCTAAATGTTTCTTTGTTAATCACTCTAAAACGATAACCTAAAGCTACTTCAGTAGTTGAATAGTTGATATTTTCTTGCTCAAGTACATGTTTCAATTGCATAAAAACAGCGTGTCTGGAAATGCGTTCGGCTTCTAAAACTTCTAATTCTGCTCCAAATAAAGGCGTTTTTTCATTATTAGGATTGGTTATAAACGGACTGTTTGTTATTCCACCAAAAAGACCAAGTCTAAATTGAAACTTACTTCGGCTCACATTTGTTTGGTAGTTACTGTCTGCTGAAATATTATAAGTGTCAATAAATTCTTTCAAACTGAATAATGTCAAGTTCAGACGTTTTGTTGATAGCGAATTATTGGTCAATTGGTTAAGTAAGGTTTTGTATTCCTCCTGAAATTTTCGATCTACTTTAGTGTTTTTGAGCTCTGTAATTGTATTATCTTCAGTCCTCACAAAATAACGGTATTCGCCATCGATAATATTCCAAAGTAAATCCAGTTGACCTTCGACTTCAGTTTTTAATTCGATTGTTTCTCCATTTACAGTATAGCTTTCTTGAGCTTGTATAAACGAAACACATAGAACAAAGCATAAAACACAGATTATTTTTTTCATCAGGACATCAGATTATTATTAATGTAAATCTAACAAAAATAAATGAGAAAGTACTATTTCCTGTATGTGCGATCTTTCCATTTATAACCTTTAAATACTGAAATAAATACGACATAAACAGAAAAAATAGGATACAAAAAACTGGAAAAAAAGAATGATGCCAGATACGATTCCTGATTAAAAAATCGGACTGTTTTGAACAGTAATAAAAAATCGATACAAAACTTTATTATGAAGGTATATAACAATGTTTTAATTGAAATGAAATTTGCAAGATATAACAGAGGAGAACATACTAAAAAGCCATTCATTACAAACACCACAATTCCTGTGAGTTTTCCAAAAAGGCTATTGTAGCTTGATGTTTTGCCTGCCCAGCGTACACGTTGTGATACTAAATTTTTAAAGTCATGCTGAGGTATAGTTTTTACAATAGCGCTTTCAGACTTTAAATATTGAATCTTATTTGGGTATTTCTGAATAGCCTTTTGTAATAAGAAAATATCATCACCACTTGAAATATTGGAGTTGCCATCAAAGCCTTCTAATTCAAAAAACAATGTTTTTGTATACGCTAAATTTGCACCATTACATAATATGGGCTTATTAATTCCAAAAGCGCCAATGCTTACACCTTGAAGACTTAAAAAATCGAGTAATTGAAAGCGTTTCAAAAATGAAGTTGTTGTGTGGTAAGTAACAGGAGCAACGATGAATTTTATGTCGTTTTTTTGAATAAAATCATCAAAACTGTCTAACCAATATTTCGGTAATTTACAGTCGGCATCTGTGGTGACCATCCAGTCATATTTAGACTGAGAAATCGCTTTTGTTATGGCATCTTTTTTTGGTGAATTTGAATGGTGTTCATTGTGTAATATGCTGAAATCAATTTTAGATTTGCTTAATTTACTTCTTATAAGTTTAACTGAATCATCTTCAGAATCGTCATCAATAAAAAGAATTTCAAATTTGTGTTTCGGATAATTCAACTCTAAGATAGATGCTAATAAATCTGGTAAGGCTTCAGCTTCATTTCTAAACGGAATGATCATGCTAAAATCAATTTTAGCTTTAACATCTTCAAGAGGAGTTGTTTTTACCTTATCAAAACCATAGGCAAAGCTGCCAATTAAGAGCAGATATAATAATAGGATGACAATAGTGATGATTAGCATTGCAAGGTGTCGTCTTTAGGAAAATTAAAATTAAGTACGTAATAGCTTCCAAATAAACTTGGCAGCACAAAATTAAGAAGCCACATTAAAGTAACAATGCTGAGTGTTGTAAAATCATTGACACCAACAATTGAAAATAAATAGACAGCAACACTGCTTTTGATGATGACGTCAAAAATAAAAACAGAAGGAATTATAGATGCCAAAAGATACATCGATGTGATAACAATCATGGCATTGTAATAGCTAACACTTACGCCAAAAATTGTTAGAAGAACATAAAACTGAAACGAGAACACAAAATATCGCAATACAGATAGAAGCATTCCTAAAACCTTCGATTTAATCGAAATATTTTTGAAAAATTGTAGTAAGCGCTTTACTGAAAATCCTTTGATTTTGAATGACTTCTGTTTGTAAGCAAAAGCAGTAAAAATTAAAATGACGATAATGATCACTACTAAGCGAGAGACTTTAAAATAATCTATGTTTAAGTCGTATTTTGAATTCAAAAGTAATAAGCCAATACCACCAAATACGATGGTTGTGCCCATTTGCATCATGTTACTGAGTAAGTTGAGCAGTACTATTTTTTTGCGTTTGCCAGTCGTATAATAAATGGCTTTGGCACCATATTCACCAATTCGATTAGGTGTAAATAAGGATGCGGTTAATGATCCTAAGCTTTGTTCCAACGCATTTTTGAAGCTAATCTGTTCTACTGTAGCAACTAATGTCTTCCATTTTAAAATTTCTAAAAACCAGTTAAAAAAGGTTAAAAACAATAAAAAAAGCATCATTTTTATTGAAAAAGCTTCATTTTCTCTTAAAAATTGAATAAAAACATGAAAATCAAGCTCTTCATTTTCGGTTAATTTTTTATAAATAAAATAAAAAGCACCAACAACAATACTTAATTTAATAAGTAAAAGAAAGAATTGTTTAGTTTTGTAAGTAAGGCTTCCAAAATGCATAGGAACTTATCTGAACTATTTGTTTCACCTGCAAAATAAACCATTATAATAACATGATGTCGATTTTTAAAACTCTAAAGCACAAATTACTGATAGTCATTGTATTCTTCACAACACTTTCATTTGCTCAAAAAGATACCAATAAGTGGAAAGCGCAAATCGCCCTCGGTGTTAATAGTCCGTCGCAATCTGGTTTTGTGGAAGGATTTGAATCCAAGTCGGTAAATTTTCCAACGGTCAATGCAGGAATTCAGTACATGTTTAAGCGACAGTTAGGTGCAAAATTCGATTTCGGATTTAACCGATTTTCAAATGGTGATAACTCACCTGAATTTAAAATAAATTACTCAAGAATCAATGCGCAGATTGTCTATGATCCTACAGAAGTAATTGGGTTTTTACCACAACGAATAGGCTTAGTAACTCATGCTGGTCCTGGTTATACTTTTGTGAAACCACTTGGGAATTATTCAAATAATAAAGCGTCATTTTTAAATGTAATGGCAGGACTTGAAGTGCATTATGCCTTAAGTGAATACATGTCGCTATATACAGATGTATCATATATACTCGGATTAGGAAAAGATTTTGATCCCATAATAAATGGTTTTGGTTCTTTTAATGGTAATTTGCTAACCATTACTTTCGGAATTACATTCTCCTTAAGCGGATGTCACTATTGTTAATACATGGCTAAAGAAAAAATTATTTTAGGAATTGATCCAGGAACAACAATTATGGGTTTCGGACTCATAAAAGTTGTAGGAAAGACAATGACCTTTCTTCAACTCAATGAATTGGATCTAAAAAAATACAGTGATCATTATCTTAAATTGAAACTCATTTTTGAACGCACCATTGAATTGATCGATACGCATCATCCTGATGAAATTGCCATTGAAGCACCTTTTTTTGGAAAGAATGTGCAAAGTATGCTCAAACTAGGAAGAGCGCAAGGGGTTGCCATGGCAGCAGGTTTGTCTCGTGAAGTTCCTATTACAGAATATTCGCCTAAAAAAATTAAAATGGCCATTACCGGAAGTGGAAATGCCAGTAAGGAACAAGTGGCTAAAATGTTGCAGAGCTTATTAGGATTAAAAACATTACCTAAAAATTTAGATTCTATGGATGGATTGGCTGCTGCTGTTTGTCATTTTTATAACGAAGGTCGAATTGAAATTGGTAAAAGCTATTCAGGTTGGGCAAGTTTTGTGAAACAAAACGAGGATCGTGTGAAAAAGTAGTATGTGGTAAACCGTTAAGTCTTAAAGTTGTGGAGTCGCTGATTTTTAATTTTCTTTTGATGTAGAATCTATTTGGCTCGTTATTTAGAAAAATAACTCTATTAATTCATTTAAAACTAGGAATTAGCTATCATTTTTTTAATCTTCGTCAAAACTCTAAATAAATCAAAATGAAAAAAATTATTAATCTATTATTTATTTCAGCACTTATTTCCTTGTCTGGATGTTCTTCGTCAGACGATGGTAATGAACAACAACAACTATCTACAGAAAATTCTTTTACTGTTACAATTGACGGTACGCTCTATACATTCGATACGTTTTTTGCTACAAAAACCTTCGATAACTATGAAGTACTTGGTTTTAATGGTAATAACGAAAACTTCTTTATACGATTCAATAAAAATGGTGTTTTAGATCGTGCTAATTTTTACATTTTAGATGGAACATTAGACAATAATTTTAATTCGGCATTTTACAATCCAGATTTCAGTCTTTCAAATTTAACGATCGATTTATCTCAAAATGTGGTGAGCGCTAATTTTAGTGGTAATGTATATGAAGATGATTTAGATGTTATAAATAGTGAGGTTAGAGCTGTACAAAGTGGAAGTTTTAATTTAGTATTTGTAGAAAATCAATTAGATCCGTTGTTAAATGAATTTACTGATGCCACAATTAATGGCACTTTATTCGAATCTGTAAAGCATGGTACATCTGGCGGATTTGGAGGAAACACAGTATATGAGCTTTTCGGAATTTCCGATGACACGCTTACGCTTTCTGTTGTTGTTGATGCTAACGCGCTTCAAGAAGGGACTTATAACTTTACAACAGATGCTTCTGTGAACAGAATAAATGTTGAGTACGTTAATCCGTTTGATGAAGTTAATGATTACGAAGATTTAAGCGTTTCTGGAACTTTAGTCATTGATGCCGTAATTGAAGGTTCTACCTTTGATATTATACAAGGTAGTTTTACAGCTACAGCAACTAGTGATGGAGGAGAAGTTTATACCATTGAAAACGGAACATTTAATCTCAGTATCTAGAAATTATTAAAATAAAATTAATATCATTGAAAGACTTCTTATTTTAAGGAGTCTTTTTAGTTCACTATGTCAGGTATTTACATCCACATCCCATTTTGCAAACAAGCTTGTCACTATTGCGATTTTCACTTTTCTACCAGTTTAAAGAAAAGAGATGACATGGTTTATGCCTTGGCTCAAGAATTACAACTTCGTAAAGATGAATTTAAAAATACAACTGTCGAAACCATTTATTTTGGAGGAGGCACACCGAGTTTATTAACCATTAAAGAGCTACAGTTTTTAATAGCAACGATTTACACGAATTATCAAGTAGCTTCAAATCCGGAAATTACACTGGAGGCCAATCCTGATGATTTATTAAAAGCAGGAATCCATAACGATAATGTCCCACTGAGCGCAGTCGAAGTGTCTAATAGGTCAATTTTCAAAGCGTATAAAGCTATTGGCATCAATCGATTATCAATTGGAATCCAATCGTTTTTCGAAAATGACCTCAAACTCATGAATCGTGCACATAATGCTGAAGAAGCAAAAGAATGTTTGTCTGAAGCCATTAAGTATTTCGATAATATTTCAGTGGATTTAATATATGGCATTCCAGGTTTAACACATGAGCGATGGAAGCAAAATATTGAAACAGCCCTGTCATTTAAAATTCCGCACATTTCAAGTTATGCATTAACTGTTGAGCCAAAAACAGCGTTATACAGCTTCATAAAAAAAGGGCTTATCGATAATGTTGATGACGAGCAGGCACATGAACAATTTCACATATTAAAAGACACTTTAGAAGCTTCAGATTTTATCCATTATGAATTATCTAACTTCGGAAAAGAAAACTATTTCAGCAAGAATAATTCAGCCTATTGGCAAAGAAAATCGTATATCGGCATTGGTCCTTCGGCACATTCATTTAATGGGACAGAACGAGGATGGAATATACGTAACAATTCAAAATACATCAATGCCATTCAAAGTAATATACTTCCGATAGAAACAGAAATGCTAACCAAAACCGATCAGTATAATGAATATGTCATGACTGGTTTACGAACCATTTGGGGCGTTTCGTTTGATAAAGTTGAACATGACTTCGGAACAGTTTTTAAAGACTACTTAATTGAACAATCCAAAATTTTTATAAATCAACATTTATTGTATATTGATGATGAGCATTTACGAGTCACTAAAAAAGGACAATTTTTAAGTGATGGTATTGCTTCTCAACTTTTTAAAATTAATTTATAGTGCTTACAACCATTCAATATAATTCTAGAAAACTACAAATAGATTTATCAAAACCTTTGGATATCTCAATTCCGATGCGAGCGTCAAAAAAAAACGTGAATGCATGGTATATTGATGAGCCAAAAATAGAGGCAGTTAAACTAGACGATTGGGTTGGTCGTGTTGCTGAAGGCGCAGATGTAAATTTCAACAACATTCAATTTAATCCGCATGCACATGGAACGCATACCGAATGTGTTGGTCATATCACTGAAGAATTTCATTCGGTTAACAAAAACCTAAAACAGTTTTTTTTCTTAGCCGAAGTGGTGTCGGTTGCTCCAGAGCCAGAAGGTGATGATACTGTCATATCAAAAACACAGTTGCAATTTGCTTTAGGAAATAAAAAACGTGATGCTATTGTGATTCGAACCTTACCCAATATGAAAGATAAATTGACTAAGCACTATTCAAAAACCAATTGGACCTATTTAAAGGAAGATGCTGTTGCTTATTTGGTAAGTAAAGGCATTAAACATTTGTTGATTGATTTGCCAAGTGTTGATAAAGAAGACGATGGAGGCGAATTAAAAGCACATAAAGCATTTTGGAATTTTGATGGGAAACTTCGGAAGGATTGTACGATAACAGAGTTTATCTATGTTCCAAATAAAGTTGATGATGGTGAATATCTGCTGAATTTGCAAATTGCACCTTTTGAAAATGATGCTACGCCAAGTAAACCTGTTTTGTTTAAAGTATTAGAATAAATTAAAAAGAATCTGTCATTTCGAGCTTGTCGAGAAATCTATTATGACAGATATAAATTACAATATGGAAACATTTTTTATCATCATCATAAGTATTTTAGTCACTTTAGCGATTGTGACTTTGGTAAAACAATTTAGAATAAAAAAACGCACCAATTCGCAGTCTGTAATCTTATTAGATAAGATTAAAAAAGTATGTAAGTTTATTACTGTTGAAGGTGATTTTGCTGAGATTTATCATTATGAAGATGTCAAAGAACGCTATCTTAAACTCATCACAAGTCGAAAAAAAGCACTGGTAGTTATTAACGCCAAAGCACATGTTGGATTTGACTTGTCTAAAATTAAGTTAGATTCTGATGTGAAAACCAAAACTGTTACCCTATTTCATTTTCCACAACCAGAAGTGTTATCGATTGAAACTGACCTAAATTATTACGATAAAAAGGATGGTATGTTCAATAAATTTGAAGCATCCGATTTAACCGAATTACATAATGAGGCTAAAAATCATATCATGAACAAAGTCCCAGAAAGCGGTTTATATGAAATAGCAAAAAAAGAAGCCTTAGAATCGGTATTACTTATTGAAAATATAGTTGAAACCATTGGTTGGAAGCTGGATTATTCAGCATTAAAAATTGAAGATAAAAGTAATAAGCTTTTAAAATGAACATCGAAGACTATAGAAATTACTGCATGAATAAAAAAGCAGTAACCGAACATTTCCCTTTTGATAATGATACCTTAGTTTTTAAAGTTTTAGGTAAAATGTTCGCCTTAGTCTCCTTAAAAAAATGGGAAGCAGGCGAGGCTTTTATCAATTTAAAATGCGATCCAGAATACGCACAAGAACTTAGAGCTGAATACGACAGTATCAAACCTGGTTACCACATGCATAAACAACAATGGAACAGCGTTTATGTGCATACAGGAGAACTTCAAACAACACTTATTCTAAAACTTATCGACCATTCATATGATATGGTTGTTAAAGGTATGTCAAAAAAAATGCGCCAGGAATTGGAGTGATTTTCCATTCGTCTACACTTTTATGCATTACAACTACCATAATTTTAATCCTATAGAATATTTAAATTTTCATGAATAGATAGCCATAGTTTTGTCTCAGGATTAATTAAGAGCGTAATCATGAAATCATTAAACCAATTTAAAAACTTATTGACATCATCATTTGAAAAGAAAACACACCTTGCCGAAATTAATACAAAAGAGAAGGATATGGATTCTGAAAACAGTTTTCAAAAACAACTGCTAGATACAAGTTTAAGAAGACTGGAATTTATTAATTATTTTGAAACTGCAATTGATAAAAATAATCAAGATAAATTTTCATTGGGATTTCTGTTAGAGCTAGAGAATATGAAATATACACTTCAATTAAAAGCACTAGATTTAATACATTCTGCATAAACACCAATTACCATTCGTCTACACATAAACGTCATTCGTCTACAGTTAATTCAGGTTAAACGAAATTTAATGTCCATCCTTCATATTTAGCTTATTTTTCTATAATAAATTAGGAAAACATACCCTCTCATGAGTAACCTTTTAAAAATTCTATTAATAGAAGATGATGCCATTGAAGTCATGAAACTCAATAGAGCTATCACATCATTGGAATTAAAACACCAGATTATTGAAGCAAATAATGGTGAAGAGGCTTTAGAAATTTTAAAGAAAAAAGAGATACTTCCAGACATTATTTTGTTAGATTTAAACATGCCTAAAATAAATGGAATTGAATTTTTAGGGATATTAAAAGAAGATGACACTTTAAAATATATACCAACGATTATTTTGACAACATCTAATAATCAAAAAGATTTATTATCATGTTATAAAATTGGTGTTGCTGGTTATGTTTTAAAGCCTTTAAAATACGAAGAATACGTTTCAAAAATCGAAAGCCTATTATCGTATTGGAGTATCAACGAATTAATTAAAGTATAGCACAAGAATGAAAGGAATTGTTTTTACAGAATTTTTAGAGCTCGTAGAAGATAAGTTTGGGTTAGAAATGGTAGATCATATTATTTCAAGTTCAGAATTAGAGTCTGAAGGTATTTACACTTCAGTTGGAACTTACAGTTTTTCAGAAATGTTGCAGTTATTACAACATTTAAGCGCCAGAACAGAGATATCCATTGATAATTTATTACTAGTCTATGCAGAACATTTTTTCAGTGTTATCGAAGATAGTTATCCTGGTCTTTTAGCAACTTATAAGGACCCAATCGAAATGATTTCTTCTATTGAAAATCATATCCATGTTGAAGTGAGAAAAATATATCCTGACGCAGAGTTACCAGCTTTTGAAGTTGTCGAAAAAACCGACAATTCGCTTGTGATGATTTATAAATCTAGTCGAGCAATGCATCATTTTGGTCTAGGACTGATGAATAAAACATTTGAACATTTCAACTCTACCGCAACCATAGATTTAGAAAAGATAAAAGAAGACGGTACAGAAGTTAGGTTTATCATACATAAGAATTAATGAGTCAAGATCAGCTTGACATACTGCAACGTGCTTTGGAGCGCGAAAAAAAGGCGAGGAAGGCTGCCGAAAGAATTCTTGAAGAGAAATCTCGGGAACTGTTTCAAACGTCGCAACAAATCGAACAACTTTTACAAGAAAAATCTTCTCAATTACAAGGAATATTCGAAAACATTGTGGATGCTTATGTCGTGATGGATCTAGATGGAAATATACTTAAATTTAATGAAGCGGCAACTACATTGTTTGGTTATGATTTAGACATAGAATCTGTAAATGTTATGAATCTTATACATAAAGACGATTATCAATACGCAATGTCTTCTTTTCTGGATTTGCAAACAAATGGCCTTTTTAAAAACTATGAAACTAGAGTATGCACAAAATCTGGAGAAGTCAAATGGGTGCATGTTAACGGAAGTCTTGTTTTAGATAATACCAATACACCTATTGCTGCTCAAGGTATTGTTCGTGATATTACAGATCAAAAAACCTCAAAAGAAAAGCTTATTGAATCTGAAAACAGATTAGCAGCACTTGTTTTAAATCTCGATAGTGGTATTGTATTAGAAGATGAAAATCGAAAAATAGTCTTGACCAATAAAAAATTCTGTGAACTTTTTAATCTTAGCGCGCAACCTGAAGATTTAATAGGTATGGATTGCATTGCAGCATCAGAACAAAACAAACTATTATTTAAAAATCCAAAAGCTTTCTTAGAACGAATGAAAGAAATAAATCTGGATAAAAAACCTGTAGTAGGTGATGAGTTAGAAATGCTTGATGGTAAAATATTAGAGCGCGATTATATGCCAATTACTATTGGAGAAAAATCTAAGGGTTTCCTTTGGACTTTTACAGACGTCACCTTAAAAAGGACTTATAGAAAAAGTTTAGAAGCACAAAAACAAAAATATTACAGCATTATTGCTAACATGCACTTAGGTTTGGTTGAAGTTAATAATGAGGATGAAATCCTGATGATTAATCAAAGCTTCTCTGAGATGTCTGGTTATACGCAGGATGAGGTCATTGGTAAAAAAGGAAGTGAATTATTTCCTGTTGAAGGTGGTTCTGAAATTATCTCCCAAGAAAATGAAAATAGGAAACAAGGAAAATCGAATTCTTATGAGATTAAAGTTAAAACCAAACAAGGTGAGATTCGATATTGGTTAATAAGTGGAGCACCAAACTATAACCTGAAAGGAGAAGTTGTTGGGTCTATAGGTATTCATTTAGACATAACAGATTTAAAAACCTTAGAGTTTCAAAAAGAATCATTGCTTTTAGAACTTGAAAAAAGTAACAACGAACTTCAAGAATATGCACACATCGTTTCTCATGATTTAAAATCTCCTTTACGAAGTATAGATGCACTTGTAACCTGGATAAAAGAAGATAATAAGGGCAAACTGGATGATGTTAGTTTGCAAAACTTCACTCATATTGAAGGAACTTTAGAAAAAATGGAATTACTAATTTCAGATATTTTAAATTATTCAAGTATTGGTGCTTTTCAGATTGAAAAAGTTGAAGTTAATACAGACCTATTAGTAAAAGAGATAATCAAAATTATATATGTACCTGAACATATTTCTATTGCTATAAATAAAACATTGCCAACTTTGAAAGGCGACAAAGTTAAACTTCAACAATTGTTTCAAAACCTTATAAGCAACGCAATTAAATTCATAAATAAACCTGAAGGTGAAATTGTTATAGACGTGACATCTAAAGACGGTTTTTATGAATTCTCAATTTCAGATAATGGCATAGGTATTGAAAAACAATTTCATGATAAAATTTTTAAAATTTTTCATGCACTAAATAAAAGTAAAGACTCAACAGGTATTGGTTTATCAATTGTGAAAAAAATTATTGACCAGCACGAAGGAAAAATTTGGTTAGAAAGCGAATTAAATAAGGGGACAACGTTCTTTTTTACATTAAAAAAATAACAATGAAAACAGTACAGTTAGTTAAACAAAAACATAAGAATAACCAGTGGACATACGTTGGTCAAAATCAAAAATTAAAAGAACCGTTAGTTCTCGTATTTGGAAACAGGTATATGTTAGAAGAGGATTCTGTATATGAAGAAATAAGAAAATTGTTTCCAGATGGTCATATCATATTTGGTTCTGCCTGTGCGGAAATTTCATTAAATACAGTAAACGAAGAGAGTATTACGATAACAGCAATAGAATTTGAAAAAAGTAATTTTTTAATTAAAACGAGTAATGTTTTAAATTCAGATTTAGATAGTTTTAAAACGGGAAATGAACTTATTCAACAATTTCCAGAAGAAGGTTTGAAGTATGTATTCGTGGTGTCTGAAGGGAGTTTTATTAATGGAAGTCAGCTTACCAAAGGCATGAATACTTCTACCCAAAATAATTTATTAATTACGGGAGGATTGTGTGGAGATGATGCACGTTTTGAAAAAACTCTAGCTTCGTACAATGAAAACCCAAAGGAGGGAGAAATTGTAGCTATTGGATTTTATGGTGAAACTTTAGAGGTGTCGTTTTCAATTCATGGTGGCTGGACACCTTTTGGCCCAGAACGAATCGTTACAAAATCAAAAGATAATACATTGTATGAGTTAGATGGTCAACCTGCTTTAGATTTATATAAAACCTATTTAGGCGATAAAGCGAGAGATTTACCTGGTACAGCTTTGCTATATCCATTAAATGTGACTTCAACTGAAGAAAAACAATCTATAGTGCGGTCGATTTTGAATATTAATGAAGAAGATAATGCTGTAATACTAGCTGGAGATATTCCTGTTAACTCAAAAGTGCAATTAATGATGACTAATGTCGATAATATTGCTAATGCTTCAGAACAAGCAGCAAGACAAGCATTAGAATTCAGAAAAAACAAACCTGAAATCGCCTTTTTAGTCAGTTGCATTGGTAGAAAATTAGTTTTAGATCAAAGAGTAGAAGAAGAAATAGAAGAAGTGATAGAGGTTTTAGGTAATAATACAGTTACATGCGGTTTTTATTCATACGGAGAAATAGCTCCTTTCCATGGTGAAGTAGCCTGTCAATTACACAACCAGACGATGACCATAACATTAATGAGTGAATAATGAATTCTTTGCTAAAACGACAAATTCGTAAATATTTAAGTGATGAATTAAAGCACAATGAGTCTTTGAAAGATTTTATTAATGCTGTTGATAGTTCATACGACAATTTTGACGAGCAGTCGGCAATGATTCAAAGAGCAATGTCTATTAGTTCAGACGAATTATTTACTGCTAATAGACAATTACAAAAAGAAGCTAGCGAGCAAAAGCAATTAATTGATAAGCTAAAAAACGTTATTAATACACTTAAGTTTTATGACCTTAAGGAAGGCAATGCAATAGAAAATCTGGATTTAAGTGGTTCGAAACTGGTTGATTTTATTGATAATCAAACCAAAGAAATTGTTGAAATAAATAAGCAAAAGGAATCTCTTTTAAATGAATTAGCGCATCAAAACCAAGAACTTAGTGATTATGCGCATATGGTATCACACGATTTAAAATCTCCATTACGAAGCATAGACACTTTGACAGCCTGGTTAAAGGAGGATTATCATGATAAATTAGATGAAAATGGTAAAAACAGTATCAAACTTATAAGAAACAATGTTGAAAAAATGGATACCCTAATTAATGGTATTCTAGAGTACTCTACCATTGGGAAAAATCAGATTGAAATTTATGATGTCCATATTAATACGCTTATAGATAATATTCTTAAGATTATTCAGGTTCCAGAACATATCAAAATTATTAAACAGAACTTACCTATTATAAAAGGCGATAAATACAGACTGCAACAATTGTTTCAGAATTTAATTGATAATGCCATCTCCTACAATGATAAAGAGAAGGGGCTTATTGAAATTGGTGTCCAAGATTCTGGAGATTTTTGGCAGTTTTATGTTAAAGATAATGGCAAAGGAATTCCAGAGGTTTATTTTGAAAAGATTTTTAAAACCTTTGAAAAATTAGAAAGTGGAGATCAATCAACAGGTATTGGATTATCAATAGTAAGAAAAATAGTTGAGCTTTATGGTGGTCAAATTTGGGTAACATCTAAAGTCAATGATGGTACTACCTTTCATTTTACACTCAAAAAATAATTATGGAACAACCTAATTTGTCTTATATACATAGCATGTCCGGTGGTGATAAAGCTTTTGAACAAAAGTTAATCAATATTATTAAAGTAGAATTTCCAGAAGAAAAACAAATCTATTTTGATAACATAACTGCTGAAAACTATAAACTTACTGCTGAGAATGTTCATAAACTTAAACATAAAATTAGTATTTTAGGCCTTGAGAAAAGTTATGAGATTGCAGTAGCGTTCGAAAATAATTTGCTTGAGGGTGAAACAACACTGCGAGACGAATTTGAATCTATTTTAACCATCATGACTAATTATTTACAACAGTTATAATTAGGTATAAAATTTATGAATTGTATTATTATTGATGATGAGGCTACAGCTAGAGCAATCATTGGCCAATTGTGTTCTAATGTAGAAAGTTTAAATGTCTTAGAAGAATTTCCAAATGCAATTCAGGCTATTAAGTATTTAAATCAAAATGAAATTGATTTGATTTTCTTGGATATTCACATGCCAGATTTTACCGGGTTTGATTTCATTGAAACCTTAAAAAATCCACCAAAAATAATACTGACAACCTCTGATGCCAACTTTGCCATTCAAGCTTTTGAGTATGATTGTATTGTAGATTATCTCGTAAAGCCTATAACTCCTGAGCGTTTTCAAAAGGCCATTCAAAAAGCAGAATCTAAGACAAGTGTTTCCGCGTCATCCAATTCAGAAAAAGTTGAAACGACGTCTGGGAATGACTTATATGTAAACATTGACCGTAGACTTATTAAAATTGATATTCCAAGTATTTATTTAGTCGAAGCTAAAGGCGATTATATCCACGTTAAAACTGAGAATCAAAATTATACAGTGCATTCAACCTTGAAAAAGATTGAAGACAAATTACCTAATGATTTATTCTTAAAAGTCCACCGATCATTTATCATTAATGTTGATAAAATCATTGATATTGAAGATAATAGTGTCCTTATCAAAAAAGACGTTATCCCTGTTAGTCGCTCTAATCGACCAGAATTAATGAAACGTCTTAATTTACTTTAAAACCATTCGTCGATACTTAACTGTCAACCAACGAAGTAAATGTTCATCCAAGCGAAAAGAAGCGTTCAGTAAACTCATCGGTATTATATTTGTTTTCAGTAATCATAACAATTTTGTGATTAATAGCAAAAGTTTAGGCAAAGGAGACATCTTTTGCCTTTTCTGTTTTATACAAGGTTGTAAAAAGTTAGAAAAACCATTCATCTACACTTATTTGTCAGCCAACGTTCTAAGCTTTGTGTCAATCGAAAATCAATTAATACACTGCCCTAACAAGATATATTTGCCTCAGAATCTAAAAGATAAGATGATGAGTAAATTTTACACGATAAAAAATCTATTAATTGTATTGGGATATTTTTTGATAAGTTTAATCACAAATGCTCAAGATATTCCATTCAATTGTGATTACAACGCTTACTTATTTCAATTTAATGATGTGTACGCTATAGATTTAGCTTCAGGGAATTCATATCAAGTTGCGGCAGATGTAACAACAGGAAACATTAATGCAGCAGCTTATAATCCTGCTGACGGCTTTATTTGGGGATCTTTAACGTCTCCGGAAAAATCTATTGTTCGTATTGGTAAAAACTTTACAACAACAACGTTTTATATAGAAGAATTACCAACAAGTAACAGATATGTTGGTGACGTTAGTAGTGAAGGGATCTATTATCTTAAAGGCGGTGGGACAACGTATTACAAAATTGATCTTAATCCAGATTCTGAAAACTATATTCAACATCAGGCTACAGAAACTTTATCTCAAAACATAAATGTTCATGATTGGGCATTCAATGCTGTAGACGGCATGATGTATACAGTTGAGAAGAATTCTAACATATTATATCGTATCGATCCTTCAAATGGAAACGTTCAAGCTATCGGCGAAGTGCCAATCTTATCAGGATTAAGCTACACATATGGTGCAGTTTATTTTGATGCAGACGGTCGCTTTTATGTTTCAGCAAATCAAACAGGAACTATATATGTCATTCAAAGTGTTCAGAATTTAACTGTAAACGGAGGAATGAATTCTAATTTGTTCGCTTTCGGACCTTCAAGTTCAAGTAATGATGGAGCTCGTTGTCCAACAGCTCCTGTACTTCAGGAAATTTGCGATAATGGAATTGATGATGATGGTGACGGGCTTATTGATTGTGAAGATCCGTCATGTTCTGGTTTTGGCGATTGTGCAGTGATTGTTCCACCAACTTCAGGAGGAAACGCTGGAGGACTTGAAAGTAATAATAGACTTTCAGAACAAATTAATAAGCGAAACTTTAATCGCGCTAAAACAAGTTTTAAATTTGATATGAGTTCAGCAAGACGAATAGAGAAATCTAATAGTTATGCACAACGCAATGCGAACTCTTCATTTACTCTTGAAGATTTTATTCCTATCGAAACTATTAATGAAGATGAGGTTATTGAGTCAACACCTTCAGATTTATTGAGCATAACGAATGCTACAGATATATACGCCGTAGATTATCTCAAAAACGGCAGTCCGATAGCTTCAATATTGGCTTTAAAAACCGAGAATGGCGTTTACGAGCACACCAAATATATATGTGATAGATTATTAGGAGCAGAATTAATTTCGGTGTCAACTATAGATATTAATGAGCAGTCATTTATTAAATCAATTATAAAAAATGTAGATGGAACTTTTGAATTTGTTTTAAGCTTATCAGCAAAAGTGATTAATAACGATGAAAACTTTGCCATCGAGAGTCACTGGAATTTAGATCAGTACGAACAAGACGTGACATTTTATAACTTTCAGATTTGGTCAAACTCTATGGATGATTTATATCGTTTAGGAGAAGAAGTTCTTAACTTGATTAACATTGAAAAACCAATTTCAGATTATAACAACTCATCAGCACCAACCGTATTTGTTAGAAAAGGAAGATATACAAATGGTGCATTAGATTTACAAATTATTAATACAAATGCAACAGATAATGTAACCTTTGATGCTGGTTTCAGAATAACAGAAACGAGTGAATTTGATAACATGAGTTCTACAATTGATTTGAATTCCAACTACATTACAAACCTTCAAGTAGAAACTGGTAACCTTTTTGATGTCGGATTCAGAATTGGCGATGGCATAGCAACACCAGATGATTTATTTATGTCTGATGGTCCATGGGGAATTGATGATTCGCAAGCGGGTACAACAGTATCGACATATGACGTACTACCAAATGTTTTTAATTTTGAAACCGATGAATTTCCTGTTGAACGTAACGTGCAATTACATGCAAGTACAAATACCTATGTTGCTGCATACAGAGCGTTAACACCTAGGTTTAAGGCCGTAGATTTAACCTTTTTCAATAGTTTGAAATTTCAAGCTGAAGGCACAGGGACTTTAGAAATTACCTTAGTAAAACAAAGTATTTCTAGTTGGGAAAATCAATTTAAAACAACTATTGATTTATCATCTAACTTATTAGATTATGCATTGCCAATATCGAGTTTTACATCTGCAATTGGAGGTGAACTAGTATTAAACGATGTAGTTACAATCGTGTTTACCATGGTGTCTGAATCTGGAATGACAGAAACAAAAATGTTAACGTTAAATGATTTACGTTTTTCAAAGGAAGATGCGTTATCTGTTGTTAGTTCTAAATTGGAACAAAACCAAATGATAGCCTACCCAAATCCAATGACCTCTAAGACAACTATTCAGTTTACTACGAATAAAACGGAAACTGTTCAATTTGTAATATATGATCAATTAGGAAAAGTTGTGTTTCAAACCAATTATAGAACAACACCTGGGACCAATAAAATTCAATTAAACAAACAACTGTTTCGTTCAGGTCTATACATCGCCAAATTAATAAGTCAGCATAACCTTTATAATCCCCTAAAATTGATAGCTAGATAATCCCTATAGCTGATTACTTATTGCATCTTAGACAGGAGATTTGTAACTAAGGTGTTTTAAGGTAAAGGCAAAAGCTTACGCTTTTGCCTTTTTTTGATTTTAATTCATTTCCGAATTAATTATTCTAACATGTTCATATGAAAACTCAAATATGTGTTAGAATCCATAATTCAACTTCTTCTGAAGAGCGCCAATATTGGTTTCGTTTAGTTTTACTTGAAGCTGCTTTTACTGATTTTTTCAAACATTTTTCCAATTGAAATCTATTGCCTTCTGCTAATTCTATTTCAATTGGGTGTTTACTCGTGACATTAGTGATTTGTGCTAAATTTGAGAAGATCAATACTAATTTTCCTTCAGGTAAGAGCCTTTTTTTTGCAGCAATAAAGAAATCTAAGAATAAGGTCTTATTGTAATATATAGCCCTATCAATACTTTCTAAATCATGAGATTTAGGCATCCAAGGTGGATTAAATACAATTAATTCAGTTTGCTTTTCCCATTTACCAAATAGATGAGCAACATCCAGCTCAATTTTTCGAGAGAGCTTTGAAGTTCCCATAAATTCTTTTAATCCAAAAATGGCATTAGGATTAATATCAGTTGCATATACTTTTTGAAAGTTGTGTTGTACCATTTGTAAGGATAATACTCCACAACCAATACCAACTTCTATGGCAGACTTTTTCAGGCCTGTATAGCGTTTGAGCCAATTATCAAATAGTACTAAATGTTCAAAACGGGTAGGAAAATATGTGCCGTAATAAGGATGCATTTTATTGCGTAATACCGGAATCGAAACACCATTTTTATACCATTGCCAAGCACTATTTAATCCTTGAATTTGAGGAAAGGTTAGAAAGAAATGATTGTTTTCAGGATAAAACATTTTCAACCAGCCAATGCTCGGAGACTTCTTAGCACATAGTTTTTGATCAACAATTTCTAATAAAATTAAATTTGAGAGTTTATGATATTCAGCTCGATACGCATTCTGCTCAAGGTAAGATGTGTTTGGTAAGATTCGTTTTAGATACTGGTGTAAATCTTTTAGAAGTCTTATTCCGTCACTATAAAATTCTTTGATGTGTATGGGTTTTCCTTCTGTTAAACCTTTAATTGTAGAGCTCGTTTCAATTCCATGTTTTAAATAATTTAGTTTTTTAAATACGAGAATAGGCTCTGGTTTGTTGACTTGAATTTCAGTAATCATAGATTGGTTTCCTTTTTTGATAAGGTAGGCAATCCCATCTGTTTATTACTGTGATTTACAGATATCTATATATGATTGATAAAGTACGTGTCGTATCGACCTTATTTTCTAAATACTGGTCCGTCAAATAAACGCCATTTAAACCGTAAGCCAAGTTCAGTAAAGGTAAAACCAGAAGCTGTAGCTGAAGCGATATTACTATGTGTTCCATAGAGATTTAACATGCTGCGTTCTGAAAACTTATAACCTAACTTTCCCTGAAATCTGTATGTGGATTGCCTTTCATCATCTTCAATAAATTGTACACCAGTAGCAGCTGTTAATTCATAAAACCATTGTTTTGCTTTAGCTGTGTTTTCATCTTTAATGAGATTTAAAAATATTTCTCCTGCATTAAAACGTTCGGGACTAAAATAAATCGTTGGTACTTGATCCTTAAACGTGATGTATTGATAATTGAATCCAACTTTTAAAGATGGTTTTCGAAGTACGTTGTAATACAGCGATGTGAATAGTAAATTTCTATTGTTGCCATCATTTTGTGAGGTGTACATATATTGTGTAAACCAACCTAAGTTAAAGTTTGTACTCAAATTATAATTTGCATAATAGTTGTTTTGAATGATCTCACGATCTAACAAATCGGCATTAAAACTTTGCACTTCGCTTTTGTAACCAATATCTAAAGTTTGTAATTTAAATGGTTTGATATTAAATGACACATCGGTTAGTAATTGGGTGTAATCATTGTTTTCTGCTTTTGCTGAGGTTAATCCTGTTGTACCATTAAATGTTACATTATTTAGTAATTGATAAGATAGGCCTATTGAGAAATCATTAGAACTCGCACTATTCTTAGTGAATGTATTTGTAGTATTTCTATAATTATAATTACCTAATATTTTCAGTTTAGTCGATAATGGAAATGCGACCATAGTATTAAAATAATAAGCGTTGTTGTCGCCATTATCAAATGTATATGCAGCTCGTGAATCTAAAGTTGGAGAAAAATTAATGTTCAATTGGTTGATGAAATTAACAGCATCTTTTTGATTATCGTAAATGTTTAATGTTTGCTCTGCTGCTGAATACGCATCATCATAAAACCCTAAAGCTTTTAAAACATTGGCTTTTCCAAGGTTTCCATCAAAAGATGTACTATCGTTTACTAAGATTCTATTATAATCTTCAAGGCTCTTTTTAAAATTACTTTTGTAAACATTTAATGTTGCTCTTAAAGCTAATATCCAATTTTCATTTGACTCTTTTTCGATTAACATATTGATTACTTTTTCAGCTTGCTTATACTTTCTATTCCAAATTAAAGCTTGAACATGACGTTCTGTAGTTTGTTGAATTTGCTTCGCTTCGGTTTCAGATGTTAAACTATCATAAGCTTGTTGGCTAATTTGTAATGCCTTGATATCTTTTTCATTTAAATGCGACACCAAAGATAAACCGTTTAATGATTCTAATTGATTGTCATTATTTTCTCCTAATCTTTCATAAGTGGCCTTTGCATCATCTAACTTATTCCAAATCAAATACAGATTAGCAAGGTTTAATAAAGTTTCTTTGTCTTCTCCAAACAACTCTAAGTTTTTGGTTAATAATAATTCGGCTTTATCATAATTTTGTGTTTGCTGATTTTGATAAGCATAACCTAAATAGATATACTTTTTAGAAACCAGTGCATTTGGGTTTTCAGGTAAAACATCTAATGCTTTATTGACATAAGTTAAGGCAGTATCATATTCCTTTAAATTAGATAAGGTATTTGCATAACCTAATAGTGCAGGAAAGCTTTGAGGAGATTCAGTAACTAAATCTGAATAGTAGAATTTGGCAGCTTTAAACTTTGAGTTCCATAATAAGGATTCACCATAATTTAACTTCACTTCAAAATCGTTTGGGTAATCATTTAAAAGATTTGTAAATATTACATTAGCTGCTTCAGCATTACCATTTAACCCAATAGCTCTTCCGTAACATAACCGAGCTGTTTTATGTTCTGGATAGTCAGTTAATATCGTTTCAAAAAAAGTTTCCGCTTGCGCATATTGTCCAGTTTCTAAATAGGTAAATCCTTCTTGCATTTCTTGTGCATTACTCATAAAAAAGAGTAGTAAAAGCATACTTATAATTACTGATTTTAAAGTCTTCATATCTGTTAGATTTGTATAACTGCAAGTTACGGACGAATACCACTTCATTCATCTACAGCAAACTACCATCCGTCGAAATCAAAAGGGTATACAAGGAATATGTTAAGATATTAGCGTCAGATTTAAACACATAATCACTTAAAAATTACCATTATGGCTTTACAAATTTTAGAAGAAAACGGAACATTTCAATTACATGGAAGTTTAACTACAACAAACACCAAATCGTTTATTATACACTTTGAACATATTATCAAATCCATGAAAGATGTGACTGTAAATATTGATAAAGTTGATGTTATTGACCACAACGGAGTAGAAGCGCTTAAAGCTTTGATGCGTTTGGCTTTACATTCTAACCATATCTTTTCGGTTATTGGAAATGGATGTAAAGAGATTTATGATGATTATAAAAGTTCATTTGCTGCTTAAGAAGATAACATTTTAAAACACAATTGCTATGCAAGTTATTTCAATTATTAAAAACAAACAGTTGTCTCCAGAACAGTTATTTATGTTAAGTGTATTGGCTGTAAATGGAGGAAATTATTTGTACAATCTCATTTTAGGACGTGTTTTAGGTCCTGAACAATTTGCAGATGCAGCAGTGTTAATTACCTTTTTATTGGTTTTGTCATTTGTTGCCATGACGTTTCAATTGGTGACGGCAAAATTCTCTGTCGTTTTTGAAAAAAATATTTTCAATACTTTCATTTCCAGAATATATAAAAACGCTACAATTGTTGGTGTTGGTTTAGGTGTTTTAATCATAGTATTTTCAAATCAATTGCAGCAGGTTTTTCATACTTCAAGTACGACCATGTTTGTCATTTTTGGTATTGGTGTTCCACTATATTTTCTAATGAGTGTGAATCGGGGCATTTATCAAGGTCAAAAATCCTTTAAAAAGTTATCGGTTACTTATCAGGCTGAAATGTTAAGCAGATTAGGCATTACATTAGTATTACTGTTTTTGTTTACTGTTCAATCTTCAGTGGTTATAGCTATTGGAATATTAATCTCTTTCGGATTTGGATTAGTGCCATTTGAACTTAAAAATTTACGCTTCAAAACTTCGGTATCACTTGAAAGAGAACAATCAAAGCAAGTTCGAAATTTTTTCATCATTACAGCATTTTATGAACTGACACAAATCATTATAAACAATAGTGATATTCTATTAGTAAAACATTATTTTGAATCGTATGAAGCAGGCTTGTATGCATCTTTAGCTTTAATTGGTCGTATTGTTTATTTTATTGCCTGGATGTTTGTTATGTTATTATTACCAACAGTAGTTCAACTTAAAAAGGAAGGGAAGGCAACAGCTCCAGTCTTATTTAAATATGTTGGGTATATTGTTGTCATTGCATTGACTATTATTTTGGCCTGTGCTTTGTTCCCTGAAACAGCAATCACACTATTATTTGGGGAGCAATATTTAGCAATGGCACCATTACTATGGAAATATGCTTTGGCAACCGGAGTTTTTGCCATCTCAAACATTTTTGCGTATTACTATTTGTCTTTAGATCGGTATGTACCAGTAATTTTATCAGGTCTCTTCGGACTGCTTCAAATGGGATTGGTTATCTTCTTTCATGAGAGTTTAGAACAAGTCGTTCATATGCAAATTGTAGCCATGTTTATGCTATTACTATTTCAAATGATCTATTTCAGTTTTGATTCTAAATCGAAATCTTCATAAAGCTAAATCGCAAGCTTCTTTCCATTCATCTATAGTAAAAAGCATCCTGTCTACACTCGTCAATTTTACTCAGATTTATAGTGCAAATTTGTAGTATCAATTATAAAACACACATAAAAAATACGACCATGAAGTTAGCAATCGTTACAGCATATCCACCAAGTAAAGTCACTTTAAATGAATATGCTTTCCATTTAGTAAAACAGTTTAGACAAAAAGATACCGTTTCTGAAATTATACTCCTAACAGATAAAACTGAAGGCGCGAAAGATTTGGCGTTTACTGAAGATGGATGTAAAATAACAGTGAAAGAGTGTTGGTCATTTAACAGCTACACTAACCTTATCAAGGTCACAAAAGCAATTCATACTTCAAAACCAGATGCAGTGCTGTTTAACTTACAATTCATGAAATTTGGTGATAAAAAAATCGCTGCAGCTTTAGGTTTGATGTTACCGTTAGTTTGTAAATTGAAACGTGTTCCAAACATTGTATTATTACATAATATTTTAGAAGAAGTCGATTTAGGATCTGCTGGATTCACCACTAATAAATTTATGCAAAAAGTTTATGGATTTATAGGAACAAGCTTAACGAAATTAATTCTTCAAGCAGATACCGTTGCAGTAACCATGCATAAATATGTTAGCATTTTAGAAGAAAAATATAAGGCGAAGAATGTCCAGTTAATTCCACATGGAACGTTTGAAATTACTGAAGAACATCCCGATTATACCATACCTGAAGGACCATTACAAGTGATGACTTTTGGAAAGTTTGGAACTTACAAAAAAGTAGAAGCTATGATTGAAGCAGTAGAACTGGTTCGCGCGTCTTCAGGATTAGATTTAGAAGTTGTAATCGCAGGAACAGACAATCCAAATGTGCCAGGATATTTAGCTAAGGCTCAGGAAGATTATAAACATGTGCCTCAAGTTCGATTTACAGGTTATGTTGAAGAAGATGAGGTGCCAACATTGTTTAATGAAAGTGCGGTTGTTGTGTTTCCATATACATCTACAACAGGAAGCTCTGGCGTTTTGCATCAAGCAGGAAGTTACGGAAAAGCCGTTGTGATGCCAGATTTGGGAGATTTAGCGTTGTTGGTTAAAGATGAAGGTTATCAAGGTGAGTTTTTTGAGCCAACTTCAGTGGAAAGTTTAGCAACAGCAATCGAAGCTATTGTAACCAATGAAACTTATAGAATATCTTTAGGAAAAGCAAATTATAAAGCCGCTACTGCATTTCCTATGTCTAAAATTACAGATATGTATTTGAATGCATTTCAAACTATAATAACTAGTAAGGCAAAATTAGAATCGTCTATTGCTTAGTGATATATGTAAAGGATTCTTTTTCATTTCCTTTTTTATCAATAAACCCATAATGCTTTTGAGCATTTTTACGCCAAGGAAGTCTACCAACGACTTCCTTTGGTATTTCAGTAAAGTCGTATAATGTCCAAGACATATATTGCATATTTGTTTTTGCAATGATTTCTTGGGCTTTTTTGTAATAGTTGGCTTGGTCTTCTTCTGAACTCCCAAAAGGTTTCCAAAAGCCACTATAAGATGATATTCCAAATTCTCCCATCACTATAGGTTTGTTTGGGATTTCTCTTTTTAATGCATGGATTGAAGTTTCTAATTGGTTTACATCTTCATAATAATGAAAGCTTATAAAATCAACCTTGTCTTTAAGAATCGTAGCACTTTCTGTATTAGACCAACCTATGGTTACAGGATGAATGTTGTCAATAGATTTAACATGGTTAATCATGTTCTCAAGCCATGAGGTCACATTGTGTTGCCCTCTAGATTCAAAATCTAAATTAGGTTCATTTTTAATATCCCAAGCAAGAAGTGCACTGTGATGTTTTAAAGTAGACACTATGGTTTCAGCATGGCGCATATTAAGTGTCCAGTCCATAACTGAATAATCACCATAAAAATCAAAAAGAGTAATCATGACCTTCAATCCCGAAGCTTCAGCTAAATCTAAGGTGCGTTTTAGTTTTTCTAATTTCTTTGGATTAACATTTGCTTTGCCGAAATCTTCATATTGAACAAAAATCCGAACCATATTTAATCCAGCATTTTTAATGATGTTGAAATCTTTAGAAATAATTGCTTCAGAAAACGAATCGCCAAACATATCCCAAGGAGAATCTTGCGGATAATAATTAATGCCTTGAATGTCAAGATGTTTTGTGTTCAAGGCTAAAGCTACGTTTTCAGTTTCCTGAGTTGTTTCTTTCACCTGATGCCTGATGCGCCAAAATCCATCTTCTAACAAAAGTACAACTTTATAGGTTGAGGTTTCAGTGGTTTCTAACACAAGGGATTCATCTTTAAATACGCGTTTGTACTCCACAACATCATGGTCTGTGATGATAGCTAATTGTCCATCTTCACTAAAAAACTCTAGAGTTGGATGATGCTCTAAGGTTGTAGATTCAATGCTAATGTTTTCAGCAGTATTAGACGCAATAAATTCATACAGATTTTTACGTGCATTATCGGTATAAAAGTCTTTGATGCCTTCAGTTGTGTTGGTTTTATAGGCAATATGTTTTACGTACCATGCATCTAAATAATTGTTTTCAATTGCTTTTAGGTTTTCATTATCCATAAAACGACCTTCATTGGTCAGTGGTGACCAAACAACAGATGGTGAATATTGATCTATTTTCTTCAACTCTGTGTGAAGTATTGTACTTCTATCAGCTCCTGTATTTAGGTAACCCAACAAAGCACTAATTCCTGAAATTACTAAAGCAACAATCATGATATAGGAGGCTATTATTATAACGCGTAGTATATTCTTATTGAGGTTTACCATAGCGTTGTATTTTTAAATGTTTTTTCTAATCCAGCAGTTTGAATAACGATTGTATAATCATCGTTTTTTACAAGATCTGGTTTTAACTTAAATTGAGCATAACCATTTGCAGAGGTTGTTTTTATTGACTCAATAGTCGTGTTGTTTTTATAAATCTGAAGTTTTACAGATAAGCCATCTGGTATCATTTGATCCATAAAACTTTTCAAAGGACCAATAGTGATTACTCTATTATTTTCTGAAAATTGTACTTCAAAATCAGAAATTGCTTGTTTATAGTTTAGGCTTAAAATATTGCTTTGTGCCATTCCAATGACATAAGCTTGAATTTGCCAATGTGAACCATAATCTGGATGAATCATTTTGGCTGTAGCAATACCATTAATCGTGCTCCCGTAAGTTTTTAAGATGTTATTTTTTTCGTTAGATATACTAAAAGTTACAAAAGTGCCATCACTAACAATATTGTTGTCTTTATCTTTTAAAATTGACGTTTCAAATGTTGTAATTTGATTCCCATCGGCATACCCATGAGGCCGTTTTGCAGAAATTGAAAATCCTACCGGAATTGCGGGCATTACATTAATGGTAAATTCTTTTGAATTGATATTTAAACATTCGGAAGACACTAGCATTCGTCCGCTTTCTTTTTTAGAATAAATGTTTTTATAGGCGACTAAATGCTTGGTTTTTATCGTATCACTAATTTCAGTACTTAAAAACTGATGCTTGGTTTTAACGGTTGTGTCTTCTGGTAAAGGGTTGTCTAAAGCGTCGGTTGGTATAACCACCATCATGGTATAATCTGTTCCTCCAGCTTGTATACTTGGCGGACCAATATACGTTTCCATAGAGGCAACTTCTGGTTTGGCTTTAATGGTAAATTGTCCTGAAAGAGAGATGTTACCATGAATCAATTTCCAACTAACTATTCCTTTTTTTTGAGTTATATGTTTCGGAATAGAATAATTTAAAATACCTCCTTCTATATACGGTCGAATTAAAGTTGAACCATAACTATTTGTACAATACAACAAGGGTTCTACGCCTTCAGAATTTGAAAAACGTAATGTGATTTTATGCCCTGCAATAAATTCAGTTTGTACAGTTTGAAGCTCTATTTCTGAAGCCTTATCAGCTTGTTTGATAGCCGCAAAAGATGATAAGGATATCAATACAAGTAAAAATAAATATGCAGGTAGAACTCTCATTAGTTAGGATTGCCAATATAAGAATTAGTTTCTATTTTAATAAAGCTATAATTTGGATGTGAGACTGGTTGCAACTCTGAATTAGCGTGGTTATCTATTCGTTTAGAGATAATCTTCCTCGAAATTTGGTCGTTTGGAAGACCGTTGACATAAATATTATCCATAATATCATTAATGACATTAACCTTGCTTTCATTAAGAATGGCATATTCAAAATCTTGCTTTCGTTGTTGTCTAATGCCTTCTTTTACAAACAGGTGATCTACCCACAGTATGGTTTTATGTTCATCATAATATGTGATTAATAATTGCGGAATTGTAATTTCTTGTAATCCACTATTAAATAATTGTCCGTTAATTTCCTTTTCAGAAATCTCAATATTACTTAGTGTTAAGTTTTTAAATAAATCAGAACCTGAAACATTACCTGCGGCTTGTAAATTGAATTTTGTTGGTTGTTCTTCAAATTCTACAGGAGTAAATTCATCAGGATTAAATGTGTCTGGAATCGAGTCTTTCGTTCTAGACCAAGCAATACCTTCAAAATTAATTTTAAATGCAGTAGTTTCTTTTGGCATTAACTTATGCTTCATATGATACTTAGCATTATAACTAGCGAGTTCTTTATTGACGTCATTATAGAGTGTTCCTTTTAGCACGACATCTGCAGGAACATTATCTATATTTTGTATTTCTCCAACTATGGCATAGTGGTTTTCGTATTTAACTAATTTAGCGGAAAGCACTTCTAAAACAGGCTGTTTTAAAACATCTTCATGATGTGTTTGTTCTGTAGTGATACGTCTACGACCTTGATTATGATAACTGGTTGAATTAGCTGAATATAATTGGTCAGGTGGTAAATCTGTATTGAGTTGATCAGGTTCTAAATACCATTTGCCATTGAGTTTAGACAATATTTTGTAGTCTACTTTATTAATCTTTTCTAACGGTGTAATCCATTTTGTAATTACTTTTACAGTCGCCATGTTATTGGTTTGTGTAGTCACCATAGTTTCAATAGCATCAAGCTTTGCATAACTACTTAGTAAACCATCGGTAACAGAGACTTCAAGCATGTATTGGGAAATGGTCATGTTGCTATTTGGGTTTATCAAATTAAAAGCCGTCTCAAATTCTTTAAAATCTAATGCATCATAGTAGGCTATAATTGCATTTTCAGGATTGTGTTGCGAATCATTCTTGATGTAAAATTGATACATGGCCAAACAGACTAATAATGCAAGGACAAGAGACCAAATATGAGTAACTTTTAAAACTGTAGGCGAGAATTTTGAATAGTCATGTTTAAAGTTTAAAAACGCAGGTGATGCTTTAAATTTCGTTTTTAAAGCATTGATCCATAACATGTGTATGTTAAGAAGGAAGGCCAATAATACTGTTAATAATGGTATCGTACCCCAAAGTATCTTTTGCCATTTTGCAACATCATCTTTGGGTAAAATCGAAGAGACAGGCGGAATGTTTAAGCGTTCCCAAACCATGATTCCATTTTCTAATTGTCTTAAACGTTGCCAGCCGCAGAAATAAAGGATCGGGTCGTAAAATTTGTCATTAGAAAAAATATATTTAAGATTATATTTTTCAGGCCTTGTTAAAAATTGTTGCAAAGATCCAATTCCTGCAACGCCTTTAAATTTTGAATTCTCTAAACGTTCTATAGGTCTAGTTGTTAATTCTGGAAGTCGTCTTGCCGAATGATAATTTCCATCAACTGTCATTGCATTCGTTTGCGCACTTAACCAAGCCATTTGATCTCCAAAGCCTAAAGTTAGAAATCGCCATTGATCATGGTTATCTTGATTTAAGAAATTCACGATTGGGAGCATTTTAATTGTATCAGGTTGTGATGGCCTGAAATAACTAAGGCTCATTGTGAAAATGGTCATAAAAATAAATAAACCAGCAAGTATTCCGCCAATTATTCTATGATACACGGCACCAAATTTAGACTGAATTAAAGTTTTTAAATCACCTTGAACAAAACGATAAGCGAATTCACCCATAATAGGTAAAGCCATAATGGAAGCCCAAAGCGTAAAGCGATCGAGTGTTAAAATATTAAAAGCAGTTTCTCCAAGTATCGTTTTGGGGATGGCAGTTGTTCCTCCAGTTCCTAATATCGTCAATAAGGTGAATGATAATCCGAAAAACAAATAGCGTTTGCTATAATATCTGTAAAATAAATATGGTAATAGGATTAGTAAAATGCCCCAAGGAATGATAAAAAACACTAGTCCAGAAGACGTAATTTCTAAAAAGTTATCACGTGAACCATGCGGAATAGGAACCTGAGTAATAGGATTGTTTTTTGAATTAATCCAATACGGTAGTATACAGCCTATTATGATGATAAGAGATAATAGTCCAAAGCTTATAATACGTTTTAAAAGTTTGAGAAAACTTTGTATAAACACTCTAATGGTAACGGCTTTTATGGTGTCCACACTTTCACGAGATACATCCATAATTACCATGCCTATTAAAGGGAAAATAAAGAAAATCATTCCAAAAATTGGAGTCACATGATGTGATGTAACGGTTACAGCTATGAGGGATAAGGAGGTGGCTAAATACCAGTACTTACCTGTCTTTAGCCACAAATAAATTTCGGGTAAGGCATGCATTAAAACTGAAATACCTACAATACTAGGTAATTGACCAAAAAGATGAAGTGTTTCAACAAATGAAGAAGAAAATACAGCTAACAAGGCTGCGTAACCTGCAGTTGTTCTGTTTCCCGTGATTAATAAAGAGAAGCGATAAACACCTGTAATAAATAAAAGGATACTAATTATTGCAACAGTAAAAAGTCCAAACTTTAAACCACCAATCATAGACAGTAACGCAATAGATTGATGTACTAGTGGAGGATAACTCATCACTGTAAATCCAGTATACCATTTGTAGTTCCAAGGTTCAAACCAACTATTGGCATAATGGTCAGCGAAGAATAAATGAATTAGCGCATCATAAGTTGTTTCCAAAGTGAAAAAGATGGAACTTCCATGAAATGCTAAACCTAAAAGTAGAGCTACAATTAAATATTTATTCGTTGTTTCTTTCATTAGAAATAGTTGTCAATTTTGATAATGTAAAGATATATAATAAAGATAGCCAGTCAGTTATTAGTCATCTACAGAAATCTACCATTCGTCTACATTAACTGTTGTACCAACTAAATAAACAATTTTAAGGCGTCAATCAGAGTACATTTGACCCAACAAACACATCAAAATAGTATTATGAGAGTATTAGCAATAGACGATCAACAATTAGTTTTATTACCATTAGAAAAACGATTAACAGCCCTAGGATACGACGTAAAAATTGAGACTGATGCGCTGAAGAGTTTTGAACTTTTCAACGAATTCAAACCAGACTTGGTAATCGTCGACATTAATATGCCTGGTATCTCTGGCTTAGAAATTGTAAAATATATCAGGCATACAAAAGATTCTGATACACCTATCATGGTTTTATCAGGTAATACTCAAGATCTTATTATTACAAATGGGTTCGATTTGGGTATTGATGACTATATGAAAAAGCCCTTGAGTTTAAATGAAATTTGCGCTCGGGTTAAGCGCCTTATTGGTACTCCAGAATTGCAAGGGAAAACAGAGCGCTGTGATGTGATGATTCAACAAAGATGCGTTGGTGTGGTCATTCCTTGTTATAATGAAGAGGAGCGATTATTAAGTAAAGAATTTACTAATTACATTGATAAAAATTCAGGATATCATTTGTGTTTCGTGAATGATGGTAGCAAAGATCAAACCTTAAAAGTGTTAAAAGATTTACAAAAAGGAAGAGAAGATTTTATTACTGTTTATGATTGTGAGCAAAATGGAGGTAAAGCTGAAGCTGTAAGATTAGGAATGTTGCACATGGCTAAAAAAGAAGATTTAGATTATATCGGGTTTTTAGATGCCGATTTATCAACAGACTTAGCCGATTTCGATGACCTAGTGAAAACAATAGAGCATTCAGAATTCAAAATTGTTAGTGGATCCAGAATCTCTAGAATGGGAGCTAATATAACTAAAGAATCTGCTAGAAAGATTATTAGCTTAAGTATCAATTTTATTATCAGAAAGATTTTATCAATGGACTTTAAAGACACTCAGTGTGGCGCTAAGATTTTCCATAAAGATGTTATCAAAATTGCGTTCAGTGAAAAATTCGTGACACAATGGATTTTTGACGTTGAAATTTTCAAAAGAATGACCATTCATTTTGGTTTGAAAGAAGCAAAATCAATGTTGTGTGAACAACCTTTAAAACGTTGGATTCATGCAGATGGGTCTAAACTTTCAATGAAAGATTCTTTTAAAATTATAGGTCAATTAGGACAAATTGCATGGGTTTATAGAAGAAAAAAAAGCAAAAATAAGATTGCTGTTTCTTCAACAATGAAAGTGGCTTAATAAAATCTACATGTATTTACCAGTAAAAACAGGAATTATACTCGTATTCCATAATTATGAAAAGGAGATGGATATCAATCTGTTTCTAAACTGCTGTAATAATGCGAAAAGCATTCAATTTTGTTTAGTCAATAATGATAGCAAAGATAACACCTATTCTATGCTCAAGGCAGTTAAAGAATCTTGTGAAAATGTTTCAATCGTAAACATTAAAAAATTTAAGTCTGATATCTCTGCAGTGAAAGCTGGCGCAAGATATATGTATAATAATTTCAACTTAAATCATATAGGATTTGTAAATCTTAATTTAATAAATAGACGTTATCAAAGTTTAGATAAAGTAATCTATAAAATTGTTGAACATCAAGATTCTATAATTAAATATGACCAAGCAATTTTAAAAAGTCATCGTATGAAAAGAACATTGTTTCAAAAGCTGTTTTCAGTAATCGATTATTTAAAAAGAATAGAGATTGAAAGAGAAATGCATCAGATTCAATATCAAAATGAAATATTTAAAAAGCTATTAAAATGAAAGTATATCCCATAAAATTTAATCCAATCCTTAAAGAAAAAATTTGGGGAGGAAATAAACTCAGTACAATTTTTGCAAAACAAACCAATAAGCAAGATGTAGGTGAAAGTTGGGAGGTTTCTGATGTGAATGGGAATATTTCTGTAGTAAGCAATGGCATTTATAAAGGCAAAAACCTCAAATCTTTATTAATAGAGCATGAAGCTCTTTTTTTGGGAGCATCCAATTTTGAAAACTTTGGCCATCAATTCCCACTCCTAATAAAATTTTTAGATGCCAATACAGATTTGTCTGTTCAAGTACATCCCGATAATGATATGGCTAAAAAATACCATAACTCTTTTGGTAAAACCGAAATGTGGTATATCATGGACAGTGATGATGATGCCAATATTGTGATGGGATTAAAGAACGAAAATGCCAATCCACAAATCTTAAATCACATCACTTCAGAAAATATTGAAAGTGTATTCAATAGAGAATGTGTAAAAAAAGGTGATAGCTTTTTTATTCCAGCTGGTAAAATTCATGCCATTGGCGCAGGAGTTTTAGCAGCAGAGATTCAACAAACCTCAGATATAACCTATCGTGTTTACGATTGGGATCGCACAGATGATAAAGGTGAAAAAAGGGAGTTACATACAAAGTTAGCAGAAAAAGCAACAAAGCAATTTCACTCTAACGGAAAGTCAAACTATCAACTTCAATCTAATAGAAGTTCGAATATTGTTGACTGTGAGTATTTCACAACAAATATTATTAATGTTGAAAGTGAGTGCGTTAAAGATTATTCAAATTTAGATTCCTTTCTCATTTTTATGTGTGTAGAAGGCCAAGTTAACATCACTGCAGATGGAGAATTCGAAACTTTACAAATGGGAGAGACCATTTTGTTACCAGCAATTACCAATCGGGTGATGTTTAGTTCTGAAAATGCTAAATTGTTAGAAGTTTATGTAAATGCATAGGATTGCAATAGCTTACTAAGTGTATCATATTTTATTTTATAAGCATTACCAATTGACAATTCATATATTTGTATACCTAATTAATAATCAAAATGAGCGTACTACAAACCCTTCAAGAACGAAGTAATAACAACTGCGAATTGTGCAGTGCAAGTAATAATTTATCTCAATATACCATTCCACCTTCTTTAAATGAAAATGTAGCCAACGATGTTCTTATCTGTAATACGTGCAAGGATCAAATAGAAGGCAATACAGACATGGATCCTAACCATTGGAGGTGTTTAAACGATAGCATGTGGAGTGAACATGTTGCTGTTCAAATTATGGCTTGGCGCATGTTGCAACGACTTAGAAGTGAAGGCTGGCCAAAAGACTTATTAGACATGATGTACTTAGATGACGAAGCTTTAGCTTTAGCAAGAGCCACAGGAGAACATGAAGATGACGCTAATAAAATCATTCATAGAGATGTGAATGGTGTAATTTTAGAGTCTGGAGATTCGGTTGTTTTGATAAAAGATTTGAAAGTTAAAGGTTCAAGTATGGTAGCCAAACAAGGCACAGCAGTTAGAAATATTCGATTAGATCATGAAAATTCAGAATATATCGAAGGTAAAGTTGGAGCACAACAAATCGTAATCATTACCAAATACGTAAAGAAACTTTAGTCGTTTTTCTTTTTAAAAAAGCTGAACCCTAAAGGAAGCATAAAGATTAAAAACAAAAATTTTCCAGAAACAATTCCGTAAATTGTGATGCTAGCCAAAATGACATAAAGAATAACTTGGTAAGATGGTTTCATAATACAAAATTAAATAATGTTAGAAATAAGACCAACTTGTGAGCATTGTAATAAGGCCTTGCATTTCAATTCTACAGAGGCCATGATTTGTACTTTTGAATGTACCTTTTGTAAAGATTGCGTCGACGGAGTTTTGCAAGAGGTTTGTCCTAATTGCGGAGGTGGTTTTGAAAAACGACCAATTCGTCCAGAACATTTACTAGAAGAATATCCGGTTTCAACTACTGTTGTTCATAAGCCTGTTGATCTTAAAAAACATCAGGAGCGTTTAACTAAAAATTAAATCCATGTCGTATTCAAAATATATCATTACAATTCTTATTTTCAGTTTGTTTACATGCCAAGAGGAAGAGAAGTCAGTTAGTGCTTCGGAAGCCTTAGAAATAATTATAAATGATTACCAGGATCATGAAACTTATGATAAAAATGAATATCCTTTAGGCGATTTTTCAGAAGAATATTATAAATCTGAAGCTGAGTTTGCTCAGGAAAAGTTAGAAGCACTTTCTGAAATAAAACCAGAAACTTTAAGCGAAACTGAACAAATTTCATTAACACTTTTAAAGTTTGTATTACAAGACCAAATTGATTTTTATGAATTTGAAGAGTTTTTAAATCCGTTACTGTCTGATACAGGATTCCATACCAATTTAACGTATGAAGTTAGACCTTTAACCAATTACTGGCAGGTTAGGGAATATCTTAAGAAGTTAAATGCCATTCCTAAATTTGTAAGTCAAAATTTAGAGCACTTGCGTAAAGGTTTAGAAAAAGGGGTTTCTCAACCAAGGGTTATTTTCAATGGTTACGAATCGACTTATGATACGCATATCGTTGGTAATTTTGAAGAGAGTTATTATTTTTCACCATTTAAAAACCTTCCGAATGATTTAAGTGAAACTCAAAGGGATTCCGTTTTAACTGCTGCAAAAACAGCTATTGAAACTCAGGTGATTCCTCAGTTCAAACGAATTAAAACCTTCTTTGAAACCGAATACTTTCCGAAGACAAGAACGACCTTAGGCGTTTCTGAAACTCCAAATGGAAAAGCCTATTACCAGAATAGAATAAATTATTATACAACGAGTACGCAATACAGTGCTGATGATATTCATCAAATCGGACTCAAAGAAGTGGCACGTATCAAAGCTGAAATGGAAACCATTATCAGTGATTTAAATTTTAAAGGAAGCTTTGAAGATTTCTTTCATTTTTTAAGAACAGATAAGCAATTCTATGCCGAAACTCCAGAGCAACTTTTAATGATAGCTCGTGATATGGCAAAACGAGCAGATGCACAGTTACCACGATTTTTTAAAACATTGCCACGCAAACCTTATGGAGTGGCTCCAGTGCCAGATGCCATTGCACCAAAATATACAACAGGTCGCTATATTGGTACAACCAAAGAAAGCACAGATCCAGGTTACTATTGGTTAAATACCTATGATTTGCCTAGTAGAACCTTATATACCATGCCGTCTTTAACAGTTCATGAAGCAGTTCCTGGCCATCATTTACAAGGAAGTTTAAATAATGAACTAGGTGATAGTATTCCAAGCTTTCGAAAAAACATGTATTTGTCTGCTTATGGTGAAGGTTGGGGATTATATTGTGAGTTTTTAGCTGAAGAAATGGGAATGTACACCACACCTTATGAGCAATTTGGAAAACTAACGTATGAAATGTGGAGAGCCTGCAGATTGGTTGTAGATACTGGAATTCATGCAAAAGGCTGGACACGTGAGCAAGTTGTAAATTATATGGCTTCAAATACGGCTTTATCACTGCATGAAATTAATACTGAAACTGATCGCTATATTTCCTGGCCTGGTCAAGCTTTGTCATATAAAATTGGCGAACTAAAAATAAGAGAGCTTCGTAAAAAAGCTGAAACTACATTAGGTGCGAAGTTTGATATCAGAGAATTTCATGATGTGATTTTAAATCAAGGTACTGTGACACTTGCAATTTTAGAAGATAGAATTAATAACTACATAGCAAAAACGAACAAAGAGTAACGATTTAAGTTGCTGTTGTCGTGTATTTTATCGGATAAAAAATGCTATTTATGAACGAAATCTTACCAATGATACATTTAGTCGAAAAAATAGCATAAGCTATGTTTAATTTTGGATATTTAATTCAGAAATCATTGATTTTAGCGCCAAAATTTACAACAACATTAACCTCAAAATGCTATTATTATGGACTTAGAAATTACAAACTCAAACAACTTCTTTAAAGTAAAAGGGTCTTTAGACAGACATAATATTCACTTGTTTAAAAGTAAATTCAGAAATATTTTTGAAAAAGCGAATGCCATTACAATTAGTATTGAAGATTTAAAAAGTATTGATCGTCACGGTGTTACTGCTATTGCACAATTACACAATGAATCGATAATAAAACAAAAACGTTTATCAATTATTGGTTTGGGTTGTCAAGAAGTGTTTAATCACTTTAAAACGAAAGAACGAGAAACAGTAACTGCAGCTTAAATAAAATACTACAAGGCATTTTTTTGATGTTTAAAAAAAGCATCAGCTTGCAATTGCATTAATTCTCTTGCCTTTTTGCGTTTATAGGCATAAAGCTCATCTTCTTCGGCAATGTCATTATAAATTCTGTTATTTATGGTTTGATCTGTTTTAAGAAGAATTTTACGCTCGTTAACTTTCTGTTCTACCCATGTTTTAACGGCTGTTTCTGCATCTTCTAATTTATAGTCATATTCACCTTTTGGAGATAGTAATTTGGCGAATATTGGAGATGTTTCTATAGCTAGAAATAATAATAAAATGAAGAGTGAAGGTAGCCAAGGCAACTCAGCCAAGGCACTTACACGAGCCATCAAACCATCGAAACCATCAATGATAGGTTGAGAGCTTGTGATCTGAGTCTCATAATTTGTTTTTAATTGTGTAATCTGATTTTCAATGGAAGCAATTTTTGCTTTGTTTTCTGTTTTTAGTTGTTGTAATTCAGCTAAGGCTGCATCGTGTTTTTCTCTTTTTTCTTTATACACAGGACCTTTTCCTAACAGCTGCGTTCCAGCTGTGCCTTCAGCTTCAGAAATATAAGTGTCATACAGCGCGTTAACTTCTGCCTCTTTAGTGCTTATTTGACCCTGTAACGCTTTGACGTCATTTTCTAAAGCTTCAACATTAGGGGTAAATTGTAGCGCAATTTGTTCTTTATTAGCTAACGTTAAATCGTTTTTTTGTTCTAAAAGCACCTGATTAATTTCCTTTTCAAAAATCTTCAACTCTAAGGGCTTTGAAATCACTATGGCAATAATTACAGCTAAAAGTAATCGAGGTGAAGCCTGTATAATTTCATCAATACTATTATTTCGTTTTTTAATTGTTGACACGATAAAACGATCTAAATTAAAAATCAACAGTCCCCAAATAAATCCAAAAGCAATGGCTGCATAAAGCTGATCAAAAACGGTATATAAGGCATAACTACAAGCAATAAATGCCATGACAGCCGTGAAAAATACAGTGGCTCCAATGCCAGCAAATTTGTTTTGTTCTCCTATAGAACAATTGGCTAAGATGTCTGTATCAGAACCAGAACAGATAATGAAGAATTTCTTAAGCATGATTGATTAGATTTTGATTGATTGTCTATTAGAACGCAAAAATGCTTCAGATGTTACACTTTTTTAAAATAAAAGACTTGATCTGGCGAGCTTAGCAGGCGCTTATATTGTTAAAATCCACTATATTTGATAAAAATTAAAAGAAAAATTGCCCACAATGAATACTTTTAGAACTACTATTATATGTCTTTTTTTAAGTGTATTTAATTCTTATGCACAATCCATACAAGATATAATCGATAAGGTTGATTTAGATACATTATCACTTACACTTCAAGAATTTTCAGGTGAAATTTCTACAGTTGTTGATGGCAATACCGTTACTATATTGAACAGGCAACAAGCAAATAATGAGTTGGCAGGTGATTATTTAGTACAAAAATTTGAAGCATTAGATAATATCGTTATCAACGACCAACAATTTGATTCAAACGGAAGAAATATAATTGCAACTCAACTAGGGAAAACCAATCCTAATGATATTTATATCATTTGTGCGCATTATGATACTTTAGCCGATTATTGTGCTGACGATAATGCAACAGGTACAGCAGCAGTCTTGGAAGCGGCTAGAATTTTGTCAACCCAATGTTTAGAAAATACCATTGTATATGCCTTATGGGATGAAGAGGAAATCGGATTAAATGGATCGTCGTTTTATGCTGATCAAGCATTTAGCAATGGAGATAATATATTAGGTGTATTGAATCTGGATATGATGGGTTATGATGGTGATGCTCCAGGAGCACCAGGTGATAATGAGTTTGATATAGACTATAGAAATCTTGCTGATTCGGAAGGGATGAAAGACGATATCATTAATGTATTAAATACATATTCATTTAATTTATCTGTCATTGAGGTTAATCCAGGCACTATTAACAGTGATCATGCTAGTTTTTGGGCAGTTGGTAATTTTCCTGAAGACGCATACTCTGCTGTATTGCTAGGTGAGTCGTGGGAAACGAATGATCAAACACCTTTTTATCATACGTCTGGTGATCGTTTTAGTACTTTAGATTTACCTTATTTTCATGAACTTACTAAACTAACCACGGCTTATATGGCAACTGTAGGAGGTTTAGTTGATGTTGATAATGGTATAAGTCAAACGGTTACCATGTTAACAGCAGATCAAGCTTCAGCAGCTTATCAGTGGATTAATTGTGATACGAATACTCCAATTTCTGGAGCTACCTCGCAATCTTATATGCCAACAGTAACTGGAAATTATGCTGTTGAAATTACTTCTGGTACTTGCATTGAGCGCAGTGAATGTATCCAATTTGACACTTTAGGACAAGATCAATTTTTAACTTCTGAAGTTAGACTATTTCCAAATCCGGTTTCTACAAATCTTACGATTGAAATCGTTAATAATTCAGGAACCATTGCATTAAATTTGTTTGATGTATCAGGGAAGTTGATATTACAAAAAAACGTTTCTAATAATGCGACAGCATTAAATATGAAAAATTTGCCTCAAGGTATTTACTTCCTCAAAGTTTCTTCTTCTGAGAAAACCGGAACATATAAAATTGTGAAAGAGTAGTTGATACTATTTGCTTAATTCAGTAAAATACTTATAAAATAAAGGAATTGTTTCAATACCTTTAAAATAGTTCCACACGCCAAAATGTTCGTTAGGAGAGTGGATGGCATCACTATTTAATCCGAAGCCCATTAAAATAGTTTTACTCTTCAATTCTTGTTCAAAAAGCGATACAATAGGAATACTTCCACCACTACGCTGAGGTATTGGTGTTCTTCCAAACGTATCCTGATATGCTTTTGAAGCTGCTTGATAACCTATACTGTCTATAGGAGTGACATAACCTTGTCCACCATGATGAGGTTTCACTTTAACTCTTACACCTTCAGGAGCAATGCTTTCAAAATGAGTTTTAAAAAGCTCAGTAATCTCTTCCCATTCTTGATGAGGTACCAATCTCATGGAAATTTTAGCATAGGCTTTACTTGCAATTACAGTTTTTGCACCTTCACCTGTGTAGCCTCCCCAAATTCCGTTGACATCAAGAGTTGGTCTTATAGAGTTTCTTTCGTTGGTTGTGTATCCTTTTTCACCATATACAGCATCAATATCTATTGATTTTTTATAAGCTTCTAAAGAGAAAGGCGCTTTTGCCATTTCAGCACGTTCCTCGTCTGAAAGCTCTTCGACTTTATCATAAAAGCCTGGAATTGTAATGTGATTGTTTTCATCATGAAGTGACGCTATCATTTTTGTCAAAATGTTGATAGGGTTTGCAACAGCGCCTCCATATAGACCAGAGTGCAAATCTCTATTTGGACCAGTCACTTCAACTTCAACATAACTTAAACCTCTTAAACCCGTTGTAATCGATGGTACATCTTGAGCAATCATTCCAGTATCGGAAATTAAGATGACGTCATTCTTTAGTTTTTCCTGATTGTTTTTTACAAACTTGGAAAGGTTAACACTTCCAACTTCTTCTTCACCTTCAATCATAAATTTTACATTGCAAGGCAATTGATTTGTTTCGGTCATGAATTCCATAGCCTTTACATGCATGTACATCTGACCTTTATCATCACAAGCACCTCGTGCAAAAATGGCTCCTTCGGGATGTATTTCAGTTTTTTTAATCACAGGTTCGTAAGGTGGTGAATCCCATAAATCTAATGGATCGGCTGGTTGCACATCATAATGCCCATAGACTAAAACTGTCGGAAGATTTTTATCAATCATTTTTTCACCATACACAATAGGAAAACCATCGGTTTGACAAATTTCTGCGTTATCACAACCGGCTTTTAGTAGGCTTTCTTTAATAACATCAGCTGTTTTAAACACATGGTCCTTAAACGATGGATCTGCACTTACTGAAGGGATTTTTAGCAGTTCTATTAATTCATTTAGAAAACGATCTTTATGGTTTTTTATGTACGATTGAATGTGTTGCATTTACTTTTGTTTTAGGATTCATTCAAAAATACAAAATGAAGACGATTTTTTCGTTATTAAAGTTATTTGAATATTGAAACTATTGTTTATATTTGCATCCCAATATTTATTGGAAAGTTGCAGGCGTGGTGGAATTGGTAGACACGCTAGACTTAGGATCTAGTGCCGCGAGGTGTGAGAGTTCGAGTCTCTCCGCCTGTACAATATATAAGCTAACTTTAACGAGTTAGCTTTTTTTATGGACTTATTTTAAATAAAAAAAGCTTTCCATAATAGTTGGAAAGCTTTTTCAGGCTAATTCAAATTGCTATAAAATCAATTTAAAGTTTTAAAATTTTTGAAGTCAGTGTTTGACCATTCTTATTTTCTATTTTAACTAAATAAAGACTTGGCTTCAAATCTGAAATGTCATACGAGTCATTTTTAGTAAACGCACCATGAAATGATTTCACTAATTTGCCTGTGATATCAAAAATTTGTAAGCTTTCTAAAGCTTTATTCGTTTTAAACGTATCGTTTACAGGATTAGGATAAATGCTAAACGCTTCATTAGAAGCAAATGATTCGCTACTTAAAGTAGAAGGCTGATTACCAAATATTCTAAATTGTCCAGCAGGAATACTTATAGTTGAGGCACTGTAAGTTGTATTTCCAGTTTCGTCCATTAAATCATACCAGGTTCCACCAGTTGGAAAACTTGTATTAATAGTTCTTGAAACTACATCAAAATTAGCTAATATAATAACATTTTGTATTTGTCCACTAGGAAGTGAAGTATCAAAAATATCAATTCTAGGAGTTAAACTTCCAGAAGTAATTGCATAATCACCTTCAAATACAGGCTCATTAATTTTTAGATCAATTAGTCTCGCCCAATCATCATAAATTTGTCTTCTGTTGGCATCTCCTAACCAATTCTCTACCCATTGAGGTTGAGGTTTGGTATCTAATTTGCAGTTTCCATCAGTACCACTTTCATCGTTTACAGTACCATTTGGGCATGTGTAAATAGAATTATCCATACCTAAAGGAGCAAAATGCCATAACATTTTTGGACCAGGCACACAAATAGATACAGCGCCTAATGCAGACATTCTGGATAAAGCAGTGTTTAAATCTCTCACATTATGAGAACCGTTTGATTGGTTTCCAAACGTTACATTTTTATACATTAAACGCTCTTCATCATGGCTTTCTGGATAACCCATCACTCTTGGTCCTAGAAACTGAGAACGCGATTTGTGCCCAATACCATTTATGTTATTGTTAGAATTGAATCCCATAGTAAGTTGGTTGTAAGGATCTGTCATTTTTCCCCACATCATGACGCCTTTACCTTCGTTATAACGATAATTTGCCCATTCTTTTTCTTCGTTTTCTGAACCTAAATGCTCAAAAATCACATAATGTGTATCGTCAAGAGACCAAGAATAATCAGCGTATGCTTTTAACACATCTACGCGATCTTGTTGATAGCTGTTAGTACACCCTTCGTTATTTTCACAATTTTGAGTAAATCCTTTTGTTAAGTCCCAACGGAATCCATCAATTTTAAAATCTTCAATCCAATGTTTTACAACACGTCTAGTGTATTCTTGTGTTAAAGCACTTTGATGATTAAAGTCTGAACCTACATTATAACTATGTTTAGGCACTTCATTAAAATAAGGGTTATCACTACTCGGTCCGCCCCAACCATCACCTTCAGGATCATTCATCCACATACGTTGCATAGGATTTCTTCCGAAAGCATGATTTAAAGCCACATCGAGAATAACTGCTATTCCGTTTTGATGACATAAATCAATAAACTCTTTAAACTTATTTTCTGTACCATAATATTTGTCTAATGCCATGTGGAAAGAAGTATTGTAGCCCCAACTTTCATTACCTTCATATTCCATGACTGGCATTAATTGTATAGCATTTACATTCAGATTTTTAAAATAATCTATACGATCAATTAAATCCTGATAATTACGGTCTGCATCAAAATCTCTTACTAACACTTCGTAAACAACTAAATCTTCCTTTTTTGGTTTCTGAAAATTTGTTACCTGCCAGTTGTACGGTGTTTGTCCAGTTTGAAGAACAGTTACTTCTCGTTCTTGACCCGCTGGATATACTGGTAAATTAGGATAACTATTACTTGGAATGAAAGGATCATCAAAAGGTGATAATACTAGAGTTGAAAAGGGATCTGCAGTTTTTACTAATCCAGGAGAATTCGTGATTGGGTTAGTATCAAAAACCCAGTATTGATATGTTTCAATTTGTCCAGGAGTTAAACCTGTTATTTCTAACCAGTACTTTCCAGTACTAGGATCACGTTTCATAACGTCTGAATTGGTAGGCATGTAGTTGTTAAAGCTACCAGCTACTTGAATAAATTCTTTACCTGGTGCTGAAAGCACTAAAGTTGCTTTGGTGGGATCAGCTCCATAATTAATACCGTCAATTACCCCTGAAGGAAGTGCTTGTTCAGTAACAGAGGTCACAACATACACCTCAAAACTCGCTTCTCCAGTATCTGAAGTTCCAGGAGGAGAACCAACAATACGAACCGTACCACTTTCAGTAATATTTGAAATCGTACTGCTACAAGTTGGGAAACCACATGTTCCATTTGCGACAGAAACATTATTGTAGAATACTTCAAAACTTCCCTGTACCGTAGTTGAACCTTGGAAAGCTATTATAGCACTTACAGTTAGATTAGATCCAGAATTCACAACCACTTGCGAACTTGAAGGTTGAGTAATTGTAACATTTACAGTTCCTACTGGAAATATATAATCGCTGCAGCCACTATCTTTTAATTCTTGAGAGCCATCTTCATTTCTAAATACCATTCCAATTTGGGTGGCAGCGCCTGCTTGAGGCTGAGTTAAACCATAATAATCCTGAGGTGTTATGGTAATTGTAAAAATACCACCTCCTTGGTTTATCATTTGGCCAACACCATCATCTTGTCCCCAATTTCCGATAACGTTAAAACCAAAAGCATCTGAATTATCACCAATTCCTGAGTGCATATAAACCTTATTGGGATTAACAAATCCGTTACAGTTTGTTCCAGTAGTATTATTTATATCAACAGTAATGGTAACTGGTTGATCAACTTCAATAGCACCAACACTTAGTGATACTTGTGCGTTTGAATAGAAAGATAGTAATAGTAATAATAGTAAAACTTTTTTCATAGCAAGTATTTTAAAAAAAAGGCTATGTTGTATAAATACCATAGCCTTTTATATTATTATTAAAGATAATATGGTTTAATCTAACGTAATTGTAAGGTTATTGGTGTCAATAGTTATGGTGTATGTTCCAGTTGTACCAACAAAAGCAAAATTAAAATCACCATCTTCAGCATTTACTAACTCACTATCAATAGTGTAACCTGCATCTACATAGTAAGGATAATTTCTACCTGAAGCCCATTCATCAAGGATTGTAAAGAATCTAAAGTTGTTATCTGCTCCACCGTTATTTTGTAAAGCTACGCTTCCAGACCAAACACCATCAGAAGTACATACAAACTGTGCAGGATTTGCCCAGTCCCAGCCAGTGTCAACTAAGCCAGTTCCAACACCATAAAGAACATCAAATTCACAAGTCCCTTCAGCATTAGGTGTTCCTAGTGTTATCTCTAAGTTATTGGTATCAATTGTTAACAAGTAAGTGCCATTAGTTCCAACGAAAGCAAAATTATTATCGCCATCCATAGCATCAACAAGGTTACTATCAATCGTATATCCTTCAGCTACATACCATGGATAATTTCTTCCAGAAGCCCATTCACCACTTTCAGTAAAGAATCTGAAATTATTGTTATCTACTGTATTTTGGAATTCTACATTTCCAGACCAAACACCATCTTGTGTACACATTAATTCAACTGGAGTTCCCCAGTCCCATCCTGCAGCAGGTAATCCAGCACCAACACCATAAAGGATGTCAACTTCACATTCGCCAGTTTCTACAACTATGGATTGTTCTTGAAGTTCAACATTTAATGCTTGAATTTCAGACATGGTTGGTAAACCGTCATCACCTACAACAGCCATCAATCTAAAATATAGTACTCCAATATTAGAAGCCTCTGTTGCAGGATCATTATCTAGGCCTGCTACTTCAGCTAAATCAATCATTTCTCCAACTGTTACAGGAATTTCATTACCTGAAGTATTTCCTATATTATATAAATCATCACCTGCAATGTAGTCACTAAAATCTTCTAATGTAGCAGCTTGTAAGCTATACGTAACATTGGTAGCTACGCCAAAATTGGCATCATCCCATGTAAAGCGCTCAGCTAGGTTTTCACTCACTGTTGAGTTTAAAACATAGTTGGATAAAAAAGTTGTTGTAAATGCTAAGTCTGTTGCTTCTGTAGCTACAAACTCTAAATCGTCATCTTGCTGACAAGCTGTAAAAGATAATACAGCGATACACGTTAATAATATAAATTTTAAATTTTTCATCATGTTATTATTTATTAATATCCTGGGTTTTGTGTTAAATTAGGGTTTGCTTGTATGGCATTTGTTGGAATTGGAAACAATCGGTAATTCGTTGAAATTGAGGTGCCACTAGCTGTTCCACCTTTCCATGGCCATATATAAGAACCACCAGTAAATTTGTTAAATCTGATTAAGTCTGTTCTCCTATGCCCTTCAAGGTTTAATTCTCTTGCTCTTTCATCTAATATAAATTGTTCATCAATATCTGAAGCAGTAATGGTTGAAGCATTTGATCTTTCTCTTACTAAATTCACATATTGAGAAGCAGTATTAAGATCTGTTCCAGCAGCTCCTCTCCAAGCTAATTCTGCATACATAAGATACGCATCTGCTAAACGAAATAAAGGAAAATCTGTACTAGAGAAATCTGTTGGAGACGTATTGGCATTTAAATTAGAATTTCTAAATTTAATTGATGGATATCCATCTTCCCAAGATCTATAATCTGCCATTTCAAAATTATGTAAGTCAACAGGTAAATTTGTAATCGGATCTATACCTTCCCCAATCCAAAATAATTGAGATCTTACATCATTACAATTTCTTAATTCATCAGAATTATTAATACCACCACAGAATAAGCCGTACCATGCTTTGGATGATCTGTGGCCTGTCCAACCTTGTGTTGCTCCAAAATCATTTGGATTCATAGTTTCTGTACTAAGGCTACCATTTACAATATAAGTTGTGTTTCCAAAACTCTGACTTATAGAGGCATCAGCTATTAAAGGAAAAATAATCTCAGGAGAATCATCATTATCAGAAGAGAAATTTAATCTAAAATCATCTGCTAACGAAAATTCACCACCATTAATTATTCTATTAACATAAGTAGCGGCATCATCATATCTAGGTGAATTGGTATAAACTTCAGCGTTAAGATAAAGTTTGCTCAAAAGCATTTGAGCCGCTGCTTTATTAGCTCGACCGTAACTGTTGCTACTTGGTAAAAGAGGTTCAATAGCTAACAATTCAGATTCTACATAATTAAATAATTCTTGTCTTGAAGCTTCAGGAAGAGGAGTTGTTACTCCAAAATCAGCTTCAGTTACTAATGCTCCTTTACCGAAAGAATCAATAAGATAATAGTAAGCTAAAGCTCTAATAAATCTTATTTCAGACGATACAACTTCTTCATTTTCTACATCTACTGCAGATAAAACATTTATTAAGTTATTTGCTTGTGGGATAGTATAATAGATTCTATTATACAAGTATCTAAAAAACTTATTGTCTGAGGTCCAATCAGATGTAGTAGTAAGCTGGTCTAAACCATTATCACCCCAACGATTCTTCATAGCATCAGCAGTAAAGTCTTGAAGATTTATAATTCCCCTAAGAAAAGGAGACTCTCCAGGATCATCGGGTATATCTGAACTACCTGGTCCATCTGGTCCAGAAAGCGCAAAAGAACCATAAAGTCGCGATAAAACACCTTCAATTGCACGAGGATCTTGTTCAAGTAATTCTTCTAAAGATAACTCGACAATTGGTTTTGTGTTTAAGTCATCAGTGCAACCCAACGTCGTTAAGAGCGCCAATGTAATTAAAACATAATTTAAATAATTTTTCATAGTCATTTATTTTAGAAATCTAAGTTAATACCTAAAGTATAAACAGTAGGTCTTGGATAAAAGTTATTATCAAGCCCGTTAAAATTTTCAGGGTCTTGACCTGAGTAATTAGTGATCAAAAATGGGTTTGTCACTGCTCCATATATTTTAAGTCGTGTATCTTTTAAGATTTCATTAAAAGTATGACCTAAAGCTATGTTTTCACAACGTAGAAACGCTGCATCTTCTAAGAAATAATCAGATAATGCTTGCTGATTAATGATATCACTGAACACAGGATTTGCTGCACCTGAATTAAAATCTAAAACGTTATTTAAAGCTTCGTTTTGAGTTTCGATAGCACGATCTGTATATCCAGCAATTAATCTTGCTGAGTTATAAATTTTCCCATCAAACTGACCTCTGAAAGAAGCACTTAAATCCCAGTTTTTATAATTTGCAGAGAAACCAAAACCAAATGTCCAATTAGGTCTTATAGGTTGATAATATCTATCTTCAGAAGTAATTGCATTGTCACCATTTAAATCTACGAAAGCCCCTGGTATTGGGTTTCCATTTGCGTCATAAACTTGTTTGTAAACAAAAGCTGAATATGCTTGCTCACCTAAAGCATGTTGGAAAAGAAATGTTCCAGTACCATCTGGTATAGTCGGTGTTTGATTAATAGCTTCAGCACCATCTAAATTTGTAACTTCAGTTAAATTATACGCAATATTTCCGTTGAATGAAAGATCAAAATTATCTGAATCAATAGCATCAATATTTAAATTTAATTCAAATCCTTTGCTTTCTGTTTCTCCAACGTTTTGAATAACAGCCGTACTTAAACCTTGTCCTGGAGGAACATCAGTTAATGCTAATAGATCAGATGTATATCTTTTATAGATATCAAAACTTCCTGATAATCTACTGCTTTCAAAAAATGCAAAATCAAGACCTAAGTTATAAGTAGTTGTTTTTTCCCAAGTTAAGTCAGGGTTGAATTCTTTTGCAGAGTAAAGATTTACACCAGTTAGATATTGACTATTAGGAGAACCGATTTCAAATAATGGAACAGAAGGGAAAAATCCAATTCCGTTTCCAGTAATATCTTGTTGACCAGTTTCACCCCAACCTAATCTAACCTTTAAAGAGTTGATAAATTTAGAGTTTTCTAAAAACTTTTCTTCATCAATTTGCCAAGCTAATGCAGCAGCTGGGAAATATCCCCAACGATTGTCTTCTGTAAATAATGAAGAGCCATCCGCTCTAAAAGATACCGTTAAAAGATATTTTTCATTGAAATTAACATTTGCACGCCCAAAAAAAGATTGTAAATTTAACGGATTAAAGTATCTGTTATTAGGGTTATTAGGATCAAAGTTTAAAATACGAGTACCTAAGTCTCCTTGGTCTTCATTAGCGTAGATATATTCTTCTTTATTACCATCATTTTTAAAATCTTGATAAGCATAACCACCTTGAACCTCAACGCTTTTTACAAATCCTTCGAAGCTTTTATTGTACACTAAGTAAGCATCCATTGTTGTATTTGTAATGTGCTGTTCTTCTCTGTAATTAACACCTGGATTAAAAATATAACTATTAGTAGCTGCTTCAGATAATCTATAAGTGGCTATTGAATTATCTGAAAAACGTTCTTCAATGTTTGTTCTTGAAGCTTCAATACCTAAATTTAAAACTGCACGTAAATCAGGAAAGAAATGAAGTTTGTAATCAAACTGAATGTTAGCCAATAATCGTTTAACCTCTTCTGGTCTTGTACGTTGCTCTAATAATGCAAGTGGATTAGATGCACCAATTAATGCATTAGGAGTTGTAGATGAAGCGCTACCAATTTGATTGTAAAAACCTCCAAATGGACTATTTGAATCATAAACGGGTTTAGTTGGATCCATATTCAAAGCTCCTCCAAGTGCCCCATTGCCATCTATAGCATTCTTTTCTATATATAGCCCTTTAGCATTTAAGTCTATTTTTAAATGATCATCAAATAACTTAGGTGTTAATTTTAACGAGGCCGTGTATCTTTCGTAATCATCAGTATCCACAACACCTTCAGAATTGTTATATCCAATAGAAGCACGAAATGGTATTTTTTCAAACAAATTAGCTCTTGCACTAAAGTTGTAATCTGAAGATATAGCTGTTCTAAGTATAGCGTCTTGCCAATTTGTATTATATACTTCTCTTAATCCAGATGTAGTATTAATTATCTGAGAAGGTGTTTCAGAAGTAATCACTGATCCAACAGGAACACCTAATTTTTCTGATTCATTTGGATAAAACTGTTGAATAAAACTAGTGTATTGATTACCGTCCATTACGTCAATTCTATTTGATTCAGAAATACTGCTAACCGAAGTATTTGCGGAGAAGTTGAATTTAACATCACCTGAAGTACCTTTTTTAGTAGTAATAATAATTACACCATTTGATGCTCTAGAACCGTAAATTGCTGTTGCAGAAGCGTCTTTGAGTATAGAAAAACTTTCAATGTCATTGGGATTAATTAAGTTCAGAGGGTTGCTAATACCAGCAGTTCCTCCGTTGTCAAGAGGAATACCATCAATAACAATTAGAGGGCTATTGTTTCCTGATAAGGAAGCACCACCTCTGATTCTAATATTTGGAGCCGCGTCAGGAGAACCTCCTGCTGTAGTAATCCTTACGCCAGCAGCCTTACCTTGTAAAAGTTGATCTGCAGAAATTATGGCTCCTTGGTTAAAGTCTTTTTCAGAAACAACGTCAACAGAACCAGTGGCGTCTTCCTTTTTTACAGATCCATATCCAATAATTACAATTTCATCTAATTGCGCAGTATCTTCAACTAACATAATATCTAAGGTTGATTGTCCCGAATATGTGATTTCCTGAGTTACATATCCTAAATATGAGAATACTAAGATATCTCCTTGATTAACCTTGATGCTATAAATACCATCAAAATCAGTTGAAGCTCCAGTGGTTGTCCCCTTTACGAGAATATTAACACCTGGTAAAGGAGATGCATCAGCTTGATCTGTCACTGTTCCTGTTACCATTGTTTGAGCAATTAAGGTTGCAGGTAACAATAGAGCGAGTAATAGCAAGCTATTTAAAAATGTTTTCATACACTATTTTTAAGTTAATTTCAGTTAATTGTTGTTTATATTTTCACTTCTTGGGTTAAAATTATGTAAATTTTAAGTAAATACTCTATAATCAGATTCTATTTACAAAGCGAAAACGTTTTCGTGTTAAAAACTTTTTTTAAATTAACAGAAATCAATAATAAATGACCTATAATTATGGATTTTACAATAAAATAATATCTTTATTGCCATATTAAGAACTATAGGAGCAACCTTTTTTCTTTAAAGTTAAGTAAAAAATCATAAAAAGACAATTCTAAAATTTATACTAAAGTTTGATGTTTTTAACTAACATTGAATTTTGGTTTTATACTCAATAAATGAAAAGAAAAGTAACGCTAAAACAAATTGCCAAAGAATTAGATGTTTCAATATCTACAGTCTCCAAAGCCCTCAGAAACAGTATTGAAATTAGCGAAGATACTAGACAAAAAGTTCAGGCGTTTGCTAAGTTGTATAATTACAGACCTAATAATATCGCCCTAAGTCTCAAAAACAGAAAAACAAAAACTATTGGTATTATCATACCTGAAATTGTGCATCATTTCTTTTCAAAAGTGATTACTGGTATCGAGCTGGTAGCCAATAAAAGAGGCTATAATGTTATTGTCGGACTTTCAAACGAATCCTTTGATAAAGAGGTGATTAATATGCAAATGCTGGCAAACGGGAGTATAGATGGTTTTATTTTATCTATTGCTAAAGAAACCTTACAACAACAAGATTATCATCATTTCACTGAAACTATAAATCAAGGGATGCCTATTGTGATGTTTGATCGTGTAGTAAATGAAATTCCTTGTGATAAAGTTATTGTAGATGATGTCAAAGGGGCCAAAAAAGCAGTAGAAAAGCTTATAGCTAACGATTGTAAAAATATAGCAATCATTACAACTAAAGATTACGTGAGTGTTGGTAAATTAAGAACTCAAGGTTATTTGGAAGCTCTTGAAGATCATAAAATAAATCCTAAGGCGTCATTAATATTAAAAATTGAAGATAAGCTGTTGTCTGACGACCACTTAGATAATTTGGAAAATGAAATTGAGCAATTATTTAAAGCGAACAAATCAATTGATGGTATATTTGCTGTAAATGAACTGTATGCTGTAACAGCCATTAAATTAGCAAGAAAGCTGGGATTAGAAATTCCGAAATCGCTTCAGGTAGTTAGTTTTTCTGATGGTGTGCTCTCAAAGCATTCAACGCCTAGTCTAACAACAATAAGTCAACACGGACAACAGATAGGTGAAAAAGCTGCTGATTTATTGATTAACAGATTGGAACTGGATGAAACAGATGACGAAGAAGAAGAAGTTTACGAAACCGTTGTTATTGAAACCGATTTAATTGAAAGAGAATCGACCAAATAGCACATTTATGTGTAATAATTAAAAACTTTAGTATATTTACACCCTAATCAAAACTTATATTTTCACTTCTACATTTAAGTTTTGATAAGTTTTATCGCTTGTCAATAGTATTAATTTAAACATACTATTATGAAAAAGCGCACGCTAGGTTTCTGGGAAATTTGGAACATGAGTTTCGGTTTCTTGGGAATTCAAATGGGTTTTGCCCTACAAAATGCCAACGCAAGCAGAATTTTACAAATTTTTGGAGCTGATGTTCATGAGTTATCATGGTTTTGGCTTATTGCGCCATTTATGGGACTCATTGTTCAGCCCATAATTGGCCATTACAGCGATAATACTTGGACAAGATTTGGTCGTAGAAAACCGTTCTTTTTATTAGGAGCTGTTTTAGCTTCAATAGGAATGATTTTAATTCCTCAAGCCGATTTTATGATTGCTATCCTTCCAGCTCTTTGGGTTGGAGCTGGAATGCTCATGATAATGGATGCGTCATTTAATATTGCAATGGAACCATTTCGTGCTCTTGTGGCTGATAACCTCTCTGACGAGCAAACTACAAAAGGGTTTAGTATTCAAACAGCTTTAATAGGAATTGGTGCAGTTATTGGATCATGGTTACCTTGGATGTTGGCCAATTGGTTTGGTGTCACTCAGGTATCTGAAGAAGGTACTGTACCTGCTAATTTATTATGGTCGTTTATCATTGGAGCTATTGTTTTAGTAGGTTCAATTTTAGTAACCATTTTTACAACTAAAGAATATTCGCCAGAGGAATTAGCTCAATTTGAAGCAGAAACAAATCCAGATTTACTTAATGAAACTGGTGAAAAGCGAAAAGCCAAACTCACTGATATTTTTGACGATTTTAGAACGATGCCTGAAACAATGAGGCAGTTGAGTTGGGTGCAATTCTTTTCTTGGTTTGCATTATTTGGAATGTGGGTTTTTGCAGTGCCAGCAATCGCACAACATATTTACGGACTACCACCTGAAGATTCCAGTAGTGAAACGTATCAACAAGCGGGTAATTGGGTTGGTATTCTCTTCGGAATCTATAATGGGATTTCTGCAATATTTGCATTTCTATTACCTATTCTAGCTAAAAAAATTAGCAGAAAAAAAACACATGCTTATGCTTTATTTGTTGGTGGTATTGGTTTAATACTAATTTATTTTATGCCTAATGAGAATTGGTTAATTCTTCCAATGGTATGTATTGGTATTGCTTGGGCAAGTATTTTGTCTATGCCTTATGCAATGTTAGCTGGATCTATTTCGGCAAAAAAGATGGGAGTATATATGGGAATTTTTAATTTCTTCATTGTAATTCCCCAAATTATTAACGGAATAATAGGAGGGCCTCTTGTAAAATACGCATACGACAATCACGCAATTTATGCTCTAATTGTGAGTGGAGCTAGTTTTATTATCGCTGGAATATTGTCCTTCAAAATAAATGATAAAAAAGATACAGTTTACAATGCATAAAAAAGGATTCATATTTGACCTCGATGGTGTCATCGTTGATACGGCTAAGTATCACTTTTTAGCTTGGAAAAAATTAGCCAATAGTATAGGTGTTGATTTTTCCGAAACACAAAATGAACAGCTTAAAGGTGTAAGCCGAGTACGTTCATTAGAGAAAATATTACAATGGGGAAATAAAACCCTTTCAGAAGAAGAATTTATAGCGTTAATGGCTCAAAAAAATGAGGATTACTTAAGTTATATCAATAAGATGGATGCTTCAGAAATTCTACCAGATGTATCCAGAGTTTTAGATTTTCTTATTGAAAAACAACAGGCAATAGCTTTAGGGTCTGCGAGTAAAAATGCGACTCCAATTTTAAAAAAAGTTCACCTTTTAGAAAAATTTGAAGCTATTGTTGATGGCAATGATGTGTCAAAAGCAAAACCAAATCCAGAAGTGTTTTTAATAGGCGCTAAACTTTTAGGAATAGCACCAGAGGACTGTATTGTTTTTGAGGATTCAGTTGCTGGAGTTCAAGCAGCTAATACGGCCAATATCATATCTATAGGTATTGGCGAAAAATCAGTGTTACATGAAGCTGATTATATTTTTAAAGATTTTACTGAAATGTCTCAAGAGTTTATAGAGCAAATTATTTCAGGAGAAATACAGAAACAATCAAATAGTGATTTATCAATCAATAACTGATTTATAAAGAATAATGAATAATAATTATATACAACCAGATAGCTGGTCAATTATCGAAGAAGGATTTGACGCAAAACACGTTAAGTCTACAGAAAGCTTAATGAGTCTTGGAAATGGAGCCATGGGACAGCGTGCTAATTTTGAAGAGCACTATTCAGGCGAAACGTTTCAAGGCAGTTATGTCGCAGGTGTTTACTATCCTGATAAAACCAGAGTAGGTTGGTGGAAAAATGGATATCCTGAATATTTTGCTAAGGTATTAAATGCACCAAATTGGATTGGAATTAACGTTACAATTAATGGCGAGGCTTTAGATCTGGCTAAATGTATTAAGGTAGAAAACTTTAGAAGAGAACTCAACATGAAAGAAGGCTGGTTGTCCAGAAGTTTTATGGCAACACTTCATAATTTCATCGAAGTTAAAGTTGAAACGAAGCGTTTTTTAAGTTTAGATATCGACGAAGTTGGAGCAATTGTATACCATGTGACACCTTTAAATAATGATGCTCAAATTGACTTTTCACCTTATTTAGATAACGGAATTACAAATGAAGATTCAAATTGGGACGATAAGTTTTGGGACGTTCTTAGTGTTAATCATGAAGATGAACAGGCATTCATAGTATCTAAAACTATGAAAACACATTTTTATGTCTGCACATCGATGCAAACACAGGTGTCTTTAAACGGAACAATTCTAAAACAAGATAAAATAGTCAATGATGCCATTGATAAAATCGCCTTTACATATCAAAATCAAGTGTCTAAAGGTGATACGATTACACTTACCAAATTTGGAGGCTATACGTCAGACAGAAACCACGATAAAAACGCATTGGTTTCCGAAGCTAAGAAAACATTAAACCAGGTTTCAGAATTAGGTTTTGATACTTTGCTAGAAAAACAAAGGCAAGCTTGGGCGAAAATCTGGGATATGGCAGATATTACTATTGAAGGTGATGTTGCTGCACAGCAAGGAATTCGATTTAATATTTTTCATTTAAACCAAACCTATTTAGGAAAAGATGCCAGATTAAATATTGGTCCGAAAGGATTTACAGGTGAAAAATATGGTGGAAGTACCTATTGGGATACGGAAGCCTATTGCATTCCGTTTTACATGGCTACAAAAGATCAAAATGTCGCCAAAAGTCTATTGGAATATCGATACCATCACCTCGAAAAAGCAATTGAAAATGCTGAAAAATTAGGATTTACAAATGGTGCAGCTTTATTTCCAATGGTAACCATGAATGGAGAAGAATGTCATAATGAATGGGAAATTACATTTGAAGAAATTCATCGTAATGGAGCCATTGCATTCGCTATTTTTAATTACCATCGTTTTACAGGAGATTACAGTTACATACCTCAAAAAGGCTTGGAGGTTTTAATTGGAATTGCAAGATTCTGGCAACAACGTGCCAATTTTTCTGAAGCAAAACAACAGTATGTTATTCTTGGTGTAACTGGTCCTAATGAATATGAGAACAATGTTAATAACAACTGGTACACAAATTATATTGCAAAATGGTGTATTGATTATGCTTTAGAAACTATTGAAAGAGTAGAACGTGAGTATAGTTCTGATTTCACGAGAATTATGCACAAAGCCAAATTGTCTAAATCTGAATTGTCTGAGTGGAAAGCTGTAGCAGACAATATGTATTTTCCATTTGATGAAGAACGAAATGTCTATTTGCAACAAGATGGGTTCTTAGATAAAGAATTAATAACCGTTTCAGATTTACCAAAGCGCGAACGACCAATCAATCAAAAATGGTCTTGGGATCGCATCTTACGTTCACCTTACATTAAGCAAGCCGATATTTTGCAAGGGTTCTACTTCTTTGAAGACCATTTTTCTACTGAAGAATTAGAACGCCATTTTAATTTCTACGAACCTTTTACTGTTCATGAAAGCTCTTTGTCACCTTGTGTTCATAGTATTCAGGCAGCTAAATTAAATCGTATGGATCAGGCTTATGCCTTTTATTTACGAACGTCTCGTTTAGATTTAGATGATTATAATCATGAAGTTGAAGAAGGACTCCACATAACATCCATGGCAGGAACGTGGATGAGCATTGTTGAAGGTTTTGGCGGCATGCGAATTGTAAATGATACCTTATCCTTTGAGCCTAAAATTCCAGAACAATGGGAAGGGTTTTCATTTAAAATCAACTTTAGAAATCAAATCATAAAAGTTAAAGCGCATAAAGGTCAAACTCATTTCGAACTTGAAGGCAATCAAGATTTAGAAATTTTAGTTCACGGAAATAAAGTAATGATAAGTCCGAATAACTTGGTGACCGTATAAATAATTAACACACTTAAAATATTAACCTGCAAGGTTTCACAAACCTTGTAGGTTTTATTACAGTTAAAGTCTAAAACAACAAAAATTATGAAACACATTTTTAAATATCTTTCTGTTTTTGCAATTGTTTTAAGTGTGTCTTGTAAAGAAAATACTTCAGATAGAGAAGCATCGCAGAAACTTCAAACTGAATTTATAAATCAAAGTCAGATTGAACGTATTGAACCTCCAAACTGGTGGATTGGTTTTCAAAATGATGAACTTCAGCTTTTAATTAAGCACGATAATATTGCTAATTATACACCTCATATTTCTTATTCTGGTGTGTCTATAGAAAAAGTTTCCAAAGGAAATAATAGTAACAACTACTTATTTATCGATTTAAAAATTTCTGAACATGCTTCTGCAGAAAAATTCAATATTACATTTAAAAATGACTCAGGAGATGAGTTGATAGAGGTTTACGAATTAAAATCACGTCAAAAACCTTCAGAAGATTATATCGGATTTAATAGTTCAGACGCTATATATCTTATTACTCCAGATCGTTTTGCTAATGCCAATACAAATAACGATTCGCCTTTAGCAATGGAAGGTCAGCCAGAATTATTGGAACGTACCATAGACAGAACCAATGATTATGCTAGACATGGAGGCGATATTCAAGGCATCACACAACATCTGGATTACATTCACGACTTGGGTTTTACAGCTGTATGGCCTCAGCCTTTGCTTACTAATAATATGAAACGAGGTTCGTATCATGGCTATGCTATTACAGATTTATATCAGATTGATCCTCGCTTTGGAACTTTAAAGGAATATCAGAACCTGTCTCTTAAGTTAAAAGATAAAGGCATGAAACTGATCATGGATCAGGTGGCTAATCACTGTGGATTAGAACATTGGTGGATGAAAGATTTGCCGTTTAAAGATTGGGTAAATCTTCAGGAAAACTATGAGAAGAACATCGATAAGTGGAATAATGATGTGACGATTAATTCGAATCACAGACGAACAACAAATCAGGATACCTATGCGTCAAAATATGATAGCGATGGTAATTCTCAAGGTTGGTTTGTAGCTACGATGCCAGATTTAAATCAGCGAAATCCATTTATGGCTAAGTATATTATTCAAAATAGTATTTGGTGGATTGAAACGGCTCAACTCGATGGCATTCGTCAAGACACCTATCCATATCCAGATAAAGATTTTATGAGTGATTGGGCTGGTGCAATAATGATCGAATATCCTAACTTCAGTATTGTTGGAGAAGAATGGAGTTATAATCCTTTACTTATTGGCTATTGGCAGGAAGGTGCTAATAATCGTGATGGTTATAATTCTAACTTGAAGTCATCTATGGATTTTGCCATGCAGAGAAACGTTGTTGAAGCAATGAATGAAGAAGAATCCTGGGATAAAGGTTTGGTGAAAATCTATGAAGGTCTGGCTAACGATTTCCATTATGCGAGTCCGAAAGACATCATGGTATTTCCAGATAATCATGATATGAGTCGCATTTTCACACAATTGAATGGCGATATAACCAATACCAAAATGGCTTTGGCAACCTATGCAACAATGCCTAGAATTTTACAAATGTATTATGGTGCCGAAATCTTAATGAATGATTTTGAAAAGCCTGGTGATCATGGTTTAATTCGTACCGATTTTCCTGGAGGTTGGGAAGGTGATACTAAAAATGCATTTACTGGAAAAGGTTTGTCTGATGATGAAAAAGACATGCAATCGTTTGTAAAAAAAATATTGAATTACCGAAAAAAGAGCAAAGCTATTCACGATGGAAAAACCATTCATTTTGCACCTTTTAATGGTATTTATGTTTTGACCCGCTCTTCAGAAGATGAAACTGTCGTACTCATTTTAAATAAGAATGAAAATCCGATAACTCTTGATCTAGAACGCTATGCTGAAATAGGTCTTGATGGAAAAACCTTAAGAAATGTCATTTCAGATGAAACGATAATTTGGAAAGATACTATCACTTTAAACGCTAAAGGTGTAACACTGTTAACCACAAAGAATTAATTTCTAAATGAAAAAAATCGCATACATTTTAGCCTTACTTATCGGATTTACTGTTTCTGCGCAAGTAACAATTATAGTAGAAAGTCTTCCGACAGAAACACCTGATAATGCTTCAATTTTTATTTCAGGAAGTTTTGAAGGCTGGTCTGGTGGAAAAAAGGAATACCGGCTAGAACATAAGAATGATGCGTATTCAATTACATTACCACAAATGTCTGAAAACATTCAATTTAAATTTACACAAGGCTCTTGGGAGTCGGTTGAATGTAGCAAAAAAGGACAAGCTGTAGATAATCGCACGTATGCTTTCAATCAGCCAAACGATACAATAAATGTAAAAATTGCTGGTTGGACCAACCTTTTTGATTTAGAAAAGGTATCGACAGCAGTTAAAAATGTTTCTGTTTTATCTGAAGATTATCACATGCCTCAACTCAATAGAAAGCGACGTGTCTGGATCTATTTGCCACCAAATTATAAGACATCAAATGAATCCTATCCAGTTGTGTATATGCATGATGGACAGAATCTATTCGATAATAGCACCTCGTTCTCAGGAGAATGGCGTGTAGATGAAACCCTAAATAGATTATATAGCGAAAAAGACTTAAAAGTAATTGTTGTTGGTATTGATAATGGAGGTGATAAACGATTGGATGAATATTCACCTTGGAAGAACGACAAATATGGTGGAGGAGAAGGTGAAGCATACACCAAATTTATTGTAGAGACCTTAAAACCATATATCGATAACAACTATAAAACCCTAAAAGATAAACGAAATACAGCAATTGTAGGGAGCTCAATGGGTGGATTAAGTTCACATTATGCAGGCTTGAAATATTCTGATACGTTCGGTAAAGTTGGTGTTTTTTCACCTGCATTTTGGTTTGCACCAGAAGTGAATGAGTTTACTAAAGCCTATGGAAACATTAAAGACTCTAAATTTTATTTTTTAGCAGGCGGAAGAGAAGGTGGTAATGTGAGTTTTGAAGAAATAAGTCAGACCGTTACTAATATGAATAGCGTGATGACTATTTTAAAGGATCAAGGGTTTACTGCCGAAAATATGACGTCTAAAGTTGTTCCTGAAGGGAAACACAATGAAGAACTTTGGAGAACTAATTTTGAAGAAGCTATATTATGGTTGTTTTCAGAAAACATTAAAGAACGCACTTTTGTTGATGCCACATGGACTAACAATCAGTTAGAGGTTAATGTTTCTGATGGTACCTATAAAATGCAATGGTTTACTCCTGAAATTGTAGAAACGACTTTTATGCCAACGGGAGAAACTTTACGCGGTAAGTCGCATGCCGTTGTGCTTCAATCTCAAAACCCAAAAATCAATTTTTCAGAAGATACAAATCTCATTAGTTTAAAGTCTACTGGTATTGAAGTTATCATTACAAAATCACCTTTTCAAATTTCCTATAGTTATAAAGACAATCCTATCATTTCAGAAAAAGCAGGTTATGTTAAAAACGATAGTTTAGAAACCATACAATTTAATCTTACTAAAGATGAAGTCTTATATGGTGGAGGCGCAAGAGCCTTGGGAATGAATCGTCGTGGCAACCGTTTGCAGCTTTACAATAAAGCACATTATGGTTATGAAACAGAATCTAAATTGATGAACTTCACCTTGCCAATTGTGTTATCCTCTAAGAAGTATATGCTTCATTTTGATAATGCTCCAATCGGATTTCTGGATTTAGATAGTAGAAGCGACAATACTTTAACTTATGAAACCATTTCTGGACGTAAAACTTATCAGGTCATTGCTGGCGATTCCTGGTATGATATTGTAGATAATTATACCGATTTAACCGGAAAACAACCTATGCTGCCTCGTTGGGCTTTGGGTAATTTTTCAAGTCGATTTGGCTACCATTCACAAAAGGAAACTATTGAAACTATTAATGCATTTAGAGAGGAAGACATTCCTGTTGATGCCATTATTTTAGATTTATATTGGTTTGGAAAAGAATTAAAAGGCACCATGGGAAATCTGGTATTTGATAGAGATTCATTTCCTAATCCGAAACAAATGGTGAAGGATTTACATTCAAAAAATGTTGAAACCATTTTAATTACAGAACCATTTATATTAACCACTTCCAACCGATGGCAAGAAGCCGTAGATAATGATATTCTTGCTAAAGATTCTATCGGAAATCCATTCAAATACGATTTCTATTTTGGAAACACAGGTTTGATTGATATTTATAATCCGAAAGGCAAACACTGGTTCAAAAATATTTATAAAGATTTGTCTGAATTAGGTGTCAACGGATTTTGGGGAGATTTAGGAGAGCCAGAAGTGCATCCTTCAGAACTTATTCATGCCACAGGAACAGCTGATGAGGTTCATAATATTTATGGCCATGATTGGGCAAAATTAGTGTATGAAGCAAGTTTAGAAGCGAATCCAAACCAACGACCATTCATTTTGATGAGAGCTGGTTATTCAGGTTCACAACGTTACGGACTCGTACCTTGGTCTGGAGATGTCAATAGAACTTGGGGAGGATTACAATCACAACCCGAAATTGCACTTCAAATGGGTATGCAAGGCGTAAGTTATATGCATAGTGATTTAGGCGGATTTGCAGGTGCAAATTTAGATGATGAACTTTATGTGCGATGGTTACAATATGGTGTGTTTCAGCCCATTTACAGACCACATGCGCAAGAAGATGTGCCAAGCGAACCTGTGTTTAGAAGTGAAAAAGCAAAGGCTTTGGCAAAAGAAGCTATCGAATTACGTTACCGATTATTACCTTATAACTACAATCTCATGTTTGTTAATAATCAAACAGGAGCACCTTTAATGCGACCATTATTTTTTGAAGAAGCAGATAATACTAAATGGTTTGAGTATTCAAAATCTTATTTATGGGGAAAGGATATCTTGGTGTCTCCAGTTTTAAATGCCGAACAAACAGAACAAGACGTGTATTTTCCCGGAGGAAGCAATTGGTTCGATTTTTATTCAACGAACTCTTATCGAGGTGGAAGTGACGCAACTTATAAATTAGAAGAAAACACCATTCCGACTTTTGTGCGTGGAGGTGCATTTATTCCAATGTCAAAAACAGTGCAATCCACTAAGGATTATGATCCTAATAATTTGATTTTACACTACTTTTTTGATACTTCTGTTGAAGAAAGCGAACGTACGTTCTATAATGATGATGGAATGACAGTAAATGCATTTGAAAAAGGACTGTATGAGATTTTAGAATTTGAAGCTGAACAGGAAGGACGATGGTTAGAGTTTGAATTTGAAGCAGAACTTGGAAAACAATTTGAAGCTAAAGACAAAACAGTTTCTTTAGTGCTTCATAATATGGAAGACATGCCAAAACGTATTACAATAGGAAAAGATAGAGTCAATGGCACTTACAATTCCAGAAAGAAAACACTTTCATTGTCTTTTATCTGGAATACTTCCGAAGAAAAAGAAATCAGAATAAAACTTAAATAAAATCCATAATGAAACACTACAATATTATTATATCAACAATCATTATCATGAGTTTCTTTGGATGTAAAAACGAAGAAAAAACTATTCAAGAACCTACTAAGTCTAAAATTGAAATGAAGAAAAAAGAAGTCGTTTATCAAGTTTTTACTCGATTATTTGGAAACACAAATACAACCAATAAACCTTGGGGAACGCTTGAAGAAAATGGTGTTGGGAAATTCAATGATTTTACGGATAAAGCACTAGCTGAAATCAAAGATTTAGGTGTGACTCATATTTGGTACACAGGTGTGCCTCATCACGATGTGATTACAGATTATACTGAATATGGAATTTCAAATGACGATCCAGACATTGTAAAAGGTCGAGCAGGTTCGCCTTATGCTGTTAAAGATTATTACAATGTAAATCCAGATTTAGCTGAAAATGTAGAGAACAGATTACAAGAATTCGAAGCCTTAATTGAGCGTTCTCACAAAGCTGGTTTAAAAGTGATTATTGATATTGTACCAAATCACGTTGCAAGAAATTATCAAAGTTTAACCAATCCTGAAGGTGCTTCAGATTTTGGTGCTGAAGATGATACATCTGTAGTTTATGATGTAAATAATAATTTTTATTACAATCCAGGCGAAGCGTTTAAAGTTCCAGAATGGAAAAATGGCTACCAGCCTTTAGGAGGAGAAAAACATCCGATGGCAGATGGGAAATTCAATGAGAATCCCGCAAAATGGACTGGCAATGGCTCTAGAGCTTCACAACCTGATATGAACGACTGGTACGAAACGGTAAAAGTAAATTATGGTGTAAGTCCTGATGGTAAAAAGGACTTTGAAGAATTACCTGATGGTTTTGAAAATGAGGATTATAAAGCGCATTTCGAATTCTGGAAAGGTAAAACCATTCCAAGTTCTTGGAAAAAATTTAAGGATATCACCTTGTACTGGACAGAAAAAGGAGTTGATGGCTTCCGTTACGATATGGCAGAAATGGTACCTGTGGAGTTTTGGAGTTATATGAATTCGCATATCAAAATGAAAAATCCTGATGCTTTTTTACTGGCTGAGGTATACAATCCTAGTATGTATAGAGATTACATTCAAAAAGGAAAAATGGATTATCTCTATGATAAAGTTCAATTGTATGACACGCTAAAACATGTGATGCAAGGTCACGGAAAAACGGATAACATTCCACCAATACAAGACGATTTAAAAGATATTGAGCATCACATGCTCCACTTCTTAGAAAATCATGACGAACAACGTATTGCGAGTCCGGATTTTGCTGGTAGTGCTGAAAAAGGGAAGCCTGCAATGGTAGTTTCAACAACAGTAAGTAGTTCTCCAACCATGGTCTATTTCGGACAAGAATTTGGTGAGTCAGGAGCTGAAGATTTAGGTTTTGGTGATCCAACGCGAACGTCTATTTTTGATTATGGCTCAGTGCCAAGTTTAGTGCGATGGGTTAATGATAAAAAGTTTGATGGAGGACAATCGACCAAAAAAGAATTAGCACTTAGAGATTTTTATAAACGTCTTCTAAATTTCACAATTAATAGTTCTGCCTTAGCAGGTAACTATCAAGATCTACACGCTTACAATAGAGAACATACAGAATGGTATAACGATAAAGTATTGTCTTTTGTACGTTGGAGTAATGATGAAAAATTAATTATAGTTTCCAATTTCAATACCGAAAACACCTACGGTTTTGAGTTGCAATTACCAGAAGATTTGGTAAAAAAATTGAATCTTGAGAATGGCAATCATGAGGTTAAAGATCAGCTATATCAGAAATATACTTCAACTCTGATGGTTGAAAATGGAAAAGCTAAGGTTCGTATTGATATCAATCCTTTAGAATCGTTTATTTTAAAAATAAAGTAATATGAACAAACTAATAGTATTTGCTATAATCTTATTGACATTGAGTTGTAAAGAACATAAAAAAGAAGCGGAAGTAAAGCTTGTTGAGCCTTCAACAGAACATACACCTTTTATTTGGGAAGCTGCTAATTTATATTTCTTGCTTACAGACCGATTTAATAATGGAGACACCTCTAACGACATAAATTTTGATCGAACAAGAGAAACTGGAATATTAAGAGGTTTTAAAGGAGGCGATATCAAAGGAATTACCCAAAAAGTAAAGGAAGGTTATTTTTCAGATTTAGGAATCAATGCCATTTGGATGACACCAATCGTCGAACAAATCCATGGTGGAACAGACGAAGGTACAGGTGTGTCTTATGGTTTCCATGGCTATTGGGCAAAAGATTGGACGAAAATCGATCCTAATTTTGGAACCAAAGACGATTTACATGAATTGGTTAAAGAAGCGCATGCAAGAGGGATACGTATCGTTTTAGATGCAGTTATTAATCATACAGGACCAGTTACTGAAAAAGATCATGTTTGGCCAGATGAATGGGTACGAACTGATAAACAATGTACCTATGATAATTACGAAAACACAGTGAGTTGTACTTTGGTTGCTAATCTTCCAGATATTAGAACTGAAAGTAATGACAATGTCGATTTGCCTCCTCAACTCGTTGAAAAATGGAAGTCTGAAGGTCGTTATGAACAAGAATTAGAAGAATTAGATGCGTTTTTTGAACGTACAGGTCACCCAAGAGCACCTCGTTTTTATATCATGAAATGGCTTACAGATTACATCAAAGAATTTGGTGTAGATGGTTACAGAGCTGATACGGTTAAACACACTGAAGAGTATGTCTGGCAAGAGTTTAAAACAGAATGTGATTATGCCTTTTCGGAATACAAGAAAAATAATCCAGATAAAATTATAGATAACAATGATTTTTATCTCGTTGGTGAAGTCTATAATTATGGAATAAGTAGTGGTCAGTTTTTCGATTTCGGTGATAACAAAGTAAATTATTTTGATCCTGCTAGTTTTCATAGTTTAATCAATTTTGAATTTAAATGGAATTCAAAAGAACTAGACTATGAGCCTTTGTTTAAAAAATATACTGAGGTTTTACATGGCGATTTAGAAGATTTTGGAACGCTTAATTATTTGAGTTCTCACGATGATGGGAGTCCGTTTGATGCTAATCGAGTTAAACCTTATGAAACGGCTAATAAACTCTTGTTATCTCCTGGAACCTCACAAGTATATTATGGCGATGAATCTGCCAGACAACTCGTTGTAAAAGGAGCCAATGGTGATGCTAATTTACGTTCTTTAATGAACTGGGATTCGATAGCTAAAAATGGAAGAACGAAGGAGGTTTTAAATCATTGGCAGACGCTAGGAAAATTTAGAGAAAGGCATCCTTCTATTGGTGCAGGAATGCATCAAATGATTACGCAACAACCTTATGTGTTTTACAGAAGTTTTTCAAAAGACAATTATAAGGATTTGGTTGTGGTTGGTATGAATCTGGAAAAAGGTAAAAAAACACTCTCTGTTTCAAGAGTTTTTGAAGATGGAGTCTTATTACATGATGCGTATTCTAATCAAGATGTAATGGTTGAAAATGGAAAAGTCAAAATCACATCTCCATACGATATCGTTCTGTTAGAAAAAAAATAACGTGATAGAATGAAAAAATTATTAATAATCATAGCTGCAATTTTAGTCGTGTCTTGCAAAGCTTCCGAAGATAAAAAATCTTTGGAGTTAAGCTCGCCAGATGAAACTATCAATGTTAGTTTTAACCTTTCAGACACTGGAAAACCTTATTATATGGTTAGAAGGCAAGGACAGGTGATTATTGATACGTCTTACTTAGGATTTGAGTTTAAAAACGCTCCTGCATTTGTAGAACATTTTATAATTAAAGATTCTAAAACCAGTACGTTTAATGAAACCTGGCAAATGCCTTGGGGCGAACAATTAGATGTGATTAATGATTATAAAGAGTTACGGATAGAACTTCAGGAAAAAATATCGCCTGAACGTTATTTAACTATAGTTTTCAGAATCTATAATGATGGTATCGGTTTTAGATATGAATTTCCTGAACAAGTAAGATTGAAAGACGTTGAAATTACTGAAGAGCATACGCAATTTAATTTAACCCAAGACTATAAAACCTTTTGGATTCCAGGGGATTGGGAAATTTACGAGCATACTTATAAAACCACAAAGCTTTCAGAAATTGATGCCACAAAATACAGAAATCATCCTAACTTAGCACAAACGTATATTCCAGAAAATGCGGTTAATACACCTGTGACAATGGTTGGAGACGATGGAATTCATTTGAGCTTCCATGAAGCAGCTTTAGTTGATTATTCTGGAATGACTTTAAAAGTAGATACTGAAAAATTAAACTTTGAAAGTCATCTTGTAGGTTCTGAAAATACAGATTATAAGGTTAAAAGAAGTTTACCATTTAACACGCCTTGGCGAACCATACAAATTACAAATAATGCACCAGATTTAATAGAATCTAACTTAATTGTTAATTTGAATGAACCCAATAAATTAGGTAATGTTTCTTGGTTTAAGCCAATGAAATATACTGGTGTTTGGTGGGAAATGCATCTGGGAAAGACCACTTGGGATATGGCTTCAGGAAGGCATGGAGCAACGACAGAAAATGTAAAACGGTATATTGATTTTTCTGCTAAAAATAATATTAAAGGAGTTTTGGTTGAAGGCTGGAATACGGGTTGGGCAGCCGAAGAAGGAGGTTTTGATTTTGTAACGCCTTATCCAGATTATGATTTAGAACATGTTGTCAATTATGCTAATGAAAACGGCGTTGATATTATAATGCACCACGAAACTTATGGAGGAGTTGATCGATATATTAAGCAACAAGATACTGCATATGCTTTAATGCAAAGTCTCGGAATTCATTCTGTTAAATCGGGTTATGTTTTTAAATTATCTCCAGAAGGAGAATATCATCATGGGCAGTTTATGGTTAATCATCATCATAATTCAATTGTCAAAGCGGCAAAATATGAGATAGCTGTTAATCCGCATGAACCAATTAAAGCAACAGGTTTAAGGCGAACTTATCCTAATACGATTTCCAGAGAAGGATTAAGAGGACAAGAGTTTAATGCTTGGGCAGAAGATGGAGGAAATCCACCAGAACATTTACCTATAATTGCGTTTACCAGAATGTTGGCTGGACCCATAGATTATACACCTGGTATTTTCAATATTAAATTTGATGAGTACAAGAAAAATAATCAGGTTAATACAACTTTAGCGCAACAGTTAGCATTGTATGTCGTGATTTACAGTCCGATTCAAATGGCGGCAGATTTGATTGAACACTATGAAGCAAACCCAGAACCTTTGCAATTTATAAAAGATGTTGGTGTTGATTGGGAAACAACAAAAGTGTTACATGGAGAAGTAGGAGACTATGTAACGATTGTTAGAAAAGAAAGAAAAACTGGAAATTGGTTTTTAGGAAGTATTACAGATGAAAATGCGAGAACATTGGATATAAACTTTAACTTTCTTGAGGATGATCAGGATTATCTGGCAACTATTTATAAAGATGGTAAAGATGCACATTGGGATGAAAACCCATTAGATATAAAAATTGAAACACAAACTGTGAATAGTCGCTCCAAATTGACTTTAGAACTTGCCGAAGGTGGTGGTGCCGCAATAAGTATAATTAAAAAGAGATGATTATGAGACGCGTATTGATGATTGCTATTTTAATGAGTTGTATCTGTTCTTTTGCTCAAGTTGGTATTGGTACAACAACACCTCTTAGTACTTTAGATCTTAATGGGAATTTATCTGTTAAGCACGTGCTACTTCCTGTTAATCCTACAGATTTCACAGCACAAGTTATTGATGATGGCGTCTATATTTCTATAAGTCCTGTAGTAAATAATCAGGATTTTCAATTGCCAAGTGCTATAGATTATCCAGGCAGAGTTTATATTATAAGAAATGTACAGGCAACGATAAATGCAGATATCGTTTTATCTCCAGCCGATTTAGCTGCTGGTGTACTTTTTTTTGCTGGTGATAGTAGTACAGGATATGCTGGGCCTGTAGATATGGATTCGGCTATTGGAGGAGGAAATAGAACAAAAACACTTATATTTATTAGTGATGGGTCAAATTGGACCTATGGTATCTTAGGGTTTTAATAGATTTTATTTGTAACATTTTTAGCGTAAGAAAGTCTAGATAATAACGACCAAACTTTTAATTTGTAACTTTGTATGTTCCAAAACGTTATTATGAAAGATCTCAATGACAACCTAGAGTCTCCCTTTAAACTCTTGGTAAGTTTTAATAAACTTCTGCATCAATATGAGGCATTATCTGAAAGCGATGATGAGTTCATTGCAGCTAAAGCCAGACGTGTTTTAAAAACAGCTGACGGGTATCCAGAACTACGTGAAGGTTTTAGCGATATTTCAGTTCTTAAAGAACGTGAAAAGGAAATAGGACTTATTCTTCAAGACTCTTTTAATCCTGTTTTGACTCAAAATGAAATTAAAACAGCCTCTGTCCCTTTTCATAATTTGATTTTTAATTCCTCAGAGCGTTTTAAGAGTATTATTGAAGATGCTGGAAAAGATTTTGAATTGAAAATCAAGAATATGCCTGAAGATGATCGGTATATTTTCGCCTGTACTATAATTTTAGCGTTTTGTTATGAATTCAACATGAATTTTAAACGCCCTTTTTATTACGAAATTCCAAATGCTAACGGCATAATGCAATTTTATAAAATAATGTATAATGCAGATTTTATAGAGATTATTCCAACTGAAAATGCACCCGAAATCACCCAAAATGATGTTGATGAACTTTTAGATAATTTTGATAAGATTGAATTATGGAAGGAAAAGTTTCCTAAAGATAGCTATGTATTTAAGGGGTTTGTAATTTCCAATATATTCAATGTTACAGATATTCAATCTATTTCTAATATCAAATCAGCATTAATTGGTGAAGGGAAAAGACAAAATGAAGGCTTCATGAATGAATTTCATGACATCTTCCGTTCGCTTCTCGGCTTAAAAAATATTAAGGTAGGATTTTCAATTTATAATGAAGAAGAGGATCAATTTGAAAGGGTGTACGGTTCCGGTATGAACAGTTTTCTATTAAATGATCTAGAATTTAATTCTTGTTCAGGTGTGTTGTGCAGTCAATCCTATCAAACCTTGCTTAAAGATAAAAAGTTCTATTCCATTTCAGATGTAGAAAAGTATTATGAATTATCTAAAGGCAAAGCACCACAATATAAAACACTTAAAGATCAAAATATTAAGAGCGCTATTTTGGCGCCAATTGCCAATGATGAAGGTTTAATGGGAATTCTTGAAATTGTTTCAGAAGAGCCAAAAGTACTAAACAGCATTAATGCAAATAAGTTAAACGATGTCATGCCATTTATTGTCACTGCAGTTGAACGTTCTAAAAATGAAGAAAAGAACCTGGTTGAAGCCATTATTCAGAGAGAATGTACTTCAATACATCCAAGTGTGCAATGGCGTTTTGAAAATGAAGCAAGAGCTTTTATTAAAAATCAATTAAATGGCAATGAACCAAGCTTTAATAAAATAGCTTTTGAAAATATTTATCCATTATATGGTCAAATTGATATTAAAGGGTCTTCAGAAGCCAGAAATGCGGCTACTAGCAAAGATTTATCAATCCAGTTAAATACTATAAAATCGATTATAGAAAAAGCAACACAAATTGAAAACCTTCCAATTTATGAGCAATTTTTATTCCAAATAAACACGTTTTTAGAAAATTTAAAACACAATTTTCAGGTCGATAGCGAACAGCAAATTACAGATTTTATAAAACAAGATATAGATCCAGTACTAAATCACTTAATTGCTATCAAGCTTCTAAAAGATGAGGTGCAAAAATATTTTGACAGTATAGATGCCAAAGCTGAAGTTTTGTATCATCACAGAAAAGACTATGATGATACGATTGCCTTAGTAAATAAGGAAATGGCTTCTCTATTAGACAAAAAGCAAATTGAAGCTCAAGCGATGTATCCACATTATTTTGAACGTTTTAAAACTGATGGCGTTGAGCACAACATGTATATAGGAGAGTCTATTACCAAAGAAGAAAGTTTTAATCCTATTTACCTTTATAATTTGAGATTGTGGCAATTACAAGTCATGATTGAAATGGAAAACGCATTTTATTTAATGCAGTCCGAATTTCCTATAGCACTAGATGTGGCTTCAATGATTTTAGTATTTAATCAGCCTTTATCAATTAGTTTTAGAATGGATGAAAAACAATTTGATGTAGATGGTACTTATAATGCCAGATATGAAATTGTAAAAAAGCGTGTGGATAAAGCTTACATTAAAGGCACAAAAGAACGTATCACTCAGAAAGGAAAAATTAGTATCGTTTATTCTCAAAAGCATGATGAAATAGAATATTTGAGATACATTAAATTCCTACAATCTAAAAATTATTTAGATGACGATATTGAAATTGTCGAACTTGAAGATCTTCAAGCCGTAACAGGATTAAAAGCAATTCGAGTTAGCGTTTTATACCACAAAGACAATAACGATAAAGATTTTTATACCTACGATGATTTAATGAAAGCGATTAAATCTTAAACGGAGTACAACTTGTTATAGTCGGTATTCTCTAGGATTAAATGTGCTTCAGATTCTGGATCTAGTACTTCTTGAATATCAATTCCTGGATTATTTTTAACTGCAATCGCAAATGAAATAAGCGACACAATAATGCCTACCATAAACACTGTGTATGTTATCCTTAGTATTCTATATTTTCGCTCAAGTACTTTTCCTAGAAAATATAAATCTTTAGTTAACGCTTTATAAATATACTCTTTATCGTTAACCAATTCTTGAATAGCCCATTCGTATTCCTCAAGTTCCATTTTATGAAAGTTTCCAAAGAAGCTTAAATTTACCTTTTGATTTTTTACATCCTCTTTGGTGAATTGTCCACTTGTCACATTAGGACGAGTGGCAATAATTGACATTACCATAGAAATCACACTAAATAAGGTGAATATAACTGTTGGCCAAGTTAAATAAGGGTTCGTATCTAATTTAGAAATTAAATTCGCCAGTACAACCGAAATAATTATGGCATTTACAGATAATAAAATGTTAGCTTTAGTATCTGCAATGTCACTTAGTTTGATGTGATTTCGTAACGCAACTCTGTAAAATGTTTGAACACCACGTTCAGGACTTTCATTTTTATATTGCACTTTGTATTTGGCTTTCATCTCCTCTTTTTTAAGCTTCTTTTTCTGCTTTTTCTTCGCTTTGAAAAGTTTTGAGAGATTTTTATCCTTTACCGATTGCCAGTTCTTAAGTGCATAATCTGTGTAAAACTGATGTTTTTTAGCTAAAACCTTGATGTTTTCATTTCGCCATTCAGAAGGGGAAAATGTCTTGTCATGTCTTAGCTCAAGCTCTTTTCTTAAAAATTCACTGGCTTCACTAAAGTATTTTTTACCAAAATGTGACGCATCAGCATCACGTATAATTTTTCCAAGTTTGGTTGTTGGTTCTTCTTTAAACTTGGTTTCCATTATGCATTTACATACAGATTCAATAAAATCCTGTTCTACATTTTGTTCTTTTAGAAATTTAGAAGCAATTTCTACACTTCTTTCTTCATGATGTTCTGAACCTTCAATATATCCTGTGTCGTGAAATAAAGCTGCTATTTCAAGTATTTGCGCTTCTTCTTTTGATAAATCAGTATGTTCAATGATTTCACGTGTGCTTTTTAGAACACGCTCTGTATGCTTATAATTATGATATAAAAAGGTTTGATCTAATTCGTTTTTCAATAAATCAAAAACAAATTGTTCAGCATCATTTATCAGGTTAGCCATAAGAAGGTGATTTTTTAGTAAAAATACTAAACTTTAGTTAATGTATAATACGCATTCGTATTTGTCGTAATTTTATAAAATGCTTTCATTGCTATTCAAACTGATGTTACTGTAAGTAAATGAATTCTGTTTCGACAAAATTTTTGTTGAAAGCATACTAGAATTAATAACAAAAGAAAGGACTTATTTTATGCTGACTTGGAAAGACGTTATCAAATTTTCCGTAAACGGAAATCCTACTCCAGATAAACGGGTAGAAAAAACAGAAGCCGAATGGCAAAATCTGTTAACTCCTGAACAATTTAGAATTACAAGACAAAAAGGAACTGAACGACCTCATAGCGGAGCCTTGTGTAGTATTTACGATGAAGGACAATACAACTGTATATGCTGTAATACACCGTTATTCGATTCTACAATCAAATTTAGCTCAGGATCAGGTTGGCCAAGTTTTACACAACCCATCAAAGAAAACGCTATCAAATATGAAAAAGACACTGCTTTTGGAATGGTGCGTGTCGAAGTCATGTGTAATACTTGTGATGCACATTTAGGACACGTATTTCCTGATGGTCCTGAGCCAAGTGGATTGCGATACTGCATTAATTCAGAATCTATGACGCTTGAAAAGGAGGTTAATCATGACCACTAAAAATTTACAAATAGCCACACTTGGAGGTGGTTGTTTCTGGTGTACAGAAGCTGTATTTCAGGAAGTGAAAGGCGTTGATAAAGTAGTATCTGGTTATTCAGGTGGAACAGTTCCTGGTCATCCAACATATCGTGAGATTTGTTCTGGATTAACAGGGCACGCCGAAGTGATTCAAATCACTTTTGATGCTAATGTGATTTCATTTGAAGATATCGTTGTTATTTTTATGACCACTCATGATCCTACAACATTAAATCGTCAAGGAGCAGATCGTGGTACACAATATCGCTCAGTGATTTTTTATCATGATGATAGTCAAAAGGAAATTTCAGAATTGGTTCTTAAAAAAATACAAGCGTATTATGACAATCGGATTGTAACAGAAATTTCACCCTTAGATGTGTTTTATGAAGCCGAAAAAGAACATCAGGATTACTATAGAAACAATCAAGATTCAGGCTATTGTAGTTTTGTAATTAATCCAAAATTATCAAAGCTTAGACAGCTTCATGCCGACAAGCTCAAATAATTAGAGATTTAAAATGAAAGAGGAAATTAAACTTTATGGCACCGAAAGGTGCCATAAAACTCAGTATTATAAAACGTTTTTTGAAGATCGAAATCTAGATTACAGATTTCTCGATGTTGAAGAAAGTTTAGTATTTGCTGAAGAATTACGTAACTTATACACCAGTAAGAAGCTCAATTTCCCTACAATAACAATCGATAGCAAAACCCTAAGAAATCCATCTGAAAACGACCTCTTAACGTGGTTAGAAAAAGACAAATGAAATTAAATCTAAAGCATACGTTTACTAAAGAATTACCTGCAGATTCTGTTCTGGAAAATTACAGACGACAAGTAAAAGAGGCTTGTTATTCTTATGTCACTCCAAAACAAACAAAAGCGCCTGAATTGATACACGTTTCAAACGAAATGGCTCAGACTTTGGGAATCAAAGAAGCAGATTTATCTACTAAATTGTTTACAAATGTAGTTACCGGAAACGAACTTTTGCCAGGTACTAAACCCTATGCCATGTGTTATGGTGGTCATCAGTTTGGTCATTGGGCTGGTCAGCTAGGTGATGGAAGAGCGATTAATGTATTTGAAGTTGAACACGATAATAAACAATGGACAGTTCAACTAAAAGGTGCAGGAGAAACACCTTATTCTAGAAATGCCGATGGTCTGGCTGTGTTGCGATCTTCAATACGCGAATATTTGTGTAGTGAAGCCATGTTCCATCTAGGAATACCTACAACCAGAGCGTTGTCCTTAGCTTTGTCTGGCGATGAGGTATTAAGAGATATGCTTTACGATGGCAATCAGGCTTATGAAAAAGGTGCTATTGTTTCAAGGGTTTCGCCTTCATTTTTAAGATTTGGTAGTTATGAGATTTTTGCAGCAAGACAAGACCATAAAACCTTAAAAACTTTAGTTGATTATACCATTAAACATCATTTTTCATATTTAGGCTTACCTTCAAAGGAAACCTATATTCAATTTTTTGCTGAAGTGTCTCAACGTTCGCTGGAAATGATTTTACATTGGCAACGTGTAGGTTTTGTCCATGGTGTTATGAATACAGATAACATGTCTATTCTGGGTTTAACCATTGATTACGGACCTTATGGCTGGTTGGAAGGCTTTGATTTTAATTGGACGCCAAATACAACAGATAGTCAGCATAAAAGATACAGGTATGGTAATCAGCCTAATATCGGACTTTGGAATTTATACCAACTTGCGAATGCTCTATATCCATTAATTGAAGAAACTCAACCTTTAGAAGACATCTTAGAAACTTATAAAACAGATTTTGAATCAAAATCTTTACAGATGATGAAGTGCAAAATAGGTTTAGAAGCAGTTGACGATAAAGACCATTTGCTGATTCAGGCTTTAGAAGATAATTTGCTGCTAACTGAAACAGATATGACCATTTTCTTTAGAAACTTAAGTAACTTTAAAAAAGGTGATTCGAAAAAAGGATTAGAAATTATAAAAGATGCGTTTTATACACCAAATGAAGTTTCTGATATGATTGCCCAGCAATGGCGAGATTGGTTTGAACGTTACGATTTGAGATTAGAAAAAGAATCGTTATCTGATGAAGAACGACAATTAAAAATGAATGCTGTAAATCCAAAATATGTACTCCGAAATTATATGGCGCAATTAGCCATAGATGATGCAAATAAAGGAGATTACAAATTAATTGATGAGTTGTTTCATGTGCTAAAGAAACCATATGAAGAACAACCAAAATACAACAAATGGTTCGCTAAACGTCCGGATTGGGCTAGGCATAAAGTCGGCTGTTCTATGTTGTCTTGTAGTTCGTAAATAATTTTAAAATCAAACCTTCTGTTAACTTTTAATAAATAGATTACTATGAAAGCCATTTGGAACAATCGAGTTATAGCTGAAAGCGAGAACACAGTAATTATAGAAAACAATCATTATTTTCCACCAGAAAGTATCAATAAAGATTTTTTTAAATCTAGTGATACGCATACGGCATGTGCATGGAAAGGTGAAGCTTCTTACTACTCGACACAAGTTGACGGGAAAGAAAATAAAGACGCAGCATGGTATTATCCTGAAGTCTCTGAGCTAGCAAAATCTATAAAAGGATATGTCGCTTTTTGGAGAGGTGTAGAAGTCGTAAAATGATAAGTAATTCTATTTCTAAACAGTTACATTATGATAAACCATAAACTTCAAATAGTTAATAATAAGGGGATTAAACTTCAAGCATATTTAGAATTACCTGCAAATCAAAAGCCAAACTATTTTGCTGTTTTTGCACATTGTTTTACATGTAGTAGCACCTTAAATGCCGTTAAAAATATTAGTCGATCACTAACAAATCATGGTTTTGGAGTATTGCGATTTGATTTTACTGGTTTAGGAAGAAGTGAAGGAGAATTTGCTGATAGTCATTTTTCAGCAAATGTCGATGATCTTCTAGCTGTCAATAAATTTTTGAATGATCATTATAAAGCACCATCGCTCTTAATTGGGCACTCATTGGGAGGAGCAGCTGTACTCGTGGCAGCTTCTAAATTAGACACTATCAAAGCTGTAGCCACAATTGGTGCTCCTGCAACTATTGATCACGTGAAACATTTATTTTCTCATGATATAGATCGTATTAAAGACAAAGGTAAGGTTCAGGTGAATATAGGAGGTCGACCTTTTCAGATTGATGAAGAATTTGTGTCAGATTTTGATAAAACAGATTTGCCATCTATAGTGAAACATCTTAGAAAACCACTTCTTATTTTGCATTCACCAATTGATACCATTGTAGGAATTAATAACGCAGAGCAACTGTATCATAATGCACATCATCCAAAAAGTTTTGTGTCATTAGATAATGCAGATCACCTATTATCGAAAACTCAGGATAGTCAATATGTTGGTAACGTTATTGCAGCTTGGGCTGATCGTTATTTCGAACCTGTTCAGAACATCATGTTAGATACTGATGGTGAACAATTGGTTGCACATCTTAATTTAAAAGAAAATAATTTTACAACGAACATTCAAACAGCTAAGCACAGTTTTATAGCCGATGAACCAGCATCCATTGGTGGCGACGACTTTGGTCCTTCACCTTACGATTTTCTCAGCGCAGGATTAGCAGCTTGCACAGTTATGACCTTAAAATTATATGCCGAACGGAAACAATGGGATTTGCAGGAAGTTTTTGTGTATATCACCTATTCAAAAAAGCATAGTGATGACCTCATGTTGGATGTAGAAAAACCTTCACGTATTGATTTTTTACTGAAGAAATTAGTATTTGTTGGTGATTTAGATGATGCTCAAAAGCAAAGACTCAAAACGATTGCATCAAAATGCCCTGTTCATAAAACACTACAAACACAAACAATTATCGAAACAGAAATCATAGATATTTAGTTTTAGAATTAAAATCTTTAGCTTTAGAACTAACAATAAATGTTTAGTTTTCGGTTATTGCAATACTTATAAATAAAAATATGAAGAAACCTTACAGGATAATTTTACTACTAATTGCAATTGTATGCTTAAATGCTTGTGCATCTTATAAGTCGCAATACAGAAATGATGATGATAAAATTGCAACACTCCCTAGTAAAGAGGTCGATAAAACATTTTATCTAATTGGTGATGCAGGAAAATCGCCTAAAGATGGTATGTCTAAAGCATTGACTGCATTTAATAATCATATAAAGAACAAAAAAACGAAAGGTGATTATACCCTTTTTTTAGGAGATAATATTTATCCCAACGGACTCCCAAAAGAAGGAGAAAAAGGTAGGGCAGCGGCAGAGAATGCTTTGAACGGACAAATTATGTCTGTAAAAGGATTTGACGGAGAAGTGGTCTTTATTCCTGGGAATCACGATTGGTATGCTAACGGACTTAAGGGTCTTAAACGACAAGAGAAATACATTGAGGATGCCTTAGGGAAGAATACATTTCAACCTGAAAACGGTTGCCCAATTGAAGATATTGATGTTGGTGATTCTATCAAACTTATTATTATAGATACACAGTGGTATCTGGAAAACTGGAACGATAATCCAACCATTAATGATGAATGTGAAATTAAGACCAGAGACCGTTTCTTTGAAGAATTAGAAGGCGAGCTAAAAAAGGCTCAAAATAAAACGATCGTGCTTGCAATGCACCATCCAATGTACACTAATGGTGTGCATGGAGGTTATTATGCTGCTGAAAAACATTTGTATCCTACTCAAAGTAAAATCCCAGTTCCTGTTTTTGCATCTCTCATATCTCAAATTAGAACACAAGGTGGTGTGTCTATTCAAGACAGATATAATGAACGTTATAATGATTTAATGAAACGGCTAGAAACCTTAACATACGATGTTCAAAACCTTATATTTGTTTCTGGTCATGAGCATACACTTCAATATATAGAAAGCGAAAAAGTTAAGCAAATTGTGTCCGGCTCTGGAGCAAAAGAATCTGCAGCTCAATTGAGTAATAACGGACTGTTTTCTTACGGAAAACAAGGTTTTGCTGAATTAACAATTTATAAAGACGGCAGTAGTTGGGTAACAATTTATGGTGAGGAAAACGGACAGGCTAAACGCCTTTTTGTCAAACAAATCTATGAACCCACAAAGGACTATGATGTTTCAAATTTACCGGATAGTTTTCCGCAAGAAATTCAAGCATCTGTTTATACAAAAGAAGAAACCGATAAAACTGGATTTTTCGAATCTGTTTGGGGAGACCACTATCGCGATGTTTATAGCACAAAAATAACAGCCAAAGTTGCAACCTTAGATACGCTTTATGGTGGTCTGGAGGTCGTAAGAGCAGGAGGAGGTCACCAAACAAGATCACTAAGATTGAAAACTAAAGATGGTCGTGAGCTCAATATGAGAGCCCTTAGAAAAAGTGCAACACAATACTTACAAACAGTTTTATTTAAAGACACCTATATTCAAGATGAGTTTGAAAAAACAGCAATTGAAGGCTTGATTCAGGATTTTTATACTGCAGCACATCCCTATGCATTTACCGTTGTTCCAGATTTGTCTGATGCAGCAGAAATATATCATACCAATCCTAAAATATTCTTTATTCCAAAGCATAAGCACCTAGGAAAATATAACAATGACTATGGTGGTGAATTGTACATGATAGAAGAACGACCAGAAGAGAACTATGTTGATGAACGTAATTTTGGTTTTGCAGACGATATAGAAAGCACTCATGACATTATTGAAAAGATTCGTGAAGATGAGAAGTATAAAATTGATGAGAATGCCTACGTAAGAGCACGATTATTTGATATGCTTATTGGAGATTGGGACAGACACCAAGATCAATGGCGATGGGCTCAGTTTGATCAGGAAAATGGTGATAAATGGTTTCGACCAATTCCGAGAGATCGAGATCAGGTATTTTCAAATTTTGATGGCGCTTTGTTGGATGTTATGCGAATCATTTCAGGATCTACAAAACAATTGCAGGTCTATGATGAAGAGCTAAAGGATATCGAGTGGATGAACGCCGCAGGAGTAAAATTAGATCGTGTAATGGTGCAGCAATCTACCAAGGAAAAATGGTTAGAACACGCCCAGTTTCTGCAAGAAAATATCACTGATGAGGTTATAGAAAAAGCCTTTTCGAAAGTCCCAAAAGAAGCTCAGGACGACACCTTAAACGAGATAAAAGAAAAACTCAAAGGACGACGAGGGAACTTGGTAGATATAGCAACTAGATATTATGAATTTTTGAACGAATTAGTGATTTTAACAGGTACCGATAAAGACGATTATATCGAAGTTATAAGACTTGGAGATAACGAAACTCGAGTTAAGATATCAAGAATTATAGATGGTGAAAAAGGTGAGGTCATTGTTGATAAAATATTCAACAAATCGGTCACTAAAGAACTTTGGATTTATGGTTTAGATGATAAAGATGTTTTTGAAGTTACTGGTAAAGCTAATAATCTCATTTTTACTAGATTGATTGGAGGCCAAGAAAATGATACTTACATAATCAAATCTGGAAGACGCGTAAAGGTTTATGATCATGAGAGTAAGCCTAATACTATAAAAGAAAATAAAGGCGGAACGATTAGATTGACTGATGTTTATAAACTCAATTTATTCGATTTTCAAAAACATATTGTTAACACCAGCGTGATTACTCCTGCAATTGCATTTAATCCAGATGATGGCATTTCTCTAGGCCTGCAATTTGTAAAAACTAAAAATGGTTTCCAGAGAAACCCATATTCTCAACAACATCGCTTTAGAGGTGGTTATTTCTTTGCTACAAGTGGCTTTTCACTTATTTATGACGGCGAGTTTGCTAATATCATGAACGATTGGAATTTGCATGTCGGAGGACAATTTACCTCTGAAAATTTCACTAATAACTTTTTTGGCTACGGAAATGAAACAGTAAATAATGATGATGAGTTAGATTTGGATTACAATCGTGTTAAAACCAGTATTTACATGGCAAAAGCTGGTATTTTGAAAAAAGGAAACTTTGGTAGTGATTATGGATTCAGAGCAATTTTTGAAGCTATTGAAATTGACAATACTCCAAACCGATTCATTACTGAACTAGTACCTTCGTCTTTTAATGAATTTTATGAAAGACGTCTTTTTGGAGCTCTTGAAGCTGAATATAAATATGAAAGTTTTGACAATAAATTAAATCCTACACGCGGAATGACATTCCTCATAAATGTTGGTGGTAAAACTGAATTTAAAGACACAAAAAACACTTATGGATATCTCAATTCTGATTTAGGATTTTATAATGCCTTAACCCGAAACCGGAAGCTTGTCTTAAAGACAGATGCCAGAGCTCAAGTGAGAGTTGGAGACGATTTAATTTTTTATCAAGCCGCAAATATTGGTGGTCGAAATGGATTGAGAGGATTTAGAACCGAACGTTTTACAGGGAAAAATTCAGTAGTTGGTAGTGCAGATTTAAGATATAGTTTCAACTCTTTTAAGACGAGGACATTACCATTGCAAATTGGCGTATTTGGCGGATTTGATGTGGGTAGAGTTTGGCTTAAAGGTGATTTTTCTGATAAATGGCATAACGATTACGGAGGAGGACTCTGGATTACAGCTGCTGAAAGTTTATCCGGAACATTCAACCTTTTTAATAGTGTAGAAGGCTTACGTTTTTCATTCGGTTTTGGTCTGAACTTTTAGAATATCATGAAACAATATGTCAGTAATACCATTAAGTACATTCTAAAACTAGAGAGCAAAATTGCATTTTACCCATCTCTGTTAAGTCTTAGCGGACTGCTTTTTGCGCTATTAATGTATTATTTTGAAAGTAAAGGTGTATCGACTTATCTATTAGAACACGCTCCTGTTCTAGTGGTTAATGATACTGAAACCGCAAGGAGTTTATTAACTACTTTCATTGCTGGTTTGATATCAATCATGGTGTTTAGTTTTTCGCTTGTTATGATTTTGCTCAATCAGGCGTCTAGCAATTTCTCTCCGAGAGTGCTTCCAGGATTGATTTCTAATAGAAGACATCAAATTATTCTTGGAATTTACAATTCAACATTATTATACTGTATTTTCACTTTGGTATCTATTGAGCCCAATGGCAATGAATATCAGTTGCCAGGGTTTTCAGTTTTACTCGCAATCGTATTAATGACATTGTGTTTGGGTGCTTTTATTTATTTTATTCATTCAATATCTCAGGAAATCCAGGTCAATAATATCATGGATCGTATATTCAACACTGCCAAGTTGCGGTTAAATAAGCTTATCGATTCTGAAAACACTAATATTAACGAGTTTCCAGATACGTCCAATTGGAAAACCATTCGCTCAAATAATTCTGGGTATTTTCAGGATATCAGTATCAAAGCACTAACCATTATTACGGAAAGAGAGCAGATGAAATTAGAAATATTACCCCTTAAAGGCTCTTATGTGTTAAAAGAATTGCCCATTTTAAAAGTGAATCAGGATTTGGATGATAACGTTTTAAATGAAATTCTGTCATCATTATTGTTTTCAAAAAGCGAATTAATTGAAGACAATTATGTACTAGCTTTTAAACAGATAACTGAAATCGCTGTGAAGGCGATGTCACCTGGAATTAATGATCCAGGAACTGCCTTAAATGCTATTGATTATCTCACTGAATTGTTTGCACTAAGACTACAAAAGAGTAATACAAGTATCATTTGTGACGAGAATTCTTCTCCAATCTTAAAAGTTAGTACAGTCGATTTTAAAGATTTGTTATTTCAGGTGATGGCAGCATTGAGGACCTATTGTAAACATGATATTGTCATTGTACAAAAGCTATTTTTTATGCTGAATTACCTTTATAAAAGTGAGACTATGGCATTGGAGATATATAAGGATGCTATCAAACAAGAACTTGAAAATTTGTATGAGGATGCCTTAGAGAACATTAAAACTGATGCCGATGTAAAAGCAATTAAATTTTTGCATCCAACTATTTAATGTTAAAACGATAAATATATCCTCCGTCATATTTATTTCGTTCATCGGTTATTAAAACCTCATTGTTGCTGATGAGATAAATTCCTTCTTTTTGAGTATCATGTTCAAAAGTGAAATCTTCTAAAGTTCCACTAAAAAAGTCGTCAGCAGAATATTTGGTTAATTTCCAAAGTTTATCATGATTAAGTAACACGACCGTAGTTCCATCATCACTAATATCTGCGGAAGTTACTTTAACATGTTTACCCTTCAGTTTTACTTTCGAAATATAACTCGCGACGTGATGTCCTGGTTTGTTAGGTATTCTAATTAGCTCACAAGTTTTATGATCTTTACTAAAAAGATAAAACATACCATTATGTAAAAAAAACGATTCAAAATCTTCTGAATCCATTTTTTTAGGAAGCGTGAAGTTAATTTGTTCTGCTTCAACAGAGGAGGATGCCTTGTCAGGTTGAAGTACCTTGTAAATAGTAAATTGAGTTCGTTTTTTACTGTTGTTTCCAAAATCGCCAATATAAATGTTACCATCAGCATCAGACGTTAAATCCTCCCAGTCTGTATTTTCTGCATTATTTACGATTATATCTTTTACGATTTGCCCTTTCAGATTTAATCCGTATAAATGATTGTTATTTCCAGCATCTTGAATAACCCATAACACATCTGAATGGCTTGTTTTTTCTATGGCTGAAATTTCATTTAAGCTCGATGATATGTCTGCCAAAGCATCAAGTTTGCCCGTTTTACAAGAAATAAAAAAAAGTCCAAAACAAAGAAATTTTAAATACGCTTTCATAAATCGAAATATAGGAATGCTACCGTAAAACTAAAAGTTAAAAATCTTAAACTAATTATAAAGTTTAAATTAGCAGTCTATTAGAATGTACATTTTTTTAGCTTTGAAAAAATAAGTTTTTCTTTATGAACTCAGCCAGTGATTTATTACAATTAATTCAGTTAACTCAAATTGAAGACACAAAATTCCAAGGATTCAGTATAACAGTAGGCAGTCCGAATGTCTTTGGCGGACAAGTACTAGCTCAGGCTATAAATGCTGCAACCCGAACAATTACAAATGGAAGAATTTTACACTCTTTACATTCATATTTCTTAGAACCCGGTCACTTAGAAATTCCTATAATATATGACGTGAGCATTATTAGAGATGGTGGGAGTTTTTCAGTACGTCGTGTTACAGCCCAACAAAATGAAAAAATTATATTCATTTTATCTGCATCCTTTCACAAGCAGGAAGATGGTTATGAGCATCAGATTGAGATGAAGTCTAATATCAAATTACCTGACGAATTGATGAGTTGGACAGACTTATTAGAAACATATCGCGATGTGCTTCCGAGTAGAATAAAAGGTTTTTTTGAAATTGAGCGTCCAATCGAATTCAAACCTACTCAAATAGCAAATCCTTTAAATAAAAAAGATTTGCCACCTTTTACTGATGTTTGGGTTAAATTAAAAGGCGATGTGTCCAGCTTAAGTAGAAGTGATAAACAACAAATATTAACCTATATTTCAGATTATAATATATTAACTTCAGCAATGAATAGGCATGCGAGTAAAGCCAACTGGAATAATACGCAGACAGCGAGTTTAGATCATTCCATGTGGTTTTTTAGAGATTTTGATTATAACGATTGGTTATTATATTCTATCGAATCTCCAAACACGTCCAATGCCAGAGGTTTTGCAAAAGGAAATTTATTTACCAGAGAAGGTGTTTTAATCGCTTCTGTTGCTCAGGAAGGCTTAATGCGTCCTAAATAATGTCAAAAAAAGTTTTAAAAATAGGCCACAGAGGTGCAAAAACGTATGTCGCCGAAAACACCATTGCTTCCATACAGAAAGCTTTAGAATTAGGAGTAGATGCCATTGAAATAGATGTTCATAAATGCGCTTCGGGAGAGTTGGTGGTCTTTCATGATTTTACTTTGGATCGAATGACTAATGGTTCAGGAGAGGTGGCTAAACACACCTTAAAACAATTAAAACTACTTAAAATCAATGACCAATATGAGATTCCAACTTTAGACGAAGTTCTCGGTGTCGTTGATAAAAATTGCATTCTCAACATTGAACTTAAAGGAAGGAATACAGCTACAGGAACCTGTCAAACAATTGAGACGTATATCAAAGCTAGAGATTGGAACATAAATCAATTTATAATTTCAAGCTTTCAGCACCAAGAATTAGCAACAGTATATAAACTCAACAATCAATTGCATTTAGGTGTGCTTACAAAGGCAAGTGTTGTAGATGCCATCGATTTTGCTGAAACTATAAATGCGTTTGCGATTCATCCTAATGTAGCATTAGTAACAAAAGATAATGTAAGTTTAGCTCAAGAAAAAGGCTTTAAAGTATTAACTTGGACAGTCAATGACCAGCCCACTATTGAACGTATGAAAGCGTATGGTGTTGATGGTATTATTTCTGATAATCCCGATGTAATATGAATACATACGATGTCATTATTGTTGGAGGAGGAGCTGCAGGTTTTTTTGCAGCTATTAATATTGCAGAACAAAACTCTGCTATAAAAGTTGCGATTCTCGAACGTGGTAAAGAAGGACTTCAGAAAGTGAAAATTTCTGGTGGAGGACGTTGCAATGTGACGCATGCTGAATTTATTCCTTCAGAATTAGTATTGAATTATCCAAGAGGTGAAAAAGAATTGTTAGGACCTTTTCATCAGTTTATGACAGGTGATACAATTGATTGGTTTGAAAAGAGAGGCGTCGAATTGAAAATTGAAGAGGACGGGAGAATGTTTCCTGTTTCAAATACGTCTCAGACCATAGTAGATTGTTTTCTAAAAGAAGCTGAAAAGCATAATGTACAAGTGTTGTATAATCATTCTGTTAAATCTATTCGTTTAAGTGAAGATGTCATGTTGAGTGAAGTCGAAGCATCTCACACACAAGAAACATTTCTCTTAGAAACAAATCAAGGTGATTTTTCTTGTAAAAAACTACTCATCGCAACAGGAAGCAATCCTAAAATCTGGAATGTATTAGAAGAATTAGGTCATACGATTTCTCAACCCGTTCCATCATTGTTTACCTTTGATATTAACGATGAACGTATCAAAGATATTCCTGGTGTTGTGGCACAACATGTTGAAGTTGCTGTTGTTGATTCTAACTTGTATAGCGAAGGTCCATTGTTAATTACTCATGTAGGAATGAGCGCACCTGCCATACTGAAGTTATCTGCTTTTGGAGCTATTGAATTAGCCAAACGCGATTATAAATTCGACATAGAAATCAATTTTATTAGACAATCTTTTGAAGATTGTTTAGACCAGCTTAAAGCATTAAAACAAGAAATGGCCAAAAAAACGGTGTATAAATCAACTCAGTTTGATTTACCAAAGCGCTTATGGCATAATTTGGTGTTAGCCTCAAGTATGACTAACGAAACGCGTTGGGCAGATTTAAATAAATCACAATTAGAACAGTTGGCCGCTCAGCTTACAAAAGCTGTATTTAAAGTCACTGGTAAAAGTACGTTTAAAGAAGAATTTGTCACAGCTGGAGGTGTTAATCTTAAAGAAGTTAACTTCAAAACTTTTGAAAGTAAACTTTACAGTAATCTTTTTTTTGCAGGTGAAATTTTGAATATTGATGCCATAACTGGCGGATTTAATTTTCAAAATGCCTGGTCTGGAGCTTATATTGCTGCTAAAGCTATCTCGCAAGAGTTTGCTCTCTTATTAGGAGGTAAGTCTTGACATGAATACATACATCACATTATTAAGAGGAATCAACGTTGGTGGACATAAAAAAGTACCAATGGCTGAACTGCGAGAATTACTTTTGAAATCAGGTTTTGAAAATGTGCGGACTTACATTCAAAGTGGCAATATAATTTTACAATCGTCGATTTCACATACAAAAGAAATTGAGATTAGAATTCAAAAATTAATTTGTGCTCATTTCGGATTTGAAGTTCCAGTGATAGCTAAAACAAGACAAGAATTAGAAGCTCTGTTCAATGCTTGTCCGTTTTCAAAAGAAAAAAAGGAAACAAGTTATTTTATCATGTTGAGTACTATTCCTAAACAAGATCTGGTTGAAGAGGTTTCAGAAAAAACCTTTCAAAATGAAGAATTTGTCATCATCAACGATTGTCTTTACTTTCATTCTTCAATAGGATATGGGAATTCTAAATTTAACATGAATTTTTTTGAGAAGAAACTCAATCTTACAGCTACCTCTAGAAATTATAAAACACTGATGAAACTCTTAGAAATGAGTTTATAGATGAAATTTAGAGTTGAACGAATTATTTGTTTGATTTTCAGTTAGTTGTTTATCTTTATATAAATAAAAATGAAAATCATGAAGACAAATTGTAAATCAGTATTCAAAAAAATAAATATTTTAGTAGTATTTCTATTATTTGGCTGGTCTATTACTGCACAGGTAGGTATAGGAACAACAACTCCAGACGCTCAGGTTGATATAGTTGCACCTGCAGCCACTGGAAATGCTCTTCAAGTTAATCATGACAATACTTCAAATGGTAGTTCTTCCATCTGGTTAAGAAATTTTGGTTTGGGTAGAAGCCTAAATCTGCAATCGCTAAATACCGCTAATAATATTCCAGCACTTCAGATATCACAAATTGGTACAGGTGCCAATGCACGAGGGTTAGATATTCTAATGGACCCAACTAGTTCAGCAATAGGTTTGGCTGTTTTTCAAAATGGTGCTAATGATGGAATTTATGTTAACCCTACTGGAACAGGATATGGTTTATTTAATCAAATTACAGGTTCTGGAGGCGCTATTTATAATCTACTGGAAGGGACATCGACATTAGGAATTTTTCAAGATCTTTCTCAAAATGGAGGTGTAGCTGAGTATATAAACTTAGAAGTTCAAGATGGCACAGGAGTTTATGTTAATGCGACAAATAATCCGGCAGTTCCCACGAGTGGAGGCGATAGTTTTTCTTTGTTATCTGATGTTTATACTAATACACCAACTGGTGCAGGATTAGTGTATGGTGGCATCTTAGCAGGAACTCAATATGGTAATGGAGTAGGCGTCATAGTTAATCACCAAGGATTACAAGGGAGAAATGCAGAATTCAATGTTAATAATCCAGGAAATAACGATCCTGTAATTTTTGCAACATCCCAAGGTGGTGGCTCTGTTATTATAGGTGAAAATCAGAATAATACAATTGTGGGAACAGCTTATGTTGCAGATTTTGCTTACACAGGGACTGATGTTGCTGATCATGTTGGAGTTTTTGGTTTTTCTGTTCCTGCGGCAGGTTGGGGAATTGGTTCTATAGGACAAGGAGGTTGGTACGGAATGTTTTCTGTTGGAGATAGTGGTGCGACAGGAGTAAAAACTTTTACTATTGATCATCCAGAAGATCCAGAGCGTAAAATATTGAAACATTTTTCAATAGAATCTAATGAAGTTTTAAACATGTATAGAGGTACTGAGATTTTTGATGCTAATGGAAAGGCTGTAGTAAATCTTCCTGATTATTACGATAGTATAAATAAAAATCCTTCATATCAATTAACACCAATTGGGGCAGCAATGCCTAATCTTTATATTGAATCAGAAATTAGCAATGGCAAATTTATAATTGCTGGTGGTGAGCCTAATAAAAAAGTGTCTTGGCAAATTACGTCTGAAAGAAATGATCCATATTTAAAACAAAACCCAGAACAAAGAGAAGTCGTTGTAATTAAGGAAGGAGAACGCAACGGGAAATACCTTAATCCAGAACTTTATGGGCAGCCAAAAGAGAAAGGAATGTTCTTCAATGCGAATAATGAAAATCAAAAAGTTAATAAAATTCATAATCCTGTTTTGGATACATTAGATCAGTTAAAAGTAAAACGTGATAAAATGACCAAGCTAGAGCCTTCAGAAGAAGAGGTAGCTGCTAATACTAACGGAAATTAATATAACAACTTTGCAAACGTTCTAATTCGATTAGACCAATGTCGGACTCGAACCATGTTTAATGTTTTAGTCGTATGGAGTCAGATCAATATAATTCAGTTTCAAATAACAAAATTTTATCTCATGTCAAGTTAAAGTAAGGATTCCTATTATAAGCTATTTTGAAATTTTCAAGAGCTTGTAAAGAATTTGCTTTTATTAATAGAACATCACCTTAGCTGTCATAAGTATTTGCTGACTTTGGATTCGTTATTATTAATCTTTAAAATACGTAAAGCTTCCTCAACTCTTTTTGCCCACAACTGACAAAAGAAATGAGTAGTAAATTAATTAATAACATTTTAAGAATTGTTTTCATTCCTAGGATTTCTTAAAAGATAAATAACACTCAATTTTGTTAGCGTTTAATAGCAAGAATTTAGAATCAAAGTTATTCTTCAAATGTTTTACAACACTACATATCAATCTAAACACTTATCTTTGAAAAAAAAATATCATTGGATTTTAAATTAAAGTCAGTTACTAAGCAAATAGAGCGTGGCACCATCTCGTGGTCATCACCAAGTAATATTGCATTAGTAAAATACTGGGGAAAAAAGGACAATCAAATTCCTGAAAACCCATCTATAAGTTTTACCCTAGACCACTGTAAAACTATTACAACGCTTAGTTTTTCAAAAAAAGAAACTCTTGATGATTTTTCCTTCGATGTGTTTTTAGAGGGTGAATTAAAAGAGAGCTTCAAACCGAAAATTGCAACCTTTTTTAAACGCATTGAAGTGTATATGCCGTTTTTAAAAGACTATCATTTCAAAATTGAAACCTCTAATACCTTTCCTCATAGCTCTGGAATTGCATCTTCAGCGTCTGGAATGAGTGCTTTGGCATTATGTCTCGTTAGTATTGAAATGGAATTGTCTGATGTCACTTTAAGCGCAGTCGAAAGATCCTATTACAACAAAAAAGCCTCCTTCTTAGCGCGATTAGGTTCTGGAAGTGCTTGCAGAAGTATTGAAGGTGATCTGATAGTTTGGGGAACACACAAAGATATTGAAGGTAGTTCAGACTTATTCGGAGTAAAGTACCCTTATGAAGTGCATCAGAATTTTAAAAACTATCAAGACACTATTTTATTAGTTGATAAAGGTGAAAAGCAAGTCAGTAGTACTGTTGGACATAATTTAATGCATGATCATCCTTATGCTGAACGTCGCTTTAAACAAGCACACGAAAATTTATCTACGCTAATCGGTATCTTTAAAACTGGCGATGTTGATGCCTTCATTAAAATCGTAGAAAGTGAAGCTTTAACGCTCCATGCCATGATGATGACCAGCATGCCATATTTCATTTTGATGAAACCCAATACATTGGAAATTATCAATAAAATTTGGGCATATCGAAATAAAACCAACTCCAAAGTTTGTTTTACTTTAGACGCAGGAGCAAATGTTCATGTCTTGTATCCTGAAAATGAAAAGGATATTGTGCTCGAATTTATTAAAACTGAATTAGTTGCCTATTGTCAAAACGGACATTATATTTGTGATCAAATCGGTTTTGGTGCGCAACAATTGGTAATTGAAGATCAATAATTTATCATATAGTTAACGGTTGATTGTAAACTAAGTAGCATAATAATCCGTATATTTGTTAAAGCAAATGGCTCGAAATTCATGAAAGGACCACTTTTTTATTCAAAAATTTTACTCTTCGGTGAGTATGGAATCATAAAAGATTCCAAAGGTTTATCTATTCCTTACAATTTCTATAATGGTGCATTGAAGACTGATGAAAATCCGTCTCAGGAAGCGATAAAATCTAATCAAAGTTTAGAACGATTTGTATCTTATCTTAAAGATATTGATGCTGAACTGGTGACTTTTGATATTGAAACCTTAACCAACGATGTTGAGGCAGGCATGTATTTCGATTCTTCTATTCCTCAAGGTTATGGTGTAGGAAGCAGTGGCGCTCTGGTAGCTGCCATTTACGATAAATATGCAAATGATAAAATCACAGTTCTAGAAAACTTAACTCGAGATAAGTTATTAAAACTAAAGGCAATTTTTTCTGAAATGGAATCGTTTTTCCACGGAAAGTCTTCAGGATTAGATCCTTTAAACAGCTATTTAAGTATTCCGATTTTAATCAATTCAAAAGATAATATTGAAGCTACAGGAATTCCAGCGCAACAAACCGAAGGTAAAGGTGCAGTCTTTTTATTAGACTCAGGAATTATCGGTGAAACTGCTCCAATGGTTCGTATTTTCATGGAAAACATGAAACAAGAAGGATTCAGGAGCATGCTTAAAGATCAATTTATTAAACATACAGATGCTTGTGTAGATGATTTCTTGAAAGGAGACGTGAAATCGCTTTTCAAAAACACGAAACAGCTGTCTAAGGTGGTTTTAAACCATTTTAAACCAATGATTCCTCAACAATTTCACGAACTTTGGAAAAAAGGAATTGAAACCAATGAGTATTACTTAAAATTATGTGGCTCTGGTGGTGGTGGTTATATCTTAGGATTTACTGAAGATATTGATACGGCTAGACAATCACTCAAAGACTACAAACTTGAAGTAGTCTACAATTTTTAAATCTTCATTTTGTCACTCTGAGCGCTGTCGAAGAGTCTAAAAAAAGACTTATGTTATCTCGTAAACAGAAACACATTCTACTCAAATTCTTTAGTATGTTTTCTGTAGTTCGCGGTTATAATATTCTCGTAATTGTCCTAGCTCAATATTTGGCATCCATTTACATCCTAGCTCATGATAAGCCTTTAAAAGTGGTTCTATTAGATTTAAACTTGTTAATGCTGGTGTTGGCTTCGGCAGCAACTATTGCTGGAGGTTATATTATTAATAATTTTTACGATTCAGAAAAGGATTTAATCAATCGTCCTAACAAATCTAAATTAGATCGGTTGGTTAGTCAAAATACAAAACTGTCTTTTTACTTTGTGCTCAATTTTTCGGCTGTCATCATGGCAAGTTATGTGTCGTTTAATGCTGTAGTGTTTTTCTCAGTTTATATCTTCGGAATCTGGTTCTACTCACATAAATTAAAAAAACTTCCGTTTATTGGAAACCTGACATCAGCTATTTTAACGATCACGCCATTTTTTGCTATTTTTCTATATTATAAAAACTTTGAATCGGTCATCTTTGTTCATGCCATATTCTTATTCCTAATGATTTCGATGCGAGAACTGACTAAAGATTTAGAAAACATGAAAGGCGATTTATTGTTGGGTTATCAAACAATTCCAGTAGTTTATGGTGAAAAAGCTTCAAAGTTAATGCTGACAATTTTGATCGTATTAACAAGTATTCCAGTGTATTTGCTCTTAAATCAATTTGACGTCGGACATATGTATATCTTCTTTTACTTATCTGTGGTTTTACTCCTTATTTTTTTACTATTACTTTGGAGGTCAAATACTAAAATACATTATCTAATATTACATAATATTTTAAAATTCATCATTTTAGCTGGTGTATTTTCAATTGTTTTAATTAATGTGAATGTGGTTTTAAATCGCATTTAATTCCTAAATAACCATTTTTAAACTACTTCAGAATATTTCGATTCGTAAAGACTAATATACTACCTTTGCGAAAAATTAGTCATTATGAGCAGACATCAAGGAGCAAGCGGGAAAGGGAAACCTTCAGGAAGAGGAACAAGTAAACCTACCAATAAAAAATCAGGTAGAGGACGTGATAATGCTAAAAGCAATAGTCTAGCCAGAGGAAATGCACCTATAAAAAAGAAGCCTTTTGCGGCTAAGCCTTCAAAACCCTCGAAACCATCCAATCCTGATGAAATACGTCTAAATAAATACATTTCAAATTCTGGAATTTGTTCAAGACGTGATGCTGATATGCATATTTCAGTTGGAAGCGTAACTGTAAACGGTAAGGTCGTTACCGAAATGGGTTATAAGGTAAAATTAGATGACGAAGTAAGATTTGATGGCGCTCGAATCAATCCAGAAAAGAAAACCTACGTATTGTTGAATAAGCCTAAAGGTTTTGCAACCACGACAAGTGAAAGCAAAGGAAAAACAGTAATGGATTTGGTAGCGAATGCAACAACTGCACGAATAAAACCAATAGGACGTCTAGGTCGAAACTCTACAGGCTTGTTGTTGTTTACAAACGATGATGACATTGTAAAAAAGTTCACAAATTCTAAAAATGGTGTGGAGCGCTTATTCGAAATTGAACTCGATAAAAATTTAAAGTTTGAAGACTTAAAGAAAATTCAGGAAGGGATTAAAGTTGAAGGAAAATTGGTTCCAGTCGAAGAAATCAGTTATATCGAAGATGCTCCTAAATCTAAAATCGGACTTAAAATTAAGAATACAGGAAATACCATTCTTCATACCATTTTTGATCATTTAAAGTATGATATAGTTCGTGTAGATTGTGTAGCGATTGCTCACCTTACCAAAAAAGATTTACCACGTGGTCACTGGAAACATCTTACAGAACAAGAGCTTAATACGTTGAAGATGTTGTAGAATTTTAATTCTCAACCTTAAACGTATAGCTAACAATCAAATCGTCTCCGATGACAAAATGCGTATCAAAATAACCTGTTTGATCAAACTTATATTCTAATGTTAAAGACAAATTATCCATAACAATAGAAGAAGGTTTGACAGTTGTGGTATTAAAGCCATTATCGCTTATAAATGAAATCTCATTTTTATCAATGGGCTCTAACAATTCATATTTAAAAACTATAGTTTCATTTTTCTTAATCGTATTGTTCAGTTTTGTTGGTGTATGATGAGCAGTTAAATGCTTATACGCTTTGCCATACATAATTGGATTTTCTAAAAAAGATTGAAACGAAGGGATCTCTGTATCTAAAAGCATCCATTTAGATTCTATAGGATAATGCGTCATTGCGAAAAATTCCGGATTCGTAAGAAAGAGTCCGTTGTTGTAATTAAACTTAAATCCGTAATTAAACGGATGCACAATTCCGCTGGCCCAAGTGGGATCACTTAAATACCATTTGCCATTAAGATTAACAGCGTTCCATGAGTGATTAGGTGCATTAAAATTATCAATTGTAGTTGTGCTGGTTCTTCCAAAACCATTTACCATTTTACAATTAATATTGGATAATCTTGAGAGTTCACTTACCAGATAAGCATAACCAGAACAAATGGTTTTTTTCCGTTTTCTAAGTTTGCTGAATAACTTCTTTTTGAAATCCTCATTCCAGGCATCTAACTTAAGACTGTCGTTTTCAAACTTTTCTCTTTTCTTTTTGTTTTTTAAATACAACCTATAATCATTCGCGACATTAGCACACACCCACATATAGATGGCTCTAAATTTTTCAACTTCTGTATCTAGGTTTATGGTTAAATTACGTGCTAACTCAGGTAAGTTTTTAAGGTTTGCCTTTTTGTGAGCCAATGCAATACTGTCTGCTTTTTTGAAATCAATATGTTCAAAATCTGAAAGTTGTGCATGAACCTGAATGGTCATTAAAATGCCTATAAAAAGTCCGAATGTTTTCATAGAAACTAGACTTTAAGGATTTAAAATGAACGTTTCGACTTGTAGGGTTTATCAACTGCAACAGCTCCAACAATGTCTATGGCTTCAGAAACCATTTTAAGATTTAAAAATCTGGTATCCTCTTTAATTTTAATTCTTCGAGTTTCATAACCTAAGTAACTAAAGACCAAAACATCACCAGGTTGTAATGCTTTAGGAAAAATAAAAGTGCCATCTGTGTCAGTAATAGCACCAACGTTACTTCCTTCGAGTGCAATATTTACACCAGTTAATGGTCCGATTTCGTCACTAACCATGCCTTTTACATTGATTTCAGCTTTTGTTGTAGTTTGAGCATACGTCGAATTGAATGCTACAGAAGCAATCATTAAGAGTCCAATCAGTAAATATTGAACCATTCTATTCGATATTAAATCTGCTTTGTGCTGTAGTGGTAATACTTGTGTTTTCATAATATAATAATTTTGTTTCTATCAAATCTAGGTAATGTATGGTTTGATATCAACATACGTCTAGTCATCTAATTGTTCCACTTAGTGAAACCCACTTTTCAATGAGTCTAAGATACACTGAAATTGTAAAAAAATAAGATTTTTAACTTTTTTTCAAAAAAAACATAAAAACGTATGGTGTATTAAAAAATAAATTACTTTTGCTATGCATTTAGCTGAACAAATTGAAACGTGTTTTTATGTTCGGGCTTTTGAAAATTAGGAAGTCATATTCAAAAGCAGCTTATAGATTAAGTCACCGAATTTTAGAGCTAACTTCCGCTTACTACATTTTAATGAGCCAACATTTGTTTGGCTTTATTCCTACGACTCATCCTCAGATTCAAGTTTGATAAGATTTATCAGTTAAAGATTTTGTTACCTTAACAATTATCTCATTTTTTTTTATTAAGTTATCTCAGATTTAACACCAAACAGATCTAGATAATATACTTTTAATTTTAAAACTCATAATGAACACTAAATATATAGATTTAATTAATCAAACTTTTGATTTTCCACAACCTGAATTCAAATTAGAAAATAGAACTCTAGAATTTCATGACATCAATCTTATGGAATTGGTTGAAGAGTATGGAGTCCCATTAAAATTCACCTATTTGCCTCAAATTTCCAATAATATCAATCGTGCAAAACAATGGTTTGCTGATGCGATTGAAAATAACAACTATAAAGGCAAATACAACTATTGCTATTGCACAAAAAGTTCGCATTTTAAACACGTATTAGATGAGGCATTGAAAAATGATATTCACATCGAAACCTCTTCAGCATTTGATATTGATATTGTTGAACGCTTAAAAGCCGAAGGAAAAATTACAGATAAAACCTTTGTAATTAGCAACGGATTTAAACGTGCTCAATATGTGACCAACATTGCTCGACTGATTAATAATGGTCATAAAAATGCCATCCCAATTATTGATAACTATGAAGAAATTGAATTGTTATCTGCTGAAATTAAAGGTAAATATAAAGTTGGAATTAGAATCGCTTCTGAAGAAGAACCGAAATTTGAATTTTACACGTCCAGATTAGGTATTGGATATAAAAACATCGTTCCGTTTTATAAGAATCAAATTCAAAACAATAAAAAGGTTGAGCTGAAAATGCTTCATTTTTTTATCAATACAGGAATTCGTGATAATGCTTATTACTGGAATGAATTATCAAAGTGTTTAAAGGTGTATACAAGCTTAAAGAAGGTTTGTCCTTCACTGGATAGCTTGAATATTGGAGGTGGTTTTCCAATTAAAAACTCATTGGCTTTCGATTTCGATTATGCCTACATGGTTGACGAAATCGTAAATCAAATTAAGTTGGTTTGTGAAGAAGAAGATGTTGAAGTACCAAACATATTTACTGAATTTGGAAGTTTCACAGTTGGAGAAAGTGGTGGAGCCATCTATGAAGTATTATATCAAAAACAGCAAAATGATCGTGAAAAGTGGAACATGATTAATTCCTCTTTCATTACGACTTTACCAGATACCTGGGCAATTAATAAACGTTTTATTATGTTGCCAATTAACCGCTGGAACGACAGCTATGAGCGTGTGCTTTTAGGTGGATTAACCTGTGATAGCGACGATTATTACAACAGTGAACAACACATGAACGCTATTTATCTTCCGAAATACAATAAAGACAAACCCTTATATATTGGTTTCTTTAATACTGGAGCTTATCAGGAAACTATTGGTGGATTTGGAGGTTTACAACATTGCTTAATTCCATCACCAAAACATATTTTAATAAACAAGGATGATCATGGAAACATCACCACAAAATTATTTAGTGAACAACAAAAAAGTGAAGACTTACTTAAAATTTTAGGTTATAATGGACAATAAAACTTACGCAGGAATAGAAGACCAATATTCTAAATTAGACAGTTCTAAAATTGTATTAATTCCAGTGCCATATGATGGTACAAGTACTTGGCAAAAAGGAGCAGATAAAGGACCTGAAGCGTTTTTAAATGCTTCAGAAAATATGGAGCTTTACGACATTGAAACGCAAACAGAAGTTTATAAACAAGGTGTGTTTTTAGCTGAACCTGTTACAGAAAATACATCTCCTGAGCAAATGGTTGATGCGGTTCATCAAGTCGTAAAAACCTATATTAAGAAAAACAAATTTGTAACGACTTTTGGTGGTGAACATTCTATTTCTATTGGAACTATTAGAGCCTTTAATGAGTGTTTTGATAACTTAACCGTATTGCAATTAGATGCTCATGCCGATTTGCGTAAATCTTATCATGGTAGTAAATGTAATCATGCGTGTGCTTTGTATGAAGCAAGTCAATCTACAAATCTAATTCAAGTGGGTATTCGTAGTATGGATATTATCGAAACTACTGTCATGGATGAAGAAAAAACGTATTTTGCTCATGAAATGGCAGAGGACGATAACTGGGTAGATTCTGCAATCGATCAAATGACAGATAATGTATATATTACTATTGATTTAGATGCTTTTGATCCTTCAATTATGCCATCTACAGGAACACCTGAACCAGGAGGTTTATTATGGTATGAAACACTCGACTTTTTACGTCAGGTGTTTGAAGAAAAAAATGTTGTCGGATTTGATATTGTTGAATTATGCCCAAATCCTAAAGAAAAATCATCAGATTTTCTGGCGGCAAAACTGTATTACAAAATGCTAACTTATAAATTTTTAAATGAAGATATCGAAGAAGATTACGATAGTAACTTTAATGATACATCTTCAGGAGTAAACAAATTTTCAAAATATAACGACGACGATGACAACTAAAGGAAGTATATCACAATTTATTGAAAAATATTACCTACACTTTAATGCAGCAGCTTTGGTTGATGCAGCAAAGGGTTATGAAGATCAGTTGAATTCTGGTGCAAAAATGTTAGTGTCCTTAGCTGGAGCTATGAGTACAGCAGAATTGGGTAAGATTTTTGCTGAGATGATTCGTCAAGACAAAGTACAAATAGTCTCATGCACTGGAGCGAATCTTGAAGAGGATATCATGAATTTAGTGGCACATTCTCACTATAAACGTGTACCTAATTACAGAGATTTAACGCCTCAGGATGAATGGGAACTATTAGAAAAAGGCTTAAACAGAGTTACAGATACCTGTATTCCTGAAGAAGAAGCCTTCCGAAGAATTCAAGAGCATATTGTTAAAATATGGAAAGATGCTGAAGCTAAAGGCGAGCGTTATCTGCCTCATGAATATATGTATAAGTTATTACTTTCAGGAGTTTTAGAAGAGCATTATGAAATTGATTTAAAAGATTCATGGATGTATGCAGCTGCTGAAAAAAACCTGCCAATTGTTTGTCCTGGTTGGGAAGATAGCACCATGGGAAATATTTTTGCCAGCTACGTACTTAAAGGCGAATTGAAAGCAAGTACTATGAAATCTGGTATTGAATACATGACATTCTTAGCCGATTGGTACACTGATAATTCTGAAAAAGGTATTGGTTTCTTCCAGATTGGAGGAGGAATTGCAGGTGATTTTCCTATTTGTGTGGTGCCAATGTTATATCAGGATATGGAACGAACTGATACACCTTTCTGGAGTTATTTCTGCCAGATAAGTGATTCTACAACAAGTTACGGCTCTTATTCTGGAGCTGTTCCCAACGAAAAGATCACTTGGGGAAAATTAGATATCAATACTCCAAAATATATTATAGAAAGTGATGCGACCATCGTAGCACCTTTAATCTTTGCTTATCTCCTGGATATGTAATGGAAGAACATAAGATTGAAAATATTGAACTGAAATATTTAACGGTTGATGATTACGAAGAGTTAAAATCAGCAACTCTTGAATCCTATGGCGGTGTTTTAGATTCCTACTGGAAAAAACATCATATAGAACAGTTAACGTCTATTTTTCCTGAAGGTCAGGTTGTTATCAAGATTGATGGCAATATTGCAGGATGCGCTTTGTCTCTGATTGTTGATTACGATAGTATTGATGACAATCACACCTATGCAGATATAATTAAAGGTGATTCGTTTAAAATGCATGATCCTAAAGGAGATGTGCTTTACGGAATAGATGTTTTTATTAAGCCAGAATACAGAGGCTTGCGTTTAGGAAGACGTTTGTATGATTACCGAAAAGAAATCTGTGAGAACTTAAATCTGAAAGGAATTGTGTTTGGAGGAAGAATGCCAAACTACCACAAGCATAAACAATTTACACCTAAAGAATATATTGAAAAAGTAAAGCGTAAGGAGATTCATGATCCTGTTTTAAATTTTCAAATTTCTAACGATTTTCATCCTGTACGAGTTTTAAAAGGTTACCTGGAAGGTGACACCGCTTCAAATGAATATGCCGTTTTAATGGAATGGGATAACATTTATTACACGAAGAAAAGCCGAAAAGCAAGTACAGTGAAAACAATTGTGAGGTTAGGTTTGATCCAATGGCAAATGCGTACGTATAATAGCTTGGATGAATTAATGCAACAGGTTGAATATTTTGTAGATAGTGTGGCTGCTTATCGCTCAGATTTTGCATTGTTCCCAGAGTTTTTCAATGCACCATTAATGGCGAAATACAATCATATGCATGAGCCAGATGCCATTAGAGAATTAGCAAAGTATACCAAGGTTATTGTTGAAAAAATGCAGCAATTGTCTATCTCGTATAACATCAATATTATTACTGGTAGTATGCCAGAACTTATTGGTGATAAATTGTATAATGTTGGCTATTTGTGTCGCAGAGATGGAAGCTCAGAACGTTATGAAAAAATCCATGTCACTCCAGACGAAGCTAAAGTTTGGGGAATGCAACCTGGATACAAATTGAATACGTTCGAAACTGATGCTGGAAAAATAGGAATCTTAATCTGTTATGATTCTGAATTTCCTGAGTTATCCCGACTATTATCAGATGAAGGTATGGACATCCTATTTGTGCCGTTTTTAACCGATACTCAAAACGGATATTCACGAGTAAGACTGTGTGCTCAAGCCAGAGCTATTGAAAATGAATGTTACGTTGCCATCGCGGGAAGTGTAGGAAATTTGCCTAATGTAAACAACATGGATATCCAATATGCTCAATCGGCTGTATTTACACCTTGTGACTTTTCGTTTCCTAGTAATGGTATAAAAGCAGAAGCAACGACTAATACAGAAATGATATTAGTGGCAGATGTAGATTTAAGCCTTTTAAGAGAATTACACTCATTTGGTGCTGTAAAAAATCTCAAGGATAGAAGAAAAGATTTTTATAATGTGATTCGTGTACTAGAATAAATAGTATATTTAGGATGAATTTAAGCTCCATAAGATTATTAAAAAATGAAACAAAAAGACGCAAACCTTAAACGAGTAATTGTTGATTTTAAAAAATTAACTCCAGAAATCCTGGCATTATTAGTAGAAAAATATCCTGATGGATATGATGATGATAACATTATTACGTTCAGAAATGCTAATAACGAAATTGTTGAAGCCGTTGAAGTAACTACAGAAGACACAAAATACTTAGTCAAAGTTAGTACCAAGCTAGAAGTTACTATGGAAAATTACGATGAAGACGATTACGAAGACTTTGATAATGACGATCCTGAAGCGGTTCAAGATCCTGAATTATCTTCAGAAGATGAGGATGACGATTTAGATTAATTTTTGAAATTTGCAACATTTAATTTTGTAAATTACTTTATAGAAATCGACGACTTGTCTTAATCTGATAATTATGGAAACTGTTTTTCACATGTCTCTGCCTTGCTTGAGTGTAAAAGAAACTAAAAACTTTTATACTGATATTGTTGGAGCTACAATTGGTAGGTCTTCTCAAACCTGGATAGATGTTAATTTATTCGGACATCAACTTACATTTATTAAAGCCCAGAAATTTAATTTCAATAGTCCAAACTATGTCTTCGAGGGAAAGATTTTACCGTCATTTCACTTTGGAGTCATCGTTGATGAAACGACCTGGAATTCAACTTACAAAAAGCTAAAGGAAAAGAAATTACAACTTGTAGATCACAGCTTGTTTTTGAAAGACAAAGCTGGAGAACATCAATCGTATTTTATTAAAGATCCTAACGACTATATGTTAGAGTTTAAATGTTTTAAAGACCAAAAGAATATTTTTAGAGCGTAACAAGCTAGCCTTAGATGTGACAATCTCTTAACGTCATAGTCTATTCACCGTTCAGAAACGTATATATACTATTCCACATGTAAATCATCATGATGATTTTACTAAAAGCACTATCGGACTTGAGGTGGCAAAACTCCGAAGAAAACAATGCTTATTTACAACGTTAAATGTTATTAAAATGAAAACAAAAACTGCATTAATTGCTGGCTTTTTAATGGTATGCTTTGTCTCTTTTTCGTCATTCGCTACATTAAATTCAACCGAAGTATTTGAAGGAATTTACGATGGTCAAGAAGATTATGGTTACAATTTTATTGGTATTGATGAGGACGACGAAGAATACACAATGACGTTTCAGGAAGTTGATAAATCCCTTTTAAAGTCGTTCGATTTACAATCAGAAAAACTTGTAGGAACGAAGTTTATGGTGACTTATACCATAACAACTGAAACTTTAAAAGATGATGATGGTTATGAAGACGAAATTGAAACCTATACGATAGTAGCTTTAAAAAAGCTATAGTTTCTCAAAAAATTATAATCAAGCCAACTTTTTAAAGTTGGCTTTTTTTATGAATTGATGAGTGGCTTTTTTCTAAATAATTCCCAAAAAAACACTGTAAAAACCACCACATATTCTATCGTAATAATCCAGAGGTTTTCAGATTTATCTGCACTATTGAGATTAATATAAGCCAAATAACTTAAGATGATTATAAAACTCCAAACTATGGGAAATTTATAGTTTGTAAACACACTTAAAATTAAAAGTGTTGCTATATACCATGGATGTACTGTAGTACTTAAAAATAGATACACAGCAAATGCTAAAAGCATATGTGTAATTAGGGTTTTGATAGTATGTTGTTGTTTTAAGAGAGACAATCCCACTACAAATAAAAACACTACTAAGGCCAAGATTTTTCCAATTATGGCGATTTCATTATATCCTGTAAACCAATACCCTATTTCACGAGCAAGATAATAGACGCTTGCATTAAACTCAAAATTACTAAACCAGAGTCCGACAGTTTCTGCATAGTTTGTTACAAATTCCGAAGAATAAAAAGGTGCAAATAAGATAAGCGTTGTCATGCCAACGATACCATAGAATGCTATTAACTTTTTAATGTCAATTTGGGTTTTTTTGTTGTCATCGAGAGCGGATTCTAGAAGTTCCTTAGATTCGTCGATTGCGTTCGAAATATCATTTTTGTTTTTTATAGTATGTTTTACCTTGGGACTATCGTCATGCTGTACTTGTTTCAGAATCTCACTACTTTTATTCGCTTTGAACCACCAAAATAGCAATGGCAAAAACAACAACGGAATCAATTTTACCGAAATCGACAAAGCAAATACTACAGCAGCTAATTTCCATTTGCCTGAATGCAAGAGACATAAACTCCAAACCAGGAAGAAAATCATAACGCCTTCAAAATGTAAATTTCCGGTGAGTTCAATAATAATAAACGGATTTAGGATGTACCAAAAGATGTTTTTTATAGGAAGGTTAAGTCGTTCAAGAAGGCGCTTTCCGAAGTATAGTGTCCCAAAATCTGCTGCGATGATTAGAAGTCGTAATACAAAAGCTGAACCTAGAATGCTATGTCCAGAACACAGTCCTGCTATTACAAAACACAATTGCTTCATTGGAGGATAATTGGTAAAATGGCTTCCGTTAAGTTGTCCCATTCCAGAGTATAATTCTTCAGCTTGAGCAACCGGAAATTCTTGGTTTTGAACAAAGGATTCAGGCGTAAACAAATACGGATTAAGACCTTCAAGAATCATACGTCCATCCCAAATGAAACGATAAAAATCTTGAGACAAATTCGGAATGGCAAGAATAAAAATTGCCCGAAACAGAAATGCAATACCAGTTAAAAACTTAATGTTATTTTTTGAATATTTCAGAAGCAATCCAAATACAATCCATAACAAACTATACAAGAGGATCAGCTTCGTATATTCAGTTCGAATTAAATCATAAGCAAAAAGCCAATAGAGAAACAAGCCGACAAACGTGAGCAATAAAGGAACCTTATTAAGTTTCCATAATTGCATAATCTTAGACTTTAGAAGATATCGATTTAAAGAAGACGTAACCAAAACCTAAAAACAACATCAAATGGAATGGAAATAACCCAAAGTCGCCACCTTGATCGCCTACAACAAAAGCACTGTACAAGCCAAACGCAAAATAGAGCATTAGCGCACCTTCTAAAATAACGTGAGGTGATAGTTTTTTTCTGAGATATTTGTTGCCTTTCCAAGAATCTTTAATAGTACTGATATTAAATTTGGGCGTACGAACAAACTCACTACGTTTACCAACATGACCTTCTAAAACAGCAATTGAGTTGTGTAAAGAAAAACCCATTGCTATAGAAAAGAACGTAAAAAACATGGCTATGTAGCTGAAGAAGTTTTTAAAACCACTACCATAAATTTGTTTGTACATAAACCAGTAGCAAATAAAAAAGATGACTGTACTCATGACGAAAAAACTCATAAAATAGAAGTAAAAGCGTAAATGAGCATATTCATTTTTAATGTATAACATGGGTATACTCAATACGGCAACGATAAAAACATTTAAAAACATGGTACTATTTAATAAGTGAAGTAAGCCATGAATTTTCGTCTTAAAAGAAATGTTTTTTGATTGAATGACGCGTTTAAGCATTTTTCTAAAATTCTCAGCACCTCCTTTATTCCATCGAAATTGTTGCGAACGCGCAGCACTTATGACTACAGGTAATTCGGCAGGTGTTTCAACGTCTTCAAGATATTTAAACTTCCAGTTTTTAAGTTGTGCTCTATAACTTAAATCTAAATCTTCAGTTAGTGTATCACCTTCCCAATTTCCAGCATCAATGATACATTCTTTTCTCCAGATTCCAGCTGTACCATTAAAATTGATGAAATGACCTTTGCTATTTCGCCCAACTTGTTCTAGTGTAAAATGCGCATCTAAGGCAAAGGCTTGAATTTTAGTCAGTAATGAATAGTTACGGTTAATGTGACTCCAACGGGTTTGAACAACACCAATTTGTTCATCCTTAAAATACGGAATGGTACGTTTAAGCCAGTTAGGTTTTGGTAGAAAATCGGCATCAAAAATGGCAATAAATTCACCTTTAGCAATTTTTAAACCTTCTTTTAAGGCACCAGCTTTAAAACCACTTCGATCTGTTCTGGTAATATGTTTTATATCGAGACCTAGTGCTTTAATTTTTTCTACGTGTTCCCTTGTGGTCTCAATAGTTTCATCTGTGGAGTCATCAAGTACTTGAATTTCCAGTTTATTTTTTGGATAGTCAATAAGGGCAATGTTATCTAACAACCGATCCATAACATACATTTCATTATATACAGGAAGTTGTATGGTTACAAAAGGCACTTCTTCAGATTTAGATAAATCAAAAGTCTCACAATCATCGTTTGCTTTTTTTGAAGACAGGTAATTAAACAGCAGGTTGAGCTGAGCCAGAGCATACAAGAAAATCAGTACAATAGCTATTGTATAAATGACAATAATTGTCGTTTGAAGAATCATTTTTTTAAACTGTATTTAAAAATCCAACCTAAGATTTTTACGCCTGCAAATATAGCACCTTTTATGGTTCCTGAAACTTTTGAGACACCTATTCTATTTCTGTAATTTACAGGAATTTCAATGTAACTTAATTTTTGCTTTAACACTTTTAGCTGCATTTCAACAGTCCATCCATAAGTTTTGTCTTCCATTTGTAAATTCAAAAGTGCATTGTATTTGATAGCTCTAAAAGGACCTAAATCTGTAAATTTTGCTCTGAAAAATAAAGTCATTAGGCTTGTTGCTAGCCAGTTCCCAAAGATTTGAGGAATAGTCATCGATCCATTTTCTCTTAGGTCTTTCACTCTTGCACCAATAACAAAATCGATATCATCGTATAGGATAGGAGCTATTATTTTTGTGAGTTCTTCTGGGTAATCACTGTAATCACCATCTAAAAACACGATAATATCTGGTTTTTCAGTTTGATTTGAAATATAATCCATGCCTTTTAAGCAGGCATAACCATAACCTTTGTTCGATTCTGTCAATACTGTTGCTCCTGCATTTTTTGCATTGATTTCTGTGTCGTCATTTGAATTATTACTCACCACAATAATTTCATTAACAAGGTCTGGAATATCTTTAATGACGAGCGCTATTGAATCTGCTTCATTGTAAGCAGGAATGATGACTTTTATATTTGGCATTTAGTTAGTTTGAAGGTGCAAAAATACAACATCTTATTTCTGATTTACTAAATCCATTAAATCAACATCATTTCCTAATAAGATTTCGTTTGGATTAATACGACCTTTCATGCTGTCGTTCTCTAATTTTAGTACACCTCTAGGGCAAACTGCAGAACAAATTCCGCAGCCAACACAACTGGAACGAACAATATTTTCACCTTTTTGAGCATAAGCGCGAACATCTATTCCCATTTCGCAATAGGTTGAACAATTACCGCACGAAATACATTGTCCGCCATTCGTTGTAATTCTAAACTTGGAAAACAGCCGTTGCTGGAATCCTAAAATGGCTGCCATCGGACAACCAAAGCGACACCAAACTCTGTTTCCGAAGATTGGGTAAAAACCCGTACCAATTACTCCAGAAAATATAGCTCCAATAAGAAAGCCATAGCTTGATCGTAAGGTTTCGGCTTTGAAAAGAAATAATTTAGTTTCCGAACTCAACAAATGAAAACCAACAAGTGCCATAATAATTACGAAATACCCTATCGCTCCATATTTCGCATCTTTACCTAATTCATGACGCTTAAAAATCATAGTTAAGGCAAAGACTAAAGTTAAAATGCCTACAACAGAGAATAAAAACACATCTCGTGTAAGCCAATATTTATTGGCATCATAACCCAAATATGTATAAATCACTGCAGTGGTCATTAAAACGACAAACACTAAAACACTATGAATAACCCAGCGTTCAATTTTCCAGGCACTCTGACGTTTATCACTAAGATGTCTGAACGAATCTCCAGCAGTTTCTGCTAATCCGCCACAACCACAAACCCAAGAGCAATACCAGCGTTTCCCGTACTTAAAAGTTAATATTGGTGTTATCACAAAAATGGATACAATGCCGAAAATAAGCATCGCCATACCTATGGTTCCAGAATTAATAAAGGAATCAATACGATACTGTTCAAAGTTATAATAGTTTAATGGCCAAACATTTTTAAGATCATAGTAAGGCAAATCAGAATTCATTACATACATGAATTCAGGAATTAAAAAGGCGAAAGCCAATTGAAAAAACATGACCGAAATCGTTCTGATTTGCTCATAACGATTATGTCGATACTTTAAAATAAACTTATATCCAAATGCTAAAATAGCAATAGTATAAAGTGTTCCGTAAACAAACCATTGACTTGCAGGTCTTCCGCTTAACAATTGACTTAATGGATCAAATAAGGCAATTAATCCAGTGTTTTCTCCACCATCTGTTGCTGCTCCTAAAAGGCCTTCATAAAAATAAAGGACGATGTAAAATGAGGTCAAGACAATTCCGGTAATCCAACCTAAAGTGCCTCTGGAAGATATAGATTTAAACCAGACACCATCATTTTTAATCCCTTTTGATTTTGAAAGATAAGCATCATTAGCAAATAGAATAGTACCAACTGTAATAAATGATAAAGCTAAAGTAAGAAAGGTTACTGAATTTGGTAATTTAATATTAAATAAAGCCAACACTAAAATGAATAAACCAATTACTCCAAGTCCAACTGATAGTTTTTGCTTTTTTGATAAATCTTGAGCATCTGGTTTAGCTAAAGACATGCTGTAGTTTAATTTGTTGCTCATGATGATACAGTTTGTAGTTGGTTATTGTATGCTCTTAAAATGTCTTTTTCAAAACGTTTATAAAATTCGGGATCAAAATTAGCTTCAGAAAGATGATTCATTACATAATCAACATCTCGTTTTTCTGTGAGCCATCTATCAAACGTCTCATGACGCATACGTATTCCGAAGGTATTAATGCCTAAAAACTCATTGGTGTCTTGGTGAAAAGCAACTGTTATGCATTTGGTGTCATCGTCATGCTTCCAGTGGAAATGTGCTTCATAATCTGGTTTGCCTTTGCTTCCAAAGACCCATCCGTAGGTTTGGTATTCGATATCAAAAAACTTTGCCGAATTAAACCAATGTCCAGGATTATAGGGTATTCGGTTGCCACAAATGGTCTGAGCTAAGGTTTCTCCCATCATTCGTCCTGTGTACCAAACGGCTTCAATTGGTCTTCGGTTTCCAATGGCTTCGTGCTGTTCGGCGCAATCTCCAATAGCATACACATCTGGAATATTTGTTTCCAGATAACGGTTGACTTTAATACCTTTTCCTGTTTCAATTTTTGAAGATTTAACAAAATCTATATTTGGTGAAACACCAGCAGTTAGTCCTACAACATTACAAGGGATTTCTTCACCTGTTTCTTCAATGATAACCGATTTTACATAACCATGTTCATCTGATTTTATTTCTCTTAAATTAGTTGATAAGCGTAAATCGATGTGATGATTTTTTATGTGTCTGTTAATCATTTCACTTTCACCTTCAGGTAAAACGCCATTCCAGAAACTCGATTCACGCACTAAAAATGTAACAGGAATGTTTCTGGAGTTGAGCATTTCTGCAAGTTCAATACCTATAAGTCCACCACCAACAATAACAGCACGATTACAAACGTCTTTGTTTGGCGCATGTACTTCCAAGTGTTCTAAATCTTGTTTGTGGTACATTCCCATAACGCCTTTTAAATCTTGACCTGGCCAACCAAATTTGTTCGGCTTGCTTCCTGTGGCAATTACTAGTTTGTTATAATTTAGATCATCTCCATTTGCCAGTTTTAAGCATTTATTATCAGTATCAATGGCATCAACGTAGGCATTAAGGAGTTCGATTCTATTCTTTTCCCAAAACCAGTTTTCATAAGGTTGGGTATGCTCAAACTTCATGTGTCCCATATAAACATACATGAGCGCTGTTCGAGAAAAGAAATAATCGGTTTCAGCCGAAATGATGGTGATTTTTTTATCTGAAAGTTTTCTGATATGTCTTGCTAAAGTGACACCAGAAATTCCGTTTCCAATGATGATGATGTGATCCATAGGCTTTAGTTAGTTAAATCTTTTGTCGAAGGTTTTGTTAAAACCTTAAACGCTATTGGCAATTTGTTTAAATTTAAAGATTAAATTCTAGGTATGAGAATAATTTTGACTTTCTATGTTTTGTTTTTCACACTAACGTCTTGTGCTGTACAAAAGGAAAAAATTAACGGACTCAGTTTTGTGGCTTCACCTAATGCGATTGATGATAATCATATAAATCCTGTTACAAAAGTTGGCGCTAATTATACAGCTATTATGCCTTTTGGTTTTATGCGAAATTTGGACCATCCTGAAATTATTCATAATACAGATAGGCAATGGTTTGGTGAAACTAAAGCTGGAGCGAAGCAATATATTGATGAATTAAGGAAAAAAAACATTAAAATTATGATTAAGCCTCAAATTTGGGTTTGGCATGGCGAATTTACGGGAGATATTAAAATGTCTTCCGAAGACAACTGGAAAGCACTTGAAAATACCTACACTAAATTTATTTTGGAATATGCAGAATTAGCTCAGGAAACTGAAGCAGAAATTTTTTGTATTGGAACAGAGTTAGAAAACTTCGTTAAGGAACGCCCAGAATATTGGCTTGATTTAATTCAAGAAATAAAAACTGTTTATGGTGGTAAACTCACATATGCAGCCAATTGGGACGAATTTAAACGTACGCCTTTCTGGAGCGATGTTGATTATATTGGAGTGGATGCCTATTTTCCAGTAAGTGATCAAAAAACACCAACACTAGAAGAGTGTAAAGCTGGATGGCAGAGTCATAAAGAAGTTATTAAATCACTTTCTGAAAGACATAATAAACCCGTTTTATTTACAGAATATGGCTATCGTAGTATGGACTATACAGGAAAAGAGCCTTGGGAAAGTGATCATACCATTGAATCTCTAAATTTTGAAGGTCAAGCCAATGCCACTCAAGCACTTTTTGAAGAATTTTGGCATGAAGACTGGTTTGCTGGAGGCTTTGTTTGGAAGTGGTTTCATAATCATGATACATCTGGAGGAGAAAAGGACAATCAGTTTACACCACAAAATAAACCTGTGGAAGCTGTCATTAAATCATTTTATAAATCTGAATAATTTACAATATGAGAACGCTTGCTATTGGTGATATTCATGGTGGATTAAAAGCATTGCAACAGGTGTTGGAAGTTGCTGGAGTTACTCATGAAGATACATTGATTTTTGTAGGAGACTACGTTGACGGTTGGAGCGAATCTGCTCAGGTAATTCAATTTTTATTAGAACTAGCTAAGACTAACAATTGCATTTTTATTAAAGGAAATCATGATGTGTGGTGTGAAGATTGGTTACGAACTGGTCAAGGTGATTCGGTTTGGTTGGCTCATGGTGGAAAGGAAACAGTTGAAAGTTATTCTGAATTTTCCGAAGATGAAAAGAAACAGCATTTGTACTTTTTTGATGATATGAGTTTGTATCATATTGATGATAAAAACCGATTGTTTATTCATGCTGGGTTTACGTCGATGCATGGTGTAGAGAAAGAATATAACTTTCGTAATTTTTATTTTGATCGCACACTTTGGGAAATGGCAATCACTATGGATAAAAGAATTAGAAAAGATTCTGAATTATATCCAAATCGCTTGAAGCATTATTCTGAAATTTATATTGGTCATACACCTACAATCAACTTCTATAAAGATAAACCGATGCATGCCGTCAATGTTTGGAATATAGATACAGGAGCAGCCTTTACTGGGAAACTATCTGCGATTGATATTGATACAAAGGAAATCTTCCAAAGTGATACACTGAAAGATTTATATCCAGATGAACAAGGGAGAAATAAACGTTAACTGATGTGCTTTTTGTAATACAAGTATAAATCATCGGCTGAAGCACCAAACCATTTTTTAACGTAGATACTCCAGAAATGGTATTGTAATTTCCAAACACCATGTTTTTCATATAATCTTGATGACGTTTGAATTTTTTTATTGATGACAATAAATTGTTTGCGTTTATACAATTCATTAATCAGCATATTGTCTTCGTATATGATGTAATCTTCATCGTAACCTCCAATGTCTTTAAAAAGTGCATTGGTAATAAATAAACTTTGATCACCACCTCTGCATGCTCGCCATGAAAATTGGGTGAGCCAGCTTGCTAATCGTAACCACCAATGATTGCTGTCAAATTGCAATCGGAAACAACCTGCTTGATTTCCTTTATTGACTTCATTTATTATAAGTTGATCGTAGTTTTTCGGTGGAAAAGAATCCGCATGCAAGAAATATAGAATATGACCAATAGCTTTTTTTGCACCAAGATTCATTTGTTTAGCTCGTCCTTTTTCGGAAGGTATTAAAGAAACAGTTACATTATCTGAAAGGTCTTTATTTGATCTTGACTGCAATCGACCTGATATAAATTCTGAAACAATATCTTGAGATCCATCAGAGCTTCCTCCATCAACTATTATGATTTCAAAACGGTGTTGTTGAGTTGCCTGTTCTATTAAATGAAAAAGTAAATTTCCAATAGATTTGGCTTCGTTTAATATAGGAATTATGATGCTTATCATATACATCTATACGAGAAAAACGGCACTTTAGTTTTTATCATTTAAATCCCAGTTATACTCTATGTAATCAATTTTTGCTTCTGTTGAAATAGGAGTTTCGGCATATTGATTAATATAATCTATTAATGAACCATTTTCAGTAAAATCGCTTTTATACCATTTGAAAATTTCAGATAGCTTAGGATTATTGACCGATAATTTATTTTTTTCAGAATTATTGATGAATTCTTTAGTGGCTTTTTCCATCAATTCTTGAACATTTTCTGATGTATAGGCTGTGTTTAGAAGTTTCGGACAAGAATATGAGGCGCAATTGATAGCGAAATGAATTTTAGGTTCATTCATTTTTCTCAAAATGCCGTTTTCAATATCTGCTAAAGAATAGTCTTTATTGCCAATTTTAATTCTGTTTTTCATCCATGGATTAGAGATGTCTTTGATGCTTTTTAAAGGATAATTTTCAACAATCAATTTAATCGTATTGGCATTATATACATTGATGAAGTACGCTAATTGTTCATTGATATTCCAATCTTCAGAAGGCACTTTAGACGCTAGATAATCAACATAGTCATTTAGCTTTTTAGATTCAGTTTTAAAACCTTTGTAATCAACGTTACCATGGTCTGCTACATACTTCTGCAATAAGGTGTTCCAGGCAGAATGATCAAGTGTTGTAGTTTCAGTTTGTGTTTTAGAAGTCGTATTTTCTTTTACTTCTTTTATTGGAAGCCCTTTTGCTGAAAAACAGCTATAGGTAGTTAATACAATGAATAAAGTTAATGCATATTTTGAGTAGTTCATATTTCGGTTTTTTGTTTGTATAAATACCTACGAGACTACTCAACTTTTGGTTTTAAGAGGATAGAGCTCCTGAGCAAAAAAATCTTTTGGAAATTTCTCATCTTCTTCAAAACCAAGCTCAATATCTCGACCGTCGTGTGGTACATAATCGGTTTTAAATATATAATCCCAAATACTTAACGTTAGTCCGTAATTAACGCCAAACCTAACATGACTTGGAAGTTTTTTAGCGTGATGCCAGATGTGCATCTTCGGATTATTGAAAATGTATTTTAAAAGGCCATAGTCCCAACCCAAATTGGCATGATTCAAATGACCAATAGCAATTGTGAAAAAGTAAACGATAGCAACATCTTGAGCATCAAAACCGCCAATAATGGCAATTGGAATATAGAGTAACGATTTATAAACCACAGGCTCCATCCAGTGGTAGCGTAAGTGTGCTGCAAATCCCATTTCTTTAACACTATGATGTACTTTGTGGAAATTCCATAACATAGGAATACGATGTAGTAAGCGATGTGTGTTCCATTGTACAAAATCACTAATTATAAAAAAGATGAAAAGTCCGAGCCATCTCGGTAAATCATCAACATCAAATATCTGAAAACTTGAAACGGATAATCCCACTAAACCTAAAACATCATTAAAAAGCGCTGCTACTGTATTAGATAAAGCAATAAAAACAATAAGATTTAACAGGAAGAAATTAAAAAACATATAGAAGGTATCCAACCAAAAATCTTTACGAAATAAAGCTTGATTTTTTCGCCATGGGAATGCAATTTCTAATAACCAGACAACTATAGAAATGATAATTAAACCATAGAAATAGTTATCCCAATTAGTTTGAAGTAAAATTTCATTCTTCAAATAATTCCAATATCCAGAATAGGAATTTTTTATGATGTCGAGATATTTTTCCATAATTTTTTTGTCTTATCAGGTGGGACTACATTGAGGCCTTCCGACTTGCTTCACAAGATGCTTTCATTAAATATATTTTATATCAACCAATGCTCAAGGTGACAAGTTTTCTAACAGCAACCACCACCATCATAATGATACGTAGATTCACTTATAAAGATATCATCTCTTCCTAAGCTAGCCAAAACTCCAGCCGTCTTATCACAAATCGCTAACGGTTGATTTTTGAGTAATACATGACCAGCTTTATCATCAAAATAATCATCTTCACCATAGTAAATTGCAGCTTTTCCTGTAAAAACACAAGGTCCATCACTAGGCATCGGATCTTTAATTGCAGCCACTTCAATAGATTCTATATAAATGAGTTCATTTGTTGGATAGTGCTTAGGATCTAGGATACGATACGGTTTTCTCGCTCTGATTTCTATGGTTCCAAAACCAGCGTCAGTTAATGCTTTAACGTATTCTGTAATAGGTAAACTTCCACTTAAACATAACGCGCGTAAACGATCATCATTTCGCAATTTATCATTCATAGGTTGCTCGCAAGTAGGATCGCTCATGACTAATCTTCCGTGAGGTTTTAGAACGCGATACATTTCAGCAATGGCTTTCTTTAAATCATCAGCTTTGAAAATATTGAATAAGCAGTTTTGTGCTGCTACATCAATGCTGTTGTCTTCAACTGGTAAATGCATAGCATCTCCTTTTTTGAGCTCTACAAATTCAGATTTAAACCAATCGTTTTGAGCTTCAGCTTCGATAAAATTTTTACGAGATGCTTCTAACATTTCATCAACCACATCAACGCCAATCACACCACCTTTTTGCCGATTGAAATAAGAGAATTGCAATAATTCCATGCCACCACCAACACCAACATAAAGCATTTTAGGGTTATTTGTTAAATCTCGAGCATGAACAGTGCTTCCGCAACCGTAATTCATCTCTTGCATGATTCTTGGGATTTTTAAACCAGGTAATTCCCAAATAGGATTTGTAGTACAGCATAAGCCAACATCAGGTGTTAATGCTGCTTCTTTATATAAATCGTTAGTAGCGTTTAAGTAACTCATAGCTTATAATTCTTTTATTAATGCTTTAAAAAGGGTAATCATATTAGGTTCGGCTATTCCTGCTGTTGCAATTATTTCTGCAATATCGACAGGTTTTAAATTATCTGGATCGCACTCGTCTGTTAAAACCGAAATGGCTGCTGCTCTCATATTTAAATGATTCGCAACAATAATTTCTGGTACTGTACTCATACCAACAGCATCAGCACCAATAATTTTCAACATTCTGTATTCAGCTCTGGTTTCTAATTGAGGTCCGACGACACTAGCATAAACACCTTCATGTAATGTGATGTGATGTGCTTTAGCAATGCTTTTAAACGTTTTGTTAATGTCTAAATTGTAAGGCGCACTCATATCTGTAAAACGTTCACCTAAGGTTTCAACACCTTTAAATGCCAAGGGAGAACTGCCTTGTAAATTGATATGGTCATCTATTAGCATTAATTCTCCTTTTTTAAAGTTGCGATTAATGGCACCAGCAGCATTTGAAACTAATAGGGTTTTAATTCCAAGTTTTTCCATGATACGAACTGGAAACGTTACATCTTGTAACGAATAACCTTCATACACATGAAAACGACCTTGCATGACCATTACTTTTTTTCCAGCTAAATCTCCATAAATTAGTTTTCCTTTGTGAAATTCGACCGTGGCTGTTGGGAAATTTGGAATATGGTTATAGCTTACTTCGCTAATGATTTCAATATCATCAGTTAATTTGCCTAAACCAGTCCCTAAAATGATGCCTATTTCTGGATTTTCAAACCCTTTTGCAGCCAAATAATCTGCAGTTTCTGTTATGAATTTAAGCATTGATTTGTTTAATTTTTTGTTGTAATAGTTTGTTATTTTTGTAAAAGTTTGATGCTTCTAAATCTTCAAAAGTATCAATGTCATTTAAAAGTTCTAAGGTACTGACTGAAACTTGATTGGTTTGTAACTCTTGTAACGTTTCTTCTAATAAATTGGATTGACTCCATGGTTTATTATCAAAAATGCTCTCATACATTTTGGACATTCCAACCAGATAGTATCCTCCATCTTCAGCAGGTCCAAAAACCACTTCAGTTTGCTTTAAAGCCTCTAATCCGTTTTGAATATGGGTTGTACTAATATCTGGTAAATCTGATCCAATTAACACAATTCGATCATAACCATCCTCGAAACCTTGCAGAAATGCATTTTTCATGCGTTCACCCAAATCATGTCCTCTTTGAACTGCCTTGTAAGCCTCCTTCCATTTGGTGTCAACTACAGCATCAGAAAAATAAACACGTAATGGTGTTTCGAGTGCTTTAGTGGCATTTTCCGTAACTTTTACAAGCGCTTTGTAAACTTCAAAAGCTGCCTGATTACCAATAGTTTTAGCAAGTCTGGTTTTTACCTTACCCAGTGTTATATTTTTTACGAAAACAATGACAAGCTCTTTATTCATATACTCTTATACCATTTTTTAACCATTTGCTCCAGTCTTTTGAAAACGCATGTATACTATCTGTTTCTTTTTCCTGAGCATTGTAAATTGAGAAATTTTTATTTTTCCATTCAAAAATCCCGCCATACAGATTTTTTACATTTGTGTAGCCTGCTTTTTTCAATTTATTGGCAATCACTTCTGAACGAATTCCTAATGAGCAGTACACAACTATATCTTGATTTTTGTTTGGTAGTTGCTTTACTAATGAATCTAATTCAAAACCTGTATAGCCGACAAAAATAGCATCTTTAAGATGACTAACCTTATATTCGTGAAATTCTCTAGCATCAAGAATTACTGGGTTTATTTTAGGCATTGCCAGTTGTTCTACAGAAATATAAGGCACTTGCTTTGTATTATGCTTTTTAAGCAATTCAGATAAATTTTCTTGTGAAAAGCTAGTCGTAGAAAATAGGCATACTATATATAAAAAAAGTAATCTCATATTAAGTAACTGAACCTTGGCAACTGCTTCCTGCGCCAGCTGTGCATCCGTAGCAATGTTGTGAAATGACTATGTTTCTTCCTTCTAATAATTCTTCATTAAATTCTGAAATGTGTTTTACTTTACTATTCACAGGGAGTTCAAGCATTTGATTAAAATCACAATCAAATAAATAGCCATCCCAGCTTACAGATAAGGTATTTGTACACATTACATTTTTAACGGCTGAAGGATTATAGGCTTCAACCAGTTGATACATATAATCTTCATAATTTTCTGAAGCGATTAAATAATCTAGAAATCGTGATATTGGTAAATTGGTAATCGCAAAAAGGTTGTGAAACTGAATTCTAAAGTCTTCAAGTAAGGCCTTTTTAAAATCTTTTTCCATAGACAGTTGATCTCCTGGTAAAAAAGCGCCAGACGGATTATAAACCAAATCTAATCTTAAAGCGCTACCTGGCATTCCGTAGCCAACAGCATTTAACTCTTGCAAGGCTTTTATTGATTTGTCAAAAACACCATCACCACGTTGTTTATCTGTTTTTCCTCGTGTCCAGTGAGGCATTGAACTCACCACATGAACATTATGTTTTTTGAAAAACTCAGGTAAATCGTAATATTTTTTGTTAGCTCTTATGATAGTTAAGTTAGATCTCACGATAAAATCTTTAATACCTACTTTAGCAGCTTCTTCAACAAACCATCTAAAATCTGGATTCATTTCTGGAGCGCCTCCTGTTAAGTCTAAGGTATGTGCACCAGAATTCTTAATGACTTCCAAACACTGTTTCATAGTATCTCTGGTCATGATTTCCTTGCGATCTGGTCCAGCATCAACATGACAATGATCACAAACCTGGTTGCACATGTATCCAACATTGATTTGTAAGATTTCTAATTTTTTTGACTTTAAAGGAAATTGACTAGTTTCAGAAATTTTACTTTTAAAAGTTGGTAATTCTCCATTTCGAAAAATACCATTTGATAAAATTTCCATCTGTCTATTACTGTTTGCTAAATCGCTATGTCTTTTCTGTAGGGATTTTGTTGCCATTAATGAGTTGTCTTTAAACTATTTACGGAAATGCTTAAATGCAGGTTTTTTATATGTATTATCCGTCAAGTTTATTAATTTTATTCATCATTTGAACACCATGAACCAGTGTTGCCCCACCTTTAATAGCAGCACCAACGTGAATAGCCTCCATCATTTCTTCTTTAGTAATTCCACGCTGTAAACCGTCTTGCGAATAGGCATCAATGCAATAAGGGCATTGTTCGGTGTGTGCCACGGCTAAAGCTATAAGCGATTTTTCACGAGCACTTAAGGCACCTTCTTCAAATACTTTTCCGTAATATTCAAAAAACTTGGTTCCTAAATCTTCACTCCATTCTGTGATTTTTCCAAACTTTTTAAGATCAGCTGGGTCATAATATGTTTTAGACATATAAATAAATTTATGAGTTAACACATCTACGAAAATAATAGATATTAAGTTTTAAGTCGGTATTAATTACAAAACTTAACAGAAAATTTAGCTTTCTGTTTATTTTATTTTATCAGAAGAAGGACGTATGGTTTACATTAAAAAAGTCTTATTTTTAAATTCTGTTTTTATTAATCATGAAGAACTGGATAGCAAAGTTATCAGAATTTAGAAAAAAGCAACAGCCTGTCGCTCTGGTTACTGTTACAAAATGCTTGGGATCAACACCTTGTGTTGTGGGTTCGCGAATGCTAATAACCCAAGACAAACAACTTTTTGGAACCATAGGAGGAGGGAAATTAGAATTTCTTGCCACACAAGAAGCTATGAAAGCGCTTCAAGAAAACAGAATTATCGAATCTAGTTACACTTTAGGTCCTGAGTTTGAGCAATGTTGTGGCGGAAAAGTTGAATTTATGATAGAACCAATGAACCAATCACCAGAATTATTTTTATTTGGAGCAGGACATATTGGATGTGAAATCGCCAAACTATTAGTCGATACACCTTTTAAAGTTAACCTCATTGATTCCCGAAAGGATTGGTTTAATGACTTTGCTTTAGATGAAAGTATAACGTGTTGTGAGGTTAATATTGATGATTTTAAAACGTTTAGAGATGTTGTGAAATGGGGAAAAAACTGTTATGTTTTGGTTTTAACTCATGATCATTCTATCGATTTTGAAATTGTTGCAATGGCGCTTCAAAATGACACTAAGTATTTAGGATTAATTGGAAGTAAAACCAAAAAGGTGCGTTTTAATAATATGCTTATCAAAGACATGAACATTCCTGAAGGTATGAGCAATGTGGTTTGCCCTATCGGATTGCAAATTGGAGGTGATACACCAAAAGAGATTGCAATTAGCGTTGTTGCACAATTATTAGAAGTGCATTACAGAAATGAAGAATAATAAGGCTGTCATCGATAAATTAACCGCACTTTGGGCTTTAAATGAATCTGGTCTGGGTGGTTTTTTACATGTATTTAGCACACCTTTTACAGGAATTATTGTGGGTGGAATTTCTATTTTACTCATTAGTTTAATTGCATATTATGCTGAAAACAAATCGAAAGCCATTTTAAAAGCGCTTCTTGTCGTGTTGATCATTAAAATGGCTGTTAGTCCGTATTCGCCATTTGGTGCTTATGTTGCTGTTAGTTTTCAAGCATTTTTTGGAACATTACTCTTTGCGAATTTTTCCTGGAAAGGAATAACACTTATGGTTTTAGGAATGGTGACATTTTTAGAATCTGCACTTCAGAAATTATTAATACTTACCATTGTTTACGGAACAGGATTTTGGGAAGCTGTAAATATTTATGGCGCTTCAGTACAAAAGAAATTAGATTTTGTTTCTGAAACCTCTACAACCTCAGTTTTGGTCACAACCTATCTTTTGGTTTACGGTATTTGCGGCATTCTAGCCGGATTTTTCATTAAAAGCATGATTAGGATTATATCTCACAAAAAACAAGACGATTTTTATTTAGAACCTGTTGATTTAAGTTCAGAGAAAAGCACTACAAAAAAATCATTTAAAAGTAAGGTCATCTGGATTTGGTTGTTAACTGTAACTTCTATTGTTATAGCCTTTTCTTTTTTTGGAGGTGATTTATTTGGGTGGAAGGAAGGTGTGTATATCATGCTTCGCAGTTTTATGATTTTATTGTTTTGGTATCTCATCATTGGTCCTTTTTTATTAAAATTGGTCAAGAAATATCTTAGTAAAAAGGAGTCGCAATACAAGGAAGACATTTCTAATGCGCTGGATTTATTCCCGTATTTCAGGCAGATTATTTCGTTTACTTGGAAGGAAACACAACACCTCAAAGGTTATACACGTTTTAAACATTTTATGGCAAATAGTATTTCTAATTGTATTTGTTTTAAAGTATCTTCGGAATGATTTACATTCAAATTCAAAGTAGATTTAACTAAAAATAGTTTCGCTTAAAGCATAATAAATAGCCATTATTGCTGAAAAAATTGCGCTTCCAAGAAAACGCCATTTGAGTTTAAATCGATTCTGAATGATATAATTCGCTATAAACGAAATCGGAATATTGACCACAAACGACCACAAGGCGATCTGCATCAAGTTCCAGCCAATAGCTTCCATCTCACCAGAAAATAATTTGATAAATAATAAATGTCTGGCAATCCACAAGGGATTAAAATACATTATGGCTAAACCTGTTTTGGTTAATGTTGCTTTTAAACCTTTTAGATGTTCAGTTTTTTTGACAATCCAGTCAAAGTAATTCGGTATTTCAAAGGCATAAAAAGTTGCACCAACAAACATCATTCCTAGGAAGCGATACACTGAAAATTCATCTAATAAAAGAGATGCTATAGAATCGCCAGCACTATAAATGAGTGCGCCTTTAAAGATGTTTTGTGTTTTGTAGTGTAGTGCGATAAGGCGTTATTTTTCGTAGAGACTCATTAAAACTTTTTCTGGAGTCATAGGTGCATGAAATTTCAAATTATAATTTGGATTAAACGCCTTAATGGCATTCTGAATCGCAAAATAAGCACCAATGCCATACATTAAAGGAGGTTCTCCAACGGCTTTAGATTTTAAGATGGCTAAGTCATGACCTGAAGTTTCTAAAGGAATCACTTCAACCTCTTTTGGTACTGAAAAGATATCAGGAATTTTATAGGTCGATAAAGCATTTGACAGTAATTTACCATCATCGTTATATGCAATTTCTTCCATTGTCATCCAGCCAATTCCTTGTGCTAAGGCACCTTCAACTTGTCCTAAGTCGATGCCTTCACTCATGCTTTTTCCGTAGTCGTGAACAATTTTAACCGAATCAAATTCATAAGTGCCACGCGTACAATCTACAGTGGTTGTGATGATAGCAGTTCCGTAAACATGGTAGGCAAATGGATGACCTTTTTCTTTAGTTTTATCAAAATGAATCTCTGGTGTTGCATAATGTGCATTTTCAGTTAAAGCTACACGTTTTAACATGGTTTTACTGATGAGTTCTGTCCATGATAATTCTGATTTTTTACCATTGACAAAAACAAATTCATTCTTTAATTCAATGTTTTCTTCGGAAACTTTTAAATCTTCTGAAGCCACAGTTTTTAAACGACCAAGTAAAGCGTTACAAGCTTTTAACGTAGCTTTCCCGTTTAAGTCTGCTGTTGAGCTCGCAGCAGAAGGCGATGTATTTGCAACGCGAGTGGTGTTGGTGGACTCAATCTTTATATGTTCAATAGGAATAGAAAACACTTGAGCTGCAATTTGCATCATTTTAGTGTTTACACCTTGTCCCATTTCAACAGCTGCTGTGCTAATGCCCACACTTCCATCGAGATAAATATGAACCAAAGCTCGCGCGTGATTCATTGGTGTATTGGTAAATGAAATACCAAAAGTAATAGGCATTAAAGCAAGTCCTTTTTTAAAGTTGGTGTTCTTCTTATTAAAGTCTTCAACCTCTTGTTCTAAAGCTTTAATGTTATAAGTCGATTTTGCCGATTCCCAAGTGTTTTTGGCTTCAACCTGTTTCGCAATTTGACCATAGGAAAAGCTATCGCTTTCGTCTAGAAGATTTGCTTCCTGAATTTGTCTTGGAGTCACACCAATCTCATGTGCTGCTTTGGCGATGGCAGATTCGATGACAAACATCCCTTGTGGTCCACCAAAACCACGAAACGCAGTGTTAGGTGGCAAATGTGTTTTGCAACTAATGACAGTAGTTTCTACATTCGGAACAAAATAACTGTTCGTTGCATGAAATAAGGTTCGCTCAGCAATAGCAGGCGATAAATCGGCAGCAGCACCAGAATTCTGAAGAAATTCAGCTTCGTAAGCTAAAATTTTCAGGTCTTTTGATAAGCCAATCTTATAGGTACTTTCATAAGGATGGCGTTTGCCAGTCATTCGTAAATCGTCGTGTCGATTCAATATTAATTTTACCGACTGATTTAAATGATAGGTAGCCAAAGCAGCCATGACAGCCCAAGGCGTGGCTTGATCTTCCTTGCCTCCAAATCCGCCACCTAAACGCGTCACATCCACTTCAATTTTATGCATAGCAACACCTAAAACTTGAGCCGTTGTTTTTTGAACAGCTGTTGGTCCTTGCGTTGATGAGGTTATTTTTATGTTTCCGTTTTCAAGAGGTTCGGCATAAGCGCCTTGTGCTTCGATGTATAAATGTTCTTGACCATTTGAAAAGGTCTCTCCTTCAAAAACATACTCGCAAGCTGCAAATCCTTTTTCAGTATTACCTAAACTAAATGAACGAGGTGCATTGATAAAGCTTCCTTTAGCTTTGGCTTGCTTTGCCGTTGTAATAACCGGAAGTTCTTCAATATCAATTTCAATTAAACTTCTGGCTTTTCTTGCGATAAATTCAGATTCAGCCACAATTAATGCAATTGGCATTCCCCAAAAATGAACCTCGTCTTCAGCAAATAGAGGTTCATCTGGAATGATGCCACCAATCTGATTTTTACCAGGCACATCCTTGTGTGTAAAAATACGTTCCACACCTTCCAAAGCTTCCGCTTTAGAATAGTCGATATGTTTTATTTTTCCGTGTGCTTTTGGCGAATCAAAAACGACTGCGTGGAATGTGCCTTGTCTGATATTTACATCATCAACATACAACGATTCACCACGAACATGTGTATAGGAATCTAAATTTTTAATGCTTTGTTTTAATGAGATTGAAACAGCATCTAATTTAGATTTCAAGGTGTTATTTGAATTGTTTTTATGCATGCTGAATAAAATCGTGTAAGGTAAATTGCTTCGGAAATAATTCTGTAAAATGCGCAAAAAATAATTGTCTTCCTAAGAGACGTTTATAAGAGCTAGTGCCACGAACATCACTAATGGGTGAGATTTCACTTTGAAGTATTTCACCAGCTTCAAGTATCGTTTCTGAAGTTAATGATTTTCCAGTTAAAAAATTTGAAGTGTCGTGCAAATACTTTGGAATTGCTGCAACTCCACCAATTGACACATGAGCGTCTTCAATAGTTCCATTTTTGATAGTGATACTTATGGCAGAATTGACACTTGCTATATCTAAATGGGTTCGTTTACAGACTTTTTCGAAATTGAAAAACGACTGATTTGTTGGCAGTTTAAAGCTAATTTGTTTTAAAAGTTCTCCATCTTTTAAATCATAGGTTTTATAGCCTTGATAGAAGTTTTTTAATGAAACTACTCGCTCTTCTTCTCGTTCGTTGGTAATGATAATATCACTATTGAGTGCTAAAAAGAAAATGGTCATATCACCAATTGGTGAAGCATTTGCAAGATTACCACCAAAAGAGGCCATATTTCTAATTTGCTCTGAAGACACTAACTTAAGATGTTTCTTCAGATTGGGAAAGTAGTTGTTGATTTGTGTATGATTCCATAAATCAGACACCGTTGAATTTGTTCCGACTGTACAGACGTCGTTTTCAATTTTAATCCCTTTTAAATAGTCTTTTTCGGCAATTAAATGCACTGAATCACCTACTAAATCATCGGCTTGTTGTACGTATAAATCGGTTCCACCAGCAATATATTTTCCTTTGGGCTGATTTAAGTCTTTGGCTTCAATGTCTTTTAGGCGCTGTGGAATAGATGCGAAATAGTCGGGAACGACATTATTTTCGATCAACCAATTCATGGAATTTTCGATTGTTTTATGCTCTAATTTTTCAACTACTTGATATGCAGCTTTTTCAATAGCTTTATAGCCTGTACATCTGCAAATGTTTCCACTAATAGCGTTTAGTGCAGTATTGTAATTCTTTTCAGAATTCGATAACGCAAAGCCTGTAAGAGCCACAACAAAACCAGGAGTGCAAAATCCACATTGTGTGGCATAATTATCTTTCATTGCTTCCTGAGCAATGGTGAGAGTATTTTTTAGATTAGTGCCTTCAACCGTTACGATGTGTTTTCCATGCGCATTTCCTAAAGGTGAAATACAGGAGGTGATACTTTGGTATTCAATAGTGCCATTTTTCAGACTTCCGACAAGAACTGTACATGCACCACAATCACCTTCACGACATCCAATTTTAGTGCCAGTGAGTCGTTGGTCATATCTCACAAAATCTAATAAGGTCATTCCTGAATGTTCAGGTGTGTTTATCGTTTTTTTATTGAGAATGAAGGATATCATGAATTAATATTCTGTTTTATCTTCTTTTTTAGTCCATTCTTGAAATGGTTGTAAGGCAATTTCTCTAGCTAATTGCTCAAATGGAATGCTTCTTTCGGCATAAGGTAGCGGAATTTCCTTGTATATGAACTCATCGTCAAAGCCAATATTTGCAGCGTCAACCTGATTGCTTCCATAATAAACTTTATCTGGTCTTGCCCAATAAATAGCGCCTAAACACATAGGGCAGGGTTCGCATGACGTATAAATTTCACAGCCATCTAATTGAAACGAGTTTAGGTTTTTACAAGCATCTCTAATCGCTGTTACTTCAGCATGAGCAGTTGGGTCGTTAGTGGATGTAACTTTATTATTCCCTCGTCCAACGATTTTTCCGTCTTTAACAATGACGCAACCAAATGGTCCGCCCTCGTTGTTATTCATTCCTTTTAAAGCCGCATTAACAGCTTCCAACATAAATTTTTCTTTACACATACGTAAGATATATTTTACCGAAAAATACAAATCATTTTAAGAGTTGTGGTAAAATGAACGTAATTATTTTAAAAATGCTTAGCTTGGAAAGGTTTAGATAACGTATCGATTATGAGCATCTATTTTTTAGCATTTATAGGTTTAGTAGTTTTTGTAGGCTATGCTTTTTACAGAACCAGAAAAAAGAAAGCAAAACCATTTCCTGAATCTTGGCATACTATCATGTTACAAGAAGTTGAATTTTATAAGCTTTTAAGTACTGAAGAGCAGTTCCGATTTCAAAAACGCATGATGCAGTTTTTAAATGAAGTCTATATTGATAGTGTTAACTTAGAAATCACAGAACTTGACATAATTTTTATTGCATCAAGCGCAGTAATACCGGTTTTTGCTTTTAAAGATTGGCATTATACCAAATTAAGTGGTGTGATTTTGTATCCTGATAATTTCAATGAAGATTTTGAGTTTTCAGATAAAAGTAAATCTAAACGAATAGCTGGCGTTGTTGGTACAGGTCGATTAGAAGGTAAAATGATTTTATCCAGAAAGGCATTACATCACGGATTTAGTAATGATAATGATGGTAGAAATACTGCGATACATGAGTTTATTCATCTTATTGATAAAATGGATGATAATATTGACGGTATTCCGGAAATTTTGATGAACAACGCATTTACTATTCCATGGTTGAAATTAATTCATGAAGAAATGGAAAACATTCACAGGAATAGATCAAAACTCAGAGCTTATGGAGCAACAAATCAAGCAGAATTTTTTGCTGTTGCTTCAGAATACTTTTTTGAAAGCCCAGAACGACTAAAAAAGGAACATCCTGAATTGTATACATTGCTTTCTAAAAGCTTTAGGGTGAACTTATAAAACCAAAAAACCCGATTCTATAGAATCGGGCTTTTAGTGGTGGTGCCTCCAGTACCACTTTTTGGTTTATAACATGTTATTTCATTTTAATTGATGTTATGTGTAATCCTTATTATTACTGGTTCTGTAGTAGTTTTTGAATAATTTCATTACTTTTGATATAACAATAAATAAAGGGTATGTTGTCCCTTTTGTTGTCCCTTTTAAATTTTATTTATGAGCAAAGCCATTCAGTCCACTTCAGGAACTATTAAATTTAGACTAAAAGATGTTAACTCTAAAACAGAAACTTCTATTATATTGGATTATAGTTTTGGGAGAAACAATCGTCTTAAATTCGCTACAGGATATAAAGTTGCACCGCAAAATTGGGATAAAGCTAATCAAAGAATTAGAGCTATATCAACTATTGAAAATAGAGAAAAAGTAAATAAAGACTTACTAAGGTTTTCATCCGAATTTGTTAATCAAATTTCTAACCTATCAGAAGCTGAGAAACAAAATAGAAAAATTCTCAAAAGTTTGTTAGAAAAAATAATTCGTGAAACTGAAGAGTTAGAAAAACCTATAACATCCTTTTTTGAGTTTGCGGATGATTACATAAAAATAAAAGAGAATCAAGCAAAAAATATTGGTGCTGTTAAATTAAGTCCAATTACAGTAAGGTCATATAAGCAAACTGTAAGTAGATTAAAGGAATTTAATAAGGAACTTAAATATGATTTGGATTTTGAATCTATTGATTTAAAATTTTATTACACCTTAATTCAGTACTTAGAAAAGAAAAATTACTCGATAAATACTATCGGTAAGCATATTAAAAACTTGATAACTATTCTAAACAGAGCATCAGAAGAAGGTGTTAATACTACTTTTAAATATAGGCATAGAGAATTTAAAGCAGTTTCTGAGGAAACGGTTTCGATTTATTTAACGGAATCAGAAATCGATGCATTATTTACTGCTGATTTGTCCAAAACAAAAGATTGGGAGCTTGCTCGAGACATTTTCTTAATTGGTTATTATACTGGTCAAAGAGTGTCGGATTATAATGGAATTACTAAAGAGCAGATTAAGGTTTTTAATGGTAAAGAGGTTTTTGAGTTTAAACAAAAGAAGACTAATAAAAAAGTCTATGTACCAATACATCCAAGAGTAAAAGCTATTTTGAAAGATAGGTATGATGGTGGTCTTCCAAGAAAATATAATGATCCTGATATTAATGAATATATCAAGGAAGCTGGTAGGGTTGCAAAAATTAATGAGCAAATTTCAGTCCAAAGAACAATAGGAGGGAAAAAAGTTAGTAAAGCTGTTCCAAAATATAGCCTAATTGTTTCACATACCGCTCGCAGGTCTTTTTGTACGAATGCATATTTGTCGAAAATGCCAACTATGGATATAATGGCTATTAGTGGGCATTCTACAGAGCGAGAATTCTACAAGTACATTAAAGTGACACCTCAAGAGCGAGCAGTTAAAATTGCTGACAGCGCTTTTTTTCAATAATTAAAACTTAATTTAATTTTACCTATGAATTATAAAGACGTATTTGTAGTAAATAAAATTCACTACAATAAATCTCAAGAAGATGTTGATTTAAATTATCAACTAAATAATTATGATTATTTAGAACCTAAGTTGGTCGATGATTTTTATCTCAAATACTTTGTGTATAAAATTTTATTTGAATTAGATATCTTAGAAATTGATGATTTCTTGAGTTTTCATTTTGAAGAAGCTCAAAATAAAAAACTTTTTACTCAGATTATTAAACATAAGCTATTACAAAAAATAGATTATTTGGTAAATAATGCAAAAGCTTATATGCCGGAAGGAGGAAGTAATGATGAGATTAAATTGGAAGATGGATTTATAGAAACAAAAGGTAAAATCCTTAAGCCGCTTTTTGAAGATTATCTAATATCCCATAAAGTAGCCTGGCAAGAACTGAAAGAAAATATTATTTACAGGAAATCGATAATTGAAGATTTCATGAAAGGTGTTAATCAATTACAAACTCAAAAGGAAGTAGGTGAAAAATTAGTGTGGTCTGGAAAACCTTCACATTTAGCATATTTTATTTCCCAATTAATTGAGGAAGGCTATATTGAGCCACCGAGAAAACGTAACGATGATATAAATTATCAGAAGCTATCAAATAGAATACTAAATTCTTTTGATTTTGCTAATGATATTCCATCTAATGAAACTTTAAAGAAATATGGCAATGTAGATGCTGAAAAGTATATAACATTAAATGAAAGATTTGTTAACCATGGTTTCCACTTACCTAATTTGAAAATTATGGAATAGGTACCAGTACCTTTTAGTACCTTAAAAAATGTTGTTTGGTGGTAGTTTTGTAATAGAAATAAACCCAAATAACATCAAATGAAGTCAACACAAACACACGTTTACCTAATAACTCCTGAGGAGCTTACAGATAATATCTTAATAGGTGTTGACAGTAGGTTAAAGAAGTTTTTTGATACATACCAGCCAACTGTAAAAGACGAGGAAGAGCTTTTGACAGTTGATGAGACAATTAAATTTTTGAAATGCTCTAAACAAGCACTTTGGAACTGGCGCAAGAATGGTATTCTACCCAGTTATAGATTAGGTAACCGTGTTTACTACAAAAAAAGTGATATATATCAAAAACTTAGAAAACAGGATTAATATGGTTGGATATGTACTCATACACAGGGATATAATGGATTGGGAATGGTACCAGTCTCCAAATGTATCACGATTATATTTCCATTTAATATTTAAGGTGAACTTTAAAGATAAAAAGTGGCAAGGACACCTTGTTGAACGTGGTCAACTAATTACTTCAAACAATCACTTGGCAACAGAGTTAAAGTTATCTGTACAAGTTATAAGAACTGCATTGCAAAAGCTTCATGAAGGAGGATACATCAAAATTAAAGCAACAAACAGATTTACGCTCATAACCCTTATCAATTATGATAAATTTCAATCATCTAAAGCTGAAAACAACAAGCCAGTTATCAATCAGGTAACAATCAAAAAACATACAAGTAACAATCAAATAACAACAACTAAAGAAAGTAATAAAGAAAATAAAACGAATAAAAAAACTATTGATGATAGACGTGAAAGATTTAAAAAACAAGTTTTTAAACACTCTCAATATGAAATTAAAGTTTTAGAATCTTTTTATGATTATTGGAGTGAATTAAATTCAGATAAATCTGAAATGCGTTATGAAACCGAGAGGTTTTTTGAAATTAAAAAGCGTTTAAAAAAATGGTTGGCAAATGAAAGAACTAATAAAATTGAGAATAAATCAAAAACTGAATTATTAACCAATAGATAATCTGCTATAATGAGAAGTAATGATTTTAAAAAGGCTGGTCAAATCATAAGTCAAATCAAAAGAAATACTAATAAATCAAATACCGATAATCAAATGAAACCCTTAAATGAATTTACAAAACAGGAATTATGGAAAGCTTTTTTGAAAACATTTAAAGAAATGTATAATAAAGAATTTCATGAGGACAAAAATGTTTTAAATAATCTGAAACCGTTGTTTTTTTATTTTTTGAAAGATGAAAAGTTTTTTGAATGTGAAAATTTAAGAGCAGATATAAGTGCTCCTTCTTTCGAAAAGGGTTTTATGATAATAGGTGGTTATGGTTTAGGAAAGACAGATTATATGAAGGTTTTTCAAAACATCTTTAAAAATTACCCAAATTTGAGATTGAAGATTTATACCTCAAAAGAACTTGTGCATAAATATGAAATATGTCAAACACCATTGGACAAACAAAGTTTCATTAAAGATGCTGAGCGGAAATTAATGTTTATTGATGATATTAGTTCTGAAAGAATCGCAAGTAATTACGGGCATATGGATGTCATCGATGAAGTATTAATAAACCGTTATGACAAAAATCTTATAACATTTGTTTCTTGTAACTACACAACAAATAATAACTGCGCGAAACAAACATTGCAAGATCTCGGATTAAGATATGGAGGTCGTATGTATGATCGTTTCCATGAAATGTTCAACATTATTGAATTTAAAGGATCAAGTTTTAGAAGATGATAAAAGGTTAAATAAAACTTTATTTAACGTATTAAGAGTAAAAAAACACCCAAAAAACTATGAAAACTGACAAAAACTGTAAATATTGTTATCAACTGTTTGAATCAAGAAGGAGTAATCATGTGTATTGCACAACGAGTTGTAAAACAAAAGCAAGTTATAAAAGAAATAACTACAAGTATATATCAGGTCACTACAAGAAACAAGATGTTGAAGTTGAAGAAAGCGGACAATTAATGATACCTGATAACGTGTCATCACAAATACAATCATTAGAGGATAAATTAGCTACTTTACAAGAAAGCTTAAAACCTACTATAAATGCTGCTGAAATAGGTAGTGCAGCAATAGGTTCTGTAACAGCCGATGCAACTATTTATGGATTAAAGAAACTATTTAATCCAAGTTCTTTACATGCAACTAAAGGAGATATTGAGAAATTGAAGAATAGAATTAACGATTTAAGTAATCTTATTACGAATATTAAAAATTTTTAAATGGATTCTATTTTAATTAAAATACATACTTGCTTGCATAATAATTGTCTTGCCAATTAATTAAATCAACTAATTTTGTTATAAATTTAAAAAATTATAACCCTTTTCATTTGCAATTTCTACAAGACTTATTAGACAATAAAGAGCCTTCCAATCGATGGCAAGATTATAGAACCTTTTGTGACAATATTAAAAATGTTGATATAGACCTTTATGTTAAGGCACTACCAGAATTACTTCAAAATTTAAAAAGTAATTATCCTACAAGAAATCTTCAAATAGCCATTACTCGCGAAGCAAAAGAGGATGCTTCATTTGGAAGAGAAATTTATTTAAAAACACTTGAAACGAAAAATCCTGATTCGTATTTTACATTAATGGATATTCTATCTGGATTATATCATTCAGACCAAAAGTTTGCAATGGATGAGATTAAGCGCCTAATTGAAGATGATAACCTAGGCTTAAAAGAAATAGGAATAAAATCTATCGTTAAAATTGACTTGTTAGCGAAAACAACACCAAAAACATTTGTAAGCTGGATTGAAAAACAATTCAATAGTATTATTAATAATAAGACTCTTGAGGAGTTATGGCCATCAGTTTTCTTTACCATTAGAAATAAAAGAAATGAATTAAAAAATGCAGATAAAATTATAGATAAGCTATCAAGTATTAATACTATTGAAATTCAATTAGAGCTCATTTACTTTTTGGATTACAATATAGATTTAGGCAACGAAATACACCTCTTTAAAAAATATCTTCCATTGTTGCTTCACATTGATATAGAACATGCAGGAGCGTATAATCAATTGGCTTATCGATTGGAAAATGTGGCTAAAACCAATTTAGATTTGGTAGTTGGTTTTATTACAGATTGGGTAGGGATAAGTCTAAAAAATGCTAGAAAAATAGAATATTTCAGCCATTTGCTGAATACACTTTGCGATGATTTTTATTCAGATTTCCAAAAGCTATATACAAATTGGTTAAATAAAGACAATCCAAATTTTCATATTGCCATTTTTGAAATGAATAGTGCTAGATATATGAGGGATTTATCAGGATTGACGGTTTCAGAAGTTCTAATAAAGGACTTTTCAGATTACGATATTGAATATATCACGTACAAAATACTTGCCTATGTTTATGATAAAGACACCTCTTTATCTTTGATATATTCCATACTCGAACAAAAAGTAGACAATAAAGAGGTTGTAATTTTCTTAGCTGATTTATTTATTAACCACTTAATTTTTAATTATTATTCAACTATTGAGTTTTTAAATTTAAAAAAGAAGACTGCCAATAGAAAACTTAAAAAAATAATAAAAGATATTGTTGATGAAGGGGAAGATAAATACAAGGCGTATTCAGATCTAGAAAACCTAAAAGAGTTTGCGCCTTCAGAGAGAAGAATGATATATTATAATAAAATACAGAATAGAAAATTTAATAAATCCTATAAAGAGAGTGAATCAGAAAGTTCATCATTTTTAAGTATGATTACGAATATCAATTACAGAACGGGAAAGTCTACATTTTCAAAATACCAAGGCAAATACACCGAAAAGATGACACCAGCACTTATTTCGCATAGTGGCGAAATGCCAAGAGGCGAATTTATAGACCCCATAGGTCAAGCAACAGAACGGTTACTATGGCAAAATTTTAAAAGAAGGCAATGAGATTTTTACTGAGTGAATATATTAATCTTTTAAAAGAAGATAAAGAACTTGATGTGTTGCTGACTGATCTGCTAGTTGGAATGAAATTTACAACTATCTCAAAGCCAATGAAAGGTCGTCAATTTGGTGTAGATATTTCAGCTGTAGGTATTGATCCAGAAGATGGTATTAAGAAGGTGTTTTTGTTCGCTGTAAAACAAGGTAATCTAACAAGAACCACTTGGGATGGAGATGTCAACGCCATACGCTCAACTCTAAACCAAATTAAAGACACGTTTATTCCAACATCACTAACAAATCGTTTAAAAAAACTTCCTAAAAAAATAATAGTTTGTACTAATGGTGTTATAAATCAAAATGTTTTAGTTGATTGGACACAATATATCGACCAGAATACTACAGATGCTGTTGAATATGATTTTTGGGGTACAGGCGAAATAACTGCAATGCTTGACGACTATCTTGTTAGTGAAAAACTATTTCCACAAGAATATCAATCTTTATTAAGAAAATCTTTGGCATTTTTAGATTTACCAGATTATGATTTATCACATTTCTATACGCTGATTCAAAAAATTTTAGACAAGCAACCCAAACAAAAAAGACAAATATTAAAAAAATTAAGACTGGTACGATTATGCCTTAACATTATATATAAATGGTCTCAAGACAATAATAATTTGAAACCTTCAATTTATGCAAGTGAACGATGTTTGTTACTAAGCTGGCACTTTATGCAAGAAGGTAATCATTTGGAGAAAAATTTTGTAAGACAGGAATTTTACAAAATCCATTCTTTAAAAAGAAATATAGGTGTCTATTATTTTAACAAAGTTGCTAAACATTACAAAACAGAGCACAGTATATATAAATACAGCAGAAATAGTCTAGAGTACAGTCTTAATGTTTGGGAAGAAATAGGAATTATAGCAACAATAGGGTTGACGGAAATACAAGAGTTTAGAATCCATTATAGAGAAGGTAATGAAGAGCATGCTCAAACATATTACCAAAGCGCTCTTTCAATTAGTAACGGATTATGTTTGTTTATAAAAAACAATCCACCTTCAAAATATCCAGAATACGATGTACATAGTATTGAAATAGCTTTAGCACTTAACTTAATGAATTTTACAAGAAACTTTAACCCAGCCAAAAAATGGATTTTTGAAATGACTTTAGGTTTTAATAACAGATATAAAATAAATAAGTTTTTCCCATTGTTTAGAAAAAGTTATGATAAGCTGGTGGATATTCATAATGGAGATGAAGAATGTGAAATTCAGTCTTCAATGATAGTTCTTGTATTGGCAGAATACACTTTAGTTTTAAAGGATGAAGACCTATATCAATTTGTCCGCAAGATCCCTACTGAACTTTTTCCAGATTTGAACTTGCAAATATGGTTTCCACTTGAAGAAATGGAAAATAAAATATGTGTTCAGGATTATAGTCGTGGCGAAGGAACACTAAAACATTCTGTAACAATATACGAGAATGTAGAAGAGTACAAAAAAGAAATTGTATCAGAAATGGAACTCTTCGGACCAGAAAAGGACTTTAAAATTTTTAAACATAGTTTCGACATTGTTGCTCACGTTGCAAGTAGGCACTACAAAAGCCAACCTTTTCCTTTAACGTGGCGAGTTTTAATGAAACAAGAAGTCTCAACAAAAGAATAGAATAATGTCAAATCCAATAAAGCAACATTATATACCACGTTCATATTTAAAGAACTTTGCAGTTGAAGGAAGAAAAAGAAATCATTTTGTCGATGTTTATAAAATGGACAATGATATGCTTTTAGAGCAAATAAGCACAAAAGATATTTGTTTTGAAAAAAACATTTATACAATTCCTGCTGAATCAGATGAAGTAAAATACGCCTTGGAAAAACATTATGCTGAAAATGTTGATAGCGAGTTTCCAAAAATATATAAATTACTTGTAGATGAAAAGGTATTGACAGTTAGTCAAGAGCAAAAAATTCAAGTACTATATGTATGTCTATCATTATATTTTCGTACACCAAGAATTTTAAATCTTCAAAAAGGTATGAATAAACAAATCTTTGATAGGGCAGCTTATACAGCAAATGAACATGGTTTGATAAAAATGAATTTATTTGGAGAGAAAATGGAATTTCATATTGATGAAATAGAGGAGGTTAAAAAACAGTACGATGAACGTTCAAGAACTGCCTTCTTAGTTAACCACCTTGAACAATGGGGAAACTTTGTTAAATACAAATACGATTGTACAATAAATGTAATTAAAATAGAAGATTCAAATGCGCCAATAATTACTTGCGATAATCCAGTTTCAATTAGGCATTTTGAAACTAATAAATTTCAAGGTTTATATGATCCCAAAGCAGTTATTACTTTGCCCTTGGATCGTTCACATTATTTAGAGATTCATCCTAATGATTACGCAGATGGACAAACGAGAATTAATCGTCTTACACAAGACAGAGATTATGTCTTTACAACAAATGGGGTAACACAACAGAATGCTGAAAATTTGTTAGTTGCTTATAAAGGTGATATTGATAAACATTTTGAAATTCAAAACCATTATGAAAAGCCAGAAAATGGAGAAGAGTTTTTGAAAAAAGCTAAATACAGAGCAGAACAAGCTCTGATACTATTTGATATTTTAAAGAAAAAAGGATTTGTTTCCAAGGAATTTATTGGTAAGTTAAAAGAGTTATTAGAACACCCTTATTGTAAGGATGACATACAAATGCTGAAGTATAAAAAAGTACTTTCTAAAATGGGTAAGTGGTAGTATAATACTTTTGCAACATCATTTGCAACATCATTGCATTAAATAATTGATATATTTGTATAAATTATATGAAAATCTTTTTTTCCATATCAATGTCTATTTTACTCTTTTTTCAAGGGATAAGTATAGATATGGACTTTTGTGGACCAATTAAAGAAATTTCAAACGTTATTACCCATTATCAAGACCATAAAGTTTATGGTGACTCTTTCCTTGAATATGTGGTTGAAGATTACTTTGGCAGTGATACTCAAAATGAAGAGCATCATCATAACCCAGATAAGGAAAATACACCTGTTCATTCCCATAATCAGTGTTGTCATCCTTTAGTATTAATTATTGCCAACAATAATTTAGCTTTAAACAATCGACTAAAGTTTGAAGAGAAAAAACAATACAATTTACATAAAGTAAACTTCACTTCCAGATATTTGGAATCACTTTTCCAGCCACCAAGGGCGTAATTCAGTTTTTTTAAAGGATAACTATATCCAATTTTGAGCCTATATGGTTCTTTTCATTTCGTGTAATTCAATTTTTATATCAGAATTGTAGCGAAAAGTTTAACTGAATTAAAACATTTTCTATGATTAATAAAATCATTGATTTTTCAATCAATAACAAATTCATTATTGGTTTGCTAACGCTTACCATTATTGGAGCAGGTATTTGGAGTATGACCCAAGTACCCATCGATGCTGTTCCAGATATTACTAACAATCAAGTACAGGTCATTACACAAGCACCAAATTTAGGTACAGAGGACATTGAACAATTTGTAACCTATCCAGTAGAAGTTGCAATGAGCAACCTACCTGATGTAAAGGAAATCCGTTCCATTTCTCGTTTTGGTTTATCTGTGGTTACTATTGTTTTTGACGATGATATGGGAACCTATCTACCACGTCAATTAGTAGCTGAAAAGCTAAACGAAGTTAAAGAACAAATTCCAAGTGGTTTTGGCGAACCTGCTATGGGACCTATCTCTTCTGGTTTAGGAGAAATCTATCAATACACACTTAAAGTAAAACCAGAGTATAAAGACAAATATTCAGTTACTGATTTGCGCACAATGCAAGATTGGATTGTACAACGTCAAATGGCAATGGTAGAAGGTGTAGTTGAGGTAAATGCCATAGGTGGAAAAATTAAACAATACGAAGTTGCTGTTGATCCAAACGAATTAAAAGCTATTGGTTTAACAATTACCGATGTTTTTGAAGCCCTTGAAGCCAACAATCAAAACACAGGTGGTGCTTATATTGAAAAGAACCATCAAGCCAATTTCATTCGTGGAGAAGGTTTGGTACGTAGTTTAGATGATATTAAAAAGATCACGGTTAAAAACTCAAGCAATATTCCAATTACTGTTGGTGACATTGCTACGGTACAGTATGGTGCTGCTATTCGCTATGGTGCATTAACACAAGATGGTGAAGGTGAAGTCGTAGGTGGTTTGGTCATGATGCTTAAAGGCGCTAATTCAAACGATGTTATTGAGAATGTAAAAGTGCGAATGGCTCAAATTGAAAAATCATTGCCAGAAGGTGTCATTATCGAACCTTTGTTAGACCGAAGCAAATTAATAGCAGAAACGACTTCAACGGTTGCTACCAACCTAATTGAAGGTGCATTAATAGTAATATTTGTTCTTATTTTCTTATTAGGCAATTGGCGAGGTGGTTTAATCGTTGCTTCAACAATTCCATTATCACTATTATTTGCATTTATACTAATGAATGTGTTTGATGTTTGGGCAAACCTAATGAGTTTAGGAGCAATAGATTTCGGAATTATCGTAGATGGTGCTGTGATTATTGTAGAAAGTACCGTTTTTCTAATCGCTTCGCAACTCTATAAGAAGAAAAAATTGACATCCAAAGAACGTGATGGTGTTGCAGCAAATGCTTCAAAAAAAATGATGAATGCTGCCTTTTTCGGTCAACTGATTATTTTAATTGTTTTTCTACCCATATTAGCATTAGAAGGCATTGAAGGCAAAATGTTTAAACCAATGGCATTGACCTTTATTTTTGCTATGATTGGCGCAATGGTACTCTGTTTAACCTATGTTCCAATGATGTCTGCATTGGTGTTAAGAGCGCCAAAAAGTGCCAAAAAATCTTATGGAGATAGATTTGTGCTTTGGGTTGAGGACAAGTATCAACCCTTATTGGTAAAAGCATTGAAAAAAGGAAAATGGATTATTGGTATTGCAGTTGTGCTATTCGGAATTACAGTCTTTATGTTCACGAGAATGGGCGGCGAATTTATTCCACAATTAGATGAAGGCGACATTGCATTTCACGCCATTTTAAAACCCGGAAGCTCACTTACAGAAACGATTGAAACGACTACAAAAATTGAACAAATTGTAAAAGCAAAGTTTCCAGAAGTTGAGAAAATTGTAAGTAGAATTGGTGTTGCAGAAATTCCAACAGATCCAATGCCAATGGATTTAGCCGATGTTTTTGTAATTCTAAAGCCAAAAAGCGAATGGACAACCGTTGAAACAAAAGACGAACTCATTGAAAAAATGAAAGAAGCTGTGGAAATAATTCCTGGTGTTAACTATGAATTTACCCAACCTATTGAAATGCGATTTAATGAACTGCTCGAAGGTGTTAGAGAAGACATTGCTATTAAACTTTATGGTGAAGATATAGAGGTGCTATCTCAAAAAGCAGAAGAAATATCTAAAATTATTGCTGGTACAGAAGGTATTGGCGATATGAAAGCGGAAGCTACAACAGGTTTGCCGCAAATGACGATTTCGTATAACAGAAATAAATTGGCACAATATGGACTTCAAATAAATACCTTAAATCAAATTGTACAATCAGCATTTGCAGGAGGAACAGCTGGCGTTATTTTTGAAGGTGAAAAGCGGTTTGATTTGGTGGTTAGGTTAAGTTCTCGTAATCGTAAGGACATAACAGATGTTCAAAATTTGTTTGTCAACTTACCTTCTGGTGTGCAAATTCCGCTTCGCGAAGTAGCTGATATAAGTTACAAAGGTGGTCCAATGCAAATCAGTAGAGACAATACCAATAGAAGAACCTATGTAGGTATTAATGTAAGAGGTCGTGATGTTAAATCATTGGTAGGCGAAATCAAAACTAAATTAGATGAACAATTAGAACTACCTTCTGGTTATTTCATTCGTTATGGTGGTGCTTTTGAAAATTTAGAACGTGCCAGTAACCGTTTACAAACCGTTGTCCCTATTGCCTTGTTACTCATTTTTGTACTGATTTATTTTGCATTAAAATCCTTACCACAAACCTTGATGATTTATATAGCAATCCCAATGGCAACCATTGGAGGTGTTGTAGCGTTATGGTTGCGTGATATGCCTTTTAGTATTTCGGCAGGAGTCGGTTTTATTGTGTTGTTTGGTGTTGCAGTATTAAACGGATTAGTAATGATTAGTGGTTTGAATGAGTTAAAAGAAGAAGGAGTTACCAATCTAAAAGATAGAATTATAGAAGGTACAAAGCGAAGAATTAGACCTATAATGTTAACTGCTTTTACAGATGTTTTAGGCTTTCTGCCTATGGCAATTTCAGCATCGGCTGGTGCAGAAGTTCAGCGACCTTTAGCAACTGTTGTAATTGGTGGTTTGTTAACCTCTACACTATTAACATTATTCGTTTTACCTATATTATATCATTGGGTAGAAAACAAATCATTCAATTTTAGGGCTAACAAAAAGGTAATTACAGTTACTGCTATGGTGGCTTTTATGTTTTTGTTGCCAATAACAGGAAATGCGCAAAAAATAAATGATTCGTTACCAATTATTTCGATGCAAGAAGCTGTAAAATTGGCTAAAGAAAACTATCCATGTTTAAAACAACAACAACTCGAAATTGATAAGCAACTACAATTAAAAGGAACGGCTTTCGATTTTGGTACTACTCAAATTTTTACTGGTGGTGAAGAAATCAATAATGGATCAGGTATTTACACCACTATTGGAGTTGGTCAATCAAATATAGACGTGTTTGGTATAGCACCAAAGCGGAAATTACTGGAGCAACGTATTCAGTTAGCCCAAAAAGCCTATCAGCTTTCAGAATTAGATTTAGAATTGGAAGTAAAGAAAGCGTGGGCAAATGCTTTACAGAGTAAAAGGAATTATAATTTATACAAAGAGTTAGATTCCATCTATACCAACTTTGAAAAAGCAGTAGCACTAAATTATGAAGTCGAAGCCATTTCTAAACTGGAATATTCGGCAGCCAAAAATCAAGCTTTACAGATTCAGAATAAATTTTTGCAATCAAAAAGTGAATATGTTATTGCTTTACAACAATTAAACTTGTGGTTGATATCAGATGATTTTTATACGGTTTCAGATGAAATTGATATAGAGAGCGAAATAAATGTAGAATCCTTTAGTATTGAAGCACACCCTTTATATACTGTTTCTCAACTTCAACTCACAGAGGCAGAAGCAAACTTTAAAGCTGCCAAAGCTGAAAATTTACCAAAGTTCAACCTTCAAGGTGGTTTGCAAAACGTAAACGGAAATTCAGGGTTTTATACCTATCAAGCTGGTATTTCCATACCATTTTTATCTGGTACAACAAAAGCACAAGTTAGAACAGCAAAAATTGATAGACAAATTGCCGAAACTAATATGCAGTTTAAGCAAAAGGAGGTACAATCTAAATTTAATCAAGCTAAAGAGAATTACCAAAAATGGAAAATATCTTGGCTGTTCTATAAGAATGAAGTATTACCACTTATTAAAGAACAAAAAACGGGTGCATTGTTTGCTTATAGAGAAGGAGAGATTGACTACACAGCATTTACACAACTTATAAAAGAAGCTATTCAATCAGAATTGGAAGCACAAACGGCATTAGTGAACTATTTAGAAAGTACATTTCAATTACAATATTTTAATCAATAAGACAATGAAAAACACACGATATATAATTTTAGCACTACTAACAGTTTCATTTTTAGTTGTTGCTTGCGGAAATAAAGAAAGCCATAAAGAGGGTGATGGTCATTCCCATAACGAAGTACAAAAAACTGAAGAAAACGATGGACATAGCGAAGGCGAAGAAGTGATGCTTTCACAACAACAGTTTGAAGCCTTAAAAATGAAAGTTGACACCTTGGCATTACGCAATATGAGTGGTTATGTTGAAGCAAATGGCACTTTGGAAGTTCCACCACAAAGTGAAGCAGCCATAACATCAGTAGTTGGCGCAAATGTAGTTTCCATAAAAGTGATTGAAGGCGATAAGGTGAACAAAGGTCAAGTGGTAGCTTATCTTTCACATCCAAATATTATTCAAATGCAAACCGATTATTTGAATGCTTTTAGCAATAGTAATTTTTTAAAGAAGAACTTTGAGCGTCAGCAAAAATTATATGATGCAGGAGTTGGCTCTGGTGCAAATTACCAAAAAGCTGAAGCAGAATATGAAGCTTCTAAAGCTATGGTCAAGGGATTGGAAGCGCAATTGAGATTATTAAACATTAATTCGTCATCAGTACGAAATGGAACAATTGCTCAAAGTATATCATTACGCAGCCCAATAGATGGTTTTGTTCAAAAAGTTGAAGTAAAAACAGGACAGTATGTTGAACCACAAACCGAGCTCTTTGAAATCGTAAATACCCATCATGTTCACGCAGATTTAATGGTTTTTGAAAAAGATGTTTATAAAGTAAAAAAAGGTCAAAAAGTAACCTTTAATGTCCAATCAATGCAAGATGAAGAATTAATAGCTGAAATATATTCCGTTAGTAAAACATTTGAAGATAATCCTAAAGCAGTACATGTACATGCTGAGATTGAAAACAAAAAAGGGAATCTAATTCCTGGAATGTATATTCAAGGAAAAATTCAAACTGAAAATGCTGAAACTATGGCAATGCCTGAAAGTGCTATAGTAAAAGAAGGTGATCGGTTTTTTGTGTTTTCAGCAGAAAAAGAAAATGAAGATTGGAGTTTTAAACCTTATGAAGTGCATTTAGGAGCAAAAGATGGTAATTGGATATCAGTTCAATTTTCTGAATATATAAAACCAAATACAAAATTTGCTTATAATAATGCCTATTACCTTATCGCAGAAATGAAAAAAGGAGAAGCTGAACACGAACATTAATTATGCAAACAATAGAACAAGTATTAGAGTCAAAAGATATACGTGTTACGGCAATGCGTTTACTTATTTATAAGTTTCTTGCAGAAAAGGAGGTTGCTGTTACGCTGAGTGATATAGAACATGCTTTTGTAAAAGCAGATAGAACTACCTTGTACAGAACTATTAAAACTTTTGAAGAAAAGGATATTGTACATCAAATAGACGATGGGACGGGTATAACAAAATATGCTTTATGTGAAAATGGTTGCAATTGTGAAATTGAAACTGACTTGCATTTACATTTTCATTGTAATAACTGTAACGAAACCATTTGCTTAACAGAACATAAGATTCCCCAAATTAAAGTGCCAGAAGGTTTCGTTTCAGAAAATGTCAATTTGGTGGTCAAGGGTATTTGTGATAAATGTAGTGGACAATAATTGCACTTCCATTGCAAGTATTAGTATTATATTTTTATAATCAAAACAATTGGTATTGAAACTAAATTATAAAATACCAAAACATTTGAAAGATGCTTATAACAAGGAACTTGGTTTTTATGAAGTTGCTTTGGCAAAAGGTGATTTTACAAATGCTTGGTATCATTTAGAAAGAAGCCATATTATTGGTCAATCTTACCCAGTAGAACACACATATTCGCATTGGTTAATGTTAAAGTTTGGATTAATGCGAAAAGACACGAAAGAAGTATTTGGACAAATATTAAGATTAATTGTTGGAGGTTGGAAATCATTTATTAACCGTGTTCCTCTTGGCAATACTGGAGGTTCCAACGTGCCTCCATTAAAACGTATGCCTATACCTAGTGATATTAAAAATTTATTCAATTCAAAATGAAAAAAAAGAAAGTCAATTTAAGAGATTTAAAATCAAGTTCAGATGCAGAACATAGTAACGATGATGGTCACGACCATAGTGGTCAACCCAATAATTTCAAAGCCTATATTCCTGCAATTATAAGTTTTTCAATGCTAATTATTGGTATTGGTTTAGACTATTTTGAAACATTTCCAAATTTTAAAGGTTGGATTCGAATAGTATGGTATACAATCGCATATATTCCCGTAGGATTTCCTGTGATCAAAGAAGGTTGGAGCAGTATTAGAAAAGGAGATTTCTTTACAGAGTTTTTTTTAATGTCCATTGCCACTATTGGAGCATTTGTTATTGGTGAATATCCTGAAGGTGTAGCAGTAATGCTCTTTTATGCTGTAGGTGAATTATTCCAAAACGCAGCAGTAAACAGAGCAAAAAGAAATATAAAAGCTTTGCTTGATGTGCGCCCTAATGAAGCTTTGGTCTATCGTGAAAATGATTATGTATCTGTTAGTCCTGAAACGGTTGAAATTGGTGAAAAAGTGCAAGTTCGAGTTGGTGAAAAGATACCATTAGATGGTATTTTGCTTTCGGAAAAAGGCTCATTTAACACAGCTGCATTAACAGGCGAAAGTAAACCTGATACAATTGTAAAAGGTGAAAAAGTATTTGCAGGTAGTATTAATATGGATGGCGTTATTGAAATCGAAACTACTAAAGAATTTAAAGATAGTTCCATTGCACGTATTCTCGATATGGTGCAGAATGCAACAGCACGAAAATCAAAAACGGAATTGTTCATTCGACAGTTCGCACGAATTTATACACCAATTGTAGTGTTTTTAGCAATTGGTGTTACATTCTTTCCTTACTTTTTTATAGATGATTATGTGTTTAGAGATTGGTTGTATCGTGCCTTGATTTTTCTTGTAATTTCTTGTCCTTGTGCTTTGGTAATATCCATTCCGTTAGGTTATTTCGGAGGATTAGGTGCAGCTTCAAAAAACGGAATTTTATTTAAAGGCGCTTCATTTTTAGATGCAATGACCAAGATAAATACGTTGGTGATGGATAAAACAGGAACGGTTACTAAAGGTGTTTTCAAAATAAAAGAAATCAAAACTATTGGTTGGGATGAAAAAGAGTTTATGAAATACCTGATGGCTATAGAAGAACAATCCACTCATCCAATCGCTAAAGCCATTTTAGAATATAAAGATGAAGGTGCAGATTATGAAGCTTCAGAAGTATCCGAAATCGCAGGAAAGGGTTTAAAAGGCATTGTAAATGGTAAAACGGTTTTAGTTGGTAATAAAGCGTTGATGGCTGCTAATAATATTGATGTTTTAATGGAAACTGAGGCTATTGTAGAGTCAATCGTATTAGTATCTATAGATAACGAATTTGCAGGTTATGTAGTCATTGCGGATGAATTGAAAGATGATGCAAAAGAAACGATTACTGCTTTACATAATGTAGGAGTAAAAAATATAATGATGCTCTCTGGTGATAAAGATTCCATAACTCAAAAAGTGGCTTCCCAGTTAAATATCGAAATTGCTAAAGGAGGTTTGTTACCAGAAGATAAATTAAATGAAGTTGAAATTTTAAAACAAATCCCTGAAAATAAAATTGCTTTTATAGGTGATGGTATTAATGACGCACCAGTTTTAGCTGCAAGTGATGTAGGAATTGCGATGGGTGGTTTGGGAAGTGATGTGGCTATTGAAACAGCAGATGTGATCATTCAGACCGACCAGCCATCAAAAGTGGTTAGAGCTATTAAAATAAGTCGCTCCACTCGTAGAATTGTATGGCAAAACATTGGTTTGGCATTTGGTGTAAAAGTGATTGTTCTAATTTTAGGTGCTGGTGGTTTGGCTACCATGTGGGAAGCGGTTTTTGCAGATGTTGGTGTTGCGTTATTAGCCATTTTAAATGCGGTTCGATTACAGCGAATGAAATGGAATTAAATTAAGTAAAAATGTCACATTATCGAAGTAATAAGAAAAAATTTAGAAAATCAAAAAAGTCAAATAAGCGTATTGTAACTTTAAAAGATAAAGTTGTTGCAGTGTTAGCTTTTGTAGGTTTATTTATAGCTTTATTATTGTTAATGAAATTTGTGCTTTAATTTTATAAAATGGTTTGTATAATGATTTAATTTTTTGTTAAAAAGCAACCTATTATTTGATTTTTCGTAACTTAGCAATCAGTATGAAACAAGTATTCCATAAAATATTGTCTTTAGCAATGGCATTTGCAGTGTTATTCTCTACAATGTCATTTACTGTAAATATGCATTATTGCGGAGATACTTTAGTTGAGACTGCTATTTTCCATAAAGCCAAAGGTTGCGGTATGGAAATGGAAAAACCTTCTACTGAAGGATGTTCTATTACAAAGAAAAATTGCTGTGATGATAAGCAATTAGTGATGGAAGGTCAAGACGAGCTGCAATTGCAAGTTGACAAAATCACGTTTGAGCAACAGCTATTCATTACATCTTTTGTATTTACTTACATTAACCTTTTCGAAGGTTTAGATAATAACGCATCTACTTACGAAGAATACAAACCTCCACTCGTCATAAGGCGTATCTACAAGATTGACGAGACGTATTTAATTTGATTTTTAAACAATAGACTGTGTTATCCTATGGCTGTAATGTCATAAGGATAATTCGCTGTATTCGGTGTTGTCGTAACACTAATTAATGTCTAATTGTTTAATACAAAGTCAATGCTAAACAAAAGCATCAAATTTTTAATAGAAAACAAACTCGTAGCAGTATTGCTGTTATTTCTTTTTGTTGGTTGGGGAACGGTAAATGCACCTTTTAATTGGGATACAGGATTTTTACCAAGTGATCCTGTAGCTGTTGATGCCATACCTGATATTGGAGAAAATCAACAAATTGTATTTACCAAATGGGATGGTCGTTCACCACAAGATATTGAAGACCAAATCACTTATCCACTAACAACATCCTTATTAGGTATTCCAGGCGTAAAAACCATTCGTAGTTCCTCTATGTTTGGCTTTTCAAGTATCTATATCATTTTTGAAGAAGATATTGAGTTCTATTGGAGTCGTAGTCGCATATTAGAAAAACTCAACTCATTACCAAGCGGATTATTGCCAGAAGGTGTCAATCCTGCTTTGGGTCCTGATGCCACAGGATTAGGACAAATATTTTGGTACACACTTGAAGGACGTGATGAAAACGGAAATGTAACTGGTGGTTGGGATTTACAAGAGTTGCGAAGCATACAAGACTATTACGTAAAATATGCCTTATCATCTGCAAGTGGAGTATCAGAAGTCGCTTCCATTGGTGGTTACGTTCAAGAATATCAAGTCGATGTGAATCCTGAATTGATGCGTCAATACAATATTGGGTTGAACCAAGTGGTAAAAGCAGTAAAGGAAAGCAACAAAGACATTGGTGCACAAACATTGGAAATTAACCAAGCCGAATATTTAGTACGTGGTTTAGGCTATGTAAAATCCATTTCTGACATCGAAAATGCAGTTGTTACTTCCGAAGATTATACAGCAATACGAATTAAAGATATTGGAAAAGTCTCATTAGGTCCTGCAACAAGACGAGGCTTATTAGATAAAGAAGGTGCAGAAGTTGTAGGTGCTGTAGTTGTTGCACGATATGGCGCAAACCCAATGGAAGTGATCAATAATGTAAAAGATAAAATCAACGAATTAAGCGCAGGATTACCTTCAAAAGTATTATCTGATGGAAGAACATCACAAGTAACCATTGTACCTTTTTATGACAGAACAGAGTTAATTCAAGAAACATTAGGCACACTCAATGAAGCCTTAACGTTAGAAATACTGATTACCATTTTGGTCATTATCATTATGGTATTTAATCTACGGGCTTCAGTATTAATTTCTGGATTATTACCAGTTGCAGTTCTAATGGTATTTATAGCAATGAAACTCTTTGGTGTCGATGCTAATATTGTAGCCTTATCAGGTATCGCTATTGCTATTGGTACAATGGTCGATGTTGGTGTTATACTTTCAGAAAATATTATAAGGCATTTAGATGAAGATGATGGAACACAATCCATTAATACAGTAGTTTATAATGCGACAGCAGAAGTTTCAGGCGCTATTGTTACCGCAGTAATGACAACAATAATCAGTTTCATTCCTGTATTTACTATGATTGGTGCAGAAGGAAAATTATTTAGACCATTAGCCTTTACAAAAACCTTTGCTTTAACCGCCTCTATTATTGTTGCTTTATTTTTAATACCACCATTTGCAGCATTTTTATTCAGAAAGAAAAGCATTAAAAACACTTTTAAATATGTTTTAAATGGTGTTTTAATAGCTTTAGGAATCATAGCAATAGTCTTTGGGTATTGGTTAGGATTGATTTTGATAGCTTTTGGAATTACAGCACTTCTCAATCTTCAAAGTAAGATAACAGATAAGCAAGCTAATCTTGTCAATATCATTATTTCAGCATCTGCGATAGTATTCCTGTTAGCCGAATATTGGCGACCATTAGGAGTAGATAAAAGTATCTTCTGGAATCTCATTTTTGTAAGTGTTATATGCTTTGGTTTATTAGGTGTTTTTTCGCTATTCATCAAATACTACACCCGTATTTTAAGTTGGTGTTTAGATAATAAATTATTGTTTCTATCTGTACCAACAGCTATTGTAATTGCAGGGTTTTTCATTATGAAGAACACAGGCAAAGAGTTTATGCCATCCTTAAATGAAGGCTCATTTCTGCTAATGCCAACTTCAATGCCTCATTCCGGCGTAGAAGAAAATAAAAGGGTTTTACAGCAATTAGATATGGCAGTAGCCAGTATTCCAGAGATTGAAACGGTAGTTGGTAAAGCAGGAAGAACAGAATCAGCTTTAGACCCAGCACCACTATCAATGTACGAGAATATGATTCAGTATAAATCAGAATATATGCTGAATGCAGATGGGGAAAGACAACGCTACAAAGTAAATGATGATGGTTTGTTTGAATTAAAAGATGGTCGATTAATTCATAACGAAAATATAGCTGTCAGTTCGAGCGCAGTCGAGAACAAAGCGATTATAAAATCAACTTTATTAAATATAGAAAGGTCTCAATTAATTGAAGACAAGGATGGCGAATACTATCGTAATTGGCGACCAGAAATTGAATCACCAGACGATATTTGGAGTGAAATTGTAAGAGTTACCAAATTACCAGGTGTTACGTCAGCACCAAAATTACAACCGATTGAAACCCGATTGGTAATGCTTCAAACAGGAATGCGAGCACCTATGGGAATTAAGGTGAAAGGTCAAGACTTAAAGCAAATTGAAGCGTTTGGCGTCCAATTAGAGAACATTATCAAAGAGGCAAAAGGCGTTAAAGAAGAAGCTGTTTTTGCAGACCGTATTGTTGGTAAACCATATTTGTTGATTGATATTGATAGAGAGAAAATTGCACGCTACGGAATTTCTATACAAGACGTTCAAGACGTATTGAAAGTTGCAGTTGGTGGTATGGTATTAACTCAAACGGTTGAAGGTCGAGAGCGATATGGTGTTCGTGTGCGATACCCAAGAGAATTACGAGCAAACCCAACAGACTTACAACAGATTTATGTGCCAGTTGAAAAAGGCAGTCCTGTTCCATTAAGTGAATTGGCAAATATTCGCTACGAACAAGGACCACAAGTCATAAAAAGTGAAGACACCTTTTTAGTAGGTTATGTCTTGTTTGATAAATTAGATGGTTTTGCAGAAGTAAGCGTTGTTGAAAATGCACAAGCATTGATTCAAGAAAAGATAGAATCTGGTGAGCTAACTGTACCAAAAGGGATCAACTACGCATTCACAGGAACATATGAAAATCAATTACGTGCAGAGAAAACCTTATCTGTTGTTGTTCCTTTAGCATTGGCAATCATCTTTTTAATACTGTATTTCCAATTCCGTTCCGTGGGAACTTCGCTAATGGTGTTTACTGGTATTGCAGTAGCCTTTGCAGGTGGATTTATAATGATATGGCTCTATGGTCAAGATTGGTTTTTAAACTTCAATGTCGCTGGCGAAAATTTGCGAGACTTATTTCAGATGCATCCCATTAATTTAAGTGTAGCGGTTTGGGTTGGGTTTATTGCACTCTTTGGTATTGCAACAGATGATGGTGTAGTAATGGCAACGTATTTAACGCAAACTTTTGATAGAAATACACCAGAGAATAAAAAGGAAATTAGAGCGTCCATAGTAGAAGCAGGAGAAAAACGTATCAGACCTTGTTTAATGACTACAGCTACAACCATTTTAGCATTATTACCAGTATTAACCTCTACAGGACGAGGAAGCGATATTATGATTCCGATGGCAATACCAAGTTTTGGTGGAATGCTCATAGCCTTAATAACCCTATTTGTAGTGCCAGTATTATATAGCTGGAAATCCGAAGTTCAACTTAAAAGAGCATCAAAATGAAACATATAAAAACAGTCTTTTTTCTTTTTTCAATTCTCTTTTGTCTCAAAGGTAACGCCCAACAATTAGAAATTTTAATTAATGAAGCGTTGGAAAACAATCCCGAGATTCAAAAATTCGAGTTACAGTACAAAAGAGTTTCAGAAAAAGTAAACGAAGTCAATACGATTCCTAATACTGAATTTGGTGTAGGTTACTTTGTGAGCGAACCAGAAACGAGAACAGGAGCGCAACGATTTAAAGTATCGGCTAAACAAATGTTACCGTGGTTTGGTACAATTACATCAAGAGAAAATTATGTGAGTTCGTTAGCCGATGCAAAATATGAGGACATTGTAATTGCAAAGCGAAAATTGATGGCTTCTGTATCACAATCCTATTATAATTTATACGCTAACAAAGCGAAACAAAGGGTGCTAACAGAAAATATTAAACTTTTGGAAACCTATGAGACATTAGCACTAACATCTGTTGAGGTTGGTAAAGCATCTGCTGTAGATGTGTTGCGATTACAAATGCGTCAAAATGAAATGCAACAACTAAAAGATGTTTTAAGTCAACAGTTTTTAGCAGAACAAACTAATTTGAATAATCTTTTGAATCGGGAAAATGATGTTGCTGTTACTGTGGTAGATAGTTTAATGATGCCTTCAGAAGACTTTGAAATCATTACTGAAAATTTAGCATTACATCCTGAATTGTTGAAGTATGATAAACTCTATCAGTCCATAGAACAATCAGAATTATTAAACCAAAAAGAAAGTAGTCCTATGATTGGTTTTGGATTAGACTATATCAATGTTTCTGAAAGACCAGATATGAATTTCTCGGATAACGGTAAAGATATTGTAATGCCTATGGTTTCGGTGTCAATCCCAATTTTTAATAAAAAATATAAATCTCAAACCAAGCAAAATGAGTTAGAACAGCAAGAAATAACAGCTCAAAAACAAGAACGATTAAACACTTTGGAAACGCTTTTAAGCAAGGCGATTAATGAACGTATTTCTGCAAGAATAAATTATGCAACGCAAACCAAGAATTTAAAACAAGCTAAAGATGCAGAGGACATCTTAATCAAAAGTTACGAAACAGGAACGATTGATTTTAATGATGTTTTGGATATTCAAGAACTGCAACTAAAGTTTCAAATGAACCAAATAGAATCTATTAAGGGCTACTATGTGCAAAGCACAATTATTAATTATTTAACCAATTAAGCAATGAAAAGATTAACATATATAATCGTATTAGTGTTTTTTACAATTGCCTTTTTGTCTTGTCGAGATAAAGAAAGTAAAACTCTTTCAACAGAAGTAAAACATTCAGGTGCTTTAAGAACAATAATGTCTGGTAATATTCAATCCGTAATCAGTTTAGACACACTTGCAAAAATGAAAAACCTTTACGCTCTTGGTGCTGTGGATAACCTCAAGGGCGAGATTCAAATATTTGATAGTCAGCCAAGCAACAGTTTTGTGGTTGATAGTAGTTTACAGATTAAAGATTCTTACAACCTAAAGGCATCTCTATTAGTATATGCAGAAATTAAAGCGTGGGAATCTTTTGAAATAAAAAATTGTACCACAAAAAGTGATTTAGAAGAACAAATTTTCAAGATTGCTACAGAGTACAATATAGATACAAATAAACCATTTCCTTTTTTGTTAGAGGGCAACGTTAAATCTTTAGATTGGCACGTCATCAATTGGAAAGATGGTGACACTATCCATAATCATAAAAAGCACAAAGAATCAGGTTTAAATGGAACTTTGCAGAATAAAGACGTTGAAATAATCGGATTCTATTCTACAAAACATAAAGCAATTTTCACACATCATACTACCAATATGCATATGCATTTTAAAACGGAGGATGATGCTATTGCTGGTCATATAGATGACTTATTATTAAACAATTCTATAACATTAAAACTACCAAAATAATGACACATACATATAAAATAACAGGAATGACCTGTGGCAGTTGTAAAGCATCTGTAGAAAAAAGTTTAGAAAGCATTGATAATATTACCAATGTTGAAGTTAATCTCGAAAAAGGAGAAGCTGAAGTTACAATGAGTAGCCACGTCGCTACAGAAACTCTTGAAAAAGCCTTACCTGAAAAATATACGCTTTCTGAAAAGGAAGTTAAAAATGTTTTTGCTTCTACAAGTACATCAAGTATTGAAATGGAGCAAGAAAAAAGCAAACTACAACAATTAAAACCCTTACTATTAATCATCTTTTATATAGCAACAGCAAGTGTATTATTACATTATAAAGATTGGAGTTGGAGTGCATTTATGCTCGACTTTATGGGCTTATTCTACATTGTGTTTAGCTTCTTCAAAATGTTAGATTTAAAAGGTTTCCCAGTATCTTTTAGAATGTACGACCCATTAGCAAAAAAAGTTCCTGCTTATGGTTGGATTTATCCATTTATTGAAACTGCCTTGGGTTTAATGTTTTTAATGCGCTTTAAAGTAGAAATTGCTTTAATAATAACACTTGTTGTATTAGGTATTACAACCATTGGTGTAACAAAAACTTTATTAGATAAAAAATCTATTCGATGCGCTTGTTTAGGTACAGCTTTAGAGTTACCAATGACAGAAGCCACGTTTATTGAAAATGCCATTATGATTGTGATGGCAGTATTAATGCTGATAAATTAAATAATAACCACTAAAAATTTGAAAATATGAACGCACAAGAACACAAAAACAACGAAAATGGAATGAGCAATTACACTAAATTCTTTTTAATGTTAGGCTCATCATTTATAGCGATGTATATCACAATGTATTTAAATACCTATGAATTTGACCACGTATGGTTTAGTCTCACACGTTTTTATATGGTTTGTTTGGGTATTGCCACAATGGCTTTGATTATGTTCTTTTTTATGAAAAATATGTACAAGAATAAAAAGAAAAATATGGGTATAGTCATAGGAAGTATTGCGCTATTTGCAATTGCTTTAGGATTAGTACGTGACCAAAAATCAACTGTTGGAGATGTTTTATGGATGAAAGCTATGATACCACATCATTCCATAGCAATATTAACAAGTGAAAGAGCAGATATAAAAGACCCAGAAGTCAAAAAGTTAGCAGAGGATATTATTAAAGCACAAAAGAAGGAGATAGAAGAAATGAAAGCAATGATAAATCGATTACAGAATGAAAAATAATAAAATAGTCATATACGTAGGCTTACTCGCAGTAGGTTTGCTCTTGGGTTGGTTACTTTTTGGTAGTTCATCAAATGAAGAGACAGAACATAATCACAATGAAGTTTCAGAAACCAATCAAATGTGGACCTGTTCAATGCACCCACAAATTATGCAACCAGAATCAGGCGATTGTCCTATTTGTGGAATGGATTTAATTCCTGCCGAAAGTAGTGCAGATGGTTTATTGGCAGACCAATTCAAGTTGACTGAAAATGCGATGGCATTAGCCAATATTCAAACAACTGTTGTAGGCAAAGGAAATATTGATGGCAACACCCTTAAATTATCTGGTAAAATTGCTGAAAATGAAGAAGCTAATGCAGTACAAGTCAGTTATTTTTCAGGTAGAATAGAACGTTTAAATATCAGTTTTACAGGCGAAGAAGTTCGTAAAGGTCAGCTATTAGCCACCATTTATTCGCCAGAATTGTATGCGGCACAACAAGAGTTAATTACAGCATCATCTTTAAAGGAATCGCAACCTGCATTATACAAGGCGGTTCGTAATAAATTGAAGTTGTGGAAACTTTCTGAAAGTCAAATCAATCAGATTGAAGAAACCCAAAAAGTAAAAGAAAACTTTCCAGTTTATGCAACCGTTTCAGGCACAGTTACCGAAAAATTAGTAGAACAAGGCGACTACATTAAACAAGGTCAACCATTGCTTAAAATTGCAAATCTCAATACAGTTTGGGCAAACTTTGATGTCTATGAAAATCAAATCGATTTATTTAAAAAGGGACAAGAAGTTTTAGTGACTACAAACGCTTATGCTAATAAGGAATTTAAAGGGAAAGTAGATTTTATTGAACCAATTTTAAATACCAAAACAAGAACAGTGACCTTGCGTGTAGTGCTTAATAATAAAAATGATGTATTCAAACCAGGAATGTTTGTAACCGCAAATATTGAACGAGTTGCAAGTAGTAATGATGAGGTATTAACAATTCCAGCATCTGCTGTACTTTGGACAGGTGAACGTTCTGTTGTCTATTTAAAAACCAATCCAGACCAAACCGTTTTCGAAATGCGTGAAGTTGTTTTAGGTAATCAAATTGGTAACGAATACGAAGTTTTAGAAGGATTATTTGTTGGAAATGAAATCGTAACTAACGGAACTTTTACGGTTGATGCAGCAGCTCAATTACAAGGTAAAAAATCAATGATGAATAAAGATGGTGGCAAAGTAATGACTGGTCACGAAGGACATTTAGGAATGGATAATAATGCATCAAAAAAAGAAAGTGGCCATACTAATATGAACGAAAGGTTGAAAGTATCAGAGAAATTTCAAGAACAACTAAAAGTTGTTTACAATGACTATATCAATTTAAAAGATGCTTTAGTTAAAGAAGATTCAAAAAATACTTCAGTTAATGCAACAAGTTTATTAAACAATTTAAGTAAAGTGGATATGAAATTATTATCAGACAATAATACTCATACACATTGGATGTCATTAATAAAAGAAATACAATCTTCTGCAACATCTATTTCTAAAATGTCAGATATAAAAAGACAAAGAGACCATTTCAAACATTTATCATCACACTTAATAAATGCTGTACAACTGTTTGGGGTTAATGAAAAAGTGTATGTAGAATTTTGTCCAATGGCAGATAATAACAACGGTGCATATTGGTTGAGCAAAGAAGAAAAAGTAATCAATCCATATTTTGGTGAAGCAATGCTAACTTGTGGAGAAGTAAAACAAGTAATAGAATAATATATCAAGTAATAACAATTAAATTTTAAACAATGAAGAAAGTAATTTTAAGTGTAGTTGCAATAGCAGCATTAGGTTTAACAAGTTGTAAAAACGAAACTAAAAAAGTTGAAGAAACTACAAAAACAGAAGTGTCAAAAGAAATCGCAATGACAGATTTATCTTTTGGAGTAAGAGGAAATTGTGGTATGTGTAAAAGTACCATTGAAAAAGCTGCCAATAGTGTTGAAGGTGTTGCAAGTGCCAATTGGGATGTCGATAAAAAGAAAATTGATGTCTCTTTTGATGATTCAAAAACGGATGCCATGGCAATTCATAAAGCAATAGCAGCTTCAGGTTACGACACCGAAAAAGTTGCAGGAAGTGAAGAAGCCTATAAAGATTTACCAGGTTGTTGTAAATACGACCACGAAATGATGATGAATCAATCTGGAGAAACGAAATCAGAAGACCATTCAGATCACAATCATTAATAAAGCAATTACGAATAGAACTCTAAAATTGAGTTCTATTCGTAGTTTTATTCATTTATTTAGCCTAAAATTAGGTAATGTTTAAAGAGTACTCTGTCCCTTTTGTTGTCCCTTCTAAAAACCAAAAAAACCTTAAATCACTTGAAATCAAATGTTTAAGGCTTTTTAGTGGTGGTGCCTCCAGGAATCGAACCAGGGACACAAGGATTTTCAGTCCTTTGCTCTACCAACTGAGCTAAGGCACCAGTCGTTTAAAACGAGATTGCAAATATATATGCATTTTTAGTATTACCAAAAGGAAACTTTAAAAATTTATCGTCTTTATGAATTAAATTAAAATGCATCAATGAATATTGTGCTTTAATATGTTATTTTTTGGTTAAACAGACTTTGAGTCATTTGTGCATTTTGTATGTTTACGACTTATAGAGTTTACTATGAATTTAATTATAGATGTAGGTAATACGAATGTGAAACTAGCTGTTTTTGAAGACTTTGAGTTGTTTGAAAAACAAGTCGTTAAGCATAAAGACTTTTTAAAAGAAGTAAATCGAATTGTCGATAAATATCCTATTATATCCCAAGGAATCTTGTCTTCAGTAGGTCAATTGAATAATGAAGATGTTCAATATGTGGCTTCAACTATAAGCCTTTTAATTTTAAATTCAGAAATCAAACTCCCTTTTAAAAATTTATATAAAACCCCTAAAACGCTTGGAGTTGATAGAATAGCACTTGTAAGTGCATCAGTTCAACAGTTTTCAAATACTAATGTGCTCATTATTGATGCTGGAACTTGTATTACTTACGATTTTATCAATGCTCAAAATGATTATTTAGGAGGCGCAATTTCTCCAGGAATACGATTGCGATACCAAAGCTTACATAATTTAACTGCAAATCTTCCGTTATTGGATTCTGAACAACCAGAATCCTTAACAGGAAACACAACTGATAGTTCAATTCATTCAGGAGTTGTATTTGGTGTTTTAAAAGAAATAGATGGCGTAATAGATGCGTATAAAGAAAAATATTCGGATTTAACAGTTATTTTAACAGGTGGTGATACCAATTTCTTGTCAAAACAATTAAAAAATGGCATATTTGCGAATTCAAATTTTCTTTTAGAGGGTTTGAATTTTATTTTAGAATATAATACACAATAATGATAAAAAAACTTGTACTAGTTTTAGTTGCTTTTTTCGCGTTACAATTGAATGCTCAAGAAGGTACAGCTTCACCATATTCCTTTTACGGAATAGGATCTTTAAAATTCAAAGGGACAGTCGAAAATAGAAGTATGGGAGGATTGAGTATCTATACCGATAGTATTCATGTTAACCTTAGAAACCCTGCAGCTTATGTAGGTCCGAATTTGAAGGTTTTTAATAATGAAAATCGTCCGGTTAAATTCTCGATAGGAGCAAGCCATAATAGTATCAATTTGAAAGCAGATTCAGGAAGTGATAGGACTAGCGCAACGACTGTTGATTATATGGCTATGTCAATGCCACTTGGTGATAAATTTGGATTTGGTTTAGGTTTAATGCCTTACACTTCTGTCGGTTACAAACTAGAAGATATAAATAATACCAATCAGGTATTGAATAGATATCGAGGAGAAGGTGGATTAAATAAAGCATTTCTTGGTTTAGGTTATAGGATTACAGAAAAGCTGAGTTTAGGAATTGATATGAATTATAATTTTGGTAATATTCAAAACACGGCAATTGAATATCTCTATGACGATGAAGGCAATGAGATTCAGTACAAATCTAGAGAAGAAAACAGATCAGATCTTAGTGGCTTAAATGTAAATATTGGTTTAACCTATAAAACGATGATTAATGAAAAACTTGAATTACAATCTGGACTAACGTATTCACCCCAAAGCGATATATCGTCAAGAAATACAAGAACGTTTTCAACAATTGTCATAAATGAATCTAATGGTCAAGAACTTACCGTGAATTCTATTGATGCCGATTTAGCTTCACTAGGTTTGGATCAAACGGATTTAACCTTGCCGTCAAGGCTGTCTTTTGGAGCGGGAATTGGAGCGCCTAGAAAGTGGTTTTTGGGAGCAGAATATACCTTTCAAAATACAAGTAAGTTTTCAAACCCTATTGTAGCTATTGACAATGCTAATTTTGTAAATGCATCAAATATCTCGATTGGTGGATTTATTGTTCCAGATGCTGATTCTTTTTCTAGCTATTGGAAAAGAGCGACTTACAGGGCAGGTATGCACTTTGAGAATACTGGTTTGGAAATTAATAATGAAACCATAAACGAGTTTGGCATATCTTTTGGAGTTGGACTACCAGTTGGGAAATGGTTTTCAAATGCTAACCTCGGACTAGAATTAGGAAGAAGAGGTACAACAAATCAAAACTTAATACAAGAAAATTTTGTAAACTTCCAGCTAAGCCTTTCATTAAATGATTGGTGGTTTGAAAAAAGAAAATATAACTAACGTAAAATTAATACAATGAAAACGAGAATTATTTTAGTATTTGCTGCTTTGTTCTTAACGGTAAACTTTGGTTTTGCTCAACAAGATGAAGAGTGTATGCTTAACTTAACGCTAATGAACGATTACGTTAAGAGTAAAAAATATGATGAAGCTTATGAGCCATGGATGAAAGTAAGAAATAAATGTCCAAAGTTTAGTTATGCTATTTATGCTTACGGTGAAAAAATTCTGGATCACAAAATTGATAATTCTACAGGTCAGCAAAAACTAGATTATATTAAAGATCTTATGCTTGTATGGGACCAAGGAATGGAATATTTTCCAAGTAAATATGATCTTGGTGAAGTACTTTCAGATAAAGGTTTGTTAATGTATGATAATCAAAAAGAGCTTGGACTTACAGATAAACAAATCTATGATGCTTTTGATAAAGCGTACAAACAAGATTTAAAAAACTTTACTAGTGCAAAAGGATTATATGTGTACTTTACCAAGGTTGTAGATTTATTTAAAGCTGAGCAAGCACCTATCCAAGATGTGTTCAATAAGTATGACGATGTATCTGAGCAATTAGAAACTATCAATAAAAACTTCACCGTAAAGTTGAATAAACTTATTGAAAAAGAAGAATCAGGTCAAACTCTTGAAAAGAAAGAAGGTAAATACAAAACGTTTTATCAAAAATCTTTAGAGGCTAATGATAAAATTTCTGGAAGTTTAGATACCTACCTTGGTCAATTAGCTAATTGTGAGAATCTAATTCCATTGTATCAGAAAGATTTTCCTACATATAAAACTGATGCTGTTTGGTTAAAAAGAGCAGTAAGCAGAATGTATAACAAAGAGTGTACAGATGATCCTTTATATATTGATTTAGTAAAAGCTTATGATGCAACAGCACCTTCAGCAGACACGAAATATTTTGTGGCTACTATTCTATATAAGCAAGGAAACGATAAAGAAGCTGAGAAATATATTAAACAAGCATACGACTTAGAGACAGATACTTTCAAAAAAGGAAAGTTAGCATATCGTATTGCTAATAACTTTAAAAACAAAGGTAGTTATGGTGCTGCAAGAAATTACTACAGAGAAGCTTTAAAACTTAATCCATCAGATGGTAAGCCTCATTTGCAAATTGCTGCCATGTATGCAAAAAGTGCTAACAATTGTGGTGATACCAATTTTAATAAAAGAGCTGTGTTTTGGTATGCTGCACAAGAATCATTAAAAGCAGGAAGAGTAGATCCTAGTTTAAAATCAGCTGCACAACAGGCTGCAAATTCATATAATGCCAATGCACCAACTAAAGCTGAAATTTTCCAAGAAGGGAATGCTGGTACAACAATCAATATTGGTTGCTGGATTGGTGGAAGTGTAACAGTTCCTAATTTATAAATGAAATTTAAGTTTTCACATATAAAAACATCCATAGTCACAACAATTGTTGTGACTATGTTTTTTTCATGTAAGAACAATTTTAAAGATGTCCAACAAATAGGTATACTCCAGAATACACCTATTGGTGAAGCAAAAAATATAGATTTAAGATATACTGAAGCTGAAGATGCTGAAGGTAAAGTCATCGCCAATCTTAAAAGTCCTAAAATGTTAGATTATTCTAATAGAGCATTTTCTTTTTCTGAATTTCCAGAAGGTGTACACCTGTCGCTTTTCGATGAAAATGGAGAAAAAAATATTATTCTGGCAGACTACGCTATTGTATATAACAAAACTGATTTAATCGATTTGCAAGGAAATGTTATTCTTATTACACCTCAAAACGACAGTCTGTTTGCAGATCAATTATATTATGATCAAAAACGCGAGTGGTTATTTACAAATCAACAAGTCCGACTTAAGTCTGCAACTTCAAATAACGGTAGAGGAAATATATTTGATTCTGATACCAAATTTAAAAACTATACCATTTTGGAAGGAAGTGGAGATATGCTTTTAAAAGACTAATAGTTAAAGTAGTTTCACAAAACATCTCTATCTTTGTATTAAATATTTATAATCAAAATGAAGTTACTTCAGTTTTTTCAATACATATACCTGTTTTTTGGTGTGTTGTTTATTTATGACGGATTTGCTAGTTGGAATGACGGAACCAACAGGTCATATATTTCTTTTGTTTTTGCCGCTTTATCTATTTTTATGTTTTTCTTCAGAAAACGATTCAGGAAAAAATTTGACGATAGAAACAAAAAATAAGTATGGACTTAAGCATCTTCATCATTATTGTAATGTTGTTACTATCTGCCTTCTTTTCAGGTATGGAAATCGCTTATGTATCGTCAAACAAAATTCATATTGAAATTGAAAAAAAGCAAGGCGATTTTCTTGCTAAAATTTTAACACGCTTAACAGCTAAGCCTTCAAAATTTATAGCTACAATGCTCATTGGAAACAATATAGCATTAGTTGTTTATGGGTTTTTAATGGGAGATGTTTTGGTGGCTTGGTTTCAGTCGAAATTACCAACAGATCTTCAGATTTTAAATTATCTTTTAACTGATTTGAGTTTGTTGACCCAAACAATTATTTCTACGATCATTATATTAATTACAGCAGAATTTTTACCGAAAGTGTTTTTTCAGATTTATGCCAATTCATTTTTAAAGATATTCGCTTTTCCTGCATATTTATTTTATTTACTATTTTGGTTTTTATCTTCGTTTATCATCTGGATTTCAGATAAAGTTTTGAAAGCATTTTTTAAAACTGATGGTGATAATGTAGAATTAGCCATGACGAAAGTTGAATTGGGTAATTACATTAGTGAACAAATGCAATCGGTTGAAGAACATGATGAGGTTGATAGTGAAATTCAGATATTTCAAAACGCCTTAGAATTTTCAGAAGTAAAAGCTCGAGAAGTAATGGTGCCTCGAACAGAGATTATCGCAGTTGACGTGAAAGAATCAGTGAAAAATATCAGTACAATGTTCATCGATAGTGGGCTCTCAAAAATACTGGTTTATCAGGATTCTATAGACGATATTTTAGGTTATGTGCATTCGTTTGAATTGTTTAAAAAGCCAAAATCCATAAAGTCTATTACCTTACCTGTCGTATTTGTGCCAGCTACCATGTTAGTGAAAGATGTGCTCAATATTTTAACTAAAAAAAGAAAAAGTATCGCTGTAGTTATAGATGAGTATGGAGGAACAGCAGGTATAATGACTGTTGAAGATATTGTTGAAGAACTTTTTGGTGAAATTGAAGATGAACATGATAGTGTGGAATTAATTGAAGAAAAAATTGCTGATAATCACTTTAAGTTTTCTGCTCGACTAGAAGTAGATTATATTAATGAAACCTATAAACTCAATCTTCCTGAGGGTGAGAACTATGAAACCCTTGGAGGTTTGATTGTTGATGAAGCAGAGGAAATTCCTCAGGAAGGAAATGTTGTCGCAATAGGAATGTTCAAATTTAAAATTTTAGAAGTGTCTTCAACTAAAATTGATGTTGTAGAATTGCATATTATAGATGAAGATTGATTGTTTGATAATTGGAAAGTTAAATCACACAAATTTTCACCCTAATAAATAACAGGTTTTATGCTTTTTGACCGATAAAATCAAACAGTTGTCCAAAGACCAGTCCTTAGCTTGCGAATTAAATAATAAAAACATAAATCTACTTTTATTATTTAATAGAAAATGGTATTTTCGCCCACTTATTATTCGATAAAATATACATAAAATGGCAGTTTTAAATAAAATTAGACAACGTTCTTTGTTTTTGATTCTAATCATTGCACTAGCATTGTTCTCTTTTGTACTAACCGACTTGTTTAGAAACAGTGATGCGCTTTTTGGAGGTTCGCAAGATGTAGTTGCTACCGTAAATGGTACAAACATCAATAGAACTGACTTTATGAACAGAGTTGAACAAATGCAAAATCAGATGGGTCCAAATTCTTCTTCTACGCAAGCGATGAATAGAGTTTACGATCAAGAAGTGAGAAAAGCAATTATGGCATCTCAGTTTGAAAACCTTGGTTTAAGTGTGGAGCAAGATCAAATGAAAGATTTGCTTAAACAAAGTTTTTCAAGTTATCCTGAATTTCAAAATGAAGCTGGAGTTTTTGATGAAAATAAACTGACAGAGTTTGTAAATAACCTAAAGGCCCTTAACGGACAAAGTGCTCCATTGAGTACATTTCAAATTAACTACCAACAATGGGTTAGTACAGAAAATAATATAGCCTTAGGAGCTCAGGAGAGAGCATACAATGCTATGGTTAAGTCTGGAGTTAATGCAACTTTAGGTGAGGCTGAAGTTGATTTCATGTTAGAAAATGCAACTAGAGATTTAAGATATGTTCAAATACCTTTTACATCTATAGCAGATAGTTTAGTAGAAGTTTCTAAGTCTGATATTACAAAATATATTAATGAGCATAAAGATAAGTATAAGGTTGAAGCTTCAAGAGATATTAGCTTTGTAGAGTTTAAAGAAGTTGCTAGCGTTGAAGATGAAGAAAATCTTAAAGCGGGATTATTAAAATTATTAGATAATCAAGCTGTCTTTAATGAGACTACAAAAAATACAGATACGATAATTGGTTTTACAAAAACGACAGATGTAGAAAACTTCGTAAATTCTAATTCGGATATTACGTATAATGACGCTTTTGTAACTAAAGCTCAATTGCCTTCAGTTGCTGCAGATACCATTTACAAGACGAAAGTTGGTGGCATTTATGGTCCTTATAAGGATGCAGGATATTTTAAGTTATCGAAAGTAGTCGCTGAAACTCAATTGCCAGACTCAGTTAAAGTAAGACATATTTTAATTCCACATGTCGGAGCTCAAAGTGCTCAGCCAGATGTAACGATGACTATAGATGATGCAAGAGTACTAGCAGATAGCATCAAAACAGTTGTAACAGTTAATCCTAATAAGTTTCCAGCTTTGGTAACAGAATTTTCATCAGATCAAGGAAGTGTTGACAATGGTGGTGAATATGACTTTCACCCAATCACACAAATGGTAAAACCCTTTAGTGATTTTGAATTTCAAAATGAAGTAGGAGATATAGGCGTGGTTCAAACTGTTTTTGGTTTCCATATCATTGAAATATTAGATCAAAAAAACAAGTCAAGAGCGATAAAAGTTGCTACAATAGCACGTAAAATTGAACCTTCAGAAAAAACAATTGATGCAACATTTACTGAAGCTTCAAAATTTGAACTTGCGCTTCAGAAAGAAGATTTCCAAGAAGCTGCAAAAGAACGTAATCTAACGGCCAAGCCAGTTAATGGGATTAAAGTTCTTGATGAGAATATTCCAGGTTTAGGAAGTCAAAGAGCAATTGTTCGTTGGGCTTTTGAAGACGGAACTAAAGTAGGTGACTACAAACGTTTCTCTATTCCTAGTGGTGGTTATGCCGTAGTGCAAATTACTAAATCAACTAAAAAAGGATTGATGGATGCTGAAAGTGCTTCTGCGTCTGTGCTTACTGAAATTCGAAATGATAAAAAAGCTCAAATGATTTTAGATAAAATTACAGCAACTTCGGTTGCGGATATTGCTAAAAATCAAGGAAAGGCTACAAATACTGCGTCTGCAGTAAATATGAAAAATCCAACATTATCTGGAGCAGGTGCAGAGCCTAAAGTTGTAGGTACTGCTTTCGGATTGGAAGAAGGAGAAACATCTAAGCCTATCGTTGGTGTTAAAGGTGTTTATGTAGTTGAAGTTACTAAAATTAACGAAGCGACGCCTTTAGATAATTACCAGGCCATTGCTAATCGTTTGAGTACGGCAAGAACTAACGCAGCACAGACTAAAGTTTACGAAGCTTTAAAAGAAACTGCAGATATTGAAGATAACAGAGCTAGATTTTTCTAGGTCTTAAAATTGATTATAAAAAAAAGCTTCACATTTTGTGGAGCTTTTTTATTTTATAACCATATCGTCGTAGTTTAAAATGGTTTCAAAACCTTTGTCTTTAAAGTATGTGGTTGGATTGGTTTCTGAAGCGACTAAAACAAAATCACCTCCCCAGGCTCCAAGACTTTTAATGCTGCCTTTAAAGTCTTTAAAAAGAACTTCTTTAACAGGTTTTTGACCTATGATTTTTGAAATGAATAGCTCGTGTTGATGCATTAACTTCTGAAAGTTTTCTAACGAATCACAATCAATCATCTCTAATGTAATTCCATTGATGCTTTCAACCTCATGTTTTAAATCTGAAGTATTTACTCTGTATTGAGCTATGCCATCTCTGCTATTTTGCTTCTCATTTAAATGAACAAAATATAAGTTACTTTTAAATGATGGATTAAAATCAACAGTCTTAATTTCTCTTTTTTTGTCACTCTGAGCTTGATTCAGAATCTCATTATTTTTAATCCTATACGTTAAAGGTGCTTTAGCCTGAGCACATGCAATATCATAACCACTGCCTCCAAAAGTCATGTCGAGTAATTGATACGGATTAACATGAGCCCAGTTTGCAATGTTATTAATGAGCGTTGAAGACGTACCTAAGCCCCAATTTTTTGGAAATTCTAATTGTGTGGTAATCTCATAACCCTTATCATGGTTGCTTAAATAATCGGGATTCAAGTTTTTTGCACCATTTAATATTTGAAGTAAACGATTAGAAGTTGGGTAGTCATTCTGAACTTGTTTCAAAATCTCATTATTATTAATTCTGAATACTTCTTCAAACCAAACCGCTTTATTATGGTCAAAGCTCTTCCATAAAAGTTTTGGTTCATCAATAGGTTTAATAGTTAAATCTTGCCCAAATTTAGTTGGAATAGCCAATGACAAAGCGCCATCAAGAACAACATATTCTCCTGTAAGCAGTAGTTTTCCGTGACTGTAATACTTGACCACTAGTTGTTTCTTAAGTTGTTTATTGCATCTACTACAGAACTATGGGTTACTGTATGTGTTTTAAAATGTGATACAAGTTGTTCTTTTTCTTGAGACGTTGCTTCAAATTGATTTAAAATATTCATGAGATGCATTTTCATATGACCTTCTTGAATTCCAGTTGTTGTAAGCGAGCGCAACGCAGCAAAGTTTTGAGCTAATCCTGCAACAGCGACAATTTGCATCAATTCTTTTGCTGAAGGCTTGCCAAGCATTTCTAAGGCTAGCTTTACTAAAGGATGTAAACTTGTCAATCCACCTACAGTGCCAAGCGCTAAAGGAATTTCCATCCAAAATTTGAAGATACCATCTTTCACTTCGGCATGTGTTAAACTACTGTATGTTCCATTTCTAGAAGCATAAGCATGAACTCCAGCTTCGACAGCTCTAAAGTCGTTACCAGTTGCTAAAACTACAGCATCAATACCATTCATAATGCCTTTATTGTGTGTTACTGCTCTGTAAGGTTCAATTTCGGCAATCTTAACAGCTTGAATAAATTTTTCGGCAAAAGCTTCAGCTGAGGTTTTTGAATTTTCAGTTAAATCTTCAACCTTGCAACTTACTTCTGCTCTCACTAAACAATTAGGAACATAATTAGATAGGATACTCATGATTACATCAACATTTCCAGATAAAGAATGATCTGCTTCCGTCTTGAGAGTTGTTGCAAATTGTTCTAAGCAACTATTAATAAAATTTGCTCCCATAGCATCCATGGTCTCAAATGTGGCATGTAATTGATAGTAATCAGCCAGGTCTTTGGTTTTGTCTTTGAGATCAATGTCTAAAATACCACCACCACGGTTTTCCATACTTTTGGTTATGGATTTGGTATCCTTAAAGAATTTAGACTTTGTATTTTTAAAAAAATTAATTAAATCTTCAGTGTTACCATCATAAGTGAAATGAACTTGACCAATTTTTGTGGTTGAAATCACTTCGGCCTTAAATCCACCACGATCTAACCAGAATTTAGCAGCTTTACTGGCTGCTGCTACTACCGAACTTTCTTCAATAGCCATGGGTATGGTGTATGTTTTACCGTTAATTAAAAAATTAGGAGCGACACCAAAAGGAAGATAGTAGTTGGTAATGGTATTTTCTATAAATTCATCATGCAACTGTTGGAGTTTTTTATTGCTATTCCAATATTGCTCTAAAGTGGTTTTGGCACTCTTATTATTTGAAAAATAAGTATTGACAATCCAGTCAATTTTTTCAGATTTGGTCAACTTTGAAAAACCAGTAATCGTTTTCTGCATTTACTTGAATTTAAGGTTACAAAGATACTATTCTTGTATGTAATTTACTTCACTGTAATGATTATTGCAGATTTAACTGTTAATAGTTAGGGTTTTTTGCTTAATTTTTAGTAAACTTGACATATTTTTATCAAAAAATAGCACGATTCTTGATACGTTATTAAGGTCTGTAAAAAAAACTAACTAACACTAATTTTTATGTCAACAACTGCATTGAAGCCACATCAAAAAGAGCTTTTCGGACAACCAATAGGGTTGTATATTTTATTTTTAACAGAAATGTGGGAACGCTTCTCCTATTATGGAATGCGAGCATTGTTGGTGTTGTATATGACAACAGAGACCATTGGAGACGATAGAGGTGCAGGATTAGGATGGACAAGTAAGGAGGCACTAGCTTTATATGGCTGGTATACTATGTTAGTATATGTTATGTCAATTCCTGGTGGTATGATTGCCGATAAATTGATTGGTCAAAAGAAAGCTGTATTGCTTGGAGCCATAGTGCTGTGTCTTGGACATGGTGTCTTAGTACTGACCGATATTTGGGCGTTTTATACAGGCTTAGGACTAGTAATTCTTGGAGTTGGATTGCTGAAACCAAACATTTCTACAATGGTAGGAGGTCTATATAAAGAAGGTGATATACGACGAGACAAGGGATTTAGTATTTTTTATATTGGTATTAACTTAGGATCACTCTTAGCAACAATGATTGTAGGATTGGTTGTTGCAGAATGGGGTTGGCATGCTGGTTTCGGACTTGCAGGTATCGTGATGCTCTTAGGTTTAATTAATTATGTAGCTGGTCAAAAATACTTGACTCAAGTTGGAAATTTCGTGCCTCCAAAAAAGGATGACCCAAACGAAATTTCGTATGGTAAACTTTATGGGAAACTGTTTAAATCACCAACGCAATTACTTTTTACAGTAATATTATTGGCAGCGTCTCTATATGGATGGTATGTTTTAGAATGGGGTTACGGACTCTTATTTGTATTTCTTACTGCGGTCATTTCATTGCTAATGATGATTTATAAAGAATTAGATTCGCAGATTTTTAAAGATCGTTTTATGGTATTATTATTATCATTTATCATGGTAATTGTCTTTTGGGGAGCTTTCGAACAAGCAGGTGGATTAATGAACCTGTACACAGAATCAAAAGTAGATAGAGTACTGTTTGGTTGGGAAATACCAACAGTAATGTTTCAAAGTTTAAATGCAGGATTTATAATCTTATTTGCTACAGTGGTAGCTTCATATTGGGCAAAACGAAAATTAAAAGGTAAAGAAGGGTCTTCTTTATTTAAAATGGCATTGGGTATTATCATAATGGGATTTGGATTCCTGTTTATGGTATTTGCAGCTATGGAATTTGAAAAGTCTGGAACTTCTAGTATGATTTGGCTAGTATTAGCATATTTATTTCACACTATTGGCGAGTTATGTTTGTCTCCTGTAGCGCTTTCATTTATAACGAAATTAACTCCTGTAAAATATGCTTCCTTAATGATGGGTGTTTATTTTGCCGCTACTGGCTTAGGTAGTAAAGTTGCTGGTATTGTTGGAGAAGCTGCTTCAGATTTTGGTGAATACACCATCTTCTTAGGAATATTAATTTTTACAGTGATTGTTGGGTCATTATTTATTTTGATTTTAAAGCCACTGAAACGATTAACTCATGGTGCTGAAGATAATGAACGTATGATGCATAATGATGAAGCAGAAGGTTATGAATTAGCTGATCCAGAAATTAATAATTAATACGCATATATAATATTGAACCCTTGTAAATTTTATTTTACAAGGGTTTGTTTTTTCTAACTAAACACTTTCTTTTATGAATACTGATATTGAAAATCTATTTAAAGACAAAGTTATTGGACATCCAGCCGGACTGTTTGTAATTTTCTTTACTGAAATGTGGGAACGATTTTCTTTCTACGGAATGAAAATTCTTTTAGTCTTATTTTTAACAGCTCCTTTTTTAAGTGATAATCCTGGTTGGGAATGGTCAAGAGAAAATGCTTTAGCTTTAATTGGGACCTATTCTTCTCTACTATATCTAACACCAATTGTAGGTGGTTGGTTAGCAGATAAAATTACGGGTTACAAATGGGCAGTAATTATCGGTTGTTTTATAATGATGCTTGGGCATTTGGCAATGGTTTTTGAAACCACATGGTCTTTATACTTAGGTTTGGCACTTTTAGTAATTGGTACTGGTTTCTTTAAGCCTAATATGACATCTATGATTTCTGAAATGTATAAGGGAAAGGAATCTAAAAAAGATGGTGCTTATACCATTTATTATATGGGAGTGAATGCTGGAGCGTTCTTTGGAATGATGCTTTGTGGTTATTTAGCTGAAAATATTGGCTGGAGTTATGGCTTTGGACTTGCTGGAATTTTTATGTTAGGTGGTCTTATTCAGTTTTGGTTAGCTAAAGATTTATTTGGAAGTATTGGCGAGAAACCGTCTAAAGTTCATGAAGTAGAATTGCCACAAAATATAAATGAGGAGAGTCCGAAAGAACATGATGCTACAGGTGAAACTGAAAAGCTTAACCCATTTACAATGGTAGATAAGATTCTGATTCTTTTGTCTTCAATTGGTGGTGTGTTGTATTTGTTTAATGATCCTATGTCTAAGATAGGTAATGTTAACATGTTAAACTTCAGTATTGGAGGAATGGATGGTTCTAATGTGACTATACTTCTAGCGTTAGTATTGTTTTTATATCTAATTATTACAAGAATAGGTAGGTATTCAAAAATGGTTAGAGATAAGATTATTGCTGTTTCCATTTTTGGAATCTTTACAGTCTTCTTCTTTGCTGCCTTTGAACAATCTTTAGGATCAATGACGTTGTTTGCCAGAGATTATACCGATCGATTGCTTACAGGTTCCTCTGCCACAATATTTAAGGTCATTGATACGATACTTACAATTGTTCCTCTTGCCATAATAACATGGGTGTTATTTTTATTATTCAAAAAGACATTTTCAAAAATTGCAGCTTCAAATATCGTGCTTGCACTAACGTTTGTATTTCTTTGGTTTGTGGTTGGATATAAAATTATGAATGAGTTTAGTAAAGATGCTACTGAAGTCGGAGCATCATGGTTTGGTATCTTAAATTCCTTTTTCATTATTACATTAGCACCTCTGTTTTCAAAATGGTGGGAAAGTAAATACAATCCTAGTGTAGGTATGAAATATGGATTTGGTCTGATGCTTTTAGGACTTGGATTTGGTATATTAGTTTTTGGAACTATGGGCATACCTCAAGGTGCAAAAACAGCTTCAGTTAGTATGATTTTCTTGATTTTAGCTTATTTGTTTCATACTATGGGAGAATTATGTATTTCACCAGTTGGACTCTCGTATTTGAGCAAATTAGTTCCAGGTAGAATGATTGGATTTATGTTTGGAATTTGGTACCTAGCAATTGCAATAGGGCAAAAAGCTGCTGGAAATATGGGAGGAATGATTGATAAAATTTCTGAAGAGTATTCATTGAGTACATTCTTTTTAATATTCACGTTAGTTCCAATTGGTGTGGGTGTGATTTCAATGCTGTTAAATCCTGTCCTCAAAAAACTTATGCATGGTGTCAAATAACGAGTAAATCGTTAAAATAATCGCAAAATGCTCCACCTTTGGAGCATTTTTTGTAAGTTCGGAACGGAAATTGCAACAAATCTCGTATGAAAAAAATATCACTTATATTCGTTTTAGCACTATTAACATCAGTTAGTAGTTTTGCTCAGGTACAAGAAATAAACTGGGTAACTTTTGAAGAGGCTTTAGAACTTCAGAAGAAAAATCCTAAGAAAATTATGATGGACGTATACACAAACTGGTGTGGTCCATGTAAAATGTTGGATAAGAACACCTTCCATAATAAAGATGTAGTAGCGTTTGTAAATAAAAATTACTACGCTGTTAAGTTTGATGCTGAAGGCAATTCAACTGTAAATTATGATGGCAAAACATTCAGTAATCCAAACTATAAGCCTGAATTAAAAAGCAGAAGAAATGGTGTGCATGATTTAACGCGTTATCTAAAAGTTAGTGCATATCCAACGATCGTGTTTTTTGATGTGGATGCTAAAGTGATTTCTCCTATTAGAGGATATCAAAAACCACAACAACTGGAATTATATCTTAAATTGTTTTTAGGAGATGATTATAAGTCCATGACGACTCAGGAAGAATTTAATACATATTACTCAGCTTTTAAGCCTGAGTTTCAGCAATAATCAAAGTTACTTTATTATAAATGCTCCCTTTTCACCGGTTTGATGAAAAGGGAGTTTTTCTTGTTTACATGTTGCTTTCCATCGTTGAATATAAGATTTGTAATTACTGCCATCAGCAATTACGACTTTGGGTTCTAGCGAGTCGATAAGACGTTTTAGATTTATCCTTGGTGAATGTCGCAATAAAATATAGTCGGGTTTAAAACTTACGTTGTAAACACCCAAGCTATCAATAATTAGTAGTGTTTTTTGATGTGTTTTATAAACATTATCTAAAGAATCGTAGCGAACAGCTGTAATAAAATTTCCAACATTATAATCTCTAATCATTTTTTCGTTTTTTACTGCACTGCTATCTAAGTTATGCCAAAGCGTTAATTGGTTGTTGTTCTTTTTCCCAAGGATACTATACCTGCTTTTATGGAAAATAATTAAAGCTTCTGTGTTGTTTCTTTTCTTCGTATAAATCATAACACTTTGTAATATCAATATTGAAAACATAAGTAATATAATTCGCTGATAATTTATTTTCCGTAAGAAGAAAAAGAATGCTAGTATAAGTATGTAAGTAACAAGAACATGCGTCAGATCAAAAGAAATGTCTTTAATTAAGAATGCTTCTTGCTTTGAAACCCAAGATACAACCTCATTCATACTAGTGATAAGCACGCCGTAAATATTTGCTACAGTATTAGGAAGGCTATTTAATAATGCCAAAATAATCACTACAATTCCGAAGCCTAAAATCAGTCCAAGAAAGGGAATAATTGCGAGGTTTGAAATAAAAAACAAACCTGGAAACTGATGAAAGTAAAATAAACTAATTGGTAAAACGCCTAATTGAGCAGCCATTGTTACTGTAAATATCTGCCAGAAATAATCAACAACTTTCCATTTTGGAGACCATAACTTATATAATAAGGGTTGAATTGATACAATGGCAAATACAGCCAGATAACTCATTTGAAATCCTACATCAAACAAGAACATAGGTTTTACTAATAGCAGAATGAAAATTGAAATAGATAATGTGTTGTAAATATTAGTAGGTCGTTTTAAATGCATCGCGATTGCAATAATGCTAAACATAGTAACTGCTCTTGTGACAGATGCTGATAATCCAGCGATTATGGCGAAACTCCATAATAAAATAAGAATGCATAATATCTTGATAAGATTACCTCGTTTTATGTTGTTTAAAGGCTTTAATACAACATTTAGCATCATGAGTATTATACCAACATGAAGTCCAGAAACAGCCAAAATATGAATGGCTCCAGCATTTGCATATTCGGTGTACATGTCCCGATCCATATCTTGTCGTTGACCGAGAATAAGAGCGTTGATGATGGCTTGTTCTTCAGGCTTAAAATTATATTCGTTTAATCGCTCATTAATAGTTTGCCTTAGAGTATCTGCGTAACCATAAACGGATTTCTTCTTTGAATTTATTTTAAATATGAGGTGTTGTTCTGTAAATAATTGATCATAGATGTATTGCTTTTCTAAATATGCTTTGTAGTTGAACTGATTTGGGTTTAACGGATTTTTTATGTCTTGAAATTCAGAATAAACCAATAATACATCATCCACCATAAACAATTTTGTGCTATCGGTTTTATGAATGTTTAGTAATACTTTTCCTCGTAATAATTGATCATTTATAGATACTATGTCTACAATGTATTTATGATGATATTTAGTTGATTTAAAACGTTCCTTTACAATAAAGGTTATTGTATTTGAAGAGGTTTTAATTACATGCTTATTATTGCCATAATGTAGAGGGAAGTTCTTTTGATTGTGTGAAGTATAGGTTAAAATCCCTAAAGCAAACATTGAAATAAAAGTAATCAATCCAAACCAGATGGTTTTTTGAAGTCTTCGATTTGCTAAATGGTTTGCAATCCATAAAACGATTAGTAATCCAATGCTTAGATAAACTGTATTTAGAAAGGAGATTTTTAAATAATGAGCGCTCAAAATACCTGCTGTAAGACAGAAGGTAAGCTTGATGATGACAAAATTGAGAGTTTTCATACTCTCAATATAGTAAATAATCTACAATAGTAGAAAATAATCTATATCACGCGTCTTGCCTGAACATACGCTAAGTACCAGTAGCGTTCTGATAAATTAGACGTAATTACTCCTCTACTAGTCGTTGAATGAATAAACTCAACATAACCAGGTCTACTTTTTGTAACAATGCCAACATGATTCACTTTTCGGCTATTTTTTTTGGTCGCAAAAAACAATAAATCGCCTTCTTGTACGTCTTTGACATCAATCCAGTTCCCTGTGCTTTGTAAGGCTGAAGTTGTTCTTGGTAGATTGATGTTTTCTTTCTGAAAGGCAGTAACAACTAGACCAGAACAATCCATGCCTCGTTTAGTAGTTCCTCCATATTTGTAACGCGTTCCTTCAAAAGTTTGCGCATAATCAATGATGCTTTCTATAGTTTTGGATGGCGCAGAATAGGTGTTGCTTGTTCTTTTTTTGGTAGCTTTTGTCGTTTTTGATGTTTTAGTTTTTATGCCTTTGGAAGAATTACAGCTACCAAAACTGAGGCATATTATAAAAAGAAGAATAACATTTTTCATAGACAACAATTAAAATCTAAAAATAAATAATAGATTTAATAAGAGTAGAATAATAACTTAAGATTTTTAACAATGTTATGTACAACTCTCAAAAATAAGTTTAGCAGCATTTTCACTAGCGCCTTTTCCTCCTAATTTTTTTTCTAAATCGTAATAATCTATGAATAATCGGATACGTTCATTCTCATCAAGAATTTGTATCAGTTCTTTTTTGAGGCGTTGTTTATTTAAATCACCTTGGATTAATTCAGTAACAACCTCTCGGTCCATAATCAGGTTTACCAGAGATATGAATTTTAAGGTTATGATCCGTTTTGCAATTTGATAAGAAATTGCGTTTGCTTTGTAACACACTACCTGAGGAACTTTAAACAATGCAGTCTCTAAGGTTGCTGTTCCAGAGGTTACCAGCGCTGCATGAGATACACTTAGTAAATCATATGTTTTATTAGAAATAAAAGCTACATTATCTTGCTTAATAAAGGGTTTGTAAAAGCTGTAGTCTTGACTTGGAGCACCAGCGATTACAAATTGATAATCCTTAAAATCATTTACCAAGCTTAGCATTACACCTAGCATTTTTGTGATTTCTTGTTTTCTGCTACCAGGTAAAAGTGCAATAATTGGTTTTTTGCTTAGGTAATGATTTTTTCTGAAAGTGTGTTCATCCACTTGTTGCCGATTAGAAATCGCATCAATTAACGGATGACCTACAAAATGCACATCGTAATTATATTTGGCATAAAATTCTTTCTCAAAAGGAAGAATGACATACATGGCGTCAACATCTCTCTTAATTTTCTCCACACGACTGGCTCTGGAAGCCCAAACCTGAGGCGAGATATAGTAATGGGTCTTAAAATTATGTTCTTTAGCCCATTTGGCGATTCTAAGATTAAATCCTGAGTTATCAATAAATATGATGACATCAGGTTGATAATTTTTAATATCATCTTTACAAAAACTGATTAAGCCTAAAATCTTTCGAAGATTGAAAATTACTTCAGCAAAACCCATAAAAGATCGGTCTTTGTAATGTGTCACCAAAGTACCACCAACAGCTTGCATAAGATCGCCACCCCAAAATCTAAATTCAGCATTTACATCTTGTTTTAGTAACGCTTTCATCAAATTAGAGCCATGAAGGTCTCCTGAGGCTTCGCCAGCAATGATGTAGTACTTCATTTAAGTAAATCTAATAATAATGGTTATAAGTGCTACAACAATAGTAGCAATTAGCACACCTTTGGCGCGAGTTTCTTTATTTATATTTAGGAATAAAAAGAACGCACCTAAATTTAAGAGTGCACCAATACTAACCAATTTTGTTAACACATCTTGATTAATAGCAATCTTTAAGGAATTGCCTAATGAGTCACCAGTTCCAAAAAATAAGAGAGATATTGTGAGTCCAATAACACTTGCAATTAGTCCAATGACAATTCCGATAATAAGGTCTTTATTCTTCAAATTTCCATGTATTTAGTTCTTGAATGCTGTGATGAGCTGTTAGGTCAAATTGTATTGGAACAACCGAAACAAAACCATTGGATAAAGCCCACTCATCGGTGTCCTCACCATAATCGAGGTTAACAAATTTTCCGGTTAACCAATAATATTCTCTTCCTTGAGGATTAGTACGTTTATCAAATTCTTCTTCCCAGTTTGCTTTTGCTTGACGACATATTTTAATGCCTTTTATGTGTTTTTTGTCTAGCTTCGGGAAATTGACATTCAATACAGTGCCACTATCCAATCCATTTTCTAAAACGTTTTTAGCGATTGATTTAACGTAGGCTTTGCAAGCCTCAAAATTGGCACTCCATTTATAATCACAAAGCGAAAACCCTATAGCAGGAATGCCTTCAACACCTGCTTCAATCGCAGCACTCATAGTTCCTGAATAAATCACATTTATTGATGAATTCGATCCATGATTAATTCCGGAAACACACAAATCTGGTCGTCGATTCAACAATTGTTTAACTCCAAATTTTACACAGTCTGCAGGAGTTCCTGAACAACTGTATTCTTCTTGAGGACCATTATCTATGGTCACTTTTTCAACATGTAAAGTAGAATCAATTGTAATAGCATGACCCATTCCGCTTTGAGGGCTGTCTGGAGCTACAACTACAACGTCGCCAATTGTGGTCATAACTTCAATTAAAGTGCGAATACCAGGTGCAGTGATCCCATCATCATTAGTTACGAGGATAAGTGGTTTCTTTGACATTTATCTATTTTTTTTACACATACAAAAGTACACAAACACGCTTGAAATTCCTATAAATAAAGGTTTAACAAAAAATTAGTAGCACTTGATTTTATTGGCATGGTTTTTTCTTTTACTTTAGTAGAAATTATAAATTCTATGTCATTACATGTTATGGAATATTTGAGGCCGTAATGCTGTAATGCTACATAAAAGATTTACTATGAAAAATATGATGAAAAGAAATTATAAATTACTGCTTTTAGTATTGCTGCTGGCTTTTGCTTCCTGCAGTTTTACATCTAAAAAGTTTGAAGACCCAAATAAAGACAAACTACTTATTCAATTGGTAACCTATTTACTTGATGAAGGGCATTTTAATCCTCAGGAAATCAATGACAATTTTTCGCAAGAGGTATTTGATGAATATCTCGAACAGCTTGATCCTTTAAAACGCTATTTTTATGCCTCTGACATTAAGGAATTTGAAAAATACAAAACAGATTTAGACGATCAAATTAAGGCTTATGATGTTACATTTTTTAACATTACCTATGATCGCTATTTACAACGATTAGAAGAGTCAAAACAGATTTATAAAGAAGTTTTGGAAAACCCTTTTGATTTTTCAATAGATGAAGAATTTTCTACGAAATATGAGGACCTAACATATGTTAATTCAAAAAAAGAATTGAAGGAACGATGGAGACATCAGCTTAAATTTTCAACTATTGCCAATTATGATGATTTAATCGCTCAGCAAGAACGAGATCTTAAAAGAGCAAAAGATAAAGAGTCAGAAGGTGAAAAAGATGAAAGCGTGAAAGAAAAGTCTTTAGCTGAACTTGAAAAAGAAGCACGTGGAATTACGTTAAAATCTTTAAATGAATTATACGAATACATGGAGGACAGACAAAGAAAAGATCTGCTCTCGGTTTATGTAAACGCTATTGTACGTGAATACGATCCACATACGGCCTATTATGAACCTGAAGATAAAGAGCGTTTCGATGCAGATATCTCTGGTAATTTTGAAGGTATTGGTGCCAGACTTCAAAAAAAGATGGATGTTATAACCATTATGGAAGTCATTGCAGGAGGTCCAGCTTGGAGGCAGAAAGAGCTTGAAGTAGGTGATCAGATCTTAAAAGTAAAGCAGGAAGACGAAGAGGAGGCTCTTAATGTGGTAGGAATGCGTACAAGTGATGCCGTTAAATTTATTAAAGGTCCAAAAGGAACCGACGTAACGCTTACAGTGAAAAAGGTCGATGGAACAATTCAAGATATAACCATCACCAGAGATATTGTAGAAATGGGTGAAACCTACGCGAAATCATCAATGGTGATAAAAGATGGTAAAAAATATGGTATTATTGATTTGCCTCGATTTTATGTTGATTTTGATGACATTAATAATCGTAATGCGGCTTCTGATGTAAAGCTTGAAATTGAAAAATTAAAAGCTGAAGGTATGGAAGGCCTTGTTCTTGATTTGAGAAATAATGGCGGAGGATCTCTGCAGACAGTGGTTGATATGGCAGGATTTTTTATTAAAGAAGGTCCAGTTGTTCAGGTTAAGACTTCTGGAGAGCCAAAAGAAGTACTAATGGATAGGGACAGATCTATAGTTTGGGATGGACCATTAGTGATTTTAGTTAATGAATTTTCGGCGTCAGCTTCAGAAATATTAGCAGCTGCCATGCAGGATTATAAAAGAGCAATTATCATTGGAAGCGATCAAACTTTTGGTAAAGGTACTGTTCAAACCGTGGTTGATCTTAATCGCATGGTTAGAAATAATACTAGTGGTGATATTGGTGCTTTAAAAATGACAATTCAAAAGTTCTATAGAATTAATGGAGGTTCAAACCAATTAGAAGGTGTGAAAAGTGATGTTGTCATTCCTAATCGATATAGTTACATAGATATAGGCGAAAAGAATGAGGAAAATCCTTTGCCATGGAGCCAGATTGAACCAGCGCAATATGATGTTTGGGATAGTTATTTTGATTACGACACGACCATTGCAAAAAGTAAAGAGCGAATGGCTATGAACGAGCAATTGAAGTTAATTGATGAAAATGCTAAATGGGTTAAGAAAATTAGAGATAAAGATTTGTTTTCTCTAAACTATAATGATTACAAAGCTTCCCTTGAAATTAGTGAAAATGAAGCTAAACGTTTTGAGGAGTTATCTAAATATCAAACCAACTTAACTTTTGAACCGTTGTCTCAAGAGTTAAAATTAATGGAGCAAGATTCTGTTTTAAAAGAAAAGCGGGAACGTTGGCACACCAGCTTAAGCAAAGATGTTTATGTTGAAGAAGCTCTCAATGTTTTAAATGATTTAAAAATGACTTACGGAATCAAAACTAAAGTAGCGACGTCTGTAAAAAATTAGTATGAGTAATAATAGTGGCTCATTAACAAAATTGGCGCTTCAAAAGTTTAAAAAAAACTTTTGGGGCGTTTTAAGTTTTTGGGTTATTGTAATCATTGGTCTTGTTTCAGTTTTCGCTTATGGAATAGCTCCAGATGATTCTCAAAATGCAAATCAAATGCATTTGTCAATTCATTCTAAACCTCCAGGTTTTAAAGTCACATTATTAAGTCTGCCTTCAGAATTGAACATTCAGCAAAGTTTTTTTTCTAAGCTATTCTTCGGAAAGTTAAAAACGGATACCGAGATTCCTATTTCTAATTATAATATTGATAACCATACATTAACTTATACTGAATATGCTTCAGATGGTTTAGTAGGTGTAGAAAAATCTTTGGATTTAAGTCGGTTTCCAAATAAAAATTATACAGATTACGTCAAAGAAAAGACCTTCATTTTTGGAACAGATAAGTATGGAAGAGATCTTTTAAGTCGTGTTTTGGTTAGCTCTCGTATTTCTTTCTTTATCGGTTTTATAGCTGTTTTTATTTCTTTAGTCATAGGTATATTCATGGGTAGTATTGCTGGCTATTATGGTGGTAAAATTGATGCTTTTATCATGTGGATTATTAATGTGACATGGTCAATTCCTACATTGTTGTTAGTTATAGCGATAACATTGGCTCTAGGTAAAGGGTTTTGGCAAGTGTTCATTGCTGTGGGCTTAACCATGTGGGTTGAAGTAGCAAGAGTGGTTAGGGGACAAATTATAAGTGCTAAAGAAATGCAATATGTTACTGCTGCAAGAGCATTAGGTTTTAATGATTATAGAATTATAACAAAACATATATTGCCAAATATAATGGCTCCAATCATTGTGATTTCGGCAGCAAATTTTGCGGCTGCAATCCTTATAGAAAGTGGTCTTAGTTTTTTAGGTATAGGTGCACAACCTCCAATGTCCAGTTGGGGAGCAATGATTAAGGATCATTATAATTATATTATTTTAGGAAAACCTTACTTAGCTTTAATTCCAGGATTGTGTATTATGATTTTGGTGATGTCTTTTATGTTAATTGGTAATGCCTTTAGAGACGCTTTAGATGTAAAAAATTAGTTGGACCAATGCGATAAATCTCTGTTAGTTAATGCTTCAATTTTTTTTATGTCATCTGCAATGTTATTCATTATAAAAACTTTCGTTTGAGTGGTAAGTTTTGGTTTTTGGCTTATAAAATCACGATTACAATAATTTTTTAATAACATTACCACTTTTTTTATTTTTTCAAATAAAGTTTTCGGTTGATCATATTTGTGATGTAAAACTCGTCTGTTAAAACTTTTATTAGTGTTTAATGTTTTTTGATTTACCGTAATACCATTTATATTCAAGAAATCAAAAGTGGTATTAAGCACCTGCTGTGGATTAGAAATAAAGTCTTCAAAAAATAGAAGTAATACATTATTACGACCGAAATAATTAATGTAAGGTTCTATTTGCATGGCATATCTAGCGGTGTCAATATAGTGATTGTTAGATGTTAAGGCCGTATTTATGTCTTTAATAGATTCATGGCCTCTGTTGTATGAATGTATGTAATGTGAAACAATTCGGTCTATTGGATGTCTCATCATGTAGATAATTTTCATATTGGGATTGTAATTGAAAATATCGGTATGAATATTCTTATTATAATGAGGAAATTTTGAATAGTTTGTAGAACCTTCGCCATACAACTTGGCAGGTTTATCTGAAAATAAAGCATGGTAATTTGTAAGATTATCCCTCCAATTGTCTTTACAAAAAAACTCTGGTTCTTTTGGATTGCTGAAGCATATGTCAGGATGTTGTGACAATGCATTACTTAAGCTTGTTGTTGCTGATTTTGCCGCTCCAATAAGTAAAAAATCTACAGTCACGTTATTTGGAGTTATCGCAGTGCGTTTATCTGTTGATTTGTATCTTCAATAAATTGAAGGATATCATCACGCCCAATGGTTTTTGAAGAAGAGCTCACAAAATATGGAGGTAATTCTGCCCATGTCTTTAAAAGTTCTTGACAATAATCTTCAACATGACGTTCAATTGCTTTAGGTTTTAACTTGTCTGCTTTGGTAAAAATAATTGAAAACGGAATCTCACTAATACCTAAATATTCCATGAATTCTAAATCAATTTTTTGAGGTTCATGTCTTATATCTACTAAAACAAATGCTGAAACTAATTGTGTTCTTTTTTCGAAGTAATTGGTTATAAATTTCTGAAATTTTTTCTTAGCGGTTTTTGATACTTTAGCATAACCGTAACCAGGTAAGTCAACTAAAAACCAGTTTTTATTAATTAGAAAATGATTGATGAGTTGTGTTTTTCCTGGTCGTCCTGATGTTTTAGCAAGGTTTTTATGATTGGTCAACATATTGATTAATGAAGACTTCCCAACATTACTTCTTCCTATAAAAGCATATTCAGGTAAATAATCTTTCGGACATCTATCTACGTCAGAATTACTTATTACAAATTCAGCAGTTTTAATAAGCATAACATTAGTTTTTCGCGGAAGCGATTGATATTAAAGATTACGTTCCTTAAGCCAAGAATACAATATCTCGTTAAATTGGTCTGGATGTTCCATCATAGCAGCATGACCACACTTGTCAATCCAGAATAAATCAGAATCTGGTAAAAGTTGATTGAATTCTGTAGCTACTTCTGGAGGTGTTACCGTATCATTTTTACCCCAAATAATGCAAACAGGTAATGCCATTTTAGGTAAGTCTTTGGCCATATTATGTCTAATCGCACTCTTAGCAATTGCAAGCGTTTTTATAAGTTTATTTCTGTCATTAACAGTTTCATAAACTTCATCAACAATCTCTTTTGTAGCAACCTCAGGGTCATAAAAAACCTCCTGTGCCTTTTTCTTAATCACCTCATAATCACCACGTTTTGTGTAGCCTCCACCCATTGCGCTTTCATACAAACCAGAGCTTCCTGTAATGATAAGTGCTTTAACTTTTTCTGAATACAATTTCGTGTGATAAAGTCCAATATGCCCTCCCAGAGAATTTCCTAATAAAATAACATTATCAAAGCCTTTGAATTCTATAAAATCATGAAGGTATTTTGCAAAACTTTTGACGTTCGTTTTGAGCAAGGACATTGTGTAGATTGGAAGTTCTGGTATAAGTACTTTGTAGCCTTTTTCACTAAAAAAAGTTGTGACTGCATCAAAATTGCTCAAGCCTCCCATCAGTCCGTGTAAGACAATAATTGGAGTGCCTTCACCAACTTCAATATATCTGAATTCCTTTTCCTTCTTTAAACGATGCGCCATTAATTATAGGTCATTTGATCAAAAACAAATATAGGTATTTCAATTAAAATATTCTTATAATATTTCATCTGAACGTAAATGAATACCAATGAGATATTAACAATGAAGTTTGTACGACTGATTTGGTTGTAGCCTATTGATTCTTAATTTTTTAACTCTTTTCAAGTGCTTTTTGTGTGTTGTGAAAATAGGCTTCATCGAAAATTTATCAACAAAAGTGGAGTAATGTGGTAAAATGTGGGATAATTTTCAATATATTTGAATCTTAATCGTTAGTTGTAGTAAATCAATCATTTTGAACCCATTAATTGGAACTTATGAATGCAAAGTGGATGCCAAAGGAAGGTTAATGCTTCCTGCTGCAATAAAAAAGCAGTTGCTTCCAGTGTTGCAAAATGGATTTGTTTTAAAGCGTGCTGTATTTCAGCCATGTTTAGAACTCTATCCTATGAGTGAATGGGAATTATTGATGCAAAAGGTGAACAAGCTCAATCGTTTTAAGAAGAAAAACAATGACTTCATTCGTCGTTTTACTGCTGGTTTGAAAATGATTGAAGTTGATGCAGCGGGACGATTATTAATCCCAAAAGATTTAGTTGCTTTTTCGGGTATTACTAAAGAAGTGGTTGTGTCATCAGCGATTAATATTGTTGAGATTTGGGATAAGGATAAGTATGAAAAAGCTATTGATGATGCAACAGGAGATTTTGCTGATTTAGCTGAAGAAGTGATGGGACAAGACGATGACGATGGAATATCATAACCCTGTACTACTCAAAGAAACGGTTGATGGCTTAAATATAAAGCCAGACGGAATTTATGTTGATGTGACTTTTGGAGGAGGAGGTCATAGCAAAGAAATTTTAAAACGATTGGGACCTCATGGAAAGTTGTTTGCTTTTGATCAAGATAAAGATGCTCTTTTAAATACAATTGATGATAATCGATTCACGCTTATTAATGAAAACTTTAGATACGTCAGACGTTTTTTACGATTCTATGGAGCTAAAGAAGTTGATGGTGTTTTAGCCGATTTTGGAGTCTCCTCTCATCAGTTTGATGTTGCTGAACGTGGGTTTTCAACCCGTTTTGAAGCGGATTTAGATATGCGAATGAATCAGGATGATGCGATTTCTGCGTATCACGTGGTAAATGAATATGATGAAGAGCAATTAAGGCAAGTCTTATTTCAGTATGGAGAATTGAGACAAGCGCCAGCAATGGCAAAAGTAATTGTTGAAGAAAGAAATCATGGAGAAATTAAAACCAGTGAACAATTAAAGACTGTTTTAAAACGGTTTTTAAATCATAAAAAAGAGAATAAAGTATTAGCTCAAATTTATCAGGCGATACGAATAGAGGTTAATCAGGAGATTGAAGCATTGAAAGAGTTTTTATTACAAACACCTGAGGTTTTAGTTAAAGGTGGGCGATTGAGTCTGATATCATACCATTCACTTGAAGATAGATTGGTTAAGCGTTTTATAAGAAATGGTATGTTTGAAGGAGAGCCTGAACGAGATGTTTTTGGAAACTTTGAAGTTCCTCTTAAGAAAGTAGGGCATTTAATTGTTCCAACTAAAGAAGAAATAGCTAGAAATAATAGGGCTAGAAGCGCAAAGCTTCGTATTGCTGAAAGAATATAGTTTCTGTAAGGTTTCAAAACAGAAGGAATCAATAGATAATCTTCCTTCTTAAGGTGAGATGTACGAAGAGTTTAAGATTATGAAGAAAAATATTTACAGCATTTTAAGAGGTAAATTTTTAGTAAGTGATGACTCTTTTAAAAACTGGAGAATCATCATTTGGATTTCATTCTTAGCTATCATTATGATTGCTAGTTCGCATAGCGCAGACCAAAAAGTGTATGAAATCGCACGACTTAAAAATGAAGTTAAAGAATTACGGTCGGCATTTGTTGATGGTAGATCAAAATTGATGAGGTTAAAAATGGAATCGTCAATCATAAAGAAAGTAGCAGATAAAGGAATCGTTATATCAGAGATTCCACCAAAAAAAATAAAAGTTAAAGCACAAGATTGAAAACGTGGCAACAACCGAAACTAACATATTAAACAGATTGTATTTCATAGCTGGATGTATGTTTGTCTTCGCTTTGGCTGTTGTGTTTAAGTTGTGCACCATTCAGTTTGTTCAAGGGGACGATTACAGAGCACTTGCTGAAGAGCGCACTGTGAAAAATCACGAAATACCAGCCAATAGAGGAAATGTGTATTCGGCTGATGGTAGTTTGCTGGCGACATCTATTCCTAAATATGATATCAGACTTGATGCGATTCAGCCTAAAGACGCCACATTTAACAAGTATATCAAAGCGTTATCAGATTCGTTATCTATATACACTGGTAAGCCTTCAAGCTATCATCAAAACTCGATTACTAAAGCAAGATCTAATAAAAATAGATATTTCTTGTTAGCTCGAAATATCAGTTATTCTGATTATATCCGATTGAGAAATTTTCCATTACTGGAACTTGGAGCAATTAAAGGCGGACTCATAGTCGAGCAAACCACGCGTCGAGAACACCCAATGGGAGGAATCGCTGAACGTATAATTGGTTATGAAAAAATTGATGATGATGGCACTGTTACGAGACCAGGTATCGATGGTGCTTTTGGTGTGAAATACTTGAGAGGAGTTAATGGTTCTCGTTTGAAGCAGAAAATTGGTAACGGACAATGGAAACCTATTGTAGATTATAATCAGGTAGATCCTCAAGATGGCTATGATGTTTATACCACTATCGATGTTAATATTCAGGATATTGCACATCATTCATTATTAGGTCAATTAGAGCTATATGAGGCTGAACATGGTTGCGCTGTTGTAATGGACGTTAAAACAGGTGAAATTAAAGCGATTTCAAATTTAGGACGTAATCAAAATGGAACCTATTACGAGCGACTCAATTATGCTGTAGGTGAAAGTCACGAACCAGGTTCTACATTTAAAGTGATGGCGATGATGGCAGCACTTGAAGATAAGCTGGTTGATACGTCTACCATGGTAAATACTTATCAAGGAACGAAACGCTTCTATGGAAGAACGATTAGCGATTCTCGTGGTTATGGTGAAATCTCTGCAGCTCGTGCATTAGAAGTGTCTTCAAATATTGGGCTGGCAACGATAATAGATGATGCTTATGCTAAACAACCGAAAAAATTTATTAATAGGTTGAAAGGATGGAATCTTCATAAGCCTCTTGGCGTATCCATTATTGGAGAAGGTATTCCTGATATTGCTGAACCGGGAAAAGCGAATTGGAGTAGAAATGCTTTGCCTTCAATGGCTTATGGTTATAATTTAGAAATGACGCCATTACAGACATTGACCTTCTATAATGCTATTGCTAATAATGGAGAAATGGTAAAACCAAGATTCATTAAAGCGGTTAAAGAATTTGATAGAGAGATCGAAGTTTTCAAAAAAGAAGTCATTAATCAGAAAATTTGTTCGGACAAGACCTTAGGTGAAATACGAGAAATTCTAAAAAATATTGTTATCCGAGGAACGGGTTCTAGAATGTATTCTGAGAATTTTTCAATGGCAGGAAAAACTGGAACTGCAAGAACAGATTACAGTAATTATGAAGAATGGCGAAAAGACAGAAAGTATGTGTCTTCTTTTGCAGGTTACTTTCCGGCAGACAATCCTAAATATTCATGCATTGTGGTTATTCATAAACCAAGTACAAAAGTTGGGTATTATGGTGCTGATGTGTCTGGTCCTGTGTTTAAAAGAATTGCACAAAAAATATATACTGAAACCCCTTTAATAGATGAGGTTGAATCTTTAGAGATAGTTCATACTGAAGTTGAAGAATCGTTTGAGTCTTACTATAACATCGCTAATACCTATAAAACCATTATGCCTGATGTGGTTGGCTTACCAGCTATGGATGCATTGGCATTATTAGAAAATATGGGATTAAAAGTAAAGCTTGAAGGTGTTGGAGTCGTGAAAAATCAATCGATAACAAAAGGTGTAAAAATTAAACCAAACCAAATAGTGGTATTAGATATTTAATGGCAGTTTTAAAAGACATATTGTATAAGGTTACCATCAATGCAGTGGTTGGAAGCACTAGTGTTGATGTGAATACTATTCATTTTGATTCTCGAGCAGTTGCTAATGGAGATGTCTTTGTTGCTGTAAAAGGAACAACTGCTGATGGTCATAATTTCATAGAAAAAGCAATACAGCAAGGTGCTATAGCTGTAGTTTGCGAAGCGCTTCCAAAACATATACAAAACGGGATTACGTACATAGAAGTTGAAGACACAAGTAGCGCATTGGCTTATATGGCTTCTAATTATTATGAAAATCCTTCAAGTAATTTGAGACTAGTTGGTGTTACTGGAACTAATGGAAAAACGACAGTGACAACACTATTATATCAGTTGTTTAAAAAAGCGGGATACAAAGTTGGTTTATTGTCTACTGTAAAAATTATGGTTGATAATACCGAATACAAAGCAACGCATACAACTCCAGATTCATTAACTATAAACAAGTATTTGAAATTAATGAATGAAGCTGGCGTTGAGTTTTGTTTTATGGAAGTAAGCTCGCATGGTATTCATCAAAAACGCTCTGAAGGTTTGCAGTTTGAAGGTGGAGTGTTTACCAATTTATCTCATGATCATTTAGATTATCATGAAACCTTTGCTGAATACAGAGATGTAAAAAAATCATTTTTTGATCACTTACCAAAGCAAGCTTTTGCTTTAGTGAATATTGATGATAAAAATGGTCTAGTGATGTTGCAAAATACACAGGCAAAAAAATATACTTATGCCTTAAAAACCTATGCAGATTTCAAAGCGCAAGTTCTTGAAAATGAATTAAGCGGATTGCTATTGAAACTTAATGATAGTGAATTGTGGACAAGGCTTATAGGAACATTCAATGCGTATAATGTCGCTGCTATTTATGGAGCTGCTGAATTGTTAGGTCTTGAAAAAGTAGAAATCCTAAGATTGATTAGTGAGTTAGAAAGTGTAAGTGGTCGTTTTCAATATTTAATATCCGAGGAGAAAATCACTGCAATTGTAGATTATGCTCACACGCCTGATGCGTTGAAAAATGTGCTGGAAACCATTAATAGCATTCGTACAAAAAATGAAGAATTAATAACGGTCGTTGGTTGTGGAGGAGATAGAGATGCTACAAAGCGCCCGAAAATGGGGCATATCGCCTCGGCTCTAAGTAATAAGGTGATTTTTACAAGTGATAATCCAAGAAGTGAAAAACCAGAAGCTATTATTGAAGATATAGAAAAAGGTGTTGAACCTCAAAATTTTAAGAAAGTAGTTTCAATTACAGATAGAAGGCAAGCCATAAAAACAGCTTGTCAAATGGCCAATCCAAACGATATCATTTTAATCGCTGGGAAAGGTCATGAAACCTACCAGGAAATTAAAGGTGAACGATTTGATTTTGATGATTACCAAATCGTTCAGGAATTTTTAAAACAGTTACAGAAATAAATTAACCCATGTTATATTATCTTTTCGAATATTTAGAACAACAGTACCAATTGCCAGGAGCGAGTGTGTTTCAGTTCATCACATTTAGAGCTGCTTTGGCAATAATTTTGTCATTATTGTTCTCTACCATCTTCGGAAAGAAAATCATCACCTTTCTACAAAAACAACAAGTAGGAGAAACGGTGAGAGATTTAGGTTTAGCAGGTCAAGTTGAAAAAGCAGGAACACCAACAATGGGTGGAATCATTATCATCATAGCCACATTGGTTCCCGTGATTTTGCTCTCCAGATTAGATAATATATATGTTATTATGCTTATTGTAACGACCATTTGGATGGGACTTATTGGTTTTATTGATGACTACATTAAAGTCTTCAAAAAAGACAAGGAAGGTCTAAAAGGACGATTCAAGGTTTTAGGGCAAGTTGGTTTAGGGATTTTTGTTGGAGCTGTTATGTATTTCCATCCTGGAGTTACCATTAAGCAAGAAAAAATTAATCCACAGTTTTCTAATGAATTAATTACACAGAATTCTCCTGGAGAGTTTTATGCAGAAGAAAATAGGTCATTAAAAACAACCATTCCATTCGTAAAAGATAATGAATTTGATTATGCAACATTGGTATCTTGGATAGGCGATGGATATAAAAATTATGCATGGTTGGTATTTATTCCAATTGTAATTTTTATTGTAACAGCAGTTTCAAATGGCGCAAATCTTACAGACGGTATCGATGGTTTAGCAGCAGGTAGTTCGGCAATAATCGTATTTGCTCTGGCTATTTTCGCTTTCATCTCTGGTAACATCGTGTTTTCCGATTATCTCAATGTGATGTTTATTCCGAGATTGGGTGAAGTTGTGGTTTTTATTGCAGCATTTGTTGGAGCACTCATAGGATTCTTATGGTATAATACCTATCCAGCACAAGTATTTATGGGAGATACAGGAAGTTTAACCATTGGAGGTGTTATCGCTGTAATTGCGATTGCAGTTCGTAAGGAATTGCTTATTCCATTGCTTTGCGGAATTTTCTTCGCAGAATCTCTATCTGTGATTTTACAAGTAAGTTGGTTTAAGTATACAAAAAAGAAATATGGTGAAGGCAGACGCATATTTAAAATGTCGCCTTTGCATCATCATTATCAGAAGTCAGGATATCACGAAAGTAAAATTGTTACCAGATTTTGGATTGTTGGAATTTTTCTCGCAATCCTATCTATAGTGACACTCAAGTTGAGATAGGTTTTGTCATTCCGTAATTGATACGGAATCCAATAGAAAGTAAATAGATTCTGTATGGTAGTGCAGAATGACAATATAAATGAAGAACGAAAAATTAGTCATACTAGGAGGAGGAGAAAGTGGTGTTGGTACAGCACTTTTAGGAAAAGAGAAAGGCTATGAAGTTTTTGTTTCTGATAAAGGAATAATTAAAGAGAAGTACAAAAAAGTTCTTATACATAATGAGATTGAATTTGAAGATGGTCAGCACACGGAAGCTAAAATTCTAAATGCAGATTTGGTAATGAAGAGTCCTGGAATTCCAGATAAAGTTGCTTTGGTAAAACAAATAAGAGCACAAGGAATTACGGTCGTTTCTGAAATTGAGTTTGCGTCAAATTTTACAGACGCCACGTTGGTTGCTATTACAGGTAGTAATGGTAAAACAACAACTGCTAGTTTAACCTATCATCTGCTAAAACAAGAATTAAATGTTGGATTAGCAGGTAATATAGGTGATAGTTTTGCTAAGCAAATATTGGAGAAAAACCATTCAAACTATGTGCTAGAAGTAAGCAGTTTTCAGTTAGATGATATTATAGAGTTTAAACCAAAAGTTGCAGTATTACTGAATATTACACCAGATCATCTGGATCGATATGATTACGTTTTTGAAAATTATATCGCTTCAAAATTCAGAATTGTTGAAAATCAAACTAAAGAAGATTATTTCATCTACGATGCCGATGATGATGTCATTCAATCTTGGTTAAAACAGCATCCTATTCAATCCACATTATTGCCATTTTCATTAACAAAACACATTGAAAACGGAGCGTATTTAGATAAAGACAATATAAAAATAACAATAGATAACAACCAGATAATTATGCCAACAAAAAATTTAGCATTAGAGGGTAAACACAATATTAAAAATGCAATGGCAGCTTCAACAGTTGCGCACTTATTAAAAATAAGAAAGCAAACGATTCGTGAAAGTTTAGAAAATTTTCAAGGTGTAGAGCATCGATTAGAGCACGTGCTTAAAATTAACAAAGTTCAGTACATCAACGATTCAAAAGCGACTAATGTCAATGCGACATACTATGCTTTAGAGAGTATGGATGCACCAACTGTTTGGATTGTTGGCGGACAAGATAAAGGGAATGATTATCAGGAGCTGTTTCAGTTTGTAAATGAAAAAGTGAAGGCCATCATTTGTTTGGGAGTTGATAATGAAAAGCTGATGAAAAACTTCGGAAATATGGTCGATATTATTGTTGAAACGCAATATATGAGTGAAGCTGTTAAAATCGCTTATAAAATTGCTGAAGCTGGTGAAAACGTGTTGCTATCGCCAGCATGTGCAAGTTTTGATTTGTTTGAAAACTATGAAGATAGAGGTCGTCAATTTAAAGATGCTGTAAGAAATTTATAAATATAAAAATGCCATTCAGAAGAAAGTTCGACTGAAGAATCTAATTTTTAGATTCATCGCTTTACTCTGAATGACATCATGAGAATGATTTAGCAATAAAATGCAAACACTATTTAAAAACATAAAAGGAGATCGGTTAATATGGGCAATTGCTGCATTGTTGGCAATTTTCTCATTCCTTCCTGTGTATAGTGCTGCAAGTAATTTAGCTTATGTTGGTGGTGCAGGAAATACCTTCGGATTTTTCATTAAACATTTTATGCATCTCTTTTTAGGGTTTGCAATTATGTATGGAGTTCATAAAATTCCATATCGCTATTTCAGAGGATTATCAATGGTGATGATTCCAATTGTATTGGTGTTGCTTGTTGTAACAATGCTTCAGGGAACTACTATCGATGGTGCTAATGCGAGTCGTTGGATTCAAATTCCTTTTGTTGGCATGTCTTTTCAAACATCAACACTTGCAGCTGTTGTTTTAATGGTGTATGTGGCAAGATACTTATCAAAAATTCAAGATAGGCAAGTTACATTTACTGAAACCTTATTGCCCCTATGGGCTCCTGTGTTTTTTGTGTTGATACTTATTCTTCCTGCTAATTTTTCAACAACAGCCATTATGTTTTTGATGGTTATGATGTTGGCATTTATTGGAGGTTATCCCATTAAATATTTGGCTGTGGTTATAGGGACAGGAATTGTTGCACTATCACTTTTTATATTGGTTGCTAAGGCTTTTCCAGATGCTATGCCTAATCGAATAGATACATGGATGAGTCGTATTGAAAATTTCACAAATGGAGAAGACACTGAAGCCGATTATCAAATTGAAAAAGCAAAAATAGCAATTGCGTCAGGAGGTATTCAAGGTGTTGGACCTGGGAAAAGTGTTCAAAAGAACTTTTTACCACAATCCTCTTCAGATTTTATTTTCGCTATTATAATTGAAGAATACGGATTAATAGGCGGTTTGTTTTTATTAGTTATGTATTCGTGGTTATTATTCAGAATTGTCATTGTATCCCAAAAATCAGATACCGTTTTCGGAAAATTACTGGTCTTAGGTGTTGGTTTGCCCATCGTATTTCAAGCCTTGATTAACATGGCTGTTGCAGTCGAATTATTTCCGGTGACCGGACAAACATTACCATTAATTAGTAGTGGTGGGACATCAATCTGGATGACTTGTTTGGCTATAGGAATTATATTAAGTGTAAGTGCAAAACGAGAAGAAATAAAAGAACAAGAAATTAATGAAGATAATCCACTTGAAATTTTAAGTGAAACCATTTAATGAGTAACTATAAAATCATATTGTCTGGAGGCGGAACAGGAGGTCATATCTATCCTGCAATTGCGATTGCAAATGAGTTAAAATCTCGTTTTCCAGATGCTGAGTTTTTATTTGTTGGTGCTTCCGATCGCATGGAAATGGAAAAAGTACCTCAAGCTGGTTACGCTATTGAGGGGTTATGGATTTCCGGACTTCAACGAAAGCTGACTCTTAAGAATGTAATGTTTCCATTCAAATTGATAGCGAGTTTATTAAAATCTCGAAAAATCATAAATACGTTTAAGCCTGATGTCGCTATCGGAACAGGAGGTTTTGCAAGCGGTCCGTTATTGAAAGTAGCTTCTTCAAAAGGTATTCCTAGTTTGATTCAAGAGCAAAATTCTTATCCTGGAATTACAAATAAACTTTTGGGTAAAAAGGTAAATACGATTTGTGTGGCTTATGAAGGTTTAGAGAAATATTTTCCGAAAGAGAAAATCAAATTAACTGGAAACCCAATTAGGAAGGATTTACTGGATGTTGAATATAAGCATATTCAAGGAAAAGATGAATTTAAGTTGATTCACAGTAAGCATACACTGCTAATTTTAGGAGGTAGTTTAGGTGCTGGACGAATTAATGAATTGATAGAAAGTAAGCTGGACTATTTTGAATCACTTAATGTACAGTTGATTTGGCAATGTGGTAAGTTGTACTATCAGCATTATAAGAAATATAATCAGTTAGATCATGTTCAAGTGCATGCGTTTTTAAATACTATGGACATGGCGTATGCTGCTTCAGATATCATTATTTCAAGAGCTGGAGCGAGTTCTGTATCTGAACTTTGTGTGGTTGGAAAACCAGTCATTTTTATTCCATCACCAAATGTAGCAGAAGACCATCAAACTAAAAATGCTAAGGCTATTGCAGATAAAAATGCTGCTGTTTTAATAAAGGAAAGTGATTTAGAAGTTCAGTTTGATAATGCCTTTTCGGAATTACTGAATTCTAAAGAAAAAAGAGACGAGTTAAGTACACATATAAAAGCATTGGCATTAGTAAATGCTACAAAAGATATAGCAGACGAAGTAGAAAAATTATTAAAACAATAAATGAATTTGAAACATATAAATAGCGTTTATTTTATAGGTATTGGAGGTATTGGAATGAGTGCCTTAGCACGCTATTTTGTAGCTAAAGGTTTGAAAGTTGGTGGTTACGATAAAACTAAAACTGACATTACTGATGCGCTCGAAGATTTAGGTATTTTAATTCATTTTGAAGATAATTTAGAGGCTATTTCAGATGTGTTCTTAGATAAGGAAAACACGCTTATTGTTTACACACCTGCAATTCCAAAAGATCATACCGAATTAAATTACTTCATGTCAAATGGTTTTGAAGTTTTAAAACGATCAACAGTTTTAGGAGACATTACAAAGCAAACTTTCTGCATGGCTGTTGCTGGCACTCACGGAAAAACCACAACAACAAGTATATTAGGACATTTGCTTAGTGCATGTGATATAAAAGTTACAGCATTTTTAGGAGGTATAAGTGAGAACTATAATTCAAATCTTATCCTTAATGGCACAGACGTAACTGTTGTTGAAGCTGATGAATTTGATCGTTCTTTTTTAACGTTATCACCAGATTATGCTTGTATAACATCTATGGATGCTGATCACTTAGATATTTACGGAGATGCTTCAGCATTAGTGAAATCTTTTGAAGATTTTTCAAAAAAAATGAAACCAAACGGAAAACTATTCGTTAAAAACGGATTGCCAATTAAAGGGATTACCTATGGCATCGAAGACGATTCAGATTATTCTGTTCAAAATATTAAAATAGTAAATGGTAGCTATGTGTTTGATGTTAAAACACCAAATGCACTACTCAAAGATTTTAAATTTAGCCTACCTGGTAGACACAATCTGTCGAATGCTTTAATTGCCTTGGCGATGACTGTAGAATACGGAATCCCTAAACCGCAGCTCGCCAAAGCTTTAGCATCCTATAACGGCGTAAAACGCAGATTTACTTATCAGATTAAAAGTGAAAATTTAGTGTTTATTGATGATTATGCACATCATCCTGAAGAAATAAATGCTGTTCATCATGCAATTAGAGAAATGTATCCAGACAAAAAAGTGCTGGCAATTTTTCAACCCCATTTATTCAGCAGAACAAAAGATTTTGGAGATGAATTTGCTAAGAGTTTATCGCAATTTGATGAAGTGCTCTTATTAGATATATATCCTGCCAGAGAATTACCAATTGAAGGGATTACTTCTGATTGGCTTTTAAATAAAATTGATAACACACACAAGAAAGTAATTCAGAAATCAGAATTAGTTCAATATATAAAAACATCTTCAGCTCCAATTATATTAACCATTGGTGCAGGAGATATTGGAGAGGAAGTGAAACATATAAAAAAAGCACTTAGCATTGCGAGTTAATTACAATTACATAAAGGTCTCTTTTCTAGTACTGTTAGTGGGTTTCTTATTTGCGTTTTCGTCGATTAGAAATTCAACTCGAACAGTAGGCACTCCTTTAATACAATTTGTTGGAAGTGATAACCTATTTGTTACACAAGAGACTGTTAGTAAATTGTTAATACAAAATCAACAGAGTGTTACAAATAAGCCTAAAGATATTATAGATTTGAACGCGTTGGAAACTGCCCTAAACTCCAACCCAATGATTAAGAAAGCACAAGTGTTTATGAGTGTTGATGGCTCAATCACTGCAAGTATTGAACAAAAAAAACCTATAGCAAGAGTTAGTACAAATGCGTCCTATTACATCGACGAGCAAGGGTCTTTTATGCCTTTATCAACAAATTACACTGCGCGTGTACCTTTAGTAACAGGAGCAATTGAAAAAAATGACTTGTCGAATGTATTTACTGTAGCCCAAAAGGTTAAAGTGGATGAGTTTTTAAAAAAACACGTTGTTGAGATTCATCAAAATGAAGATCAATCTATCGATTTGAGATTACGTAATGTGGATTTTAAAGTACACTTAGGAAGTTTAAACCTATTGGATAAAAAAATTAACAATCTCAAGGCGTTTTATTTGAAAGCAATTAAAGATAAAACATTAGACAGTTATAGCGTCGTGAATTTAAAGTTTGATAAGCAAGTTATTTGCACCAAAAAATAAGTAATGGAGAACAATAAAATTTCAGTAGGATTAGACATCGGAACCACAAAAATTGTGGCAATGATTGGTCGTAAGAATGAATATGGAAAGGCAGAAATTTTGGGTATTGGTAAATCCAAAAGCTTAGGTGTGCATAGAGGTGTCGTTAACAATATCACACAGACAATACAATCCATTCAGCAAGCTGTGCAAGAAGCAGAAGCAGAAGCAGGCTTAAAAATTGAAGACGTAACCGTAGGGATTGCTGGTCAGCACATTAGAAGTTTACAGCATAGTGATTATATCACTAGAGCCAATTCTGAATTGGTTATAGATGAAGATGATATAGACAGATTGATTAATCAGGTGCATAAATTGGTCATGTTGCCAGGTGAAGAAATTATTCATGTCTTACCACAAGAATACAAAATTGATGGGCAACCAGAAATCAAAGAACCAATTGGTATGTATGGCGGACGTTTAGAAGCTAATTTTCACGTGGTTGTCGGACAAGTATCATCAATTAGAAATATTGGTCGCTGTGTGAAAAGTTCAGGACTAGAACTGGAAGGCATCACATTAGAACCATTGGCATCTGCAAATGCTGTGTTGAGTCAGGAAGAGAAAGAAGCAGGAGTTGCTTTAATCGATATAGGTGGAGGGACAACAGATTTAGCAGTGTTTAAAGATGGCATTATACGTCACACTGCTGTGATTCCTTTTGGAGGAAACGTGGTTACGGAAGACATTAAGGAAGGCTGTTCAATCATTGAAAAGCAGGCAGAATTACTTAAAGTAAAATTTGGTTCTGCATGGCCTGGAGAAAATAAAGACAACGAGATTGTATCAATTCCTGGTTTACGTGGTCGTGAGCCAAAAGAGATTACGTTGAAAAACTTGTCAAAGATCATTCATGCAAGAGTTGTAGAAATTATTGAACAGGTGTATGTAGAGATCAAGAATTATGGCCACGAAGAACAAAAAAAGAAACTAATTGCAGGTATCGTTTTAACAGGTGGAGGAAGCCAGTTAAAGCATTTAAAGCAATTGGTTGAATACATCACAGGAATGGATACCAGAATAGGTTATCCTAATGAGCATCTAGCAGGAAATAGTGATGACGAAATTGCTAGTCCGTTATATGCAACAGCTGTAGGGCTAGTGATGGATGGCTTAAAACGTCAGGAACGTAAGCGTGTTGAAAAAGAAGTTGAAGAGATGGAACTTGCTATGGAAGAACATTCTGAAGAACCTATTAGTCAAGAAGAAGAACCTGTTCAACCACCTAAAAAAGAACGTAAATCGTTCTTAGATAAACTAACTGAGCGAGTCAAAGATTTTTTAGACAATGCTGAGTAATTAGATTTAAATCTATTGAATAATAAATATATAAAGTACAAAACAACAACCAGTAAAAAGACTATTTATGAGCAACAACATTGAATTAGGCGATATTGCATTCGATTTACCTAAAAACCAATCAAACGTCATCAAAGTGATTGGAGTTGGTGGAGGTGGAAGCAATGCCATTAATCACATGTTTCAACAAGGGATTAAAGGTGTTGACTTCGTGATTTGTAATACAGATGCCCAAGCACTACAAAATAGTGGTGTCCCAAACAAGATCCAATTAGGAGTGAATTTAACTGAAGGGTTAGGAGCAGGAGCAAACCCTGAAGTAGGAGAACAAGCAGCCGTTGAAAGTCTGGAAGATTTAAGACGTATGTTAGGAACAAATACGAAAATGGTATTCATCACAGCCGGAATGGGTGGAGGTACAGGAACTGGAGCTGCACCAATCATCGCTAAACTTTCTAAAGAGATGGATATTTTAACTGTTGGTATTGTAACGATGCCATTTCAGTTTGAAGGAAAAACAAGAAATGAGCAAGCGCAGAAAGGAATTGAAACGCTTCGTTCACATGTAGATTCTTTGGTAGTCATCAATAACAATAAACTTCGTGAGGTTTACGGAAATTTAGGGTTCAAAGCTGGTTTCTCTAAAGCCGATGAAGTGCTTTCAACAGCATCTCGTGGTATTGCTGAAGTCATTACACATCACTACACGCAAAATATTGATTTACGTGATGCAAAAACAGTATTAAGTAATAGCGGAACTGCAATTATGGGATCTTCTACAGCTTCAGGTAAAACCAGAGCTCAGGAAGCCATTATGAAAGCTTTAGATTCGCCATTATTGAATGATAATAAAATTACTGGAGCTAAAAACGTATTGTTGCTCATCGTTTCAGGTTCTCAGGAAATTACTATTGACGAAATAGGAGAAATTAATGACCACATTCAAAATGAAGCAGGTCATGGTGCAAACATTATTATGGGTGTTGGTGAAGATGATTCTTTAGAAGAGTCTATCTCTGTGACAATTATCGCTACTGGTTTCGATATAGATCAACAACACGAGATTTCTAATACAGAGCAAACTAAGGTTGTTCATGCTTTAGAAGACGATAGAAATGACGTACATGTTAAAGAAAGTGATCCGGCAATAATAACGCCAGACATTGTTCTTGAAAAAGAAAATCCTAAGCAAGATGTCGTGATACATACACTTGTAGAAGAAGATGATATAGAAGCGGTTACTGAAGATTTTGAAACAGATTTAATCACGACTACTGATATCATCAGAAATATGAATGTCGTGTATGATGAAGTTTTAGATCATCAAACAATCGATGAGGATTTTATTATTACTCCTGTTCAGGAAGTGAAAGAAGATAGAATTGAAGCTGTTGAAGAAGAGCAGATTACATTAACTTTTGACTTGCCACTATCTTTTGGTCAGGAAGAAGAGGAGACGCCTCAGGTTGATGAAAAAACAGTATTTACATTAGATGAAGAGGTTAAAGATTTAGATGTTACAGACCATATTGAAATTGTTCCAGTAACTGAAGCAAATGAAGAAGGCGAAAAGCGTTATGCTCTAGATGATTTCATGACGTATGAGTCTTCAATTAATGAGACAAGTACGAAAGTTCAGCCAGAAGTAGAAGAAGAAATTGTATTTGAGAAAAAGACAATAGAATCTGAGGTTTATGAAGAAGAGGTAAAAGAAGAAATTGACCCAATGAACAGTCCAATTTCAGATTTGCTTAAAGAAAGAGCTGATGAGCGCAGACGTAAGATGAAAGACTTTAATTACAAGTTCAATACCGCAAAAATTGATGATATTGAAAAAGAACCTGCATATAAAAGACAAGGTGTGAATTTAGAAGAATCTCAGCATTCTTCAGATACCAAGGCTTCCAGAACTTCGGTTACAACTGATGATAACGACGATATTCAATTAAGAAGCAATAATTCATTTTTACACGACAACGTAGATTAATAGCAAATTTAGTTTAGTGTTTCACACTTTGTTAAACCCGAAAAGTTGAAATTAACTTTTCGGGTTTTTTATATCTGAATAATTTCAGTCTTTCTAAAAAACACTTAGATTTTCATTACCTTTGCATTTTAAATACAAGATGAAATATGAGTTTGCAACAACAGATAATGACAGCCATGAAGTCTGCAATGAAAGAAAAAGACCAAACAGCTTTAGCAGCATTAAGAGCTGTTAAGTCTGAACTTTTATTGGCTCAAACTTCAGGTTCGGCAGAAGGCATAACAGAAGACGAAGAAATAAAAATTCTGTCTAAGTTAGTAAAGCAAAGAAAGGATAGTGCATCAATTTATACAGAACAGAATCGTAATGATTTAGCTGAACCAGAATTAGCTCAAGCTGAAATTATTTCTCAGTTTTTGCCAGCCCAGCTTAGTGAGGAAGACATTGAAAAGGTGGTTGTTGATACTATTGAAAAAGTAGGAGCAGAAGGCATGAAAGATATGGGTAAAGTGATGGGAATGGTAAATCAACAATTAGCAGGACAAGCTGACGGAAAAACCATTTCTATGATTGTTAAAGCTAAATTATCTTAATAATTTTAAACATAAATAGGATGTCACCTTGAACGCAGTCGAAAGGTCGCATCGTGTTATAATGGCCTCGTAGTTCAACTGGATAGAATATCAGATTTCGGCTCTGAGGGTTGGAGGTTCGAATCCTCTCGAGGTCACGAATAAATACTAAAAAAAGAAAAATGCCAAGCTCGCTTGAGCATTTTTTTGTTTTTAGTATTTTCAAAGCGGAGCGCATGAGGAATAGCGCATGTCAATGAGCTAATCCTGTATTTTCAAAGCGGAGCGCATGAGGAATAGCGCATGTCAATGAGCTAATCCTGTATTTTCAAAGCGGAGCGTTTATAATGAAGATTTAGTCGTATTTATTAAACCAGTTAAAATGGTTTTTCATAATCTGTGATTTATTATCATTGATATGATCAACTAAATGCTTGGCAATGGTAGAAAGGTTTTTTGATTTTAACCAAATTAAGTTCCAATTGGTAGTCATGGGTAATCCCTTCATTGGTATAATTTGTAAATCACCATTATTAAGTTCGTTCTTAATGCCGATTAAAGGCATTATCGAGTAACCTAAGCCTGCTACAACAGCTTGTTTGAGTGCTTCATTTGATTTTAGTTCCATCTTTTTGTATGTAGAGATATTTTGTGAAGCAATAAAGTACTCCATTTGTTTTCGAGTAGCAGATCCTTCTTCCCTGTAAATAAGTGGTAGTTTTTCAAATTTTGTTTTTGACAATTTTTTATTGATAGATTTAAATTGTTTTCCTCCTACTAGGTATAATTTGTTTTCCATAAGCTCTATACGATCTAACTTCAAATGTTCAGGTATAACGGAAACCATGGCAAAATCGACTCGATTTTCCTCTAGAGATTTTACCACTTCGGACTTATTTGTAACATCCATATTTAATGCAACACCATTATGCTTAGACATAAAGTCTGTAAGAAAATATGGAATTACATATTTTGCTGTAGACACAATTGCAATTTTTAGTTTTCCTGATAATTCACCTCGAAATGAGAGCGCTTTATAATTTATTGCATTTACTTCACTAAGTATTTTTTCCGCTGCTAAAGCTATTTCTTCACCAAATTCGGTAATGTAAATTTTTCGTCCTACAACCTCAAATAGGGGAATTTCAAATTGATCCTGAAATTTTTTTAGTTGTATTGATACCGCTGGTTGAGTCAAAAATAACTCCTCTGAAGCTTTTGTAACACTTTTAAGTTGAGACACTTTGAGGAAAATTTCTAATTGATGTAATGTATAATGCATAAATAATAGTTATGAATATTATAATAAATATAAATAAAAATATATAAAAATTACATCTAATATTTGCATTAAAATTAAAACAAATGAATGATTTAATATTAAACAAACAACGCAATCAAAGCCTCAAAAGAGAAGCGCTTGATAAATCGATTAAGAGAAAACGACTAATTTTGATTAAACCTCTCTTAATGCTAGCTGTTCTCAGTACATTCATTATTCTTTCAATCAAGAATAATAATTTATTCCTTTCTGAATTATTAATTTCTGGAGGAATTCTAATGCTAATTTTTATAGTCTATCTGTTTTCGCAGAAGGAAGCTAATCGTAATAATTTGTAGACGTGTAATGGATTTTCATCTGCTTATTGATAACCTCACAAACCCAGCATTACTATTTTTCTTTTTAGGTGTAATAGCAGTCCAGTTAAAAAGTGATTTAAGTATTCCAGAAAACTCTTCGAAATTTATTTCTTTTTATCTTCTATTGTCTATTGGCTTTAAAGGTGGTCAAGAACTAGCACATAGTGAGTTTAATATGGAAATTTTATGGGCTTTGCTCTTCGGAATTGTTTTGGCCTTGGTGGTTCCTGTGTATACCTATTTTATCCTCAGAAAAAAATTTAGTGTAGAAAATGCAGGAGCAATTGCAGCGGCTTACGGCTCTGTAAGTGCGGTAACATTTGTTACAACTATCTCCTTTTTAGAGCTGGAGCAGATTCCTTTTAGTGGCCACATGGTCGCTGTTATGGCTCTTATGGAAGCACCTTCTATAATGGTTGGTTTACTTTTAATGACGTTTTATAAAAAGAAAAATAAAGAGAATAGTCAGGTACCAATGAAGAAAGTATTACATCATGCTCTCACTAACGGAAGTGTGCTTATAATCATTGGTAGTTTGGTAATTGGCTTGTTGGCAAGTGAGGCTCAAGCTGAAGGGATTAAGCCATTTACCACAGATATCTTTAAAGGTTTTCTTGCCGTTTTTCTATTAGATATGGGAATCGTAAGTGGCAGGAAATTATCTGATTTTGTTAAGAAAGGTTGGTTTGCTTTAGTGTTTGCTATCTTAATTCCAATTATAAATGGGTCTTTGGTTGCAATTATAAGTGGTGTTTTGACTACTAGCAATGGAAATAGACTATTATTTGCTATTCTTGCTGCAAGTGCATCATATATTGCTGTTCCAGCTGCTATGAAGATTGCAGCTCCAAGAGCTAATCCGAGTTTATATATACCAATGGCTTTAGCCATAACTTTTCCATTCAATATTACCCTCGGGATGCCTTTATACCTCTGTATTATAAATTTAACCTAAATAAAATATTACTTCAACTTTATATCACAAATAAAACAATTTAAAATCATGGAAACTTTAGAAGCAATTAAGAAACAACAAAAGATAAATCTAATTGATGGGTGCTACAATGCATCGGAAGCATCTCAGATAATTAATGCTGTATTGAATGTCAAAATTAACTTTCATAAATTGCAAAGATTATCTATTACCGAAGGGAATCATAAGGATAAGTGTGAAATTGACAATGGTCGAATAAACGAATTAATGAACGAACAAGTCCTAGCCAAGGAATTCTTTTCTCAAGCGCGATTAGAAGGAAAAAAGCTAAAAATGCGTAGTACGATTTATATTGAAATAGAAGATTAATCTTGAATGTATAAGTTGCATTGTAGGTTGATATTTTTTAAAACTCAAATGTGTAATTAGGCTTACTAGTTATATTATTTGAGTTTTAAATTTTAGTATATTTAGTACATGCTAAATCCCCTAATATTAATTTTCATCCTACAAAAGAATATAGAAGACTCAATAATTTTTCATTGGGTATTTTTATTACTTACAAGTATTCTAACTTTAGGTGCTATCCTTATAATTGTAAGAGGGTTGTTTAATTTCTTTGAGATGGCTTATGTAGAATATGTCGAGAAAAAGTTGTTTTACAATCATATATATATTTATAAAAACAAACTTCAACCTGGGCAAAAAAGTATCTTAAAACAGAATTTTCGATTCTATGAAAGACTACCATTCAAACAAAAAATTCATTTTGAACATCGTGTATCTAAGCTTTTAAAAGATAAAGAATTTATTGGTAAAGAAATTGATGTTACTGAAGAAATGAAGCTTATTATTGCTGCAACTCAAACTAAGCTAACGTTTGGGCTAAGGGATTATAGAATTAGTACCGTCGAACGGATTATCTTTTATCCAACTGAATTTTATTCTCAAACGAACAAAACCTACCATAAGGGAGAATTTAACCTAGGTTATAAGGCATTGGTGTTTTCTTGGAAGGATATATTGCATGGTTACGAAGTGCACAATGACAATATGAATCTGGCAATACACGAGTTTATACATGCCATTCATTTTTACTATTTAAGTGCCAGAAGGAAAAGTACGAGTGCCGCTATATTTATCGATTCATATGTTGAATTGACAGAAGCATTAGACAAGAATAATGCACTAAAGAAAAAATTGATTGATTCAAAGTACTTAAGAGATTACGCCTATACTAACCAATTCGAGTTTTTAGCAGTAATAATAGAGACCTTTATTGAAACACCACAAGAATTTAAATCCCAGTTTCCAGAGATTTATATAAAAGTAAAAGGAATGCTAAATTTTAATTTTCCTGGATATTGATGCTTAGAGTTTAAAAACTACCTGTAGCATATATTGAAAATGGTTATTATCAAATTGTCTATCTTTTGCATTGACAGCAAATTTTGCAACACCTTGAAGACGTACGCCTATATTGTCTGAAACCCAAAGAGTTCCACCAAAAGCAAGGTTACCTGAAGAGTTAAGCTCATTAACTGAGAAAATACCAAATCCTGCACCAGCATAAAGATCTATCCAATCAGCGTTGAACAGGACATCAGAAAAATAGTACTTAATGTAAGTATTCGTTGAGATGTACGTATAATCTTTTTTTAATACGCCACCATCAATTTCATTTTTAACTTCATACCCATTAATAGTAACATCTTGCTCTATGGCAAAATATTTTGACCACTTGTGTTCTATCGCAATAGCAAATGGGTTTTTAAATTGAAACTCATCTAGGCGAGCAAAAGGTTGTCTTGTTCCTAGACTTCCAACAGCATTTACTCCAACACTAAGTTTCCATGGTGAATCTATAAAATCGCTTTCCGAAGCAGTATCATATCTAGTATTAGAAGTGGTTTGTGATTGACTATCAAAAGTAAATAATGATACTAGAATTAAAAATAAAACTAAATTTCTCATAGTAAAACAATAAGTTAATCCAAATATATGCTTTAAGCACTAATTTACAAAGAAACAGTAAACATATTACATTTAAAAATTAAGGCTTAAGAATTTTTAAGCTTTGTTCAGCCTAGAATTTTTTCCATATGCTTTAATAATATCCTTTCTGTAGTTTTTGTTGTGTATAAAGTGCCATATTCTAGTTGTCAGTAAAGTTTTGAAAAATACAAATTTTGTAATAAAACCATCTATAATTTTCTTCAACCAAGGATGTTTTAATTTTAATAAAAATAAGGTATTTATAAAAGAGTTAGACTTATGATTATTAAAATCACTAAAGAAAATTTTAGCTATTGAAAAGTATTTTCTGAAATATGAGCCCTTATAAATTTCTTCAAAGTTGTAATTGTATTTTCTGTTAAGAATTAATAAGTCATAAATAGATCTCATGCTGATTCTACTAAATAAATGCCCAGAGTCATTAGCTTGAAAATTAAGGATAGAATGGGATAATAGGTGTTTGTCTGAGGGTACAAAAATTTGTTGAACAGTTTCTTTCGTGTTTAAAATGTCTGTGACCTCTAAATAACCTTTATAAGGATTTAACAGTACTTTATTATGGATTTCAACTGCTGCTAAATTGACATCAGATTGAAGTCTGGGTAAATGCTTGTTATTGAAATATTTAGCGCTAATTCCTTGTTTAGTACTTTTGTAATTATGATTTAGCAATAATTGATAGCTTTCATTGATTTGGCTTTCTTGAACTAAAACATCTATATCTCCTAACATGCGTTCTCCAAAATCTTCAAAATGGTTTTTAACTAAGTAAGCAGCACCTTTTAAAAAAACATAGTTTATTTTGTTTTGATTAAATATGGTTGCAATCGATTTAATTTCATTCAACAAGGTGATATTTCGATTTCTGTTAATACCAGTGATTTCTTCTAAGTATAACTCTAATTCTTTAGGGATATACTCCAATAATTGCTTTTCTTTTAATCTGCAGTAGCACGTCGTTAAAACAAGAAAGTCACTAGCAACAAATACAAATTGTTCCCAATCTATAGCATTGGACACCATTTTTTGTTTAAGAGCATCTGTTGAGTTTTCAAAACTCAATATATCAGCAATTATCTGTAAAGTGTATTTATATGATTTTTGATGTGAAGACAATTGTTTTTATTAAGTACTTAAAAGTAAGTAAAAACTTTATGAATCTTCGAATAGATCTTTAAATTTTGAAATAGCAAAGTTATTATTGCTGTAATTTAACTGATAACAGTCAATCTTCTTGAACCAATTGATAAACTTCACAGCATGTGCCTCTTTAGGCGATATCCATGAATCTGGAATCAAGGTTTCAAGAATTTTTTCTGAAGAGACTAAATCAAGACTATCCTTTTTTGAAGTATCATATTTTACATAAACAATTTTGTGACATGGAAAACTCGAGGCCTGACTCTCAAAATTTAAAATAGGAGGTACGTATTTAATATTGACTTTTTTGGGTCCGTTTGTATGAGTTTTTAAATCATCAATACCGTTTAAGTATGGTTTTAAAGCTTCAAAAGCTCCTTTTTTAATAGATGTAGCCGCTGGATAACGATACAATTCGAGGTTGTTTTCATAAAGCGGCGTAAAATCATCACATAATATGTCATAACCATGTGCCATTAACAATACTGAAAGTGTGCTTTTGCCATTTCCAGAGTCTCCAATGATCATTATGGATTCTTTTCCGTTTGAGATGGTTGAAGCATGAAATGTGGCAATCCAATTTTCTATAATGGTATTATGAATAACATTTGTTAATTCCAATGCAAATTTTCCCTGTAGAAAGTGGAAAGATTTAGTTTTAAAGCTACCTATTGCTGTGCCATTTTTAATTAGATGCAAATCATCATTTTGTTTGAAAACTTCAAATACCACATCATGATTAGTACTATTGTTTACTGAATGATGTTCAATTTGAGGATGAATTAAACCTTTTATGACATCTGATTCATAGCGAATAGTTACGATTTTATCATTAAACTTATAAGAATCTTCAATGAAGTTAGATAATGCTTTGTTAGATGAGTCAATACTACTTATTGATTCGTTTTCTATATTGACATCTTCTAAAAAAGTAGAAATATCATTAGCAAGTGAATTTGCTTCATCTCTTTTTAATTGAAAGTCACATGAGATGTTAGTAACAAATGAATCCCGACTTTCGTCAGGATTCAAATATAGTTCTATAAGTTTACTATTAATTTTAGATGTGACTACGTATCTGTTTGATTTCTCAAACCAAAGTAAAACAGTATCTTCATTAATATCATGAATTAACTTTGGAGCCAGATTAGCAGCTTTCAAATCCAAAAAATATATAGATTTAATCGAAAGGGTTTCCTCCTGGATCAGGTGGAGATGAAGCTTGCGCTTGCTTAGGGTTCAAAATAATGAATGTACCAATAGCTGTTAATGCAGCATACTTACTCATTTTCTTAATTGCCTCCTTACGAGTGATTTGATTTTCGGTATTAATTTTTTTCATACTTATTGTTATGATAAAGGCCAAAAATAATAAAATTATTTTAATGTCATTAATTTTTGACCTTTAATTTTTAAAATTAGTCTATTATAACCTTCTTAGTTTTTTCCTGACTGTCATTTTGAACAGTTACAATATATACACCAGAGTTAATGCTTGATACATCAATTCGGTTTTGTAAAAGAGCACTATCAAGTTTTGTACTTAATACCAATCTACCAGCTATATCATAAAGATTTAGCATAGTGTTGTTAGCTAATAGTTGTCCATTTACTACAAGTTCATCTGAAGCTTTTAGCGTATAGATATCTAAATAGTCTAGACCATTCTCTATTGTTGATAATGCGTCTTCCGAAGTTCTAAGGAAGAAGCGTCCAGTTCCAGATAAATCTGAAGCAGGTGTTATCACATAATCAGAATCATTTAACAATGTAGTTGTGTTAGCAACTGTGTCATCTAAGAATACTTGAACATTTGCAGGTAATGTAGACTCTGCAATACTAAATCTAAGTTCCTCACCAGCTACTGCATTTACTCCTAATGGAATAGTAACATCGCTAACGTCAATTGAATTCAAAGTCTGTAATGTTAACTTATCTCCAGTATTATTTTCTACTAATGAAGAGTAGATTGAGAATGCAGGAAGTGTATCACCGTAATGACCAGCGTCATATCCTAAATCGAATCCTAAACTTGCATTCGGATTGAAGAAGAAATCTGTTCCATAGGCATTACCATTTGAAGTCAATTTAAGCTTCATGTAAACTAACTCTGCATTTCTTCCTACGATGTAATCGTCTGATGTACCAACTGTTCTCCAACTTGGATCAAATTGAATATTACCATTGGCAGCAGCACTTACAAAGAAACCTTGACCTGGAGTAACTAATGGATTCAATGCTGCATTAGCTAAGTTTACTAACGTCCAGCCATTTATTGCTGAACCATCATAACCCCAAATACCAGCTGTAGTTGGATCAAATGTAGATAAGTTTGTTTGAACAAAGTTAAATGAATCCATATAAGAAGGGTAAGGGTTACCAACTAAATTCCATTCTTGTTGAACTGGACCACCATTTACAACAGGTGTTGCTATAGCACCATTCTGTGCTGTTCCAGTAAACGTTACTGACCCATTATCAGAAGTTGCAGCTCTGTATCCTACACCAGGATCTAGTGTTGACGACTCAGTACCTGCCCAAGTTACAAATTGACCAAGTGCTTTATCATAAGGACCGAATAGGAATAATGAACCATTATTGAAAATGTTAGGGTTAGCAGAAGCAACAGCACTAAATGCTTGTCCTGTCAAAGGAGCAGACACTAAATCATTACTACCTGTTGTTCCGGAACCATTAACATTAACATGACGCTCATAACTCATTGTACCATTCACAGTACCATCAAGGATTAAACTTGAATACGAAGTTGATGAAGATTCCATTAACATTCCAGCAGCAGTAGTTACTGAAGCTCCTGAAGGAACTGTAACTCCACCACCTGGTCTTACTGTAAATGTATTACAGTCTGTGTCACCTGTCATAACAGCATTACCTGTTGCGACAACAATATCACCAGGAACTGTAGTTCCTGTTGGATCACTTGGAACCCAAGTTCCATCGTAATACACAAACGACTCATCACCTGTACAAGTTATATCCATTTGGAATAATCCAGTATCTCCAGAGTTATAACCTTCAACAGAAATCCAGTATTGAACTCCAGCAACTGCAGTAAATGTAACTTCAGCTAAGTATTCAGGAGCACCAGATTCATCGTAACCAGCAGCAACAAAATTTAAGTTACCAGAAGTTCCTGTGAATATAAGTATTTCAGTATCAAAATCAGACCCAGCATTAATTGTACTTAGTGTCACATCTTGACCAGTTCCTAGGAATCCATACCAAACATTTGGTGAATCTGTATCTGAATTAAATCCAGGAGCATCAGGAGCATCATCTTCATCTAAAGTAGCATTCTCTGTATTTCCACTAACAGAACCATCTGCACAAGTAATTGTAATAGCATTAGCAAAATCATCATTTGCAGGAGGACAACCTGTAGCAAAGTTACCTAATGCAACATTACAATTAGTATCTACTGCAATAATTTCTAAAGTTACAATATCACCTACGTTGTATGTTCCTGTTGTGTTTGTGCCAGCAGTTAATGGGTAGGTATTTGTACCATCACTAATAACGCTTCCTGGATCACCTGCATCAGCTACTTCAACATCTACAGTAAATGTACCAGCACCACAATTATCTACTACTGTTGATCCCGAAACATCTGCAGGAGTACAAAGTGGAGGGTAAGATAAACAAATGTCAAAAACACCTGTACTAAAAGTTTCTGTCCAAATTTGTAAGTAATATGTTGTTGATGGTGATAAACCAGCAATTGTGTTTAAACCTGCTGCTAATCCACTATCACAATAAATTTCGCTTCCTCCACATGCATCATATAATGCTATTTCTAAACTTCCAGGAGTTCCTGAAGTTACTTCAATATTTATAGCAGTTGAAACTGCGTCAGTAGCAACGGTAAACCATACGTCTTGTTCTGTAGTTGCAGGACTTGATAATTCACAACTTCCAATAGTACCACTATTAGTCGCTCCGCCATTATCAAATGATGTCGTTGCACATGAACCAAAAGCACCAATTGGAGCTGCTATAGCTGTAGCACATGTATCATTTGCTGGTGGTGGTGGTTGAGTACCAATACACACTTCAAATGAACTAGTTTGCCCAGTTGTTGACGTCCAAGAATAAACTCTTAAGGTGTATTCTGTACCAATTGTTAAACCAGTAGCAGTACTCGAGTTTGGATCACTACATAATAAGTTTACTAATGAACCACAAGTGCCTTCCCATAGTGAATGGTAAAGATCTGTTGTGCCACCTGTAATATTTATTAAATCTATAGTGTGTTCTGTTGCTGTTGCGGTGAACTTAAACCATACATCATCATCTTCTGTTCCACTACACGTAGCGTCACTTTCTCCAGAAGCTGTAGCACTTTCAATTGTTCCAGCTGTTACTGAACCACAATTGTAATCTGAATTTACTGTAAGTGTAATAGCATCAACACACTCATCATTCACAGGAGGAGCAGGAGGTGTACCAATACATACATCAAAAGTAGTTGTTTGTCCGGCTGTTGCTGTCCAAGTATAAACTCTTAAAGTGTATTGTACTCCTATCGTTAATCCCGTAGCTACACTAGAGTTAGGATCGCTACATAACAAATTCGTTAAAGAACCACAAGTACCTTCCCATAATGAATGGTAAAGATCTGTTGTGCTTCCTGCAGCGTTTAATAAATCTATAGTATGTGAAGTAGATGTTGCAGTAAATGTAAACCAAACATCATCATCTTCAGTTCCAAAACAAACAGTATCACTTTCTCCAGAAGCTGTTGCACCTTCAATGGTAGCAGACGTTGTTGCTGTACAACTATCATCAGCGTTAACTGTTAATGCTATTGCATCAGCACATTCATCATTTTCTGGAGGACAAATGGCTAAGCCGAAATCACCGAGAGAAACTTCACAAGACACATCTATATTGTCTATATCAAGTGTTACGGTTGTTCCAATAGCATAATCTATTGTAGAATACGTTCCAGCTCCAGCAGTAATATCAATAACATTGGTACCATCTGTAATCTGTGTAGCCGTTCCAGAATCAGCAACTACAATATCTATTCTAAACGTATCTGTTCCACCAGGACCACAATCATTAACTATAGTTGTGCTCGTAATTGAAGCTGGACTACAACTAAGACAAGTAACATCATAAGCAATCGCAGTTTGATCAAATTCAGCACATGAATTAGAACCATCTGCATCAAGTACCACAAAAAGATTACCACTAGGTGAAACTACAGTTAATCCTGTTAAGGCTCCTATACCTGTAGCATCACTATCATAGAGTAGTGTACCTGTATTATCTAAACCATCATATATTCTTAAATCATCATAAGTTGTACCAGCGAATGTATTTTGTTCAATAGTACCTGCTGTAAATTCAATAGATAATGAACTTCCATCAGATGAGCTGTATGAATTTTCAATTAAATCATTACTGTCATAACAAAAGCCATCAGAAACTATTCCAGTACCAGCACAATCAACTACAACAGGGCAAGTATCGATAAAGCTTCCTAAATCGATATTACAACTTGTAGTTGCGCCGTGAACTACAGTTAAATTAACAGGAGTTCCTGTAGCGAAAGGTCCTGCAACAGCAGTTGTTCCAGAAAAAGGATATGTAGTTGTTCCATCTGATACACCAGTTGCATCGGCTACATCAGAAAGTACTACTGCTACTTCATATTGTGAAGTACCACAAAGGTTTGTTACTGTAGCAGTATCCAATGTGGCAGGTAAACATTCTATATCAGAAATACATAATTCATACGGACCATCATTAAAAGTTTCGTTCCATAGTTGTAAATAATATGTTGTACTAGGAGCTAAACCATAATACGAGTTTATACCAGTTGCTAATCCTGAATCACAAATAACTTCAGTTCCACCACATGCGTCATAAATAGCTAATTCCACATTTCCAGGAGTACCAGAGGTTACTTCTATATTTATACCTGCAACTGCATTAGTAGTAAACTCATACCACACGTCTTGTTCAGTAGTTGCTGGACTTGATAATTCACAGCTTCCAATAGTTCCACTGTTTGTTGCTAGTGTTGTATCATAAGCTAAAGTTTCACAAGAACCAAAAGCACCAACAAGTGCTGTTAAAGCTCCTGCACACGTATCATTATCTAAAGGACATGCATCTTGAAAAGGACCTTGGTTATAGTCACAAACTGGACTTGTATGAGAAACTGCATATTCAGCCGGAGTTCCTTTAGCATATCCTGAAAAAGTATATGTTAATGTTCCAGGTACAACAAGTTCAAAAGGGAACGTAACGTTATCTGCTAAAGGAGTTGTTCCTACTATAACAAGTGCATCTCCAAGATCGGTAAATGTAATTTCTAAATCATATAAACCATTGCCACAGTCTTCAATAACAGTATTACTTGCAATTACCGACGGTGCACAGGTTAAACATTCAACATTCCAATCCCATTGTGCTGTACAACATGTACTACTAGCGGCACAACTTACTGAGCCATCAGAATCTACAGCAACCGTAATTGTATCACCACTAGAGGAGAATACCAAACCAGATAAATCACCACCATTACCTCCTCTGAACAATTCAGTTGTACCGTCAGAATCAAAAATAACTAAGTCATCACAACAGCTTTCAATGCCACCAGCGTTAAATGTCACTCTTAAAGGAGAACCATCAGTACTTTGGTATATGAAACTGGTTGTGTCGCTATCTCCATAACAATACGTTGTATTAATAGGTGCAGCTGCACAATCAACAGTTGTTGGAGTTGGAGTTGTTGTAAAATTTTGAGGGCCTACCCAAGCACCATAATCTGTACCACCGCAATAAGCTCTTACAAAAACTTCATAATCTGTTAAAGGAAGAAGAGAACCCACTGTATAAGGTGGAGCAGAGTCTGTAGTTGCATTAATTGCTGTACCAGAATCTCCAGGACCTGGATTAGCAACCGCAACTTCTTGAACAATAATTTCCCAATCGGTTTCAGCAGAACCACTAGGTGTCCAGCTTACTGTAACCTCAGTATCAGTAAAACTATCAACAGTTAAACCTGTTACGTTAAGACAAGCAGGTGGAATACCATCAATATAATTAAATTGAACGTTTGGTCTGTTACCATTTGTAGTGGTTGTGTTATTAGCACATGCTGTACCACCATCTACTCTGTAGTGTCGAGAACCACTAGTTTGAGTAGTTGTTCTTACTTGACCATAAGGACTTGTAAAAGGATTTGATCCATCAGAACAAACCTCTACAAGCACGTTATCAACACCATTCCATACAAAATTGGTGTCAAAAGCAATCATATCAAAAACACCTGCAGTAGTTACTGTAGGGTTATAATCGAATGCATTTTTAACAACAGTGGTTGGAGACGCATCATGCGCAGCCGAGTTCGTTGCTGTTGTGTGACCCATTTTAATGGTATAGCCTAACAGTGCACCTCCACCATAATCACCAGCAATAGACCAGCCTAATGCTGTAATTTCGTCATTTGGTGTTAAAGAAGCACTTAGTTCAGCAGCTGTATAAACAGCCTGATATCTAAATGCATTGTAGTAACCGTGAATTGGATCTGCTCCAGTACTTGATGTCGTACTAGTTCCTGTTCCAATTACGATTGATTGCGCATCAGATTGCCAACAAAAGACAAGTAATGCGATGAGAAAGAATGTAACTTTTTTCATAATTTTAGTTTAGTTAATAGCTCAATGTTTGCACGAATGCATAGATAACATAGACAGGTGTAGATAGAATTGGGAGAGGATCTAGCTTAAAATAGGGTTAATTTTATGTTAAATCTGAAAAACAAATATAACAAAACTTAACAATTATCAAACGTTTTGTTAAAAAAAGGTCAGATTTTTTTTAAAAAACTGCTTTTTCTTGAGATTTTGTTTATTTTTTTTTGAATTTTTTTACATATAAAAAAGCGCACTAATTTTTATTTTAGTGCGCTTTTAAAAATTGTTAATTTAAATACTAAGTTTCTATTTAATAATCACTTTTTGTGTTTTTTGTTGACCATTATTTAAAACAGTTACCACATAAACACCTCCACTTAAATTAGACACATCAATACGATTTTCAATAGAGTTGTTATCAAGTTTCGTTGTTAACACTTTTCTACCTTGAATATCAAAAAGATCTAACACAGTATTTTCTTTTAATTGTCCGCTAACTACTAATTCTTTAGAATTGTTTAAAGCGAAAATATTAATAGCAACAAGACTGTTTTCAATAGTTGATAACGCATCTTCAGAAGTTCTCAAGAAGAAACGTCCTGTACCAGATAAATTAGTATTTGGTGTCATCACATAATCAGAATTGTTTAACAATGTAGTTGTGTTAGCAACAACATCATCAAGATATACATTAACAGATGTTGGTAATGTAGTATCAGCAATACTAAATGTCAATTGTTCACCTTGATTAGCGTTTACACCTAAAGGAATAGTTACATCAGATAAATCAGATGTATTTAATGCCTGAAGCGCCATTGAAAGACCAGTGTTATCTTGAACTAAGTGTGAGTAGATTCCAAAATCAGGAGCAGCACTACCCCAAATTTCAGCATCATAACCAAAGTCAAAACCAAGACTAGCATTGTTGTTGAAATAGAAATCAGTTGCGTATGACTTTGTATTTGTGGTTGCGCTAACTTTCAGATAAGTCAATTCAGCATTACGACTAGGTATGAAATCATCAGCAGTTCCAGTAGAGCGCATAGCAGGCGTAAATTCTAAATCGTAAAGTGGTGCATTCGTTGCATCAGCACTTACAAAGAATCCCTGACCAGGAGCCATGACGGTAGAAGCAGTAGTTGTTGCTAAATTGTAAATAGTCCAACCATTTGAAGCATCACCATCATAACCATAGATTGCAGCAGTTCCACCATCAAACAATTGAAGGTTAGTTACTCCACCAACATCATGAAGTAAGAATGTTTGCACATTTAAATAAGAAGGGTAAGGATTTCCAACTAAGTTCCATTTTGCGAACTCTGAACCACTATTAATGATGTCATTAGTAATCGTTCCGTTCTCAGCAGTACCAGTAAACGTTACTACAGAATTATCTGAAGTTGCAGCTCTATAGCCTACACCAGCATCAAGTGTTGTAGTTTCAGTACCAGCCCAAGTAACATAACTACCTGTGACTTTTTCAAACGGTCCAAATAAATATAAAGTTCCATTATTTAGAATATTTGGATTAGCTCCAGCAAACAAGTTAAATGCTTGACCTGTTAAAGGTGCAGACACTAAATCGTTACTACCAGTTGTTCCAGAGCCATTAATATTAATGTGACGCTCATAATTTATAGTACCAGATACCGTTCCATCAAGAATTAAACTTGAATAACTTGTTGAGCTAGACTCCAAAGTTGTACCAGCAACAGTAGTGAGTGTCGCTCCTGTATCAATCGTAAGACCAGCGCCAGCACTTATAGTCATCGAATTGCACGATAAATCACTATTCATTACCAAATCTCCAGATGCAATAATAATATCGTCATCAGAAGACGCAATACCCATTGGGTTATATGGTGCCCAAGTACCACTTGTATACGTAAATGTAGTTGGAACATTATCATAAATTACGACATCATCAAGAAAGAAGTTGTCACCATCATCATTTGTCATAACGAATGCCACATAAACCGTAGAATCAGTATTGTATGCAGATAAATCAACTGCGAATTGTGAATAACCATCTGTTCCAACGATAGGTAAATCAGCTTCTGTATATGTCTGTACTGTTGTAAACGATGCATGATCTGTATCTGTTGTTGATACTCTAATTGTATATACTGATCCGAAAGAACCAGTAAATTGTTGCGCAGCAAAGAATGTCAATTCAGGGTTAGCTGTAACGCTCAGGTCTAAAGCAGGAGTTACTAACCAATCCTCTGCACCAGTTGCGACATTTTCATATCTCACAAATGCTGATGAAGAACCAGTATTTGCTGTAGCAGAAGTTGTCCAATCGTATACTGTACCTTCACCATTTGTTCCTCTAAAGCTTGTCCAACATTGAGGAGGAACTCCGCTTTCAAATCCTTCTTGAAAAGGAAAGGAAGTCACGGCAGAAGCACAAGGATCGTCTAAAGTAGTTTCGCTAGCAGAAGGTATTGTTCCATCGGTTTTAAAATCGATTAAAGCACCAGAGTTTGCGTATGGATAAATTTCAAAGTCGTATAAGGTACTTGCAGTTAAACCAGTAACAGTATACGTTTCAACTCCAGAACCTACTTTTACTTCAAATTCATCATCAGACCAATCTGTTTCATCAGCTGGATCTACAGTGTCACTCGGTGAATAGAATGAAGCAGCACCAGTTTTACCAACAATTAAAAATCCGTCTGCTGCTTGAGCACCATCATTATCGGTCCATGTTAATGTAATTTCAGTATCTGAATCAGCAGTAGCACTAAAAGATGTCACATGATTAGTTGGTTCTCCAGCAGGATTAACCGTTAACACACCTGAGACAAAACTTGAACCATCCCAAGAATCACCACCATCACCATCAGAGATATCATTACCACCATAAACATAAGGACCACCATCTACACTAAAACGACTTACATAGTAGTATGTTCCAGGTGCCAGAGCAGCGCCAATAGCTAATGCATATTCATCATTACTTCCAACCTCGCCCAAGTAAGGTGCAGTAGTCCATGTCCAATCTACAGTTTCAAAATCAGCAACTTCAGCAGCATCAACTGCACTAATACCGATTTCGGCTGTAATATTTGTTCCAGCACCTGGAGCGTTAGTATTTCCTGCTTCAAAAATTTGTGCATATACTGTAGCCGTATTGCCAGCCGTTATTGTTGCAGTTCCTGGAAACTGTAAGTTAACATAGTCAGGTAAGTTTGGAGTACTTGCGTTAATAACAATGTTTCCAGTTGCTGTTGTAGAACTTGTAGTTGCATTAAATGCTGTTGCACCAAATGTTATGTTGAATGCTCCAGAAGCAATATAGTATGTTCCAGCAGGTAGTCCTAATTCTGTTAGAGAACCTAAATTTCCAGTTCCACCATCATCATCATTACCTACTAAATTTCCTACATTATCATAGATACCTATTTCAGTATCTGTTACGCCTGTTGTTGTTTCGTTGTCTACAGTGATTTCGGTGCAACCACCATCATATATCAATTCTACCCAAACTATACCGTCTACACCAGCATCATAAGTACCACTATAAGTATCTGAATCACCACAGCCACTAATGTTGAATGTTGCCACTGTTGTTGGGGCAGGAGGAATGACATCTAACTGTCCAGAAACAAAGCTTGACCCATCCCAGAAATTACCACCATCACCATCAGTGATATCGTTACCACCATAGGCGAAAACACCATTATCAACTCTAAATCTACTTACATAGTAGTAGCTACCAGCAGCTAATGCTGAACCAAATTCAACACTGTATTCATCATCATTACCATATTGAGCATTCCAAGATGCAGGTACCCATGTCCAGTTTGGAGTTTCAAAATCTGCGGTAACTGCAGCGTCAACAGTACTGTATCCTATCCAAGCTTCAACATCAGGATTTGCTCCACCGGCTTCTGTAAAGCCAAGGTCGTATATTCTAGCAAAAGCAGTAAAGGTTCCACCTTCAGAAATTGATCCACTTGCCGGGAATTGTAAATTACAATAATCTACAGTTTCGGTTGAAGGAATAACATTCACATTAAATTTACCAACATGGAAATCGTAATCTTGACTTCCTCCTGTAGCTCCATCAGAAGCCCATATAGCGAATTGAACGTTACCTGTGTAAGCTGTTAAGTCTTCTATATAATCTGTTCCGGCTGCGTCTGGTTCGTTTCCAGCATTCCATGTTGTTAGGTTAGACCAAGTTGATCCACCATCTGTACTAATGAGTAATTGTACTTCATCATCAGAATCCATAGTTCCATCTATAGTTGTAGTTCCAGAGAAGGCGTAATCTGTAACGGCTACATTAACTTCTAATTGGAAAGGGCCACCAGTTGATAAATCAAACGTTGGTGATAACAACCATTCTCTATCTGTATTAGTCTGGTAGATATTCATAGCATTACTAGGTCCATAAGCATATGCTCTGTTTTGTCTCCAATCTGAAGCACCAAAACCTCCTGGACCAGCAGCAACTTCACCACTACCAGCTTCATCCCAACATGAATCAGGAACATTTACTGACATATTAGCGACATAATCTGGAGTAATTGCAGCACAAGGTGTTGTAAAATCTAATGGGCCAACCCATCCTCCAAAATCAGTTCCTGCGGTACATTCTGCTCTAACATATACTTCATAAGCTGTATTTGCAGATAACCCACCTTCAGTATGAGGATTCGTTGTTGTATTAGCTCCAGAATTATCAGCAGCGCCAGGAATGCCCGTGCCATCAGCTTGAACAGCTATTTCCCAAGCAGTTTCACCAGATGCAGAAGCTGTCCAACTAATTGTTGCAGAAGTGGCTGTTGAACTATCAAGATTTAACCCTGATACATCAAGACAACTTGGAGGAAACCAATTAATACAAGTTACACCTCCTAAGACAGTGTCTGTAGAGTAAACATAAGCGCCATTAGCACCTACAACTCTAATTCCTGCAGAGGCCGCATCATTGCCAATATTTCCAGCACCAAAATCTGTGTCTTGGTATAAAAATGTTATTTCATTTGAAGTTTCATACAGTATAATTTCAAAAGTACCCCCAGAAGCTGAATTGCTATAACGTGGTCTGTTATTCCACATGATTACAGCTCTCCTTGTCGGAGCCGTTCCAAGAACTTCCCAACGAATGTCTCCATAATCAGAATCTAAATCATCTGAAAACGCATAAAATCCAGGAGCTGTTGGCGTAGAAGACGTACCAACGTTTCCACTAGTAACTCCAAATAATATACCACCATTATCTCCTACTCTTAAAGCTGAAGAAGATACTCCATCTAAAGTAAAAGAAAAGGGTAAGGTAATGTTTGATTCACCATCATCTCCAATAACCAGAACTGTTCCAGTTGCACTAATATCATCAAAAGATGTGGTGCACGCGTTGTCGAAAGATAATTGTGCTTGTGATTGCCAACTCATAGCCAGCAATGCGAATACAATTAAAGTAAATTTTTTCATAAAATTTTATTATTAATTTAAAAAGATTAATCTATACCATTTATTATAAATAGATGTAGAGACAAGCAGAATTGAGGGCAAAAGACCGATTGGAAAATAGGTTAATTTCCATAAAGCCTAATAACAAATATATAAAAATAACGGTATTAATTACCTTATTGTTAAGAAATTATGTTCTTTGGGTAGCTGTTAGTAATTTTTTGGGTGTATGTGTTACTTTTACATAAAAAAGCGCTCTAATTATTATTAGAGCGCTTTTTAAAAGTATAAGGTTAATAGTAATAATTATTTAATAATCACTTTTTGTGTTTTTTCTTGACCGTTATTTTGAACATTCACCACATATACTCCAGCACTTAGATTAGACACGTCGATACGATTTTCAAGGGTAATATGATCAAGTTTAGTTGCCCATATTTTTCTACCTTGGATATCAAAAAGCTCTAACATGGTATTGTCTTTTAAATGTCCGCTAACCACTAATTCTCTAGAATTGTTTAAAGCGAAAATATTAATAGCATCAAAACTGTTTTCAATAGTTGATAACGCATCTTCAGAAGTTCTCAGGAAGAAACGCCCAGTGCCAGATAAATTTGTAGCTGGTGTAATTATATAATCAGAGTTGTTTAATAATGTTGTTGTATTAGCAACCACATCATCAAGATATACATTTACAGACTCGGGTAAAGTTGAATCTAAAATACTGAAGGTTAATTGTTCTCCTTGACTCGCATTTACTCCTAATGGAATTGTTACTTCACTTAAATCTGAAGAATTTAAAGATTGAATAGCTAATTCTGATCCAGTATTATCTTCAACTAAGTGAGAATAAATAGAAAAACTTGGTGCAACATAACCCCAAACAGAAGTGTCATACCCAGCATCTAATCCAAGTGTTGCATTAGCATTAAAGTAAAAATCAGTTTTAAAATTTGATGTATTTGTACTTAACTGAAGCATTAAATATACTAGTTCTGCGTTTCTTCCTACAATAAAGTCTTCAGTACTACCTGTTCTTCTCATTGTTGTTGTAAACTCAATATTACCAGAGCTTTCAGCTGCTACAAAAAAACCTTGCCCTGGAGTAATTAGCGTAGAAGGAGTAGTGTTTGAAAGATTGTAAATAGTCCAGCCGTTTGAAGCATCTCCATCGTAACCATAAATACCAACACTTGTTTCATCTAATAATGCAGCATTTGCCGTATTGTTTAGGAAATCTTGAACGTTAAGATATGCAGGGTAAGGATTACCAATAAGGTTCCATTCTTCAAATTCAGGACCAGCTATGGAAATAGCTATAGTTGTTGTCGTTAAAGGTGATTCAGGACCAGTAAATGCTAAGGTTGTACCAGCATCTGTTGCCACGCGATAGCCTCTTCCACCATCAATATTAGTTACCGTAGCATCGGTATAATTTTCAAAGTCTCCAGTGGTTTTGTCAAAAGGTGCAAAAGCATAAGTAGTTGGGCCAACATTGCCATCATCTAATAGTGCAGCGGCATTTGCTGGTGTCAAAAATGTTGACCAAGCACCACCACCTCCAACAGGTGCTGAAATTAAGTCATTACCATTCGCATTAGAATTGACAAACCTATTATACGTAATATTACCAAAAGAACCTCCATTAGTTATTAGACTTGGATACTGTGTGCTAGTCGAAGTTAAATTTAAATCTCCAGAAACAAGTAGGAGACCTGAAACCGTTAGGTTACTCGTCGAAGGGACATTTACAGTACTTCCACTTTCGATATTTAAATAAGGTGCAGTAGTATCTCCTGAAACACTCACAGTGCTATTGCCAGCAACTGTATATGTACTATTGAATTCTAAAGAGTTCAAATATAGATTTCGTTGACCGCTTCCACCATCACCATTTGTTCCAGCACTCACATTGTAAAATCGTATATTTTCAATAGTTCCTGGGCTAATTGCAGCTATGGTTCCACTTTCAGAACCTGATAAACCTCCTGATCGCACTGCAGTCCATGAAACATCACTAGCATTTTGTGTAAATGTAAATTTAATTACCGTATTTGCGTCATAAGCATTTCCGTAGAGTCCAGGTGTACCTGTAATATTGTATTGGTCGCCACCAACATTAAAATTGATAATTGTTGCATCTGAAGCATCTCTCAAATCAAAACCTTTGTTTCCATCTCTAAAATTCACACCAACAGACACAGAAAACGAATCGCCTTCCTCTAATGCTTTTGGCATGTCAACTGCAGCACCAGAAACTGCTCCATTACCACTATTTGCAAACATACCAAATGAGTTGCCACTCACATCTAAAGCCGCGGAGAATGACGCAATGAAACGTCCCGAAAATCCACCTTCTGGAAGTGCTGTGTCAAAAGTCCAATCGCTAAAGCCAGTTCCTGCGTTGGTCGTAGTCCAGCTTGCGCCTGGATAATTATTTGCATTGTCTTCACCTAATTCAAAGGTGTCCACACCTAATTGTGCCTGAACACTAGATGACAACAAAGCAGTAATAAGTAGAATGTATAAATTCTTCATAGAATAACAATTTTAATTTAAATGTAATTAGTTGGGTAAATATATAAAAGTAATTATGTACTAAACACACGAAAACGTTTTCGTGTTGATAAATTGATAAAAGATGACTTTTTCAAGCATTATTAAATTGTTAAAACAAAAAAACACACAAATTTACTTGTGTGTTTTTTGATTTAAAATATTCTGATTATAATTAATCAAAAGGGTTTCCTCCCGGATCAGGTGGAGAAGATGCTTGAGCTTGTTTAGGGTTTAATATAATAAATGTACCTAATGCTGTTAGTGCAGCATACTTGCCCATTTTTTTAATGGCATCCTTTCTCGTTATGTTATCTTGATGTGTGTTTATCTTCATTTTGAATATATTATTTAATGATAACTTTTTGTGATTTCTGTTGTTCGTTATTTTGAACATTAGCAACATATACACCAGCACTTAACGATGACATATCAATACGATTTTCAGAAACTGTATTGTCAAGTTTTGTGCTTAATACTAATCGACCTTGAATATCATAAAGATTAAGCATTGTATTGTTCTTTAATTGCCCATTAATAACTAACTCTTTAGATTGGTTTAACATAGAAATTGTTAAGTTGTCAAGAGTATTCTCAATTGTAGATAATGATGTATCATTAGTTCTAAGAAAGAAGCGTCCAGTTCCAGACAATGCTGAGGAAGGAGTAAACACATAATCAGAATTCGTTAATAACGTTGATGTGTTCGCTACTGTGTCATCTAGAAATATCTCTACGGTTGATGGTAATGAATTGACCAAAATTGAAATCGTTATCTGTTCACCCTGATTTGCATTAATTCCTATTGGAATGGTAGTATTATCCAAGTTTGTTGTATTTAGTGCTTGTAATGCAATAGCTTCTCCTTCATTATCTTCAACTAGATGTGAGTAAATTGAAAAAGCAGGAGGTGCGCCAAATAATTCGGCATCAAAACCTAAATCAAATCCAGCACTCGCATTAGGGTTAAAATAAAAATCGGTACTATATGAATTTCCACCTGCGCTAGCATTAAGAGTAAAATAGATTAATCCACCATCACCATTACGACCAACAATAAAATCATCAGTAGTTCCAGTAGATCGCATAGCTGGAGTAAACTCTAAGTCGTAAAGTGGAGCATTTGTAGCATCGGCACTTACAAAGAATCCTTGACCAGGAGCGATAACTGTAGACGGAGTAGTAGTCGCTAGGTTGTATATCGTCCATCCATTAGTTGCACTACCATCGTAACCATAAATAGCAGCAGATCCAGCATCAAACAAGTTTAGATTTGTTACACCACCAACATCATGATTTAAAAACGATTGTACATTTAAATATGAAGGGTAAGGATTACCTACAAGGTTCCATTCTGCAGAGACTGAGCCACCATTGATGATGTCATTTGTAATGGTTCCATTTTCAGCTACACCAGAAAATGTTACTACAGAGTTATCTGAAGTTGCAGCTCTATATCCAACACCAGCATCGAGTGTTGCTGTTTCAGTGCCAGCCCAAGTTACAAATGTACCACCAGTTTTTTCAAATGGTCCAAATAAATATAATGTGCCATTATTAAAAATGTTTGGGTTACCAGCAGCAAGATCGCTAAAAGGCTGACCTGTCAATGGTGCAGAAATTAAATCATTACTTCCTGTAGTACCCAAACCATTAATATTAATATGGCGATCATAAAGAATACTTCCAGCAACTGTTCCATCTAAGATTAAACTAGAATAGCTAGTTGAGCTAGATTGTAATTGCAAAATATCGGTTGGTGTAAGCGTTACTCCAGAAGACACAGTAATGCTTGCGCCAGGTAAAACATCGATTCTGTTACAAGTAGTATTCGAATTAAAAGTTGCATCACCTGATACTATAACAATATCATCACCAGCTGTTGCTACACCGTTTGGATCACTAGGAGACCAAGTGCCATTAAATGTATAAGTCACAGGAGCTACATATGCAGCACCAGGAGTACCACCTGAATAATTTCCTGAAGCTACCCAATTTGCAGCATCTGTATTGTCGAATGTTACATCGATTAATTCTAATGAAGGACCATTACCATCTGCAGCAGTTGGCCAAGGTGATCCGTCATCATAGGTAACAGTATCAATAGAAATATTTGCACCACTAGGATCAAATAAGAGTTCTATGGTTGCAGTACTATTAATTAAATTATTACTATCATTTGTAGTTTCAACAGGAGTAGCGATAGCACTTACATCAGGCGTAAATGGGTTGTCGTTATTATAAGTTCCATCACCATTACTACCTAAAGCGATTGTTAAATAGCTTCCAGCTGTAATAACTGTCCCTCCAAAATCAAAAGTGCTTCCGTCATAACTTAGTCTCCAGTTAGAATCAAGAGTAATATCTGCTCCTGAAGCATTGTAGATTTCAATCCATTCATCATCGGAACCAGATGAATTGTACATGATTTCAGAAATAACGATATCTCCTGGTAATGGTGTACCACCATCATTATCTTGAATGTCTAAATTAAATGTAGTATTAAGACCAACAGTAGCATTGTTACCACCTGCAACGTTTTGAATCTCAAAAGTCATGGTTTCAATTGGTTCAACCAAAGCATCATCTGTAATGGTAACTGTAACCGTTTGATTTGCTGAAGTTCCTGCTGGGAATGTTACGGTTTGAGTCACGTATGAATCAATGTCTGCAGCATCACCTGACGTTAATACGACATCAAATGTAGTATCATTTATTGCATCTTCGAAAGTAATTTCGAAAGTTAAGTCGTAAGTTCCGGCATTTTCAATCACTGAATCAGAAGTGGACGTAAACTGAACAGATGTGTCTGCAGTACCTTCAACAACTAAGAATTCAGAAACGCTGTAACCTTGTCCACCACCATTCTCAGAAAATTCGAAACCAACTTCTAATGTTGTTGCTCCTGAAACATCCAAAGAAAGTACTGAGTAATTTACAGGATCACCATTGCTAGATGCAAAAGCGGTCTCTACTCGTGTTCCACCATCTAATATGTAGAAATATGAAAAATTATTTTCATTAGCACCTACGTTCACACCAGTAGCAGTGATGTCTACAACATTAATTCCTGTAACATCAATGACCTGACTTGTGAAAATACCTTGTCCGCCCCAATCATCACTTAATAACTCACCGGCAATAACTTCCCATGAATTAGAAGAGCTGTCTGTTAATGGTGCAGTATCGTAAGAAACTGTCCATTGGTTTGGAGCAGTTCCAAATGGTCCAGCAGATGCAGGTCCTGCGGCTGGAGGTGAAGCCGATGAGTGCGCTGGAAAGCCATCACCATCATTAGAAAAATCAGCATCATATAAAGTTCCTGGTAAAACAGGTTCGTCATTCGCTAAAATTGTTAGGTCGAATGAACTATTTGCCCCAACAGCTGCAGCATTTCCACCAGCAACGTTTTGAATTTCAAACGTTAAGATTTCATCTGTTTCTTCAAGAGCATCATCTGTGATGGTGATTGTTAAAGTCTGATCTGCAGAAGTGCCCGCAGGAAAAGTAACTGTTTGAGTTGTATATGAATCAATATCGGCAGCATCACCAGATGTTAAAACAACATCAAAAGTCGTTGCATTTGTAGCGTCTTCATTGGCGATAGAAAATACTAAATCGTAAGTCCCAGAATCTTCAGCAACACTTACTGCAGTTCCAACAACGTTTACTTCAGTAGCAAGTGCACCTTCCTGAATGATAATTTCAGTGATGTTCCATTCTTCTGGACCAGAACCTGCAGCTGCATCATAAAAGAAGGCAAGGTATGCTGTACCAGTGATTCCAGAAGCATCTACTGATGTCACTGAATCTGGAGAAGCTCCAAAACCAGTTGATGTATTATTAGGGTCAAATGCTAAAGCAGTCCATGTAGCAGTTGTTGGATCTCCAAAACCAGGGTAATCTGTAGAGTATCGTAATTCAAATTCTTCAAAATCATTAATATCATCTCCAAATTCTTCTGATGTCGTAACTGCAATAGTTTCATTACTCGTTAAATCAAAATCAATACTAAAGTTAGAGATTAACCAGTCAACATCATCAGGATTAGGAAAACCATTCATAGTATAAGCACCAGGAGCACAAGTCCAAGAATTACTACCCACTTCACTAAATGCAACCCATTGCGCAGTTCCACAATCTGAAAAATCTTCAGAATAAGGAAGAACAATTGTTGGAGGAGCATCATTGTTAGTGATGGTTAAATCAAAAGTGCTAGGAATTCCTGCAACAGCACTACTTCCACCAGTTACATTTTGTATTTCGAAAGTTAATGTTTCGTCAGCTTCAAACAAGGCATCATCTGTAATCGTTATGGTAAGCGATTGATCTGCAGCTGAACCTCCTGGGAAGGTAACCGTTCCGGTAACATAATTATCAATATCTGTATTATCACCAACTGTTAACACTACATCAAAACTTGTTGCTGCAGCATCTTCATTTAAAATTGTGAATTCCAAATCAAATGTGCCTACACCTTCTGATACTGATGAAGATGTTCCAATAAAACTAACTTCAGTATCAGTACTTGGACCAGAAGCACCAATCCAACTACCTGGATCGAAATCAGCAGGAGCAGATTGAGCAGCATTTGTGTGATTTGTGCAGCCTCCTACGGTTGAATCAGCCCAAACATTCCATTCGGCTTCATTCCAAGTTGCGTTTCCAGATGTTACTGAAGAAGCTCTCTCAGCTCTACCATCTTCAAACTCATGACAAGTTCCAGAACCATCTTCACCAGGCACTCCAAAAATATCTACGATTGTTGAGGTGTTATCAACTAAAGCAATTTGGTCATCTCCGTTACTATCAACTGGTCCACCTGTACCAAGTTGAATAACTGTTCCACTGAAACTTGCAAATGTTCCTGAAAAGGTAGCACTATTGGCAGCAAAAATAATAAATCCTCCTGCTGGAATAGTACCACTTAAGGCTACATCACTTTGAGGTGTAGCATTATTATTTGTCCATCTTCTGAGGGCCCAAGTGGATAAATCAACAGAAGCGCCTCCTGCATTGTAAAGCTCTACATATCTAGATCCAGCACTATTGTCAGGATCTGCAAGCTCTGTAATGAAAACTTGGCCAAACCCTAAACCTGTCATCATTAGGGCGATTAAAAGTGTGTAAATGTTTTTCATTGTGAATTTAAATAGTTTTAAAAATTATATATTAATAGCAAATGGTAATCACAGATTGCAAATATAAAGCAAAGTTACTTACGTAAAGGTCTTAAAATATTAACAAACGGTTAAATTGAGGTAAATGTTAACAAATTAGTTAATATCTTTTTGACCCTAATTTTATCCAAAAGTCACTTTTGCTAAGCTTGTAAAAAACCGCAAATCTTTTACTATTCTTGTTTTACTGGAGTTATTTATTGAAATATCTGAAATTCAAATACGCTTTCTGTAATAATTCAGATATTCAGAAGAATGATTTTTTAATTGATAATAACTTTTTGAGTTTTTTGTTGTGTATTGTTGTAAATGTTAACAATATAGACCCCTTTTTGTAACGATGTTACATCAATATGATTTTGTAATACAGCGTTATCAAGTTTTACGCGCATAACTAATCTACCTTGAATATCGTGCAGATCTAATTGCGTATGGTTTTCTAACCGACCATTAACAACAATGTCGTTGGAGTTATTTATTGCGTAAATGGTCAATTTGCTTAAGTTGTTTTCAAATGTTGACAAGGCATCTTCAGAAGTTCTGAGGAAGAAACGTCCAGTTCCAGATAAATTAGTATTTGGTGTCATTACATAATCGGAATTATTTAATAATGTGGATGTATTAGCAACAACGTCATCGAGATAGATATTAACAGATTCTGGCAGCGTAGAATTTGCAATGCTAAAGGTTAATTGCTCACCTTGATTTGCATGGATGCCTAACGGAATACTGGTGTCAGCTAAGTCAGATATATTTAATGCCTGAAGTGCTATTGAAAGTCCAGCGTTATCTTCAACCAGGTGCGAATAAATCCCGAATTCAGGAACTACTCCACCCCAGACTTGGGCATCATAACCCAAATCGAATCCCGCACTGGCATTCGTATTAAAGTAAAAATCTGTTGAAAATGATTCGGCAGTAGCGTTTAGATTTAATTTTAAATATGTCAATTGGCTGTTACGACCTGCAATAAAATCGTCTGAAGTTCCCGCTGAACGCATTTCAGGAGTGAACTCTAAATTATAAAGACTTGAATTAGTGGCATCTGCGCTCACAAAAAATCCTTGACCAGGCGCAATAACTGTTGAAGCTGTTATCGTTGCTAGATTGTAAATAGTCCAGCCATTTAGCGCACTTCCGTCATAGCCGTAGATAGCAGCCGTTGGAGCATCAAACAATTGAAAATTAGCCACACCACCTACATCATGAAGAAGGAATTGTTGCACATTTAAATATGCAGGATAAGGATTGCCAATTAAGTTCCATTCTGCATTGTTTGGACCAGAATTCACAATGTCAATACTAACATCATTTAGGTTGTCTAAACCAACAAATGTAAACGTATTGTTATCATTAGATGCTGCTCTGTATCCAACACCTGGTTCTAGTGTTGCTGTTTCTGTATTTGAATACGTGAGGTAGGTTCCAGTTGCTTTATCAAATGGTCCAAATAAATACAATGTGTTTTCAGTATTGCTTAAAATATTAGAGTTAGCTGCCGCAAAAGCATTGAATGGCTGCCCTGTAAATGGTGCAGATATGAGATCGTTGCTTCCCGTTGAGCCTGATCCATTAATATTAACGTGACGCTCGTAAGATAATGTTCCGTTAACTAATCCATTTCGAATTAGACTGGAGTAACTTGTTGAGTTGGATTTTAATTGCAGTCCGTTATTGGCTGTGAGCGTAACATCAGAATTAATGGTTAGGCTTGTTCCAGGATTGACAGTAACTGTGTTGACAGATAAATCTGAAGCTAACGTTAGGTCTCCTGATGCCACAATAATATCATCAATAGCTGTAGCTATTCCAATAGGATTATTTGGTGTCCAGACACCATCAGTATACGTGTAAGTTACAGAAGGTAAAGAGGTTCTTAGGAAAAATCGTCCTGTTCCAGATAAATTAGTTGTAGGTGTGATAACATAATTTGAAGTATTCAATAATGTTGATGTGTTTTCAGTCGTGTCGTCTAGGAAAATATTAATAGAATCTGGTAAAGTAGAATTCGTTAATGCAAACGTTATTTGTTGACCTTGATTTGCATTCACACCAATAGGTATACTTACGCCGAACACGTCATTGGAATTAACTGCTTGAAGGACTAAAGGTAAGCCAGTATTGTCTTCAACGAGTTCAGAAAATATTACAAATTCGGGAAGCGCACCAAAGAACGAAGCATCATAACCTAAATCAAATCCTAGAGTAGCATTAGCATTGAAAAACACGTCAGTACTATAAGAGGCGTTACTGGTATTTGCTCTTAATGTCATATAAACTAATTCTGTGTTTTGCTCAGTAACAACATCATTTGAAGTCTCATCAAAATCAGTATGAATTGCTGAATTATTAGAATCAACATTATGTATTATTTGCTGACTAAAACTCATTCCAGAAAGCAGCAAAAAGACTACGAGAGAGGTGTAAATTTGTTTCATACTTTAATGAAATAAACTGTTTAAAATAAAAACTATAGTTAAGTTGCTGAGAATAAGGGTGGGCAAATATATTAAATAAATTAGTTGCAGTGATTGAAAAGCTTGAAATTAAAGAAATCATGAGAGTTCAACTATTCAATCATCTTTTACACGTTTAATAGAGAATTTTAATCTTTAATCCGTTTTAAAATGTGATAAGAAATTTGAAAAAAGTACTAAAACAATCTTAAAATGGCTTAGATTTTTAAGTAGACTGGTGTCAATTAACCCAATTAATATTTTTAATAGAGAGTACTGAGATTTTAAATTTTAACAAATCAACAATTCTGGGTAGATTTTTCAATAAATAGTTATTAAAAAAACACGATATCTAGTATGTTGCTGATTTTATCTAAATTTCTTTGGGTTTTTTTTTGTTTAACGGAAAATAGCTTATGTTTGAATTCTTAATAAAACAGATAAAAATTGGCTCTATTGCATAAAAATTTAACCATCTAAGTAGTATCTTTTTTAGGACTATATTCACCAAAATAAGCCGATGATAAGCAATAATTTTTTTAAGAAAATAATAGATCTTATGATGTTAATATGCATGGAATTTTTTGTAATTCTTTAGCATATTCGATTAAAAAAAATGCTTAAAAGCTAAACCATTAATTATGTTACTTCCTATCAAGAAATAAATTTATGCTCAATATATCTGGTCTTATTGATAATATAAAAAAGTACTTTGTTAAAGGGCACTCACGAGATAAGTTAATTAAGAAAAATATCCTTTTTTCTTATGTCTATAAAGCTCTTGATATTTGTTTAGGTTTTTTGCTTGTTCCTTTAGTATTAAGCTATTTGAATGAAGAACAATATGGAGTATGGCTATTATTGTTCTCTTTAACAGGATATTTTAGTTTTATGGACGTTGGTTTGAGTCATGGTTTAAGAAATAAATTTGCCGAGGCTAAAGCAAAAGATGAAGTTGAAAAATTACGATATTATGTCAGTACGACGTATGCATTATTAGCAATTATTGGGTCTGTTTTTTTTATTGTTTTTTTTATTGTGAATTCTTTTGTGAATTGGGAAAGGATTTTAAATACTAAAATCATTTTAAATGATGATTTGGCAACACTATCATTATTTGTTTTTGGTGCATTTTCTTTACAATTTGTTTTCAAGATTATTCTTACGATTTTAACTGCAGATCAAAGGCCTTCCATTATAAACTTGCAAGGATTTTTGATAAAATGTTTACAGGTTGCAACGATACTTGTTTTAATAAAATTTACTGAAGGTTCTTTATTGATACTAGGTGCGGCATTTAGTATGATTCCTATTGTTAGTTTAATAGGTTTAACAATTTATTATTTTAATAAAGATTACAAATATATAAGGCCTAAAATGGCTTACATTGATTTTTCTTATCTAAAAGACATTATGAACGTTGGGATTAAGTTTTTCTTTATAACAGTCGCAGCCATAGTTCTTTTTTCAACAGATAATTTAATCATTACGCAGCTCTATGGTCCTGAACAGGTAACACCTTATCAAATTGCTAATAAGTATTTTGGTATGTCTTTAATGTTGTTTGCGATAATTGTACAGCCGCTTTGGTCAGCTGTAACTGATGCCTTTCACAAAGATGATTTTGACTGGATTAAAAATACCATGAAAAAAATGACCAAAATCTGGTTGCTTTTTTCCGCTGGAACATTATTCATGCTTATCATATCTCCATATTTTTTCAAAATTTGGTTAGGTGATAAGGTTCATATTTCTTTGACATTATCTTTTTTCTGGTTTGTTTTTATTGTCATACAATCTTACAATATGATATATACCTATTTTATAAATGGAGTTGGAAAACTTAAGGTTCAATTGTATATTACACTTTTTTCAATTTTATTTAATATACCTGCATCTATTTTTTTAGCGAAAACATTAAATATGGGTGTGTCTGGAGTGATAATGGCGACAACTATATCAATGCTGTTGAGTGCAGTAGTAAAAACAATACAATACAACAAGATCATCAACTTAAGGGCACATGGTGTATGGAACAAATAAAAAAACTATTTTACAGTAGATTCATTTGGAAACTACCCTATAACCTTAGGTATTATTTTTTTAAATTTAAACAGCCTAAGGGATTTAGACAGAAGCAAGCCTTACGTAAGATTGATACTAAAGGTGATCATATGTCATTAAAAGGCTTTGACGATTTAAAATGTATCTTTGTGCATATTCCCAAAGCTGCAGGAGTTTCAGTAAACAAAGCCCTATTTGGAAATTATGGTGGAAGTCACCTTAAACTAAAAGATTATCAATTAATCTTTAATAAAAAAGAGTTCTATAAATACTATAAATTTACCTTTGTTAGGAATCCATGGGATCGATTAGTGTCAACCTATTTTTTTTTAAAAAATGGAGGTTTTCATGAAAATGATAAAGCTTGGTTTGATGATAATTTATCACAATTTGAAGATTTTGAAGATTTTGTTTTAAACTGGTTAAACGATGAAAATAGTTACAAATGGATTCATTTTATTCCGCAATATGAATTTATAACGTTAAATAACAAAGTGCTTGTTGATGATATATTTAAGTTAGAAGATATTAATGAGAGTATAAAAATTATATCTAAAAAACTTAACATACCAATTGAATTGAAGCATGAAAATCAAAATCCAAACAGGGACAGTAAATACCGTGAGTATTACACACCAGAAATGAAAGACATTGTAGGTTTGGTCTATAAAAAAGATATAGAGCTATTCGATTATCAATTTTAAAACACAACGAATTAAAATCAGTACATGAAAATATTATGGCTTTCAAATAATCCATGCTATGCTATTGAAAAGCTTTCACCAAAGACTCAGTCTGGTGGTTGGCTAAAGGCTCTAAATTATCATATAGTTAATCAAGACGATATAGAACTTAGTGTTTGTTTTTACTGGCCGGTTGCTCTGGAGCCTTTTGAATTTCATAATACAATGTACTATCCCATAGTGACTTCGAAACCAAAAAGTTTTTTTAAAAAGATTGGTCATAAAATTTCCGGAGATAATAATCAGAATGCAGAGATTAAAAAAATATATGACATTGTAAATAAAGTAAATCCAGATCTAATTCATGTTCACGGTACCGAATTAAATCTTGGTTTAATTCAATATGAAACCTCAATTCCAGTCGTCATTTCTATTCAGGGAATTTTAAGTCCTTATTATGAAAAATATTTTTCTGGTATTCCGGAAAAATATTTGAAACGAGTCAAGAAGTGGAATTTCATGTCGCTTTTTAAAGCACTTAACAGTGCCTTTAAATTGAATGCAGAAAGAGAACGACACATTCTTAAAGTAGCTCATTATATTATGGGTCGCACAGACTGGGATAAAAGAGTAACACGATTATTAGCTCCAAAAAGCACCTACTTTGTTGGTAATGAAATTCTTCGTAAAGCGTTTTATAATACCAACCATATATGGAATAAATCGAATTTTGATACACCTTTAAAATTAGTGACAACTTGTGGTGATGTAGCTTATAAGGGTTTTGAATTGATAGTTAAAACTGCAAAACTATTACATGATTACGGCATAGAGATAGAGTGGTATGTTATTGGTTTAAATGAACATAATGTAACTACAAAAGCTGTTAAGAGCTGGTTAAAACATGATCTTGACCATGTTGGAATTAAATTACTTGGTGTGATGAATGAAAATGAACTCGTGAAAACATTATTAGAATCAGATATCTATTGTCAGGTGAGCCATATTGAAAATAGTCCGAATAGTTTATGCGAAGCCATGATGTTAGGAATGCCGCTTGTAGCAACCAATGTAGGAGGAACCTCTTCAATGATGAAAAGTAATGTTGAAGGCATACTGGTTCAGGAAGGTGAACCTTATGAACTGGCAGGTGCTATTCTTGAATTGAAAAATGATTTTAAAAAGGCCAAAGCTTATGGTTTGAATGGAAGAAAAAGAGCTTTGGAACGACATAAGCCTTCAAAAGTGGTTGAGGAAGTTATAACAACGTATAACACAATTATTCAAAAATCTTAAATCATGCGTTTTATTTTGAAAAAAATATTGGTTTTAACTAATAAGTTGAATTTTATTTGGAATAAACTTGTTGTGAAAATGGTATTTCTTAGAGAGAATGTTCAAATAAAACATTACAATATCAACGGAATATTATTTATCAAGAATGAAGGTGAGATTTCAATAGGTGATGGTTTTAAAGCAAAATCAGGTCTTTCTTTTACACCAATAGGTGGTGATACTAAATTAAAAATAATTGTAACCAAAAATGCTGTGTTAGACATAGGAAGCAATGTTGGGATGTCTAATAGTACGATTTATTGCACAAATAAAATAAGCATTGGTAACTATGTTCTCATAGGTAATAGTTGTAAAATTTGGGATACAAATTTCCATAGTATTGATCCAGAAGAGCGCTGCTTTAATGGAGATCGAGAAATTCTAAGCGCTCCCGTAATCATAGAAGATAAGGCTTTTGTTGGTGGAGGTGTGACCATTCTGAAAGGCGTTACTATTGGGGAAAATTCTATAATTGCAGCTGGTAGCGTCGTTACAAAGTCTGTTCCACCAAATCAAATTTGGGGAGGAAATCCAGCACAATTTATTCGAAACTTATAATGAAATGAAACAACCATTAATATCTATAATAACTGTAGTATTCAATAGGGAGAAAACCATAGAAAAAGCCTTAAAGAGTGTTATTAATCAAACCTATAATAATATTGAATATATTGTTATTGATGGTGGTTCCACCGACAAAACTGTTGAGATCATTAAAAAGTATTCTGATAGGATTGATTTTTTCGAATCAAAAAAAGATGACGGGATGTATTACGCCCTAAATCGAGGAATTGAAGTTGCTAAAGGCGATCTCATTGGGGTGTGTCATTCAGACGATTGGTTATACAACGATGACGTTATAGAAAAGGTAGCTAAGATGCATTGTGAGCAAAATAGCGATGTGTATTACGGCAGTATGGTCTCTTTTCACAACAATACCTTAAGTGATGAATTGGCTCCTAATGAAGCGTTAGAAAATACTATTAGGAAATTTTATCACCCAGCAACATTTATCAGTAAACATGCCTTTAATACTTTTGGAACATACAATACAAAATATAAAAGTGCATCAGACTACGAACTATTACTTAGGCTTAAAGTGAATGGCTGTAAGTTTCATCAATTGCAATTTCCTGTTTGTGTGATGACTCAAGGTACCGATGATCGGGTAAGTGCCAATTGTTACAGTCATAAAGAGGCTTTTAGTTTTCATAAAACCCATAAAACTGGGAATCATTTTAAATACGTGTATAGTTATTGGTATTGTAGTCTAAATAAGTTTGTTAAGAAAATCATTGGGCGTACATAATACACAAATGTAAGTAGACTTAATAGTCTGTAATGGTGAAGGTAAAAAAAGCTGTACAACATAATTTAAACTAAAGAGAGTAAGAATAATGAATAAAAATATTTTTGGTTTTTTCGATGATTCAAATTCCAGATATGGAAATAAAGTCGCATTGGTTGTCAATAATATCGAATATAAATATAGCGACTTATTATTCAGGGCTGGACTGGTATCTGCGGTTCTAAAGAATTTTGAACAGAATCGTATTGGAGTTTTTGGATTAAGGTCACTTACCTGCTATCAAGGTATTTTAGGTACACTCGCAGTTGGAAAAACCTATGTTCCGTTAAATCCAAAATTTCCAACAGAGCGAAACAAGACAATTATAAACTTAGCAGATTTAGAAATATTCGTGGTTGACTACAAAGGCTTAGAACAAATTGGTAAAATGGCTGACTCTTTGAAAATGAGTACCGTGCTTATATGTCCAAATGTAAAAGAACAAGAGATTCCTGAAACTCTAAAAAACAAGTTCAAGATTTACACCTCCGAAACAATGATAAAAAGCAGCTCTGATTTTCAGGAGGTTGATAACAATCAATCAGCATATATCATGTTCACTTCTGGAAGTACAGGTGTTCCTAAGGGTGTTCCTGTTAGTCACAAAAATGTATCAAGCTATATTAATTACTTAAAAGAACGATATGACATTAACGCCAATGATAGATTTTCACAGTCATTTGATTTAACATTTGATTTAAGTGTTCATGATATGTTTCTTTCATGGTCGGTTGGAGCATCCTTGTATGTAATACCTGAAGTGGCTTTGATGGCTCCTGCAAAATTTATAAAGCAGAATAAGTTATCAGTTTGGTTTTCAGTACCGTCATTAGCACAATTCATGAATAAGTTTAAAATGTTAAAGGAAAACACTTTTCCAAACTTACGTTATAGTCTTTTTTGTGGTGAAGCGTTGCCAAAATCAATTGTCATAGCTTGGCAAAAAGCAGCACCTAACTCAACTTTGGAAAACATTTATGGTCCTACAGAAACGACCATTGGTATATCTCATTACAAAGTACCATTTGATGAAAGTAAAATTTTGGATTATAATGGTTTAGTGTCCATTGGAGATATATTCAGTACTCAAGATTATTGCTTAATTGATGAAGAAGGCAAAATCACAGTTGATTATGGGGAGCTTTGTTTAACAGGAACCCAAGTAACCTCAGGATATTATAATAACATAGAGAAAACAGCAGAATCTTATTTTAAATTTCCAAATGATAATCAACTATGGTACAAAACAGGAGACATTGTAAAATTTGATACTAACAATCTGTTTTATGTGTCAAGAAAGGATTTTCAAGTTAAAATAAGAGGCTATAGAATAGAACTAGATGAAGTCAATCTTGCAATAAGAGATTTTACAAATTGTGACTTAGTTTATACCATACCTTACTCGTCATCAGGTGGAGTTGCAGAAAATCTATATAGCTTTATTGATAATAATTGCACCGTTGAAAAATATCTTATTTTGAAGTATTTAAAAGACAAGTTACCTGAATACATGATTCCAAAAGACATTTTTTATTTAGAAGAGTTTCCATTGAATTCAAATGGTAAAATAGATATAAAAAAATTAGCATTAAAGATTGTTTAAAATGTTAAACGGTCATTTTTACAATTGATGCAGTATAATTTATCGAATTTTGAGATTGTTTAGTTTAAGTTTTTTCATAAAATTGAAAATGTTTTAATATTTTTGGCGAGGTTTTAAAGTAAAGAGGGATCATAAATTGGTACATCAACTAATGTTCCCTGTTAGAGATCTACAACTTTTATACTTGGGTAAAAATACCAAATATTAAATCTAAAATTTTCTTATTAATGTAATTGTATGTTAGTAAAAGTTTTAAAGGAATAAAAAATTGCCGAAAAATATTAATGGAGTAATTGACAAAAAAATGGAGCAAAATAAAAATGAGATTAAAGATTTTATTAAAAATGAAATAAAAAAAAAATCGGAATTAATGCAAATTGAACTTGGAACCATTCAAGATGATTTCAGTCTTACGGGTTCTGGGGTATTTGACTCTATGGATTTTATGACTTTGATTGTTGATGTAGAAAACGCCTTTCACAAAGAGGTTGACTTTTCAGATTCTGATCCTGAGCAATTTACGACGCTTGGTGGATTTGTTGATTGCGTAAAGTGAAAAATATGAAAGCTAATTATGAAGTTTTCGCCATCGAGGCAAATGATCCTAGAATGAGTCAGGTTGAACAACTGTATAAGGACTTATATGATTTGGAGAAGGAATTTGGTGTGAGTATTACCTTAGTTGAAGATGGTGAAAAAATATGGAGAAAATCTATTGAAAAAGTATTAGGAAAATTTGCTCAAATCATTGTGGTTTCACTTGGAGAGGAAATTGTTGGACTATGCTATGGCAACATAAAAATGTTGCCAGCTTATTTTGGTAGTATTAAATCAGGTTATTTAGACGCAATTATCATTAAAGCAGAACACAGAAAAAAAGGATTGGGAGATCAAATGATACAGCAATTGATAGATTGGTGGGTCGCAAATGATGTTGTTGTTTTTGAAGTAGAACGGCAAATAACTAATGAAAATTCTGCTAAAAATTGGGAACGATTTGGTTTTAAAAAAGAACTCATCAGATACAGAAAGCGTGTAGTTATATGAAGTCATAATTTATGATTGAAAGATTTATAAGAGTACGGATATGGAAGTTAAGGGGTTTTGTTTTAAAATGCTATTTAATTTTGCATGGCTGTAAAGTAGGGAAAAACCTAACATGTAAACAGTGGCCAACGTTTAGGGCAATACCAAAAAACAATATTAGTATTGGTAATAATGTGAATATTGGTTATCGCATTACGCTTGAGGTTACACAATCAGGCAAATTAACACTATCCGATTATGTAAGTTTGACCCAGGATGTATTAATAAGTGCAGCAAATGATGTCTTTTTTGGAGAATACGCGGTGTGCGCTGAATTTGTTAGTATTAGGGATGGTGATCATGGAATAAGAAAAGGGATAGTTCCTCATTTTCAAGAAAGTCATACAGATCCTATAAGAATAGAAAGAGGCTGTGGTATTGGTAGAGGAACTGCTATTTTTCGTGGAGTAAAAATTGAGGAAGATGTAATTATTGGAGCAAACTGTATATTAATGAGAAATTTCAGCTCCGTACCTAATGGTATCTATTTTGGTAATCCACCGAAGCTTATAGGAAAAAGGTTTTAGTCAAAATTATAACAACATTTTTGATGTTATAATTTCCAATCTATTTCATTTAGATTTTTCTTATTTAAATTGAAAATCTATAAAGTAATTTTACATTAATAAACTATAATAGGTTTAATTTAAATAGCATTTTTGAAAGTAATTCATTACATCGGAAGACCAGGATTAGGTTGGGTAAAACATTTGATTACAATTTATTTTCGAACAGATAAAAAAAGTTTCAATTATTGTTATCATTGGTGTAGTAAAATTTTCTGCGAATATTGAAGCCAAGAGGTCTATGAATATATTACACTGTATCAGTAGTCCACACATTGGAGGTATTGAACGTCTGGTTATAGAAATGGCCATTGCCCAAAAGGTTGCTGGCATGGAGGTGTCCATTATGCTCGATAGTTTTGAAGGCCAGTATTATGATTATCTCTTATTACAAGATATTCCTCTATTTAAATCAGGCATCAAAGGCGGATTTGATTGGAATCCTAATACTTACAGAACGCTCAAACACACCTTTAACAGATTTGATATCGTGCACTTACATAATTTTTCAGCGCTTCGTTCAAAAGCTGCGAAAGATTCGAATGCAAGAGTGGTTCACACTATGCATGGCCTTTCTAAGGGTATTCGAAAAGAAAATAAAATTAAATATGTCATTAGAGAGTCCCTTAAAAAGCACTTTTTAAATAAAGTAGATGTCTTTATAGCAAATTCTAGACACACCTTAAATCTGGCAAAAGAGCATTATGGTTTAAAAAACATTTCAACTAAAGTTGTTTTAAACGGAATTCGCATAATGGATAAAGACTTAAACCCTAAAAACATAAATAATACTAAATTTACAATTGGGTTGGTGTCCCGATTTACGCATCGAAAGCGTATTGATCGTTTAATTAAAGCATTTAATATATTTTTGGAAAACGGGGGAAATGGACATTGCATATTGGTAGGTGATGGAGCCGCATATGATACAGTGAACACACAAATAAAAAGTTTAGGATTAGAATCCCATATAACTTTGGCTGGTTATTCAAATGATGTAGACAAATATTACAAACAGTTTGATGTTCTGGTACACCCTTCAGATAATGAAGGATTTGGGTTAATAGCTGTAGAAGCTTATTTACATGGCTTACCGGTTTTGGCATTTAAGGATTCGGGCGGCCTAAAAGAAGTGGTTGAACCGTTAGAACCAGAGAATATTGTACATAATGAAATGGAACTCGCCGACCGGTTACTGTTTTATTCGAAACATAAAACAAAACAAGCTGAGAATGCCATTAAAAGAATTAATTATGCAAAAGCTAATTTTAGTATTGAGCGTATGGAACAAGAGTACTATAAAATTTATAAGAACTTGTTATGATTGTAAAGTTACAACATGACATTCCAATAAGGCAGCAATCTTTGGTCTTTGCTACGAGGCTTTAACGACCCAAACAAAAAAACGAAACATATGTGTGGTATTTTAGGATATTGGGGAGCGGACAGCTCTCAAGAGAACATCAAGCTCATGACCGAAAAGCTTAGGCATCGAGGTCCAGATTCCAATGGGACTTGGTCAGACCCTCAAGAGCCGTTGTATCTTGGTCATACGAGATTGTCCATTTTAGACCTTACAGAAAACGGAAATCAGCCTATGGTATCTTCCTGCGGACAGTTCGTCTTGGTCTTTAATGGTGAAATATATAACCATCTGGAAATAAGGAAACAACTCAGCCACAAATGGATTGGTCATTCAGATACTGAAACGCTTTTGGCGGCTATTACACGGTGGGGCATAGAAGTTACCCTTAAGAAGTTAGACGGTATGTTTGCCATAGCGGTTTGGGATCGAAAAACCCAAACACTTTCTTTGGCTCGTGACAGAATGGGTGAGAAACCCTTATATTTTGGAATCAACCAAGGTACTTTCTATTTTGCTTCAGAACTTAAGGTCTTTGAAACACATCCTCATTTTAAACCAACCATCAATCCCAGTGCCATAGATTTGTATTTAAAATACCTTTATATACCGTCGCCCTACAGTATTTATAACGGTGTATTTAAAATGAAACCAGGACATTATGTTCAGATTTCAAATCATGGAAGGGACGTTTCTCCTCAGCAATGTTACTGGGATATCAAATCAGTTGCAATGCAACCCAAAAATGAGCGACCTTTTAAGGAAGCTGTGGACGAGTTGGAGAGCTTATTATCATCGTCTGTTAAAAGACGACTTATGTCCGATGTACCTCTTGGCGTATTTTTATCTGGCGGCATAGACTCCTCAGTTATTGCAGCTCTGGCCCAAAAACAGAACAACCAGCCCATTAACACATTTTCAATAGGATTTAATGAAAAAAAATATAATGAGGCACATTATGCCAAAGATGTAGCTCAATTTTTGGGTACCAATCACCATGAGCATTATTTTTCGGCCAATGATGCACTGGAGGTCATTCCCAAACTGGCCGATATTTGGGACGAACCCTTTTCAGATTCCTCTCAAATTCCCACCTATATGCTAAGTAAAATGACGGCACAGAAAGTTAAAGTGGCTCTTTCAGGTGATGGGGGAGACGAGCTTTTTTACGGCTATACCAAATATCTATTAACCAACCAACTCTGGGATAGTATTCGTTCTATAGGTCCTAAAAAAGCTCAGCTCGCAGTGCCACTGTTAGCGATGGCCGACGGTATTTCTAGACCTCTGAGGACATTGATGCCTAAAAGTTCAAAAGCCTTTATTGCCTTGGAAAGGATTCCCAAGTTAAAACGATTAATACCTATGGTTAAGTCACAATACGATGCTTTTGATGTTTTTAATAGAAACTGGCATTTTGATATCATGCAATCTAATCCAACTTATGCCAATAATTTGGATGCTCTAAATGGTCATGTAAGACTAGATAATTTTAATGACTGGATGCAACTTACCGATTGCTTACATTTTTTATCTGATGATATCTTGACTAAGGTTGATCGAGCCAGCATGCATAATGGTTTGGAATGTCGTGCTCCACTATTGGATCATAAAATTGTTGAATTCGCTTTTGGTCTACCAGTTCATCATAAAATATTAGATGGCACTAATAAGCGAATCCTCAAAGAAGTTCTGTACCGTCATATTCCGGCTTCTTATTTTGACCGCAAAAAGGCTGGGTTCAGGGTTCCAATAGAAGAGTGGCTCAAAGGACCTTTAAAAGCCTGGAGTGGTGATTTGCTGCATAGCCAAGCCTTCAAAAACCAAAACTACCTAGACAGTGATAAGATTATCAAAATGTGGGAGGAACATGTCCATTCTAAAAAACGTTGGCACAACCAATTGTGGAGCATTTTAATTTTTCAACAATGGTTACAAAACCGGACACTATGACAAAATTATTATGGATTGCACCAAGCCTTAATTTTTATAAGGCTCGTTTTTTGAATTTGTTGTCTAAAGAGCTGGACTTGTTTGTTGTTGCCGGTAAATTACACACCAAGGATGGTCATGCACCTCTTGATGAGCAACTACAATTTAAAGTTATAAATGTCAATGCTGTAGAACGTCAGTTTTCCTGGAGTCCTCGGGTTATTTTTAAGACCGTTAAGGCTATAAGAAAAGAATGTCCGGATAAAGTGCTCATGCCAGCCGAGAAAAAACACTTGCCGCTCATCATGGTCTTGGCCTTACTTAAGCCATGGCTAGGTATTGAATTGATAAGCTATAACCACTCCCATTTAAGATCTAACAAAAGTCTAAAGCTAGATTTTTTCTTGAGTCGGTGGGTGTTTTCTTGGTACGATACCTTAGTGTTTTATACCCGGCATTGTTATGATTTTGCAATTAAACACCATTTAGTGAATAAAAATAAAGCCCACTGGGTTAGCAATACTTTAGACGATACAGAAATCAAGAGTCTTTATACGTTTAACTACCCACCTGCTAAGAACATGGGCTTGCTGTTTATTGGAAGGCTTGTAGAAAAGAAGCGCCTTGACATTTTGTTAAATTACTATAAGACGCTTTCACAGCATCTTCCTGATCTCATGCTCCACATCATTGGGGACGGCCCTATGGTCTCGATGGTACAAGAAGAAAGCAAGGCAAATCCAAGAATTATATGTTACGGTTCGCTTACCAACGAAAAAGAACTTTCTGAAATTTTTGCCCAAAGTGCCCTGGTGTTTGTGCCAGGCCATAGCGGACTGTCCATTAACCATGCGTTTTTCTATGGTAGACCTTATGTGACATTTAAAAGCGCAACCCAACCACCAGAATTTAATTATATTGAAGATGATGTAAATGGACTGGTGCTGCAATATGGTCAGGACACCCAAAACCTTGAACGATTAAAAGAACTCTTAGGCCAACCTAAAAAGCTACAAAACTTTTGTGAAGAGGCCTATGCCAAGGGGAAACAGTTATCCATTGAAAACTGGGTCAAAAAAATGGCTACACTATTAACTACTTCAAAATCTTGAAAAACACGATTATTATGGAATATTACTGGCCAAAACTTAGTGAAAAAGGAATAGATACAGGGTTAATTAGAATTGGCTATGCGCATGGTTTAGGGAATTTATTAAATGCCTGGGCAAGATGTTATGTGTATGCCCACAAGAACGGTAACGTTAAAAACATGATTGCACCAACTTGGCCTCAGTTCTCATTCAACCAATGGAGGCATAATGATAAAGATAAACGCTTGTACGCAAATTTATTTACTAATAAGTACTATATAAATGGTTTGCGAAAGCAGTATATTTTGAATACCTATCCTAAATTTGAAGCTAGCGAAACTGATACTACAAAAAAACAGGTTAAAACCTTTGAGATTGATGGCAAATCTGGGTTTAATGCGTTTCTAAACGATCATCAATTAATTTATGATGAGTTAATTAAGATTACCAATCCTAAACATAAAAAGGGTTTAGATTTTGATTTCTCTAATTCGATTTGTATGCACATACGTTTTGGTGATTTTAAACGCTACTCAAGAAGTACAGAACTTTCATTTTTTGTAAATACCTTAACGGAAATAAGACAAAAATTAAATTCAAATTTAAAATGTTATATATTTTCCGATGCCGAGGATGAAGAACTTAGAGATCTTCTGAAAATGGAAAATGTACAGCGTATATCATTTGGTAGTAGTATAGCCGATATCCTAGGATTAAGTAATTCCAAAGTTATTATTGCTTCAAAAGGAAGTACTTTTAACAAATGGGCTAGTTTTCTGGGAAGAATGCCAATCATATTTCCTGAAAGCAATTTTTTAAATCTTTATTACGATACTCCTGAACGCGAACTGACGCTTCAAAAAGATGAAGACATACCAGAATATTTCATAAATGAAATTCGAGAAGCTTTAAATTTTTAGTTTTGTACTATGAAAATAACAATGTTATGACTTTGACCAGTAAAAAAACAAAAATATTATTTATTGGTCCAACACCACCACCTTATTCTGGTCCTGAATTGAGTATGCAACAGTTTTTGGAATCAGAAACCTTGAATGAAGCATTTGATATAAAATTCCTAAAAACAAATTTCAGAAGTGATAATACTAAAAAAGGGAAATTGGATATTTCAATGTTAACCAACTTCTTTATTTTCTTTTCCAAACTATTGAAATTATTAATTGGTAATAAAATTCATTGTGTGTATTATCCTATTACGCCAACACAAATAGGTTGGATTGGTCGGGATGTTTGGACCATCTTATTAAGCAAATTTTTTGGTGCTAAGGTTATTATTCATTTACGAGGAAGTCATTTTAAATTGAATTTTCAACAATTTAATGGTCTGGTGAAAAAACTAATAGGGTTTAGTTTAAGAAAGGTAGATTGCGCGATAGTTCAAGCTAAATATCTTAAAGACCAATTTGCTCCTTACATAGATACTTCAAAAGTTAGTGTGCTTTATCAGGCTATGGATGTGAACCAATATTCTGATCAATTCGATGTGGAAGTTGAGCAAGGAAAGATCCTTGTAATGGGACATATGACTAAAGCCAAAGGCTATACTGATATTTTAAAAATAATTCCTGACCTTTGCCGTGAGTTTCCTTATATAAAGTTTTATTTTGCAGGAAATATTAGAAGAGGAGAAAGAGGTGTGTTTTACAATCAGTATACAGGAGAAAAAATAGACTATGAAGATCCGTTCGAAGCTGAAAATAAGATATTGAATTCGGCTTATAAAGATAACTATAAAAATCTAGGTATTATTAGTGGAGATGATAAAATGAAGCATTTACAGTCTACAGATATTTTTTTAACAGCCTCATATTCTGAAGGCTTTTCGAGGTCTTTACTAGAGGCTATGGCCATTGGTAAACCTGCTGTGTTTACACCTGTGGGAGCTCATCGAGAAGTTTATGAAAATGGGGTGCATGGATTTTCATTTATTCCAGGAGAATTAGAAAACTTAAAGGGCGCACTAAAAAAGCTATTGTCTAATCCAGACAAACGATCAGAAATTGGAGCTGAAAATAGAAGGAATGTAGTTTCAAATTTTTCTATAGAAAAGATTGCTCATGATTTTAAAACCATAATTTTAAAAACTTTAGATTCATGAAACGAGCATGCCAGAGATTTAAAAGCAAAGGGATGATGAATAGCGAACAGCATGTGTCGTTAAAAAAGTAATAGATATAAACACATGAAAATAATCATTCGAAAAATGGTGCATTATTTAGGGAATCTACTTAGGTTTCTTCAAATGTCATTTCTCAGAGCCTCTGGAGCAAAAATTGGTAAAAACACAATGATTAGTCTTGGAGCAAAGATTGATGTGAGACGAGGTAAAGTTACCATAGGAGACCATTGTTTAATAACACATGGTTGTTATATATTATCACATGACGGAGCTGCACATATCATAAATTCAGAAGACAACGGAACAGGATATGTAACGATTGGTGATCATGTGTTTATTGGAGTTAACACCGTTGTAATGCGTAATGTCACCATAGGTAGTCATTCAATTATTGGCGCAGGATCTGTCGTAAATAAAGACATTCCCGAAGGTGTAGTTGCAGCTGGAAATCCAATTAAAATCTTAAAGGAATTAGAAAAGCCCTATAGACCTTTACCAAAGAAACATACAAACGTCTCATGATTCTAATTCCATTTCTTATTTTTTTGGCGATGATCCTTGCCAGAACCCAAAAAGGGATGTTTGCCTGTTTGTTGATCATGGTAGCTACAAAATCGATAATCGATGCTTATTGGGATTATCGTTTTGGTCCACTAACTATAATGTCTATCCAAGGCGCTTTAACTCCTGTGCTATTTTATAAGATTTTTTATTCAAGGAAAATGTTTCCAAGTATTTGGCTATCTACTGCAAAAATTCATTTTGCAGCCTTGACCTTAGGAGTAGTTTGGGCATTAGCTTCAAATCCAGTGCCTTCCGCAGAGATTGTAGCATTGAATTTAAATATATTTTTAGCATTCTTTTTAATTCCATTATTGGTAACAGACAAAGCACGTCTTAAACAATTATTAATAGCGGTTATGATTTGTGGTATTTTCCCAATGGCTGTAAGTCTATTTCAATTACAAACAGGAGTGATTTTTAGAGAAAGAACTACAGTGGGTTTATCCCGTTATGTGGGTTTTTATCACGATGGTTTTCCTGTTCGCTTTTATGGTTTAATGTCAATCTTTGCAGTTTTGGTCTATCAATCAGTGTTTAAAACTAACAACCCTTATTTTAAAGCATTTTTGATTGCTTTGGCAGGAGGAGCTTCGATATCCGTATATTTGGCATTTAGTAAAGCAGCAGTTGGGATTGTTGTGTTATGGGTAATACTTATTTTATTCTTTTCTAAAACTAAATTAAAACAAGCTGTGCCAATTCTTATTGGTTTTAGTATCCTTATGCTAGCTTTTGGAAACGTGGTTTTCGATAATATTGAACAACTCTTTAGTAAGGAAACAGGTTACCAGACAGGAGAAGTAAAAGATGCGCGTTACACTTTGGCTGGTCGTGGTTATATCTGGGAACACTATTGGGACCAATGGCTAAATCACCAAAGTATGTTTTTCCAATGGTTTGGTGATGGTATTAATAGACCAGTCCACAATGAATTTTTTAGGGTTTTAGTTATTAATGGTATCATTGGTTTAGTCTTATTAATTTTTTTTATTTTTCGTATGTTAAAACATATTTTTCAAATTAATAGTCATATTAGAGTTTTTGGGATGATGCTATTTGGAATGTATTTTTTCGACTGTATTGGTTTAGTTCCCGGATCCTATTATTACTATAATATTTTAGTTTGGGGTTTCTTTGGCTTGCTCTTACTAAGACCTCATTTATTTATGAAACAACAACAACACATTTAAATGCAACAATTGACACAAAAATTAGGTTCTGGCGATATGATTATTCAAGATGTACCTTATCCACAACTTGGAAAAGGTATGGTTATCGTTAAGAATCACTATTCTATCATAAGTGCGGGAACAGAAGGTTCTACAGTGGTAGCCGCTCGTAAAAGTTTACTCGGAAAAGCTAAAGAACGGCCTCAGCAGGTAAAACAGGTTATTGATACTTTAAAAAAACAAGGTCCTGTTCAAACGTATAGAGCTGTGATGAAAAAACTGGATGCCTACTCACCATTAGGATACAGTTCAGCAGGTGAAGTTATTGAAGTTGGTGAAGGTGTTACAGAATTTGAAGTCGGAGACAAAGTGGCTTGTGCTGGAGCTGGATATGCTAATCATGCTGAAATTGTTTCAGTACCTGTTAATCTATGTGTTAAACTGGATGTAAACGCAAATCTTAAAGATGCAGCCTATAATACTTTAGGCGCGATTTCGATGCAAGGTGTTCGTCAGGCCGATTTGCGATTGGGCGAATCTTGTGTGATTATCGGACTCGGATTACTTGGTCAATTGGCTGCTTTAATTTTAAAAGCGTCTGGAGTAACTGTTATAGGAATCGATGTTTCCGAAGCTGCCGTTAAACAAGCTGTTGATCATAATGTAGTCGATTTAGGACTTACCCGAAACGCTGCAGGTGCTGAAGAGCAAATACAAAATGCGACGCATGGTTATGGTGCAGATGCTGTAATCATTGCAGCTGCGACGTCTAGTCTGGATCCTATTAATTTTGCAGGTGCAATTGCTCGTAAAAAAGGTAAAGTGGTTGTATTAGGTGCTGTACCTACAGGTTTTGATCGTGATCCGTTCTGGTATCGTAAAGAACTAGAATTGAAAATGGCCTGCTCTTATGGTCCTGGTCGTTATGATTTAAATTACGAAGAAAAAGGAATCGATTATCCGTTACCTTATGTACGCTGGACAGAAAAGCGCAACATGGAAGCCTTTCAAAATTTGATTGCAACCAAGCGTATTGATATTGATTACCTCACAACACACGAATTTGAGTTTGAAAATGCCAAAGAAGCTTTCGATCTTGTGGTATCAAAAGCCGAACCGTTTACAGGTATTGCGCTTAAATATGATCTGGATAAAACAGTTTCAAAATCTAAAATTTCTACGTCTGAAGCCACTCAACTCGGACAAATAAATATTTCTTTTATTGGTGCTGGAAGTTATGCACAGGGAAATTTGCTGCCTAATATACCAGAAAGTAACGACGTTGGTCGTGTTGGTGTTCTAACCAATACAGGCACAACCTCTAAGCGTGTGGCTGAAAAATTTAAATTTCAATTTTGCGCTACAAATGAAGATGACGTTTTAGACGATAAAACAAATACAGTTTTTGTAGCAACACGTCATGATTCTCATGGACCATATGTTTTAAAAAGTTTAGAAGCGAATAAAAATGTATTCGTTGAAAAGCCTTTGTGTCTTTTAGAATCTGAACTGGAATCTATTATCGACTTACAATCAAAAACCAATAAAGCGGTTATGGTTGGCTTTAACAGACGGTTTTCTCCTTTAACTGAAAAAATAAAAAAGGCCGTTGGAAATAATCCAATGACCATGATTTATAGAATTAATGCAGGCGCAATTCCTGGAGATAACTGGATTCAGGATTTAGAAATTGGAGGCGGACGCGTTTTGGGAGAAGTATGTCATTTTATTGACTATTTAACGTATCTCAACGGAAGCCTTCCAACAAAAATATCGGCTACAGCACTTCCTGATGCCAATCAATTAAATGATACCTTGAATATTTTAATTCAATTTGAAAATGGATCGTCTGGTGTTATTGGCTATTATGCTAATGGGTCAAAATCGCTTACTAAAGAATATGTTGAGGTCTTTTCAGCAGGAATGTCAGCAACGCTAAACGACTTTAAAGAATTAAAAATTTACGGTAAGGGCAAGCCTAAGAAACATAAAATACTCAACCAGAATAAAGGTCAGAAAGAAATGGTTAACGCATTTGTCAATGGGTTGCTTACAGATGGGAAAGCACCAATTCCTTTTGAAGACATCGTTGCTGTAACCAAAGCATCTTTTGGAGTTTTAGAATCTGTAAAACGTGGAGGACAGCAAGTTGACATCTAAAATAAATACAAGTTTTTTAAAACTGAAAGCCTATTGTGAATCCGAAAACTTCAAAGGTTGGGATCCTTATGATGGCTTAAACTCTAAAATATTTCAGGCCTTACCATTAAAGCACTGGGATTTAGCTCGATTAGCCTGGATTCAGGGTTTTAAAAGGAGTCCTATAAATTTCAGAAAGCTATTATTAGTTCCGAAAGAACACAATGCTAAAGGCATAGGCCTTTTTCTTTTAGGCTATTGTCGTTTATACAAATTAGCAGAAAGTGGCTGTGAAGATTTTGGAACCAAAGAAGAAATTCTTAAGCAAATAAATGAAATAACAGACTTATTATTAAGTTTAAGAAGTCAAGGGTATTCTGGTTCAGCTTGGGGTTATAATTTCGATTGGCAAGCACGACGTTTATTCTTGTTTCCTAAACATACACCAACTGTTGTAGCTACTTGTTTTTGTGTAGAAGCTTTACTCGAAAGCTATGAAATCACTAAAAATGAAACCGTTTTAAAAGAAACCTTATCTGCTGCAAATTTTGTGTTAAACGACTTGTCAAGAACACCACATGGTAACGGAATTATATTTTCGTACAGCATCAAAGATGGTAATAATACGGTTATTAATGCGTCTCTGCTTGGTGCGAAAATCTTAAGCTATTCGTATAAATACACTAAAAACCAGGAGCATGCAACTATGGCTAAGAAGGCTGTTGTTGCGGCTTGTGAATTGCAGGAAGATGATGGCTCCTGGATTTACGGATTACTTCCTGTACAATCCTGGAAAGATAGTTTTCATACAGGTTTTAATTTAGATGCTATTGAAACCTATCAGCAAAATACTAATGATCTTAGTTTTCAGACGTATATAGAAAAAGGAACAGCGTATTACTTAAAACACTTTTTCGAAGCGAACGGAATGCCAAAGTATTACCATAATAAAACCTATCCTATTGATATACATTGTCCTGCCCAGGTGATTGTGACCTTGTCTAAACTTAATGTGTTTCAAAGTCATGAAGCATTATTGTCAAAAGTTTTAGATTGGACAATTGATAACATGCAACACAAAAAAGGCTATTTTTATTACCAGTTAAAAAAGGGAATGAGTTCAAAAATATCCTATATGAGATGGAGTAATGCGTTTATGTTTAACGCTATGGCACATTTTTTATTAGAAACTAAAACTCAAAAACATGGAAGCTAAGTCGTTGAACGGAGTGATGACCTTTGCTCCAAAGTCTAGAGAAGAGCTTATGCAATATGCATTTGATCATCATAAAATTATGGTGGCTGTTAATGCCGAAAAAATTCTTCATGCAACAGATGATAGTAGAGCCTTAATTAATAGAAACCTCGGATATCCTGATGGCATTGGAGCAGTTTGGGCACTTCAGAAAAAAGGAGCTAAACATGTGGTTAAAATTCCAGGATGTGAACTTTGGTTAGATGTGGTTCAAAATTATTACAAGACCAAAACGTTTTATTTGGTTGGAGGAAAGCAAGAAGTTATTGATGCAACGGTAAAAAAATTACAGACGGAATTTAAAGGCATTAATATATGTAATTACAGAAACGGCTACATTAAAACGCAAGACGAAGAGCAAGCATTAATTGAAGATATTAAAAAACATAAACCAGATGTGGTTTTTGTGGCCATGGGTTCGCCTAAGCAAGAAAATTTGATGGAAAAAATCCAGCAATCGCATCAGGCTGTGTATCAAGGTTTAGGTGGAAGTTATGATGTTTACACAGGTAATGTAAAACGAGCTCCGCAATGGTGGGTAAAAAATAATATGGAATGGACTTACAGATTGATAAGTCAGCCATCAAGAATAAAACGACAAATACACTTGGTAAGATTTTTTGTAAACTTGCACTTAGGTAAATATTAGAAATTAAGAATAGACCGAACAAATGCTATTTAACTCAATTGACTTTGCAATTTTCTTACCGATAGTTTTTGTGCTCTATTGGTTTGTAGTTAATAAGAATTTAAAACTGCAAAACTTATTAATTGTCATAGCAAGTTATGTGTTTTACGGTTGGTGGGATTGGAGATTTTTGTCATTAATACTATTTAGTACTATAATTGATTATTTGGTTGGAAGGAGACTTAAAACTGAAAACAATAAAAAAAATAGATTAATATTATTATGGGTTAGTATCCTAGTAAATCTAGGATTTCTTGGCTTCTTTAAATATTACAACTTCTTTCTCGACAACTTTGTTTCCGCTTTTTCTTTCTTTGGAACTGAAATCAATGCAAATTCATTAAATATTATTTTACCTGTTGGAATTAGTTTTTATACGTTTCAAACCTTGAGTTATACTATTGATGTTTATAAAAGAAGATTAGAGCCAACTAAGGACTTTGTAGCCTTTTCTGCGTTTGTCAGTTTCTTTCCACAATTGGTAGCTGGTCCCATAGAAAGAGCAACACATTTATTACCTCAGTTTTATAAAAAACGACAGTTTGATTATTATAAAGCTGTTGATGGTATGCGTCAGATACTTTGGGGATTATTTAAAAAAGTTGTTATTGCCGATAACTGTGCCGAGTTTGCTAACCAAATTTTTAATAATTCAGCAGATTATTCCGGAAGCACTTTAGTTTTAGGAGCCTTATTTTTTACGTTTCAAATTTATGGTGATTTCTCTGGTTATTCTGATATTGCAATTGGTACATCTCGACTTTTTGGATTTGACCTCATGCAGAATTTTAACTTTCCGTACTTTTCTAGAGATATAGCAGAGTTTTGGAGACGTTGGCATATTTCATTATCTACTTGGTTTAGAGATTACTTATACATACCATTAGGAGGTAGTCGTGGAGGAACTTTAATGAAAGTAAGAAATACATTTATAATTTTTATAGTCAGTGGGTTTTGGCATGGTGCAAATTGGACGTTTGTTGTTTGGGGAACCTTAAATGCAATATATTTTTTACCACTTTTGCTCACTAAGAGTAATAGAAGTAACTTAAATGTCGTTGCACAGGGCAAAATTTTACCTACTCTTAAGGAGTTTGCTTTAATGGGAATAACTTTTGTTTTAACTGTTTTCGCATGGATATTCTTTAGAGCTGAAAATATCAATCATGCATTTCAATATATAGCAGGCATTTTTACACATCCAGAATCATTTTTAGCAATAAGTGTTTATTGGAAATATAAGACAATTCTTGTGCTATTGTCAATTTTTATGTTAATAGAATGGGTTGGACGAGAAGGTCAATTCGCAATAGCTCATTTGGGTGAAAAATGGAAGCCAGCATTTAGATACGCAGCTTATTATCTTATAATCATTGCTATATTCTGGTTTGGTGGAAAGGAACAACAGTTTATTTATTTTCAATTTTAGGTATTTATGAAACGGTTTATAAAAAAAACATTGTTTTTTCCATTTGGTTTGATCATATTATATGGAATAATATACTTTTGTTATAATACCTATTTGAATAATAAATTTAGTAATCAAAATGCAGTTTTTATTTGGGGAGATTCTCAAGCTTATTACGGTATTGATGTAAAAGAATTATCAAATAAATTAGAAAAAAAGGTATATACTTCAGCAATTCCTGGAGCTGGTATTTACGATTTTTTATTATTTACTGAGCAGGTTCCAGAAAATTCTGAAGTTATTGTTTCAGTTTCAAAACTTGTTCAAATCCGGAGAAAAGAAAATGATTTTAATCGTACTGGATTATCTTTCTGGGCATTAAAAAAAATGTATAATGAAGATTATTCAATTAATGAAATTTATTCAATTATTAAGCTAAACATAAAACCTAAACGAAATATTTCTGAAACGTCTGAGTTATTTGCTTATTCAGATTCTATGGAAATTGGCTTACCAATATCTCACTTTGAAGATTATTATCGAGAAGTCCCAACTTTTTTAGAACAAAAGCAAGACCTTTATCTTATTGGGATTAAAAATCTGATTAGGAAAAACTGTAAAGTTTCATTTTTAGAATTACCATACCATTCTAAATTAGTAAATATCGAGAGTAAATCACTTATTAAGAAAGAAACCGATGTGTTTAAATATAAAATAGGCAAATTGTTTAATAATTTTAAAATGGATACGATAAGTTTAAACAATAACAAAAATGTATTTAAAGATTTATCACATTTGAATAGCGTTGGAGCTAAAGATTTGTCAAATAAATTAGGGACCAAGATGTTAGTTGATGAAGGTACGATTTTATACACAGCACAATAAGGCTAATCGGATGTAAACTAAGAACGGACATAGAAAATTATACTTCAATTGGAGAAGTGATGAAAAATAATTGTATTATAGAACTAACATTTAAAAGAAAACAATAAGCAATGCATAATATTACGATAATAGCTGGAGCAAGACCAAATTTCATGAAAATTGCGCCAATTATTCATGCCATACAAAACGCTAAAAACGAAGGATTCAATATAGATTACAGGTTAGTTCATACTGGTCAGCACTATGACACAAACATGTCTGGTAGTTTTTTTGAACAACTTGAAATTCCTGAACCTCACGTTAATTTAGAGTGTAGTGGAGGTTCACAAGCAGAGCAGACGGCAAATATTATGATGAGTTTCGAAAAAGAATTAATTGCCAATCCTGCAGATTTAGTGTTAGTTGTAGGTGATGTAACGTCAACAATGGCTTGTGCTTTAGTCGCTCAAAAATTGCATACTAAAGTCGCACATGTTGAAGGCGGAATTCGTTCAGACGACTGGACCATGCCTGAAGAAATTAACAGGTTGGTTACAGATAGTATCACGAATTACTTTTTTACAACGTCTGAAACGGCTAATGTAAATTTGAAAAAAAGTGGTGTTGCCGAAGATCAGATTTTTTTCGTTGGAAACACGATGATTGATACTTTATTAAAACAGCAACCAAACTTTAAAAAGCCTCAGGTTTGGAATGATTTAAACCTTTCTGATGGTCATTATATTGTGATGACGCTTCACAGACCAGCAAACGTGGATGAAGAGTCACAGCTCAAAGATATGATAGATGAAATCATAGCGCATACACAAGATTTACCTCTGGTTTTTCCTGTGCATCCCAGAACAGCTAAAATATTAGAACGACTTCATATTAACCATCCTCGATTGCATACCGTTGAACCTTTAAGTTATTTGGAATTCAATTATTTGGTAGAAAGAGCCAAAGCTGTTATTACAGATTCTGGAGGAATTACTGAAGAAGCTTCAATACTTCGAGTACCTTGTTTAACGCTTAGAGATAATACCGAACGACCAGAAACAATTACTTTGGGTACTAATGAGTTGGTAGGTACAAATCCAAAACACTTAAAGCCATATTTGGATAAATTGTTTTCTGGAAATTGGAAAAAAGGAAATGATATTCCATTATGGGATGGCCAAACAGCTATAAGGATTATTAAGGTACTAAAAGAAATGTTACCTTAGTATTAGGTGAATAAAAAGTCTTTGTTATTATCTTCCAAAAGATGAAAGATTATATTTGTTAGTTTTTAAATTTGTATCTTGCGAGTGCTATTAATTAAAAATATGATGTATCAATATATCGTATTCTACGTATGATTAAAACATTACTTGAAAATTTTAATCCGGAAAACAGTCCATTTATATGGCTTTTGTGTGCGTTTGTGTTAGCATTTGCTATTGCATATCAAACCTTTCCAACGATTTTATATGTGGCTAAAGAAAAACATCTCATGGATGAGCCTGATAGTAGAAGTATGCACTCTAATATCACGCCCACTTTAGGTGGCATTGGAATCTTTTTCAGTTTAGTAGTGGTGATGACTATTGTTGGAGCAATGCTTAACACTAAAGTGTTGCTATTAGTTATGGGAGGTTTAACCATCCTTTTTTTTCTGGGACTTAAAGATGACTTGACTGTGCTCTCAGCACGTAAAAAGTTTATTGGGCAATTGTTTGCAGCTTTATTATTAATTGTTTTTACGGATACTAGAATCATAGGTTTCTCAAAAATTTTTGACGTAGATATACTCCCATACTGGGTGTCTATAGGTTTTACATTGTTTGTTTATATACTGGTTATTAATGCATACAATCTTATTGATGGTGTTGATGGACTGGCTGGATGTATTGCATTGTTAATCAGCGTAATTTTTTCTATACTTTTTTATAATTCTGGAGCCTTAAGTCTTGCTACCATATCAGTAGCACTTATAGGAGCATTACTGGCATTTTTACGGCTAAATTTTTCCTCTAAGAATAAAATTTTCATGGGAGACACAGGTTCAATGATTGTGGGGTTTTTAATCGCCTTTTTTACAATTAGTTTTATCTCTCAATCGCAAACAAATATTGATTCAGAATATTATAGAGCATCACCTGCTTTGGCATTTGCGATGTTGTTTTTTCCCCTTATCGATACCTTGAGAATTTTTATTATTCGAATAATTATTCTGAAAAAAAGTCCGTTCGAAGCTGATAAAAATCACATTCATCATCGTTTTATTCAGGCTGGATTTTCACATGTTCAAACCACATTTACCATAGTTTTTGTGAATCTGTTAATTGTGATTATTGCCTTTCAAATGCTTCACTTAAATTTAAACACGCAAATAGGCTTGCTTTTAATTTATGGTTCGACATTGTATTGCTTACCTTTCATAATCATTAGAGTTATGAATAAGAATAAAAAAAGTATAAAAGTGTGACATCTCATGATGTAGATTACTTTGTGGTTTGTTTAAATAGGTTATATTTGCGTTCTTAACATATTTATTGAATTATGAAGTTAAATTTTGTCGTATTTTTATGTGTCTTAATGTTGTCTTCTTGTGCATCAAAAAAGGACATATGGTATATACAAGATGCAGGAGAAAATAATACTGCTCAAATTAATTTTCAACAAACAACGATACAGCCTAATGACATTTTAAAAATAGATGTAGAGACCTTAGTGCCAGAGGCAGCACAGCCATATAATAAAGTAACGAATGCTAATCAATTTAGTCTTCTAGCTTTTCAACTGGATGGGTACTTGGTCTCTGAAGAAGGTAATATAATTTTTCCGGTTTTAGGAGAAATAGCGCTCGCCAATCTTACAATGAATGAAGCAGAAGTAAAAATCAAGGATTTATTGGTAGAGGGAGGCCATTTAAAGAATCCTACAGTAAGAGTTCGTGTGGTCAATGCAAAAGTAACAGTTTTGGGAGAAGTAAATCAGCCAGGCACCTATAATTTTTCAGAACAGAACATTACTCTTCTGCAAGCTCTTGGCTATGCAGGAGATTTAACAATAAATGGTAAACGAGATGATGTAATTATTACCAGAGATGTTGATGGTGTGCGTACGATTACCCATATTAATTTGACAAATACAGACTTTATGAATTCAGAGTACTTCTACATCAAACCTAACGATACAATTATTGTCAACCAAAACAAACCAAGGGTAACGAATTCAGGCTATGTTACTGGTCTAACTACTTTGTTGGCAGTTGCTACTGTGGCTTTAAGTTCCATCATTATATTGTCACGATAGTTATGAATACTCCACAAAATACTGGCTTTACCAATTTAGAAGATGATAAGTCGAACTTAAAACAAGAGTTTAGAAAATACCTCAGGTATTGGCCTTGGTTTCTATTGACATTAATTATTACCCTCATAAGTGCTTACATTTATATAAGGTATGCCCCTAGAATATATCAAACTTCGGCTAAAATAAAAGTTTTAGACGAGTCTGACGGATTAGCACTTCCTACAGCAGCGTTTATCTTTAAGCGTTCTAACATTAACTTAGCAAACGAAATAGAGGTTCTTAATTCCTATATTATTTTAGAAGAAGTCGCAAAAGAATTAAAACTGAATACCTCATTTTATGAAGAAGGTACTATACAGACAGCTCAAATAGCAGAATTGCCTTTTTATTTCGAGCAGAGTATGGCAGCTGATAGTATTGTCGGTGTAAGATCTTACATTATTGATGTTAAGAAAAGCAGTTTTGAAATTACACATACAAGAACAGAACAGGTGGTTGTCATACCTAATCATGACAGCTTTGAAGTTGTAAACGATTTACCATTCCAAATAAGATTTGATGATGAAGCGTCTAAAGCAGATGTTATAGGTAAACGTTATATTGTAAACTTTAATCCGTTAAAGGATGCCACATTAAGGTTAAAATCAAGTCTTGAAATAGGACTTGTAGGTGAAGAAAGTGATCTGTTAAACTTGTCAATGAAGGGAGAAAGTAAATTGCTTTCAGAGCGTATTTTAAATACGCTTATAGACGTTTTTAATAAGGATGGTATCAAAGACAGGCAATTGGTGTCTCAACGTACCTTAGATTTTATTGATGACCGTTTTTTTTATCTGGCGAGTGAACTGGATTCAATTGAAGTTGGTCGGAAAGAATTTAAAGAACGGAATAATATAGTAGATCTAACTTTAGATTCGTCGTTAGGTCTTGAAGAGCGATCTCAATCAGACGATGAAGTATTTAAAGTGGAGCGTCAGATTGTAATTGCTGAGATGCTTCAAGAGACCATTAATGGTAAGAACGGAGATGGTTTACTGCCAGCTAATATTGGTCTTGAAAGTGGTGATATAAATTCTATAATTAATGAATACAATTCGGCAATTCTAGAACGTGATAAACTCATTAGAAGTGGAGGAGAGAACAATCCAACTGTGAAATTTACTCAAACACAAATTAACGATGCAAAATCTAATATATCAGAGTCTTTAAGTGCTTATTTACAACAATTAAATGTAATACAAGGCCAATTAAGAAACAGAAATCGAAAGTTTGCAGGCAGAGTATCACAAATACCTGAAAAGGAAAAATTACTGAGAGCTATTGAGCGTCAGCAAATGATTAAAGAAAGTTTATATCTTTATTTACTACAAAAACGAGAAGAAGCGGCTATAAACTTAGCTATTGTAGAGCCTTCTATAAAAGTAGTTGATTATGCTTTATCATCTAGAAGTCCTATAACTCCAAAACCTAATGTAGCTTATGCAGCAGCAATTTTAGGAGGATTGCTTGTGCCTTTTACAATATTGTACTTGTTTTTTATGTTGGATACTAAAATTCACGGTAAAGAAGACATTTTAAAATTCAATAATAAAATTCCAATCATTGCTGAAATCCCTGATATTAATAAAAAGGAAAAAGCTGTTTTTGCTGACCCTAATGATAGAACGGTTTTAGCTGAATCCTTTAGGATTTTAAGTTCTAATGTCAATTACTTGCTTCCTGTTAGTGAAGACGAAAAAGGCAAAGTGATTTATTGTACTTCGACGATCAAAGGAGAAGGAAAAACATTTATTAGTATCAATTTGTCTCTAGCTTTGTCTAGTATGAATAAAAAGGTACTGCTTATAGGAGCCGATTTACGAAATCCTCAAATTCATACACATACAAATTTTGATAAAAACACTGTTGGACTATCAGATTATTTACATGATAAAGATGTAGCTTGGAAGGATACCCTTATCAAAGGATTTGAAAAGCATGAATTTCACGACATCTTACTCTCTGGTAATATTCCTCCAAACCCGACCAGTTTACTTACTAATGGAAGGTTTAAAACTCTTATTGAAGAAGCGAAAGAAATTTATGACTATATTATTGTCGATACAGCTCCAACTGTTTTGGTTACAGATACGATGTTAATTTCTCAATTAGCTGATGTCACAGTGTATATCTCCAGAGCCAATTACACAGAGAAAAAGATTCTTTCATTCTCTGAAGAGTTATTTGAATTAGGTAAGATTAAAAATATGGCTTATGTAATCAACGGCGTTGGTGCTAGCAGATCTTATGGTTATGGATACAATTACGGCTATGGTTATGGTTATGGAAGTAAAGTTTAACTATTAGCTAAAGTTTTTAAGGCTTTTATAGTTTCTTTGTGATTCTCACTTTTAAATACATAGCTTCCAGCAACTAATACGTCTGCACCAGCTTCAATAAGTTGCTTTGCATTTTTATTGGTGACACCACCATCAATCTCAATTTTTGTAGATGCACCTTTTTTGGTAATCAATGCTTTTAGTTCAGTAACTTTTGAATACGTATTTTCAATAAAGCTCTGACCTCCAAATCCAGGGTTAACACTCATTAAGCATACCAAATCAATATCATTGATGATATCTCCTAGTAGAGACACAGGAGTGTGCGGATTTAAAGCGACTCCAGCTTGCATACCTTCAGCTTTGATTGCCTGAAGTGTTCTATGAAGATGTGTACAAGCTTCATAATGCACTGTTAGATTATTGGCTCCAAGTTTAGCAAACGTTGAAATGTATCGATCTGGATCAACAATCATTAAATGTACATCCACAAGCTTTTTTGCATGAGTCGTAATTGCCTGCAAAACTGGCATTCCAAAAGATATATTTGGAACAAATACACCATCCATGATATCAATATGAAACCAATCAGCTTCACTTGAATTTACCATTTCTATATCACGTTGAAGGTTAGCGAAATCGGCTGCTAAAATTGATGGAGCAATAAGTTTTGAAGACATATGTTGTTTTTTGCAAAAATAGGATAAAAAAACAAACCCACGGTAATCAGCCGTGGGTTCTTTCATCAATCAAAAAACGAACAGTTATTTTTAACTGTTTGTTGCTTTTATTAGGTCGTAAAAAGTGTCAATTACTAACCTAAATATGTTTTTAAAATTTTACTTCTAGACGTATGTTTTAGTCGTCTGATAGCTTTTTCTTTAATCTGACGTACACGTTCGCGAGTCAAATCGAATGTTTCTCCGATTTCTTCTAAGGTCATTGGATGTTGATTACCAAGACCAAAATACAAACGAATAACATCAGCTTCACGAGGTGTTAAGGTTTCTAAAGCACGTTCAATTTCAGTGCGTAACGATTCATGTAATAAATCTTTATCAGGATTTGGAGACTCACCACTTCGCAATACATCGTAAAGGTTTGAATCTTCACCTTCAACTAGAGGCGCATCCATAGATACGTGACGACCAGAGTTTTTCATAGACTCCTTTACATCATTAATGGTCATATCTAACTCTTTTGCAATTTCCTCTGCACTTGGTGGACGCTCATGACTTTGCTCTAAAAAGGCAAATGTCTTATTAATTTTATTGATAGATCCAATTTTGTTTAAAGGTAAACGCACAATACGAGATTGTTCAGCCAAGGCCTGAAGTATGGATTGACGTATCCACCAAACGGCATAAGAAATAAATTTGAATCCACGAGTTTCATCAAATCGCTGTGCTGCTTTAATTAGACCTAAATTACCTTCATTAATTAAATCAGGTAATGTTAATCCCTGATTCTGATATTGTTTAGCTACAGAAACCACGAAACGAAGATTTGCTTTAGTTAATTTTTCTAAAGCTACTTGATCACCCGCTTTGATTCGTTGTGCTAATTCTACTTCTTCATCGGCAGTAATTAAATCAACTTTTCCAATTTCTTGTAAATACTTGTCTAACGACGCAGTTTCTCTATTAGTAACCTGCTTCGTAATTTTTAGTTGTCTCATCTATATATCTCCTTTAAATTTGGGTAAATGTATTGTACTATATAGTTATACGTAGTAAGTACAAAAAATGTTACAAGAAAATTAAAATTAATTTAAATTTTGATTAAGCTTTTATTGTTCATATTAATATCATCGAGCATTTCGTTGGTAAATTTATAATGACCTTTTGTGGTGATTAATTTGAAATGATGTGATTTTAATGCTGTTAAAGTGTTTAGAAATAACCATTTAGATTTTAATAATTTAGGTTTTTCACTTTTAAGACTGATATCGAAATAATGCTTTCTTCCATTTTTCATCGCTACGATGTCGGGCGTAATACTTATATCACTTCCCTTTTTTGTAAATGATTTTGGTGTTTCGTAACCTTCAGTGTCAGCTTTAATGTCTTCGAAACCATGCTGTTCCAAATAATCTACTGAGTTTTCTAAAATGTCTTTGTATTTTTCTTTGTCTTCGTGTATCATAGCTAATAATATACGAAAAATAATGAGAAAAACAAATTTTTAACCTGTTCAACCTTTGATGACTACAAAGATGAATTCATCGGAAGATTTAAATCAAATGAATTAAGTTAATGCTTTTGGCGTCAAATCACGAGTAAGCCAACCTCTTTTTCCTGCTGTTGCAATGGCATAAGGTGTAATCCAAAACAATCCGAAGGTGTATAGGATACTATATGTATAAGCCCAAATTGACTCCGAAATTTTATAGTGATATGAATAAAACACTACTGAAAATGAGGATAGGATTAATATACTAGCTAAAGTAGATCCTAAAAACAATAACGGATGAGTGGCAATAAATAATGCCATGACTATTAAAAATGGATAGCTCATTATCATCTCTAAAAACTGACTCATAAATAGCAATCGTATTCCAGATTTATCACCTTTTCTGAAATTTTTAAAAATGTATTTTGTCATTTCAAGATTCTCTCTAACATTGCTTCTTCCCCATCTAATAAACATTTTATATAAACCAGTGTATTCTTCAGGGACATTTGTATAAGCAACAGCATTTCTTTGAAATAATACATGTTTTCCTTGCTTTAAAATCATATTTGTCATCGCTCGATCTTCACCAATATCTGATGGTTTTCCCATAAAGGTTTGGTTAATCCATTCAGGTAAACAATTGTAAACAGCTGTTTTTCGGTATGCGGCTAATGCGCCAGGCGTACACAATACTGAATTCAAATTACTTTCAGCAGACCGTACAAATTCAAAACTCAGCACAAAACTTACATCCAGCATTTTTGGAAAAATCTCTTTTTTATTATTTAAAACTCTAATGTTTCCTGCCACAGCACCACAATCTTCATTTTTCACAAAGGGGCTTACGAGATTTCTGAGTGTGTTTGAAGTTACAATTGAATCACTGTCAACAGTTACAAATATGTCTCCGGTACCTAAGTTGAACCCTCTGTAAAGCGCATGTCGTTTGCCTTGGTTTTCTGGTTGTTGAAGAATAACCAATCGGTCTCCAAGTTGCTCTTTTGCTTTTAGCATCCATTCCCATGTATCATCTTTGCTTCCATCATCTATAGCTAGTAATTCCAGTTTGTGTTTTGGGTAATCGCTGTCTACTAAACTCATTAAGGTATCCCAAACTTGTTTACCTTCATTATATGCTGGAACAATGATAGTACATGTAGGAAGTTCTTCGTTAGTCACTGAGGCTACAGGCTTATATTTGACATATTGATACAGCATAAATAAGAACAGTAATACTTTAAAAACTGTAATACACGTCGCTATGGTAATAAAGGACATTACCCAAACCGATTTTTGATTAGTATTAATGGTGTTCAAATCATTGTGAAAGACACTGAAAAAATAGATGCCAATACTAATCATTAGAAAGGTACTAGCTAAGACTAATATGTTTCTGCGATTTGAAGATTCCTGTAATCTACTGTTTAAGGTATTTATAAGGGATTTAAATTGTGTTTTATGTAATTCTAAATTTGAGTAAATTTTTTGTTGTAGCGTTTGTTTGTTGTCCATCTTATATATTAGCTATTATAGAATTGTTAATACTTGAAGTACGTTAGTAATTTAGCTTTGGACTTTTTTTAATATTTATTTAAGATTTTCAGTTAGATTTTTCTTATTGTAAAGTAATTTTTCTAGCTACGTGTTAAAATTTATATTCAATTCCAGAACTAATTGAAATTAAATAAGGGTTATAGTCTGCGGAAGCAGTGTATGGTGAAAGCTGATATTTCAAAACAGGCTCTATATTTAAATAAAAATTGTTGTAGATCTTAGTGTTAAAATTTACACCTAAATTAAAAGACATAGTCGAAGAATTAAACTCATCCTTATTCTTTGAGTGTATAAGGTTATTGTTTTCATTTAATGATTTTTGATGAGCATCAGTAATTAAAAAGTAACTAAAGCCGCCGATTACAGAAGTTTGAATTTTCTTTTTTGACAAAGTGTAGTTGAATTCTAATGGAATTTCAATATAACTCACTTCTTGTGTTATTGAAACCTTATCAACTTCATAAGTGTGTTGTAAATCTAATTTAGATACTCCAAACCTCAGACTTCCTTTTTCTGAAATATGGTATTTTAAAAGAACACCATAATTTACACTAATATTATCCTTAAAAGTCTCATTAAAACCGTTGTAAGAGATTAATGATATGTTAGGATAAATACTCCATTTGTTCGTTGTTTGAGAATTTGAAACCGAATCTTTTTCAGTTTCATGTTTATTTTCCGCTTTTTGTATAGCTTCTTCAGCTGACTCATTTGTTTTTGATAATTCGGATGTTTTATTGGAAGTGACCTGAGAATCTACTTCAACTATATTAAGTTTAGAATAAGATTGCGACAAGTTCTTAATAGATGTATTTATGTGATTTACTGAGTTAATAGTTTTAGAAGAAGAATTGTTTCCCTGTTTGCTATTTTGATATGTAGATGCTGATTTTTCCTCTTTTCTTAATGAATAAGAATAACTCTTAATGTTTTTTTTCTGGCGCTTTTCTGAGGCATATATTGTATTTTGTTGTGTAATGTCATCATTACTGTATTGATTTTTTTTATCTGTTTTTAGTGTTACAGTAATTGGTGTTTCAGTTATTGATGTTCCAGTTACAGGTGATTCTGTTATTGGTGTTTTTTGATGTTCTTCTTTAATTATGTAATTTGATTTAATTTGAGTAGGTGAGTTATTACGGTTTAGAATCAAAATGACTAGAATTGCACCAATGCTGGCATATCTCAGCCAAATAGGAATTATATATCTATGTTTTTTTTCTTTCTTTAGTTCTTCTTCAATGTTTTTCCAAACAAGGTCATCGGGAGATTCATTTAAGTTCGTTAAATGTTCCTCAAAGGCTCTGCCAATATCTTTTTTAATTTCCATTACTAGTTTTTATTTTATTGTTTGGAGAAGCTTCAAGTGTTCTAATTTTATCTTTCAGAATTAGTTTAGCTCTATGCAAATTTGATTTTGAAGTGCCTTCTGATATTGAAAGCATTTTTGAGATTTCTTTATGCGAAAAATGATCTAACTCATAAAGGTTAAATACAAGTCTATATCTACTTGGTAGTTCCTGAATTAGAATTAATATTTTGTCAAGAGGTATTTCAAATTCTCGAATAGATGTGTCGTTTTCTTGTAGGTTTTCTTCATTTACTATAACATTTATAAAGCTTTCACTTTTATATTTATCAATTGCTTTATTAATTGTTATACGCTTCATCCAACCTTCAAAAGAGCCGATACCTTTGAATTTTTTCATACTCTTAAAAATTGTTATAAATGATTCTTGTAGTGTATCTTGTGCGTCTTCTTTGTTTTTCGAATATTTTAAGCATAATGAATAGAGTGAATTCTTATATAATTTATATAATTCACTTTGTGCATTTATATTGTTTTTCTTACAGAGCTTTATTAATTCGTTTAGGTTCAAATGCTATAATTTACAAATGGTTTGTATTAAAAAAGTCTTGATTTCTTTAACATTATTTAGATTTTTCTTAGCCTGCATTGTTATAATTTGAAAATCTAGATCTTCTACAAAAAATCGGACTTACATATTTATCGTTGAATTCCAATAAATCAATCACAATATTCTTCTAAAACTAAGTCAACACAAATTCTTGTTTGGTACGTGTATGATTAGTTAAGTTGACTAGACCTAAATTATTAAAAGAAAGTGAATTTAAATTACTTCACTGCATTATTTGAATAGGCGAAAATTAACAATTCGTTACACACGTTTTTATATCTGTTCCAATTCTACGAAAAGTTCAGTAAACGCTTCAGAATTACCAGAACTTGCATGAACTTGAATAATTCCATTCCCCGAAAAATCGAAATTAAATTTAACTGTAACTATTGATTTCGCCATAAATCCATCATGTGAGTTTTCAATATTTATAATTTCCATATTGCCAGATTCTATAGTCCAAAAAAATTCTGAATCAGCAGGACTGTCGTTTTTGGAATAGAAAGTTGAAGCAAAAGTTATAATCTCATTTCGCAAGGCAAAATCTGTTCCATTTGCGCATATCGACACCAAAGTGTCTGGTTCAATAGTTAATTCGCAATTAGTTACACTTTTCGGATTTACAGGAATTACTTCTGTATTTTCATCGTTTGTACACGATACTAATAATAGTGACAAACAAATTAAAATTTTAAATGTTAATTTCATAAGATAAAGATTTTTCATTAACGACGTTATTGTCGATCATTTAATTAGTAGTCTACGAAACAATAAAAAGGTTGCGTTTAAAAATAAAAAAAAGCCTCACATTATTATGTGAGGCTTTTTTATATAGTTCGATTAATTAATCGTCTTTCTTATCTTCTCTTGGTTTGCGATCATCACGTCTGTTATCACGTCCACGATTATCACGTCCTCTGTTGTTATCTCGTCCACCAGAACGTTTGTCATCTCTTGGTGGTCTTTCTTTAAAACCTTCAGGTTTTGGTAAAATTGCTTTACGAGATACTTTCTCTTTACGAGTTCTAGAATCGATTCCAAAATACTTTACATCAAAAACATCGCCCATGTTTACAACATCAGAGACATTTTCGGTACGTTCCCAAGCCAATTCACTTACGTGTAATAAGACTTCATTTCCTGGCGCTTCAGTATATTCTACAACTGCGCCAAAATCTAACATTTTAATGACTTTCACTTCGTAAATGCTTCCAACTTCAGGTTTGAATAATAAAGAATCAATCTTCGCTTGTACAGCATCAATACCTTCATTTCCTACACCTAAAATTTCAACAATACCTTCTTCTGTAACAGGGTCTTCATTAATCACAATAGTGGTATTGGTTTCTTTTTGTAATTCTTGAATGACTTTTCCTCCAGGACCAATTAAAGCACCAATAAATTCATTAGGAATTCGTCTAGTAACCATTTTAGGAGCATGACCTTTAACGTCTGCATTTGGAGCAGCAATAGTATCAGTCAATTTCTCTAAGATATGTAAACGTCCATCACGAGCTTGTTTTAAAGCATTTACTAAAATCTCATAGCTTAAACCTTTTACTTTGATATCCATTTGGCAAGCCGTAATACCATCTGCAGTTCCAGTGACTTTAAAATCCATATCACCTAAATGATCTTCATCACCTAAAATATCAGATAATACAGCATATTTGCCAGAATCTCCATCTGAAATTAATCCCATCGCAATACCAGAAACAGGTTTCTTTAGTTGAACACCAGCATCCATAAGTGCCATTGTACCAGAACAAACAGTTGCCATTGAAGACGAACCATTAGATTCTAAAACTTCAGAAACGACACGTACTGTATAAGGACAATCTTCAGGGACCATTCCTTTTAAAGCGCGTTGCGCTAAGTTTCCGTGACCAACTTCTCTACGAGATGTTCCACGAATAGGTCTTGCTTCACCAGTTGAAAAAGGAGGGAAGTTATAGTGTAAATAGAAACGCTCTTCACCTTCAAAAGATGGCATGTCTATTTGGTTTGCTTCTCTAGATGTACCTAATGTTACTGTGGCTAAAGCTTGCGTTTCTCCACGCGTAAATATAGCAGAACCATGAGTTGACGGTAAGTAATCTACTTCACACCAAATTGGTCTTATGTCTGTTGTCTTACGTCCATCTAAACGTAAACCTTCATTTAGTGTTAAGTCTCTAATGGCATTCTTTTCAGCTTTGTAGTAATATTTAGAGATTAATTCACTTAAATCTTCTTGCTCTTCCTCAGAAAAAGATGCTAAAATTTCTTCTTTAATTTCAGAAAATGCAGCACTTCTTTCGTGTTTAGATGATCCAGCTTTTGCGACAGCGTACACTTTATCATAAGCCATATCGTGAATTTTCTTTGCCAAATCTTCATCGGATCTTTCTGGTTCGTATTCACGAACTTCTTTTTTACCAAAAGCTTCAGCTAATTTAACCTGAGCAGCACATTGTACTTTTATGGCTTCGTGAGCAAATTTAATAGCTTCAGTCATTTCTTCTTCAGAAATTTCATCCATCTCACCTTCAACCATCATTACAGAATCTGCTGAAGCACCAATCATCATATCGATGTCAGACTCTAATAGTTGTGAACGTGTTGGATTGATAACAAACTCGCCATTTACGCGACCAACTCTAGCTTCAGAAATTGGACATTCAAATGGAAAATCAGATAATTGAATGGCAGCAGAAGCTGCTAATCCTGCCATGGCATCTGGCATAACATCATCATCATGCGACATTAATTGGATCATCACCTGTGTTTCAGAATGATAATCTTTTGGGAATAACGGACGTAATACACGGTCTACCAGACGCATTGTTAATACTTCGCCATCACTTGGTCTTGCTTCTCTTTTGAAAAAACCTCCAGGATAACGTCCTGCCGCAGCAAATTTTTCTCTGTAATCTACCGTTAATGGTAAAAAATCTACTGGACTTTGTTTGTAATTGGAAACTACTGTACATAACAACATGCATTTTCCAGATTGCACAACAACACTACCATGAGCTTGTTTTGCTAATTTTCCGGTTTCGATAGAAATTTCTCTACCATCACCTAGGTCAATGACCTCTCTAAAAACTTTTGGAATCATAAATTTTTTAATTCTAATTCTAGCACTATTAGTTTGTGCCAGAACAATGTTAAACAATGGTCGTTGTGTTGTTGTAGTTGTTGTTTGGCTTGATAGCCTTGACCAATGAAAAACTTTTTGTCCTAAACTTTCTTTAGGATCTAGCTTCTTATTTACGATTGTTAGACTCTATCGTATGAGTTGTTGTATAAAAAAAAGAGGCACGAAGCCTCTTTAATATTATTTTCTTAATCCTAATTCTTTAACTATGGCACGATATCTTAGGACATCTTTCTTAGTTAAATAATCAAGTAATGCACGACGCTTACCTACTAACTTTACTAATGAACGCTCAGTATTATAATCTTTACGATTGTTTTTTAAGTGCTCAGTTAAGTGGTTAATTCTGTGAGTAAATAATGCAATTTGACCTTCTGCAGTTCCAGTGTCTTTGGCATTTTTGCCATGTTTTTTAAAGATGGCTTCTTTTTCTTTTTGACTTAAATACATGCTAATATTGTTGTAAATGATTTTTATGTACGTTGAAAGTTTCTCTTTCAAGCGGCAAATATAGTAATTTTTAATGATTAACAAATATTAGCGTCTTAATAGTTTTCTATTTTATTGAATGACAACCTGATGACTTTCAACTTCTCCATTATATATAATGAGTAGCGTATAAACTCCTGTAGCTAATCCGTTTACGTTTATTGTTGTTAGAGTAGCTGTAGCACTTGCTTCATATACCATCCATCCTGAACTGTTAAAAAGTTTTAGAACTAAGCTTTCAGAACTTTGTAATAGACCAGCTGGCTGATTTGTTAACTTTACATTTAAATTGGAATCTGCAGGAACTGGAAAGATTACAAAATTATCACTAGTAATATTACCAGAGTTACTGTCATTACAAATATTTGTACAATGTTTAATATCATATTTAATAGTCTTCCATTTAGACCAACCACAATAATTTCTCATTCGTACTTTAAAACGAATTTCTCCATTACATTGAGGTGTTATAATGGCAAATTCATTATTGCTTGTCGTCCACTGAAAATTAGTGGATATTTGTTGCCACTCAACTTCTAGTATTTCATCATTAGAAGGTAACATATTTAGTCGTATTCCTAGGTCGTCACAGCTACTAAATGCTGCAATAGGATCTGTAAGACCTGTTTTTATTTTATCAACTTTTTCAATGGATGCAATCTCAGGTTGACCGATAAAAATGTTTTTGCTGAAGCTTCTTCCGTCCTCTATGACAGCAGAAATATTAGCACTTCCAGTCCCAATCGCTTTTACTTTTATACTGTAGTTTGAATTGTTTATTTCCAAAATTTCTAGGCTATTGGAAACATACCATGTTGGATCTGAAGGCAATTTACACGAACCAAAATAAAATGTTCTCACCTCATTTTCGCAAAAGGCATTGTCGCCTTGTAAGTCATCATTAAATAATGGGTAATATGGTAGCTGTTCATTTCCGGCTAATTCTTCAAATAACCAATTAGCGCTTTTATTGGTGAAACTGGTATGTTGTGTATTTTCATCGTGTCCAAAATAGCTGTCAAAATAGGTGTCGTCTCCACATACTAAGTTGTAATCTAATGGATTTAACCAACTTTGATCAGGGTTTTTGTGAGCAATGGCAGAGAATGAAGGAATAAATGAATGATTTGGTCTGAAATCACGTAACTCAAATCGACTGTCTCCTAAAGCACCCGATAGCCAGTAAGTTAAATTACCCAAAGGATTTTCCCAGAAACTTCCATTAGAACTATTAATGGGATATGTGCTTAATATAGATTTTGCAATATCATTTTGTCCTCCAAACCAACCACCTGGCACAATGTCCATATTGTCCCTAGAGTTAATGTTAGGTGATTTATGAATAATTTCTGTGGAAGGAGCTTTTTTAAATCGTGCTATTTTTTTATACCCAGAACCAAAAGACGGCATGAAATAGCTTTCTAAACTAGCAATATGTACATCAAATGTTATTGATCCAAATAGGAGATCGATATCTACCCTTTGAAATCCTCTGATATTCAAAACATTTTCACTATTGTAGCCAATGGTTTTTCCGGTTAAAGAACCGTTTACTAATGCAATTTTTCTTAGATTTTGTGGATAGCCATGTGAGTTAGGGAGACCGTTATTTTCTTGATTATTATAGTAATTTCTATAATAAAATGAACCATCATCTGAAGGAAATCCTTGAGAAGCAACTTTACCATTCAAGTTGTTTTCATTTATAGTATGTAAATTGGGAACATCTCGATGAAATTCAATTAATTGTTGACGTGCTGCCACACTTCCCAATTGGTTAACATAGAAATTGTTAGCAGCATCATTGCTTCCTAACGTACTAATTAAATGAATTAAAGCCTGATCGCCAAGAGGAATATTTGCGCCCAGATGTGGACTATCAACACTGACCCATAAACCTGTGTTGTGATCCCAGTCTAGGTCATTAGTTTCTGCATATTTTTTTTCCATGTATGCCAAAGCATATCTAGAAATTTGTCCACCCATACTTGGGCCAACAATAGCGATTTCTTCAGTACTATTGACTTCTGCTAACTTTAGTTTTATTTTTTTGATGAGTGCTACCAATGCAAGCGCATTACTTTCAATGTAATAGGCACCTCCATCAATGGTTACCAGCTGATTGTTATCTAAGTTGGTTGTTGTATAGGTTGGCTGATTGACCATGATGACGTCGTATCCTTGCAGCCTTAATTTCTCTAAAATATTTTCTGTTTGAATTCCATTTTGATAATGCATAAGATCTGTCATTGAGCGATGCTTGTCAGGATCAAAAACACCATTTGACAAACTTGCTGCCGCACATTCTGGGTCATCTTCACAATCGCAATCTTGAATTTTGCGTTTATCACCAGGATCAAATCCGTCGATAATAATGACTGGTTTGTACACATTTAAATCAGAATGAAACGATTCATCAGCATAAAAAATTCGATAGTCTATTCTAGGGAATATTCTGGGATCATTGATTTCATAACCTTTGAAGGATTCATCAGCTATTACAAATTCATCTTTGGCTCTTGGGTCACTAGCTGTGCATAGTCCGTTAACATTATTAACAGATGGATTAGCAGGTGTATAATGGAAATAAAAATTACCTTTTGTGGTTAATGTCGAATTGTCGTTGAAAGTTATTTGACATGTAAATTCTTTAGTGCCACTAGAATAATATGGCACAGTTATGTTTTGAGGAATTAAATTTTCATCACTAATAATAGTATTGGTAGTTGTACCAAAATTAATAGTCAATGTCTTAATTCCATTTCCACCATTGGTCAAGTATAAATCTGCATTAAATTTAAATGTGACATTCGTGCCTTTTATAATGGATCTTGTTGGAGCCACTATGGTCGTTTGCATGGAATAAAAAGCGGGCTTATTAGGAATTTGCCCAAACAGTTCTGTGGTTTGATTCAGAACTAAGCCTCCTTCACCTTGGTTTTCATAATTGTAATTAAGAATCTGAAAGGGAGAATTTAGAATAGCAATATTCACCTCATTATCTTGAATTGTATTAGCAATTCTGTTTTCTAATTCCTGAAGGCTTATAAGCCTTGTGTGATTGCTTGCGTTGTGTAATTCATTTAATGCTTGTCTGAAGTATTTATAGTCTGAAGAATTTGAATAGTTTGCTTTGTTAAAGTTATACAGGTTTGCAAACTGTGTAACACGTTCATAAATAATACCAGAAGTTACTGAGGATTGGTTTACATTGACCAGCATGGAGTCTAGCTTGGTTTGTGCGTTCATGCCATAATTTAATAGCATAATTACTGTCAATACATAAAAAAATTTCATAATTTTGAGAGATTTTAGTTAATAAAATGATGTTGATTAAAATTATTTAAAGAGGCAAATGGCAGTTTGCCTCTTTTTTAGTTTATTGAAAATTTGCATCTGGAAGGGTAAAACCATTTATGTCAAATCTTCCTTGAGTTATTTGAATGGTGTCATGTGGTTCTTGGTAGTTTCTAACACTACCACTAAAAGTGCCTGATATTATGCCACTATTTAAATTAAAACTTGTAATTGTTATATTTCCGGAATTTTCATAGGAAAGATAGTTTTGATAGTTCCCAACATCTTTTCGCCAAACCCGACAATGCATGTACGTATGGTTTAAACCGTCTATGCCGTTTTGACCATTTGATTCATTAACTATGTAGCTTGCGATTCCATTATCATGTAGTCCCTGTATATGCATTAAAAGACTTGCTGTTTTTTCGCTATTATAATCGTGAACATCTATTTCATTATAATCATTATCAATTCCTCCTCCCCAAAATATCATTGCATTGTCATTAGTACTAAACGTTCCGTCTCCATCTCTGGGAATAAAAAGGAGTTGATCTATATAGCAACCAAATGTATTGGCTCCGTTTTGAGTAATAGGAGGTAAGGTTCTTTCACTGTTCAAAATGGTGTCGTCGTTACCACAGCTGAGGCACACTGTTGTAATTACTAAGAATAAGATTGAATGTTTCATGAGTTTTATTTTAGAGTTGTTTTTAATTGAAGTCTGTTTCGTCTAGTGTATCCCACTTAAAGTCAAATCGACCATTAGTTATTTGAATGGTGTCGTGAGGTTCTTGGTAATTACGAACACTTCCTGAAAACGTTCCTGAGGCTACACGGCTAGAAAGGCTATAGTTTGTAATGGTAATAGTGCCAGAGTTCTCATAAGACAAATAGTTTTGATAGTTCCCGACATTTTCTCGCCAAACACGACAATGCATATACGTATGGTCTAGTCCGTCAACACTCGTGAATCCATTTGATTCATTTATGATATAATTGTCTGTTCCGTATTGGTGAATACCTTGAAGGTGTAAAAAAACACTAGCAGTATGTTCACTTTTATAGTCGTGTAAATCATATTCTTGGTACTGAAGATTTCCACTTGGATCTCCCCAGACCAAGGCAGCTGGATCACTATTATTAAAAGTTCCATCACCATTTCGAGGTATGAATAAAGTATTATCAATATAACAACCAAATGTATTGGCTCCGTTTTGGGTAATAGGAGGCAAGGTTCTTTCATTGTTCAAAATGGTGTCATCGTTACCACAGTTAAAACAGATTGTAGTTAGTACCAATAGTAAGATCGAATTTTTCATGTGCGTGACATATTAGAGTTATTTTTAATTGAAGTCTGTTTCATCTAGTGTATCCCATTTAAAGTCAAATCGACCATTAGTTATTTGAATGGTGTCGTGAGGTTCTTGGTAATTACGAACACTTCCTGAAAACGTTCCTGAGACTAAACGGCTAGAAAGGCTATAGTTTGTAATGGTAATAGTGCCAGAGTTCTCATAAGACAAATAGTTTTGATAGTTCCCGACATTTTCTCGCCAAACACGACAATGCATATACGTATGGTTCATGCCATCGATTCCTCTTAATCCGTTAGATTCATCTGTAATATAATCACCAATTCCGTTAGCATCAAGCGCTTGGATATGCATTAACAAACTTGCTGTTTTTTCGCTTTTATAATCATGCACATCGAATTCGTAGTATGAAGTTAATTCTGGATATCCTGAAATAAAATAAACGGCTTGATCACTATTATTAAAAGTTCCATCACCATTTCGAGGTATGAATAAAGTATTATCAATATAACAACCAAATGTATTGGCTCCATTTTGGGTAATAGGAGGTAAGGTTCTTTCACTGTTCAAAATGGTGTCATCGTTACCACAGCTGAGGCACACTGCAGTAATTACTAAGAATAAGATTGAATGTTTCATGAGTTTTATTTATTAGATGTGTGTTTAAAATTATATCTGAGTATTGTAGAATACATAAAGGTGTTATTGTTGTGATTGAATTCTGCTTGGAATTGAAACCCAAAAGACAATCTATGTTTTGATAAGAACATTAATCGTGTACCCAAGGGGATATTGAAGTAAGTACTATTAATTGTACCTGATGGAAATTTAGTATAAGAAACACGATGGAGGCCAAAACCACTGTAAACTTCAGTTTGCATCCAGTTAACAAGTTTTGGATGTACTTCAAACAACAGATTTAAGGATGAGAAACGATCGTGATTACTACCTAAAATATTCAAATCTTCTCCTGCGTTAAATTGTAATCGAAAATTTTGTTTATAAATCACAAAACCTAAAGCAAGACCAACATGGATACCACCATTATTGAAGTTGTCTTGCTTTTTATTTGAATTAAAAACACCTAATGGAATCAGTTGAACATCCTTAATTTTAAAATTTTGGCTATTTACAATGAAGGCTGAGATGCAAAAAAGAAATAGAAGTAGAATCTTTTTCATTATTGGAAGGATTAGTTTGTTGTTGTTCAGACTAATATACAATAAAATATAGAAAATATACTATGTATATGTTATTTTTTAATAATAAAGAAACATTCTAAACAATAAAATCATGACTAAGCCAACTATTAAGCATAAAAAAAGCGAGCCAATTGGCTCGCTTTTTTACTCGTAAGACTTTAAAGTTTCTTACTTCTTGATAAATCTTTTAGTTATGAATCCTTTAGAGGTTTCAATATTTAAAATGTATAATCCAGATTGTAAATCAGATACATTAATAGTTTCAAAGTTATCAGTTATGGTTGAAATAGCTCTTCCGTTCATATCGAAAATTTGAGCAGATGTCACTGCACTATCATCAGATAACTTGATATTTAAAATTGAAGAAACAGGATTAGGAAACAATTTCATTTCATTTGGTGACAATGTGTTACTAGCAATACTTAGAGTGCTTCTATCAAGAACTTCATACAGTCTAATGGTTTCATTGATAACGGTTCCAAAAGCGTCTATATCAATAACATTTGTAGAAGTTCTGAATACTAAGTTGCCATCAGTATCATCATAATAGAAGTAAGATGTTTGTGTAACTGTACCGATATTTATGATGCCAAAAGCTAGCAATGTCACATCTAATTCTGTTTTTAATCTCGTAACACTTCCGTTATAAGCTCCCAGACCAAAATCGTTTAGGTTTAAAGTGCCATAGGCATCCACAGTGGTATCAAAGCTTCCAGAAATTGTGCCAGATACTGTTGTTCCATTTGCATCACCTTCAAATGAGCCACCAACGGTGTCTCCTCCATTTGAAAAATTATACGTTAAAGGGAACTGTCCTAAGGTTGCATTATTCGTAAAATTTAAAGTAAAAAGATCTTGAACAACACCAGTTATTGATATTAAATCAGATTGGTTACTAATAAATAATTTACTTTCTGTAGGTGGCATACTATTAGTTGTAACCACCAAAACTTCTGTAGTTCCAGGATAAGCCGTTTGCTCTGCTGATGTAGGGGCAACGTTTGTGTCTGTATTGATTCCTACTGGAGATAAAGAGGTGAAATTCCAAGTTGCATTTGTGCCTGACGCACTTTCATCAAGTGGGTTAGTTGAGTCTATAATGGCATATGCTTTTTGTGAACTATTTACAAAGCTAGAAATGGGTGCCTGTGCAAAAGTAAAGTAAGAGGTCAATAAAAATGTAAAGAGTAGTTTTTGTTTCATGTCTTAATGGTTTGAGTTATTGTTGGTTACGAATTTATGAAATAATTACATAAGGTTAAAAGAAAAGACCTCAATTGAGGTCTTTTTTTAAGCGCGTAAGGGCTGATTTTTTATCAAATCAATGTATAAATTGACTTTTTGCTTCAAATCTTTTCGATGGGTTATAAAGTCTAAGAATCCGTGTTCTAACAAGAACTCAGAAGTTTGAAAGCCTTCAGGTAAATCTTGACCAGTAGTGTCTCTTACAACTCTCGGTCCAGCAAAGCCAATCAGAGCACCTGGTTCACCAATGTTGATGTCACCAAGCATTGCAAATGATGCCGTAGTGCCTCCTGTGGTTGGATCTGTACATAATGAAATGTAAGGAATACCAGCATCTGCGAGTTGGGCTAACTTAACTGATGTTTTAGCCAATTGCATCAACGATAATGCAGCTTCCATCATACGAGCACCTCCAGATTTGGAAATAATCATAAATGGTAATTTCTTCTTAAGTGCATAATCTGCTGCTCTTGCAATTTTTTCACCAACAACACTTCCCATAGATCCTCCAATGAATGAAAAATCCATACAGGCAATAACTAAGTCCTCTCCATTAGATTTTCCAACAGCTGTTCGGACGGCATCTTTGAGATTTGTTTTTTCTTGAGCTGCTTTTAAACGGTCTGGGTATTTTTTAGTGTCTTCAAATTTTAGAGGATCTTTAGAGGATAAATCGGCATCTAATTCTTTGAATTTATTGTCGTCAAATAGAATTTCGAAGTATTCTTTACTTCCAATTCTTACGTGATATCCATCTTCTGGACTCACGTAAAAGTTTTTTTCCAATTCTTTGGTATCAACAATTTTACCCGTGGGAGATTTATACCACAACCCTTTAGGTGTGTCTTTTTTCTGTTCGGTAGTGGTTTGTATCCCTTTATCTTTTCTTTTAAACCAAGCCATAATGCTTTGTGAGTTTTAGATTTATGATTTATGAATAACGATTATTATTTAGCATATCATTCAGTATGAACGCTAAATAGCGTTAAGGATTGAAGCGGCATCCTTTTTTTTGAAAAAAAAGATACAGCGTAAAGCCTGACTACAAAATTAAACCTTTTTTTAGTTTTGTGGTAACGCCCAAAAAAAACTTATAAGGTATTTACATTGTTAAGATCTTCAAATGCTTTTTTAAGACGTTCAACAAATGCATCTTCTCCTTTTCGTAACCAAACTCTCGGGTCGTAATACTTTTTATTAGGGACATCATCACCATCAGGATTGCCAATTTGAGATTTTAAATAGGCTTCTTTTTCACTCATATAATCACGAACACCACTCATAAATGCATATTGCATGTCGGTGTCAATATTCATTTTAATCACACCATAACCGATAGCTTCTCTTATTTCTTCAACAGTTGATCCTGAACCTCCATGAAATACAAAATCGATATGATTGTGAGGTAAGTTGTGCTTTGTTGATAAAAATTCCTGAGAATTCTTTAAGATTTTAGGTGTCAGTTTTACGTTTCCAGGTTTATAAACACCGTGAACATTTCCAAATGCAGCTGCAATGGTAAACTGATCACTGACTTTGCTTAATTCTTCATAAGCGTATGCAACTTCTTCAGGTTGCGTATATAATTTTGAATCGTCAACATCAGTATTATCAACACCATCTTCTTCACCACCTGTAATTCCAAGTTCAATTTCTAAGGTCATTCCCATTTTGCTCATTCGCTCAAGGTATGATTTACAAATTTCAATGTTTTCTTCAATAGGTTCTTCAGATAAATCGATCATATGAGAACTGTAAAGCGACTTTCCAGTCTCTTTAAAATGTTGTTCGCTGGCATCCAATAACCCATCAATCCATGGCAATAATTTTTTAGCGCAATGGTCTGTATGTAAAATTACAGGAACGTCGTAAGCTTCCGCCATTAAATGGATATGTTTTGCACCAGCAATAGAACCAGCAATAGCTGCTTTTTGATTTTCATTACTTAATCCTTTTCCGGCATTAAATTGTGCTCCACCATTTGAGAATTGAATAATTACGGGAGCATTTAATGCTTTTGCTGTTTCTAGAACACCATTAATTGTGTTAGAACCTATAACGTTAACTGCTGGTAAGGCAAACCCTTTTTCTTTCGCTAATTTGAAAATCTCTTGAACTTCTCTTCCAGTAGCAACTCCACCTTTAATATTGTGACTCATTGTTGTGATTTTTTAAGTTGAAAATTAAGTAATCAAAAATACATAATTTTTACATAATATAACTGCTATTTGGTACAATAGATACCTAATATGTCTACGCAAACGTTATTGTTGAAATGTTTAAAAAGGATAGTTGATTCCTATGTTATAGACGGCATTGCCGAAGTTATAATCTTTAAACCAGCGTGCGCCATCAGGTCTCGAAGGATCATATGTTTTAAATCCAATGTCAAGGCGTAATACAAAGAAACTAAAGTCGTACCGTAAACCAAACCCTGAACCTATAGCAACATTTTTTAAGGAGCTAAAACCTTCAAATGTTGCGTCTTCATCTTCGACATCGTCTAAAACATTCCAAATGTTTCCGGCATCAACAAAAATAGCGCCATTAAAGCGTCCAACAAGATTAAAACGCTGTTCTGCACTTAAGGTTATTTTCATATTGGCTTCATTAAATTCATTGGTAGATAATGAACTTCCTGGTCCGAGATTATAAGCAGACCAAGCTCTGATATCGTTTGGGCCACCTGCGAAAAAACTTTCAGCAAAAGGAATGTTATCAGAATTGCCATAAGGGATTGCAATTCCGAAATAGCTACGAATTGCAAAAACATTTTTCTTACCTAAATCCCAGTGTTTAACGTAATCGAATTCTGTTTTGATAAACTGAGAAAACGGAACGCCGAATATTTCATATTTACCGTTGCTATTTTTATTGAGATTAAGTGTTTTTGACAGGCTAGTAAATAAGTTTCCAGCTGTTTCAACTCTAAATCTAAAGATAGAAAAGTCATTATCAAATAGATTTTCTCGTTGATCTTTAATGTAGTTAAAGCTGGATGAAAAAATGAGGTTGTCTTCTGTAAGACGATCTTTACGTTGAGCTATATTGTTAACATCTTGATAGCTATCGTTATCAGAATTTAATGAGGTATTGTTGTTTAATACATCATTTATGAAAGCATTTGCGCCATCTGGTATAGATAAATCGGTATCGCTATTAATGTAGTTGATGTTCTTTGCAATTTGATTTAATCGGTCATATGAATTTTGATAAACGCCAAAGTAGTTATTTATGTTTAAGTTTTTAACAAATTGCACGTTAAACAAATCGATATTATTTGTAACTTTTTTTGAAGGATACCAGTTGTAATTAAATGCGCCAGTTAATGTTTGTTTATCCAAACCAATATTTCGCTGGCTTGTTGCTCCTATACTAATTCTGGTGCTTGGAGACATGTATTTTGGTATGATTTTATCTGTATTGAAAGGCACAAAAAACCTTGGAATACTTAATCTTAAATTTCCACCATATTCGTTAATATCAAAAAATTGATCTTTACTATCTGATGCATCTCTTGAAGCACCAATAGCACCCAATGCTGAAATTTCTAGAGTTTCAGCACCTCTAAAGACGTTTCTGATAATGAGTCCAGTACTTATTGAAAAACCTACCGTTTGAATGTTACTTTGAGTCACATCAAAATCAAATCCCAGGTCGTATTTCTTTTTTGGTGATAAATAAATGTTTGCTGTTAACGTCGTGTCTTGTTCATTTTCTAGATATTCAATATTTGGATAGTTAAATGCTTTTAGTTCACTTAAATAACGATAAGTTCGGGTTCTGTCTAAATCTCTAAATATTTCACCTTTGGTAATGAAAACTGCATCAGTTAAGGCTTTTGGTCTGTACTTTAATTTTTCATAACTATAAAGATTGTAATTATTGTATTGAATTGAATCTGTAATGGTTTTGTCTTTATTTTCATATCTATAGTCACTGTAGATGTTAACATCTTTTATTTTATAGATTTTAAATGGGACACGTGATATCGAATCTTCAGAGCGAATTGCTCTGTTTTCAATTATTAATTCAGTATTTAAAACGTCGCCAGGTAAAATGGTGTCAATATTAAATCTGATATAATCTTGACCAAAATAGAATAAGCCAGAATTTCTCAACTCGGTAGTAAGTCTGCTACGTTCTTTTGTGTAATTCAATTCGTCAAATTGCTGACCTTGTTTGATGAGTGTATTTTGTTTAAACGTTGTTCGATACAAAGAATCTATAATTGGAGAAGCAATATTGGTAGTTATTGAATCAAGAAAATATGGATTCCCTCTATTTACAGTATACGTTACAGTTGCTCTTTGAGTACTGTCTTTTTCAACATCAAAAGATGTTTCTACATTGAACCAACCTTTGCTATAAAAATATTTTTTTAGTCCTGCAGCTGTTTTTTCTGCTTTGGTTTCATTGAATATAACAGGAGGTTCGCCAGTTTTTTTTAACCAAGTATTAAATCCTTTTTTCGAATTGATTAATGCTTCGTACTGCTTTAGTGAAAGTAATTTTTTTTGAAATGTTCTTGGATGTTCCGGATTGCGATATTTGTCATTTAAAATAGAATCTATATTCGGTCGAGCAAGATTATATATATGAAGTCGAAGTGGAATTCCTAACAAACTACCATTAGGTTTTTGGTAGATAAGATTGCTAACCGTTTCAGTTTTGTCTTTTTTATCATCAACTAAAACCGTGTTTTCAACTAATAAATGTTCATTTTTCCCTACACGTTTCATGACATTACACGAGGTTACAAATGACAAGAGCATTAACAAAAACGATATGTAAGAGAGGCTTTTTTTCAACAAAAATTAATTATAGCAAGGATGTCATTCAAATGTACAGTTTTAATGTGCTTTAGCATAACAAAAAATAGACCAAAAAAGTATTACTTTGTAAAATCTAAAACAAGACACAAAAGTAAATACATTTTGAGTATAACAAAAAATGAGATTAAGTTAATTAAATCTTTGGGTCAGAAAAAAGTTAGACAACAAGAGCGGCTTTTTTTAGTTGAAGGCGTAAAAGGTATTCGTGAATTCTTAGATTCTAAATTTGAGTTATATCAATTGTTTGCTACAGATTCCATTTTTGATGTAGAAACAAAACTTATTTCTCCTAAAGATCTCCAAAGAATTAGTGCATTAAAAACTCCAAATACTGCACTGGCTATTTTTAAAATGCCTCAAGAAAAATCCATAATTGATTCGTCATTGATTTTAGCTCTTGATGATGTGAGAGATCCTGGAAATTTAGGAACGATTATTAGATTATGTGATTGGTTTGGTATCGAACAACTTGTTTGTAGTTTAGAAACCGTAGATTGCTTTAATTCAAAAGTAGTGCAAGCTACAATGGGTTCGTTAACTAGAGTTCAGATTGCTTATGTAGATCTTGAAAATTATTTAAAACAATCTAAGCTTGAAGTATATGGTACTTTTATGGATGGCGTAAGTATTTATTCCCAAACATTTCCTGAAAAAGGCATTATTGTCATGGGAAATGAAGCCAACGGAATTTCTTCAAAAATTGAACACTTGGTCAACAGGAAAATAGGAATTCCTCGTTTTGGAAATTTAAAAGCTACGGAAAGTTTAAATGTAGCAACAGCAACGGCAATTGTATTGAGTGCTTTCAAAGGTCACTGATTTCATATCCAATAAACATTAAATTACCGTTAAGACTCTATAAAAAGGCATGAATTTTGTTTATCTTTCACTCGTAAAACTATCTTAAATGAAATTTAATACGCTTTTTTTATTCACTATTTGCTTTCCATTGTTTTTGATTGCTCAAGTAGAAGAAATGAATCCTCCAGATTATATTAAAACCATTACTTTTAAAAGTAGAAACACACCTCAAGGGGAGTTGCCAATTTTAAGATTGAATGAGCCTTTTTATCTTGAATTTGATGCATTAGTAGCTACTGAGCCAGATTTCTATTATACGATAGAACATTACAATTACGATTGGACAAAATCTAACCTTGTAAAAATGGAGTACATGGTCGGTTTTGATGATTATAGAATCGTTGATTATAGAAACTCCTACAATGCATATCAACTCTATTCTCATTATCGTTTACAAATTCCTAATGCACAAACGAGAGCATTAACTAAAACAGGGAATTATATGATTTCAATTTTTAATGACGATAGAGAATTAGTGTTTACTCGAAAATTCATGATATATGAACAAAAAGTTGGTGTTGGTGTTTCTGTTAAAAGATCTAGAGATGTTCGGTATATTGCAGGTAAGCAAAGCGTAGATATCTCCATAAATTCGAATAGTTTAAATCTCAATAATCCACTTCAAACCGTAAATACCTTAATCATACAAAACAACAACTTACGAACAGCAATTAAAGATGTGAAACCACAATATACTCTAGGAAAAGAACTGGTTTACAGATATACAGATGAGACTGCATTTTGGGCAGGAAATGAATTTCGATTTTTTGAAAATAAAGATGTTAGAGCAGCTAATATTGGTGTTCAGTATATTGATTTGAAAGATATTTATCATAATTATTTGTTTGTAAATTCTGAAAGAGCGTCCCAACCTTATACCTTTAATCCTGATATTAATGGTAATTTTTTGGTAACTGCAATCGATGTGGAGGATGTTGATATTGAAGCCGATTATACCATGACACATTTTGCGTTGGCTTATCCAGAACTTAAAGATGGTAGCAAAATTTATATCTATGGTAATTTCAATAATTATGCACTTGAAGAAATCAACAGAATGGTTTTTAATGAGGAAGAGAATTTTTATGAAGCCGTATTTAGACTCAAACAAGGATTTTACAATTATAAATATGTCATTGTTGATTCCAAAGGAAATTTAGACGAAGGTCGTATTAGTGGAAATTTCTGGCAAACTGAAAATAATTATAAAGTACTCGTATATTACAGAGATCTTGGAGCCAGATATGATGAATTGATTGGCTTTGGAGAAGCAAGTTCTGTAGATATTTCTAATTAAAAGGTTTCTTTAGAAGTTGAAATGAGTTCTTTAAATGTGTCATATCTAAGTTGTTTTTCAATAAATTGTTCTGAAGTTTCACAATAGAAATCACACTGCTCAATAGGCTTCGCGTACACATGTAAACTCAAAGATTGTCCTTCAAAACTATTTCTCAGCTTATGAAACCCTAAGTTGTCATTCATAAATGATAATTGATGAGGCACTATTGTTTGTGAAAACTCTTCCTTAAGGCAATTAGAATTATCTAACGAATAGAACACTTCTTCCATTTCGCCTTTAAGCAAATATACCCAACAATCTTCACTACTGTGATTGTGTATTTTAGTTTCTTGTCCTTTATTCCAGCATAATAAAATCAGTTCAAACTGATGGTCTTTAAAAATACAATTCCTAGTATATTTTTCTGAAGACCAACTTTCAAAGTCTTTGAAATCTATTGTATCAAAATTGAAACTATTAAGTATCGTATTGTAATGTGTTTTTGAAGATTCCGACAACAGTTGTATGAGTTCTTGAATATTTTCTGAAGATTTCAATATGCGATCAATAAATTTGAATGGGATTATTATAATATTCCGAAAAAATAAGGATAAATTTACACAAAGCCAAAATTATAGAATCATTAGCACCTATGCAGGACGACTTAAAATTGTTTACAGAACTCGTTGAGTTTTTAATTTCTGAAGAAGCTAATCAACCTGTTGCAATACCTATAGATACCAATAAGCTTTATGACTCTATTGATCTCGAACTTCGAGATGAACCAACCGTTGATGACGCATTTGTTGGTACACTTAAAGACATAATAAAAAGTACGCCTAAAACAGCTTCAAAAGCATTTTTTAACCAACTTTTTGGCGGAAGAATTTCGAGATCAACATTAGGTGATTTACTGGCAGTTATGCTCAATAATAGTATGTACACTTACAAAGTGGCAGGAGTGCATGTTGGAATTGAGAAAACAATTTTACAAAACATTTGTGATCGAATTGGATACGGAAGCCATAGCGATGGCACCATAGCACCTGGTGGTTCGATGTGTAATTATATGGCGATGTTAATGGCTAGAGATGCTTTTGATGCTTCTATTAGAAATGAAGGTGTTTCGGGTAAATTAATTGCTTATACGTCTGATACTTCTCATTATTCCGTAACAAAAAACGCATCATTTGTTGGTATAGGTCGTCATCAAGTTCGATCGGTGAAAACAAATGCAAAAGGGGAAATGCTTGCTGAAGCTTTAGAACTTCAAATCCAAGAAGATATTGCAAAGGGATACCATCCGTTTTTTGTAAACGCTACAGCAGGAACAACGGTTCTGGGCGCTTTTGACGATGTAGAACAACTTAGTAAAGTTTGTAAAATTCATAATTTATGGCTGCATTTGGATGGCGCCTATTGTGGTTCTGTAATTTTTAGTAATCGTTATAAGCATTTAGTTAACGGGATTGAATTCACAAACTCTTTTAGTTTAAATGCTCATAAAATGTTGGGAACACCCTTGGGATGTTCAATCATTGTTACCCAAGATAAAAAACATTTATATCAATCATTTTCTAATGATGCAGAGTATCTATATCAAACCGATGATGATGCATTTAATTTAGGTAAAACGTCACTGCAATGTGGAAGACGTAACGATGCTTTGAAACTATGGACGCTTTGGAAGTCTGTCGGAACTAAGGGACTCGAACATATCGTAGATCATCAATTTTATGTGGCTGAGGTCGCAAGAACTTACATCAAATCTAATTCAGATTATACCTTATATAGTTTTGATGATTCTATATCAGTGTGTTTTAATTATAAAGGAATTTCTGCTAAAACCCTATGCACCAAACTCTATGAGCATTCCAAGTTAATGGTTGGCTACGGAACATTTAGAGGCAATACTTTTGTGAGATTGGTCACTATTAATACTCAAGTTGAAGAAAAAGATATCATTTTGTTCTTTAAAGTATTAGAAGACTTTGTTGATTCTAAAGATTTATAGGTTAAACTATATTTCTATGCGATTTCATGTTAAAATTTTGCATAATTTTAAAAAAACGCTGATATTAACTCAAAATTTAGCTATTTTTACAGCCTTAATTTAAATTCTTAGATGGTTCAACAAGTTACAAGTGGTATAAAAATTTCTGTCGAAACGACATTTGAAGGTACGTTTTATAAAAATTATAAAGTGCACTTCGCTTTTGGATACAAAGTAACTATTGAAAATCAAAGTAAAGATTCTGTACAACTAAATTCCAGATACTGGAAAGTACTAGATGCCCTCAATAATGTTGAAATTATTGAAGGTGAAGGCGTTATCGGCAAAAAACCTGTTTTAAAGCCTGGTGAATCACATACCTATAATTCGGGATGTTTACTGACGTCTCCTTTTGGAGCGATGCAAGGTCATTATAACATGGTAAACTTTACAAATACCAATAAATTTAAGGTGATTATTCCTTCATTCAAATTAAGTGCTCCCTTTGCGCTTAACTAATTCTAAAGTTTTCCTGAAATTCAAATCTGTAGGTTTTATCATTCTGCTTAATGTGGAAAAAGCGGCAGTTAGAATAATGTATAAATTGGTAGTCAGCTGAAATATCAAAGCATTCAGAATTTACCCTGTAAATGCCGTCACAATCAATATGACCGTAAGGTGAAATTCTTCGAAATCTAAATTCTGTTTGTTTATTAAGACCATGAATCTCAAACCAAGCACCAGCTGCTATGCCACTAAGCCATTGCGCATGGTCGCTTTTGGTATCATTATGTTTTGGTTCGAGAGTACCAATGAGACTAGGATTATAATTTTTTAAGCCATCCAAGAATAAAAGTCTATTTTCTTTGCTGACACTAGACTTGAATTCTCTAATGTCACCTGTTTCAGAAACCACGTAAACGTCATTTTCAGTATCTGCAATTACGACATTTCCGATAGTGCTAGGTGTAAATTTTTTTGATTTTATAAGTGCTGATTTAATTGTGGTATCTGTTAGGCTCGCAATGAGACTATCGGTAACGAATCGAGCGCAATTACAAGCTTCCTTTATAAAAGCTGCATATCTTATAAAACCAATGTTCTGTTGAGCAGTTATATATTGCCTCGCTTTTTTATAATTAATGGCATTACATACAGAAGCATATAATTTTCCGTCACCATGGGTTAATTTAGGATGCGTAGCTAAAAATTTTAGAATGTCTTCAATATTCTTAATTTTATCATGGGCTAGGTCTGCAGTGATAGGAAAATGAAGTTCAAAATCTGTTTCACGACCTCTGACTCTTCCGTTAGGTGATGAGGTGATGTATCTGCCGAAATCATGATATTCTAAAATACCAGTAGATTTGTCAATAAGTACTAAAGCGGCATGTCCAGCTCTGACATGCTTTTTGTTTCCCACAAACAAATATTTCAGGAACGGAGAATACCATTCTTCAGCATGAGATACTATGGTTTCTGGATAGGCGAGTGTGAGAATAATTCCGTCGTTCATATAACAATTAAAGCAAGCAACTTACAAAAAATAATGCAGTTTTTTAACTTCCATTTAATACCTGTTAAATCTGATTGTTAGCAAAAAATTGTACCTTTGCAACTTCAAAACAATAACCAATTTTTAAATCAATATTTAAGATGGGAAAAGGATTTTTCAACGTACCAGTAGCTATAAATGAACCTGTAAAATCGTACGCTCCAGGTTCTCCAGAACGTGATGCAGTATTAGAAGCTTACAGCACAATGTGGAATTCACACATTGATGTGCCTTTATACATTAATGGAAAACATATAACGACAGGAGACACTAAAACCATGTCGGCACCGCACGACCATCAGCATGTTGTTGGAACATATCATTTAGCTGAGAAAACTCACGTTGAATCGGCTATTTCTACTGCTTTGGAGGCAAGACATGAATGGGCTAATTTGCCTTGGGAGCAACGTGCAGGCATATTTTTAAAGGCTGCCGAATTAATCGCAGGTCCATACCGAGCGAAAATTAATGCCGCAACAATGATTGCGCAATCAAAAACAGTTCATCAGGCGGAAATTGATGCAGCATGTGAATTGATAGATTTCTTGCGATTTAATGTGCAATTCATGACTGATATTTATCATGAGCAACCAGAAAGCACAAGTGATGCATGGAACCGATTAGAATATCGTCCTTTGGAAGGATTTGTTTATGCAGTTACACCATTCAATTTTACGGCAATTGCTGGAAACCTTCCGGCTTGTATGGCATTGATGGGTAATGTTGTGGTTTGGAAACCTAGTGATAGTCAGATATATTCAGCAAAGGTCATCATGGATGTCTTTGAAGAGGCAGGCGTTCCTCCAGGAGTTATTAACGTCGTTTTTGGGGATCCTGTAATGATAACTGATACTATAATGGATAGTCCTGATTTTTCCGGATTGCATTTTACAGGTTCTACTTTTATTTTTAAAGAATTATGGAAAAAAATCGGAAACAATATTCATAACTATAAAACATATCCAAGAATTGTTGGAGAAACAGGTGGGAAAGATTTTATCATAGCTCATAAAACTGCAAATGCTAAACAGGTTGCAACTGCAATTTCAAGAGGCGCATTTGAATTTCAAGGACAAAAATGTAGTGCAGCTTCACGTGCTTACGTGCCTTCTAACCTATGGGATGAGGTTAAAAATTATGTCATTGAAGATGTGAAGTCTTTTAAAATGGGTTCTCCTGCAGATTTAGAGAACTTTATCACTGCTGTAATACATGAAGGGTCTTTTGATAAATTAGCCAAATATATCGATCAGGCTAAAACCGATAGTGATGCTGAAATTATTGTTGGTGGAAATTACGATAAAAGCAAAGGTTACTTTATTGAACCAACGGTAATTGTTACAACCAACCCGAAATACTCAACCATGTGTACAGAGTTATTTGGTCCTGTAATTACCATATATGTTTATGATGAAAACGCATATTCTGAAACACTAAAATTAGTAGATGAAACAAGTGAATATGCCTTAACTGGAGCTGTTTTAGCAACTGATAGATACGCAATACAAGAAGCGACAAAGGCCTTACAAAATTGTGCTGGAAACTTTTACATTAACGACAAACCCACAGGAGCAGTTGTTGGTCAGCAGCCATTTGGTGGTGCAAGAGCTTCAGGAACTAATGATAAAGCTGGAAGTGCACTTAATTTATTGCGTTGGGTATCTCCACGAATGATTAAGGAAACTTTTGTTACTCCTACAGATTACAGATATCCGTTTTTGGGAGAATAAAATATTACCAAACATCTTAAGTATCAAACCCAAAGCTAATTGTTTTGGGTTTTTTCGTTGAATGATTTTCGTATATTTATGAAAACTAATCAGCCAAAGATGAAAAAATTTTACTTCGCACTTGTATTACTTGTGTCACTTTCCGTTGTTGCTCAAGATAAAAAAGATCCGCTTTTAAACTTTGACACTTCTAAAATGGAAACTACCGTTTTGGTTCATAAATCTCCTGTTGTAAATCTTCAGAATTACAATGAAAAAGCAATAAATGTATTTGCATTTTATCAAGCCTATAAAGCCATGTCGCAAGGAGATTTAGATAAGCGATTATTGCCATTAGAACATTTAAAAATGTTAAGTAAGCAAAGTTATATCACAAAGGCTATTCCTCTAGCTATTTTACATTCGGAATATGAAATGATTACAGATGAAGCCATGCAGAATAATTCGGTTTATAAAGATGCTCAAGGCTATTTAATTAATGATGGTTCTTCTATTTTTGAAAGAAAGTATCTTACAGTTGCCTCGCCTCTACGTGCAAAACATAAAGGACTACAAACGACTTTCAATTTGTCGTCTTCAAACATTTTTAATACTTCTGAAGCTTCTATATTGTCTGTAGAAGTCGATTTCAATGATGGTAATGACTTTAGAACTTTGAGTTTAAATGAAAACATCACAATAACTTATTCTGATGCAGGTCAGAAGTTAATTGGTTTTAAAATCACATTGGATACTGGAGAGGTGCTATATAGAAATTCGACTATTGACATCACCTATTCTAATGAAGATCTATATTCACGATCCAGTCAAGTAGTAACAACAATTACATCAAGCATTACTCCAGATTTATCGCCTTATGGTGTAACAACTTCTTATCCTGGGACTGGTGAGTACGAGCTGTTTTTGAGTGCTGATAATGTTCTCGATAAACCTATATTTTTAGTCGATGGCTTTGATCCTGATGATGGTCGTTCAATTACAGGTATCTATGATTTGTTAAACTTTAATGATGGAAGTGGAACGTCTAATTTAGGAGATCTTGTAAGAGAAGAAGGGTTTGATGTTATTATTTTAAATTTCCCAATATATGTCAGAGCTCAGGACAATGCTGTTGTTGATGGTGGTGCAGATTTTATAGAACGCAACGCGATGTTGCTGGTCGATTTGATAAACTTGATTAATACTGACAAAATTGGAAACGAACAAAACGTTGTTATTGGACCGAGTATGGGAGGCCTCATTTCACGTTATGCACTTAATTATATGGAAAACCAAAACATGAATCACGATACCAGACTTTGGATATCATTTGATGCGCCTCATCATGGCGCAAATGTGCCTATTGGTTTTCAACATCAGTTTAATTTTTTAGCTTTTGGTTTAGATGATTTCTGGATTTTAGGAGATCAAAATGTTGAAGAATTGCAACCTATAATAGATGGCATGTTAAAATCTCCTGCGGCCAGGCAAATGCTAACCGATCAATTTGAATCTCATATTACAAATAGTGATGGTGTGACCTTTAACAGTGCTTTAGCCTTGCCACAGCCGTATTATTTCAAAGATGTATTTGATTATAGATTGAATAATCTAACTGCAACAGGCTATCCTGAACTCATTCGAAACGTATCTATTATAAACGGAAGCGGAATCAATAATCGTTATCAAAATAATGCTAGTCCGTCGAATGCCTTATTACCTGGAAGTCAAATTTTAGATGCCAATATAAATGTCATGACAGGAGCAGATTTAAAAGTTGAAACCTATTTTACGCCTAATGCAGGAACACAAATAGAAATGAGTAAAGTACATCTGGATTTTGCATGGTGGTTTCCTTTAGCTAATGACAGAATTAACAATGCCAGTGCTGCATCGTATAGTTATTCTGATGGAATTGATGCTGCTTCTGGAGGGCTTTTTGATATTCTTGGTTTAACCACAGATTTAGATACTGGAGGTCTTGTTGGAGAGTTTTTAGGTGCTTTGAGTACTGATTATTTTAATTTTATTCCAAGTGTGAGTGCTATGGCTTTGAATACGACCAACAATGAAATTAACTGGTTTGATACACTGGCAGGAGTCACAACAAATGACACGCCTTTTGTTAATTGGTATATGCCAGATGATAATGAACCACATGTTACGCTTACGAATGCTAATGTAGCTTTTGCATTAACTGAAATTATCCAAGAAACTTTATCTAATTCACCACTTAGAAGTGATGATTTTATCAAAATTGAAAAAAATCCAATTGAAAACGAACTCGTTATTATAAATAGCTACACAATTAATGAAGCGTCAATTACTATCGTTGATATTACAGGAAAAGTAGTATTCAATAAAACCATTGATTCACTTTCAGGAAGAACTGTTATACCGTTAGATTTAGATTCAGGATTATATGTACTTGATGTGATTACACAAGATCATTTGAAGTACAGAACGAAACTAGTGTCAAAATAAGTCTTGCACAAACTTAAGGCTTTGTTTGAGTTTTGAGATTCTTCGCTTTGCTTTGGATAATAGTTTGCTTTTCAACTAAATATTGAAATTAAAAAAACCTGAACAATACCATTATTGTTCAGGTTTGATATGTGCTTAGTTATTAGTTAATCTAATGTTTAAGATTAGATTTTAAAACATATTAGTCGAAATCTTTATTCTCTCCTAAATCTGCTTTTTGAACATTTAATACTTTGTTGTCTGGTCCTACAGTAAACGCAACAAGTTCTAAATTAGCTGTGTTTTGAACACTTGCAGGAACAGTTAACGTGTAGTTAGCAGTGTACGTATTTCCTGTAGTTGCCTCTGAATTTGGAATTGTATCGCCAAAAACATCTGTAAAGGTTGTTCTAGCTGTATGGTTATGTACATAATCCATTATTGGATTTCCTTGTTGGAAAAACGGACTTGAAGGGTCTCCGTTGTAAAAATTAACTTGAGGGTACACTAAACCATTTTCTAGTAAATAAACGACAAGTCTGTTAGGAGAACTAGGCTTCAAATCATAATGTACTTTTACTTCAGCAGAAATAGTATTACCTGAAATCGATGAGTTTATTGCTAATCCCATGTTTTGTCTGTTGGCTAAAAGACTAACAGGTTGATTTGTTGATTCGTTCCAGTTAATGGTTCTGTTTACTCTTCCTGAAGGGAATCCTGTTATTCCAAATGTTGTAAGTAATACGTCAACATTTGGGTAAGGCATATCGTTATCATCATGTATTGCAACTGGAATAATATTGTTGTTAGCTGCAACAGCTTGATCTAAAGCGTATGCTAATCTAGGACAATATTGACACCATGTACCAGTATAATCTTCAACCATTACTTTAGTTGTATGTGTTGATTCTACTGCCTTTATTTCAACGGTATTAGACGTTATTGTACTGTTGTCTTGTAATGTAAAAGTTGCAGTAACGTTATAAGTACCTGCACTTGTAAACGTAGCTGGATTATTTAATGTGCCTGACTCGGCGTTGTATTCAACAAGACCTGTTACATTATTACCAAAATTATCGATCACTGTAAATTGTGCACTTCCGCTATCGTACCAAAATTCATTTGCATTTGAAGTGAGTGTTAAAGCTGTTGGTTCTGGCGCTTCGACTACTGTGATGATAATTGAGTTAGATAAACCTGCACTAGTGGCAGTAACTGTAAAATCACCTAAAGCATTAAAGGTGTATGGATTTGTGATTATGGTTTCTTCGATTTTAAGTTGAGAATTTGATGTTACATTATTTCCTAAGTTGTTTGTAACAGTAAAAGTCACAGGTTCTCCGATAAAAACAGATGAAGAATTTGTAGCAGTGGTAATCGTTATGGAAGTTGGAGCAGAAGAACCATCTCCGTCATCTGAACTACTACTACAGGCAAATGCAAAAATCACGAGTGATAATGCCAATAATTGTTTTGCGATACTTTTAATTTTCATTTTGGTATGTGTTTTGTTAATAGTTAATAAAAAACTGAATATCTAGGATATTAAATTTAGAAGTCAGCAATTTATAACATATTTGTTAAAATTTTCTAAAATAAAACACTAATTTTATCAAGTATTATAATAATTAACAAATGAAACACCTTTTTTTTGCACTAATCTGTGCGGTTAGCTTCAGCCTTGTAGCTCAAGAAAATTTACCTGATGCCGAAATAAAAACCTTAGATGGAAATACAACGACACTAAAAAAAATAAGTGAAGAGAATGAGCTTATTGTAGTTTCCTTGTGGGCAACATGGTGTGTGCCATGTAAGAATGAATTAGACGCCATAAATGAAGTTTATGTTGATTGGCAAGATGAAACTGATGTTAAAGTTTTTGCGATTTCTGTAGACGACTCCAGAACTGTGAACCGAGTAAAACCTTTAGTTAATGGAAAGGCTTGGGATTTTACAATACTACTCGATACTAATAATGATTTAAAAAGAGAATTAGGAGCTGCTACCATACCACTGACTTTAATTATAAAGAACGGTGAAATTGTTCATAGACATTCAGGATATACTCCAGGTTCTGAAGAAGAACTTTTTGAAGAAATCAAAAAACACTCTTAAATCTAAAAACCAACCCATCAACATTTTTACATGAAAAGAACTACGGTTTTATTTTTGCTGATATTCCCTATATTAGGTTTTGCACAAGATACAGAAACAGAGACAGAGACTGAAACAGTCGAAGAGAACGAGACAATAGTCAAACAATTTTTAAACAACTTAACTGGTAGCCTTGAATCTAATGCGCAATGGTATGTTAATGATAAAGGTTTGGGAGATTTCGATGATCCTATTCCTGATTTTGCACTTAAAAATAAACATTTAAGAGCTAATAGTTATTTAAGATTAGACTATGGATTTTTAGATAATTTTACGGTTGGTTTGCAGGCAGAAAGCTATGAACCATTACCATTGTTAAGTTATTTTCCTGAGTACAGAGGTACAGATATAACCAATTACTACATCAACTTTAAAAATAAAAAACTGGATATTACAGCAGGTCATTTTTATGAGCAATTTGGTAGTGGATTATTATTAAGAGCTTTTGAAGAACGACAATTAGGTCTTAACAATGCCATAAGAGGTGGACGCATAAAATATATGCCAACCGATTATTTAAATTTAACGGCTTTGTATGGTAATAATAGAATTGGTTTTGAACATTCTGAAGGTGACGTATTTGGTCTAGATGTAAGTATTGATTTAAAAGAAGTATTTAATATTGAAAGTTTGTCCAGATTTAACTTTGGAGCAAGCTACGTTGGTAAAAATGAAGATTTTCTTGCTCCTGTTGATGAATTTGATCCCACGAACGTTTTCGACGATAAAGACTTTCCAGAATTAGTAAACTCTTATGCATTTAGATTTGATGTTGACTTCGGAAAGTTTTTTATTAATTCAGAATATTCGATAAAAGGTGAAGATGTTGTGTTTTCTTCAGCGTCTTTAGGTCAACCAAAGATTATTGAAGGGAAATACTTTGATGGAAGTGCCATTTTATTAACCACAGGTTATACTGTTAAAGGTTTTGGTTTATCTGGTACTTTCAGACGTTTGGAAAACATGTCTTTTTTCTCTGAACGTGATTTACTTAAACCAGGTAATAACCCTTTTGGAATGAGTAGTGTTAATTTTATTCCAGCCTTAACAAAACAACAAGATTATTTATTGTCTAACATTTATCTGTATCAAGCGCAATCTGCTCTTTTTATTCAAAATTATGGTGGACAAGCAGGAGAAATAGGAGGTCAGTTTGATATGTATTATACGTTCAAAAGAGGTTCAGCTCTTGGAGGTAAATATGGTACGAAATTAACAGCAAATATGTCTTACTGGTCACTTCTGGATGCTACTTTTGATCAGGCAAATTCATCCTATACAAGTGAGTTTTTAAAATTTGGAGAAAAATTGTATAAAGATATTAATATCGAAATTAAGAAGAAGTGGTCTAAAGACTGGAGTAGTGTATTTTTCTACCAAAATACAGCAATCAATAAAAACTTAGCCATTGAAGGTTCCTATATACCAGATGATGAACAAATAAATTCCAATATTTTCGTGGTAGAAACGACCAGGAAATTTAGCAAAGGACGCTCAATACGACTTGAAGCACAGCATTTATCCGCTAAAGAAGGTTTTAAAAATTGGGCTGGTGGTACTTTGGAGTATGTTGTAAATAATCATCTTGCTTTTTATGCGTCAGACATCTATAATTATGGAAATGATATTGAAGAAGAACAAATACATTATTATAATTTCGGTGGAAGCTATACAAAAGGAGCGACCAGAGTAGCACTTAATTATGGAAGACAACGTGGTGGATTATTTTGTGTTGGTGGTGTATGTAGAATTGTACCAGAAAACACAGGTTTATCTTTAAACCTTTCAACGTCTTTCTAAGAGATAAGTTTTTAAAAAAAAAGTAAAGCTCTGTTGATCAACAGAGCTTTTTTTATCCCTTATACTTTAAAGGTAAGTGAACCACTTTTTTCGTTTCAAAAAAATCTTCTTCAAAATAATCACTTAAATTATAAATTGTAGCAGTTTTGTAAGTTGCTAACTCTTCAGTTAAGTCGCCTCCTTTTAAATATAGTATGCCATTTTTAAGGTGATGTTTTTGCTCTTTAGCTATTTTTCCTTTCACCCAATGTACAAACGTTGGCATGACAGCAACAGCTCTGCTTACAATAAAATCAAATTGCTCATCAATATTTTCAACGCGATCATGCGACGTTTTTACGTTTGTTAAACCTAAACCTTCAACAACTTCATTGACAACTTTTAGTTTTTTTGCAATGCTATCTACTAAATGGAATTGAGTTTCAGGAAATAAAATCGCCAGAGGAATACCTGGAAAACCTCCACCAGTACCAACATCTAATACATTTGTGTTTGGTAGAAATGAAATTATTTTGGCAATTCCAAGTGAATGTAAGACGTGGCGTAAATATAATTCGTCAATATCTTTTCGAGATACTACATTTATCTTTAAGTTCCAGTCTTTGTATAAATTTTCTAACAGCTCAAACTGATGTAATTGCGAGTCTGTTAAATCAGGAAAATATTGTTTTATGAGTTGCATCGTTTGGAATTTTCAACAAAAGTATGCATTTTTATGTGTATATTTTTACCATTTTATTAGCATTACGGCAGATTTTATTATTTATATTTGCTACTTCATACGAAGGCTACTTAATTTTCGTTAGTACTAAAAAAGACCATAACTATGACAAAGCAAACGCTATCTTTTTCAAGAACAGATTCTGCTAAATTTTTCAGAACACTAAACAAGCGCGTAAATAACTATTTCAAAGAAAATAATATTAAAAAGACAGGAAACTGGAAGCTTTATACAAAGGCCATTATCATGTTTACATTATTACTCGGGCCACTTGTACTCTTATTAACAATCGATTTGCCTGTTTGGTTGCAAATTATTAGTATGATGGTTATTGGTATTGGGATGGCAGGAGTAGGAATGAATGTGATGCACGATGCAAATCATGGTTCTTTTTCGAGTAAAAAATGGGTTAATAAATTGATGGGAAGTAGTATTCACATTTTAGCTGGTAACGATTACAACTGGAAGGTGCAACATAATGTTTTACATCATACATACACAAATATTCAAGGTCATGATGAAGATATTGATGCAGGAAGAATAATTCGTTTTTCTAAGCACTCTAAATGGTTGAAAATTCATCAATATCAAAAGTACTATGCCTTTTTCCTATATGGATTGTTAACCGTTAACTGGGCAATTACAACAGATTTTAAACAAACTTACATTTACTTAAAACGTAAGTTGTCTTATGGCGATTTTCCTAATCCTGCGACACAATGGACAAAGCTGATCATTGGCAAAATATTGTATTACTCTATTTGGGTAGTTTTGCCAATTGCTTTAGGATATGCTTGGTGGCAAGTGTTAATCGGATTTCTAATTATGCATTATACTGCTGGAATTATTTTAAGTGTGATTTTTCAACTAGCCCACGTTATGCCAAATACTGAAATGCCTTTGCCAGATGAGAATGGTAATATGAAAAACACATGGGCGATTCACCAATTGTTTACGACGTCAAATTTTTCTCCTAAAAGCTGGATTGTTGAGTTTTATACAGGAGGATTAAATAGACAAGTAGAACATCATTTGTTTTCAAATATAAGTCACGTACATTACAAAAATATAGCTAAAATTGTAAGAGAAACGGCTCATGAGTTTAGCTTACCTTACAATGAATACAATTCTATTTGGACAGCCATTTCAGAGCATTATCAGCAATTAAAAGAATTAGGTAGAAAACCTAGTATGGCTTAATGTAACTTACCGTTTAAAACTAACATATCACACATGAGCCTACTTTCAGAAAGAGTCTTAAATATGTCAACTTCTGCAACCCTTGCTATGGCAGCAAAAGCAAGAGAGTTGAAAGAGCAAGGAAAAGATATTATTGGCTTAAGTCTTGGAGAACCAGATTTTAATACACCTGATTTTATCAAAGAAGCTGCAAAACAAGCTATTGATGACAATTACAATACATATACTCCTGTTGATGGTTATGTGGAATTAAAGCAAGCTATAATTACAAAATTTAAAAGGGATAATCAACTGGATTATACCTTACCGCAAATTGTGGTTTCAACTGGAGCAAAACAAGCGCTGGCTAATATTGCTGCAGTTATTTTAAATAAAGGAGATGAGGTTATTTTACCTTGTCCGTATTGGGTAAGTTATAGTGATATTGTAAAATTAAACGAAGGTGTTCCTGTTGAGGTTACAACTTCAATTGAAAACGATTTTAAACTTACACCTGAACAGTTAGAAGCTGCAATTACACCAAAGACTAAAATGATCTGGTATAGTTCGCCATGTAATCCTAGTGGATCTGTTTACAGTAAAAAAGAACTTAGAGCATTAGCAGACGTCTTGCAAAAGTATCCAAACATTATTGTTGTGTCTGATGAAATATATGAGCATATCAATTTTGTAGGTGAACATGCAAGCATGGCTCAATTTGATGATATGTACGACAGAACAGTTACAGTAAATGGTGTTTCTAAAGCATTTGCAATGACTGGTTGGCGAATTGGATACATTGGTGCACCAACCGAAATAGCTCGTGCATGTAATAAGATGCAAGGTCAAATTACAAGTGGAGCCAATTGTATAGCACAGCGTGCTGTTATTACGGCTTTGAACGAACCACCTTCTCGAGTACAATATATGATTGATGAATTTAAAGTAAGACGAGAGCTTATTTTAGGATTGCTTAATGATATTGAGGGTTTTAAAACTAATGAACCTGAAGGTGCTTTTTATGTATTTCCAGATGTGACTTATTACTTCGGAAAGACCATTAAAGGAATAACAATCAACAATGCAACAGACTTGTCTTTGTTTTTATTAGAACATGCTAATGTTGCAACGGTTACAGGTGAAGCTTTTGGAAATCCTAATTGTATTAGAATTTCTTACGCTGCGTCTCAAGAGCAGATTATTGAAGCTATCAAACGCATTAAGGAAGTTTTGAGTTAATCTTCTTTACTGTATATTACAGGCATTTGTCCTTTCCATTTTGACCATTCTTTATCTGAATTGATTAAGTTAACCATAAAGTGAGCTACATTTATTCTACTTACTTTACCTGCGTTAAATATGGCGCTTCTTATTGGTGATGGATAAATTTCATAGTCACTAACCTCTTCTTTGTTTATTAAACCATCAGGTCTTACAGCAATCCATTCTATGTTTTTATGATGTTGTCCAACTTTAATTCTCAGAAAATCGGCAGCTTTTTCATTGTCAACATGAGGAGGTAAAAGGCATCTCAACAAAAAGATAACAGCTCGTTGTGCAAATGAAATAGGCTCATTTAAATCACGATTTCTGTTTCCACTCGTATTCATCAAAATAAATTTCACCTTTTTATCAGAATCATTTTTAATGGCACACTGGGTAAGCCTAGAAACGGTCTCTGTAACTAACTTCCTAGGATGTCCGTAAATCCCTTTAAAAGTTAAAGTATGACCTAAGCATGATACAATACCATCACAATTTTTAACCAAGTCTTGTAGTTGGGTATTAGTTAAATTTAAAATACTAGCTTCAGTAATGGTGATGTTTTTATTAGTTTTCCAATACTCGGGTATTCTGTTTTTAGATCTTATCACAATTTTGATAGTGTGATTATGATTCAGAAGTTCTTCAACAACATGTTTACCCGTAGCTCCACTTGCACCAACAACAAGAATTGTTTTGACATCGTATGACATTTGTTTTATTATTTCAATTGATAAATCCAGTACAACAACACTAACAGTACTATAGTAGTAATGAGTAATTTTTTTATTAGTAGTTTTCGGTTTTCCCTTTTAACTTTTCTTCTTACTCTTCTAAGTACATGAGGTTGTAATTTAGGTAATACATAAGGTTTGTAACCTTTAGTGTTACTTGATCCTCCATTCATTTTAGTGAATGGTACACGTTTACCATTTTTTAATAGTTTTCTGTTATTATTTATGGTAGCATTCATTGATGAGATTGAGCCCATGATATCTTTTTTGCTCTGAAATACTTCAGAAGTCAAACGTTCTAACTAAAGTAAATAATGTGCTTCGATATACGTGAATCACGAATCGAAAAGTCATTAATTCCGAATGTAAAAGATAGTTTTGAGTAAGTGCTCAATCGTATCAGTTAAAAGAGCTGATTTTGAGGCAGTATTAGAAAATTACTGCTAAGACGATTACAAAAACAGACACTTTTAAAAGAGTTTCAATACTTGAAGTAAATTGATATTGTCTGCTTTTTATACGTTGCTTAATACCAAAGATTGAATTTGAATTGTGGTTGTTTAAATTGCATTTAACAACTTTTTTATAGTTTGAATTTAATATACCTTCTGGTGTTTCAAATTCTGTTTTTAAGCTACGTATGGGTAACGGTTCTAATTCTTGTGTGATTACTAATTCCATGATGGTTGATTTTTATGATTATACAAATAAGACGTACAATTGAAATAAATGTTACAACGAGATATCTTCTAAATCATTAAAAATCAAGGGTAAAATTTCCGAACTACCTATATTTACTAGTAAATTTTAAAAGTGTTAAAAATTGAAAAAAATAGTTCTAATTTATCTGTTTCTCCAGAAAAAAGGTGTCAATAATATTAAAACAGTGAAGAGTTCTAAACGACCAATAAGCATTAAAAAAGCCGACCACCATTTTCCAAGAGCTGGTAATGCAGCATAGTTATTTACTGGTCCGAAATTACCAAGAGCAGGTCCAACATTTCCTAAACTCGAAGCTGAAAGACCGATAGAAGATTCAAAATCAATCTGAAACATAGAAAACACCAAGGCACCAACTATGAATGAAATCATGTAAAGGATGAAAAACCCTAAAATGTTAAATACAATATTCCCCGTAACACTTTTTTTATTGTAACGAACAGGTAATACGGCATTTGGATGTAAAGCTCTTTTGAATTCAAGGAACCCGTTTTTTATCATAATCATATGTCTCACAACTTTAACACCACCTGAGGTACTTCCTGCAGAACCACCTAAAAACATTAAGCCGAAGAAGAATACCACCAGAAAAGGTGTCCATAATGTGTAATCGGCAGTTACAAAACCTGTTGTTGTAATAATGGCTATCACTTGAAACAACGCATGACGGATAGAAGCCTCAGCTTTCCCATAGATCATTGGATGATCAATTGATGAAATCGAAAAATCAGCTCTAAAATAAATGATAAGCGCTGCAATTATTGTAAATAATGCGATAAACTTAAAATAAAGTTTAAACTCTTCATCTCGAATAGCCTTTTGAACTTTGCCTTTAAACGCAAAATAGCTCAAAATAAAATTGGTTCCAGCCAAAAACATAAATACAATAATGATGTATTGAATAACTGGTTGTCCGTTCCAAAAGGCAACACTCGCATTTTTAGTAGAAAAACCACCAGTAGATAAGGTGCAAAGCGAGTGGTTTATGGCATCAAAAAAAGACATGCCTGCGACTTGAAGTAAAATTGTTTCAGCAGCAGTATAACCAAAATAGATAAGCCACAAACGCTTCGCAGTATCTGTAATTCTAGGGTGTAATTTATCGGCATTAGGACCAGGAGCTTCAGCAGCAAAAAGTTGCATACCACCAATACCTAGTAACGGTAAAATAGCAATAGCTAAAACAATTATTCCCATTCCACCAATCCAGTGTGTCAGACTTCTCCAGAATAAAACACCTTCAGGGAGAGCTTCGATATCATTTAATATGGATGCTCCTGTGGTGGTGTAACCAGACATGGTTTCAAAAAAAGCATTTGTAAAACTGGGAATAGATTCAGTCAATAAATAGGGTAGTGTACCAGTTAATGCCATGACTATCCATCCAAATGACACTACCAGATAACCTTCACGTTTATTTAATTCTTTTTTGTGATTTTTTGTAGCGACCATCAAAATGCCTCCAGCAATAACAACTAAAATCCCAGATAATAAAATTTTAGCTGTTGCGCCATCTTTGTATATGAAACTCATGAGAGCAGCCAAAAGCATAAAGCCTCCATTGAACAATAATAACAGTCCGAAAAAATGGAAAATGATTTTGAAATTAAGTTTCATTAGTCTGTTTCTAGGAGCTTAGTATTAGTCTAAAAGAAAAAAGATTCAACTTTTGATATGGATCTTGGTAAGCAACATACAACAACTTTATCGCCTTCCTGAATTTGAAAGCTTCCAAGAGGGATGATTCCTGTTTCGTTTCTTATAATGCCTCCAATAATTGCAGATCTGGGAAAATCTAAATCTTTAATAGATTTTTTTGTGATTTTAGAATTTGGAGAATTGACTTCAAACTCTAATAATTCCGCATTCATATTGCTAAGTTTTGTCATGGCCAAAACTTCACCTTTTCTAATATATCTAAAAATATTGTTAGCGGCTAAAAGTTTTTTGTTAATAAGCGTATCGATGCCAATGGATTGCGAAAGCTGGTAGTAATCCATATTTTCTACAAGTGCAATGGTTTTTCTAACACCTTTAGATTTAGCCACCAAACAAGACATAATATTCGTTTCGGAATTACCAGTAACAGAAATAAAAGCATCCATATCACCAATGTTTTCCTCTTCTAAAAGTTCAACGTTTCTACCGTCACCATTAATGACCAATGCATTAGGTAAATCATCAGCAAGTTCAAAAGCAATATCCTTATCTTTTTCAATGATTTTTACATTAAACTTGCTTTCACAAAGATCTTTAGTAGTTTTAAATCCAATCTTGCTTCCACCCAGAATCATTACATTTTTCACTTCAGATTTCACGCGTCCTGAAAGTTCAAAAAGTTCGTCGTCACCACCTTTTGAAGTCATAAAAACAACTTTATCTCCCTCTTTAAACTGAGTGTCGCCTCTAGGGATAATTGTGTATTGGGTTCCAAAACGTTGAATTGCAATTGGAATAAAATGAAGTTCAGGAAAAACCTGAGCAGCTTCCTTAACCGTTTTACCAACAAATGATGCTGTTCTTGAGAGGCGTAAACTTAACATCGTTAATGCGCCTTCTTCAAATTCATAAGTGTCATTAAATCCGTATTGATTTAGAAGTAATTCTATCTCGCTGGCTGCAAGAGCTTCTGGTGAGATAAGCTCATCGATTCCAAATTTTGTAAACCCAACATCATCTTTATTATCAATAAACTCCGAGTTCGATATTCTGGCAATAGTTCGCTTAGCACCCAGTTGTTTGGCTAACACACATGCTGTAATATTGGTTGTTTCAGACGAGGTTACAGCTATGAAAAGTTCAGAAGTATTGATTCTGGCTTCTTTTAAGATTGCTATAGATGTCACATCACCTTTGATTGTACGGATATCCAAATGGTCATTTGCATAAGACAAATTTTCTTTGTCAATATCAATTAGTGTAATCTCTTGAGATTCGTAAGACAATAGTTTTGCCAAGTGAAATCCGACTTCTCCTGCTCCAGCAATTATTATTTTCATTAAATAAATTGTATTGAAAAAACATACAAATATACTACAATAATATCTCAATTAATGTAAATGAGGCTTGATAATAATTCATAGCGTAAATTCTTAATTACTACAAGATAGTTATCTATATTTGCAAAAAAATTGAAGGTGTCAAAAGTAAAACCGTATAAAGATAGTGAGCTAAATAAAAAGCAACAGGTCACTCAAATGTTTGACAATATTTCAAAGGAATATGACGGATTAAACCGTGTTATTTCTTTTGGTATAGACATTAAATGGAGAAATAAAGTTGTTGATATTGTTGCTAAAACGAATCCGGAAAATATTTTAGATATTGCAACTGGAACAGGGGATTTGGCAATAAGTTTAGCTAAAACAACTGCAAAAGAAATTGTTGGATTGGATATAAGCGACGGCATGCTTGAAGTTGGACGAAAGAAAATCAATACTAAAAATTTAGATGATAAAATTAGTATGGTAATTGGTGATTCTGAAAATTTACCTTTTGAAGATGATTCCTTTGATGCCATAACAGTAGCCTTTGGAGTTAGAAATTTTGAAACACTTGAAAAAGGATTGGCCGAAATTTATCGCGTGTTAAAACCTGAAGGCATTTTTGTAATTCTGGAAACTTCAATGCCAACAAAAACACCATATAAACAAGGTTATAACTTTTATACTAAATATATTTTGCCTACTATTGGAAAAGTCTTTTCAAAAGATCAATCGGCTTATTCGTATTTATGTGAATCGGCTTCGGTTTTTCCTTTTGGAGAGGCCTTAAACAATATTTTACGTAAAACTGGGTTTATTAACGTTGTAGATCAACCACAGACCTTTGGTGTTGCAACTATTTACAGTGCATCCAAAGCATAATGTAAATTTATGAAGAGAGTTTTTATAATCTTAGCCTTGTTTATTGTATCGCAAACTGCGTCTGCACAATTATTCAGTAGGGAAAAAATTAAAAATAACGAGAACTTTGATAAAGCACGTTTGTCATGGGGATTTTTTCTTGGGTTAAATAGTTATGACTATCAGTTCAACTATGAGGAAGATTTAAAAGATATTCTTGTTGAAACTAATGTAGGCTTCAGTGTTGGGTTAGTTTCTAATTTGCGTATTACAGAATACTTAGATCTGAGATTTGAACCTGGACTTTTTATTACACAACGAAATTTGATGTATGATCCAAGTTATTTTAATGGTATTGAGTTTAATAATTCGGATTTACTGAGAGAGGTTAAATCTACTTACGTGCATTTTCCGTTGTTATTGAAAGTTTCTACCAAACGACTTAACAACTTTAAGCCATTTATTCTTGCTGGTATTTCAACGTCTTTAAACTTGTCGAGTAATGAGGAAAATCCAGATGATAATAGTGCTGGTCAGTTTAGAACCAAAAAAAATGTTCTGTTTTATGAGCTTGGTTTCGGTATTGATTTTTATAACCAATGGTTTAAATTCTCGCCTTCAATACGTGGTGTGTTTGCTTTAAATGATGAACTTGTGAGAGATGTAGATCCTGACAGTCCGTGGACGAGTAATATAACGACCATGAAAACGCGAGGGATATTCTTGAATTTTACGTTTCAATAGACGACTTTATTTTTGAAGTCTACCTTACGCTTTCACCTTCTTTTTATTAGAAATAGTAATTTATTTAGAACGAATAAAAATAACAAACTTCGTTAATATGCTATTTTTTTACTCAATTAATTCGTACTTTTGCACCGATTTTTAGACAACTAATTTCAATAAAAAGCGTATGTCAAAAGACATTAAGATTAAAAAAGGTCTAGATATAAAACTTGTAGGCGAAGCTGAAAAATCAGTAGAACAAGCCATTATAAGTAATTTCTGCACGATAAGACCTGAGGACTTTCACGGCGTCATTCCAAAACTTGTAGCAAAAGAAGGTGCAAGCTTAAAAGCTGGCGAAGTTATCTTTTATGATAAATCGAATGAAGCCGTACAATTTGTATCTCCAGTTTCAGGAACTGTGATTGAAGTATTAAGAGGTCCTAAGCGACGTATTGATGCTGTTAAAATTCAAGCAGATAAAGAACAGTCTTATAAGGATTATGGTAAGTTCAATATGAACTCAGATGCCGAAACAACCAAAGCTCATTTATTGGCTTCAGGGTGTTGGCCTTTTATCAAGCAAAGACCTTATGATGTTATTGCTAACCCAGAGAAATCACCAAAAGCGATTTTTATTTCTGGCTATGCCACAGCACCTCTAGCTGCCGATTTAGATTTTGTATTACAAGGTAAAGAAGCTCAGTTACAAGCCGCTATTTCTGCTTTGGCAAAATTAACTGAAGGTCAGGTTCATGTTTCTGTTGGGTCTAATAATTCGCCACTGGCAAATATGAGTGATGCGACTATTCATAAAGTATCTGGTCCGCATCCTGCAGGAAATGTTGGAACGCACATCAATAAAATTGATCCGGTAAATAAAGGAGAAGTTGTTTGGACTGTTAGCGCACAAGACCTTGTGATCATCGGAGAATTATTGCTTACAGGAAAATTTAATGCTGAGCGTATTGTTGCTTTAGCAGGATCATCTGTTAAGAAACCAAGATATTTCAAAACGAAAATAGGAAGTGAAGTTGCTACCATGGTTTATGATAATGGTGTTGATAAAGATGGTAACGATCGTATCATCTCTGGAAACGTATTGTCAGGTAAGCAATTAAAACCAGATGGGAGTTTAGGATATTACGACAATTTGATTTCTGTAATTCCTGAAGGTGATGATTATGAATTTTTTGGTTGGAATAAACCAGTTTTTAATAAGATTTCTACGTCAAGAGCCTTAACGTTTTCTTGGTTAAATCCTAAGAAAAAATACGATTTAAATACCAATACTAACGGAGAGCATCGTGCGTTTGTAACTACGGGAACTTATGAGCAGGTATTTCCTTTAGATATTTACCCAATGCAAATTTTAAAAGCTTGTATGTATGAAGATTTAGATGAAATGGAAGCTTTAGGAATGTACGAAGTTGCTCCTGAAGATTTTGCTTTGACTGAATTTGTTTGTGTGTCTAAACAACCACATCAGGATATTATTAGAAAAGGTTTAGACTTAATGCTTAAAGAAATAGGATAATGGGTTTAAAAAGTAATTTACATAATTTAAAAGAAAAGTATAAAGGAAAGAAAATGGCGCCTGCATTTAATGCACTCCATACCTTTTTATACTTACCAAATGAGACTACTCACAACGGAACTCATATTAAGGTAGCTGATGATTTAAAGCGTACGATGAATACAGTCATCATGGCTTTAGTTCCTTGCTTGATCTTCGGTATGTTTAATGCTGGTTATCAACATTACTTGGCTCTTGGAGAGATTGAAGCTTCTAGCGGGTTTTTAGGATCTACGTTCTGGACATGGGATAACCTTGTTGTTGGATTGTGGCAGGTATTACCACTGGTGATTGTATCGTATGGTGTTGGACTTGCTGTAGAGTTTTTATTTGCAGTAATCAAAGGGCATGAGGTAGAAGAAGGTTACCTTGTAACTGGTATGTTAGTACCATTAATTGTGCCTGTTGATATTCCTTTATGGATGTTAGCTGTTGCAGTTGTGTTTGGTGTTGTGATTGGTAAAGAAGTATTTGGTGGTACAGGAATGAATATTCTAAATCCAGCATTAACGATTAGAGCTTTCTTATTCTTCGCTTATCCAACATGGATGTCAGGTGATAAAGTTTGGGTTCATGGTGCAGTTGAACGTGATCAAATGATTGCAGCTGGTGAAAACCTCGATGCTATTTCTGGAGAAACAATTTTAGGAGCTTATGCGCAGAATAATTCTGTAGCCTATGACTACTGGGATATGTTCTGGGGAATCATTCCTGGTTCAGTTGGTGAGACTTCGAAATTTTTAATCATAATTGGTGCTCTTTTCCTAATTTTTACTAAAATCGGAAGCTGGAGAATTATCGTATCAACATTAATAGGTGCTTTAGTTATGGGACTTATATTCAATGGTGTTGTAGATATGGGATGGATTGGAGATTCAAGTAAGTTCTATGGTTTAATGAGTGTGCCGTTCTGGCAACATTTAATTATCGGTAGTATTCTGTTTGGAGCTGTTTACATGGCTACAGATCCTGTAACTGCTTCACAAACAAATAAAGGAAAATGGATTTATGGTTTCTTGATCGGTTTCATTTCCATTATGATTCGTGTATTTAACCCAGCTTACCCAGAAGGTGTATTCTTGGCGATATTATTAATGAACGTTTTTGCACCAACTATAGATCATTATGTTGTACAAGGAAATGTAAAACGTCGTATGAAACGTCTAAAAGTTAAAACAGCCTAACGATGGAAAAGAGAACAGATAAAAATTCGTACACTGTAATATTTGCCATAATAATGGTATTAGTTGTAGGTTCATTATTAGCTTACTTAGCTGCTTCATTAAAGCCTACGATTACAGAAAACCAACGTTTAGAGAAACAACAAAACATTCTCTATGCAATGGGTGTAAATAATAATGATGAGAGTAGTGCTGTTTTTGTATCTACTGAAGAAGCACCAAAATTGTTTTCAGATAAAGTGTCTGAGCAAATAGTTCTTGAGGTTAAAGATGGTAAGATGATAAGTCAGATGACCAGGCAAGAATATATGGATGCTAATAATGGTCAAGAACCTTATTTAATTGATGTCAAAAAACAGAAATCAAACGCGAAAGATGGCAAAGCAAGAAAATTGCCTTTGTTTGTAGGAAAAAATAAAGAAGGAAAAACGGTTTATGTAGCTCCGATTTATGGCAAAGGACTTTGGGATGCTATTTGGGGATATGTTGCTATAGATGAGAACATGGTTGTACAAGGCGCTTATTTTGATCATAAGGGCGAAACACCTGGCTTGGGAGCAAATATTAAGCAACGCTATTTTATGGACGATTTCTATGGTGAGCATTTGTTAACTGAATCTGGTGCATTTAAAGGTATCACAGTTGCCAAAGGAAATGCTGATCCTAAAAATGAAGATAAAATGGATAACGAGGTTGATGCTATTGCAGGTGCTACGATTACAGGTGATGGTGTTTCAGCTATGATAAAAAGTGACTTGAAATTATACAAGCCTTATTTTGATAACTTAAAAAAACAAGCTAACTAATATGGGACTACTTTCAAAAAAAGACGCAGCTTTAATAAAAGATCCTTTAGCAGATAATAATCCAATTACAATTCAGGTATTAGGTATTTGTTCTGCTTTAGCAATTACTGCCGAATTAGAAGCATCAATTGTTATGTCAATATCTGTATTATTTGTATTAGGTGTTGGTAACGTGGTGATCTCATTAATGCGAAATATCATTCCATCAAAAATCAGAATTATCGTGCAACTTATTGTTGTAGCAACGTTAGTTATTATTGTTGATTTAGTACTGAAAGCCTTTGCTTATGAATTGAGTAAAACACTTTCTGTATTCGTCGGATTGATCATTACAAACTGTATCATTATGGGACGTTTTGAAGCTTTTGCTTTAGGTAACGGACCATGGCGATCATTTTTAGATGGTATTGGTAATGCATTAGGATATGCTGTGATATTGATTATTGTAGGTTTCTTTAGAGAACTTTTAGGTTCTGGAACTTTACTTGGTATTCCTGTTTTAGGAGATCCTATTGAAAAGACAGGATTATATGCTTTTGGTTATGAGAATAACGGATTTATGTTATTATCACCAATGGCGTTAATCGTGGTTGGAATCATTATTTGGGTACAACGTACAAGAAATAAAGCATTAGTAGAAGATTAAACAGATAAGTCATCCTGAACATGTTTCAGGATCACATCAAAATAAAAAATATGGAACACATAGAATTATTTTTTAAATCGATATTTATAGACAACATGGTATTTGCTACATTCTTAGGAATGTGTTCTTATCTGGCTGTATCTAAAAAGGTATCAACAGCAGTTGGTCTTGGAGCTGCAGTAATTTTCGTATTGGCAATAACAGTGCCTTTAAACTGGTTATTGGATCAGTACGTACTTCAGCCTGGAGCTTTATCTTGGTTAGGAGCAGAATATGCAGATTATGATTTAAGTTTCTTATCATTTATCATGTTCATTGCAACTATTGCAACCATGGTGCAACTGGTAGAAATTGTAGTTGAAAAATTTTCTCCATCACTATATAATTCTCTTGGTATTTTCTTACCATTAATTGCAGTAAACTGTGCCATTTTAGGTGGCTCTTTATTTATGCAATCTAGAGAAATAGCAACCTTAGGATTGGCTACTACGTATGGTATTGGATCTGGTATTGGATGGTTCTTGGCAATATTAGCTATTGCAGCTATTCGCGAGAAAATTAGATATTCTAATGTGCCACCTGCTTTAAGAGGATTAGGTATAACATTTATCATTACAGGACTTATGGCTATTGGTTTTATGAGTTTTGGAGGAATGTTAACTGGTGGAGACGAAGAAGCAAAAGAAGAAACAACAGTTGCAGCACAAGTTGTACCAACTGAAATGAATACAGAATTAGCTAACAACACTAAAATAGAAGAGTAGTATGATTTTAGCAGCAGGAACCTTAGGAACCGTTTTAGCAACAGTAGCAGCATTTTTACTAGTAACATTAATTCTAGTATCTCTGTTATTATTTGTAAAACAAAAATTATCACCATCTGGTCCAGTAAAAATATTGATCAATGGAGAACGAGAAATTGAAGTCGCTTCTGGAAATACGTTATTAACAACTCTTGGAGCTGAAAAAATATTCCTACCATCGGCATGTGGTGGTGGTGGAACTTGTATCCAATGTGAATGTCATGTGCTTTCTGGTGGTGGTGAAGCTTTACCGACAGAAACACCTCATTTCAGCAGAAAAGAATTACAAGAAGGTGCGCGTTTATCTTGTCAGGTTAAGGTGAAACAGGATATGGAAATTACAATTCCTGAAGAAGTCTTCGGAATTAAAAAATGGGAAGCTACCGTTGTACGTAATTATAACGTAGCATCATTCATTAAAGAATTTGTTGTTGAGATTCCTGAAGATATGGGCTATAAAGCTGGTGGGTATATTCAAATTGAAATTCCACCTTGTGAAGTTAAGTTCTCAGATATGGATATCACGGCGCATCCTGAAGAGCACGAAACTCCTGATAAGTTTCAGGCTGAATGGGATAAGTTTGGTCTTTGGCCATTAGTCATGAAAAATGACGAAACTGTTGAAAGAGCTTACTCAATGGCTTCTTATCCAGCAGAAGGTCGTGAGATCATGTTAAATGTTCGTATTGCAACTCCGCCTTGGGATCGTGCTAAAAATGCATGGATGGATGTTAATCCAGGTATTGCATCATCATACATTTTCAACCAAAAGCCAGGTGATAAAGTTGTAATTTCTGGTCCTTATGGAGAATTCTTTATTAATGAGTCAGATAGCGAAATGTTATACGTTGGTGGTGGAGCAGGTATGGCACCAATGCGTTCACATTTATATCAATTGTTTAGAACCATCAAAACGGGTCGAAAAGTAACCTATTGGTATGGTGGACGTTCGAAAAGAGAATTATTTTATATTGAACACTTTAGAAAATTAGAAAGAGATTTTCCAAACTTCAAATTTTACATGGCACTTTCTGAACCTATGGAAGAAGATAATTGGAAAGTTAAAAAAGATATTCACGATGAAGAAGGAGATGGTTTTGTTGGGTTCATACATAACTGTGTAATTGATAATTACTTAAACCACCATGAAGCTCCTGAAGATATTGAATTGTATTTCTGTGGACCTCCATTAATGAACCAAGCCGTTCAGAAAATGGGTGAAGATTTTGGTATTCCAGATGAGCATATCAGATTTGATGATTTCGGAGGATAATATTCAAAATTCAATATAATGTCATTCTGAATTTATTTCAGAATCTCATCTAAAACAAAAAACCAACTCCATGGAGTTGGTTTTTTTATTTGAATTTAATCATCAAAGGGTTTACTGATTTGGGTAGATTGTTGTTTGGGAAGTTCTGTTTTCTGCTGTTTTTTCATTTTGGCTTCCTGCCGATTTTGATACCTAATTTGATAATAAGCTATAAAACCTAAAATAGATAGCGCTAAAATTAAATTAAGTCTGAAAATAACTTTTCTATTCGTTTTATTTGCTATCAAAAGCGACAGTATAAGTCCGATAACCGAACCGACAACAGCATAACCCAGAACAATTGCACCACCAGCCAGACCTTGATTTTTTCCAGCACCAACAATGTCTGCTATGGAGATGCCTATAAAGAAGAAGGTAATTATTGCAAGTATATAAAGTAAAAAGCTATATAGTTTTAATAATTTATGAGCCATAATTAAAAGCTTATCATTTTAGTAATAGCTTCATGTTGTTAGGTTTAATATTCAATTTAAAGATACTAAAAAAATTAAGTTTTATTGATGTAAATGGTTTTAAAAGAGAGGTTTGTGGTTTTGTGAGTATTCAGATATGATTAATTTAAAACAATACTTTTTTGTGTTTCAAATACGAAAACTCAAAAATCTGACGTTCTAAAACTATGAGTAAGGTTTTTTCAACAGTAATTATTATATGCATTCTGGCTGCTTATACAGTTCAGTCTAGATCTCTTGAAAAGATTACTGATACTGTTGTAACGAAATTAGATGCTACACCAAATCTGATTAATAAGGATAGCCTAACCATCTTTACCAGAGTAAATGTGCCAGAAGGTTACCAACGTGTTCCTTATCCAAAAGAAAGCTTTCAGGAATATTTGAGAAACTATAGCTTAAAACCTTTTGGAAGTAAGATTATAAACTATGACGAATCCCATTATTTCTGGCAAGGTGGACATATTGGTATTTTAGAAATTCCAGTGCCTGAAAATGGCTTACAGCAATGTGCTGATGCACTTATTAGAATACGAAGTGAATACCTTTGGGATCACAATAGAAAAGCCGAGATTGGTTTTAATTTTACTTCAGGGCATTATTGTTTATGGACTAACTATGCTGAAGGTTACAGACCTAAGATTAATGGAAATAAAGTTAATTTCTATAAAACTGCCAAAACCAATCATTCTAAAGAGAATTTTTATAATTATCTCAATTTAATTTATATGTATTCTGGCACCTTATCTCTTTTTAATGAACTTGAATCTGTTGAGGAATCAGACTTGCAAATAGGAGATATGCTCATTAAAGGAGGTTCTCCAGGTCATATTGTTATGATTTGCGATGAGATTATCAATGATAAAGGCGACAAGCTGTATCTTTTGTTTCAAGGGAATACACCAGCGCAAAGTGTACATTTGGTTAAAAACCTGGAAGATTCAAATATATCGCCTTGGTATCAACTTAAAGAAAATCAAATTATTCAGGTTTCTAATTATACCTTTGGAAATTCAAAATTCGTAAGATTCAAATAGCTACGTTTTACTGTACTAAATGTTCTGCAAGTTCGTCTGAATCTCTAAAAATTCGTCCAGTATTATTTGCGATAAAGATTCCGTCTTGTCCGAAATTATTTAGCATAAACAATGCATTTTGAATGTTAGCTATCCCATCTTCAGTAATGTTCCCAGAAAAAGCGTATAGAATTCGAGCTTCGTTGCCGTTTCCATTGACTTCAGTAACTTTGAAAAATACAGTAAATGAATTGCCACTACCAGTTATATACGAGTTTTCAAGGAAGTTTTCTACTGATTGTGTGTTGTGCACATCGCCACTTTGATTTAGCTCTTCTCCAACAAAGTTAACGGTTAGCGAATTGTTGTTTTGTTCACCAAACATTAAGTTTATTCGAAAAAATGTTGTGCCAATTGGGAAATCATTTGACACATTAGTAGCTTCTAAAACTCTCGGACTAATTTGATATGAACCTTCTATATTTGGTGGATTAATTCCTTCGTGAATAATGAATCCTTGATTTTCAATAGCCTCAATAATTTCGGGGTTTGCCCAGTTTTTAAGATCTGCTAATGTTCCTTCTTGAATGACAGTAGTACTGTCATCATCTGAAGAACAATTAAATAAAGCAAATGTTAATACGAGTAAAATGAAATACTTTTTCATATGTTTTAGATTTTATGGTTAATTAATTGTACATCGTTATGACCTTAAAATGTCATCGTTGAGTATTCGACAAATAATTCTTATGATGGTTATAGGGCAAGTTCGTATCTTTGCCATATGAGTAAAGCACTAACAAAACAAGAACTCCATAATCTTGCCATGAACCATGTTGGAAAAGATTTAGAACAGCGTGGTTTTGAATTTGTCGCCATTAATAGCAAGCTGAAAAAGCATCCACAATTTGTATGTATTGATAAAAATAGTCAGTACTTTTTCGTCATTGTGAAAGCAGTGATCCTTCCTGAAAACCCTAATAATTATGATGTGGTTTGGATGGAAACGTTTAAAAAACATGCCTTCGATAAAGATGCTAAAGTTTTGTATGCTGGTGTTGGTCTAGGAAACCCTAAAGGCCAAGATTTGCCTGTTTATCTAAATGAAGAATACCTAATAGAATATAATGGTATTCAGGTTATTGAACCAAATCTAAATTAAATGAAGCCAATTAAATTTTTAATTTTACTATTGCTGATGTTCTCTTGTAAAGAGGAGTCCAAACAAGTTCAATTATCCTTAGAAAACACCAAAATTTCTGGACCCGTTTTTGGGACTTCATTTTCTGTGATATATAATTCTGAAAAAGATTACTCGAAGCAGTTTGACAGTTTGTTCGCAGTCGTTAATCAATCTTTGTCGACTTACATTCCAGATTCAGATATTTCAAAGTTGAATCGCAATGAGCCTGTTAATATAGATAAGCATTTTGAATCCGTATTTTCGGCCTCGAAAAAAATTTATAAAACTACTGAAGGTGCTTTTGATCCAACCATTGGTGATGTAGTAAATGCATGGAGTTTTGGAGCTGATAAAAATAAATTTCTAACCGATAGTACCACCATCGACAGCCTCATGCGTTTTGTAGGTTTTGATAAGGTGAAGATGATAGATCATAAAATAAAAAAACACCCACAAACTTATCTCGAGTTCAATGCCATTGCAAAAGGCTATGGTGTTGATGTGATTGCAGATTTTCTTGAAGATAAAAATATCAGTAATTATCTTGTTGAAATAGGAGGAGAGATTCGTGCTAACGGAATCAATATCGAAAAAGAATCGCCTTGGCGAGTCGGATTGGATGAACCTCGTTTTGATGGCGAGCAATCGGTTTTAAAAGCTATTACGCTTTCAAATGTAGGAATGGCAACTTCAGGAACCTATAGAAAATTTAAAACAGACGAACAGGGCAATCGCTATGCTCACATAATAGACACGAAAACAGGTTATCCAAGTAAAACGAATATTTTAAGTGTGTCTGTTATTGCTGAAGATTGTATGACTGCTGATGCTTATGCTACAGCGTTTCAAGCGATGGGAATCGAAAAAGTCACTGAGTTTTTAAAATCACATCCAGAATTAAAAGTATTCATGGTTTTTGAGAACGAAAACCAAGAGTTTGAAACAATTAACTTAAATCATTTTCCAAAAGAATAGTATTCATAATTTTGTATATTTAGCATAAATGTCTAAATATGAATAAATTACTACCATTGTTATTCGCTTTCCCATTTCTGTGTTTTAGCCAATGTCCACCTACTGGAGGCACGTTTACATCACAAGCCCAAATAGATGCTTTAGCTATAGATTATCCTAACTGTACAGAAGTTGGTTACTTTTTTATTTCTGGTGATGATATAACAGATTTAAGTGGGCTGAGCCAGATAGAATCATGTACGTATTTTTCAATTAGTGGTAATCTTGTTTTACAAAATACTATTGGTTTAAACCCTAATTTATTCATACGTTATGTTGAAGGTACTGGGACTTCATTTGATATTAATAACAATGCGTCATTATTGACTATTGATGGTTTAGAAAATTTTGTTTGTGGATCTGGTTTTGAAAGTTCTTTTAGTATTAGTGATAATCCTATGTTAACTAGTGTTGAAGGTGCTCCAAACTCCTTTAGTCCTTTAACATGGTTTTATATTGATAACAATGATTCGCTAATTAATTTGAATGGTTTAGAAAATTATGGTGCAGGAGAATTTACATCGATTTCAGATAATGATAGTCTTATTGATTTAACTGGTCTTCACGAAATTAATGGAGAAATTATAAGTATATCAGATAATGATAACCTTCAAACTCTAAATGGTACTATGTTCAGTGGTTTTGAAGATTATCTATATATAGAGAATAATCTTAGCCTAACTGATATCAGTGGTATATGGGCTGGAGATTGGTTGGTTTATGATCTAGTAATTAGAAATAATCCAAATTTATCAATGTGTAGTTCAGAAAATGTCTGCAATTTTTTTACGAGTAATATTGAAGAATATGAAATGTTACGTGGAACTTTTGAAAACAACGCTCCAGGATGTAATAGTGTTTTTGAAGCAGAATATGGTTGTGGTGTTAATTCAAATGATAATTGTGGATATACACCTTATTTATTGACTATAGGAGAAACCATAACAGCTAATAATGAATTTGCGACGACATCTTCGCAAACACCTAGTTGCAATGACATTGCGAATCGCAAGGATGTTTGGTTTGTATTTGACTCAGAAGATAATACGATTATTGATGTTTTTGTTCAAGCAGGCTTTTATTTACAACTTTGGGAAGGAGACTATTGTGGCGATATAACGCAAGTAGACAATGCTTGTGGTACGCAACTTATTGATATTTCAGTTACTATGGAAACACGATATTACATCCAAGTCTGGAATGATGATACTGTAGATAGAGGAGGTTCAAGCTGGTTTGATCTTACAGTTCAAGATGCAAGCTTATCAACTCAAGAGTTTCAACTGGCAGAGGTTAAATTATTTCCTAATCCAGTAAACGATGTTTTACATATGCAATCAAATTCAATAATGGAAAATGTTGAAATTTTTAATCTTTTAGGACAGAGAATTAAAGCGTTTACTTTTGAACCAAATAACAATACAATCGATATGTCTGCCTTAACTGATGGCATTTATCTGGTACAATTAAGCGTGAATGGGAACGAACTGACCTATAAAGTGATTAAAGATTAGCTTTTATTTGTAAACCACAGGAATAATTTCACCTTTAGCTAAGCAATACTTAATAACATTTTCTTCGGAAAGTTGAGTTGTATAATCAACTTCCTCAACTTGAAATCCGATGCTTCGGAGTTTATCAAAATAATCACGACCATAGACACGAACATGATCGTATTGACCAAAGATTTTTGCGCGCTCATCTTTATTTGTTATAGAATCATCTTCAAAGGTTTTTTCTCTAGATAAATCTTGCGGAATTTGAAAAATACCATAACCTCCAGGCTTCATCACACGATGCAATTCTTGCATAGCTTTCGTGTCATCTGGAATGTGTTCTAACACATGATTACATAAAATTACATCGTAGCTTTCATCATCAAACGGAAGGTTACAAATGTCTGCTTTTACATCAGCAATAGGTGATTCTAAATCAGTCGTAGTATACTCAATATTGTTTAAGTTTCTGAAGCGTTTCAGAAAGCATTGTTCAGGTGCAAAATGTAGGACTTTCTTCTCTGCTGAAAAAAAATCGGTTTCATTTTTTAGATACAACCAAAGCAATCTATGACGTTCTAACGAGAGTGTTGAAGGAGACAAGACATTGTTACGCTGATTACCGTAACCATAAGGTAGAAAGCTTCTGAAAGATTTGCCGTCAATAGGATCTGTAAATTGATTTCCTCTTAAAAAAAAGGCGAGTATCGGACGAGCAATATAGCTTAACCTAATTAGAATAGGTCTCGGAATGGTGTTTAATATAAGTTTAAAAAGGCGCTTCATTTTAGAGCACTAAGGCTTCTTTTCTAAACTCATCTTCTTCATTTGAAACAATTCCTAAAGCTTCATGAACATAAGCAAATGTTGATAAAATTTCAGGTTTACCATCAACTATAGCAATATCATGTTCAAAATGAACACTTGGTTTCCCGTCTTGGGTGACAATTGTCCAGCCATCTTTAAGTTGTTTGACGCGATGCGTTCCTCCATTTATCATAGGTTCGATCGCAACAACCATACCTTCAATAAATTTCTTTCCACGACCTCTACGACCATAATTTGGCATTTCTGGGTCTTCATGCATTTTTCGACCAATTCCATGACCAACAAGTTCTCTTACAACACCGTAGCCATGAGCTTCACAATAGTTTTGAATAGCATAACCAACATCTCCAACACGATTTCCAACTTTCAATTCGCGTATACCAACATATAAAGACTCTTTGGTCACCTCAATCAATTTTTTTGTTTCAGCAGCTACCTCTCCAATTTCGAATGTATACGCATGGTCTCCATAAAAGCCATTCATCAGTGCACCACAATCTACAGATACAATATCTCCATTTTTTAAAGGTATATCTGTAGGTAAACCATGGACCACAGCTTCATTTACACTGCAGAGCAAGGTTGACGGACAATCATACAATCCTAAAAAGCCAGGCACAGCACCTTGAGCTCTTATAAAATCCTCAGCAAGTGTATCTAATTGATTGGTGGTAATGCCTTCTTTAATTTCTTTAGCTAGCATTCCTAGTGTTTTGGAAACCACTAACGCGCTTTGGCGCATTAATTCTATTTCTTCTTTTGTTTTTACTATAATCATCTTTCAAAAATATGTGCAAAGATACTCAAAATTAAAATTTAAAATTTTAACATAAATATGATATTTGACAGTTTTTAAATGCCTTTTCTATAGTAATTTTGTACCATCATAAAATCAAAATCATATGTATAAAGCAGTCAGTGCTGAAGAAGCTCTTAAAGTAGTAAAATCAAACGATAAAATATATATTCAAGCAGCTGCTGCTGCACCATCTTTGCTTATAAAGGCACTTGCCGACAGACACGATGAATTGAGAAATGTAACAATTTGTCAGTTACATACCGAAGGAGAAGCACCTTATGCTAATCCTGAATATGCAAAAAGCTTCCATGTCAATTCTTTTTTTATTGGACGAAATGTACGTCATACCTTAAAAGCAGGAAATGGCTCATATACGCCAGTTTTCTTGAGTGAAGTACCATTATTATTTAAACGTAATATTGTTGATGTTAAAGTGGCATTAATTCACGTGTCAGTTCCAGATCAACATGGGTATTGTTCTCTTGGTGTTTCTGTTGAAGCAACACTGGCTGCTATTGACAATGCTGATCATGTCATTGCTCAAGTAAACAAACAAATGCCTAGAACTTTTGGTGACGGGATTATTCATGTTACTGAAATTGATGCATTTGTAGAGTGTGATATTCCTTTACCTTCACATCCTGTTACAGAACCAACTGCCATTGAAACTAAAATTGGAGACTATGTGGCTAATTTAATTGAAGACCGAAGTACGCTGCAAATGGGAATAGGAAATATTCCAAATGCTGTATTGTCTAGATTGCATAACCATAAAGATTTAGGTTTACATACTGAAATGTTTTCAGATGGTGTTATTGATCTAATTTTGAAAGATGTCATCAATGGGAATTACAAAGGCGTTAATCCTGGAAGAGCTTTAGCTACTTTTTTAATGGGTTCAAAACGATTATATGATTATGTTGATAATAACCCATTTGTTGAAATGCGATCTTCAGATTATGTTAATGACGTATCTGTAATCAAACAAAATCCTAGAATGGTCGCTATTAATTCTGCTATCGAAGTTGATGTTACTGGTCAGGTTTGTGCTGATTCTATTGGTTCAAAAATGTATTCAGGAGTAGGAGGGCAAATGGATTTTATTAGAGGAGCCTCTTTGAGTGAGGGTGGTAAAGCAATTATTGCATTGCCATCAGTAACTAAAAAAGGAATAAGTAGAATAGTGCCAGCCTTGAAAACAGGAGCAGGAGTTGTAACTACCAGAGCACATATTCACTATGTTGTGACCGAGTATGGTGTTGCTAATTTATATGGAAAAACGATTCAGGAACGTGTAAAATCCTTGGTTGACATAGCGCATCCTGATCACAGAGAAGACATTGATAGAGCTTATTTTGAAATGATGTAATTTTTATTTGAAAAGACCTAAAAATCCTTTTTTACGTTTTGGTTCTTTGATGTCGAGAGTTTGATTGGTTATTAATTGATAAACTTCTCCCCAACCTAGAACACCACCAATATTTCTGTCGTCTATGTATATATCAGCATAAATTTTTCGACTAACCTTATTATCATATTGTTCTTCAGGAAAACTCTGATTTACAGCATAAAATGTAATGCCGTTTTCTTTACAAAATTCAACAGCATCATCAAGTTTAGAACCACTTCTATATGTCCATAGTATCAAACGGTGGCCATCATGTTGTAAACGCTTCATAGTTTCAAAAGCAAAGATTCGGGGTTTTCCTATTTTAGGATAGGCATCTTCAACTATAGTTCCGTCAAAGTCTATTGCAATAACTAGTTTGTCTAAAAAATTCATAGGTTAGTCCTTATACGTGGCAAAAATACAATAAATATCCTTTTTTCGAATTAAAGTGTTACTAATGATTTTTGTGTCATGGCATCAGGTTGTTCAATATCCATGAGCTTAAGAATTGTTGGTGCAATATCACCTAAAATGCCGTCTTTAACTGTGGTATGGTCATTATTTATTAAGATAATAGGAACCGGATTAGTAGTGTGAGCTGTATTAGGCGTTCCATCTGGATTAATCATGGTTTCACAATTGCCATGATCAGCAATTAGTATTGTCGTATAGTCCTTTTCAAGAGCCGTTTGAACAACATCTTTTACACAAATATCTACAGCTTCACAAGCTTTGATAGCGGCATCCATAACTCCTGTATGGCCAACCATATCTCCATTCGCAAAGTTTAAGCATACAAAATCAACTTCCCCTTTTTGAAGTTCGGGAACCAATGCATCACGAAGTTCAAAAGCACTCATCTCAGGTTTTAGATCATATGTAGCTACTTTAGGAGAGTTTCTTAGAATACGTGTTTCGCCTTCAAAAGGTTCCTCGCGTCCTCCAGAAAAGAAAAAGGTGACATGAGGATATTTTTCAGTTTCAGCAATTCTAATTTGTGTTTTATGATGTTTTGCCAATACTTCTCCAAGCGTTTCAGATAGGTTATCTTTATTATAAACTACGTTGATACCTTTATAAGAATCATCATAATTCGTCAAAGTGACATAATACAAATCGAGTTTGTGCATATTTTGCTCATGAAAATCATTTTGCGAAAGCGCTTCCGTAAGTTCTCGACCTCTATCAGTTCTAAAATTAAAGAAGATCACAACATCACCAGATTGTATTTTTCCGACTGGATTGTTGTTCTCATCAACCATGATAATGGGCTTGATAAATTCATCGGTAATATTGTCATCATAACTATTTTGGATGCTGTCTGTTGCATTGTTCGAATGTTCACCAATACCATGAACGATTGCATCGTAAGCTAATTTTATGCGTTCCCAACGTTTATCTCTATCCATGGCGTAATAACGACCTGTAATAGAAGCAAGTTTTGTATTAGTAGTTTTAATATGATTTTCTAAGGAAGTGATAAATCCAAATCCAGATTTTGGATCCACGTCACGACCATCGGTAAATGCATGAATATAGGATTGTTCAACACCTGAATTATGTGCTGCATCAACCAATCCAAATAAATGATTAATATGAGAGTGCACTCCACCATCACTAACCAGTCCTAAAAAATGGACAGGCTTCTTGTTTGTTTTCGCATAGTTGAAGGCCTCTATTAAAACTTTCTCGTCTTTTAATGTGTTATTTTTTACAGCTAAGTTAATTTTAACCAAATCCTGATAGACTATTCTACCAGCACCGAGATTCATATGTCCAACCTCACTATTCCCCATCTGTCCTTCAGGTAGGCCTACGTGAAGTCCATCTGTTCTTAATGAAGCATTAGAATATGTTTTGTACAATGAATCGATAAATGGTGTGTACGCATTGTCTATGGCCGAAACTTTTGGGTCAGGAGATTTTCCCCAACCATCAAGAATCATCAAAATAACTTTTTTGTTCATGTTGTGATATTTAAGTTCAAAGATAAAAGTTTATCAACCTAATTGATAATAATGAACTAAGAAAATATAGGAAATTAATAATGCATTAAGCTTTGATTCAAAAGAGGTTATATGTTTTTTAAAACTTGTGAGGCTCTTAACATATTTGTTTACAAAGAGTTAAAAAAATGTTATTTATGTTTTTTTAGTGTAACACTTATAAAAATTAGTCGTCTATTTATTATAATCAAAAAACAATCAATTAATTTAAAATCTTTCATCATGAAAAAATCAGTAGTTATCGTTGCAATCGCAATGGCATTTTCAGTAACCGCTTTAAATGCAAAAAATGTAATTAGTAATACGTCAACTTATGAAGTTGTTGCTAAAAAATCGAATGTAAGTCCTTTCTGTCTGTCTATTGTAAAAGGCGACATTGAAACCGTTCAGAAATTAATCGATTTAGGCATAAATGTGAATAAAACTTCTCAAGGGTTGACGCCTGCAATGTATGCCGCAAAGTATAATCGTTTAGATATTTTGAAGCTTTTAGTTGAAAATGGTGCTAAATTAAACATTAAAAGTGATAAAGGTATGACTGCAGAAAAGTATGCAGAAGCATCTAATGCACAAGATGCCCTATCATATCTAAGAAATTTAGAGTCGTAAAAAATGTTTAGGTCATTAAAAAATGACAATTATTTTAGTTAGTTAGTTAGTTAGTTAGTTAGTTAGTTCATAAAGACGCTTTATCTCAAAGCGTCTTTTTGTATTTAGCAATAGACTCTTTTATTTTTTCTATTCTGTTTTCTGGATCTGGATGTGTGCTTTGAAATTCTGGAACGCGATTAGGACCTGCAGCAGCTTTTAAAATTTCCATGACATCAATCATTTCTTCCGCTTGATAACCTGCCTTCATCATAAATCTTACGCCTAAATCATCGCTTTCTAACTCATCATCTCGTCCGTTAGTTAATAATGTGTTTTGTCCGATACCACTTACTAAACCTCCAATATCGCCTCCAACAGAACCTGCTGTAGCCAGTCCTTGCCAATATTCACTTTCAGCAATACGCTCAGCACTATGTCTTCCTAAAACGTGTCCGATTTCATGACCTAAAACACCTGCAAGCTGGTCTTCATTTTCTAATTTTGAAAACAGAGCATAGGTAATAAAAATTTGTCCGCCAGGCAACGCAAAAGCATTGATTGCATTAGGATCAGCTAATAAATGAAATTCATACTCATAAGGCGTTGCACTAGCAATACTGCTATTTACCAATTTATTTCCCACATCATCAACCAACGCTTGGTATTGGGTGTTTGGATGCAAACCTCCGTGTTGTTGTGCCATTCCTGGAGCGCTTGCAAGTCCGATTTGTATTTCTTTATCTGGCGTCATCGATATCGTCTGCATACGCCCTGTATATGGATTTTCTTCACGCTGACTACATCTTTTTACAACAAAAAAAAGAGCAATAGCGACACCTATAAGTAATCTGATTTTAAAATTTTTACCTCTCATGATTTCATTAGTTTGTGTTATAAATTTACAAAAGTTCCGGATTTATATCCAAAATATTATTGTTTAAATACTTGGAAATAAATTCTTCAGAAAAATAGGGACTACCCTTTAAATTTTCATTGGTTATAATCTCGTTGATTTTCAAATTTAAATATTGTGATAGATATAAACTTGAAAGTGGTTTATAGCTGTAATGCCAGGGCTCATATTTAAAACCTTTGCGTTGGGATGCATTTGTATATACAAGATAAAACCCGAAAGTATGTGCGTGTTCATCCATCCATTGTTTAAGATTTCTGTAGCAGCCATTCTCTTCAAAATGTTTTGGTTGTAATACAGATGAAGGCTGAGTTACATGAGCATCAATAATATCGAGATCTGTTCCCCAATGATGTCTGGAAGTTCCTGGTATGGTAGAATATTCTATAATTTTGTTGATGCTTTCTTGCGGACTTAAGCCGTTATTAATATTTCTATTGTATTTGCGTTCCCAAATTCTGTTTTGATGTTCATATCCTCTATAACTAGACACAACTTGAATACGAATGTCACTTTTAAGTGCTTCATATTTTAATCGTTCGAAGGCCTCATGAGCTTCTTTTCGCAATTTGTAGCCATTACCATAAAGTTCAGGTTGACCCTTACCGATTAATTCTTTATAACTAAGTCGATTGGTATTAGTTTCAAATGCAAATTGAGGCACTATTGCGAATGCCATTCCTGAAGTTAAAACCGATGTAATAAAATGTCTTCGTTTCAATGTATTTTGGATAAAGTTACAAGTGAATTTACTAATTCATTTTTAGTTAAAAATAGTTATATTCACTTTAAAATTAATTAACATGTCATTTCAGTTTCAAATTTTAGAGCCTTCAAATATACATGACATCATACCATTGATACAGCAATTAACGAGCCATAATTGTTCTGAAATGGTACTAAAAGAACGTTTTTCAGACATGGTTACTGAAAATTATGAATGTGCTGTAATTTATAACCAAGACAAATTAATTGGAGTGTCAGGTCTCTGGTATTGCACGCGACATTATACAGGAAAAAGTGTAGAACTAGATCATGTTTATATTGTTGAAGACTACAGAAGTCAAGGTTTGGGCAAACAGTTTTTAGAATGGATTTACAATCATGTGAAGGCTAGAGGTGTTGTTACTGCTGAATTGAATACCTATGTTCATAATTATCCATCCCATAAATTTTACTACAATGAAGGGTTTGAAATTTTAGGCTATCATTTTTTGAAAAAGCTATAGATTTATTTTTGAAATGAACATTGAGTTTATTTATATTTGCGCTCGGAATGCGAGAGTAGCTCAGTTGGTAGAGCGTCAGCCTTCCAAGCTGAATGTCGCCGGTTCGAACCCGGTCTCTCGCTCAAGAAGCTTCATCTAAAACGGTGAGGCTTTTTTTATCGTAATGTATTTAACTCTGTTTCGGGTTCAACCTCATAAGGTGTTTTGTTTTGCTCAAAAATACGAGCAGTGAGTTGTCCTTTTAAAACAATAGAATCACCTTGAACTGATAACCAACTTCCTTCGCGAATGCCAACCACAGGCGGAGTATTAAACGCATGAAATTCTTTGATGCGAGTTTCTCTGGTTTCGCCTTTATGAGTGCTTTTTGGATCTGGATCAAGATAATGTGGATTGATATTAAAAGGCACTAAACCAAGGGTTTTAAAACTTGGCGGATACACAATTGGCATATCGTTGGTGGTGTTTATAGTGAGTCCGCAAATATTACTTCCAGCACTAGTTCCCAGATAAGGTGTTCCAGAATTAACCGCTTCTTTAATAGATGCTAATAAGTCATTTTTATAAAGCTGATTCACCAAAACAAAAGTATTTCCACCACCAGTAAAAATAGCATGAGCTTGCGCTATGGCAGCTTTAGGATTTTCAAATTCGTGAATACCTTTAGCAACCTTTCCAATTTGACTGAATGCTTTATTGACATTCGACGTGTATTCATCATGACTAATTCCGCCAGGTCTTGCATAAGGAATAAAAAGTATTTCCGAAGTGCCTTTAAAAAAAACAGAGAGTTCTTCTAATAAATATTCTAGAGGACCGCTACCATGAATGGTCGATGTACTTGCTATAATGATATTTTTCATTGAAAAAAATTAAAACTATTAAGCCATATTTCAGACTTCAAGTTATTTATTGTAAATTTAAGTAAACCTTTAATTTAACAAAAGTTTACAAGGCTTAATGTTGAAATTAAATCCAGACAATTTATTTTTATAGTAAATAACTAACCTATGAAAAAGCTCATACCAATACTACTATTTTGCCTAAGTTTTTATGCGACATCACAAGAGGTCAAACGCGTGGTTGTTGAAGGAACAATAATCGTTGAAGGTAATGATATTGAAGGCATAACCGTTTACAATACATCATCAAATAAAGGTACTGTGACTGATGAAAATGGTAAATTCTCAATCGCTGTTGCTTTGAATGATTTTATTGAAGTTAGAGCGTTACAGTATCAAAATTTTGATTTCAAAGTTAGTGAGGCTATTTTAAAATCAAAGCGTATTCGTGTTATTCTTATTGAAGAAATTAACAAACTTGACGAGGTATTAGTCATGACGAAAAGCCTTTCAGGAGATTTAGATACCGATATTACCAGTGTAAAAACATTCAACCCAAAATTAGATGCGCTTTACTTCGGAATAAAGAAAAGTGATGAATATGAATTTACTGATGATAACAGGACCGAAATAAATAATATAGCCTTGCACTCTCAATCACAAACTATGGTGAATGGTTTAAATATTCGTAATGTCGTAGATCAAATATTATTACCATTATTCAGATCTAAAGTAAAAGACAAAGAATCGGTTGGGATTTCAGAAGTACCAGTGAGTGCGATAAAATACTATTTTGGATCTTCGTTTTTAGTAGATAATTTCGGAATTCCTGAGCATCGCGTTGAAGAATTTATTAGATATGTTGAGGATGATGAAAAATTTGATTTCACCTTGCTTAATTACGGAAAAGAGTTAGAATTCCTTGAAGTTCTCAGTCAGAAGAGTAAAACATTCTTAGAGAAAAAGAATGCTACCGATTAAAAAAGCTATTATTTTAATTTTATGTATATCCAAATTTGGATTTTTATGTTCTCAATCAACTGAAATACGTGGTAAAGTAACGGCTAGTTCAGATATTGATCGAATTCACATTATTAACAAAACAGCAAATAGATTTACCATTACAAATGATGATGGTGAGTTTGAAATTTCTGCTTCAATAAACGATACCATTTTAATTTCTGCCATTCAGTATAAGCCTTTAGAAATTTTAGTCACGCCATTTATGATGCAATCTAAATTCATTTCGGCACATCTAACAGATAAAATAACAGAATTAGATGAGGTTGTTATTGGTAAAATACTAACAGGAGATTTATTATCTGATATTGAAAATAGTGACAAAAAGCGAGATCTTAATTTTTACGATTTAGGCATTCCAGGTTATACAGGAAAACTAAAAACACAATCTGAAAGACGATTGCATGAAGCAACTACAGGAAGTGGATTAGTGCCTTTAAATCCTATACTAAACTGGCTTTCCGGACGAACAAAAGAATTGAAAGGACAAATAGCAATGGAGAACATTGACAATGCCATGGATAAAACCAAATCTAATTTGTCTGAATTATTATTCAATACTAAAGTTCTTGAGGAATCAAAGCGAGTGGAATTCTTTTATTTTGTTAGCGATGATCCAAATTTTTTGCCATTAAGTAAATTAAATAATGATTTGAAAATGCTGGAGTTTTTACAAAAGAAACTGGAAGAATTTAAAATGCAAATTGAAGACGATTAAGTACATACTGCTATGGTTTGTTGCTAGTCTTAGTGCTTTTGTCGGAATGGCTCAGTCCATCGATTTAAAAGGGCAAGTAAAAGCGAGCTCTGAGATTGAAGGAATTCATGTTTTAAATATTTCTGCTGAAGAATATACCATAACCAACCAACAAGGAGCTTTCGAAATTCCTGTAAAAATTAGCGATACTATTTTGGTATCAAGCGTGCAGTACATTCCAAAAACAATTGTGATCACTGAAGACATTATAAGTTCAAAATTTATAAACGTTAAACTCGAAGATCGAATCAATGAATTAGATGAAGTCGTTGTTGGGAAAGTACTCACAGGCGATTTATTATCTGATATTAAAAATAGCGATGCTAAACCAGATATTAATTTTTATGATGTAGGAATTCCGGGTTATACGGGAAAACCTAAAACCCAAAAAGAGCGACGCGTAATAGAAGCCGATGGCGGAAAGTTTGTGTATTACTATGGCTTAATAGCGACCATTAATATCCATAAAATATTGAATCGAATCTCAGGACGAACAAAAAAACTCAAACACATCGTCAGGTTAGAAGAACAGGATGCTTGTATGAATAAAGCTATTGCTGAATTATCTGATGAACTTTTTGGTCATATAGAATTAGATGAAGCGTTGAAAAGGGAGTTTTTCTATTATGCTTCAGAAGATCCTGGATTTTTAGATGTTTGTAATTTGAATAGCGATATAAAACTCTTTGAATTTTTAATTGATAAACTTTTAGCCTTTAATATTCAAGTTGAAAGTGGAAAGGACTAAAATAGAAAGTAGTATAAAAATAATTTAGCTATCAATCTCCAACCAATCCAAACATCTTAGTATATTTGCATTGTGAATACATTAGCAATATATTTATTTATAGGAACCACAGAAATCATGTTCATACTATTTATAGCTGTGATGGTCTTTGGTGCAGATAAAATACCTGAAGTTGCAAGAGGTTTAGGTAAAGGAATGCGTAGTCTAAGAGACGCATCAAATGATATTAAATCTGAAATTAAAAAATCATCTACTGAAGGTAATAAGATAGAAACTAATGTCACTCAAAGCATTAAAGAAGAAATCACTAAGGTCAAAGATGAAATTGAAGATTTCTCAGGATCTATAAAAAGAGAGCAATAGACTTAATTATTTTTTCCGACTCACAGTCAATCCGTCACGAATAGGTAACATGACTGTTTCAATACGAGAATCTTCCTTTAAAAGTGTATTGAAATCCAAAACGGCCTTTGTAGACATATCTTTGTCATCCAACGGTTCTATTACTTTTCCATGCCACAGCACATTATCAGAAAGAATAATACCACCAGGATTCATTTTATCGATAATCAAGTGGAAATAATTGGAATAATTAGGTTTGTCAGCGTCAATAAAAACCAAATCATAAGTATGTTCTAGTAACGGAATAAGTTCTAATGCGCTTCCCAAATGTTGATTGATTTGCTTTCCATATGCCGATTGATCAAAGTATTTGCGTTGAAAATCCACTAATTCTTCATTTACATCAATGGTGTCTATGTGGCCATCATTTTGTAAACCTTCAGCTAAACACAATGTAGCATAACCCGTAAATGTACCTAATTCTAAAATTGTTTTAGGCGATTTTAATTTCGATATCATACTTAGCACTCGACCTTGATATGGTCCACTTAACATGATAGGTTGCAAAATTTTCTGATAGGTTTCTCTAGTGAGTTGCTGTAGCAATTCAGGTTCTTCCTGAGAATGTGCTACGACATAATCATCTAATTTTTCTGGTAAAAAATACATGTTGTTTTAATTGATTTACAAAGTAAGCGATTTTAACTAACATAAACTTAGCTGTAAGCTTTCAAAATAAGATTCTGAATTAATTTCCTATCTTGTATCTACTTAAAACCCTCAGCATGCCATATTGGTTGTCAATAGTTATTACAGTATTAGCTATTTATTTAGCTATTAGTATTGCACTGTACTATCTGCAAGACTATATGCTCTTTAAGCCTGAAAAATTGCCTAAAGATTTTCAGTTTGATTATGAAAACCAAAGCACCAAAGAGTATAATTTAGAAACTAGAGATGGCGCAGTTATTAATGGGTTACGATTTTTTCCGAAAGGTGAAAGTAAAGGTGTGGTGTTATACCTTAAAGGGAATTCGAAAAGTATAAAGGGTTGGGGAAAATTTGCTGTAGATTTTACAAGACATGGTTATGATGTTTTGATGGTAGATTATCGAGGCTTTGGAAAAAGCACTGGCAGACGTTCTCAAAAGGCAATTAAACGTGATTTACAGCTGATATATAATAAACTTAAGGAATTAACAACCGAGAATCATATCATTCTCTACGGAAGATCTTTGGGTTCAGGATTTGCCGCAAAGTTGGCATCTATGAATCATCCTAAGATGCTTATTTTAGATGCTCCTTATTATAGTTTAACTAAGGTTACTGCGCGCTATGCACCATTTATGCCTTTGTCACTTCTGATGAAATATCCTTTGCCAACTTACAAATGGCTAAAATATGTGCAATGTCCAATACATATCATCCATGGAACACATGATAAATTAATTCCTTATAAAACAAGTGTGAAATTGTCTTTAGTGAATCCTAATCTTACAAAATTGCATACTGTTATTGGTGGTGGACATAAAAACTTAAATAATTTTGAGTCTTATCATAGTATGTTAGACGATATTATCAATAAAGCACCAAAAACAATAGATTTAAAAACCACAAGTATTAATGTCATTCACTCCTCAAAACCGACTAAAAAGAAGGCTTAGCCGAGTTCTTAAAATTTTAGTAGTACTCTATATTATGATTGGAGCCTCACTTTATTTTTTACAAGAAAAGATTTTGTTTTTGCCTTCAACTTTGGCTCAGGATTATCAATATGATTTCAGATATCCTTTTGAAGAGTTGTTTTTTGAAACTGCTGAAAATGTATCCATTAATGCCATTCATTTTAAGTCGGAAAACCCTAAAGGTGTGATATTATATTTTCACGGAAATGCAGGTGATTTGAGTCGCTGGGGAATTATTGGAGAGCATTTTGTATCTCTAAATTATGATGTGCTTATTATGGATTACAGAACCTATGGAAAAAGTACAGGAACCTTAAGTGAACAAGGGTTTTATGATGATGCAGACTTTTGTTACAACTATCTATTGAAGTTCTACTCTGAAGACGATATTGTGTTATATGGCCGCTCTTTAGGTACAGGAATTGCTACATATTTAGCCTCAAAACATCAGCCAAGACAACTCATTTTAGAAACACCTTATTACAGTATTTTAGATGTGGCAAAACATCGCTTTCCAATATTTCCAGTGTCTGCATTGCTGAAGTATAAGTTTCCTTCAAATGAATTTATTACTAAGGTAAATTGCCCAATTACCATGTTTCACGGCACAGATGATAATGTAATCCCTTATAGTTCTGCTCAAAAGTTAAAAGCAGTGTCTCCAAAATTACTTACTCATTTCATTACCATTGATGGAGGAGAGCACAACAATCTCATTAGTTTCGAGAATTATAAAGATGGAATTATCTCAATTTTAGAATAAAAAAAGCTCCAGATGTCTCTGAAGCTTTTTGGTATCTCATCTTGTCTAAAGTTCTAAACGTTCTAAGACGTTTTACAATCTATGTTATCCGTTCGGATTTAAAATAGCATCAATTCGTTCTAAGGCATCAGCAATATGAATTCTACTCATAGCATCTGCTCCACGAGCTGAACGTAATTGGCTTTGTAATGTTTTTAATTCGGCTCTCACAACAGCTCTTATATCAGATTGACTGGTGTTTACAGCAGTAGCTTTGATATAAGGACTAGGTGAACGTCCACTTTGGTTTTCAGCAGTCATTAGATAGGCTAGCCTGTCAATATGAGCACGTTGTAAATTACGTCTGTAGGTATCAATACGTTTACCTGTGCGTAATTCACTCCAAATACCTTGACGCAAATCTTTCATCATATCGGTAAGCGCATAAGCTTGGTTTCCATTAAACGTTTCTGCTTCAGTTAAACGTTGCATTTTACCTAAGCTCATAATATTATTTAAAGTTCTTACCTGTAACCCACGAACGCGTTCTACAGAACCTGAATATTCTATACGATCAAAAATAGTCTTATCAATTAACCAGTCAGGCGTATCAAATAAATTTTCTTGAATAAATTTCATTGCGCGTTGTTGGTGCTCTTTTGGAACTGGAGTGTAAACAGCACCTGGCTGGTCAGCAGCTTTGTAATGTTCGTACACACCACCAATGTTATTAGAAACGTGTCCCATATAACGTCTGAACTGTGACAATACATGGCCATACATTTCTTGTAAATCATCATAATCTTCTCCAGCTTCAGTCGTCCAATCAATTAAATTAGGAACGATACGCTTTAAGTTTTTAATACCGTAGTCACTAGCTAGCATAGCATCATCTCCTAAATCTTCAGTTTGAGAACTAGGATCGTGAACATCACCTACTTGTTGATGGCCAAAGCGATACATTGGATCACCTGCATGTTCTAAAATCCACTGATTTAAAATCGGTTTTTCTTCTTCCGCAGATTTATCTAAAATTGGTCTGTAACCCCAAGAAATGGCATATTTATCATAAACACCAATATCTGGCATTAAAGCTACGCCTTCATCACCAGGTTGAGCAATATAATTGAAACGTGCATAATCCATAATTGAAGGTGCAGTTCCAAATTCTTGAGTGAAGGCCGCATCACGTAATTTTTCAACCGGATAAGCTACACTACTTCCCATGTTATGAGGTAAACCTAATGTATGTCCAACTTCATGAGCAGATACAAAACGTATTAGACGTCCCATAACATCATCTTTAAATTGCGGACTTTGAGCATCAGGATTTATGGCAGCAGTTTGTACGAAAAACCAACCACGTAATAAGGTCATTACATTATGATACCAGTTGATATCACTCTCTAGAATTTCACCAGTTCTTGGATCACTAACGTGAGGACCATTTGCATTTGGAATTGGTGACGCCAAATAGCGTACTACAGAATAACGTACATCTTCAGGACTCCACTCTGGGTCTTCTTCAGCAGTTGGAGGATCCTTTGCAATAATAGCATCTTTAAAACCAGCAGCTTCAAAAGCAACTTGCCAGTCTTCAATACCTTGTTTTAGGTATTTTCGCCATTTTACAGGAGTCGCTCTGTCTATGTAATACACAATTTGTTTCTTTGGAACTACAAGTTCTCCACGTTTAAATTTCTCAATATCTTCATCTCTTACCTCAAGTCTCCAACGGTCTAAATATTCTACTGACTTACTTTTTTGTTCATCTAAGCCATAATCTGTTTGGCTACTTGTAAACCAACCTACACGTTCATCAAAATAACGACGTTTCATTGGGTTTTCAGGAAGTAAAATCATTGAATTATTAATTTCAATAGAAATACTTCCAGTGCTGTAATTAGAAGGAGGAGCACCAGCAGCATATGTTTTTACGTGCCTTGCTTCAATATTTTTTGGATAACTCTTAATGCTTTCAATGAATGATTTGTCACTTTCCAATCGTGTCACTTTATAAGGTTTTCTTCTATAATCTGGTAACCCCAAAGATTTTACATCTTTTTCAAATAAAGGTGTCACATCTACAACTGTACTCGTTGAGTCTTTACCAATAGCTTTAATAGGAAATGTAAAAAGGACAGGTTCAAAATTCGAATTCTCTACGGCTTCTCTTACAGGAAGTGAATCTGCTGCAAATACATTATAGGAAACCACGCGCAGGATCACTTTTTTGCCTTTTTTCTGCCAGCGTAATACTTGTTCATTTTGCTTTCCACCACCAAAGCCTAAGCCACTGGCAGTTTTAGCAATACGAGTTACCATAAGCATTTCGCGATCAAAAAGTGAATCTGGAATTTCGTAAAAGAAGTTTTCATCAATAGTGTGAACAGTAAATAAGCCTTCATCACTCTTAGCGTCTTTTGTAATGATCTTATTATAGGGTTGAATGTCGTCTTTACCAGGCTTTTTTGCTGGTTTACTGGCAGCTGTAGTAGCACCTTTTTTAGATTTACTCGCTTCTTTTGTAGAGGAGCATGATACAATCAAAAAAACCGATACTACAAAAAGTAGTTTATAGGAGAGTTGTTTCAAAATAGTTGAATTTTAAATTAGTACGTGAAAATAAGAAATCTTGATTAAGTTAGCTTCAGTAGAATTACTTTTAATACTTTTTTAACGAAATAAAAATGCCACTCAAAGAGTGGCATAAATGTTTTAAAATTAAATTAATTCTTAATGATTTACTCTAATGAGTTTATGTATTCTACCAACAAACTAACACCTTCATCGTGAAGTATTGTAGTTCCAATTAGTGGCATTCCATATTCAGGAATTGTATTTTGAATTCTGGCTAGAATACTGTTTCTTCTTTCAGAAATATTAGATTCTACATAGTCTGTTTCGTAAGACAGCCTCAATATAGATTGTGTATCACAAAAACCACCTTCAATATGACAATGCGCACAATTAATATCTAAATAAGCTCTAGCTCTTCTGGTTAATCCTAAACTTGTATCTTCCCAATCTGGTAATACACTTACAGTTGCAGGATCTGTCAATCCGTCAAGCATTTCGTTATCAATTAGAGCTTGTAGTTGATTTGATCCATTAACATTGAAGTTCATCGTTCTTAATTTCGGACCAATTGGAGTTGTTTGCGAGTTGTTACTATGACAAGTAAAACAGTCTGTGCTCGATGGTATTTCGTAATTAACACTTTGCGATTCTCCAGCAGTATTTATCCAAGTCACTGGAACAACTGCTCCATCAGTATCTAATACAGCATCGGTTTGAGATTCATTCCATTTGTAATTTCCAAGTTCCCAAGACCCATTTATTTTGATTAGTAATCTGGTTTCAATAATTTTTTTTCCTTGAGATAAATCTGTGTCATCGTTATTGTAATAAAACGTTTTTGCCATTACAGTATTATCTGGAAATAAAGGAAACCCATCACCATTATACATCATTTTTTCACCTTCTGGTAATGCAATTAAGCGCTGTTTAGTTGCATAATCGGTAAATAATTTTGTATTTAAATCGTAATTGAAAGCCAAAGGAGAGGGTTGTAAATCGCCTAAGTTTCCAGAGAATAAATTTAATTCGGATAGATTAGGTTTGAATTCTGGAACAACTGGTAACGTTGCAGTTGTAAAACTGTAAACATTTGTGTACATGCTTAGGTTGTCGGTATTACACACGACTTGTACATAAACATCGTAAGTTGTTTCAGGTAATAAGTTTTGTAAATCTACGGTTGTATCACTCTCAATAAGTGTTGTTCCTGAACCTATTGCAAATCCGGAAATACCATATTCTACAAAATAAGATCCTGCATTATTTGGGTCATTCCAAGCAATAGTTGCTGAGGTTGTTGTGATGTTTGTTGCAGAAATATTTGTTGCTTTATCGCAAGCAGCAATAAGATCGTCGTCATTGTTGCAAGAGCATAGAATAATGGCAAATGTAAACAGGAAACTAAGTTTTTTCATAATTTGGGTAAATTTTACTGATCAATAGCTGATTGCGAATGTAGTAAAAAAGTTTTTTACTCAAATATTAAATCGTTATGAAGTTACTTTTAACCTTTGAAATAAAGCAATTTAGATTGGATAAAAATTAAAATTAGGTTGACTTAAATAAAAATCAATGTCTATTTTTTAAAGTATTTCTACAAATAAGCCGTCATCATTCTTAACCACTTTTGCAACTTTTTTACTTGTTAAGCCTTTAATGGTTTTGTCCCATTTTTTGTTGCTCAAGCCAGATTGTGTTTTTAAGTCGTTTAAATCGATTGGAGAATTAGATTTTAACAGTTGAAATACTCCTTTTTCATCTTCGGTCATTTCAACCTGTTTGCGTTCTGGTCGCATTTGAGGGAAAAATAACACTTCTTGAATGGACTGATTATTTGTTAAAAACATGATGAGTCTATCCATTCCAATTCCCATTCCAGATGTTGGAGGCATCCCATATTCTAGAGCACGTAGGAAATCATAATCAATAAATTCAGTTGCTTCATCATCACCTTTTGCTGCCAGTTTTAACTGGTGTTCAAAACGTTCACGTTGATCAATCGGGTCGTTCAGCTCAGAGTAGGCATTTGCGATTTCTTTTCCGCAGACCATCAACTCAAAACGTTCAGTTAATTCTGGATTGTCTCGATGTTCTTTACACAATGGACTCATTTCTTTAGGATAGTCTGTGATGAAGGTTGGTTGAATGTAATTACCTTCACATTTCTCACCAAAAATTTCATCAATCAGTTTTCCTTTACCCATGGTTTCGTCAATGTCAATTCCCATGTCTTTGGCAGCTTGACGAATTTCAGCTTCAGATTTTCCAGTGATATCAAAACCTGTAAAATGCTTTATAGAATCTGCCATTGTTACACGAGCGTAAGGTGCTTTAAAGTCAATTTTATGCTCTCCAAAAGTTGCTTCAGTAGTGCCATTTACAGCCATGGCACAATATTCTAAAAGGCGCTCACAGAAATCCATCATCCAGTTATAATCTTTGTATGACACATAGATTTCCATAGCTGTAAATTCAGGGTTATGTGTTCTGTCCATACCTTCATTTCTGAAGTTTTTAGAAAACTCATATACACCATCGAAACCACCAACAATCAGACGTTTTAGATACAATTCGTTTGCAATTCGCATGTACAACGGAATATCCAAACTGTTATGATGTGTAATAAATGGTCGTGCTGCCGCTCCTCCTGGAATCGGTTGTAAGATTGGTGTTTCAACTTCAAAATAACCAGCTTTATTAAAGAAGTCACGCATGGCATTAAAAAGCTTCGTACGCTTTACAAACACGTCTTTTACATGTGGATTCACGACTAAATCAGCATAACGTTGTCTGTATCGTTGTTCAGCATCAGTGAAAGCATCGTGTACTTTTCCTTCGCTATCAACTCTTGGTTGAGGTAGTGGTTTAAGCGCTTTACTTAAAAGTGTAAAGTCTTTAACCATGACTGTTTTTTCACCAACTTTGGTCGTAAACAATTCACCCTCAACACCTATAAAATCGCCAATGTCTAATAGTTTTTTATAAACATCATTGTATTTGCTTTTGTCGTCTCCAGAACAGATTTCGTCTCTATTAAAATACACTTGAATTCTACCAGCACTATCCTGTAATTCAGCAAAACTTGCATTCCCTTGAATACGACGAGACATTAATCGGCCAGCAATAATAACCTTTTTTCCTTCCTCAAAGGTGTCTTTAACTTGTTTTGATGTATGATTTACAGGGAATAAATCTGCAGGATAAGGATTAATACCTAAGGCTTTTATTTTGGCGAGTTTTTCGCGTCTTACTATTTCGTGTTCTGAAAGCTGCATGCTAAATGTATTTTTGAGGTGCAAAATTACATTTTTTACAAGAATTAACGTAAAAAACCATTAGGTTTTATATTCCTAATGGTCATTTTGTTATAGAGATGATTTATCCTGTTTTAAATCTTTTAAACTATCCATTAAATCTTGGTTTTCAGGAAATTGTTTAATAGCTTCTTCAATGACTTTGATAGCCTCTTTTGTTTGTCCGTTAGCATCTAACACAATAGACAAGCTTTCGTAAGTTCTTACGCTGTCTGGAAACAACTTGGCGTTCATTTTACAAACTTCTATGGCTTCATTTAGTCTGTTCGTTGTATATAACGTACGTGCATAGGTGTTTAATTCAGACATGCTGGATGTTTTTTCTTTAAAGCTTTTGATTAATTTTTTGCTCTGTTTTTTCAATCCATTTAATCCGTATTCTTTTAAGATGTTATCAACTTTCACAACAATTTCATAATTAGACTGATAGTTGTTATTAGTGATAATATTCAGAATATCCTTTTCTAATGTTTCAACAGGATGTTCTACAATGCGATTGACCTCTTTCCTGTTTTTATAAAAAATGAAGGTTGGAACACGATGAATGTTCAATCCTGCTTCATAGTGATTTGGGCTTTGTTTATACATGTCAGATTTTCGACTGAGTGCTATAACAGTAAGTTGATCTTCAGGAAAATTGCAGGCTTCCAAAATTTTATAAAAGCGAGGCACTTCTTTTTTGCTATCGCCACACCAAGTTCCCATAAACATGGTGATTTGATAGTCTTTAAGTCTAGAACGTATGGCTTCAATACTGGCTTGGTCTAGTTCATAATCTTCATAGTTTTTTGAAAACCATTCATTATAATTCTCTGAAGTTAAACCGTTTTTATCGATTTTTCCCAGTAAAAATGGTGTTTCCTCATCTATGATGATTTCTTTATTGAGGTCTTGTGCAGAAGTAAGAATTGAAGATAACACTGCCGCAAAAATTAAGATATAGTTTTTCATGACGTTTTAATTTACAGATGCTTTTGGTTTAGCAATAACGTTTCCTTTAATTCGCAACTTTTTTTGTCTTTCATCTGCATTAGAAATGATTGTTATTGTCTTTGAAAAGGAGCCAACTCTATTTGTTGCATATTTGATATCAATTGTAGCCGTTTCGCCAGGCAAAATAGCTTGTTTAGGATAGGTTGGTACTGTGCAACCACATGTCGTTTTTACATTAGAAATCACAATAGGAGCGCGTCCTCTGTTGGTGAATTTAAAAGTGCGTATGCCATTGTCATTTTGAGCGATGGTTCCATAATCGATGACTTCTTCATCAAAATGGAAGACACCAATGTCATGACTGGATTCTAGTTCTTGTGCAAAATTAATGCAACTAAATAGCAGCATGCAAACCATGCTAATTAGTGTGATAATGTGATTTTTTTGGTTTCGGTTTGAAATTCTAACTTGATGTTTCATGTCTGTTCGTTTTTTGATTAATACGAATACAAACATCATAGTTTGAAATAAGAAAAGTGACTTATTAAGGGTTGGAAATGAGTACTAGTCCCTAGGTTGAATTTTGTAACTATCTGTTAAACAGTGATTTTAATTCGTCTCTAGAATTCACATTTAGTTTTTTATACACATTGTTAACGTGTGTTTTAACAGTACTTACACTCACAAAAAGCGTTTCAGCAATGTCTTTATTTGTTTTTTCATCAAGTAAAAGCTCTAAAACTTTTTGCTCTTGTTTGGTTAATTGATCTTTAGCTTCAGTATGTTGTTTTCGTTTTCTTTTTTTAGCTGAAAATACAAACCATAAGTTTAATAATACAGATGCAAAAAGTAAACCAATAACCAAGTTTGTCCAGTTGAAACCTGATTCATTTTCAGTTGTAGGAGATAGGATGTATTTATCTGAATTTAATTCTGCTTTATATTGGTTTGCGTATGACGAATTAGGATAGTCATGTTCCAAACGCTGTAATAATTTATCGTAATAAGTATTCGTTTTTAAATCTTCAAGATAATACTCATGAAAAGCGTTGCTTCTGTCTGATAAAAAGGAATAAATATAGAGTTCTGCAAGTGGTTCATTGAGTTCCTGACCAAAATCTTGTAAAGTTTTAAACCATTTTTTATTGTTTAAAGTTCGATTAGCTTTACTTCTAAATTCGGTGTAAGCAAATTTCATTTCTTCCTTAAGGGAATCTATTTTTATAAAAGATGCTGTTTTTGGATTGTTTGAAATGATGTCGCAAAACATTTGCGCTTCAAATGATAACGGAAATGTTATGCTATCCGTGTTTTTAGCAATAAAGAGGATATCTCTACTATCAGCACAATGACCATCAAAATGATTGCTCGCCTGATTATAAGACTCACAATTATCAACGTGCAATTTATAGATCTTTTGTTGGGATTCTAATTGATTCCCTTTAAACTGAAAATAGCCAGAAGTATCAGCTTCGGCCTTAGAAATAATCTGTTCGTCGTTTATGCCATTAAGCGTTCGATAGTCTTCAATTACAGATAAATACACATCGCTTTGCCAACGTTCATTGTCAATGTAACCATCAAATTGATGTTGTGCATGAATATGGTTTCCGAAGAAAAAAAAGAAAGCTAATGTAACTAAATATCTCACAGCACTAAACTACTATAAATTCTTTTAATAGAAAATGGGCGTGAATATAATTACTACATGTAACAAATTAAAAAAGAAGACGTCAGATAGTTACATCATCAATCATCAAAATCAAAATTATGAGTTTCTGGAGAGTACTTCTCGCTATTATTTGTCCGCCATTATCTGTTATTGGAAAAGGATGCGGATCTGTTTTTATTGTTTTTCTGTTATGGCTCTGTGGCTGGGTTCCAGGTGTCATCGCTGCTTTAATAATCCTGAACAATCCTGAACGATAAAAAGCGTATCTTTGTATCGTATTTAAAACGATAAACCTTAAGATATGAAACGCTTAATTCTCTTACTTTTTAGTCTGTCAATTTTTACCAGTTGCAATTTTACCGAAGAAATCACTTTTAATGACGATGGTTCGGGAGAATTTATCATGAGTTACGATATGAGCGAAGTGATGAAAACGCTTGAAGAAGAAATGGGAGGAAGTAAGGATAAAGAAGAAAAAGTGAAAGTAAAGTTAGATAGTGTGTTCTATTTTAAAGACATGTTTGTTGAAAAAGCTGATAGTATAGCAACCTTATCTGTTGAAGAACAAAAGGAATTAAAGGCATTGGAAACAGTGGTTGTAAAGATGTATATGGATGAAGAAAAAGGTGATTTTGATTTTGGATTTGGATCTACATTTAAAAGTTTAGAAGAACTTCCTGAAGTTTTAGAAAAAATAGAAAAGGCCAAGGAATTGAATAAAGAAAACAGTGCTGAATATTCAAAAATGGATGAAACTGCAGTGGCAAAAGCATCAAAAAATATGTTTGAATACATAGACTTTTCTTATGATGGTAAAACCTTTTCCAGATCTTTAAAAGAAGATTACAAACAGTCATCAGAAGATTTAGAAGCCTTAGATAAAGAAATATCAGAAATGGGTGAAGCTAAAGATATGTTTGAAGCAATGAGTTATACTTTAGTGTATCATTTCCCAAAAGCGGTTAAATCAGTCAGCAATAAAAAGGCCACCATTAGTGATGATGGTAAAACGGTCAAATTAAAAATGAATTTTATAGACATGTTAAAGTCGCCAGAAACGATGACTTTAGATGTTGTTTTAGAACGTTAGAGCATTGAATAAAACCATAGAATTACAAGATTTAGGTACCAAAGATTTTAAAGAGACTTGGGATTATCAAGAGCAACTTTTCAAAGGTATTTTAGATACTAAAATCAGGAATAGAAGAGAAAATCTAAGTTTACCAACAGATAATTACTTTCTATTTGTAGAGCATCCTCACGTCTATACTTTGGGTAAAAGTGGCGATATGTCAAATTTGCTATTGTCTGAAACACAACTCACCCAAAAAGGAGCGACGTTTTATAAAATAAATAGAGGAGGAGATATTACCTATCATGGTCCAGGACAAATTGTTGGTTATCCTATTTTAGATTTGGATAATTTCTTTACAGACATTCATAAGTATCTCAGATTTCTTGAAGAAATGATTATTCTCACCTTAGCAGAATATGGTTTAAAAACCGAACGTAGTCCTGGAGAAACTGGTGTATGGTTGGATGTTGGAACACCTTTTGCGCGAAAAATATGTGCCATGGGAGTTCGTGCCAGTCGTTGGGTAACTATGCATGGTTTTGCATTAAATGTCAATGCTGATTTAGGATATTTTGACAATATTATTCCCTGTGGTATAAAAGGAAAAGCAGTTACTTCGCTTAATGTTGAATTAGGTTTAGAAAAAGTAGATGAAGCTGAAGTGAAAGAAAAGCTTTTAAACCATTTTAAAGCCTTATTCGAAGCTGATTTTTGTTAGATTACCAATGAAATGCTCTGTCTTTAATAGCAATATTTTCTGAAACAAAAATGTCTACAAGTTTTGTTTCTTTTGAAGAAAACTGTTTATGCTTGAACTCTAAAATCATGAGCGTGTCATTTAAATTAAGAATTTTAAAGAATTTATAATCATTATCTAAATTCATTAACTCTTTTAGCTTTTCTCCTTTGAGCTTTATGTAAGGATAGTTGTCTTTGCTATGGTATATGGACCAATTTGCAGTTAACGTACCTCCACAGTCTTCATGCTCACCATTATTATCGTACATGATTCCGTGGTCAAGGTAAGTTGCTCTGTAAGATAAAAAACAATCTCCCATATTCATTCTAGTTTTATTGTTATAACGTCTTGCAAGTTTCCATGTTTTTGTTGAATCGCCAGCAATGATTTTGGTGTAATTTTCTGGCAATTGAAAGGGTGGTTTTTTGTCACTATTGCACGACACAATAATTATAACAGTTATTACTAGTAAGATGGATTGTTTCATGATTTTTGTTTAACCCTCTTCATTAAAGAACACTTTATAAAAATGCATTTTTTTCTCTGCATCATAACCACGTTCTAAATATTCGGCTGAGGCATCTGGAGCATCGACATCGAGTTTGATTTGAATATTGGTGTCTAATTTGATTTCAGTCTTTATTTTTTGTTTCTGTTTTTTCAGAACGATTTCAGATACGTCAAATTGATTTCGAATCAAAATATTATGATCGCTTTCATAGACTTTTTTATAGTCTTCAAATAATTGAATCGTGTCTTCCTTTTCAAAAACATCTTCTTTAAATGATTCGATATTTACGATTTCATTTTCTTTAAAAAAGTCGACCGTTTTAGCCAAAAAACTACTTTGTTCTTGTCCACCAAATTGAGGTTGCATCACATCCTTAGAAAACTCGCGACACATTTCAATGTAATTTTTGGTATGCTCATTAGAGTCGTCAGGGTATTTGACATTTAAAAAGCTTTTAATCCAGTATTGTGCATCGTAATTATTATGATCAACACTAAGCACTATTTTTCCTTCACTATCAGCAGCATTTAAAATTAAACAACCCTTGTCAACTTTCTTTGTAGCAATGCCTTTTTGAGTGATAATATCATAGCTACCATGTTCCAGATAAGTTTGAAAAAAATGCGATTTGTTTTCAACTTTAAAAATACCAATTGCATCTGTTTGATAATCTTCATATTGCAAATCGTGAAACATGCAAATAATGACATCTCCCGTTTTAATTTGTGCCGAATTTGATTGCTCAAATAGATGCATCACAATGTGCTTTGATGTTTCAATAAAATCTGAGTCATCACTTAATAATTTTGAGGCATAACTATTGATTTCATTGAGTTCAATATTAGAATGATGACTAAAACGATACGTCTCTGACAAGTTTGAAAAAGGACGTAATAAGTAAGGAAGGATGAGTTCGTAACTCATTTCGTCAAATTCAAGTTCTTTCTCAGAAAACGCATTTTTTGTGCTGTTAAATTTATTTCCAACTTTATGGAGTATGCATTTTGAAATTGAGGCTTTTGTACGTTTTATCATATTGAAAATGGTATCGCTTTAACCGTTGCGTAAGATTGATTTCTTTTTAATTTATTTCGTAGACAATGATGGAGTTGTCGTCACCTTTGACAACAACTTATATCGATTTATCATTATCGATATCATCCATCTCTATTGACGAATTTCCATAGACAGGAAAGTTATTTATTGGTTTAGCCTGACTGTCAAAAACATAAACTTTTTTAGCTTGTAAATCTGTGACAGTTACATATATTTTGTCAGAGATATAAAAGATTTTAGGCGCTGTATAATCTCCAAAATCTAAATTGATGGTTTTAGTTTTTATCGTCAGTTTATTATCAGATAAAGTTACCAACGTTTTACTTGTTGTTGCTATAGAATGTTTCTCACTAAGATTAAGATTCTTATGGTTTACACTTCCTTTTTGATTGATCTCAAGAAGTTCGCCTCTTGAATTACTAGTTGTAAAATTGTTGTTGTACAAGTAGATTTCATTTCCAGAAAAATCTATCGATTCTTTCACATTAACTCTTTGTTTTCCAACGCGGTCTAAAACTTCTAAAGTATTGCCGTCTGCAAAAACAATATAGTCTTTCCTTGAAATTCTAAAATGTTTAGGTTGTGTGTTAATATTGTTAATAGCAGATTTGTATTTAAATCCATTAACCATTTTGCCTCTTTGGTCGTACATTAAAACGTTCTTACCTTGAGTAAGCATGAGTCTGTAATTTCTCTTATTATCATAATCAAATACAGAAAGTGGCTGGGTGATTTTTTTATTAAATGTCAAAGGAAAAGGCGATACGTCTTTACCATTTCTATCTAAAACATATAACTTATTTTGAGTTGCAAATGCTAGTTGCAATCGTCCGTTTTTATACATGTCAATCTGTTCGATTTTTCCAAGTATTTTTCCATCAAGTTGTTTTTTCCAAAATAGCTTACCTTGGTTTGAAAATAGGTAGAGGTTATTGTTAATATCTTGTACAATAAGATCCTTTTGATTGTTGGTATGATTATTAATTAGTTGTGGGCTAACTAACATATCTGCGTCGAGAGTGATGTTTACATCTTCAGTGACTGTGTTGTTTCTGGCTCTAGACTTATTTGTTTTAAAAATAGCGTTAACATGCGCAAAATTAGTATCATAAATATATTGTATAGCAGAGGTTTTGTAATCACTAATTTTTAGGTTTTTGTCGTCATTAAAATTAGAATTCAAAATCGTATTTAAATCTGTGTTATTCGCATAAATGAATAGCGAAGATTCGTCGCTAAGATGTTTCATCATATCATCAAAGTGACTTGTTTCAGAAAGTGTTGTATTATTTTGAAAGTTTGCAATTATCGTTTCTAAGAATTCTAAATCTTCAGTTAAAATGAAAAAATCTTCAAGATTAGCGTAATACGAAATTGTAGTTTTAGGAATTAAAGGTGAAAATAATTCGGTAATTTGAGTTGTATAATCCCAGTTATAAATCGATACAGATCTAAAGGTGGAACTGATGTTTTGTGACAAGTTTTCCAGAGTTGTACTAGCATCAATTGACTGAAGAATAATTGCTCTTTTGTCATCTTTTTCAACAAAACCAACTTCGACTATGGTTTCGAAGGGTTGTAATTCTTTTGCTGAGTCATCTAAGGCTTTGAATTTTGATAATTGGTTTACAAATAATTTTATATCACTGAATGTAAAGCTTAAAAAATAGTCACTGTCTGAAGGAATTACACTAGCAGTTTTATTTTCTTGTGGAATGTTGTGTTTGAATATATTAATTAAACTTTTAGTAGAGTCTGAAGCTTTTGTGATTCCGTTTAAAAAAATGTCGTTTTGCGAAATGTCACCATCGATAAGCAGGTAATTTGAGATTTGAGATGCATTTAATTTTTGGCTTTTAAACTGTAATGGATTAAATGCCGTATGTCTGAGATCAATTAAAACGGAAACAGATTTGTTTTCATTAGAAATTTTTAATAGTTGTTCTGCTTCAGAAGCTATAGCTTTTTTGTTAAAAGACGCTTCTACAAGTTTTAAGCGATTTGAAATAAATAATATGCTATCGATTACTGATGAATAATAAGTTGAGCTATTTATGTTCAGCCTTGTGATGGATTTATGTTTTGAGGTAAATGTTTCCGAAATTAAATTAGGGATAGAATCTAATTCTAAAACGGAAGCATTAAATTTTGTAATGATGCTAATTTCTAGACTGTCATTGCTATCTTGAGATAATGCAATGTAGCATTTGCCTTTTGGTTTAAGGTAAGAGATGAGCTCGAGTTTTTTATTGAAATCTTGTATCTGAGGATAATTTAGAAGCTCCTGAGTTAAAGTATTGGTATTAACTGCGCTTTTTAGACTTTCTAAAGAATTAGTTGATATTACGGCAGATGAATTTTCTGGAATATAATCAAAAATGTCTGATGCTTTTTTTTTATCACTTCCACAACTTAAAGTTAAAATGCACAAGACGATTAGCAGCCAAATATTTTTCATTGATAAGGTTTTTGCAAATATAAAAAGTTACAGTTCTAATTTTAATTGTTCTGGCAATAATCTAAAAGATTTTCTATGGTATTTAGTGATGCCGTATTTTTGAATTGCAAGGCGGTGTTCTTTTGTAGGATAGCCTTTGTTTTTAATCCAGTTATACATGGGGTACTCTTGATGAATTTCAGCCATATAAGCATCTCGATACGTTTTGGCGAGAACTGAAGCAGCTGCTATCGAAAGAAATTTGCTATCGCCTTTAACAATGGTTTGGTGAGCAGTAGCCTGATAAGGTTTGAATTTGTTGCCATCGACGATTATGAAATTTGGCTGTGGATTTAGTTTTTCGATGGCTTGATGCATTGCCAAAATTGAAGCATTTAAAATATTGATCTTATCAATTTCAGTTTGGAACACATGAGATACAGCAAAAGCAATACTTTTTTCCTCGATTATGGATTTTAATGCTATTCTTTTTTTTTCTGAAAGTAATTTGGAATCATTCAGTATGTCATTAGTAAATTCTTGAGATAAAATAACAGCTGAAGCCGTAACTGGTCCAGCTAAACAGCCTCTTCCAGCTTCATCCGTTCCACATTCGAAATCTAATTTTGAAAAGTTAGCTAAAAGGTTCAATAATGTTAAAGTTTAGACAAAGTTAAAATTTTAACGCAACCATTTGTAAACTATTGCATCTTAATGTTGGTAAAAGCATCGATTGTGCAATTATTTAATGAACATTTTAATTGTTAGGTTGTTAACATTTTTTTGGCAAAAATACTTGTTTATTTAATATATTATTAAGATGTTTGCGCTAGACTAACTCAAATAATTGTTTTATGAAATTAAAGTTAACATGGTTAATGACGCTTTTTATGGCGTTTGTGATGCAATTTTCTTTTGCACAAGAGAAAACAATCACGGGAACAGTTACATCAGCAGCGGATGGTTTACCATTACCTGGTGTGAATGTAATTGTACAAGGGACTTCAAGGGGAGTTCAAACAGATTTTGATGGTAATTATACCATTAAAGCGAGTACTGGAGAAACATTAGTTTTTTCATTTTTAGGTATGAAAGAAGCGACTGCTCAGGTTGCTGCTAGTAATACAATTAATATGGTAATGAGCGAGGATGTAGAAACCCTTGAAGAAATTGTTGTAGTAGGTTTCAGTTCTAAATCAAGAGATGAGCTTACTTCTGCAGTATCAAATGTTACCAGTGAAGATTTACAAAAAATCGCACCATCTGTAAGTATAGATAACATGCTTCAAGGTGTTGCAGCAGGTGTTCAGGTAACTGCTCAAAACGGTAAGCCTGGTCAAACAGCGTTTATTAGAGTACGTGGTATTGGTTCAATCAATGCTGGTAATCAACCACTATATATTGTGGATGGAGCTCAAGTAAATGAAAATGACGTTAACGCTATTAATCCAAACGATGTTGAATCTGTAAGTGTCTTAAAAGATGCTGCATCAACGTCAATCTATGGTGCTCGTGGTGGTAATGGTGTTGTTCTTATTACAACAAAACGTGGTAAGAAAGGAAAAGATGCTGTTATTAAAATTAGCTCAAGATTAGGTCGTAGTAGAAAAGTTAGAGATAACTTTACTATGATGAATTCAGCTCAAAAACTTCAATACGAAAGAGAGTTGGGTGTTGGAACAGGTGCTTCAATTGGTTCAAATGCTGAGCTTAATGCTTTATTAGCATTAGATCATGATTGGCAAGAAGATTTATTGCAAGATGGTTTACAACAGTCATTTTCTTTTTCTGTTTCAGGTGGTGAAGAGCGTATGCGTTACTTCTTCTCTTTAGGATATGATGATGATACAGGTATTGTTAGAGATATTGATGGTTACAACAGATCTTCGGGTCGTTTAAACGTTGATTATGATGCAAAACCATGGTTAACAGTAGGTACTAGTTTGTCTTTCTCAAGTATAGAGCAAGGTGATCCAAGAGATAGAAACAATGCTCAAAACCCGTTTAGAGCAATGTATGATTACAATCCGTATGAGCCTTTCTTCAGAAGAGATGCTAATGGTGATGTTATTTTTGATGCTAACAATAACCCTGTGTTGAACCCAACTTCAGCTGGTTACCCTGTATCAAGTGAGCTTAGAGAAAACTTGAATACTAGATACAACAATAGATTCTTAGGAAATATGTATTTAGATATGAAATTACATGAAAATGTAAAGTTCTTAACGCAAGTATCTGGTATTTATGACCAATTTAGAAGAGAGAGATTTTTAACTCCAGGTTCAACATTAGATTTAATTGTTAATTCAAATGTTGCTACAGGAGATAAAACTGATAGTGGTTCTTTTGACTTTACTTGGACTTGGTTAAACAAGGCTACATATTCAAACACATTTGGAGAAAAGCACAACTTAGAAGTTACTGCATTAACAGAATTTGTAAGAAGAAACTATAGAGATTATTTAGCTTCTGGAACAGGTTTTGTAATTGGAGGTCCATCTGTTTTAGATGTATCTGCTGCGCCTGATACTGTGGGTGGAACACGATTTGAAAATTCTTTATTCTCAATTGCTGGTAACGTTGATTACAACTACGATAACAGATATATCTTAACTGCTACAGTTAGACGTGATGGTTCTTCAAGATTTGGAGCGAATACGAAATATGGTACATTCTATAGTGGTTCTCTTGCTTGGAATATTAATAACGAAGCATTCTTTAAGAGTAATACAATTAACACGTTAAAGTTAAGAGCATCTTATGGTACTTCTGGTAATGATCAAATTGGTAATTACCAATCTATTACTGCGTACGGTTATGCTGCTTATAACGGTTTAAATACTCTTGAGCCAAGTAACTTTGGTGATCCAAATTTAGGATGGGAGCAAAATACAAATTACGGTGTTGGTGTTGAATTCGGATTGTTTAACAACAGATTGAGAGGTTTAGTAGATTACTATAACAGAACAACATCTGATTTATTATTAAACGAACAATTACCATTCTCAGTAGGTGGACCAACAGTTACAGGAAACTTAGGTGAAATGGTAAATAAAGGTTGGGAATTTGAATTAGCTGGAGATGTAATCAGAACTGAAGATTTCAGATGGACGCTTAATGCTAACTTAAACCTTTATGACAATGAAGTTACTAAATTAGTAAACGTAGATGATCCTAATACAGCAGATAATGAAAGTGATTTATTTACAACTGCAAACTTCTTCTCTGTGTTAAGAGTTGGAGAAGAAGTGAATACTTTCTTCTTAACGCGTTATGCTGGAGTTAATCCTGCTAACGGTGAGGCTTTATACTTAGATACAGACGGTAATGTAACAAACGTTGCTGCAGGTAATGAAGTTGCTTTATCTGGGAAATCTCCTTTCGCAGATATGGATGGTAGCTTTGGTACAAGCGTACAATATAAAGGTTGGGATTTAAATGCTAACTTCTATTGGAAAGTTGGAAACTACATCTATAACATTCCAGAATCTAACATGTTAGCTGATGGTGATGGTATTGAAAGCCAAAACCAAAGATTAGATGCATTTAACTACTGGAGAAACCCAGGAGATACGAATGTATTGCCAAGACCTTCTTCAGCTGGATTTGCTGCTGATGCAGCTCAAACATCAGATAGATTCTTGCAAAAAGGTGATTATATCAGATTACGTTCGTTACAATTAGGATATACTTTACCAAAGCGTTTCACAGATGCAATGGCTTTAGATAACGTAAGAATTTATGCTGCAGGAACAAACTTATGGACATATGCTCCTGAATTTAAAGGTGATCCTGAAGTAGGTATTGGTTCAGGAGAAACTCAAACTGCTGCTACCGGAACAATTCCTGGTGAGTTTGCTTTATATAGTTATCCTACAACAGCTACAATTGCTGTTGGATTTGATATTCAATTTTAAAAAATATGAAAAAGATGAAAAAATACACAATAGTTTTAAGCACGATATTCGCCATGGCTTTCATGAGCTCGTGTGATCAAGATAATTTAAATCTAAACCCATTTGATTCTGTGGGTGTAGATGTAGCTCTAAATACACAGGGCGATTTTGATATCGCTGTAAATGGGCTTTACAGTATGATGATTGATGAGCAATACTATGGAGCTGACTTTCTGTCCTTTCCAGATGTATTGGCAGATAACCTTATTATCAATTTAGATGCAAGACAAACTCAAAGATCTACATTTGAGTGGAGATACAATCCAAATGATACTAGAGGAAATTTCATGGCTGACGCCTATGATGTTGTACAACAAGCTAACTTTATCTTAGAAAACATAGATAAGTTACCTGCTGGAGCACAAAGAAATAATACTGAAGCTCAAGCATTGGCTGCTAGAGCCTTGGCTCATTTCAATCTTAATAATGTGTTCGGTAAAATACCAACGCAAGATGCTGGTGCAAATGCATCTTTAGGAATTTCACTTAACTTTGCTTCTGACATTCGTCAAACTTTAGCAAGAAATACAGTAGAAGCAGTTTATAATTCTGTAATTAATGATTTAGAAGAAGCGGCTGATAAGATTTCTCCAGACAATGGTATTGAACGTTTCAATCCAGATGCTATTAATGGATTATTATCAAGAGTTTACCTTTACAATGGAGAGTGGCAAAATGCTGTTGATGCTGCAAACGCAGTATCTACTTCAGTTGCAGATTTTGGTAATTTTACTGGAATTTGGGATGATTCAAGTGATGATGGAGTCTTGTTTAAGTTAATCAACAGAGATGCCGATACGGATATTTCAACAGCGGTACCTTACAATCAGGAATTAACTGCTGGAATCTTTTCAGAATATGTTGTTGATTTTGGTTTCTTCGGTCAGTATAGTGATCAAGATGTAAGAAAAGGAGCTTTTATACAAACATCACCATTTGAAGGAGATACTTATAACCACGTAGTAATTCATAATAACAGTTCTATAAATATGGGTTCTGGAGTTGTTGATATCAAGGTTATTAGAGCAGCTGAGGTGCAATTGAATAAAGCAGAAGCTTTAGCTAATATGAACATGGATGGTTTGGCATTAGCTGCTTTAGATTTAGTAAGAGAGCAAAGATATGTTGTTAATCCAGGAGGAGGAGAAACAGGTCAAGCACTTAAAGATGCTATTCAATTAGAAAGACGTTTAGAATTGGCTTTCCAAGGTCATAGATTCTTTGATATCAAGCGTCAAGGTGATGCAATTACCAGAACTAATGCAGGGCAATTTGCAGATGGTACTGGAACGCCACCATTATTCTTAACATTGCCAGCAGGTGATTGTAAGTTCGAATTAGCGATACCAGTTACAGAAATTAATGTAAACCCAGCTTCTTCGCAAAATCCTTGCTATTAATTAAAAAAAAATAATTATGAAAAAATCAATTTTATTATTAACAGCAGTTGTATTATCATTGTTTATGTTCTCATGTGATGAGGAAAATGAAAACATACATATATATGACTCAGGTACAGTAACGTACTTTACAAATACTGCAGGCAATTTCTTTGTAACTGCTGATAACCCAACTACGACTATTGAAGTAGTATCCTCTTCAACTTCAAGTGCTGCAAGAACATTTACGGTGTCTATTGATACTGATGCTACTACTGCAGTGCAAGGTGTTGAGTATGTGTTAGATTCTAATACAGTTACAATTCCAGCTGGTTCATATTTCGGAACTGTTGAAATTGGAGGATTATTTGATGGAGCTTTAGAAGAAGGATCTACACTTGTTTTAAATTTAAGTGGAGGTTCAACTGCAGGTTTTGACACACAATATACTTTAAACATTTTTAAATTATGTGAATCAGATTTAGCAGGTATGTATGAAGTAACAACAACTTACGGATTCCATGACTTTTTACCAGATTTCAACCCTCACACACAAATGATGGAGTGGGTTGAATTAGGTGAAGGTGCTTATTTTATACAAGATTTCTCTGGAGGTTTGTATGATGGTGGTCCTTACACTGATGCTTACGGAACTGGTCCTGCTAGTATGGATGTTGTAGTCAATGATATTTGTGGTAATATTTCTTGGATTGACCAAGCAGATCCATGGGGAGATATTTTACCTAATGGTGTTAATTCTGTTGATCCTAATACAGGTGTTATTACTACATCATGGACATGCACTGGATATGGTGAAAATGGAGTTTCTGTTTACGTACCACAATAATTTTAATTTAAATAATAATAATTATGAAATATATATTAAATTTTAAACTGTTATTCATCGCAGCATTACTGGTATTTGTATCATGTGATAGTAAAGATGATGACACAAGTTTCCTAGATGACAGAGCAGCTGTTTCTTATTTTGCACCTGCAAGTTCAGGAACGTTATTAGTTGAAGAAGGAGCTTCAAGATTTTATGACGTAAAAGTTGGTGTATCTGAAGCAAAACCGTTTTCTAGAACATATACGATTATGACTGATCCTACTTCAGAAGCTGTTGAAGGTGTAGACTATACGTTAGCTACTACTAATTTTGAGATTCCTGCTAATGCTATTGTTGGATCTTTTCGTCTAGCATCTGGAGATTATGAGTCTTCAACTTTAAGTGGTAAAACTGTTAAGTTCACCCTAGTTGAAGTTGAGCAATCACAAGTTTTAGAAAACAGAAGTAGTTTTACACTTACTGTAATTAGATTCTGTCCAATACCAGCAGATTATATGGTTGGGGATTATCAAATTCAAGATTTAGTTGGTACAGTTGGTCCAGGTAATGGAACGTCAAATTTTGCTCCAGGTGTTGTTACAATATCTGCTGACGCTAGTGATCCTACACTTAGAACATTTGCATCTCCAGTACTTCCTGCTTTTAATTCAGAAGTTGAGACTGTTAACTTATTCTTATCATGTGGTAATTTTGGTATGAGTGATGTTGATCCAGGTTTATCATGTAACGCTGGTGGAGCTCCACCACTTTATATATTTAGTGCAGATCCAGATAATGTTCCAACATACGATTTAAGTGATGATTCATCATTTACAATTACATATACAGAAGATCCTAATGGTTCTTGTGGTGGACCTTATCCAGCATCTTATCTATTAACTAAGTTATAGGATAACAAGTTTTAATAATAATAAAAACGTCTAAGGAAACTTAGACGTTTTTTTAGTTAGATATAAATTATATAATATTTAAGATTTAAATATTAGTTTTAAAAGTATATTTGGTTATTATGAGAATATTATTTTTCTATATTATTTTTTTTATTTGTTTAAGTTCTCATTCCCAAAATAAGGATAAAAGACTTCAAGTTCAAAATGCATCAATTTTGGACACTTCACAGTTGTCTAGCTCTAAATCTAGAAATGGAGACATTTATAAGGAAAAAGCGACAATTAATCAATATTTGATAATTTCACACCAAAGAGATACTACTCATGTCGATACAACATTATCAATATATAAAGACTATAAATTTAATTATTTAAGAAAAGATAATTTTAATTTAATAGCATTTTCAAATATTGGTCAAACGTATAATTCTTTAAGTAAAGAATTTGGAAACAATGCAATTTTACCATTGTTTGGTGCAAGAGCTAGACATTTCAATTATATGGAAGTTGATGACATTCATTATTATTATGTTCCTACACCATTTACAGAGCTTTTTTTTAAAACAGCATTTCAACAAGGTCAGGTTTTAGATGCTTTCTTCTCTGTTAACACTTCTCCGCAGTTCAATTTTTCTATCGCTTATAAAGGTCTGAGATCTCTAGGGAATTATCAGCATATTTTAACTAGTACTGGAAATTTTAGATTAACTACTAATTATCATACTAAAAATAACAGATATAGTTTGATGGCTCATATCGTTACTCAAGATTTACTAAATCAAGAAAATGGTGGTATTAAAGATGAGGATATTGAAAATTTTCAATTTGGGGATGAAGATTTTATTGATAGAGCAGTATTTGATCCTCAATTTGAAAACGCCGAGAATATTTTGAGAGGTAAACGGTTTTATTTAGATCATAAATATGATATAATTAAACCTAGTGATTCAACCGCCAATGGTGTAACTGTAGGTCAAACTATTAATTTTGAGGATAAATATTATGAGTTTTATCAATCAACTATTAATGATTTCTTCGGCGATGCATTTGTGGGTACAATTTTAGATAGAACAACTCTTGAAAATTTTTATAATCGCTTTTATTTTGATTACAATAATAGTGTATTGGGTAATTTTCAATTCAATTTTGATTATAACAATTATAATTATGGTTATGACAGTGTTACTGTTTTAAATGATATTACATTGCCTAATAGAATAAAAGGTAATACAATAGCGTTAGGTGCCAAATTTAGCAAGAAATTTGGTAAATTAAATATAGCTGGTGAGATACTGGCAAATATCACTGGTGATTTTGATGGTACCATGTTAATCGCTGATGCGACGTATATTATTAATGACGATTTTACAGTTAATACTTCTTTGAAACTAAATTCATCAGCACCTAATTACAATTATTTGTTATATAAAAGTGATTACATTAATTATAATTGGGATAATATCAATTCTTTTGAGAATATAAATACAAGACATTTTGTTTTTGATCTAAAATCTTCTAGTCTAGTAAATATAACTTTAGATTACACAAATATTGATAATTATACAGCTTTTATTAATACTGTAGATGGAATTAAACCATTTCAAAGCTCAGAACAAATTAGTTATTTGAAAATAAAGTTGGGTAAAGAGATTAAGTATGGAAGTTTTGCTTTGGATAATACTATATTGTATCAAAATGTTCTGAGTGGAGATGGAATATTAAATGTTCCAGAATTTATCTCTAGGAATACATTATACTATTCCAATCATTTTTTCAAAAAGGCTTTATTTCTTCAAACAGGAGTAACATTGAATTACTTTACTGCATATAACATGGATGCCTATGACCCCTTGCTGGCAGAATTCTATATTCAAAATGATACTGAAATAGGAAATTTTCCAAGATTAGATTTTTTTATTAATGCAAAAATAAGACAAACAAGAATATTTTTAAAAGCTGAGCATTTAAATGCAGCTTTTACAGGCTACAATTATTTTTCAGCGCCAAATTATCCTTACAGAGATTTTGCTATTCGCTTCGGACTTGTTTGGGATTTCTTTTTATAAGATAATTTAAACTCTTTCATTATAGAGCTTATTCTTTGCTTTAATTATTACTATCTAATATAAAATAATTATCAAGTGAATATATATTTAATATGATAGACATATAATGTACTCACTTTTAAGGAGTAACGTTTTTTTTAAAAATACTTTAAAAAAG
>NZ_JXJP01000010.1 GCF_000826645.1 Psychroserpens mesophilus
TATTTCAGGACTAGACATTCCTGAAATGAAATTTTTCAAACAAATTATTGTATTTATCTCAATTTGGTTAATACTACCTACAATGATGGTAGCTCTAAATATTCCTTATAAAAATTTATTCATAATTGTTACACCTATAATTTTTTCTATTTATAATCTTATACAAGGTTTAAATCAAGAAGATTCTGAATTGTCTAAAAAATCTTTTGTTATTTCATTATTGTTTGTTCTTATTGCAATTAAAATTGAATACCATTTTTATAATTGGCTGATTCATATGATTCTGATTTTTTTAGGCGTTTATATATTCAAACCATTTAAAAATCTATTAGTCGAAAAATTAAATTTCTTAGGGACAATTCTAATATGCATTAATTTATTATTGTTAATAACATCTAATAATTGGATATTAAACCAACTAAATCATGAAAAAAAACCTTGGTCCACAAATCTAGAATGGACTGATTTTCATGCGACACCAGAAGAAAATTCTAAATTAGATGCGATAATCTCAACTGGTGTTAAATATAAAATTAACAAAGTGTTCAATTATCCAAATACGGTCATATCAGCATATATGATTCCTAACGAATCATGGAATAAAGAAATTAGTGATGATAACGCAAAAAAAGAACTATTAAATCATGAAAAAGGACATTTTAATATTGTTGAAGCACATATTAGATTTATACAAGACAGTCTAGATAAAACTTGGGGAAAGAGTTCTGATAAAATTGAAAAAGTAATTTATTACTATTTAGAACAAAAAAGAAATGCTCAAGATAAATATGATTCAATAACTGAACATGGTTCAATTCTTTTGAAACAGCGTGAATGGGACACTTTAATAGAAAAATGGTTGGAATAAATAACGTTGTACAACAACGTGTATAACTAATTGCTTGGTCTGTGCTTACTCGGAAAATTCTCCGAATTTTCCTCTGGTTCGTTTTCTTTTACTAAATTAGTTCTCGCCAACGCAACTAGCCATAACACGAACACGTTGTACGTAAGCTGAACAAACTATGAGTTTTAGTTATAAAGAATTTCCTAAAGATGTTTTTGATTCATTTTCACCTTTGATTGAAAAACATAACTTGTCTAAAACATTTAAGGGAGATTATTTTGTTCAACTTACAGGAAAAAAAGTAGTTCTTCAATTTGAATTTGACAGAGGAGATTTATTTTGTGAAATTAAAAAGAAAGGTGACGATTTTAAATTTGCTTTGTGGCAAGTTTATGAGTTTTTATTTCCTGTCAGTCAAAAAAAGAATGAATCAAAAGATTATCCGAAAGCTGATTTAAAATTCTACTGTGAATTACTAAACAATGAAATGGAATCGATTATGCTCGGAGATTTTAGTTGGTATAACGAACTGAAAAAAGAGATTGAATATGAAAGTAGTCTAATAGCTGTGATTTATGGACCTGAAATGGATTATGAGCATCCAATCAGTCAAAAATTTTGGAAAGGAGATAAAAGTTGGAAATCTGACATGGAGGATTTCATAAAACAAAAAGGAATAAAATTAAAATAAAAGCCTACGTACAACAACGTGTATAATTAATTACTGCTGATTTACCTAACGGAAAATCCTTGAAATTAATTAACTTAGTACCTAATCGGAAAATGACTCATGTCCTTTTCCGTAACTAATCATCACACGAACACGTTGTGCACAATGTCAGAAACGCAACCAAATCAACATTTATACATCTATAAAAAAAACACACGATGAATAATATATTAAAAACAAGTCTTTTACTTTCAATTTTATTTTTTTTCGGATGTAATAATTCTAATGAACAGAATGATATTCAGCAACTAGATTGTTTATCATCTGGTTTGCAAAATGGAGTTGTTGCTTTCTACCCTTTTAATAATGGATCGATAAATGATGAATCTGGAAATAGCAATAATTTAATCAATACAACATCTGCAAGTGCAACTGCTGATAGAAATGGAAATATGAATTGTGCATTTAGTTTTATTTCATCAAATAATGAATTTTTAAAATTCACCAACCCAACATTTTTAGATGATTTACCAGCAAATGGGATTTCAATTTCATTTTGGTATAAATCGAATAACCAAGACAATGGTGTATTCATTAGTAGAGATGAGGGGCCTCAATGCTGGAACAGAGAAGGTCAATGGTCAATACAACACGTTAATAATGTTATTATATTTAGTATAAATGAAGATAATTCTATTATATATGGTGTAGAAACTTCAACTTGGGAACATATTGTTATTAAAGCGATTGGTAATGATTTAGAGTTATATAAAAATGGAATATTGTCAGCAACAGGTGGAAGTGATATCGAATGTGATCCTCCAAATCCTACATTGAATCAAGGCGATTTGTTTTTTGGAAAATTCTTTGATGGTCAAATGGATGACATAATAATTTATGATCGTCTTTTGTCTCAAACTGAAATAACTGAATTATTTACTTTAAGTCCGTGTTGTAATTAAAAAACACAGTGCACAACAACGTGTAATAATTAATTGCTAGTTCTGTTTGTACTCGGAAAATCCTACGGATTTCCCTCAGTTTCGTTTTCTTTTGCTAACTTAGTCCTAGCCATAGCAACTAATCATACACGAAGACGTTGTACAAAAGTTTAGAGAAACAAAGTGAAAAATACAATATTCATATTTCTGATTTTAATACTTTCTTGTGATCAAAACAAAAAAACTCAGAAAACCGAAATTAATGAAAAATCAGAATTAAATTCTCAAGAATTTGATTATGTAATCCTTGATTATCAACCAAAATGGTATTGGATTTTTAAAGATGCCCAACAATCTGAACTTACTCAATCGGAATTAAATGAAATTGAGGAAATTTTAAAAGTAATGATTAAAGAGAATAATGACATCCAAAAAAAAAGATTAGCTGAACATAATAAAACTTATCCAGAACATCCATGGACTGAAACACGTTATGAATTAAAATTAGAAGGATATAAAAGACAATATGTTCCAATAATAAATAAGAATGGACAAAAGATAGTTTGGATTAATTTCTTATGTGATGATTTTGGAACAGATGATTGGAAAAATCAATTATTTGAAGTTGAGGATGGCGGTAATTGCTATTATAATGTAAAAATCAACCTAAATAGGAAAGAATATTATGAATTAGGAATAAATGGTAGTGCATAAAACCATTGTACAACAACGTGTATAATTAATTACTGCTGATTTCCCTATCGGAAAATCCTTGAAATTAATTAACTTTAGTGCTTATCGGAAAACGACCAACATCCTTTTCCGTAACTAATCATTACACGAACACGTTAGCCATAATAAAAACACCAACTGTAACAACCGAAAATTTATTCAGTCCTTACAATTAAAGAAATTAAATGAACATAACACGAACTCTAGTTATATTACTTACAATACTGCCAACATTTGGATTTTGCCAAAATTTAGATGCCCAAATAGACAAAATTTATCAAGTAGAAGATAACACACCTGGTTACTCTATTATAATCACTAAAGGCAAAGAAATTTTGATAGAAAAACAATATGGAATTTCTAATTTGGATTATGACATACCAATAACAAATAAAACAGTTTTCGACATTGGTTCAATTGCTAAACAATTTACTGCTTACGCAATACTATTACTAGAAGAACAAGGTAAATTATCAATTAAAGAACCTGCCTATAAATACATCAAAAATCTACCTCGTTACCAAAAGGGAAATCCAACCATTGAGCAATTATTGAATCAAACAAGTGGCATTAAAGAAGTCGATGGCATTGCGGGAATTGCGGATTTAGGCAGAAATGATTTACTTACTCAATCCCAAATGATGAATTTTATTACAAAAACGACATCATTAAATTTCGAACCCGGCGAGTACTTTCAATACACCAATTCAAACTACATTTTACTTGCTGATATTATAACCAAAGTTTCTGGGAAATCTTTTGCGGATTTTATGCAAGAAGATGTTTTCGAACCATTTGGAATGGAAAATACAATAAAGAAATCAAGCACTTACACTATTATTAAAAATAGAGCAATTGGATATATAGAAGATGAAGGCAATTTCTATAAAACACACTTACACGCCTTTATTTACAATGGAGACGGGCAAGTACTTACCACCCCAGAAGATATGTTTAAGTGGCTTTTAGGTTTACAGAAAGTGAAAAACCAATACCCTGAATTGTATAAAAAAATGCACACCAAAGCCAAGTTAAATAATGGTAATATTCTCGATTATGGTTTAGGCGTAGAATTTGAAACTCATAATAACTATCAAGCATTTGGTTTTGACGGAATGATATTAGGTGGCTTTGTATCCAAGTATCTTTATTTTCCAGAATTAGATATGATGTTTTTCACTACGCAAAATACGTTTGATTCAGATTTTGAAGAACAATTTTTTCAGTTAGTTAACTTATACATTCCGAACAATAATTTTAATAATAAATCGAAAAATAGCGAAAGTGAGAAAAAAGTAAAGCTTTCAAAAAAAGAGCTAAAATTGTACGAAGGAAACTATCTTTTTGCAGGTAGCGATGTCGAGACTATCAAAATGAACACAATACAACTTAACAAAGATGAGCTTACTGTACTTACGACTGATGGAGAAGAAATAACAAGATTAAAGCCTATCGGAAATCATCAATTTATGTTTAATGATAATCTAGTTGTATTTGACTTAAGACTTGATAGAAAGAGTTATAAATACTATGATTCTGAAAACGAATTACCTTGGCTATTTAAAGAATACAATCCTACTACTTACAACGAAAAGCAATTAAAAGAATTTGAAGGACAATACTTTAATGCAGATTTTCAAATCAGTAAAAAAATCAAACTAATAGACGGTAAACTTTTTGTTTTTAGCAGAAATGGTGCTTGGAAAAATGAAATAGAACCACTTTGCAAAGATGCTTTTGACTATTCATCAGACGTAATGACCTTCATAAGAGATGACAATAAAAAAATAACTGGTTTGAAAATTATGGGAATTGAATTTGAAAAAGTATAATTACTATGGCTAACAATGTGTATAATTCATGCTCACATTTTTCTTCAATTTAAATTCATATATTTAATCATCTGATTTGCATCGACTGAAAATCTATCGATTCTCATTCGCACAAATCATACACAAAAACGTTACCAACAAGCGGAAAAAAAATGTGCCAATTCAACTTTTTAGTCACAAAAGAGAAATTAAATCCTTCCGGTATTAAAGAAATTGCATCTGAATTTAAATTGAATTACGCAGAATACAAATTGGATATAAAGAATTCTGACCAAATTCAGACTTTCTTAACGACAACTAAAGATTGTGATTGTGGATCTGTTTTAGGAAAAAAATACTCGGATGATTCAACTGAACCTGATTGGAAAAAAGAAAAGAAAAAACTCGAAAGAAAACGATTCTCAAAACGTCGAATTGAATTGCTCTTGGAACAAAAACTAAAGGAATTTAAAGAAAGGAACTCAGATGAATTAAAAGCGGAACAGAAAGAGTCTAAAAACTGGACTGAATTTCTAAATGACAAGCGGCTGAAAAATAAAATAAACGAAATCGGAATTTTATTTCACCAATTTTCTGGAGAATTACAAAATGAGGAGATTAAAATTGAAAGTCAAAAAACAATCTCAGTGGATAAAATAGACACTGATTTTTTAAAGAATATTAAGGAAAACGAACTGAATTGGATTAAAATATGAATAAAAAGCCAGTTGGTAACAACGTGTAAACGCAATAACTACTGAATTCCCTATCGGAAATTCAGCCTTTTTAACTAAATTAGTTGCGTCAGTGGAAAAATATTAACTCATTTTTCCGTTACTGACGCTTACACGAACACGTTATGTACAAGCTCTGAAAAATTTGCTCTATTCAAAATCATACTGAAAATCAAAAATTGAATTCTAGCTTTTATGAGTTTTGAAATAATAGTCATAGCAATAATTGGAATTGGTGTTTGGATTTTTAAAGAAATAAAATTCGACATCAAGAGAAAACATCGTCGTGATTATTATCGTAATGTTTATTTGAAATCAGACGCATGGAAACGCAAGAGATATGTAGTTCTTAAACGAGATAATTGGAAATGTGTATATTGTGGAAAACCAGCAACTCAAGTTCATCATAAAAGATATGCAAGAAAAAATATTGGAAAAGAACCAATAAAATAGTTAGTTTCAATATGTAAGCTTTGTCATGACAAGCAACATAAATAAAAATATAGAACATGAAAACATTACTTATTTTGATTTTTGCAATTTCTGCTTTTGGTTTTACATCTTTTGATGAAAATGAGAATTGTAAAGAATATTTTAGCGGAAAATGGAAATATGAAAAATTTGATGTGGAGTATATTTATGTAGAAAGGACGCTGAAAAAGCAATATGAATACATGGAAAATGGAAAATATTTTTATGAATTTGATATTGAATGGATTAATGATTGCAAATATGAATTAACATATAAAGGTACAACGAGTCCAAATTCCGCTGCTGCAAAAATTGGAGAAAAGTTTACAATCGAAATCACAAAAATTAATGATTCATTGACTGAGTACAAAACTGTTTTTAGAGATTTAGAAGAGACTGGGAAAATGATTAAAATGAAGTAATACTTTAAAAAGCCAGTACATAACAACGTGTATAATTAATTACTTCTGATTTACCTGTCGGAAAATCCTTGAAATTAATTAACTTAGTAACTTATCGGAAAATGACTAACGTCCTTTCCCGTAACTAATCATTACACGAACACGTTGTAGCACATTTAAAAAAAACAAAATGACCAAATCAAAATTACTTTTAAATCGACTCTTAATTCTGATATTTATACTTACAAACTCTGGGATTCAAGCTCAGAATCTTTTTAATGAAAAATTTGAAGGTTGTAATACGGATAGATTCGGAACGGAACAAGATTCCATTAAAGTAAGACCTACCGAAAAAGATATTGTTTACGTTCTCGAAAACAATCTGAATAAAGAAAGTATAAAAAAAATAAGAGGTCTTATAAGTTTTCAAATCATAGTCGATTTGGACGGGAAATCTTGCCTTGTAAGCGTTGACAATGAAACGAATATTTCAACAACAAAATTAAATTTAAAAGAAATAATCGACCAAAATCTTATTTGGCAAAAACCAACTGAAAAAACTTCTGTTATTGTTGCTATAAAGTTTCATAGAAAAAAAGTTGAAAAGAAAAGGATTGGAATGAATCGAAAAAAAGGATTTTATCCAATTGAATAAAAAAACGTGCCACAACAATGTGTATAATTCATGCTAACACACGAACTTCAATTTAAAATCTTATATTTAAACAACTGATTTGCTACATCTGAAAATCCTGCGGATTCTCAGCCGCACAAATCATACACAACAACGTTGGGTTTAATACTGCCAGACTTTCTGATCTTCCCAGGTTTATTGCTATCAAAGCGAGTTGTATATAAATGTTCATATCAATAAAAGCATTACGGGATAGACTAAAGTCGGAATTTGGACTTCCAAGCTTTCGATTGAAATCGTTTGAGAGTTCTACTCTCATATACGAATTTTATTCGCATAAAGCTTGAGCGAAGTTATAGAATATTTTCGATAAAGTCAAGTCGATAATGGAAAATTAATCATTTATTGCTCTGAAAGAATACTATTTAACAACTCACGTTGCTAACTTTTAAAATAACGCTATTATATCTTATGATATACAACATAATTTTAAAACCATAAACATGGAAAGAACAAGTTATGTAGCGTCTGTTGTACTGCGTAATTTCAGAAATTCTAAAAAAGGAATTTCTATTAAGGATATTCCAAAGGAAATCTACAAATTACTAAACCCAACGGCGTATATAGAAAATAGCTAGTGTTTTAAATGAATAATATTTTTCGTTTCTTTATAAAATGTAAACAGGCATCAATAAGGAGTAGTAATTTAATCGCTACTTTCCATATACGCCACAGTTAGGTGCAATGCTGAAAAAACACTTTGGCACAACTATTGGATAATTTTGCATATATTAGAATTTTAAATTTAACCCAATGAAAAAAGTAACTAAATTAAAAATAAAAGACATCACACCAGATAAACACAAATGTGTTATAGGTGCTTGTCCAACAATTATTGAAACGAATAAAGACACCTACATAATAATTGGCAGTATTGTTGAAAGTGATATTTTAAAAAAACTAAGTTTGGAAAAAAAAGTTGGTGTAAATGAAATAGCAATTGAAGTTCCAAAGAGTTTAATAAATATTAAATCATAAATAATGCTAACAGCATCAATACTAATATCGTTGGTTTTTCTTGTAATAGGTTTTTATTATAAAAGAAGCATTAAAGATCTATCTCAATTTTTTTATTATAAGGAAACTAATAATAAGAGAAAATTAATTTTTAGTCTTACAGCTGCAAATCTAACATTAGGAACAGGTTTAGTATATTTAGCTGCTGGTGGATTTTCAAATGGCCTTATTTTTTTTCTAATTCCTCTCTGTATATTTATTGGCTACTTATTGCTAAATAAGTTTTTAAAATACGTAAAGTTTTCATCTAATAGTAACTACTTTGATTTTATTGATAATGAAATTGGTGACAAATCAAAATTTAAGTTTTTAATTACTCTAATATTGATTGTTACATTTTTGTTTGTTCTTTCATACGAGATTTTTGCAAGTTCAAGTATTTTAACACCTTTATTATTCGACACAAATGATATACTTTATCAAATACTTGTTGCCATTGTTTTAATTTTAGTGTCTCTTATATATGCTACATCTTCTGGTATGAAAGGCGTTATAAAAAGTGACATATTACAACTCTGCTTGATTTTATTAGCATTATTATTTCTGATTTTTGGAAATCAGAAGATAGATTTTACTGATTTAGATATTTACAGCAAATTCAAGTTTAATGGACCTATAATTTTAACCACCATATTAGCAGGAATTAATGCAATCTCAACTCAATTCTATAGCATCCTCAATCACGGAGTAATTACAAATGCAGAACCTCAAGATAGAGCTTCAATATTAAAAAAAGTAGGCATTTTTTCTGGTTTAATTTTATCTCTTTTCATCCTTTTTGGACTAATTCTTCCAAATGATGCGAATATTTCTGATTTTACTGTTTTGTTAAAAGAATCTTACAGTAAAAGTTCATTGGTTTTTATTGGAATAGGTTTTCTTTCTATAATATACAGTACATTAGATAGCTTATTAGTAATAATATCAATGTTCACTTATAAAAACATTTTGAACAAGGATATTATAAACACAAATAAAAAAGATTTAAATAACGTCAAAGCAATTATATCTTTTTGTTTTATACTTATTTTATTTCCATTAGGTTGGTTTTTCTTCAACAAACCAAGTTTATTCTATTTACTTTTAGGCATAGGCTCTGGAATAACAGTTGTAGTTCCTTTGATTATACTTTCCGGGTTTCTACTCAAGAATAGCAAAATCAAAGCTTTAAGAAATGCGTATATATATCCATTTTTCATCTTTTTCATCACTGCACATCTCGTGTACATATATTTAATGAAGAATGAAGAATTGGCTAAATATTTATCTTACATTAGTTACATATTCTTTGCTATATCGTCAATTTATGCTCTAATAATTGCATTCTTAATAAATAAAAAATGGAAAAAACAGAAACTATAGAAGTTAGTGTAAATATATTTCTAATATTTTTAGGCATCTTTCTAATGCTTTTAAATTTAGTTTTCTACCATCTGTTTAAAAACGTAAAACAATGCTCAAATGATTTACATACCAGAGTTTCTAAGATTCCCACACCTAGAACTGGTAATGATAGGAAACTAACTTTAAAATATTTTCAGAAGAAAATCAAAACATACAATAATATAATTGTATTCTTTAGTCAATTTTATGGACCTGCTGGTATCACATCTGGTTTAGTATTAATTATTACATGCATTTTGAATTACAATAAAAAAGTTGATTTTGGTTATGAAACAATAATTGGTTTGTTTATTCTTCAAATTATAGGACTTGTATTTGCATATTTTTATATATATAAATACAAAATTAAACCTTGTCTTTAATGTGTTTAAAATCAAATATTAAAATCAAATATTTAAGAGAAAGATTCTTTAATTCAAAACTGAAAGAATTGTCTGGGAATATACTAGAACTAGGTTTCGGAAATGGTCAAAATTTTCAATTTTATCCTAGTAATTGTAATATCACTGCTATTGATTCAAAAATATATTATACTCAAGAATTTAACAATATAGAAATTAAACAATACACAATAGACAATATACTTCCATTTGAAAATCAAGTATTTGACTATATTGTGTTTTCTTTCTTTATGTGCTCTATTAAAAACCAAAAATCAATAATTAAAGAAATACATCGTGTTTTAAAAAAACAGGGAAGAATTGTTTATTTAGAGCATATTACTTCTGATATGAGATTCTATAGATTTATTCAAAAACTTCTAGTTCCAGTCACAACATTATTCTTTAATAAATGTTCTCTTTTTAATAAATTTTCTTACTCTCTAAAAAGCACTTTTAAATTAGAGACAAAAGTATATATTCCGAATAGTATTGAACCTTATGAATTTGGAATTTGGATAAAGCACAGCACCTAACAGTGTGTAAAGTTAATTTCTACTTCTCTATTCCATCGGAATAATAATTACAAAAACTTTAGTACATTTACTTAAGAAACATTTCGTTGAGTTTAGCATTGCGTTTTGTTTCCAAACGGAATTTTCGCCAAAAAAGGCTCAGCCTAACGCCAAAACGCAAGGCTAAAATCCCGCAACAAACCTTACACAAACACGTTACCAACCATAGTGCAAAAATCATCAGAGTTACATCCTTTAAACTTGAGTTACTAATACAAAGTTTTTAAGGTTTAATAAAATTCATCCGAATTATCCTTTTTTTGAGAACTAAACGCTTTGGCGTTCTGATTCGTTCTTTTCAAAAAAAGGCGTTTGTGGTTTTCCTAAGTGCAACCTAAATGCAATTGTAGTCTTTTCTTTTCTGCCATTGTAGCGGAATCTTGGGTTTGTTAACTTAAGTCTGTGAATCGCATTCTGATTCGGTTGCTGTCTGTGTTTGCTTTTTTCTGTGATTACCAAAAACCTGTCATGCACTACAGTAGGTAACACTGTATATAATTCATGCTTACATCTATACTTCAATTAAAAATTTATATATTTAACAATATGATTCGCAACGACTGAAAATCTATCGATTCTCAATCGCACAAATCATACACCAAAACGTTGGCAGTAAGTTGAACAGACATCGATGAAAAAAATAACACTTCTCCTTTTTTTGGTAATTACATTTTCTTGTAAAAAAGAGAATGATCCATTTTTTATGTATGGATTATTAAATTCGGAGTTCGATAATTCTAGTCAAATACTTAAAATTCAAATTGAAGAAAGTCTGCTAAATGACAAACTGATTAATGATGAATCCGCAAAAAAATATCATAGTTTGACAACAGAATACATAAACTATTTAGATAAAACTTACTCAGAATTAATTAGTAGTTCTAACATACAGAAAGATGAAAATTACGATATAGAATTTTCAAAAAAAGAATATATAAATGAACTATTCTTTACTGAAAACGAATACTCTAAAAAAGGAAATGAATTCATTTCTAAAATGAATAATTATAGAATTGGAATTTTAGAGTTAATTAATGATGAAAATTTAACTAAACGAGTTAATCTTACATTGAACACAAATAATATTCAAGATCATGAAGGAAAAAAAATTAAATATCTGAATTACATATACGAAGATAAGCCATTAATAAGTGTTTTAACTTATATGAAAAGTAAAGAAAAATCTATTTTGGAATTTGAAAGTGACTTCTTGAAAAATAGAAAGTTGAATGAATAAAACCAACTGCCAACAACGTGTATAATTCATGCTTTAATTAAACTTCAATTTAAAATCTTATATTTAAGCATCTGATTTGCTACATCTGAAAATCCTGCGGATTCTCAGCCGCACAAATCATACACAATCACGTTGTACGCAATGGATGAACACATCGCTAAACTAATTTAGGTATAAGTAAATAAAATTTATGAATGACAATTTTAATTATTGGATTTATGGTTTAACCATATTATTCGGATTTCTAACTTGGCTTGGAATAAAGCTTATTAAGCAAGCTTATAAAGACAATGAAAAAATAAAAAAATATGAGTTTCAAAATCGAACTTCTGGTGGAGTTGTAGAATATGAATCTTACGAAAAGGCAAAAGAACATCGAATTTCAAAAAAAACACAAGGTTGTCTATTTCGGTTTGGATTTATTTTCACAATATTCATTGGAATTGCTTTTGTTATATTTCTTTTTGTAAGTGGATTTTTAATATATCAAGGAAATAAAGGTTTATTTAAAGAAGAGGACAAAAACAGCCCTTTCTATGAATCGAGAGTTGAATCGGAGAGAAATTTGGAAAATTGGAAAAAAGAAAGAGAGGCAAAAAAAGATAGCTTGGAAAAATTGAAAAGTGGAAAAGAATAAACCACAGCGTACAACAACGTGTATAATTCATGCTCCACTTCTACTTCAATTTAAAATCTTATATTTAGACAACTGATTTGCTACAATTGAAATCCTAAGGATCTTCAATCGCACAAATCATACACAATCACGTTGCCACCAATACAATGAAACATCTGCTAATATTAGTTTTTACATTCAAAAGTCTTTGCTTATTTGCCCAATCTGAAAAAAATCAAAAGGCAAAAGATACAGTCAATGTTTTGAATAATGTCTACGAGCAATTTTCTGACTTAAGATTAGAAACTGATAGTATTAAATTGAAAATAGATTTTAACTCGATAACAAAATTAGAATTTGAAACTTACGAAGAGCTTTACGAACGGAAAGTCGATACGATTGCCAAATTAATTTCACGTACCGAAAATAGTTTCCAAATTCGAGCTTCAGACACAATATTTGAATTTTCTACAAGAGCAGATAGAACTTTTTGGTACCAAGGATTTTATCCGAGATTAAACAGCTATTTAGTAGGAGTTTCAGGTGCTGGAATTTGCGAAATGTTTTTTATTGACAAAAATTCTGCCAATGGTCTTTTAATGCCCGAATTTTATGATAGCGGTTGCAACCAACCTATGATATCGCCAGATAATAGATTTTTAATGACATACGGAACTTGTCCTGAAGGCAATTTTTGTTTTGACTATTATGACCACATTTCAACAATTTTAATCATTGATTTGAAACACGTCGAATCAATAATGGACTTGAAAACGTTCAGGTTTTCTGGAATAAACGACTTTGTTATTGAGAACCTTTTTTGGATAGGGACTGATGAGATTGTTTTAAAGGTGTTTGATGAAATTGCCTTTGATAACAATGGACAAGACTATAAAAAGAATATCAGATACTTAAAAGGAAAAATAGAATGGTAAAAGTACTGGTGGCAACAACGTATATAGCTCATAGCTAATTAGTTGCTTAATCGAAGTTAAAGCATATTTGGAAGTCCGCCAAATTTTTTAATTTGGCTTATTGAAAAGAAAAGGTAATAAGAAAATTAAAAAATTCGGCTCGTGCTCAACCGAAAATTTATCGCTAATTTGCACGCTACGAGCCATATACAAAACCGTTACCTGCAAGCTGAAAACCGATGAAAACAGAAGAATTAGTAAAAGCATTTTACACCGAAAAACAGGATTTACTAAAAGAATATTTATCTGAAAATGCCGAAACTGAAGTTGGACAATTAATCAAATCACTCAATCTGACTAAAGATCAAAGTGTAGTAATTGAAAAAATTATGAATTCTACTTTGACTGATGTTTTTTACACTATCCTTTTGGGTTTAGACGGTTGTGCCTCGATTGGTGGAATACAAGAAATGTATGAACTGAAAGACGAAAACGGAAATCAGTTAAATGGAGAAATAGAAGGTTATGCTTATGAATATTTTTACGAACAAAAAACAAAAGAGTAAGAATGAGTTTATATGTATTTAACGAACTAAAATTGAAAGCAGGAGAACTGATTTACATTATGAATGAAAAAGGAGAAGGAATCTCTGGAATCTATGAAAATGAATATAATTCATCAAATGGAACATTTAGATTTAGTAATCATTCGAATGGACAAACAGAAATGATAGAAATTGATAAACTTCAACTTCTGAAAAGATATTAAGAAAATCAAAATAACGAGCGAATAAAAAGCCTGCAGGTAACAACGTGTATAATTAATTACTGCTGATTTACCTATCGGAAAATCCTTGAAATTAATTAACTTAGTAACTAATCGGAAAACGACTCGCGTCCTTTCCCGTAACTAATCATTACACGAACACGTTAGCCATAATTAAAAGAACATTGAAAGCAACCATCATATTTCTGTTTCTGACATTAGTAAGTTGTAAAGAAAATAAGCAGAATTTAAATCATCTTTCGGGTAAAAATGAATCTGAAAATATTTCAATTACACTACCTGAATTAGAAAACTGGAAAGAAATGTATTCAAATGAAATCGTTAAAAATAGATTTGATGAGAATACAACCAATGATACTGAAATCTTAGGTGTTTATTTAGGTAATCAAATTTCTGAACGAATAGATAGTATCGAAACTATGGATTTTGACGATTATGCCATGTTCTTTAAAATAAAAAAAGAGCAAAAACGAAAAATAAAAAACAGTGACTTGGAAAGGATTTTTAATATTCAAGTAGATAAATCATCTATTGAAGTTTTAGATTTAGAATATGTAATAAATTACGCTCACTCTGACACTACATTAATTAAAACAGAAAAACCTTATCTATTGTATGTATTTCAAAATCATGAAAACGTTTATTCGGCAATAAAACTAATTAAACCATTTAAAGATGATCATAAAGATATTTCGATATATGTATATAATCTAATTAATATTGATAATCACCTCATACATTCTGGATATTATATGAATTTTGATGGATTAAAATCTTTCCAAAAAGTCAAAGATAATAATGAGAAAATTATATCCGAATTTATAAAAGTCAATTCAAAGTAACTATGGCTAACAACGTGTATAATTAATTACTACTGATTTCCCTAGCGGAAAATCCTCGAAATTAATTAACTTAGTAACTTATCGGAAAACGACTAACATCCTTTACCGTAACTAATCATCACACGAACACGTTGTGTGTAATATGAGAAAAACAATCTTTACACTTTTAACTTTAGCTCTATTAACATGTTCAGAAAATATTCCAACTGAATTTGATGGATATTGGATTATTTCGGCAATGGAATATAAAGGAGAACCAATTTATCCTGAAACTATTACTGATAAATTTGAAGCAAATATTGTTGTTAGCGGATTTGAAAATGCAGAAAATATAAGATTTATAAATTCTGAACAAGCAGCTTATTTACCAGGATTTAAAGGTGATAGAATTCTAGTTGATTTTGTTACGGATCTAAATAAAATTGAATTTAAGTTACATGAAGGTTTGGATTATGAACCCAAACAGTATGAATTAACTAAGCGGATTTTTTTACGAAATTATATAATCAAAAATGGAAATGAAGAAGGTGAATTGATTTTTGAATCGGATTCTACGGTTATAAAATTAATTAGTCAAAAGATATTATTTGAAAAGCAAATTGATAAAGTTTTCGACGGGTTATAATACTACACACAACAACGTGTATAACTAATTGCTCGGTCTGTGTGTACTCGGAAAATCCTAGCGGATTTTCCTAATGGTTAGTTTCTTTTTGCTAACTTAGTTCTCGCCAACGCAACTAGCCATAACACGAACACGTTGTGCTTCATTATAACCAACCGCTAACCAATGATAAAATTCTTCAGAAAAATTAGACAAAATTTACTTTCCGAAGGCAAGACTGGAAAGTATATTAAATATGCAATTGGAGAAATTATTCTTGTAGTTATTGGAATATTGATTGCACTTCAGATTAACAATTGGAATGAATCTAGGAAACAATCCTCAACTGAAAGGGAATTTATTACAAGTTTAAAAAATGACTTGAAAGAAGATAAAGCTTTTATTGAAAGAGTAATAGAACTTAATGAACCGAGAATAGAAGCATATGAAATCTTAAATAGCAACTTACAAAATCTCTATAATAATGATAGAAAATCTTTAGATTCTTTATTCAAGATTTATTTCAGAAGTCAACGGACATTTTATCCTATATCTGGCTCTTATGAATCTGCTGTATCTGGCAATCAAATAACTGTTTTCCGAAATAAGGAATTAGTTCAAAAAGTAGTCAAATTATATAATTCAACTTATGATAGATTGATTGATAACGGTCAGATTTTAGACGAAAGATGGGCTTTTTTAAGTAAGAAATATAGTTACGAAAGAAGAACTGGAAAATTTCGTGAAATGGAACCCGAACAATTGACTGAATTTCTTGATGACGTTTATCATCATTTCAAGCAAATGAAATGGTATTTAGAATCGTTAAAATTGGCAACTATGGAAATTGACAAAATAAATACAGAAAAATAACGAAAGCACAACACCGTGTATAATTAATTACTGCTGATTTACCTAGCGGAAAATCCCTTGAAATTAATTAACTTAGTAACTTATCGGAAAACGACTAACGCCCTTTTCCGTAACTAATCATTACACGAACACGTTGTACGCAAGCTGAAAAATGAGCAAAACGATAGACGAAATAGTTAACCGACTGAAAAAATATCCCGAAGCGGAATATGAATTAAATGCGGAATCAATAACTGTGAATCCAAAAAACGATAACGGATTTCCAGTTACGCTGACTGATAATGGAAACGAAAATTTTACTGTTGCATTTGACTTTTGGCACGAAGAATTTGATAATGAAATTGACGCTCTGAATTGCTTTGCATTCGGACTTTCCAAAGATTGTCGGCTGAAATTGACAAAAAAAGGAAATCGACCAATAAAATGGACTGTGGAATCCAATCACAACGGAAAATGGATTGAGGACAGCACGACAGGATTAATAAACTTATCGTTTTGGAAAAAATCGGAATTTCAATTTTTGCAAAATGATTTAATAAAAAATATTGCGGAATAAAAGCCAGCGTACAACAACGTGTATAATCAATTGCTTGATTATCGCCTACTTGGAAATTCCTTCGGAATTTCCTCTGGTTCGTTTTTGTTTGTTAACTTAGTCCTAGCCAACGCAACTAACCATACACAAACACGTTGGGCACAATATGAACAATCAATCTGAAAATATCACATTCAAACTCAACAAATTAAAAATTTTCTTAACCACTTTAGGTTCAATGATATTCGTTTTAGCAGGCTTTGGAATGTTATACTCAAGTGGATTAGAATTTAATTTCAATACTTTGTTTATACAAACAATCGGATTGGTAGCTATTATTTTTTTTGGAATGACAGGTGTTTTCGGATTCATCAAATTATTCGATAAAAATCCTGGATTAATAATTAATCATGAAGGAATTTACGATAATTCAAGTGCAATTGGAGGTCAATTGATAAAATGGAAAGATATTACTGATTATGATTTATCTCTTATTAATCAAAATAGTTTCTTACACATTTTCGTCAATAATCCACAAGAATATATATCTAAGGCAAATTGGTTTAAAAGATTTTGGATGAGATTAAATAAGAGATTTTATGGTACTCCATTGAATGTGTCTCCAAATTTTATTAAAGGTGATTTGGTTGATTTAGCAAAAGCAATTAGAAATGAATCAAATAAATACAATGCCCAACAACGTGTATAATTCATGCTTTAATTAAACTTCAATTTAAAATCTTATATTTAAGCATATGATTTGCTACATCTGAAAATCCTGCGGATTCTCAGCCGCACAAATCATACACAAAACCGTTAGCACAAATAACTCATGAGCATTAACATATTAGAAATAGAAAGCTATTCAGAGAAGTTTGCTAATGCAATATTAACTCATGGAGAAGAAGTTTTAAAAGCTAAGGTTTGGGACGAATCCAAAGATTTAAAAACAAGTATTGAAAAAAAGCTAAACTTAATTGTTGAAATGAATTATGATGAACTTATTTCTATTAAAATACTTGATAACTATAAAGATGAAGATTCAATAATAAAAGCTAAAGACAAAAATTATATAATTCGTGGAAAAATCATACAGTTTGTAGAACTTAAAAATGATATTTGGATTGATCTTTATTTACAAAAAGGAGCTGAGTTTATATCTATTTTAAAATCTCAAACAAAAGGTAAAGAAGTGCTCGTTGAACAAGGATTAGAAATAGAAGTAACAAATCTAATGTTCTTTCCTTCAAAAAATCAATACTAATTAAATTCAAACAACTTTTAAATAAATAGAAAATTACATGAAAATCATCTATACATTATTCTTCTCAGTTTGCTTTATTTTATCTTGTCAACAAAATCAAAAAGAATCAATAAATGGAGTTTGGCATTACGTAGATAAAAATCCACCTAAGCCTACTTTGAATAAAATGACGGAAATATCTGAAAACGGAGAGGTAAAAACTATTAATCTAGAAAAAGAATATGATAAAATGGATGAACTTCATTTTTTTCTAACTTTTAAAAACGATTCCTTAACTCAAAATAAATTTGGTCTCAAATTGAAAACTGAATTCTATGTTAAAGAAAATCTTATATACTTAAATAAAAAACCATTCTTCAAGTTGATTAAACTAACCGAAAAAGAATTAATTATAGAGAGAGTTGATAGCGGAAATCAAACAAAATATAACAAAGTAGAATCAGGTTCACCATTATTAAAATTAGCGGAATAAAAAACTTGTGCTAACAACGTGTATAATTCATGCTCTACTTCTACTTCATTGGAAAATTCATATCTTTAACTATATGATTTGCCTCGACTGAAAATCTACGGATTTCCAATCGCACAAATCATACACGAACACGTTGGCAAACATTTAAACTAATGATTGAAAAAACAAAGCAGTTAATTAACTTCATTAAAGAATGGTTTTGGGCTTTACCTACCTGGAAAAGAGCTGTTTTTACATCAATAGCTGGAGCTTTAGGAGGATCTTCAGTCATTGGGTTTTTCAATAAATATGCCCTTTACTATCATGCTTTATGTCAAAATTTCAGAATTCCAGTTGAAGGAGTTGAATATTTAAATCTAGCAGTAACTTTGGTCTCTTTTGCCTTTATACTTACGTCAATTTTAGGCTCGATTTTAATCTATGCGTTGATAAATTTAATTGCTGATTTTTTTGCTAAAAGATTGGCAGGTAAAAAAGAAAATGAAGAAAAAACTACTAGACTAAAAAAAATCATCGTTTATATTCAAGCATCTCTTCCTGTATTTTACATAGCTTCCATTTTGATAAAATTGTATTATAAAGATAAGGAACTTGAACAATCTATAACTATAGTTATATTAATTTCAATATTACTTATAACATCAGTTGGATTAATTTTTTCACAAAGAAAAAAATCATCTAGAAAAACATTTAGTCTAGTTATAGTTGCTGGAGGAATACTCTTAATTATAGCATCTTTATTCAATCAGCGTGTATATTCATCTTTTTTGATGAAAATAAAATATGGAGGTCATATTCCCATAGAAATTGAATATAGAAAAGCTGACAATACAGAAACCAAAATTGAAGGATTGTTACTTATTAGAACCAGTAAAAGCATTACGTTAAAAAGTATTAATTCCAATAATACTTCTGAAATTCCTATTGATAGAGTTTCAAAAATTGTATTTATAAATAAGTAATAATAAAAACGTTAGCCAACAACGTGTAAAGTTAATTGCTTTTTACGCGCTTACTTGCGAAAATTCCTGCGGAATTTTCTCGGGTTCGTAAAAGTTTGCTAATTTAGTTGCTTAACCACGCAACTAACCATACACAAAAACGTTACCACACATTTGAGTCGAACTTTATGAATAGAATAATAATTATCTTAACTATGGCATTTTCTCTATTTGGATGTAATAAAAAAGAAAAGGTTGACAATCTAACTTTTCAACAATATGTCGCTTCTGGAAACTACTCTGAAACTAAAAAACAACTTTCTTACGGAATTGACCCAAATAATATTATTAATAATGGAGTTACACCATTAATGACAGCTTCTTTAAATGACCAAGTTGAAATAATTGAATTACTTTATCAGTATAAAGCTGATATAAATGCTCAATCTGAAAAAGGTTGGACTGCTGTTTTATATGCAGCCGAAAATGGAAATTTGAAATCACTTAAAAAACTAACCGAACTTGGAGCAAATATAAACTTGACTTTGACTGGTGGAGAAAATGCAGTAATTCAAGCTTGTTTTAGAAATCATCCTGAATGTGCAAAGTTTCTAATAGATTCTGGAGCGAAAATTGGAATTCCAACAGAAATTGGTTTAACAGAACTAATCGTTGCTTCGGATTTAGGGAATTTGGAACTTGTCAAAATGCTATATGATAAATTTGATAATGTGAATTCTATAAATAAATATGGGGAAACTGCTTTAATAAGAGCGAGTTTAAGAGGACACAGAGAAGTAACGGAATTTTTAATACAAAAAGGAGCTGATAAAAACATAAAAGACCAATCAGGAAAAAATGCAATTGATTGGGCTAATGAAAATGAGCATTTTGAAATAAAAAGAATATTAAACGAATAAAAACGTGTGGTAACAACGTGTAAACGCAATAACTACTGAATTCCCTATCGGAAATTCAGCCTTTTTAACTAAATTAGTTGCGTCAGTGGAAAAATAATAACATATTTTCCCGTTACTGACGCTTACACGAACACGTTAGCTCTAATTATCAGAAATGAACTATTTAAAAATACAATGGGATGACTTTTCCTTCGATGAGAAATGGGGAAAATCCATTTGGTATATAGAAATTGGAGAGGACAATTACATTAAGCGTCAATTGGAAGTCTATGAGAATTCTAATAGAATTAAATTTGACGAAGATCATTGGTGTGATTCTTATGGTAGCCTAGGAGATCAACCAATCAAGATTTCAGAATTAAATTCCATTAAAATAACAGCAGAAGAATTTGAATCTGAATGGAAAACTAAAGCATTGAATAGAGATTAAAATTTTTGAAATAAATGAATATCAAAAAAATTGAAAATGTCCTCAAGCAAAGCGCACAAGACCGATACGGTTACCTCATAAGGAAAGTTGCTGATTTCCAAACGATTTTTACCATTTGTGACAGGTCTGGAGGATTAATTACGATTGGAGATAATAAAGTCAAATGCATTCCTTTTTGGCCAGAAAAAGAATTTGCAGAATTACATTTGACTCATGGATGGAGTAATTATAAGGTTAAAGCATTCAATCTAAATGATTTTCTGACTTGGCTTAATAAACTTCAAAGTGATAATTACAGCATTGCAGGATTTCCTAATGGTAAACTTAATGCTGTTGTTGTTTCGCCAGATGAAATAAAGAATCACTTAATTTATGAATGTCGCAAATACGAGTAATAACTAGAGCTAACAACGTGTATAATTAATTACTTCTGATTTCCCTAGCGGAAAATCCTTGAAATTAATTAACTTAGTGTTTATCGGAAAACGACTAACGCCCTTTTCCGTAACTAATCATTACACGAACACGTTGTATGCAATTTAAGAAACCAATGAAAAAACTGATTATAATTTTATTAATTATAGCATTTCAGCCATCATTTTCGCAAAATGAAAATAAATCTGAATTTGAAATTATTGGAAAATGGAAATCTGAAGATGATACTGGATTTGGATATTTTACTTTTAAAAAAGATGGCTCAACCATAATTGAAACTCAAGACCGAATTCTTGGAGGAGAGAATTTTGAACAGAATGGAATGAAATTCAGTTTGGAATACAAAATAGTATCTGAAAAGAAACCAATTGAGCTCGATTTGACTTTTACGGAATTAAAAAGTGGACGCAAATTGGTTTGGCCTTGTATAATAAAGTTTAATAATAGAAATGAAATATTATTAGCAAGAGGAACAAATGGAAAAAGACCTGATAACTTTATCACATCTGATTATGCTATTTTCAAACGAATTGAATAAAAAACTGCATACAACAATGTATAACCGCAATTACGGCGGATTCGACTACGTCCGAATCCACTCGGAATTGCGAGCGTCAGTGCTTAATCGAAAAATAGTAATTTAAAACCCGTAACTGACGGTTATACGAGACCGTTGTACGTAATTACACAGTCTTAATGAAGAATCCTTTTTATATTTTTATTTTACTTATAACTTTTAATTTATCAAGTCAAGAAATTACTTATCATAGAGTCAAAGAAGATATCAAATCTGTTACAATTACTCCTCATGATAATGGAACTATTACAATGTACAAGATTACTGGATTGTTTGATAATGCAAATGAGATAATATATCTGGATACCATAAATAATTATAAAGTATTTGTTCCAAAATGGTTAGAATTACAAGAAACAAATAACTTATTTAATTTTGGTTCAACTATTCCTAGAAAAAATGGAGTTGATAATGCTATATGTATAAATTCTGCACCAAAAAATAACTTTGCTTCTTTTACTGATTTCAAGAATCTAATCATTGAAAATCCAGATTATTTAAATGAAAATGATACATCATGGATTATGAAAGGATCCAAACTAATTTCTTATGAAAAAGAGGTTTTTCAAAATCATAATTCATATAAAGTAAGACTAATCAGAAATGATAAAAGTTACCTAGGTCAATTTATTATAATTGAAACTAAAAAATCATACTTATGGATTAACTTTATAGCTGATGAATTAACTTACGAATCTGATATAGAAAAGTTTGGCGAATTTATTAAAACGTTAGAAGTTTTGAATTAAAACTACGTACAACAACGTGTAAACTCAATAACTACTGAATTCCCTATCGGAAATTCAGCCTTTTTAATTAAATTAGTTGCGTCAGTGGAAAAATATCAACATATTTTCCCGTTACTGACGCTTACACGAACACGTTACAAGCAAGCTAAACCAAACAATGAGCGAAAGTATATTATTTGAGATTTTAAAGAAATCAAAGGAGAACAAAGAAATTATCGGAATTTGGAAATATAACGACGATGATGGATTTTGGGCTGGATACGTAAAAGACTATAATGAAGAATTGGTTACAATTCAACACTTTACTAAATACGGAAAATCAGACGGAATTATAATTGAGCGAATTGAAAATATAAAAAGTGTTGATTTTGACGATGATTACGCAAAAGCAATGCAATGTCTGATTGACTATTCATCGGAATTGGATAAAGACGAAAAATTCGAATTGAATTTAAACGACGACGAGGAATGGCAAACTGGAATATTAAAACAACTTGAAGGAACTGACCGAATTGCTCGCTTGGAAATTAATGGTTCAGACTATTTTTCTGGATTCATTACCAAACTATCTGAATCAGATTTGATTCTGCATTGCGTTGGTAAAATGGGAGAAGACGAAGGAACAGTCATTTATCGGATTGAGGATGTGACAGCAGTAAGAGTAAATGATATTGAAAATCGGAAAAGAGTAATGTTGTTCAAATGGAGAAAAGCCAGCTTGTAACAACGTGTATAACTAATTGCTCGGTCTGTGTGTACTCGGAAAATCCTATCGGATTTCCCTAATGGTTCGTTCCTTTTTACTAACTTAGTTCCTGCCAACGCAACTAGCCATAACACGAACACGTTAGCCTTCATTAAAACCAACCACTAAATAAATGATAAAATTCTTTAGAAAAATAAGATACGACCTTATGGAAAAAAATAAAATAGGAAAGTATGTAAAGTATGCTATTGGTGAAATTATTTTGGTAATGATAGGTATTCTTTGGCTCTACAAATTAATAATTGGAATAACAACAGAATAGAACGCAAACTTGAATCGAATATATTAAGTGAAATTCAAGTAAATCTTGAAAAGGATGTTATTAACCTTACTTCAAAGATTGATTTTAATGAAAATCAAATAAAACATAATACAGTAATTTTGGAACATTTAGTTCGGAAAACACCATTAACTGATTCGTTAAGATTTTCTTATGCAAGATTATCAGGTAGAGGCACATTTGAACCAATAACTGTTGCCTATGAAAACCTAAAATCTAAAGGGATTGACATTATTCACAATGACTCGCTTAGAATTGCCATTTCAGAATTATACGATTTCAAGTATTTTTATGTCACTGAAGATTTAAGAATGGATTATGAGCCAATAAAGAATTTGCATATGAGTGAAATCTACAAGAATGTCAAGTCAGTATTCAGCGATGGCAAAAATCAAAGACTGTCAGAACCTGTGAACCTATCGGAAGCACAGAATAATATTTACTTTCAAGAAGCATTAAAACGAGCTATTGCGTTCTATAATTGGATGAACTATAATTATGATAGAGCAATAAAAGAGAATAAGGATGTTCAGGAACGAATTAAAGCCGAATTAGGTCAAAGAGAGAAATAACGAAAGGCTAACAACGTATATAATTTATTGCTAGTTCTAGCCTACTTACGAAAATCCTTGCGGATTTTCTATTCATTTTTTATTTGCTAAATTAGGTGTTTAAAACACGCAACAAACCATATACAAACACGTTGTAGCACATTATCGGAATAATCTAATGAATGAGAGAAATTATAAAATTGCTAGACTTTATGTGCTTAGTTTAATTTTGATTATTAGCTATTACTTTCTAGATAATTCTGAGACTATCACCGAATTGATTGAAAATAATCGAGAAGGTCGTGATAGCGGAATTATTATGTTCGTTTTCTCTGCAATTATCAAATATGGATCTTTAGTAATCGGATTAGGGATTTTTATTTTTTTAAGCTTTTTCATAATTAAAGAAAAGCTAGCTCCACGCTCGATCTCAAAACGCAATTTAACGCTATTAGTATCTCATGATTTTGGTCAAGTTGAGAAAACAATTTCAAAAAAAGCAACAAATAAAATTATACGAAATACTATGAATTCTATCAATTGGAATGAATTTCACATTGTGCAATTGGAAAATGAAAATGGAAACAAAGCCTTACACGTAAGCGGAAATTTAAGTGATGACGGATTAGCTTCTGGATTTGTGACAGAAGATGACCATATTTTATTGGTAAAACCATTACAAACGGTTGACCAAATGACTGAAATTCTTCTTGACTTTTTGAAAGGCGAAGAAATTTGGCGGAATAAATATGAATATAAATAACGTGCTACAACAACGTGTATAATTCATGCTTTCATTCTACTTCAATTTAAATTTAATATATTTAACTATATGATTCGCAACGACTGAAAATCTATCGATTCTCAATCGCACTAATCATACACAAACTCGTTGTGCGTAAGCTGAAAAAAATATGGTACCAATTCAAGAACAAGGAGAAAAAAGTGGAATAGGTTATTCCTATGAACAGTTTTTAAAACGGTTTATTGAAATTTGCGAAAAGCATTTAAGCGATAATCGAGCGAAATCTTTTGCGTTTATATTTTACGAATTTCACAATCAGCAAATACGCGATATTTTTAAAAATCGTGGTGGTTTTGCCAGATTAGACAGACTTTCCGGAAAAGATTTGTCTGTTTTCTATATTGACTCTGAGAACAAAAGACTTGTCGAAGAATTTAACCAAATATTTTTAGGAGCATTTGAAATACAAGATAAAACAACTTTACCTTGTGTTGTATTTTTCAAAATGGAAGATAGCGATGTTGAAGATGTTCAAATAGTTGAACTATCTGAACCAGACAGAATGTTTGCATTTGAAGAATTATTTTCATCAATCGAAGATTATTTAAAAGACAGCCAAAAAATTATTACGCCAAAAAGAAATATACTACCAGAATTAGTTAAAAAAGCAAAAAAAATTGGAGTGGAACAACTGATGAAAGTAATAATACAGCAAGGTCTAAAAAAAGCTCTCGATATTGATTAATAAACATCTCATCATTAAAACTGAACAAACCGAATGGGATTTTGGAAATGAAATTCTTTACAAAATGTGTCAACAGAATTTTGAACACAAACGGATTGACAAAATTGTTGGTAAAGTAATCTTAATTGGAAGAGCATACGCAGCCGCAATTGAGAGGCGGAAAAATAAAACAGAAGAAAACGACAACTTTTATATCGACAAAGTTGCACCAATGATTAAAAACTCAAAATTGGACGATTATATCGGTCAATTAAAATTGGAATCTGAAGTGAACGAAAAAAATATTGCAGATATTCTAAAACTTCACTTTTATTTAACCGAATTGATTAAAGAAATTACCGAACAGAATAAACGTTCTTTTTCCTCAAAATATTTACATTTCCATTTACCAAATCTGTTCTTTATTTACGACACAAGAGCAGTAAAGGCAATCCGACTATTGAAAACAAAATTGCCGAGAAAGCATAAAACGGAATTGGACGCTAATGGAATTGATAAGGAGTATGCAACATTTTTTTTACAAATGCTACGAACAGAAAAAATTACTGGAAAAGGAATACAGCGGAATGTTATCGATTAGACATTTTGACAACATTTTAATGAAAGTTGTGGAATTGAGAGCGGAAAAGCCTACGCACAACAATGTATATAAAACATAGCTATTATAGGCTTTCCAAGAGGTTTTTGCCTATTTGCTATGACCGCCAAATTTTTAAATTTGGCTTTTTGAGAAATTTAAGATAAAAAGAAAAATTTAAAAATTCGGCTCGTGTATAATCCGAAAAGTTAGCGTCTATTTACACGCTACGTTTCATATACGAGACCGTTACCACCAATTTTGACCCGTCCTGA
>NZ_JXJP01000011.1 GCF_000826645.1 Psychroserpens mesophilus
CAGGACTAGACATTTGAAACCACAACTTGAAATTAATAATCTACATATCACTTTTTGCTTTTTTACTGTTAGGATGCTCTAATCCAAATCGGAATTTAGTTCTCGTGGAAAACGATTATGAAATTGATTTAACCCAATTAGATTCTGTACGTGAAAATCTAAATGGATTTTGGATTCCAGAAAATCAATTAGATTCTGAAAATATAATTTGGTTTGATTTTCATAAAAAAAAAAACTCATCTATTTGGCGAAGTGTTCCTAAAGAAAAAACTGAATCATATCCTATTTTTTCATGCCCAACTTTAGTTATATTGATAAAAGTAAATGGTAAAACAGCGATTGAATACATTAATTTAGGTGGTTCAGATACAACGAAAATTGAATATCTATCAAAAACTAAATTCAAAATAGACGGAAATACTTATTTGAAACATAAAGGTTATGAATTCTAAAATTGTAGGATAATATAGATTATGAAAAAAACGTGAGGTAACAACGTATAAGCTTCATTGCTACTTATCTTTTCCATCGGAAAAATAATTACAAATAACTTTAGTATATTTACTTAAGAAACAATTCGTTAAGTTCAGTCTTACGTTTTTTTTCCAAACGGAATTCTCGCCTCAAATGGCTCATCCTTGCTTAAAAACGCAAGACTGAAATTCCGCAACAAACCTTATACAAACTCGTTAGCAAACATTAAACTCAAACTCTAAACTTAATCTCATTGGGAATTGAAAAAAATAAATTAATTGGTTTTTTCGGAATTGGAATATTTACTTATAAGACAATTTCAGGTTTAAGTTATAGTTTTTCTGACCTTGCGATAGACTTATTGATTTTATTGGATTCTGAACCTTCTTGGACTTTTTGGATTTCGGAATTAATTGGACTTATCCTTTTTGTAATTTTAATTAATATTGTAATTAATCGGATTTTTGAAAATTATAAAACCATTAGTGAAAACGTTCTGAAATATTTTATTTGGAGTTTTTCTGCATATTTTATTATTCAAGTTTTTCAAATTTCTTATCCTTCAATAAAGTCATTTTTCGAATTTGAAGTAGAAAATCTCGGAATTACAGAATACTATGGATATTTAAGAAAAAACTATATGTTATATTTTACACAATCAATTTTCTATTATTTAGGAGAGATAATTGCAATTATTTTGATTTACAATAAAACAAAGAAAGAATAAAAACGATTTGCTAACAACGTGTAAAGTTAATTGCTACTTCTCTATTCCATCGGAATAATAATTACAAAAACTTTAGTACATTTACTTAAGAAACATTTCGGTAAGTTTAGCCTTGCGTTTTGTTTCCAAACGGAATTTTCGCCAAAAAAGGCTCAGCCTAGCGCCAAAACGCAAGGCTAAAATCCCGCAACAAACCTTACACAAACACGTTGTACCCAATTGATCCGAAATTCGATTTAAATGCACAGTATCAAAGATATTAGAGAAAACTACAAGGGTTTTGACGATTCAAAAATTGAGAATATTGCAAAAAATGAATCAAAAAGACTAAGAAAAGAAGTACTTGAAATATTAAAATCAGAAATTGAAAAACGGAATCTAGATCAAAGGCTAATTACTTGGGTAGATGCGGAAACTAATACTTTAACTGATTTTGAGAGAAAAACCCTGACTGATAAAATTCTAAATCTGAATTGCCCAAATTGCGGAAATAAATACAATAAATTAAGTGGCCAAAAACTTACCACAATAATTTCATTTATTATCTATTCGAGTAAAAACACAAAGAAGAGAATCCTATGTGATTCATGTGCAAAAAAAAATAGAATAGAATCATTATTAACAACTGGAATCTTAGGATGGTGGTCATTAAAAGGTCTTATAGTTACGCCATACACAATAATTAATGAAATAATCAATATCTCATTTCACAAAGAGAAAATAAGTGATGGAATTATAAATGAGTTTTTAGAACAGAATAATGGAATGATTAGATTACATGGAATGGATAATAAAAATCTATCTGATCTTATTTTATGGCACAATAATGATTATGAAATTATAGAAATGGATGAACAATCAGAAAAAGAGAATGAATAAAACAACAGGGTACAACAACGTGTATAATTAATTACTACTGATTTACCTATCGGAAAATCCTCGAAATTAATTAACTTAGTAGCTAATCGGAAAATGACTCATGTCCTTTTCCGTAACTAATCATTACACGAACACGTTGGCACAAATTAAAAATGAACCTCGAACCATTCAAAATTAAGTACAAAAACCAAAAGAAATTGATTGACCAAAAATCAGTTTGCTTAACTACACCGAATAGCGAAATAAACGAATTATTCGAACAATTTGGTGGCTTTTCGTTTGAAAATGGAATTTTAAGAATTCATAATTATGAAACCTCAAAAAAGTGGACTGATATTATCTGTGAGAGTTTTCCAAAATATACAAACCGCATTATAGTTTATGGATTTGACTGGGTTGGGAGACAATTCGCAAAAGATATTAATAAAGATTTTACATATTTATTTGACATCGCAACTGGCGAAGATTTTATGTTGGAACAACCTTTATCTGAATTTTTTAATGTTGACCTAATTGAATTTGCGGATGAAACATTGGACATAAGTGGATTTAAAAATTGGAACTCTAAAAATGTTGAATTGAAATTTAACGAAGTTGTTGCTTATAAAATTCCTTTGTGGCTTGGCGGAAAAGATGATTCAAGTAATTATGAAATAACTGACTCTGAAGTGAATTGGGAAATTAATCGCCAACTAATGAATAAATAACTTACACCTAATACGTTTAAAGTACATTTGAAAAAAAAATTAACTATAATAATAATTCTGTCTTCTCTGATTTCTTGTGTTAGTAGTTCACCTATTTCTGGAATTGACCGCTATATAAAAAAAGTCGATGTACAGAAAGATTATATAGAGACAATAACTGAATATAATATAGAAGCAAGCTCTGAACACGATTTAAATGGTGGCGGAAAAGTTTCTGTTATGACAGATAATGATGGCGTAATTGTCCGCATTTTAGCATATGATAATGAATCGTATCGAAAACCTACGAATTACAAGTTTTATTATCAAAACGGCAACCTTATCTTTTCTAATTTAGTGATATTAAATGAAGCAAGAAATGATACAGTAACTGATATTGATTATTATTTTCTAAATAAAAATTTAATAAAGAAAAAAAATAGAAAACAAAACGAAATACATTCAGAATACATTCTTGAAATGTCGGAATATTACAAAAGACATTATGAAAATTAATAACTTGTGCCAACAACGTGTATAATTAATTGCTCTGGCAAGTGATTATTTGGAAAATTCCTTCGGAATTTTCTCGCGTTCGTTTTTGTTTACTAAATTAGTTGCTGAAACACGCAACTAACCATACACAACAACGTTACCTGTAATTATGAGAATCACGTTTTTTATAATATTATTCTTTCCTATTTTTCTTTTTAGCCAGGTTGAAAAAGCTTATCCTAACGGAAAAACTAAAATCGTCTTTGATACTCTAAATTTTATGATAGATGGAGATTTCAAATTTTTCTATCCGAATGGAAACTTAAAAGCTAAAGGCCAATTTTATAAAAATCATAAAACTGGTATCTGGGAATTTTATTCTTCAAATGGAAAACTTTTATTAGAAAGAAATTACGTAAATAATTTTAATTTCAAATCAGAAGAAAATATTCCTGATTTAAAAGTAGCTGATTACGAATACTGGCACATAAATGATTACGATATATCTTACACAGATATCTTTTTGACTTTAATCTCGAATAATAATATTAATAAAGATTTTTTTGAAAACGATCTATTGCTAAATGAAATAAAAAAATATGTATCGTCTAAAAAGTCAGTTACATACAATGACGATAAGTTTACAAATAAAATTGACTTTATACCAGATGAAAATCTTAAAGAAATAAAGAATTTTGCTTTCAAGGAAATTGTTTTTTATGACGTTAAACATCGAATTATAAATAGAAGAGTTTTAGGAATTATGCCAGTAGAAATAAAAGAAAATGATATAACACCATTATTTTCAATTTATGAACCTAGTTTTAGAGAGTTTTTGAATAATGACATTATATTAAATAAAATATACAATAATCAATATTATGGAGAAGTAATAAAAATTTATGATAAAGATTCAAATGCTTCAAATTTCGAGATAATAAGCCCAAGTTTCACTAATGAAAATATTTCTTGGTTCGATATAAAAAAACCGTTCGATTTAGAAGCGTTTTATTTGGAAAAAGAAGTAAACAATAATTTAAGAATGACAATCGAACCTGAACTATATGTAAATCCTATCGATAGTTTAAATATCATCAACAGAAAAGAGTATATTCAAAAATATAAATTCAACTAAATAACTACAGGTAACAACGTGTATAATTAATTACTGCTGATTTACCTAGCGGAAAATCCCTTGAAATTAATTAACTTAGTAACCAATCGGAAAACGACTCATGTCCTTTTCCGTAACTAATCATAACACGAACACGTTACCAACCATAGTGCAAAAATCATCAGAGTTACTTATTTACAAAGCTGAATCACTAGCTTGAAAGTTTCCTTTTCTTAAATCAAAATTTATCGGAATTATCCTTTTTTTGAGAACTAAACGCTTTAGCGTTCTGATTCGTTCTTTTCAAAAAAAGGCGTTTGTGGTTTTCCTGTGTGCAACCTAAATGCTATTGTGGTCTTTTCTTTTCTGCTAATGTAGCGGAATCTTGGGCTTGTTAACTTAAGTCTGTGAATCGCATTCTGTTTCGGTTGCTGTCTGTGTTTGCCTTTTCTCTGCTTACCACGAACCTGTCATGCACTACAGTAGGTAACACTGTGTATAATTCATGCTCACATTTTTCTTCAATTAAAATTCATATATTTAAACAACTGATTTGCCTCGACTGAAAATCCTATGGATTCTCAATCGCACAAATCATACACAAAAACGTTAGCAACCATAGTGCAAAAATCATCTGAGTTACTTATTTACAAAGCTGAATCACTAGCTTGAAAGTTTTCTTTTCTTAAATCAAAATTCATCGGAATTATCCTTTTTTTGAGAACTAAACGCTTTAGCGTTCTGATTCGTTCTTTTCAAAAAAAGGCGCTTGTGGTTTTCCTGTGTGCAACCTAAATGCAATTGTGATCTTTTCTTTTCTACCAAAGTAGCGGAATCTTGGGTTTTTAAGCTAAGTCTGTGATATGCATTCTGTTTCGGTTGCTGTCTGTATTTGCCTTTTTCTCTGATAACCAAAAACCTGTCATGCACTACAGTAGCTAACAATGTGTATAATTCATGCTTTACTTCTACTTCATCGGAAAATTCATATATTTAACATTATGATTCGCAACGACTGAAAATCTATCGATTCTCAATCGCACAAATCATACACTAAACCGTTACCAACCATAGTGCAAAAATCATCTGAGTTACTTATTTACAAATCTGATTTACTAGCTTATAACTTTCCTACTTTCAATTAAAATTTATCGGAATTATCCTTTTTTTGAGAACTAAACGCTTTAGCGTTCTGATTCGTTCTTTTCAAAAAAAGGCGTTTGTGGTTTTCCTGTGTGCAACCTAAATGCTATTGTGGTCTTTTTTTTTCTGCCAAAGTTGCGGAATCTTGGGCTTGTAAACTTAAGTCTGTGAATCGCATTCTGATTCGGTTGCTGTCTGTGTTTGCTTTTTTCTGTGATTACCAAAAACCTGTCATGCACTACAGTAGGTAACACTGTGTATAATTCATGCTTACATCCTACTTCAATTAAAAATTTATATATTTAACAATATGATTTGCAACGATGGAAAATCTATCGATTCTCAATCGCACAAATCATACACAAAAACGTTGCCACACATTTGACAGAACCATTGAAAATTGACAAACCTCATATCAAGTTACATAAAATTGATGGTCAACTTGTACTTGATATTGACACATGGGAATTGAAAGATATTATTGAAGATTATTTACGCGAGGAATGTGATATTGATTATGAATACTATCATGATTTGAATCCTGAATTTGCGAAAATCAATTATGAAAGTTATCGTCTTTTCTTTTCCGACAGTTATTCTGAAAGCCAAATTACAGACGTTCTGAAAAAATACTCTGATAAAGAATTAATTGAAATTGTTGAATTTCAAAGGTCACAAGCTAATGGAAGGTTTTATTGTGAATGTTGCGGATATAACACGCTAGATGAAAAACCAAACGGAACATATCAAATATGTACGACTTGCTATTGGGAAGATGACCCAATTCAATCAGCTAAACCAGATTATGAAGGTGGAGCAAATAGAGTATCATTAAACCAAGCCAAACGGAATTTTGCCGAATTTGGAGCCTGTGAAAGAGATATGATTAAAAATGTGAATAAAGTACATAAAGATGATATTAGAAACCCGAAATATAAAATGAAATAAAAACGTGTGGCAACAACGTGTATAGTTCATTGCTACACAATGAACTGCATTAAAATTTCTAAATAATATTTATATCTTTAGACAACGGAACAATTGTGCAACTCAACCTTGCGCTTTTTTTCCCGCGGAATTTTCGCCGTATGCTTCGACAAGCTCAGCACAAGCTCGGCTCATCCGAACGCAAGCGCTTCGGCTGAATTCCGCAACGAAACCATACACAAAAACGTTGGCAAACATTTGAGAATCGATGACTAAAAAGATAATTTGCATTTGGATTGGAACTTTTGAATCAGAAAACAAACTCTACAAAAACTATCTGAATTTTGATTATGAAAACGAAGATGAACCTGAATCTGAATTCGGAAAAGATGCTGAATTGGAATATTATGATGAGGATTTTATGGAAAGTTGGTGGTTTAAAAAACTGACTTTGGAAAATCTGGTCGAACACAAAGATGACTTACTCGACTCTGAATATTTTTTCGATGAACTTATTGCGGAATTAAAAAATAGAGATTTAACAAATCGGAATTCGATTTCGTTCTTATTTGGAGAAAATGGAGAACACTCAACAAATGAAATGCTATTCGAATACAACGGAATGAAAATGAATAACAAACCAATTGAATTCGTTTTTCGAAAAGAATATGAACCGAAATAAAAACGATTTGCCAACAACGTGTATAATTAATTGCTTTGGCAAGTGCTTATTTGGAAAATTCCTTCGGAATTTTCTCGCGTTCGTTTTTGTTTACTAACTTAGTTCCTTAACCACGCAACTAACCATACACAAAACCGTTAGGTGCAATTTGATAAAAATGAAAATCAAATCCACAATATTAATTTCCCTTTTAATTTTTTGTAGCTGTAAAGAGTCGAATACTAAAAACAAACTAATTAATCAGAAAGAAAAATCAATTGTTATTGATTCTTCTAAAGCACAAAAACAAGAATTGGTAGTTCACGAAAGCATTCCTATTCCTGAATTAATTGAATTTGTAAAAGAAATTGAAAAAACTGAATGGATTCCAGACACTTTAAGGTTGAGAAAAAAGAAATTATACAATTATTTAGGTAATAAGACTTCATTTAACGGATATCCTTTTTACAGTATCGATTATGAAAATACCGACTTAAAGAAAGCCAGTAAGTTTGAGCCAAATGTTTTAATGAAACTATCTCCAAATCTTGATATTGAATTGTTTAAAAACACTAAAAGTATTTGGGGCTATTTTTATAGAGATAAAAACGGAACAAATACTATTTCTGATGGAATAATAGAACAATGGGAGTTTGAAACTGAATCAGATGCTATAAAGGCTATCGAACAAATTCAGCTTGTTGGACATTTTGTTTACTTTAATACAATGCCTTTTCATTGTAGAGTAAAAAATTATTTAATAACATTTAGGACAAGAGCAATGATGTTTAGTTACGACCAGAAAATAATATTTGAAAAATTTAAAAACAAAAACTGCACCTAACAACGTGTATAGTGTATTGCTTCGAATTTTTCCATCGGAAAAATTCTCACATTAATTAACTATATTTATTTCAGGAAACATCTCGTTGGCTCAGCCTCTCGCTTTTGTCTTCCAACGCGGAATTTTCGCCAGTCAAGCTGGCTCATCCAATCGCAAAAGCTCTCGGCTGAAATCCCGCAACACACCATACACGAACACGTTACCACACATTTGAGAAAAACATTGAGAACGACAATAATAGTACTTCTGATTTTAGTTTCGAGCCTTACATTTGGACAAGGAAACGGACTATATAAATTCCAATCCGAAAATGGCAAATACGGATTTATGGACAAAAACGGAAAAATTAAAGTAAAAGCGGAATATCTTAATGTTGGAGATTTCAGCGAAGGACTTTGCTACGTTTCCAAAGAAGTTATAAAAAAAGGTTACAAATGGATTTTTATCGACACTTTAGGAAATAAAGTTTTCGACATTAAAGATAATTTTCCAGAAACAGAATTTAGCGAAGGATTTGCCCGAATTTCAAGCTTTGAAGAACAATGGTTTGTGAATAGAAACGGAGTAAATAAATTTGGAAAAACTTGGAAAGATGGACACGGAGAATTTAAAAACGGAATTGCATATGTGAGTGACAAAGAATTCTCTGATTTTTATCCGATAGATACAAAAGGAGAAAGAATCGGAACAAAAACTTTTTCAAGAGTAGAGATTTACAACTCAAGAAAAAAAGACAGTATGGAAACAAAAGATAAACCAGAATATAAATCTGATAGTTATGTTCCATTTCAAGAAAATGAATTTTGGGGTTTCAAAGACAGTTTAGGCAATGTCGTAATTAAGCCAAAGTTTTATAAAGTAGATAAATTTAAAAATGGAGTTTGTGGTGTTAGAGTAAATAAGCGTGATTTTGAAATTGCAAATGACTATTTTCTTGATGCTATCATAAATGAGAGTGGAGAAATTCTCAATGAAATAGAAATGCATTGCTATTTGGGATTTCAAGGAGAGTTAATTGAGTTTTATGGAGCACCTCATTTCGGTGGTGGAGTTCACTATCTGAATAAAAAAGGAGAAAAAATAAAACCAACCGAATAAAAAAAACGTGTGGTAACAACGTGTATAGCTCATTGCGGCTGAATTCCTAATCGGAATTCATTGCAATTTGCTATCTTTCGGTTACGGCGGAAAGAATCCTGCGGATTTTTCCGCAACGAAGCCATACACAAAACCGTTGTAGCCAATTTGAGAAAAACCCAAATGAATAGAATAATACTCATTTTAATTTCACTCTTTTTTCTTTCTTGTCAATTTGATTTGACCGATAAAGCAAATGTCACTAATCTTAAATTGTATTATGACAAAGAGAATACAATTATTAAGGAAGATAGAACGACTTATAAAGTTGGAGATATTGTCAAAGGAAGTACAATATTGTATCACGAAAATGGAAAAATAATGGGAGAAGGAAGTGTTAAAGGAGATTTAGAAAAATCTATACGCTATGGAAATTGGAAATATTATCACGAAAATGGAAAATTACTTTCAAAAGGAGAATTAGAAGAGGATGAAAAAATTGGATATTGGGAGCAGTTTTATGATAATGGGAATTTTGCTTCTAAAGGCAACTATAAAGCAGGAAAAGAAACTGGAGAATGGAAATATTACTATGAAAATGGACAGCTTCAACAAGAGATAAATTTTGTGAACGGAAAACCAAATGGACTAATAAAAGATTACTTCCCAAATGGAAAGGTTAAAGTCAAAAGTGTTCTTGTAAACGGAGTAGAAAATGGACTAACTACACAATATTGGGAAAATGGAAATGTCGCCTCACAAATTAGTTACGTGAATGGAGAAAAAATTGGAATATTAAGAGAATATTTTGAGAATGGAAAATTATCCGTCGAAGGACAATGGAATATAGATAAGCCAATTGGAGAAATGAAAACGTACACCGAAAAAGGCGAATTGAAAGCTACTTATGTAATTGATAGCATTGGAGAAATTACATCTGAAAAAATATTAATCGAGGAATAAAAACTGGCTACAACAACGTGTATAATTAATTACTGCTGATTTACCTGTCGGAAAATCCCTTGAAATTAATTAACTTAGTGCTTATCGGAAAACGACTAACATCCTTTACCGCAACTAATCATAACACGAACACGTTAGCAGCAATTTGAATCCGCAACCAAAATGAGAACAAGAATTATTTTTTTATACTTATTGATTTTCCTTTTTATGTTCTCGTGCAACGAGAGTGAAGAAGAAATTAATCTCGGAAATAATTTTTATTATATCCCATTTCAAGAAATAATATTTGACGTAACAACTTTTCAAGGAAATGGAATTTACCAAATTGAAAATTATAAAAAAATCCCTGTTATTTTACCTGATATTGATAGGTATGAATATAATTCTGAGTTCATTATTGTAAAACAGAATTTCGACTTCGAACAAACCTCTCGACTGGTAGAAAGTATGATATTTCTACCTAAAACATATTTTACGTATGACAGAGAATATATTCCTCTAAATGAACACTTTTTGACCAAATTAGACACGTCGGAAAATAACAGTATTTATTCTGAAAAATTTACTCGTGAACTTTTAGAAAATTCTTCTGCGATTAAAAAAATGAGAATGAACAAGGAAAATTACTATGTGATTAAAAAAAAGGAACTGAAAATTAATGGACCATTTACCAAAAATGAATTCAAAGAAATAAAAAAGAGCCTTGGAATAAATTTAAGTTTTGAATAAAAAAAAACAGCTGCTAACACCGTATAAAAAAAATTGCTAGTTTTAGCTAAACCAAAGTTAGTTGCTCGTTTGCTAGCTTCTGATTTTCCTTCGGAAAATCCTCGCATACAAACACGCAACTTTCCTTATACATAAACGTTGCCATTCATTGCGGAACGCACACAAAATCGAAAAAAATGAAAAAAATATTGTTTGAATTACCTGAATACTACTTAATAATTTTAGTCATTTTAGCTGGATATTCACCACCATTTTATATTAATCCTATTTTTATTGGAATTGCGGGAATCTTTATTCTTCAAATTATTTTTAAAAACAGGATTTCAGGAATATCATTAGGCATTCTTTTCTTTTTAGTCAATCTATATTTTATCGGAGCTTTAATTTCGGAATTCAGTGAATTCACTGAATTTAATAATAACGCAAAGCAATTACTATTTGTAGGCTTGACTATTTGGATTATGAATACAATATTATCATTAACTATGATTTATAAATATTCAACGAATAACTTTAAGAAAGGCTCACGGATAGAATTGGAAAAGCAAAGTATTTAATCAGATAGCGGAATTGAGCTACAGAACTTGGAATAAATTACTCATACGAATTCTGACTAAAAATCTGAATTGGAAATTTTAGAAATAAAACGCTGACTGAATTCACTTAAATGCTGAAAAGTTAAAAAAGGAATTTAGACAAATAATTTGAACTGAAAAAACAACGAAATGGCAACAACGTGTATAATTAATTACTGCTGATTTACCTAACGGAAAATCCCTTGAAATTAATTAACTTAGTAACTTATCGGAAAACGACTCATATCCTTTTCCGTAACTAATCATTACACGAACACGTTAGCTGTAATCAAAAAAAAGAATTTCACGAATTAAATGAATAAGCCAAATCCCAATCATAAATATCTTACTTTACAATTAAAATGGGGACGTGAAGATTATAGACATCTTTTGAAATTTAACATGCAGTATCCAGATTATCTTAAGAGCGAAATGTTCTATAAAGAAGTTAAGCTAACAGAACCTAATTTTTTGTACAAATTTTTTAGAGCGGATAAATACAGTTTAGCCTCTCTAAAAGACAGTTACCTTTATTTTTCTAATCCAAGTGGCTTTGGAGATGAATACGATTGTCTGATTTCTAATGATGATATTATAACTGATATTACTAATGATGATGAAAACATTAAAGAAAACTTAGGAGTTTGTTGCTTCTGTACTGTTAACGATGAAGACCAAATGTGGGATTATTATGCAGATGGATTTAAAGGATTCGCATTAAAATTCAAGAATAATAGCAAGTTCTTACCTTATAGTAGCGACATTGCGATCAAGTCACATGTAATGTATCTTAAGGATAATGGATCTAATAATCCTAATTTAATCGAAACTCTTAAATCCTTAGAAAACAAACATGTGCCTGAAGTGACAAAGTTTTGGAAAAAAATAGTTTTATATCATCATGAACTTTGTAGAAAAAGAATTAAATATAATTTTGAAAAAGAATACAGAGTGATAAGTGTTAATGCTAATGAATTTAGTAGAGAAGCATCTATAGAGAGCAAGACTATTGATTCAATTTATATTGGAAATAAAATGGAAACAAAATTCCTAAATAAACTTATTTCAATTTTAAAAGACTATAAGCATATCAAAATCTTTGTTGTAACTCACAATTACGAAAAGCAAGTTCTAAAATATAAAAGAGCAAAAAACATTTCTGAACTACCTAACATTATGAAGAGTCGACAAGACTACAGCTAACAACGTGTATAACTAATTGTTCGGTCTGTGTGTACTCGGAAAATCCTATCGGATTTTCCTATTGGTTAGTTTCTTTTTGCTAACTTAGTTCAAACCAACGCAACTAGCCATAACACGAACACGTTACCAACCATAGTGCAAAAATCATCAGTGTAACTTTTTTACCAAACTGAATCACTAGTTTGTAACTCTTCTCTTTTCAAATATAATTCATCGGAATGATCCTTTTTTTGAGAACTAAACGCTTTGGCGTTCTGATTCGTTCTTTTCAAAAAAAGGTGTTCGCTCTTTCCTGTGTCGCAACCTAAATGCTATTATGGTCGTTTCTTTTTTACTTAATCAACGGATTCTTGGGATTGTTTGCTTAAGTCTGTTAAAGCATTCTGATTCGGTTGCTCTTTTGTACTTACTCTTTTCTGTCTTTTCCATTGGTTCGTTCTGCACTACAGTAGGTAACAATATGTATAATTAATGCTCACTTTAGAATATCATAGAAAAAATACTATCTTTATAAAAATGATTCGCTACGACTGAAAATCTATCGATTCTCAATCGCACTAATCATACACTAAACCGTTGTAGGTAATTTAAAAAAATGATGAAAAACATACTTTTATTATTCCTTCTAATTACAATCAAATCGTATTGTCAAAAAGTCAATATTTCGGAATTGAATGGAGATTGGATAAAATATAAGATTGAGATGAAAGATGGCAGTAGTTTAATTGACCGATTCTTTACTGACTCTTCTTACGTCAATTACACTTTTAAAAAATTGGAAATGTGTACTAACGGAAATCCAACTCATAGAGTAAATGAAGTATGTTTTCCATTCTCATTAAATCAAAACTTTATCAAAACATCTTCAACTTCTGGTTACGAAATAGAAAGAGTACAAAATGACACGTTGATTCTCTGTGAAACAATAAACGGAATGGAAAACGACAAATTAAAGAGGTTCTATTTTGTTAGAGAACAAAAATTATTCAATGAAATTAAAGAGGAAAAAGGAGAAAGTAAAAATCAAGTTGCAAATGAATTCTATACACCAACTTTAAAATCGAGTTTAATGCTTGAACTGAACAAAGCTTTCAAAAAAAAACACAGCAACTTTAAAGCTAAAGGAATTATAACAATTGATTTAAAAAATAAAAATATAAGTACCTTAATAAATTTCTCTAACACAAATGACTCAAGTAAAATTGAGAGAATAAAGAAAGTAATTGACAAATCGTATAAACTTTGGAATTTAAATAAATTCAAACATCTTGAAAAGTTGGAAATGCCATTTGTTTTAAAAGACGAAAAAACCAAAACATTTCGTGGAATTTCAATGAAATTTTTTACTGATTCGTTCTATCAGTTAGACCATTTTTATGGTGGAGACACAAGAATAATTCAAGAAGCTGGAAAATATTTTAATAAAGGAATAATCTCTTATCAGAATAAAGATTATGAGAATTCTATAAAAAACTTCACCAAAAGTTATGAGTTAGACCCAAAAAACATAGATGCGCTTTATAACAGAGCTGCTATTTTCTTTGAAACTGGAAAACTGGAATTAGCCTGTAAAGATTGGAATGAATTATCTGAACTAGGACAGAAAAGAGGTATTGAATTATTAAAGAATAACTGTAAAAAAACTACCTACAACACCGTGTATAATTAATGGCTAGTTCTCGCCTACTTACGAAAATCCTCGCGGATTTTCTATTCGGTTTTTATTTGCTAAATTAGGTACTTAAACACGCCACTAATCATACACAAACACGTTGGCATTAATTAGAGAAAACTATGATTTATAAAAAATAGTTAAATGACAAATCAAATTTTTAAATTTTTTATTTACGTATTCATCTGTCTTAATATTTTAAATTGTAAGAACGATACGGACAAAAAAAAATCTTCTGAAGAGCAAATCCAATTAGATATTAATAAATCAAAGAATATTTATGTAAGTGATGATAAAACTTTAGAAGTTTTTATAGAAAACAATGCGGAATTTTTAATTGTAGGAAAACCAACTCTTATCTATTTTAAGAAAGATAAATTACATAAAAGCATATCTGGAATTAATGTTGGCGGAGAACTTGTACTTGATTTAGCTCAAGATATTAAAATAGAAGCTAACAGTGCAAATTTATTATTAACTGCAACTGAAAAAAGTTTAGAAGATGGATTTATAAAAATTGAATACGTTGAAAGACTTGATGATAGTGAAAATTTTATCCATAAAATTAATATTCCAGTAAAATAAGTAACTAATGCCAACAACGTGTATGGTCAATACTACAGAATTTTTCCAGCGGAAAAATTCTCGCATAATTTAACTATATTTATTTCAGGAAACATTTTGCAAGCTCAACCGCTCGCTTTGTTTCCCAACGGAATTTTCGCCAGAAAAAAACTGGCTCATCCGAATCGCAAAGCGTTCGGCTGAATTCCGTACAAACCATACACAAACTCGTTACCAACCATAGTGCAAAAATCATCTGAGTTACTTTTTTACGAAACTGAATCACTAGCTTGTAACTTTTTCTATTTCAATTAAAATTCATCGGAATTATCCTTTTTTTGAGAACTAAACGCTTTGGCGTTCTGATTCGTTCTTTTCAAAAAAAGGCGTTTGTGATTTTTCCTAAGTGCAACCTAAATGCAATTGTGATATTTTCCCTTTTGCCAAAGTTGCGGTTTCTTGGGATTGTCAGCCAAAAACTTTAAAAAGCATTTTGAAACGGTTGCTCTCTGTGTTTGCTTTTTTATGTGATTACCAAAAACCTGTCATGCACTACAGTAGGTAACACTGTGTATAATCCATGCTCACTTTTTTCTTCAATTAAAATTCATATATTTAAACAACTGATTTGCATCGATTGAAAATCCTATGGATTCTCATTCGCACAAATCATACACAAAACCGTTGTAAGCAAGCCAAAAAACGAACCTAATTCGAAAAACAGACAACTGAAAATCGAAATTTGACATCTTAAAATAAACTTGCGGACTAACTTTGGCGACACACTAACCGACCCAAATGTTTTAAAAATTTCCCCACCACACATTTTAAAAAATAATTTTAGCCAGCCGCACATTGGCACATTTGGGGTTTGCCCTTTTCATACAAGGCAACACAGACAAACCCCAAAAGAACCAATTACTCACCGAACCAGATGATTTTGGTTAGATTTTAAAGTATTCTCCCAAAAAACTTGTATGTGTGAACATAATTCAGTTATCTTTGCAGAGTGAACACTCACTAACTTAAATTAATCATGACGGCAGAAATTTCCGATAGACAACTCGAAATCATTGAAGCAGCAGGAAAAATATTGACGGCTTCAGGAATAAGTGGGCTAACAATTAAGAACTTGGCTAAGGAAATGAAATTTTCTGAAAGTGCTATTTACAGACACTTTGCTAGCAAGGAAGAAATCATTATTGCCTTACTTGAATATCTTGCTGAAAATATGGATGAGCGTTACTCTCGTGCGATTAAAAGCGAACAATCGCCTGAAGAAAAATTTGAAGCGCTGTTTCTAAATCAATTTTTATTCTTTAAAAAGCATCCACATTTTGTAGTGGCTGTATTCTCTGACGGTTTGATGGAAGAAAGCCAACGTATCAACGAAACCATATCAAAAATAATGGCGGTAAAAATGAAACATTTGATGCCCATTATTCTGGAAGGACAGCAAAAAAACATTTTCACCAATTCCATTACTTCTGAAGATTTAGTTCATATCGTGATGGGTGCTTTTAGGCTTCAAATGTACAAATGGAGAGTGGCAAAATTCCAATTTGACATCATCCGAAACGGAAGCATCTTGATACAATCACTATTAACAATCATAAAAACAAAGCAATGAATAAAGTAATCTTAACACTTTCGGTAATTAGCCTTTTGCTATTTGGCTGTGGCAATTCCACAAACGAAAAATCAAATAATCAAGCTTATGTAGTCGAACACAATGAACATCATCACGATGATGAAAGTAAAGCCCTTCAACTCAATAGTGGTGAAAAATGGGTTGTGAATGAAGAGATGAAACCTTTTATCCTTAAAGCAGAGGGGATTTTGAATCAATACCTTGAAAGCGAATCCCAAGATTATCAAATTTTGGCTGCCCAACTTAAAGAAGAAAATAGTGGACTCATAAAGAGTTGCACAATGAAAGGTGAAAGTCACGATGAATTGCATAAGTGGTTATACCCACACATTGAATTAATCGAATCTTTGTCGAAGGCAGAATCAACAGAACAAGCAAACAAGATTGTCACAGATCTTCAAGCTTCATTTTCAACATACAATCAATATTTCCAATGAAAAATTTAATAGAATTACACCAACATGAAAAAGAAGTTTCAGCTGTAAACTTATTTAAAGGCGAACTTGGTACAACTACTGCAATTCAACTTGAACGAAATGGAACTTTGAAAGAACACATCACCAAAACACCTGCTTTATTGCTCTGCGTAAGTGGATTTGTAACCTACGAAGATGAAACCGAGCAGGAAATTAAGTTGGAGTCAGGCGACTATGTGAATATTACTCCCAATGTAAAACATTGGTTGTATGCTTCTGTAAAATCTCAACTTATCTTATTAAAATAAAAAAATTTGACCAATGAAGTTAGCGAATATTCACAAACATTATGTTGCTCTATTATTGATAATAGGAGGATTACAATCTGCTCATGCACAAACTTGGTCGTTGCAACAATGTATTGACACAGCGCAGGTTCATAACAAAAACCTGCAAATAACTAGAAACAATATAGCTATTGGTGAGCAAAGAGAGAAAGAAGCCAAAGCCAATTTAATTCCGAAAATAACAGCCAATGCGGATTACAAATACTTTACTAACCTACCCTATCAGCTTTTACCCCTCAATGCACTAAATCCTGCAGCTCCCGAAGGAGAATATAGAGCAGCACAGTTTGGCGTTCCGCATAACATCAACGCAAACTTGCAACTCTCAATGCCTTTGTATAATCCGCAGGTTTATGGAGCAATACAAACAACAAAAATTGCTTCGGAATTGACAGACTTGCAGTATCAAAAAACCGAAGAGCAAATCTATTTTGAAATTTCCAATTTGTATTACAATGCCCAAATCTTGCATCATCAATTGGCATTTATTGACAGTAATCTGATTAATGCAAAAAGACTTCTAAAAAATATGCAATTGCTCAATGAACAATTGCTTGCTAAAGGAACAGATGTAAGCAAGGTGAAATTGCAAGTATCACAATTAACCACCCAAAAGGAGACTATCAAAAGCAAATACGAGCAGGTTCTTAATGCGTTGAAATTTGCTATGGGCATTTCTATAGAACATAATTTGCAAATTGAACCAAATATTCAATATCAAAACACAAATGAATATACTCCTGCATCCACTTTAGATATTCGTATCATAAAAACTCAAAACCGCTTATTATGGAGTGAACTCAATACACTCAACAAATCAAGGTATTTGCCCTCGCTTAATCTGGTTGGAATGTATGGAACAACAGGCTTTGGTTATAACGGAGAACCTTCTTCTTTCCTTGATTTTTATCCGATTGGTTTTGCAGGTATTCAATTAACCTATCCGCTATTTAACGGAACAGTTACCAAACGAAAAGTACTTCAGAAAACACTTGAACTCCGAAACAATGAACTTCAGTTTGGAATGCTTACTGAGCAAAATAATATGCAAGTTGAAAATGCCAAACAGCAAAGAGAAATCACTAAAAAAACGGTTGAAACCACAACCGAACAAATTCAATTGGCACAAACAATCTACGAACAAACCCTTCTTCAACAGAAGCAAGGAACGGCAAGTTTAACGGATGTTTTACTCACAGATAACGCACTACGCGAAGCACAGCAAACCTACCTGACTACGGTAATAGATTACCTAAAAGCAGATCTCGAATTAAAAAAACTTACAGGAAACATTTCACTAAATAATTAAAATCAGTCAAAATGAATTGGAAGAAAATAATAGGTATTATAGTCGCAATAGTGATTGCTGCCTTATTTGTTTTTAAGCTCAGAACAAACAAAAATATTGCGGAAGAAAGAGTCTATCAATACGATAAAGAACAAGCTATAAATGTTCAAGTAGATACATTGCAACTTGAAATTATAAATGCAGAATATTCATATACAGGAACATTTCAACCAAATAAGGAAACCAAAATAAGTGCTGAACTACAAGGTAAAATCAATACCATTTTAGTTGATGCTGGAAGCGTGGTAAGCAAAGGACAACCTTTAATTCTATTGGATAATTCATTGCTGAAATTGCAACTGCAAACTATTGAAGTGCAAATAGAAGGATTGGAAGCAGATGTAAACCGCTATACCATTTTGGCTGAAGCAGATGCCATTCAAGGAGTTCAATTGGAAAAGGCGGAATTAGGTTTGAAATCTGCAAAAGTTCAAAAAGCAACTTTGTTAGAGCAGATAAGCAAAACCACTATTAGAGCTCCTTTTAGCGGAGTGGTAACTGCTAAATTAAGTGAAGAAGGAGCTTTTGCTGCACCGGGCGTTCCATTGCTCCAAATAACGGACATTACTACTTTAAAATTCACCATAAATGTTCCTGAAAAAGATTTAAGCCAGTTCAAATTAAATCAAACCCTACCTCTTTCGGCAGATGCCTATTCTGAAATTATATTGACTGGAAAAACTACTATGATTGGTAGTAAAGCAAATATGGGCAGTAGTTTTCCAGTTCAGTTTATGGTAAAAAACACCTCCGATTTAAAAATAAAATCTGGAATGTTTGGTAAAGTTTTAGTCAAAAGTGAAACGTCTGGAAAGGGAATTATCATACCATCATCTGCCATAAAAGGCACAGAGAACCAACCCCAGGTTTATGTTGTGAAAAATGGCAAAGCCCTTTTGCAAGGCATCACTATTTCAAAAAAGATACAGAACAAAGCAGTTGTTTCAAATGGATTAAATGAAGGTGATGTAATTGTAACGAATGGCTTAATCAATCTTTTTGATGGGGCAGATGTAACTGTTAAATAAAATCAGCGAAAAATGAATATTACAGAAATATCAATCAAACGTCCTTCGCTGATCATAGTGCTTTTCAGCGTATTTACATTATTAGGATTTATTGGGTATAAAAATTTAAGCTACGAATTAATGCCTGATTTTAATCAGCCAGTAGTTGTCATTAAAACAGTATATCCGGGTGCTGAACCAAATGAAGTAGAAACATCTGTTTCACGAAAAATCGAAGATGCTTTATCCAACTTGGAGGGTGTAGATTATTTGGTTACGAAATCATTGCCTAATGCTTCTATCATCATCGCGAATCTGAACTACGGAACCGACTTGGACAAATCAATGCAAGATGCACAACGCTATATTGATAATATTCGGAAGGATTTACCGGACGAGATATTGAGTCCTGTAATGAGCAAAGTTTCCCCCAATGATTTACCGATAATGTCTATCAGTGCAACAAGTAACTTGTCTGCTACTGAGTTTTATCAAAAAATGGAAGATGATTTTTTGCCACAAATACAACAAATAAAAGGTGTTGCAGAGATTACAGTTTTAGGCGGAGAGGAAAGAGAAATACAAGTTAAAATCGATCAGGACAAGCTGAAACTATATAAAATATCAATGCTTCAGGTTGTTGAAGCAATTAACCGTTCGGGTTTAGACTTTCCTGCAGGAAAGGTGCAAACGGAAAAAGAAAGTAATTCTATTCGTTTAGCAGGGAAATTCGCATCTATTGAGGACATTAAAAATGTTCAGGTGGCAATGCCAGCCATAGGAAGTCCTGTTTATGTAAAAGATGTGGCAGATGTTAAAGATGGCATAAAGGAAACAACTTCCATCAGTCGATACAATGGAAAGGATGGTATTGGTTTACTGTTGAAAAAACAAGGCGATGCAAACGCTGTAGATGTATCAAAAGCAATTCGGGAGAAATTTCAATTCATCGAACAACAAAATGCCAGTTCGGGCGTGAAATTTATTATTGCAGACGATAGCACCGATAATACGATTGCAGCCGTTAACTCCGTTGTTTTTGACTTGATTTTAGCAGTTCTGTTGGTATCGTTGGTAATGCTTTTATTTCTAAGAAGTTTTAGAAACTCCTTAATCGTTTTGGTTGCCATTCCAACGTCTTTAGTTACTGCATTCGCTGTGATGTGGCTTTTGGGTTACACCTTAAACTTAATGACCTTGCTTGCAATGTCTTTAATCATCGGTATTTTGGTAGATGATGCTACCGTAGTTTTAGAAAACATTCAAAAACATTTGGACAGAGGAAAAGATAAACGAACGGCTGCAATGGATGGTAGAATGGAAATTGGCTTTGCCGCTTTATCCATCACCTTGGTTGACGTTGTAGTTTTTTTACCTATTCTTTTTCTACAAGTGTTTGTTGCAGATATGCTCAAGCAGTTTTCTGTTGTGGTAATAACCTCTACACTCACCAGTTTATTGGTTGGTTTTACTTTAACGCCTTGGATGGCTTCTCGAATTGGCAAAAAAGAGGACTTACAACCTACCAATTTTTTCAATCGCTTTTTGCTCTGGTTTGAAATTCAATTAGAAAATTTTAATGAATGGTATGGTCGCAGATTAGAATGGGTATTGAGCCATAAATTAGCTTTTACAGGTATCGTTATTGTGCTTTTTGCAATGACATTAGGTATTATGAAACAAGGAATTATTGGAAAAGAATTAATATCAACAGGCGACCAAGGTAAATTTAGAATGGCATTAGAATTTGATAAATCCACTTCCATTCAGCAAAACAATTTAATTGCTCAAAAGATTGAAACATACATTATTCAACAACCCGAAGTAGCAACAGTATTCAGCAACATTGGCGGACCAAGCACAGGCATTGGGAGTTTGGGTGTAGGTTCAGCAAATAAAACTGAATTTACGATTCAATTAAAATCCAAAAAGGAATTGGATAATTTACCTACTGAAACATTTATGAAAAATCTTCGGGAAGAACTAAAGTCAAAATTTCCGAGTATCAATTATTCAATGGCAGCATTGGGTTTAATTCCACGTTCAGCACCAATTGAAATTACGTTAAGCGGTAGCAATTTGGATTTGGTAATGAAAACAGGCGATGAATTGAAAACGGTAATTGAAAAAATTCCCGGTGCGGATAATGTTCGCATATCCGTTGAAGCAGGTAGCCCTGAATACAAAATAATTCCCGACAAAGATAAAATGCAACGATTGAATTTAACAACCGCTTATGTTGGATTGAACCTAAGAACTGCATTTACAGGAAATGATGATGCGACCCTAACTGAAAACGGAACGGAATATCCTGTGCGAATTTGGTTAGATGAATTTAGCAGACGAAATTTTGAAGATGTCCAACAACTTTCAATTATTAACCATTTGGGGATACCAGTTGAAGTTTCACAATTTGCAAGCGTTGAGCAAGACAATTCTCCTTCACTATTGGAGCGAAAAGACAGACAACCAGCAGTTACTTTGACAGCAGACGCATTGGGCAGACCATCAGGAACTGTAGCAGACGATGTAGTAGCATATCTCAAAGAAAATCCTTTGCCAAACGGAATACAAATGACTTGGGGTAGCGACATCAAAAGACAGAATGATAGTTTTGGAGCATTAGGTTCAGTTTTGCTGATTTCGTTTTTGCTGATTTACCTGATTATGGTAGCACTATATGACAGTTTTGTTTATCCATTTGTAGTTTTGTTTTCTATACCAGTAGCTGCAATTGGGGCTTTTTTCGCTTTGAATTTGTCTTTGAGCAATTTGAGTTTATTTGCCTTGTTGGGTTTAATTATGCTAATGGGATTAGTAGTAAAAAATGCTATTCTAATTGTGGATTTCACCAATCAATTAAAAGCAGAAGGCAAACATTTTAAAGAAGCCTTAATCATTGCAGGAAAAGGTCGTATGCGACCAATCCTAATGACAACGCTATCAATGGTTGTTGGTATGCTTCCCATTGCAATGGCAACAGGAACAGCAGCAGAATGGAAAAACGGTTTAGCTTGGGTAATCATTGGCGGACTTCTATCATCTTTAATTTTGACTGTGTTTTTAGTGCCTATGGTCTATTATTTAGTGGACACAGCAAAAGAGAAAATAAACAGAAGAAAATAGCTATCACACAGGTGTAAGCACATTTGCAATTCGCACTAGCCAACGCACAGACCAAAAATTGCAAAAGAGCTTACACCTTTACCACCCAAAGAAAAATTATTTTTTAAAATTTCCTTCCCTTCTAAAATTTTTAAAACCGCTACCCACAGCCGACACAAACAGACCCAATCTTAACTCGACAACAACACCGAAACTCACAGTGGACAAGGACTTTACAACCTCGACAGAAAAGAAGGCCAGCTTACAACACTATATAAAAGCAATAGCGGTTTGAGTGTAAACTCGAACTGTTTTTGCATTTAATTAAGTATCTTGCTATCCGAAAAGTCAGTTCATTAAATCCGCTACTGCTCTTATACTTGGCCGTTGTACAACATTCTGACCCGTCCTGAATAAAG
>NZ_JXJP01000012.1 GCF_000826645.1 Psychroserpens mesophilus
ATAACACGAACACGTTGTGGTGCATTTGTCGAAAATCGAGAATGGAAGTATTATAAAACTAAATTAAACGCTTTTTTGTATTAAATAATGAGCTATTATGCTGACATATATGTTTTCAAAGAAACTCGGTCGAAAAACCTGGTTAATGATTTTTTGAATCATTTTATTCCATTGCGAGAAGAAAGTGCTGATGAATATCAAATTCCTCAATATTCTGACAATCCAACTCGTGAATTTAAAAATGCTAATGAAATAATGACTTTTTTGGAATCAAATAACGAATATTCGCAAAGTATTTATTGGAAAAATACTGATGAGAACAGTCGGAACAAACATGGAATGGTTTTTTATACAAATGACGGATTTTTGATTTTTGGAATATCTAGAAATGCTGATATGAGCGGGAATTTATTAACTGACAATGAAGATGACTGTTTAAAACAAATGAAAGAATTCTTTAAAACTGAATTTGGATACATAGATTATGAAAATCCGCCAGTCAACTCGAAAACTGAATTTATGAAAATAGTGAAAAATCTAAAATCAGAATAAAAACGACACCACAACAACGTGTATAATTAATTGCGGCTGAATTCCCTATCGGAAATTAAATCTTATTAATTATCTTTAGTCTTTAGCGGAAAATGACTCGCGTCCTTTTCCGCAACTAATCATACACAATCACGTTGGTAGCAATGTGGAAACCAAAAAATCCGTATATAAACAATAAATAACTAAACTAAGAAATCATGACAGAAGTTGCAAACCTAGCTGAATTAAGGAACTTACCTCATACAGGATTTACTAATGGCGACCTTTTCTATATCAAAGGTCATTCAACTCTTGGCGATGGTGGTGGCGGTACATTTATGTGGAGAACTGACCAAATCTTTATCAATGGAATCTATCAAAATGACAATAATGGTACAATTATCAAGACCACATCCATACCTGGGCAGTTCGTTGGAAGATTTGTAAGACAATATGAAGGTAATTTAAACGTATTATATTTTGGAGCATTCGGTAAGACCCAAGATTATACAAATGCATTTCAAAATGCCGTGGAATTTGCTACCCTTAATACATTGAATGACCCTGAACTAAAAGATTCGGTAATTTATATCCCAAATGGTAATTACAGAATCAATCAGTTGACGCTAAAAAGTGGTATCTCATTGATTGGAGAATCAATGGAAAAAACTTTGATTCAAACAACTGTGGGGCATAACGTGGACTATATGTTCAAAATAGAAGCAGGCCCAGTTATCCTTAATATGTCAAATTTATTTTTTTTTGGAAGAGATGAGACCAATGCTGGATGTTTTTTATTTGAAGCACAAGCAATTGGAGATCCTATACAAGGAGGTTTGTGGAACTCTTCATTTAAAAACATACAGATTAAAGGATTTAAAGGACATGGGATTTATCTGATGGGAGGTGAACCTACCATTCCCCCTTCTAGTAACCCCTATGTCGCACCTAATCAGTTCAACACCTTTGAGAATGTCAGGGTTGTAAAAACAGTAAATTTCAGCAACGCGTTGAAAATGACAGGACAAAATGGGCAGCATACGTTTTTAAACTGTACATTTGATGGCTATAGTCTAAATAATCATACTATCTTTCCCAAAGGCCATAATGTGAACATCTCAAATGTAGGCGCTTTAAAAACAGCAATCTTAAGTTTTATAAATTGTATTTTTCAAGATGCTGATTATGGTATCTATATCGATTATGCAGAAAACATCAATATCGATGGGTGCTGGTTTGAAAATTTAGGTGTGGCCATCACTGTTAATGGAACATATAATAGTTGCAGGGACATCACAATCCAAAACAATCGATTTGCAAATGCTGCTGGTTATGGTTCATTACCAGTATCGTCAGGCAATATAAAATCAGGTCAGTGCATTTCAATTTTAAACTCTTTTGTGAATGTATATAACAATTATGTAACTGTTTCAGAAACTGATGGACCCCATTTAAACCCCAACAGTAGTTTCTTAATATCGTCAAACAACGTTTTAGGTGGTGTAGCAATTTCTGATAATGTATTTCAGGTTAACAAATTGGGAAAAACATTTGGAGTGATGCAGGTGGTCGATGTCTCGACACCTAATAAAATTGATTGCGGAAGAAACAAATTGGTCTTTGTCAATACATCATCCACGATTATAAAGTCCATAGTTTCATCAATAAATGCCTCCGAAACAATTACCATCAGGGCTAACGGTGGAACAATCACATTTGATAATACAAAAAATATATTTTTAACACATAGGTCAACTTTTTCGTTGGCAAATGGTGAAATAGCAGTATTTATGAAAATTGACAATATTGTAGGAAGTTATTATGAAACCTATCAATTGATTTCAGTTATGAGAGCACCCAGTCCGTAATATTCTAAATTTCAGTATCTTTATTATAAAAATAAGCAAGGTTATGAAAAAAATAATAATTATTACCTTTTGTTTTTTAACTACACAGATTAACGCTCAATGTTGGCAGGACATATCAGCTGGCAACAACCATAGTGTTGCCATCAAAACTGACGGCACGCTTTGGGCTTGGGGAGATAATGATGGTGGTCAGTTAGGAGACGGAACAACAGATGACAGATATACCATCACTCAGATTGGAACAGATACAGATTGGGAATCGGTGGCATCAGGTTATTTTAACTCTTATGGCATACAGACCAACGGTACGCTTTGGGCATGGGGAAATGGTGGTTTGGGCTCATTAGGCAATGGACAATTTGGTGAAGACAATTATACATATGTTCCAATCATGGTAGGTATGGATGACAATTGGTTAAAGGTAGATTCAGGTGCAGGTCATGTCCTTGCTCTAAAAAGTGATGGTTCAATCTGGGCTTTTGGATACAATGCTTACGGTCAATTGGGAGATGGCACAATTGAAAATAAAAATGTACCAACCCAAATAGGTACAGACAATGATTGGATATTTATTGATTGTGGGTTCAGGAGTAGTTTTGCTATTAAAGAAGATGGTACATTATGGGGTTGGGGAAGAAATGATAAAGGTCAATTAGGAGATGGGACTAACACTGATAGGAATATCCCCATTCAAATTGGAACTGCTACTGACTGGTATATAATTTCTATAAATGGTAATACAACTTTGGCCACAAAAACAGATGGCTCATTATGGTCTTGGGGGAGTAATGAAAGTTGGCAGTTGGGTACTGGACAAGATATGTCCAATACAAATGTACCTTCACAGGTTGGCATGGACACAGACTGGTCAACAGTCTCGGCAGGAGCATTTCATTCTACTGCTTTAAAAACAGATGGTACACTTTGGGTTTGGGGCGAAGGCTTTTACGGGTTTGGAGATGGCACTAACATACCAAAAGATTTTCCAAGCCAAATAGGGACTGATTCAGATTGGCAAAGTATTTCAGCAGGTGGTGTTCATACCGCAGTAATTAAAACAAATAACACACTGTGGAATTGGGGATGGAATTTTAGCGGGCAACTTGCAAATGGCACAAATACAGGTAATTCAAGTAACAATACTCAAAATCTCCCTATTGAAGTAAGTTGTACACCATTAAGTACCGAAGATTTTGTTGTCAGACAATTTCATGTTTATCCTAATCCAGTAAGCAATAACTTATTTATTGAAAATAATAGTGGTTTTGAAATACAGAAAATTAGAATAGTAGATAACACAGGAAGTATAATCATGGAAAAAAATGGTGATATTTCAAAAATAAATATGCAAAATTATCAAAACGGAATTTATATTTTAAGCATAATATCGATAGAAAAAATATCAAATTACAAGATTATAAAGAAATAAACACTGCTACCAACAACGTGTAAGCGCAATAACTACTGAATTCTCTATCGGAAATTCAGTACTTTTAATTAACTTAGTTGCGTCAGTGGAAAAACACTAACGCTTTTTCCCGTTACTGACGCTTACACAAACTCGTTACCAACCATAGTGCAAAAATCATCAGAGTTACATCCTTTAAACTTGAGTTACTAATACAAAGTTTTTAAGGTTTTATAAAATTCATCCGAATTATCCTTTTTTTGAGAACTAAACGCTTTGGCGTTCTGATTCGTTCTTTTCAAAAAAAGGCGTACGTGGTTTTCCTGTGTCGCAACCTAAATGCTATTGTGATCTTTCCCTTTTTACTAAATTAACGGATTCTTGGGCTTGTTTATTAAAGCTTTGGTTAGCATTCTGTTTCGGTTGCTCTTCTGTATTTGCTAGGTTCTGTCTTTTCCAATGGTTCGTTCTGCACTACAGTAGGTAACAATGTGTATAATTCATGCTTACATCAAACTTCAATGAAAAATTTATATCTTTAACAGTATGATTTGCTACAACTGAAAATCTATCGATTCTCAATCGCACAAATCATACACTAAACCGTTGGCTGTAATTTACCCAAAAATGAGACGAATTACTTTTATATTATTTTTTAGTTTAATCACAATAAACCTACAAGGTCAATGTGACTCAATCTCGAAAGAAGTTTTGAATATCATTAAAATGGAGAACTATGAAAGGTTTGACAATCTCATAATGCCTATTGAACAACAAAGAAAGATATTACATTGGCCGAAATCAAAAGAAACAGACAAAATACTTTTGACCATAAAAGATTCACTGAAAAAAGAATTAACAGCTAGCGCAAAAAAATTAAGACTAGAACTATTGGACAAAGGATTCGATTTAAATAAAACAGATTATAATCGTTGTCAATTAACTGCAAATAAATTAGACATTTTCATTTCCGACAATGAAAAGGAATCAAATTTTATGGTGGAAACTCGAAAAACGGATAAAAGGTATTTAATGCTTCCTATTAATCAGTCAGCACCTGAATTACCAACTTTTCAACCAACAAAAGAAGAATTAGCTAATTCAACTATTATAATTGCTGGAGAAAAATTCAAACCTTTTGAGCCATCGAAAAAAGACAAAGAAAAAGGATTGAAAATATTAAAAAAATGTATTGACACTAAAAAGACAACAGATAAGAACATATTAATGACTGGCGGAATGAAAGACAAAAATGGTTTATCAATATTGACTTTTATGGCAGTAGAAGAATCTGAAATGAATAGATTTAAAGTCATTCTTGAAAAAGAAACTTGCGAAAAAGAATAAAAAACTACAGCCAACAACGTGTATAATTCATGCTCCACTTCTACTTCAATTAAAATTTAATATATTTAACTATATGATTTGCATCGACTGAAAATCTACGGATTTCCAATCGCACAAATCATACACGAACACGTTGTGCTTAATACTAAA
>NZ_JXJP01000013.1 GCF_000826645.1 Psychroserpens mesophilus
TTAGTGGTTAGTGGTTAGTAAAAATAGAAATTTCTGAAGCGATGAACACAACTCAACACCTAAACAAATCAACGTATTAACAACTTAAACTACAATTCGTATGTCATTCCGACCGAAGTGGAGGAATCTCAATAATCTACAGTTTTGTGAAAGCATCCTCTTAACAAATCAACACATAAACCTATTAACTACTTAAATAATAATTTGTATGTCATTCCGACCGAAGTGGAAGAATCTCAATAATCAACAGATTTCTGAAAACAACATCTTAACAAATCAACAAATAACCAAGTTTCAACTATAAATCAAGCGCTTTGATACTCTCAATTTTATTACGCTCTAAATACGCATCAATCGTTTCAAAATGTTCAATCACACGCTGATCTTTAAACTCGAAGACTTTTTTAGCCAAGCCTTGAAGAAAATCACGATCGTGTGACACGAGTATTAGCGTCCCATCAAAATTTTGAAGGGCTTCTTTCAACACATCTTTCGATTTTAAATCGAGGTGATTCGTAGGCTCATCCAGAATCAAGACATTCACAGGTTCGAGCAACAGCTTGACCATCGCTAATCTGGTTTTCTCTCCACCAGACAAGACACTCACTTTTTTATCAATCTCATCGCCTTTAAACATAAAGCGACCTAAAATGTTTTTAATTTGCGTTCTCACATCACCTTTAGCAACCTCATCAACTGTTTGAAAAATAGTCAGATTTTCATCTAATAAAGCGGCTTGGTTCTGAGCAAAATAACCAACCTTCACATTATGTCCTAAAGCACAAGTGCCTTCCACATCAATTTCGCCTAAAATGGCTTTGATCATGGTCGATTTCCCTTCACCATTCCGACCGACAAAACAAACTTTTTCGCCTCTGGCAATCGACATATTCGCATTTTTAAACACCACATGATCTCCATACGATTTAGACACATCCTTAACCGTTACAGGATAATCTCCTGAACGTTGCGTTGGTGGAAATCGCAATTTCAAAGCCGACGTATCGATATCATCAATTTCAATAATCTCTAACTTTTCAAGCATGCGTTCTCGGGAGGAGACCTGATTGGTTTTTGAATATGTTCCTTTAAATCGGTCAATAAATGCCTGATTATCTGCAATAAATTTTTGCTGTTCCTGATACGCTTTGATTTGATGGGCTCTTCGGTCTTCTCGTAATTGCAGGTAATGCGTATACTTGGCTTTATAATCGTAAATGCGACCCATGGTGACTTCAATCGTACGATTGGTAATATTATCAATAAAGGCTCTGTCGTGAGAAATCACCACGACAGCATTGGCTTTATTCACTAAAAAATCTTCAAGCCAAATCACCGATTCAATATCAATATGGTTGGTAGGCTCATCTAATAAAATCAAATCTGGTTTTTGCAATAAAATCTTAGCGAGTTCAATGCGCATTCGCCAGCCACCAGAAAACTCATTGGTCTGTCTTGTAAAATCAGCTTGCTTAAAACCTAAACCTTTGAGTGCTTTCTCCACTTCAGCATCGTAATTCACATCTTCTAAGGCGTAATATTTTTCACCTAAATCAGAGACACGTTCGATAATTTTCATATACTCATCCGATTCATAATCGGTTCTGGTCTCGAGCTGTTTGTTCAAGCCTTCCATTTCATCACGCATAGCAAACACATGACTAAACGCTTTAGACGCTTCATCAAATACAGTGGTGTTGTCTTCCGTTAATAAATGCTGTGGTAAATAAGCAATAACAGCATCTTTAGGCGTTCTCACATGGCCACGAGTGGCATTTTGAACACCTGCGATAATTTTCATCATGGTCGATTTTCCTGCACCATTTTTACCCATTAAGGCAATTTTATCATCTGCATTAATCGTAAACGACACATCGCTAAATAAGGTGTGACCACTAAATTCTACTGCTAAATTATCTACTGAAATCATTACTTAAAATTTGAGCCTACAAATCTAGTAAATGGTAACTCATTATTTATAAATTGGTACATAAAATAATGATTTGAATCATTTCAGTTAATTCTAACTTTATATAAGTCAAGTGTTACGTCTTGTACAAACTATATTAGACATGAATAAAACCAATTTTTAACCAATACGTAAACTGATTATAAACTTAAAATTTAACTATCATGATAATTACTAAAGTACTCGGACTAACGAGTGCATTAACCAAGAGTAAAAAAGCTAAAATCGCTATATTAGGTATCGAAATGGTCATCTTGGGCTATGCACTTTTTCAACAAAAGCAAGAAAATAAAAATAAACAACTCAATTCTTAGATGTATTAGATTTTGAACTAATTTTGTGGTCTGAAAGCAAATATGAGTATTATTTCAACAGACATATCAAAAGCAGTTACTATTCTCAGTAATGACGAACTGGTAGCAATTCCTACCGAAACGGTTTATGGTTTGGCTGGAAACATTTTCAGCGAAAAAGCAATTAAACGTATTTTTGAAACCAAGAAGCGTCCGTTTTTTAATCCGTTGATTGTTCATATTCCTTCTGTTGAGCTCTTACCAACCATTGTACGTTACATTCCAGAAAAGGCACAATTACTAGCAGATGCGTTTTGGCCTGGACCTGTAACGCTTGTGCTTCCTAAAAATTCAAACATTCCAGATCTAATTACTGCAGGAAAAGATACGGTTGCAGTTCGAATTCCTAATCATCCTGTAGCTCTGGAATTATTAAATGCCTTAAATTTTCCATTGGCTGCTCCTAGCGCAAATCCGTTTGGAAGTATTAGTCCGACTACTGCTCAGCACGTCAATGACTATTTTAAAAATGATATCAAAATGGTACTCGAAGGTGGACCATGTGAACGCGGCATAGAATCGACCATCATTGGTTTTAATGGTGATGAACCCATTATTTACCGTTTAGGCTCAACTTCAATTGAAGCTATCGAAGCTATCGTTGGACCAATAGAAATCAAAAACAAAAAAGAAATCGCTCCTGATGCGCCAGGAATGCTCGATCGCCATTATGCGCCAAAGACTGAAACGATTTTAGTAGATAACCTTTCCGAAGCCATCAAAAATCATAGCGATAAACGCATTGGTATTTTAGCCATTAATACATCTTCAGAACACGAAGCTATTGCATTTCAGATTATCCTTTCAGAAGCAACAGATTTGCAGGAAGCTGCTTCAAAATTGTATGATGCCTTACATCAATTAGACAAACAAGATTTAGACCTTATTATAGCAGAACGTTTTCCAGATGTTGGTTTAGGAAAATCAATTAACGACAGATTGCAACGAGCGACTGTGAAAGCTTAAATTCTAAATAATTCAAACGGCTCATATTTTTGTCTATAAAAAACACTTACGTCTGTTTGGTAATCAAATATTTAATCGTAAATTTGCAAACTCTTTTTGAGAGAGAAAAGTTTAACCGTCTGTCGTGTACAGGCAATTAATATGAATAAGTGTGGACACATTAAGCTACAAAACGATTTCAGCAAACAAAGCTACTGTTAATAAAGAGTGGGTTTTGGTTGACGCTGAAAATCAAACGCTAGGTCGTTTAGCTTCTAAGGTAGCAATACTTTTAAGAGGTAAACACAAGCCTAACTTCACACCACATGTTGATTGCGGAGATAATGTAATTATTATCAATGCTGAAAAAATCAACTTAACAGGTAACAAGTGGAATGACAAAACGTACATTCGTCACACAGGTTATCCAGGTGGTCAGAGAAGTTTAACTGCGACTGAATTGTTTGGAAAAGATCCAGCAAGAATCGTGGAAAAATCAGTAAAAGGAATGCTCCCTAAAAACAAATTAGGTGCAGATTTATTCCGTAATTTAAACGTTGTAGTTGGTTCAGAGCACAAACATGAAGCTCAAAAACCAAAAGCAATTGACTTAAACCAAGTTAACTAATGGAAGTAATTCACAAAATCGGTCGTAGAAAGACGGCTGTTGCTCGTGTGTACCTTGCTAAAGGAAAAGGCAAGATCACGGTAAACAAAAAAGACATGGCGGCTTATTTTCCTACTGCAACATTGCAGTACAAAGTAAACCAACCTTTAACCATGACTAACAACGATGGCAACTTTGATATTACAGTAAACGTTTATGGTGGTGGCATTACAGGCCAAGCCGAAGCGATCCGTTTAGCATTATCTCGTGCAATGTGTGAGATTGATGCAGAAAACAGACTAATATTAAAGCCAGAAGGATTATTAACTAGAGACCCAAGAATGGTTGAACGTAAAAAGTTCGGTCAGAAGAAAGCAAGGAAGAAATTCCAGTTCTCGAAACGTTAATCCTATTCTTTTTTATTATTCTGAATTTTCTTCGGAATATAAAAAATTTCAAAAGCTGTTCTGGTTATTCATCAGAACAGCTTTAGATTACAACCGCTGAAATTTTTCAGCAAACATTAAAAATCCTGAAACGAGTTCAGGTACAGTTTAGCATCTAAATGATGAAGGCGAGCGAAAGCGACCACTTAATCATTGCTAATTTAATAGAACGTAAACAATTACAACATGGAAAAAGTAGAAGTAAAAGATTTACTTGACGCAGGTGTACACTTTGGTCACTTGACAAGAAAATGGGATCCAAACATGGCGCCTTACATTTATATGGAACGTAACGGTATCCATATCATCAACCTTTACAAAACGAAAGCAAAAATTGAAGAAACTTCTGAAGCATTACACAAGATTGCTGCTTCTGGTAAGAAGATTTTATTTGTTGCTACAAAAAAACAAGCTAAAGACATCGTTGCTGAAAAAGCAGGTGCTGTAAACATGCCTTACATTACTGAAAGATGGCCAGGTGGAATGTTAACTAACTTCGTAACAATTAGAAAAGCTGTTAAAAAAATGGCTATGATTGATCGTATGAAGAAAGACGGAACATTCAACTCGCTTTCTAAAAAAGAGCGTTTACAAGTAGATCGTCAAAGAGCTAAATTAGAAAAGAATTTAGGTTCTATTTCTGATATGACACGTTTGCCTGGAGCATTATTTGTTGTAGATATCAAACGTGAGCACATCGCAATTAAAGAAGCTCAAAAATTAAACATTCCAATTTTCGCAATGGTCGATACAAACTCTGACCCTCGTGAAGTTGATTATTTAATTCCTGCTAACGATGATGCTTCTAAATCTATCAACTGCATCATGTCTGTTGTAACATCAGCAGTTGCAGATGGTTTATCTGAAAGAAAATCAGACAAAGCTGAAAAAGATGCTAAGAGTGAAAAATCACCAGCAGCAAAAAAAGAAGCTAAAACTGAGAAAAAAGCTAAAGTTGCTGCACCAGTTGCAGCTAACGAAGAAGAATAAATTAACAATTACACAATATAATTAAGTCGTTTAATTGTTTTCTTTCAGAACTACGAATTAAACGACTTTTTTAAATTTTATATCACTATGGAAAATACTGTAAAAATTACAGCCGCAGAAGTAAATAAATTAAGACAAGCCACTGGAGCTGGTATGATGGATTGTAAAAAAGCCTTAGTTGAAGCTGGAGGTGATTTTGACAAAGCCATTGAAGTACTTCGTAAAAAAGGACAAAAAGTTGCAGAGAAAAGAGCCGACAGAGATTCTTCTGAAGGTGCTGCAATCGCAAAAATTAATGCAGATAACACGTCTGGTGTTGCAATTGTATTAGGATGTGAAACGGATTTCGTTGGAAAAAATGAAAACTTCGTAGCCTTAGCAAACGAATTAGCAGAACTAGCTTTAAACCACAACACTAAAGAAGAGTTTTTAGCTGCTGATTTTGGTGGCATGACAGTTGCTGAAAAATTAATCGAGCAAACTGGAGTTATCGGTGAAAAATTAGACATCACTGCTTTCGAAAGATTAGATGCACCTTATGTTGGACAATATGTACATATCAATAAAATTGCTGCTCTAGTTGGTTTATCTGCAAAAGTAGATAACGTTGAAACTTTAGTGAAAGATGTTGCTATGCAAGTGGCTTCAATGGGAGCTACTACTCTATCTTACAAAGATTTTGATCCTGCATTTATCGCATCAGAAACTGAAGCTAGAATCGCAGTTATTGAAAAAGATAATATCGAATTAGGACGTTTAGGAAAAACTTTAAAGAATGTACCAAGCTACATCTCTATGGCGCAATTAACTCCTGAAGTTATTGCTGAAGCTGAAGAAGCTGCAAAAGCTGAATTAAAAGCTGAAGGCAAACCAGAACAAATCTGGGACAGAATCTTACCAGGTAAAATGGAGCGTTTCATTTCTGATAACACAACTTTAGATCAAGAACAATGTTTATTAGATCAAAAGTTTATTAAAGATGAAAAGCAAACTGTTGCTCAGTATGTTGAATCTTATGGTGATGTTTCAGTTACTGGATTTAAGCGTGCTACAGTTGGATAATCTGTTCACTATTTTTATAAAATTAAACCTCTCAATAACTGAGAGGTTTTTTTATATCCAAATTCTACTTTTCTAAATTACAATAATGATTATATTTGCTAAACTTTCAACACAATTATGAAATGAGCCAAGGCAAATAACTTATTCGTAAGTTATTTTTAATATGGTGAATTACATTTGACCTTAAAAGGCAATAAAGACGACCAAATGAAATACAAAAGAATTCTACTCAAATTATCTGGTGAAGCTCTAATGGGCTCACGTCAATATGGAATTGATCCTGAGCGTTTATCTGAATACGCTAAAGACATTAAAGAAATTACAGATTTAGGAGTAGAAGTCGCCATTGTTATTGGTGGTGGAAATATTTTTAGAGGTGTTGCTGGTGCTATGAACGGCATGGATCGAGTTCAAGGTGACCATATGGGAATGCTAGCTACTGTAATTAACGGATTGGCATTACAGAATGCCCTTGAGGACGCTGGTGTTAAAACACGCCTACAAACTGCTATTAAAATTAATGAGGTTGCTGAACCGTTTATCAGACGAAAAGCCATGAGTCATCTGAATAAAGGACGTGTGGTTATTTTTGGTGGAGGAACTGGAAACCCTTATTTCACTACAGATTCTGCTGCGGTTTTAAGAGCTATTGAAATAGAAGCTGATGTAATCTTAAAAGGCACTCGAGTCGATGGGATTTACAATGCAGATCCTGAAAAAGATTTAACTGCTGTAAAGTTTGACCATATTACGTTTGATGACGTGTTGCGAAAAGGACTTAAGGTTATGGATACTACAGCATTCACACTTAGTCAAGAAAACAAGCTCCCAATCATTGTATTTGACATGAATAAAAAAGGAAATTTACTCAAGGTGGTTTCCGGAGAAAATATAGGAACTAAAGTGAATTTATAATATTTGGCTTATATTTTGATAAATGGTTTACGAATAAAAGTTTTTTTAAAATGAACGAAGACATAAAATTTATATTAGATACAGCTCAGGAAGCTATGGATGGTGCTATCAAACACCTTGAAAAACAATTTGTAAATATTAGAGCAGGAAAGGCAAGTCCGGCAATGCTGGGAAGTGTGATGGTGGATTACTATGGTTCTCAAACACCATTATCTCAGGTCGCAAACGTTAACACACCTGATGGTAGAACCATTACAGTTCAACCATGGGAAAAAAGTATGCTTCAAGAAATTGAGCGTGGTATTATGATTGCCAATTTAGGCTTCAACCCAATGAATAATGGTGAAACCATCATTATTAATGTACCACCTTTAACTGAAGAACGCAGACGTGATTTATCTAAGCAAGCTAAAGCCGAAGCTGAAGACGCTAAAATTGGTGTGAGAAGTGCTAGAAAAGAAGCTAATCACGATATTAAAAATTTAGAAGACGCTTCTGAAGACCAGCAAAAAAATGCTGAAATTGATATACAACAAATGACAGACAAATACGTTAAAAAAATAGACGATATTTTCGAGGTCAAAGAAAAAGAAATTATGACTGTATAAACCTAAATAAGCGACCTGTTAAATGTCGCTTTTTTATTCAATTTTATTAATCCATTATAAAATTATCAATGCATAAGTGTTTACTTTTATTACTTATAACACTAGGCTCTTATGCACTACACTCTCAGGAACCTACAATCCAAAGAGATTCTTCAGCTATTGAAAATGATACGATTTCTAAAATTGATTATCTCAAATATCTTGGAAATGGTTATTTCCCAACCAAATTTTTAAATGTAGATCTTCGGTATTTAGTAAAATTTAATCAATACGAAGGATTTAGAACTGGTTTAGGTGGTATAACTAATGACGAATTTTCAGAAAAATACCGCATCAACAGTTATGTTGTTTACGGATTCAAAGATCATAGATTCAAATACAGAATTGGAGGTGGTTTTAGAATTAATGAAGCTACCGATACTTGGATCAACCTCTCCTATACTGATGATTTACAAGAAACAGGAAGTTCAAGTTTCTTAACTGACAAACGCTTTTTTCAGTTTTTTGAACCACGTTTATTGAATATAGATTTATTCCATAAACACATTACCAAAGCGATTAATATTGAACATAAACTTACCAATCATCTGGTTACTGAAACTGAATTCGCCATTAGTAAAATTGAACCAACTTACAGTTATAATTTTGTCATTGGAAATGAAAGCTTTAGAAGTTTTGATATTTCAACTGCCAAAATTAGTGCACAATGGAGTCCGTTTAGTCATTTTGAAACTATTAAAGACAAAGTAACTCAAACTAAAGAGGGTTTTCCTAAATTCACGCTTCAATTAACACAAAGCTTTAAAAATGTGCTCAAAGGAGATTTTAATTATTTTAAAGTCGATTTTAGAACACGATATAAAATAACCCATAATGACAAGGTCTTTTCTGAAATTGTATTGAGTAGCGGACTTGCGACTGGAAATACGCCATTAACGCATTTGTACCATGCTTATCCAAATAATATAACCAAAGAAACAGTTTTACAGCGCTTTTCTGTAGCAGGTATTAATAGCTTTGAAACCATGTATTTTAATGAATTCTTCTCAGATAGATTTGCAACACTTCAGATAAAGCATTTTGTAAAACCTTTCAGAATTACTGAACGCTACAGACCACAACTGGTTTTAATATCGAGATTTGCTTTAGGGAATATGCAAGATATCGAACGACATCAAAATATTACATTTGGCACTCTTAACAAAGGCTACTCTGAAGCCGGTTTTGAAATCAATAAATTGCTGTTTGGTTTCGGTCTAAGTTTCGCCTATCGATATGGAGGATATCATTTACCTGAATTTGCCGATAATTTAGCCGCTAAATTCACTTTTAATGTTAGCTTATAATAACAATAAATTAGCATTAATTTATAGAGCATATCCTTTGGTTTTTTCTACCTTTGTCGCTCCTTTTTAATAGGTAGATGTTTAAATTATTTTCAACAGGTTTTTGGGAAGTTATTGCGCGATTAATTTTACGTAATAAAATTGGCATACTCATTAGTATTGTAGTGGCAACTATTTTCTTTAGTTACCAGTGGAAACACATGCGTTTTACCTACACTGAAGCTAATTTACTACCTGATGATCATGAAGTCAATGTGACTTATAATGAGTTTTTAGATATTTTTGGCGAAGAAGGAAATCTTATCATTCTTGGTGTTAAAGACCCGACACTATTTACGGTTGAAAAATTAAATGCCTGGAACCAACTTTCGGAAGATTTTAAATCTTACAACGAAGTGGAAACGGTTGTTTCAATCAAAGACCTTCAGAAATTAGTAAAAAATAATGAAGCTGAAAAATTCGATTTAGAGCCATTCATTAAAGATTCTATTACATCTATCGAGCAAATCGATAAGCTTCAGGATGAGCTCTTTAAGCAGTATCCCTTTTACGATAATTTTCTGTTTAATAAGGACACCAAAACCATCCGAACAGCCATCTATCTTAAAAAAGATATTGTAAATACTTCAGCGAGAAAAGATTTTATACTACTCTCCCTTCAGGAGAAAATAGATGAATTTGAAGCCAAAAACAATCTTGATGTAAGAGTTTCTGGTATGCCTTATATCAGAACTTTAAACTCTCAAAATATTGTAGATGAAATTGGTCTTTTCATCGGTTTAGCACTAGGAGTTACTTCTTTAATTTTCTTCTTATTCTTTCGCTCATTTAGAGCGACGTTTATATCGCTTATCGTAGTCTGTATTGGTGTAATGTGGACTTTCGGAATTTTAGGATTACTCAAATATGAGATCACAGTATTAACGGCTTTGATTCCGCCATTAATTATCGTTATTGGAATTCCGAATTGTATTTTCTTAATCAATAAATACCAGCACGAGGTTAAACTTCATGGCAATAAAGTGAAATCATTACAACGTGTCATTACAAAAATTGGTAATGCTACACTAATGACTAATGTCACAACAGCCTCTGGTTTTGCTACTTTTATTTTAACAGAAAGTACCTTACTCAAAGAATTTGGTATTGTAGCATCGTTGAGCATTCTCGCTATTTTTATGTTGTGTTTATTGGTTATACCAATCATTTATACCTTTTTACCATATCCTAAAGAACGACATCTAGAGCATTTGAACAAACGTTGGATTGGTGGTTTTGTAGATTGGATTGAACGTATGGTAAAGCATAAAAAAATTACCATTTATATCACGTCGCTAGTGCTTTTAATTGCCAGTATTATTGGTATTTATCAAATTAAAATCTCTGGAAGTCTTATTGAAGACATGCCAAAAGACGCAGCGTTCTTTAAAGACATTAAATTTTTTGAAAGTGAGTTTAATGGCATCATGCCTCTAGAAATTATGATTGATACTAAACGCAAAAAAGGTGTCATGAAACTAAGTACGCTTAAGCGCATGAACGAACTGGAAGAACTTATTATTGAAACGCCAGAGTTATCCAGACCGATTTCAGCAGTAAGTTTGGTGAAATATAGCAAACAAGCTTACTATAATGGCAATCCGAAATATTATCAGTTACCTACAAGTCAGGAAAACAGCTTTATTTTATCTTACGCTAAAAACTCATCTTCTAATGTAGATATGCTTAAAAATTTTGTTGATAGTACTGGTCAATATGCGCGTATCACAACATTTATGAAAGACATTGGTACTGATAAAATGGAGCGTATAGAAGAAAATCTTCAAACTAAAATTGATAAGTTATTTCCTAAAGATCGCTTCGAAGTTACCATGACTGGTAAAGCTTTAGTCTTTCAAAAAGGAACAAAATACCTGGTTAGAAATCTGGTTATTTCCTTAAGTCTAGCCATTTTTCTTATTTCAGTATTTATGGCTTATATGTTTAGATCCTTCAGAATGATAATTGTGTCATTGGTTCCAAACTTATTGCCATTACTAATTACAGCAGGCTTGATGGGCTTTTTAAATGTTCCTATAAAACCTTCAACTATATTAGTATTTAGTATCGCTTTCGGAATTTCTGTGGATGACACCATACACTTTTTGGCCAAATACCGACAAGAATTACAGGCGAATCACTGGAAAATTAGAAAATCGGTCTACGCAGCTCTAAGGGAAACAGGTGTTAGCATGTTTTACACTTCTATCGTATTATTCTTCGGTTTTATCGTCTTTACAACGTCTAGTTTTGGAGGCACAAAGGCTTTAGGTGCATTAGTTTCAGCAACACTCCTATTTGCTATGTTATCGAATTTATTGTTGTTACCTTCTTTACTATTGTCTCTTGAAAGAAATATTGCCAACAAAGAAGTCCTAAAAGAACCTGCAATAAATATCATACCAGAAGATGATGAAGACGATGTTGATTCAGAAGAAGATTCCATTTCATAAACATTTATATTTGCATAAAAATTAATAAAAATGACATATTCAGTTTCACAATTATTAACACAAGATATTAAGTTACAACCTATCGAAATTAAGGGTTGGGTAAGAACCTTCAGAGCGAATAGATTTATAGCTTTAAATGATGGTTCTACAATTAATAATATCCAGTGCGTTGTTGATTTTGAAAGCACTGACGAGGCCATTCTTAAACGAATTACAACTGGAGCTGCAGTTCATATCAAAGGTGATTTAGTCGAAAGTCAAGGGAAAGGTCAGAAGGTAGAAATACAAGTGAGTTCAATTGATATTTTAGGAGATTCTCATCCTGAAGACTATCCTATCCAACCTAAAAAACACTCGTTTGAATTTTTACGCGAAAATGCACATTTGCGTACCAGAACAAGTACATTTAGTGCTGTAATGCGTTTGCGTTCGTCACTCTCTTTTGCGATTCATAAGTATTTCAACGATAACGGCTTTTACTATATGCACACACCAATTATTACTGGAAGTGATGCCGAAGGTGCAGGAGAAATGTTTCGGGTAAGCACTTTAGATACTAAAAATCCGCCATTGACTGATGATGGTAATGTTGATTACAAAAAAGATTTCTTCGGAAAAGAAACCAATCTTACAGTTTCTGGTCAATTAGAAGCTGAAACTTACGCGATGGCCTTAGGTAAGGTATATACTTTCGGACCAACATTTAGAGCTGAAAACTCTAATACATCACGACATTTAGCAGAATTCTGGATGATTGAACCCGAAGTTGCCTTTATGGATTTAGCTGGAAATATGGATTTGGCTGAAGACTTTATGAAATCGGTTTTAAGTTATGTTTTAGAACATAATTGTGAAGATTTAGAGTTTTTAGAAAACCGTTTACTGGATGAGGAAAAAACGAAACCTCAAGCTGAGCGTTCAGAAATGAGCCTGATTGAAAAAATAAAATTTGTTGTCGATAATAATTTCAAACGCGTTAGTTACACCGAAGCGATTGATATTTTAAAGAACAGTAAACCAAACAAGAAAAAGAAATTCAACTACATTATTGAAGAATGGGGAGCCGATTTACAAAGTGAACACGAGCGCTTCCTCGTTGAAAAACATTTTAAATGTCCAGTGATTTTATTCGATTATCCTGCAAATATTAAAGCGTTTTACATGCGTTTAAATGAAGATGGAAAAACAGTTCGCGCAATGGACATTCTGTTTCCTGGAATTGGCGAAATGGTTGGAGGATCACAACGTGAAGAGCGTTTAGACGTATTGAAAGAGAAAATGAAAGCGTTAGATATCGACGAAGAAGAATTATGGTGGTACCTCGATTTACGTAAATACGGAACTGCTGTACATTCAGGTTTCGGACTAGGGTTTGAGCGTTTAGTGATGTTCGCAACAGGCATGGGAAATATTAGAGATGTCATTCCTTATCCTAGAACGCCTCAAAATGCAGAATTTTAAACTTTATTTGGCATAAAAATTGACTAAAACAATCTATGTTTACATAAAAATATAGATTGTTTTTTTTTAACTTTACTACAACACCAAATTCAATACATGCTTAAACAATATTTACAGTTTAAATTATCGCAGAAATTGTCGCCACAACAAATTCAACTTATGAAGTTGATTCAGTTGCCAACGCAAGCATTTGAACAGCGTTTAAAGCAAGAATTAGAGGAAAATCCAGCTTTGGAAGATGGCAAAGAATCTAAAGATGAATTTGAAGATAACATGGACGAGTTTGACAATTCTGATGATGAATATAACGATAATGAAACCATTGAAGCTGACGACATTAATGTAGATGATTATTTAAGCGACGACGAAATTCCAGATTATCGTACGCAAGCCAATAATTATAGTGCTGATGATGAAGATAAAAATGTGCCTTACGCTGCAGGAACGTCATTTACACAGCATTTAACCAATCAATTAAATACCTTTCGACTTGACGACGAAGAATATAATATTGCTGAATTCCTAGTTGGAAGCGTTGACGAAAGCGGTTATATTCGTCGGTCATTAAGCGATATTGTTGATGATTTGGCGTTTACACAAGGGGTTTATACAGATGAAGCTTCAGTAGAACAAATCTTAAATATCGTACATCAGTTAGATCCTGCTGGTGTTGGTGCCCGAAATTTACAGGAATGTTTAAGCATTCAACTGCACAGAAAAGAAAAAACGCCAGATATTGAGCTCGCTTGTGATATTATTGATAAAGCTTTTGATCAGTTTACAAAAAAACATTACAAAAAATTACTTCAAAAATTTGATATTACCGAAGCGCAACTTAAAGATGCTATTGAAGAAATTGAACGTCTTAATCCGAAACCAGGTGGTTCTTACGCGGGAAACAATAAAATGGTGGAACATGTCGTTCCCGATTTTGCCATTAAAATTGTTGATGGCGAATTAGATTTAACACTCAACGGAAGAAATGCGCCTGAACTTCATGTATCCAGAGAATACAGCAACATGATGAAGGGCTATAAAGAATCGAAAGATAAGAGTAAGTCACAAAAAGATGCTGTTTTATTTATTAAACAAAAGCTAGATGCTGCCAAATGGTTTATAGAAGCTATTAAACAACGTCAACAAACGCTTTTTGTAACGATGAGCGCCATAATGCATTATCAAAAGGAATACTTTCTTACAGGTGATGAGCGCAAACTTAAACCGATGATTCTAAAAGATATTGCAGATGAAATTGATATGGATGTTTCTACAGTATCTCGTGTAGCTAACAGTAAATATGTCGATACACCTTATGGCACCAAATTGATTAAAGAATTTTTCTCTGAATCTATGACTAACGATCAAGGTGAAGAAGTATCTACTCGTGAAATTAAGAAAATTTTAGAGACGGTTATTGAAGAAGAAAATAAGCGAAAACCTCTTACAGACGAAAAATTAGCTTCTATTCTTAAAGAAAAAGGCTATCCAATTGCACGTCGTACCGTTGCAAAATATCGTGAGCAATTAGATATTCCTGTAGCCAGATTGAGAAAGAAGATATGACAAGTCAGCTTCTTAAAAGCATATCGTATATTTTTCATCCGCTATTAATGCCCTTATTAGGTGTTATTTTCTATTTTTCAAAAACACCTCGTTTTATTCCAGATCCAGTTCTTAAAGCAAAATTGTTTTCGGTTACAATTTTAACCGTTGTTCTTCCCATGTTATTGTTTTACCTTCTAAAAACATTAAGAAAAGTCAACTCAGTACATCTTGAAACGACTGATGAACGGAAGCTGCCACTTTTATTGAACGGTCTTATCATCGCTTTAGTACTTATAAGAGTACTTCCTCAGAATGAAATCCCTGAGTTATATTTCTTTTTTATTGGTATTTTAATATCAACAATCACCTGTTTTGCATTAGCAGTTGTGAAGTTTAAAGCAAGTATTCATATGATTGCCGCAACAGGCTTTTTTATGTTTGCTGTGGCTTTAGCTATACATTTTAAAATTAATATAAACGGAACGATCGCTTTAATGTGTATTATTTTAGGTGCCATAGCGACTTCAAGATTACATCTAAAGGCACATACACCAACGGAGTTAATTATTGGTTTTTTTGTAGGATTAATGCCACAGATGGTTTTATTAAATTACTGGATTTAGGATTTTTACAAGATATAAAACATCAACCCTATTCTCACCGAATTCATATTAATAGATTCACCATTAGCTAAAGCTGCATCTTTAAAAATCTCATTAAGGCCGTAATACACGTGGAAACTAATATTTGAATAACCCGCACTAAACGTTAAGCCATACTGAAGCGCATTGAAATTGTCTATACCAGATAATTTAATATCTCCTGTAGGACTATTAAATTTAGAAGAATTGAATAACACATAACCTAACTTTATACCTGCATATATTCGCCAAAAGTCATAGTCTGTTGCTGTAGATGTTCGCCATCTAAACTCTATTGGAAACTCAACCAAATACGTCGTGAATTTATTTTTACTGTATTCAATTTCGTTATCATCCAGAATAACATATTGAAATTGATTATTCACTTCTGAAATTTGCAAGGTTTGATTATAAGAATTTGAAGATAATCCAATGCCGACACCAACAGCCAAATTTCTTCGCTTATTGATTGGCATATCTCTGATAAATCCGAAGTGATATCCGCTTGAAAAACCACTTTGTGAAACACCTTCAGGTTTGTTTCCAAGTAAATTATAAGTTACAGAAATATAAAACTGATCTTCTCTATACTTATGATCTACAACGGTTGATGTGTCAATTTCAACACTAGGTTTGGATACATTTTGTGCTTCAGTCACATAACAACCTAAAAGCATAATAATGAAGTAGAAAAACGTAACTTTCATAGTACAAATATAACGCAATAGGCCTTAAAATATTAAGAGGTAAGAACAAAAAAAGCATCCTAAAATTTAGGATGCTTTAATTATTATGAATAGAAAATACTTAATCTAAGTTTTTTGTAGCATCACCAGTAGCAGTCGTATAGTTAATTCTGAATGCACTAGCTTTTCTTAGCTCTTTCTTAATATCTCCTACAATACCCATATTTGCTTCTTTATCAACTTTTAATGATACCGTAAGCTTTGGTATTAATTCTTCTCTTAAAGCTGCTCTTTCAGAATTGATAAACGCTTGAATTTCACTAATTTCAGCCAGTTTATCATTCAGTTGTAATCGGGCTTCTGTACCAAATTTCTCGTAACCTTTTGCTGGTTTTCCTACATAGATATAACTAATAGGATATTTCTTATCTAATTTTTCAACTTGATCTGCCTGTGGAAGTCTATTTTCGATTAATAGATTATCCTCTCTCATTACAGTTACAACCATAAAGAAAAACAATAACATAAATACAATATCTGGTAAAGATGCTGTATTTACAGCAGGCAAACTATTATCTTTTTTACTTTTAAATTTAGACATGTTCTATGTTTTAATTTATTCTACTTCTGAAAGCTTTTGAGGTATTTCAATTTTGATTTGCTCAATAACTTCTTTGAGTTTTTCTTTGTTACCAATAAATTTAGGATCATCGTAAGCTTTTTCCATCGCTAGGAAATCCATATCAGAAAATCCTTTTTTTGGTCCTAATTCTAAGGCTCTCCTATTACGAAGTTGATTATATGCTGCAACCAATTCATTTTGAACAGTAATATAAGCGGCATATGAAGTTTGTCTATCGTTTTTTAAAGAAATAATAGCCTTATCAGGATTGTCTGATGATTTAGGATCTTTGGCACCTTTACAATACGTACATGTTCCATCTCCTCCATTATCAAGAAATTTTACAGCAGCTTTTCTTAAGTCTTTAATCTCCATCAATTGATCCTCAACTAAAAGCTGATCTTTACCATTTAATAGTACGGTAAAAATATTTTTTTCCTTAATAATTACATCCTCATCATTTTCTTCAATTGGAGGCAACTTACGGGTAATACCTGAATCTTTAGGTATTGTAGTAGTTACCAGGAAGAATATGAGTAATAAGAATGCAATATCAGCCATAGATCCTGCATTTACTTCTGGTGCTGATCGTTTTGCCATAATTTAGTTTGTATTATTATTTACTTAACATCTTTTTAACTCCGAAAAACAGCATCAGTCCAGCCGCTAACATAATTAAAATATAAAATGCTTTAATAGCACCTTCAATCATTTGTGATTGTGCAGCAGTAAGCGTTGTGCCATCACTTAATATTCTTTCTTGTCCAGAAGACATCACATATCCTAAAACTAGAATTACAGCAAATACACCTAAAGAAAGAAGTGCCTTTTTTAATTTATCTGGATTGCTAACTAAATTTACCAGACTGAAAACTACTGCTGAAATTGCAGCGATTGCTAGTACAACAAGTGCTAAAGTAATGAATCCAGATAGTATGCCTTGGTTGGCAACATCTGCTTCAATTGCTTCATCACCAAGCATGATAATTCTTACTAAAAAGAATACTGCGATCAGACCAATTACTAAAGCACCAATTTTGATTATTTTTTGAATATTCATATTATCTATGATTTAATAATTTGGTTATTACCTTTTGTGTCTTACCAATAAATCCATAAGAGTTATTGAAGCATCTTCCATATCATTAACGATACTGTCAATTTTTGCAATGATATAGTTGTAAAAAATCTGAAGAATAATAGCTACGATAAGACCGAATACTGTTGTCAATAAGGCAATTTTAATACCTCCTGCAACTAATGATGGATTCATATCACCTGCAGCTTCAATTTTATCAAAAGCATCAATCATACCAAGTACAGTTCCCATGAAACCAAGCATTGGTGCTAATGCTATAAATAATGAAATCCAAGAGACATTCTTTTCTAATTGTCCCATTTGAACACCTCCATAAGCGACTACAGCTTTCTCGGCAGCATCAATATCTTCATCTGCTCTATCTAAGCCTTGATAAAAAATGGAAGCAACAGGTCCTTTTGTGTTTCTGCAAACTTCTTTAGCTGCCTCAACTCCACCTGATTGAAGAGCTTCTTCAACATTTTGAGTTAATTTTTTTGTGTTTGTAGTTGCAAGATTTAAATAAATAATTCTTTCAATAGCGATTGCTAATCCTAAGATTAAACACAGCAATACAATTCCCATAAAGAATGGTCCACCTTCAATAAAACGCTCTTTTACTTGTTGCGTAAAAGATAGTTCTTCAGTAGGTACATCTGCGTCTTGTAGTGTAGTTGCAATCTTTGTTGCAGCATTTACAGTAGTAGTGAAAGCCATTAATCCTGCTATGGCTAAGATAGAAAATAGTCTTTTCATCGTTCTAGTTCTTAATTTTATTAGTTTAAGCGTTAAAGATATAAAAAAATTGTAATTAAAAAATAAAATTCACATTAGAGTAAAAAGGTTTAACGTTATAAAGCTCCTTAGTAAATTCTACTTTAATACGAATTTAAATAAAAATATTATGCATTTCTTATTTCATGATAAATATTACTAATAATATTTAAGTGATGTTAAGGTATTTGTACTGTATGCTTTTCTTTTACATTTTAATTTCAAGTATAAATTATAAAATGTAACTTTGAAATAACCCAAATAATTAAACCATGATCGATAACTTTATATCAAACCTACAGCATGGCATCTACCATGTCGTTCATATCAATGCTTATGAGCATATTCTTTTTTTGATTGTATTATCACTTCCTTATTTTTTTAAAGACTGGAAACGCATTTTGTTACTCATAACTATATTTACGGTTGGTCATTGTTTATCTTTAAGTTTAGTTACCTACAATATCGTAAGCTTAAATATAAGAGTCACATCCTTTTTAATTCCATTGACAATTTTAATCGTTTCGCTCTTTAATATTTTTACTTCTGGAAAAAAAACACATCAAAGCAAATTTGGATTTCTCTTTTTTATAACCCTATTTTTCGGCCTCATTCACGGGCTTGGATTCGCCAATGAACTCAATGGTTTAATATCTGCATCTGAAAACAAATTGCTCGCCATATTAGAAATTGCTTTAGGTATAGAAATCGGACAACTAATCATTGCGTTTATTGTAATCTTTTTAAGCTTTATTTGCCAGACTATTTTTAGATTTTCTAGGCGTGACTGGATTATGGTAATTTCAGCAATTGTGTTAGGAAGCGTATTACCAATACTTATTACGAATGAATTATTCTCTTAAAAAATTTAAGACGGCAACTTGTATTTTGGTAAAACTTTAACGTAAACTTCAAAAATTTAGTGTGTATCCCTTTTTTATAATCATTACTTTTGAAATGTAGTTATGTATTAGTCTATATACTATTGTAATTAAAATATGAACCGTTTATATTCGTTATATACATTTTAAAGACATATAATGCCGAAAGAGAAACAACTTCGATACGATAAAGCCTATCTAAGAATTGCTAAAGAATGGGGAAAACTTTCCCACTGTAATCGTAAACAAGTAGGTGCACTAATTGTAAAAGATCGAATGATTATTTCTGATGGTTACAATGGAACACCAACTGGGTTTGAAAACTATTGTGAAGATGATGATGGGTACACAAAATGGTATGTACTTCACGCCGAAGCTAACGCCATCTTAAAAGTAGCCGCTTCAACGCAATCTTGTAAAGGAGCTACTTTATACATAACGCTCTCACCTTGTAAAGAGTGCAGTAAGCTTATACATCAGGCTGGCATAATTCGTGTTGTATATCACGAAGGATATAAAGATGATTCTGGGCTTCAGTTTCTTAAAAAAGCTGGAATAACTCTTGAACTTATTGAAAATCTAAAGGCATAAATGAACTTTCAAAAAAAATACATACCATTATTATTAGGAATTGCCATTGCTGCTGGTGTATTTATTGGAGGAAAACTAAATTTTTCAGATACTTCTGATCGTTTGTTTACGACAAACAGTAAAAAAGATAAACTCAACCGACTCATTGATTATATCGATTATGAATACGTTGATCAGGTTAATACAGATAGTATCGTTGACGTCACAGTTAATGGTATTTTAGATAATCTTGATCCGCATTCCATCTACATTCCAAAAAGTGAAATGCAACGGGTTACCGATAATATGAAAGGTGACTTTATTGGAATTGGCGTTAGCTTTTATACCTATAAAGATACGGTTACTGTAATTAGACCTATTGAAGGTGGACCAAGTGAAAAAGCTGGAATTAAAGGTGGTGACCGAATTATTATGGCTAATGGTGATTCTATTTTTGGTCGGGAATGGACTAATGAAGCTATCGTTAAAAAATTAAAAGGCGAAAAAAATAGTAAGATTACGCTTAAGGTGTATCGTCCAGGAGAAGATGAATTATTGACCTTTAAAGTTAAATATTCAGACATACCAATCAAGAGTGTTGATGCGGCTTATATGCTAACTGACAACTTAGGATACATTAAAATTAATCGCTTTGCAGAGTCAACATATAAAGAGTTTAAAAAAGCCTTAAATCAACTTCAAGATCAAGGTGCCACAAAACTAGCATTAGACCTTCGTGATAATCCTGGCGGGTTTCTTGGTATAGCCGAACAAATAGTAGATGAGTTTTTAGAAGATGATAAACTTATTTTATTTACTAAAAATAAAGCAGGCAAAATTGAAAAAAGCTATGCTACCAGACGTGGTGATTTTGAAGAAGGTGACATTTACATTCTAATTAATGAAAATTCAGCGTCAGCCAGTGAAATTGTAGCCGGAGCTTTACAAGACAATGATAAAGGCACTATTGTTGGACGTAGAAGTTATGGCAAAGGCTTAGTACAACGTGAAATGTCTTTAGGTGATGGTAGTGCTGTCAGATTAACGGTTTCTAGATATTACACACCAACAGGTCGCTCAATTCAACGTCCTTATGACAATGGCAATAACAACGATTATCATAATGATTATTATAAACGTTTGAGCAATGGTGAGTTTGAAAATTCTGAAAATATCGAAATCTCAGACTCACTGAAATTCACTACACCTAATGGGAAAATTGTATATGGAGGTGGAGGCATCATTCCTGATATTTTTGTACCATTAGATATTAGTGCCCAAAATGAAACGCTTAATTATATTAAACGCAGAGGTTATGTTAGCAACTTTGTGTTTGAAGAGTTAGATAAAGACCGAACAATTTACGATAACATAAACGCTTCAGAGTTTATTAGTAGCTTTGATGTTAGTGATGTAATGGTTGAAAAATTTCAGGATTTCCTTAATTTAAAGGAACGGACTAGTATTTCATTTATTAATTATCATGAACAAATGAAAACACTTATAAAAGCTGAGCTGGCAAGTCAACTGTATAGCAGTAATGTTTCAGAACAAATTATCAATGAAACAGACACGATGATTGAAGAGGTCATTTTATTAAGTAAATCCAGCGAAACTCTAAACGAATAATTAGCTAAATTTTATCATGAATTTTGGTATGCTTACCATCATTCCAAAGCGTTAAAATATCTGTAGCTACCTGTGCTCCGCTTCCTGAAGCTATAGCAAATTGACTTCGCCATCCAGCCATGGTTCCTGCAACATAAAGGTTTTCTTCAACCAAATGGTTGTGGTTCTTTAACCAGATGCGCTCTTTTTCAATAGCTGCCCTTGGATGTGGTTCTACATACATTTCAATACCATTAATATCTATTAAATTAGTATAACCAACAGCGACCACTACTAATTTTGATTCATATGCATTTTTGTTTGTGGTTACTGTAAATCCTTGCGGAGTTTTAGCAATAGAAATTACTTTTTCATTTTCAATTTGCTCAACATGAGGATACAATTGCGACAATTGTGTTTTACCATCCTCTAATATAGAAGCTCCTGTAGTTCCTGGCGCTAAACCTAAAACATTATTAAATAAAGCGGTTTGTAAGTGAGACGCTCTTTGATGCATCACAATTCCAATGCGTTTGTCTTCAGCAAAAGGTTTAGACTTAGCAGACCCTAAAACCAAAGCACATGACATACCTGCAGCTCCACCTCCAACAATAAGTGCATCAAACATTAGGAATTGTTTTTTAGTTTTTGATCAACTTTTTTAGACAGCCTCAAAATCTGTAACAAAGCTATAGCACAAAGCGAAGCGAAAATGGTAATTAATGCAACGACGCTTTGCCCTTCAAAAGGTGCTTCAAAATCAATTTCGGTGCTATTATATCCAATTAAAACAATAGCTATTATAGTAACAATGATGGTGAAAAATTTCATTTTAGATATTTATACAAGTTCAAAAAGGGCCTTAATATTATGTGCAAAGAGTTTTACTGCAATAGCTAATAATACCACACCAAATACTTTTCTGATAATATTTATTCCATTTTTACCCAAAACATGTTCAATTTTTGCAGAGGTTTTAAGCACAATAAAGATAACAATAACGTTACAAATAACAGCAATAATAATGTTTTCAATAGCAAATTCTGCTCTTAATGATAGGAGTGTAGTTAAGCTTCCAGGTCCAGCAATGAGAGGAAATGCTAAAGGAAATACTGAAGCTGTCATTGCGCCTGAGCCATCATCTTTATACAATGTAATCCCAAGAATCATCTCTAATGCGATAAAAAAGATAACGAAAGCACCTGCAACTGCAAATGAATTGACATCAATACCAATTAAATTAAGTAAACTTTTTCCTATAAATAAGAAAACAATCATAATCACACCTGCAATTATTGAGGCTTTCTCACTTTGAATGTGTCCAACTTTTTTGCGCAAATCGATGATAATGGGAATATTGCCAACAATATCAATAACTGCAAACAACACCATGAACGCTGTAAATATTTCTTTAAAATTCAATTGAATATCCATGACTCTCAAATTTTCGGCAAAAGTAAGTCTTTAAGACAGATTTATAACGTTAAAAAATGGTAAAGTTTAACTATTTTTACGGCTACGTAAAAAGCCAAAATAGCCATGTTTCAGTTAGGGAAAACAATTGTTTCTGAAAGTATTATTGAAAAAGATTTTGTATGTAACCTCTCGGCATGCAAAGGTGCCTGTTGTATTGATGGTGATGCTGGTGCTCCTTTAGATTCTGAAGAAATAGAAATCCTAAAAGACATCTACCCAAAAGTGAAACCGTTTTTACGCAAAGAAGGAATCGCTGCCATTGAAGCCCAAGGCACACATATCACTACAGAATTCGGAGATTTTGAAACTCCTTTAATCGATGGAGCAGATTGTGCATATGTGATTTTTGATGAGAAAAAAACAGCACTTTGTGGAATTGAAGAGGCTTATAATCAAGGTGAAATTTCTTGGAAGAAACCCGTTTCTTGTCATTTATATCCAATTCGGATTAAAGACTATTCTGAATTTTCTGCAGTTAATTATGACAAATGGGAAATTTGTGATGATGCATGCACTTTGGGAAAAGAATTACAAGTTCCAGTTTACAAGTTTGTAAAAGAAGCACTCATCAGAAAATTTGGCGAAGATTGGTATCAAGAATTAGAAAAAGTAGCTGAAACTTACAAATAAACGGCTAGTTGCCAACAATACAATATCTTCAACCAATTACACAATAGTGTACAACATCTACGCTTTATTTGTGTAGTTTTCAGGTTATCAATTAGTTAATTCCATAATTCATTTAAACTTATGAAAACCACAAACACCGTTAAGCTTACTTTTTTAGTTACTTTTTTTATTTTCTTAGGACACATTACAGCCCAAACCAAATCTAAGGCTGACCTACCAAATACTTATGATTTTGACTACGTTTATAAATTAAAAATAACACATAAAAATAAAGATGCACAGCTCGATTATTATCTTAAAAAAGATGCTTCATATTTTGGCTTTGACACCTCTGCAATGATGGAAGATAATAATGATGCTAAAATGTTTATGGTTATGGATAACGAACGTAGTGTCAGCGCAATGTTTATGGAAATGATGGGGAAGAAAATGGTGCAAAAATCAAGTCTGAAAGGAAACCATTTTACATCTGACGATTCGACTACGGATTTCACATTTAAAAAAATTGGATCAAAAACTATTTTGGGTTACCACTGTGAAGGTTTTGAAGGTGAAAATGACGATTCTAAAATTACGTTTTATATTACAAACGAAGTGCCATTTAGTTTCCATCAAATTTGGGGAGCAGACATGAAAAATATACCTAAAGGATTTAATCCAGAGTTGATAGAAAAATATGCTGAGAACGGACTTATGATGCAAATGATATTTATCGACAAGAAAAAAGATAAAAACAGTATGACTATGGAATGTGTAGGTCTTGATAAAACTGATTTCTCTATCGACACCACAACATATGGCTCCATGATGGGAGCTTTTGGAAATTAAAAAGTTTATGACGCTATAGACTGTGTAGGGATTTCTACGATAACCTTTGTGCCTGAAGCGTTTCGGTGTTGATCATAAAGGTCTTCAATCGTAATTTTGTAGTCCTGTATATATCCTTTTGAAAAGTTAGCCAACCTTGCCTTGGTCAATGAAATTCCAACAGATTTTCGCTTTAATAGTTTATCGTTATTAATCTTTGATGATTGTGCTCTTCCGATGCCATTATCTTCAATTGAAATGGTCACTAAATTTGCATTCGTTTGATACACATTAAGAATGATTTTTTTATCATCCTCTTTTTTAGATGATAAACCATGCCAAAGCGCATTTTCTAAAAATGGTTGTAAAATCATAGATGGCACTTTTATTCCTGAAGTATTGATTTTGTCATCAATATTGACTTCAAAATGTATAGCATTAGAAAATCTAATATTCTCAATATTCATATAAAGCTTCATGGTATCGAGTTCATCTTCTAGAGAGATTTCTTTTTCTGTGGAGGCGACTAAAATCTTTCTGATGAGTTTTGAAAATTTATTTAGATAGTAAACCGCATTTTCCTTTTCGTTATTTATGATGTATAATTTTATAGAGTTGAGCGAATTAAATATGAAATGTGGATTCATTTGACTTCGCAACATATCCTGTTCTAAAGTTAGAATTTGTTTCTCTTGTTGCAGTTGTCTGGTTCTGTACAAAGCAACCATAATTGCTCCAATAATAGCCAATGCCAACATCGAATACCAGAACAACTTCTTATTGCGCTCAAGTCTGGATTTTACCAGTTCATTTTCATCTGCTAACGCTTTAATTTGATTATTCTTGGCTTCGTTTTCATACTGAATAATAACATCATTTACATATCTTAAATTACGTTCATTGGCTATTGTCTTTTCAAGATTTACTGCATCTCGGTAAGCATTAAGCGCTAAATCAGGTCTGTTCGTCAATTCATATAAATCTGATAGATGTTTCTGGGCTTCAACAATAGATGATTTAAGACCATACTTTTCCGCAATACCTAAACCTTTTTTTAAATTAATTTCAGACAAATCATTTAACTTTAAATGTTTCTGAGCCCATCCTAAGTTGATATATGAAGATGCGATATAAAAGTGATCTCCAATATTTAAGACTTTTTCCAGTGCTTTTTCAATAATAACTTTTGCATCATTAAACTCTTTTTGCTTAATGTACACTTTTCCAATGCTGTTGTAACAAATGACGCGCCCAAGTTCAGAATCGATTTGATTGTTATAATCTAAAGAACGTTTATAATTTCTCAGCGCATTTTCAAGCTCACCTTGCGCTTCATAAGCAAAACCTATATTTTGGTAATTAATAGCCAAACCAAGTCTATTACCCAACTCATTTTCAATCTCAATTGATTTTTGAAACTGACGCATGGCTAGTTCATATTGCTCAAGAACCAGATAAATATTACCAATACTATTTTGAGATACTGCAATATTGTATTTAATTTCTTCAGAAGGTTGATCAGCAGATCTGGCAATATCAAGCGCTTTTGTATGGAAATCTAAAGCCGGTTTCACAAGATCCATACGTCGGTAAACTACACCAATATTATTGAGATTGATGATTCTCAATTCAAGATTGCCAACTTCTGCAGCAAGCGCATTTGCTTTTACATGCATATCAATGGCTTTCTCGTAAAGTGAATTATTTCTATAGAATACACCTAAATGGTTTAAAGCAAAACTTTCGCCATCGGGATAATTGAGCGCTTTAGATTTACGAACTAAAACATTCATTTTTAAAGTATCCCTTTCAAATTTTGAAAACAGTGAATCTAATACCTTATAATCTCTAGGTTTAGATGTTGTAATAAATTCTAATTGTGAAGCAAAATCTGAATTTAAATCATATTGAGCATGAATATTTAAAGCTATTAAAAAGCAAGAAAACAAAACTAAAACACGTTTAATTCTGGCTATAGTATTAAAGCTTATATCCAAATGATGATTCATCTTATAATTTCTCTAAAAAATCAGACTTTCGCTGCCTGGCTACTGGAATTTTGTGATTGGATTGCATCACAACATAACCTTCACTTTTAATAAACTCTTTTATTTTGTTCAGGTTAATTATATATGAATTATGAATTCTGAAAAAACAGTGTTCTGGTAAAATAGCATCAACTTCTTTTAATTTTTTTGTAATGACTAACTTTTGAGCTTCTTCTAAAATGATAGTACTGTAGTTTCCATCAGACTCTACGTATAGAATGTCATCAATATTCAGAAAAATAAGCTTCCCATCAGTATTAATCGTAATGCGCTTTTTATCGAGCTTGCCATTAAAATTGGTGAGCACCTCTTCAATTTTTGATACATTCAAAGCCCTGTAATTGAATTTTTTAATTCTTTCAATGGTCGCTTCGAGGTCATCAGAATCTATCGGTTTTAATAAATAATCTATTGCTTCGTGTTTCAAAGCCTTAATAGCATATTCATCATAAGCCGTAGTGATGACTACAGCAAAGTCTTTATTTGATAATTTTTCTAAAAACTGAAACCCGTCCATCGTTGGCATTTGAATATCTAAAAACAGGCAATCTGGCGTATTGCTGTTGAGATATGCTATGGCTTCCTCCGGATTAGAAAAAGTTTTTATAACATCAATGTCGGTTCTGAAATTAGAGAGCTCCCAAGACAAACTTTGTATGGCTTTTGGCTCGTCATCAACGATTACAGCTTTTATCATAATATCAAATATATAATATTATAAAACAAATCATTTGTAATATGTATGGTTAGCTAAGTTTTATGTGTATTATGCTTAAAAAAGTCTTTTAAAGGTGTTGTAAAAACTGAACTTACCAACTATACAGTTTTCAATACCAACCACACAAATTCAATTTAGGTATCCTCTAAAAAATTTGATATTTGTTTAACAAATTAAATGACCAATAAGTGTTAATAGGTATAAAAAAAGTGATCGTGGGGATTCACTATTTGATTAAATGCTATTAATCATTAAAAGTCAGGGTCAAACCTGACTTTTTAATTTAAGGTCTTCATACAACTATTATTCAGTACATAATTTTAGTTAGTTTAATTAATTATTAGGGATTAAAGAGGGCTATAAAAGCTCTCTTTTTTTGTTCTAATTTCAGGTCTGATTTTACAATCTAAACAACACAGTAAACATGCATTACAACAGCATATTTAATAGGATAATACTTACTTTTTGTATTTATTTATTATATTGATTATCAGGTTTTTAAAATTATTTTTAACAAATCTTTAATTTTTTTGAGAATTCCGAATTGTTAAAAACTTGTTGAAAAGGTTTCATGAAAAAAGGTGAAATATCTCATACATTTTTGAATCTTTGTTAGTCCCAAATCACCCGAAAATTTTCAGTTAATTTTTTAATAAAAAAACTAATAAATATGTCTCAAGTTGTAGAACCAATTTTACAAGAAAATAAGGATCGATTCGTGATTTTCCCAATTCAACATCATGATTTATGGGAATGGTATAAAAAATCTGAAGCAAGTATGTGGACTGCTGAAGAAATTGATTTACATCAAGACATAACTGATTGGACAGGAAAATTAACAGATGATGAACGCTACTTTATCAAGCATGTATTGGCATTTTTTGCGGCAAGTGATGGTATTGTAAATGAAAATCTTGCTGAGAATTTCGTGAATGAGGTACAATACAGTGAGGCTAAATTTTTCTATGGTTTCCAAATTATGATGGAAAACATTCATAGTGAAACCTACTCATTATTGATAGATACTTACGTTAAAGACGAAAAAGAAAAGGCAATGCTTTTTAATGCTATTGAGACATTTCCAGCCATTAAGAAAAAAGCAGATTGGGCATTAAAATGGATAGAATCTCCAAGTTTTGCTGAGCGTTTAATTGCTTTCGCTGCTGTTGAAGGTATATTCTTCTCGGGTTCATTTTGCTCAATATTCTGGTTGAAAAAACGTGGACTGATGCCAGGTTTAACATTCTCTAATGAATTGATTTCTCGTGATGAAGGTATGCACTGCGACTTTGCCGTTCACTTACACGAACATCACTTAGTAAACAAAGTGCCAAAAGAACGCATTAAAGAAATTTTAGTAGACGCCTTAAATATTGAAAGAGAATTTATTACAGAATCTCTTCCTGTAAGTTTAATTGGTATGAATTCTAAATTAATGTCACAATACTTAGAATTTGTAACTGATGGCTTACTTCAAGATTTGGGTTGTGAAAAAGTCTACAATACAGCTAATCCTTTTGACTTCATGGACATGATTTCATTGCAAGGAAAAACGAACTTCTTCGAAAAACGTGTATCAGAATATCAAAAAGCTGGTGTTCTTAACAAAGAAGAAGAAGAAAACAAATATGATTTTGGTTCAGATAGTTTCGATTTCTAGAACTAAAACAAAAGCAGAATTATTTTAACTGGTATCGTGTTTCTTTAGTTATACCAACTAACAAAAGGTTTACAACCAGTTTTAATTTCAATATAAAAACAACTAATAATTAATCAGCTATTAATCAGCCTCCTACTGATTAATAGTAGCTAACTAATCCCTTTTTCTGAATGGTGGCTTCAGAAAAAACTAAAAAATGTGTAACGTATGTATGTAGTTAAAAGAAACGGAAGAAAAGAACCTATAATGTTTGACAAAATTACGGCAAGAGTCCGTAAACTTTGTTATGGCCTCAATGAACTTGTAGATCCTATTAAAGTCGCAATGCGAGTGATTGACGGTCTGTATGATGGTGTAACTACAAGTGAATTAGATAATTTAGCTGCTGAGCAAGCGGCTACAATGACGACAGCTCATCCTGATTATGCACGTTTAGCTGCTCGTATTTCAGTTTCTAACTTACACAAAAACACAAAAAAGACCTTTAGTGAGGTCATGACCGATTTATACACGTATGTAAATCCGAGAACAGGTAAAAAAGCACCTTTGTTGAGTGACGAAGTTTATAAGGTCATTAGCGAAAATCAAGACAAACTGGATTCTGCTATCATCTATAACCGTGATTTTGGTTATGATTATTTCGGATTTAAAACGCTTGAACGATCTTACCTTTTAAAATTAAATGGGAAAATTGCCGAGCGTCCACAACACATGTTAATGAGAGTATCCATTGGTATTCACCTTGACGATTTGGAAGCAGCCATTGAGACTTACGAATTAATGTCTAAAAAGTATTTTACACACGCTACACCAACTTTATTTAACTCAGGAACACCTAAACCTCAAATGTCATCTTGTTTTTTATTAACTATGAAAGATGACAGCATTGATGGAATTTACGACACCTTAAAACAAACGGCTAAGATTTCACAATCTGCTGGAGGAATCGGTTTATCTATTCATAATATTAGAGCTACAGGAAGTTATATTGCTGGTACAAACGGAACCAGTAATGGAATTGTCCCAATGCTGAAAGTATTTAACGATACGGCTCGCTACGTAGATCAAGGCGGTGGAAAACGTAAAGGAAGCTTTGCCATGTATATCGAACCTTGGCATGCAGACATTATGAGTTTCTTAGATTTGAAAAAGAATCATGGTGCTGAAGAACTGCGTGCTCGTGACTTGTTTTACGCCATGTGGATGCCAGATTTATTCATGAAACGTGTACAGGAAGATGGAGAATGGACGTTGATGTGCCCAAATGAATGTCCAGGTTTATGCGATGTACACAGTGAAGAATTTGAAGCATTATACACTAAATACGAAGCTGAAGGTAAAGGTCGTAAAGCGATTAAAGCGAGAGAACTCTGGGAAAAAATATTAGAATCACAAATTGAAACCGGAACACCTTACATGTTGTATAAAGATGCAGCAAACCGTAAGTCGAACCAAAAGAATTTAGGAACCATTCGTTCGTCGAACTTATGTACAGAAATTATGGAGTACACGTCTCCAGATGAAGTTGCTGTATGTAATTTAGCATCGATTGCCTTACCAATGTTTGTTAAAAACGGAGAATTTGATCACAAAGAGTTATTCAGAATCACGAAACGTGTGACGAAAAACTTAAACAGAGTGATTGATAGAAATTACTATCCTGTAAAAGAAGCTGAAAATTCTAATTTCCGCCACAGACCAGTTGGATTAGGTGTTCAAGGATTGGCTGATACTTTTATCAAGTTGAGAATGCCATTTACGAGTGATGAAGCTAAAAAATTAAATCACGATATTTTTGAAACACTTTATTTTGCTGCAGTTACAGCAAGTATGGAAGAAGCTAAAGTTGATGGTCCTTACGAAAGTTATGAAGGTTCTCCTATCAGTCAAGGCGAATTCCAATACAACCTTTGGGGTATTAAAGATGAAGAATTAAGCGGACTTTGGGATTGGGCTAAATTACGTAAGCAAGTTTTAAAACATGGTGTTCGTAATTCACTTTTAGTTGCTCCAATGCCAACAGCATCTACATCTCAAATTTTAGGAAACAATGAATGTTTTGAGCCTTATACGTCTAACATTTACACACGTCGTGTACTATCTGGTGAATTTATTGTTGTCAACAAGCATTTATTAGAAGATTTAGTTGAATTAGGACTTTGGAATGAAGATTTAAAGAACGAAATCATGAGAGCTAATGGGTCTGTACAAAATGTAGATTGCATTCCTCAGGATATTAAAGAATTGTACAAAACCGTTTGGGAACTATCTATGAAAGATATTATAGATATGTCTCGTCAACGTGGTTACTTTATTGATCAGTCGCAATCGCTTAACTTATTCTTAGAAGGCGCGACTATGGCTAAATTAACATCTATGCACTTTTACGCATGGAAAAGCGGCTTAAAAACCGGAATGTATTACTTACGTACCAAGAGTGCTGTCGATGCTAAAAAAGTTACAATTACCAGACAAGCAAAAGCAGAGCCAGTTGCTGAAGTACAAGATGTAGCTGTAGATGATGTAGCACAAAAACAAATGAAAGCTGCTGAAACTGCTGCAAAATTTGCAAAAAAGACTGCTGAGAAAGTAGAAGTAGAACCCATGAGCGCTGAAGAAATGAAAGCTCTAATTGCTCAGGCTAAAGAAGCTGAAGGTGATGATTGCTTAATGTGTGGTTCATAAACCTGAAACTATTTGTTATAAGTAAAAAAAGCATCTCATTAGAGATGCTTTTTTATTAGTTCTATTTATTACCAGTATTCACGTTATCTTTTTTCCTAAAAATTAATGAAAACATTACCGTTTAATGTAACTTCAGTTCCATCTCTACGAACCAATACACTAAATACGCCTTTGATATAGGTGTCACATTCTTCAGTAATGGTTACAAAACCTGTTGGTGGATCAAAACTATCATAATAAATATTATTGTGGATGACTAGACTGGCATCCCAACCTTCATTTGATTCGCTTGCAGCACCAACTGGATATGTGCCAACACCTTGATAATTAAATGTTCTGAGATTTATAGTATGGGACAAAAACACACCATCTGCTTCGCGTCTTCCAGAAAGCAACAAAGAGCCTTCTCCTTGAGCATTCGCATAATAATTAAACGATTCCGCTTCAAATTCTTCTAAAGATAAGCCAGAAATACTAGCTGTAAAATAAGAGTCCTCTTCATTTTCACAAGTCTCGTAGCAGTAATCTTCATTGCCATATTGTTTAAAATATAAAGGCCCATAATTTATTCTTTGAAAATCTTTAGTATTAGATCCAGGTTCTTCATAAAGCGTTGTGCCATAAAACAAGTGCGCTGAACCTGTAGGTTCCTTATCATAAAACAGAGATTTGAATAACGAATCTGCACTGGTTTTACATGTTGGTTCATCAAGAACTCGATAGGATACTCCACCAGTAGCAGCTTCGTAACCATAGTAAGCAATAGGATTTTTACTCATCCAAGCAGGTTGTATGGGATCTGTATTTACGGTATTCCCTCTATGATTTATATACGAAAATGCGTTAAAACCACTATAACAAGCATTTGAAAACACAATCGTATTATCTAAGTTAGGAAGTACACTACGTATTCCTTTAGATGTCAAGTTTAGGGTGCGCTTTATGTTTTGATTGTTCATATATTCTCCCCATAAATTATCTAACACGGTATTTGGGTTATACTTATAGTAAATACTTACTCCCAAACTTCGATTAATGATGGCTAGAACCGTTTCAGTACCAAGTTGGTCAACAAGCGCATTGATAAACTCTTGTCTCGTGGTTGGGATGTTTTGTGGGTTAAACGATAAATCATTACCCAATTGTACATGAGTTGGACTTCCATGAGTGTCTAAAACTACCATACCATATTGGTCAAACGTTTTCGTCACTTCCCAAGTACATTGTTCTTCTTTTAAAACCGTTACTTCAAGATCTAAATCACTATTTTGTATAAGATTAACAACACGTGTTTCATATTCACCAGTATAATAAAAGTCGTCGTGAGCTGCCGCAAATAAAAGTACTTTTTTATTTTCTATTTTATTTACACAATCACTATTAAGCTGCTGAGTCCTGAATGTCTTTAATGCTGAAGTGCCACTTTCGGCACCTCTATATAGCGATTTGCCATTTTCATCCACTTCATCAATTTGTATTGAAGATGTAAAGCCTTTATAAGTCGTGACGTGAAGGTATCCAGTATCTACCTTGAATGCATGTTCTACGCCTTCTAATGCTTCAGCAAAAGCAACCACACGGTCGAGTGCAACATAAGGCACTAAATTTTGCTCTTCTCCAATACGTACAAATTCTGTATTGATGCTTTGCATGATTTGAAACATTTCAAAGGCACCATCTTCATCACCAAGTGGTGCTTCATTAGTAGAGTCTTTTTCACAACCAATACAAATTAGCATAATTACTAAAACTGGAATTAGATAACCCTTAAAAAATGAGTGTTGTTTCATAATAAGTGTATTTAAATAGTTCGGTTTAGTGTATCATCGTTTAATAATAAAATTGTCATCAAAAAAGAATTGTATTTTATTTAATAATTTTCAATACCGTATTCGAAAGTTATTGACTACAGAGAGTACATCAGTACTAGATTATTTTTATATTTAGTTTTACAAAACCACAATGGACTGAAATGATAAGAAAAATACTATTTGCTTTTTTATTACTACTATTAGCTATAGTACTTTACTCTAATCCGAATTTTAAAACAATTGCAGCAGGAATTGCAATTTTACTTTTTGGGATGATCATGCTAGAGGATGGGTTTAAAGTTTTCACTAAAGGCCCCTTACAAAATGTATTAAAAAAAGCAACAGACAAATTATATAAAAGCATCACTGCTGGTGCTGTAGTAACAGCCTTAATTCAATCAAGCTCCTTAGTAACCGTTATTACAATTTCATTTATTAGTGCAGGACTTATTAGTTTATCTGGAGGCATCGGTCTTATTTTCGGGGCAAATATAGGAACGACAGCAACAGCATGGTTAGTTGCTGCATTTGGTTTGAAAATTAATATTTCGGCATTAGCAATGCCTTTATTGGTGTTTGGGGTTATTTTTTCTGTTCAAAAAAAGACCTCATTACAAGGCTTAGGCAAGATTTTAGCAGGATTGGGATTCTTCTTTTTGGGTATTCATTTCATGAAAGAAGGCTTTGATGTCTTTAAAGATTACATCGATTTAACGCAATATGCTATTTCAGGATTTAAAGGCGTAATTATTTATGCCTTGTTGGGAATCATTATTACAACAGTATTACAATCAAGTAGCGCCACATTGGCTTTAATCTTAACGGCATTAGCAGCTGGACAAATTGAATATGAAAATGCACTGGCATTAGCAATTGGAGCCAACATAGGCACAACTATTACAGCAGTTTTAGGATCTATAGGTTCTAATATAGCCGGAAAACGATTGGCTGGTGCACATTTCATTTTTAATTTGGCGACAGGAATTGTGGCCTTAATTTTAATATACCCATTAGCACAATTGGTTAATAAGCTGTCTGAGTTCGCAAACATAGGCGTTACAGATTATACCTTAAAATTGGCACTGTTTCATACCATATTTAATGTCATTGGAGTTATTATTATGATTCCACTTATTAAAGCTTTAGAACGAATTTTATTAAAATTCTTCAAAGACAACGAACACAAAGATATTGATGAACCAAAATTTCTAAATGAGGCAGTTTTAAAATTCCCAGGTACTGTTATTTCTGCACTGATTAATGAATCCAAATATTTATATAAAAATGCCGTTTTTGAAATCGTTGCACATGCGTTAAATATTCATAGAGACGATATAATATCTGATGAAAAAATAAAAAACATTGTCAAAAAGTCCACAAAAAACTTACAAACTGACGTAGATAAACTTTACTACAAAAAGGTAAAAACTATTTATGGTGAAATCATTAGATACGCCATAACTGCCCAAAATGATTTAACACTAAATAAAAAGGAAAATATAGCTATAAGTGATATTAAAATCGCTAATCGTAAAATGGTTGAGATTATTAAAGATGCTGGAGAACTTAATAAAAACATTAATTTGTCTTTAGATTTAGATAATCCGTATATGTTGAAAGAGTACGATGGTTTCAGAAAAAAAATCATTAAAGTGTTGCGAATTATCTATCTGTTTAGAAAAGCTGAGGATACTGAAGTCTACGCAAAAAAATTGTTTAACTTAAAAAAGGAAGCCAAAGAGAACATTAGAAAAAGCAATAAATCTATAGACAAATTAATCAGAGAAAATTTAATTTCGGCTGAAATGGCTTCTTCGCTATTTAATGATTACACCAACGTTAACGATATGAATAAAAAATTGATTGAAGTAGCCGAATTATTATATGGTAGAAAAGATAGTTTGCTCGACAATGGTTATTGATATTTTACATTATTTTTCTAAAATATCTGTAGCTAAATAAGCATCATCTCTATTATAATACCAGGCTCTAATTTTAGGCATAACAATTCCGTTTACAGTTTCAGTTTCAGACAACATGATATATTCGCCACTATCTGGTTTCAAGTTCCCGTTTTCATCGGTCTTAAAAAACTGATAGATTTCCATAGCAAACGATTCAGGATTAAAATAAAAAAACCAGACATCACTTCCTACAGATTCATCATAACTCACTTTTAACACCAGATAATCTTTACCTTTAAACGTTTTTCGATTTACAGTTTCAGAAATATTTGTGCCTTTATCTTTAAGTTTCATAGGTAAACCATAGAGATAGGTGTAATAATTTTTATAAAGCGTTGCGCGATCACAACTCAGGTTGTTTGAAAATAATTCAGCTTTACTTAAATCGGTCTTTCCATTCAAAGAAATTAAACAAGTTCCTTGATCAATTATGTATTCTGTTGTAACAGAATCCTGAATTGCTTTTACCTTAAAATATTCAGATGGAAGATCGATGCTTATTTGACTTATTCTTTTAGGATTTTCAGGCATTTCCATAACAACATTAAATTCACCTTGAAATGTTTGCCAATTATCAAAGGGATCATGATATTGAATTGCTTTTTCTAAAAGTAATGCACCACTCATATGTTGAGCTACAATGGATTGAATGCTGAAAACCAGAACTAGCAAGAGGGTACGTAAGGTCATAATTGTTATTTTAGATCCACTAATTTAAACTATTTGATGTTAACTGAAGAATACTATATTTGAACTACAAGAACTTGATATTATTTTCAACCTGTGAAGATTTTAATTATGAATCCTAAACTCAAAGAAGTTGCCTTGGTGTTTTTTAAATTAGGTTGTTTTGCATTTGGTGGTCCTGCAGCGCACATTGCAATGATGGAAGATGAAATTATAGAAAAGCGCAAATGGATGACAAGAGATTATTTTCTTGATCTTATAGGAACTACTAATCTAATACCTGGTCCGAACTCTACCGAAATGACCATGCATTGTGGTTTTGAACGAGCAGGTAAATCAGGTCTTTTTGTGGCAGGTATCGCTTTTATTTTTCCCGCAACCATTATTACAGCGCTTTTAGCATATCTCTATGTAAAATACGGACAACTACCAGAGGTTGAACCTTTCATTTATGGTATTAAACCAGCTGTTCTGGCCATTATAGCATCTGCAATTTTAAAATTAAGTAAAAAGGCAATTAAAAGTATAGAGCTCATCATACTTGGCCTATTGGTGTTAAGTGCTAGTCTCTTAGGTATTAATGAAGTGATTGCGCTGTTATTTGCTGGTGTTGTAGGCATGTTGTATTTCTATTTAAAATCTAAAACAGCGACTCATCTTAATTCAATTTCTCCGATTTTAATGTGTTTAGGTATAAACAGTATTGTTGCCAAGGTTTCGGCTGGAAAACTCTTTTTAATTTTTTTGAAAGTTGGAGCGATACTTTATGGTAGTGGCTATGTGCTTTTTGCCTATCTGGATGCAGAATTAGTAACCACAGGATTATTATCGAGAGCTGAACTTATTGATGCTATCGCAATAGGTCAATTTACTCCTGGCCCTGTGTTATCTACCTCAACATTTATTGGGTATCAACTATCAGGATTTACTGGTGCATTGGCAGCTACTACAGGTATCTTTTTACCTTCATTTTTATTTGTACTACTCTTAAATCCATTCATACCCAGAATGCGCAAATCTATTATCCTTCGCTATTTTTTAGATTCTGTTAATGTGGCAGCTGTAGCTGTAATGATTGCTGTTTTACTTATAATGGCGAAAGAAACGCTTATCGAATGGCAAAGTATTGTAATTGCTCTAATAGCGATTTTTATCACCTTTAAAACAACAATAAGTACAATATGGACTATAGTAATTGGTGCTGTTTTGGGATATATATTAATCACTTTAGCACCATAAGAAAAGCCATCACTAATGACAATGATGGCTTATATTTAAATTACTGCTTTTAAGACTTACTCTTCTTGGTCAGATGATTCTCCTTTTTCAGTTATTTCATCAACAACAGTTATTTTTGCTGGTTCGACAGAACTATCAAAAGAATTATGATATTCATCCAATAAATTCATTGTCGCATTAAGCAAATCTTTTGTTTCAAGAAGTAAACCAAAATAAAGGGTTGTATTTTTAGGACTTGACTCTTCAGTTCTTGTGCGTTGTACCTGCTTGTGTATTTTTTCCTTAACCAAATCGTATACTTCTTTCTTCTCACTTAGAATATTTCCTATTTGTTCAAAAGATTCCGATTTAAAAGCTTTTTCGGTATCACTAAATAATATCTCAAGTTTATCATCTAATTCTTTTAATTCTTTTATTTGACTAAACTTAAGCTTCTTATGGTTATTATTAATATGCTTATAACTTACTTTAGAAATATATTCGAGTGATTGAGACATATCTTGCAAATGACCTAGCACATTAATATAAAAATTACTGGCCTCTAAACTAGATTCATCCAAATTCTTTATAAAGTAAAAAATATTGTCTCTTAAGTCATCTACCTCAGCTGTTAGTTTTACAACTTGCTTTTTACTCTTTTTAAGAATTGTTAAATCTTGTTTTGCTAATCCCACTACAGAATTTGAATAAATTCTATTAGTTCTTTTAACAACATTAGCAATATTTTTAGCACTTTCTTGAATAACACCTTGAAGTGAACTACTTTCTGCTTTTTTAAGGCTATCCTCGTCAATAACTTTAGAGGATTTTCTTTTGTGAGACACATAATTTCTGTATAACAAAAGAACGGTAAGTAATAGTAAAATTGGGATGATCACACTTGGATTCCAATTGATTAAAAACACTACAATACCAGCAGCAATAAATGCACCTATTGCAGTACCAAACCATCCGCCAATAACATTTAAAACACCCGCAACACGATAAACAGCACTCTCTCTTCCCCAAGCACGATCTGCAAGTGACGTACCCATGGCCACCATGAATGTGACATACGTTGTTGATAACGGTAATTTCATAGATGTTGCTATAGCAATTAACACACCAGCAACCATTAAATTAACTGAAGCACGAATCATATCGAATGCAGGAGCATCAATACTTTGATCTTTAGTTAATGCAATTTGATTTGGCTTTTCAAAACTCTTTCCTATTTTTTCTTGAATTGAATTCGGTATAACGATACCAAAATAGTTTGATAATTGAGTTGTTCCTTTAACAATTGATCTCGACAGGCGATTAGGTTCAAACTTTTCATGAGTTTCGCCTTGACGTGAAAGGCTTATTTCTGTTTCTGCTACCGTTTTAGCCTTTTTTGAAAACCACAATGTCAGAACCATAATAGCTCCTGAAATAAAAAGCAATAGAGGTTCGGCAGGGACTTTTTTCTCTAAAACCGCCATAGACATGGTAACGTCCATGCCTCCTGCTATCCATGCCTCGTATGAATGATAAGCTGCCATTGGGACACCTATAAAATTCACCAAATCATTTCCAGAAAACGCCAATGCCAATCCAAAAGTTCCCACAGCAATAACCACCAATAAAACTGTACGTTTAGTCAGCATTTCAAATAAGAATGAAAACAAAGTCCAGAAGATAAAACTTCCAACAATAATATAAAATTCGTTGCCTTCTACTAAACTTTTTAATTCACTATAATAAGGTGTTCCCTTTAATCCTTTAAGGAAAATGAAATAGGTAATTGCTGTTAAAGCTAATCCACCGAAAACTATACCAAAATGCTTTATTTTTTTCTCATAATTAAACGTAAATATAAGTCTAGAAACCCATTGTACAAGGGCTCCAACAGAAAAAGCAATGACCACTGAAAGCAGAATTCCCGAGATAATTTCAATGGCTTTATCGGTATTGATATATGTGGCTAGATCTGCTAATGTTTCAGATTCAGAATTACTAATTTTAATTAACGACATTACTACAGCTGCTCCAAGTAAATTGAAAACAATTGAAACGGTCGTTGATGTTGGTAAGCCTAAAGTATTGAAAAAGTCTAGTAACAAGATATCGGTAATCATCACCGCCATAAAAATGAGCATGATTTCACCAAATTCAAATTGGGCTGGCACAAAAATGCCTTTTCTCGCAACTTCCATCATTCCACTAGAAAATACGGCTCCAATAAATATTCCCAAACTAGCAACAATCATAATGGTGCGCAGGGAAATGGCTTTAGAACCAATGGCTGAGTTTAAGAAATTAATCGCATCATTACTTACGCCAACAACGATGTCAGCAACTGCTAAAACTGTGATAGCAATTAACATTAACAAGTAAATATTATCCATGATTTTTAATTAAAATAAGTTTACAAATTTACTTAAAATAAGTTTGCAAATATCTTTAGTTCATTTAAGTTTAAAGTTATCTAATTGTTATCTTTTAACACGTTAAAAGTGAATATCAAAACCAAGTCTAAAAGTCATGTTATCCTCGTTACCATTTATGGTTGTATAACTAATATCCGACTGTACTTTTAGTTTATGGCCGACAACAAATTTATTAACTCCTAAGGTATACTGTTTCCTTGGAAGCGTTTCTGTAATGCGCTCAAAACTAACGGTTGTAAATCGAGCTGCTATTTCGTAATTACTTTTAAATAAATATCCAGCCTGTACATTTAAAGCATTTCCTGTTAAAACAACATCACCTGTGGGAGTAACACCATCCAACTCTGTTGCGATTTCATTGTCAGCTGTACGTTTAGCATACTCACCCATAAATGAAAATCCTTTGTATTTAAACATTGCATCAGCAAAAATAGTAGTTTGATCTGTTTCATAAAGAGAACCATCAGATCTCAACATATAATCTCCTGCAAATCCTCTCTCTCGAACAGCATCTTGATTATAATTATAGGTGATGCCTAACATTAATTTTGGTTTTTGCTCACGCTTTAAATCAGATTGACTGTAATCACCTTTAGATTTAAATGTTCCAAAAGGCAAAAATTCTAATCGAGCTGTATATTGCAAACCTCCTTCATTTCCTTCAGAAACATTTCGCCCTTCACCTTGTGAAATTGATAATTTTTCTCGCATTAAAAAATCTACTCCTAACTTGGTCTTATGACGTAATTGAATTCCTAAATCACGATCAATATTAAACCTACTGTTCAATAAAGAGCGATCAATTAACTGAAGGTTTGCAGAAGAAACCACACGTTCAACATTTCCTGGTAATTTTGTTTGACCAGCCCAAAGTTCCCAGTTACCAGCAAAATTCCACATGATTACTGCATCGAGTATGTAACGTGGTGTATTTCTATTATATGCATTAGCTCCAGAAATATCTCGATTAGATAATCCAAGTTCAATCTTATATTTAAGTTTAGTACTATAAGCAAAACCATCAAACTTTAATCGGGCTCGTCTTACAATAAAATTATGTTCAGGACTACCGTATTGATCACCATCATGATCCCATGATGAGATGGAACGCACTTGGAAACGAGGTGCAAATTTTACACTGAAAGAACTGTCTTTTGCAACGAAGTTTATCATTCCCTTGCCAAAGGAAGTGTCACTAATTTCTTGAGCGTTGATCGATGAGCATACACAAAGCACAAAAGTGATTAGAGTAATTTTAAGTTTCATTATAAGTAATAGTTTTTGTCGTGCACAAATAACCAACTTTAATGTTAACTAATCGTTTCCTAATTATTAAATTTTTAAAACAAAAAAACTGCCTTGGCCAAAGGCAGTCATTAGAATTCATGATAATTAGTCGACAAAAACTAATAGATTATACGAAACTAATATGTCTCATGAGACAAGAACAAATGTAAATGAGATGTTTAATTACAGTGTCATCTTAGTATTAACTAATTATTAAACTTTAACTTTATTGTATAAATTTTCAAACAATTGATTTACAGTGTTTTACTGGTTTAATGTAAAATTAATGTTACCAAATTGTTGCTTAAATATTATCTAATCTTTATATTTGAGTATTAAATAATTTTTAAACCCATAATTATGAACAAAAGAGTATTGCTTGTATTCGTTTTATTAATCAGTATGGTTTCTTTTGCTCAGCAAGAGAGAAAATTAGAACTTAACAAAAACACCAATTTAATTGATGTAACTTATTATCATGACAATGGATTGGTAAGCCAGACAGGAGCTTACACTTTAGATGGTAAATTACATGGTGAGTGGTTGAGTTTCGATACTGAAGGTAAAAAGAGTATTTCAGCGAATTATGATAATGGGAAAAAAGTCGGCAAGTGGTTTTATTGGAATGATACCACACTAAAAGAAGTAGATTATACAAATAATGCTGTAACAAGTGTTACCGAATGGGACAACAAAACATCTGTTGCCATTCGAAATTAAACATTAAATTACATATAAAAAAAGCATATGCTTTTTTTATATGTAAAATTAAAACTAATTAACCTTAGTTATTATTTGTCCAACCAGCTCCCCAAGTTGCAAAGTTAGTTCCTGTAGCATTTGCTGCACTACCAAGAATAACATCAGCCTCAGTAACTGCATTTTCTAAATCATTTCCAGTATATGGAGTTCCTACTGATGCTGTGAAAGAAATATCAGTAAAAGACAAGTCTCCACTAACTACACCAGCACTTGTTGCACTTCCAGGCTCGTCATCTTCAATAACAATGCCTCTACCAAAGTTATCTACAGTTACATTTGAAAATATTCCTCTTGAACCAGCTCTCATTCTGAAAGCACGACCAGAGTCACCATCACCAATAACAGTTACATTAGTTACCGTTGGTCGTGAGAAATAGCCAGCTTCATTAGAAAAATCAGTATTAAAACCGTCACACTCAAAACCACTATCGTGATCTGTACCAGCGTTTTGAACAATATACACATCTGTCAAAGTCCCTGTAAACCCTTCTGTCCAGTCAATTGAATCATCTTCAGCATCAGTAACCACTATATGACTAGCGTTAACCGTTCCTCCAAAAAATTCAAAACCATCATCTGATCCTTTATAAACTTGTACATAATCGATTTCAGTTCCGTTTCCAACAGCGTACAGAGACACTCCATTTAATTCTGCGTTTCCATCAATCGCTCCACCAGCATATTCAACACGTACATATTTTAATGTCCCTGAATCATCATTTGGATTATTTCCTCCGTAAGACAAACCTCCTACTTCAGTAGTAGCTGTATCTGTAGATCCATCTGCAGTAGAGTTAATTGGTGCATTACCACAAATCACAATGCCTCCCCAATCTCCAGATCCAGGATTACCTGCATTAGAAGTAAATACAATTGGGTTTGAAGCTGTTCCTACTGCTTCAATTTTTGATCCAGGTAAAATTGCGATATAAGCATTAACACCTACAGGCTCAACATTAATAGTCGTTCCTGCTGGTATATTTAGTGTTGCACCAGATGTTATTAATAATGGACCAGAGATGATATACTCTTCACTGGCAATTAGGTTTAAATCAGAAGTATAAACACCCGCTAATGAGATAGCTCCTGGATTACTTGTGCTTCCGCCATTGTTAGTTATACTATTATCATTGATAATAATATCTGATGTATCATCGCTTTCGCAACCCATGAAGATTAAAGCAAAAGCTAGTAAATAAAATAAATTGGTTTTCATTGTTTTAAAGTTTAAGTATTAAGTTCAATAATTATATATGTATTAAAATTTATATTTAAGTGACATTCCTAAGTTGACACCCATGTTGTATTCGCTAATCGTGATATCTCCACTTCCTGTTCCTTCTCTTACTAAAGAAACATCTGGATCTAATAAATTTCTTGCAGAAATACTTAGGTCTAAGTTTTCAGTAATCGGACTTTTAAATACGAAGTCTAATGTTGGGACCGATTTTTCAACAATGTTTCCTAAGCTACCTGATCCTAGTGAATAAATCCTATCAGAAAAATAAGACGCGACTAAAGTTGCCGTAGGTTTAAAGTTTTTAATTGTTGGACTGTATGACAAATCTGTATTGAACACCCATTTTGAAGCGCCTTCTAATTCCTCTGTACTTCTATTGAATGCTGTTCCGAACGTTCCTGAGATATCCTTCAAATCTTGCTCAGTGAATGTATATGATCCATTAAATCCAAAAGCTAATACTGGATCTTCATTTTCATTTATCGTTAAATTTTTACGTAATTCAAGTTCTAATCCGACTACATCAGCAGACTCTCCCGTTCTGAAATAACGCTGAGTTCCTGTAGCATCAGCAGCTACAACTCTGTTAACAGGATCATTAATTTGTTTTGCAAATGCTCCTAAGGATACTATTTCTCCAGTACTCATAAACCATTCGTATTTTAAATCGAAATTGTAGATTTCCGAATATGTAGGTCCGTTACCATCAACACCTCCTAATAAATCTGGGTTACCACCATATCTAACCGTTACATCTTCATAAACAAAAGGTGCTACTTCTTTAAATTCAGGTAATGATGCTGTTTTACTGAAAGCAAATCTCAAGTTTGAATCTTCAGTTAAGGCGTATTTAATATTTAAACTTGGTAAGATTAAATTTTCATAAACACTTCTGAAACCTGGATCATCTTGTCTGATGTTAATTACATCATACGTGATATCTTGTTGAAATGATTCTAATCGAATACCTGGAACAAATAACCATTTATCACCAACAGATAGTTCTGCATTGATATAACCTGCATGAATGTTTAGTTTTCCTTTATAGGTGTTTTCAGGCAAACCTGGTCTGTTCGTATTTCCAATATCATTGTTTATTGGATTCAATACAATCACATCATATAAACCAGAACCATCAGGAATATTAATATTGTTTACATTAAAAATGGTATTCAGGTTATTAACATCAAGAATAGGTGTTGCGTTTCTATCTACAATGTCATAACCATAACGAATACTATTAAAGCCTCTTTCTTTAGTTCTTCCATTATATCCAAAATTCAGTTTTACGTTTTCTGAAACGTTATATTCTAAATTAAGGAATGCATTATACTCATCGTCTTCAATACTCTGGAAAAAACGTTGATTATCAAAGGGAATATTGGTATAAAATACCGGATTTGTATTGGGATCTGTGTCTAAAGCAAATTGATAGTTTTCTAAGCTGATACGTTTTCTATCAGGTTCATTAGAAAACACTTTGTTGTATCCAAATCCCCAATTTAGTTCAAACGTTTCGTCTACACTTTTGTGGTTTCCTAAAATTTGATTGACATGAACACGATCTTGATTAAACTGAACGTTCATGGTGTAAAACCCAATATCGTTTGGATCTACACTTGCAATTCCATCTCTATTAAATCCTTGACCTTGTGTTCCGTAATATCCAACCTCATCACCTGAACTGTTTATAAATAAAGAGTTAAAATTGATTTTGTTATAGTTATCTATTTTAAACGTTGTATTCAATAAAGCTGTTGTTGTGGTAGAATATTCATATTCAGAAACATTTGGATAATCCACTTTGAGTACGTTAGTAAAATCACGTGCTACACCTTCTCTGTATTCAGAACCGTTTGAAAAACTAGCCGTAGCAAAAAAGCTTAATCGCGTATCTTCGTCAAAGTCGAAAGAATAACCTCCTTCAACTGCACCATTAAAATTTATCTGACTTTCGGATGCTTCAGGATCAACTCCATGAGACAGTACAATTGCAAAAGGATTATTATCATACCTATTATAGAATCCGAAATAACTGGTGCCTTCACTTCTAACAAAATCTTCTCCTATGGCATTAGAATTAACACCAGATCCTAAGGATAGATTAAAAAAACCTTTCCCTGTATATTCTTTTGAATTGATATTGACGTTTCCAGCAGCAAAATCACCATAAAATGAAGGCGTATAGGCTTTACTTACTGAAATATTTTCAATAACATCTGTTGAAAATAAATCTAAATCAATATTCTTTTTATTGACATCTGTTGAAGGCAAAGACAGGTTATTCATTGTTGTATTTTGATATCTGTCACCGAGACCTCTTACATATACATTACTAGAACCTCTTTGCTTAGAAATTCCCGATATTTTAGATACAGCCTCACCTGCATCACCAACACCTTTTCTTGACAATTCTTGAGCTCCAATACTTTGTTTGATTTCTACCGCTTTCTTCTGGTCTAATAACAATGCTGCTTCACTTTCTTTTCTAGTTGTAGTCGTAATGATAACCTCATCTAAAGATGCAGCACTTGCTCCCATTGGCACATTAACCTCTGTAACTTTATTCGCAACAACTTCAACTGTAATTTCCTGAGTTTCATAGCCAACAAAACTAAAAACCAAAATATAGGTTCCTGGTGATAAGTTGTCAAAACTATATAAACCATCAATATCAGATGTTGTTCCAGTAGTTGTTCCTTTAATTAGTACATTACCAAATGCTAAAGGTTCATTATTATATTCTTTATCAATTAATTTTCCAGCAATAGACCCCGTATTTTGAGTATATCCCAGTGATGTAAAAAACAATATGGTTAGTAGTACAAATGTTCTCATTATTCGTTTTAATTTGTTGGTGCAAAGAAACTGTCATTGTGTAAAGTCAAGGTTAATTAGAAGTTAAACCTAAATGATAAAAAAGTTATGGCAACGTTATGAGATCTTTCTTTTTTTTATTCTAAGGAAACGATAATTTAACATTGAAGTGTTATCTTGCATAGTCTTAAAAATTTACTATGAATTGGGAACAACTTTTATCTCTTAAACGCTTTGGTGACACACATAAAAGGTTACGAAAAGAGCAGGATGAAACGCGCTTGGGCTTTGAGGTTGATTACGACCGAATTATCTTTTCTTCAGAATTTAGAAGCCTTCAAGATAAAACGCAAGTCATCCCATTATCTGAAACCGATTTCGTTCACACACGATTAACACATAGTTTAGAAGTTAGTGTTGTAGGACGATCTCTTGGAAGAAAAGTTGGACAAAAGCTTCTGGAAAAACATCCACATCTTAAAGACTCTTTAGGTTATCGAGCAAACGATTTTGGAACTATTGTAGCTGCAGCATCGTTAGCTCACGATATTGGAAACCCTCCTTTTGGGCATAGTGGTGAAAAATCCATAGGCGAATTTTTTAAAACGGGTAAAGGCAAACGTTTCAGAAATCAGCTAACCGAAAAGCAATATCAAGATCTTTGTGATTTTGAAGGCAACGCCAACGGATTTAAAATTTTAACCGAAAGCAGGCAAGGACGAGAGGGCGGATTGCGATTAAGCTACGCCACATTGGGAGCTTTTATGAAATACCCAAAAGAATCTCTCCCCAAAAAACCTACTTCGCACATTGCAGATAAAAAATATGGTTTTTTTCAAAGCGAAACCCTAGCTTTTTTAGATGTTGCTAAAGAACTTGGTTTAATTAAAAGAGGTGCCGAAAATGATATCAGTTTTTGCAGACATCCTCTGGCTTTTTTAGTAGAAGCTGCAGACGATATTTGTTACACGATTATCGATTTTGAAGATGGAATAAATCTTGGTTTAATTCAAGAAGAATATGCTCTTGAATATTTAATTAACCTCGTAAGGGCTACTATAAACACCACAAAATACAACTCTTTAGCTACCACTCAAGACAGGGTAAGTTACTTAAGAGCACTCGCAATTAACACATTAATTAGTGAAGCTGTAGACATATTTATGGCGAATGAAGAAGATATTTTAAATGGAATATATTCTAAGGCACTCTTAGATCATAGCAAATATGAAGCACAAATTAAAGATATTATTAAACTGAGTGTAGAAAATATTTATCAATCTAAAGACGTTATTGATAAAGAAATTGCAGGTTTTAAAGTTATTAATGAGCTTTTAGACATCTTTACGACTGCTATTTCAAACAACTTTACTGGGTCGTCTTCTAGTTTTGATAAATTAATTTTGAAAGTTTTTCCTAAAAATATAGACTTAAGAAAAGATGATATGTACGACAATTTATTGTCTGTATGCTTTTACATCTCTAAACTGTCTGATAGAAATGCCATATTAACGTTTAATAAATTAAAAGGAAACCATTATAATTAAAAAAAGAAAAATTGAAAAAGATGAAAAAGAAATTACTAATTTTTACTTCAATTGTAATAGTGTCTTCTGTTGCAATATTATTGTTGAATAACAACACTGAAGAACAAGATGCCATTGCAAAATTACGACAGCAGCACGAAGAGTATTTAGAAAATAGTCCCTTCAAAGAAACTAAAATGCTGCCAAGAGCTGAAAGAAAGGCCTTAGGTTTACCACCAAATGCTTATAACGAACAAATGTGGGAACTGACTATGGATCCTGCAACAGGAAAACCAATGCCAGAGCGAGTTATGACTGTTCAGGCAGAGTTAAGATCTCAAAGATCGGCTTTGAACAGAGGTGTTGGAGGAGATGCTAATAATCCTTGGATTGACAGAGGGCCTAATGATCAAGGTGGACGTACAAGAGGTATTATGTTTGATCCTAATGATGTAGGAAATGCAAATCCAGCTGATGACTATACACGCGTATTTGCGGGAGGTGTTTCAGGAGGTTTATGGGTTAATGATGATATTACAGATCCTAATTCATCATGGACTCAAGTAAATATTCAAGCTAATATTTCTGTAACCGCAATTATTTTCGACCCTAACGATTTAAATACATTTTACATAGCTTCTGGTGAATCCTTTGTTACTGGTCAAGCGGTAGGAAGAGGCGTCTGGAAATCAACAGACGCAGGTAATACTTGGACCAATATCTTAGGAGGATATGATAGCTTTAGCTCAGCAACTGGAGACATCAACGGTATTTTCTATGTGAATGATATCGTTGCAAGAGACAATGGTGGAACTACAGAAATATATGCAGCAATTTCGAGTGCTTCTTACGACTCTGCAAATAGTCCTAATAACTTTCATAGCTTAGATGAAATGGGCTTATATAAGTCGAATGATGGTGGTGCAAACTGGAATAGATTCGATATAAGACATTCTAATAATAACTTTAAAAATCCTTGTGATATTGAGCTAGATATCAACAATAATATTTGGTTTACTACTACGAGAACTCCTTTTGGAGATGCAGGAGGAGATATTTATAAGTCGACGGACGGAGTTACTTTTACACTTGAAGCTACAATTACTGGTGCAGCAAGAACTGAACTAGAAGCGTCTCAAACTAATGCAAATTTATTTTGGGTTGCAGTTAATAGAGGTGGCGCAGATTTGTTTTTCACAAACAATGCATTTTCAACCGTAAGTGCCTTACCTTCAGAGCCAAATCCCGTGGATACTGGTCAACCTGACGATGATTATACAAGAGGACAAGCCTTTTACGATTTACCTATTGAAGCAGATGAAAACAATAACTTGTATGTAGGCGGAATAGATTTGTACAGGTCAACTAACTTTGGAATTTCATGGGACCAAATCTCAAAATGGTCAAACAATAATCTCTTAAGTAGCTTACAAGTACCTTTAGTTCATGCAGATCAACACGCCATAGTTTTTAGACCTGGTACCAATGGAACAGAGGCTGTCTTTGGAAATGATGGAGGCGTATATTATTCTCCAGATATTTTTGCGGCTAATTCAAATCCTGGAAATACAAACGCTATTCAGGCAAGAAATAGAGATTACAACACAGTACAATTTTACTATGGAGATATTAATCAGGTTGATATCTTAGATGGTGATGACCTTGCAGGAGGAACTCAAGATAATGGTACACAAATGACATTTGATGCTGGAGTTGGTGCAAATGCTTTTGTTGATCCAAGAACTGGAGATGGTGCTTACACAGAGATTAGTAAAGATGGAACCTATCTTATTACTTCATATCCAGGTCAAGTCCATATTTTTTCAGATTATCCTAATGTGAATTCGAACGTTTACACCATTGTAAATGCAGCAGGTGGAGATTTTATAAATCAAGCAGAACTTGATGATAATAGAAATGTATTATATACAAACGCTACTTCAGGTTCAAATAGAAGAATAGGAAGATACACCAATGTTAATAATCAAACACTTTTAAATTCATCATTTCTTTCTGATCCACTACTTAATTCTGCTCCATCTGCATTTAAATTGAATCCATATTCAACTGGAGGAGTTTCTCCAACAAATACAGCTACATTAATTGTTGGCTTAAAAAACGGAAGACTTTTAAAAGTTATAAATGCCGATAGTGCTCCTACTTTCAGCACCATTGGAAGTCCGACGTTTATCGGAAGTGTTTCTGATATAGAATTTGGGGAGAATGAAAACGAACTTTTTGTAACCATGCACAATTATGGAGTACAAAGTGTGTGGTTTACTAATAATGGAGGTGCTAACTGGAGAAGTCTTGAAGGAAACTTACCAGATTTACCTGTGAAATGTATTTTACAAAATCCCTTGCGTCCTCAAGAAGTCATTATTGGTACCGAACTCGGTGTTTGGGTAACTGATGACTATACGGTAACTAATCCCAACTGGGTTCAAGCTTATAATGGAATGAGTGATGTGACCGTTTTAGATCTTGATTTAAGAACTTCTGATAATACCATTTTAGCAACCACACATGGTAGAGGCATGTTTACAAGTCAGTTTACTGCTGCTCCTTTGAGCGTACTTGAAAGTCAGCTGGATTCTAATTTAATTGCAATATTCCCAACAGTTTCCAATGGTCAAATAACTGTAGCTTCTAAGAGCAACCTTGGAGATGCTGATGTGAACATCTATAACATTAACGGACAAAAAGTTCACACCACTAAAATCAATATGTCTAATTCTAGAAATAAACTGCATTTAAATCTGGATTCTGGGATTTACTTTGTAAATATTAGCGTTGGTAATGTGGTCGAAACAAAGAAAATTATTATTAAATAACATATACTTGTTATACTAATAAAAAAGGGAACCATAGCGGTTCCCTTTTTTATTTAATGCATTTCGTCGATTATATTTGCATTTAATCTTTATTATTACTTATATTGATAAGCCCAAATCATTAAACCTACTATCATGAGAAAAAATGCCCAATTTATTGTTGTTATCTTTTTTGTGACTTTAGCCTTTTTAATTATGTTAAATGATATCGCAAATAATAAATCTGCAAAACATCAAAATTCTGTTGAATTATACAATACAAGCGATCAGTCTGACATAGCGACTACCGATTTACAAGTTCAAGAGTAGTATTCAATATCTCGCAGATACTGGATTCATCAATATTCAAATATTGTTGTAATTCTTCTTTACTTCCATGTTCAACAAACGCATCTGGAATACCTATTATTTGTATGGTATTTTTATAATCGTGTTTGGATGCAAATTCGAGAATTGCACTACCAAATCCTCCAGAAACAGTTCCATCTTCAATGGTAACTATACGTTTATATTTTTGAAGTATCTTATGTAACAAATCTTTATCTAAAGGCTTTAAAAATCTCATATCATAATGAGCAAAAGCATCACTATTTTCGATATTTTCCAACGAATTAGTAACCATCTCTGAAATGGTTCCGATACTTAAAATGGCTACACTATTCCCTGCTTTTAATTCCTCTCCTTTTCCTATCTCAATTTTGGAAAACGGTTGTTTCCAATCCATAATTTGACCCCTTCCTCTAGGGTATCTGATGGCAATTGGTTGATTTAATCCTAATTGAGCTGTAAACATAATGTTACGTAACTCTATTTCATTTCTAGGTGCAAACAGAATTAAATTAGGAATACATCTTAAATACGCCAAATCAAACACGCCATGATGAGTTGCACCATCTTCACCAACCAAACCTGCACGATCTAAACAAAAAATTACAGGAAGGTTTTGTAACGCAACATCGTGAATGACTTGATCGTAAGCACGCTGTAAAAACGTAGAGTAGATATTACAAAAAGGAATTAAGCCTTGGGTAGCCATTCCTGCAGCTAACGTAACTGCATGTTGTTCTGCGATACCAACATCGAAAGCACGTTCTGGAAATCGTTCCATCATAAACTTTAAAGAACTCCCTGTTGGCATTGCTGGCGTTATACCAACGATTCTTTTATTCTCTTTTGCCAATTCAACAATAGTATGTCCGAAAACATCTTGAAACTTTGGCGGTTGTTTGGTATTAGATTTTAAAGGAACTTCTCCAGTTAGAGCATCAAATTTTCCAGGTGCATGGTATTTGACCTGATCAGCTTCAGCTTGCTTTAAACCTTTTCCTTTGGTTGTTATGACGTGTAAAAATTTTGGTCCTTTAACTGTTTTCAAGCGCTCCAATTCTGAAATTAGCGTAGTTAAATCGTGACCATCAATAGGTCCTGAATAATCAAAATTGAGTGCTTCAAATACATTGTCTTGCTTTTCTTTTCCTGTTTTAACATTGGTTAAATATTGTTTCAAAGCACCAACACTTGGATCGATACCAATAGCGTTGTCATTTAAAATCACCAATAAATTAACATCAGTTACACCTGCATGATTTAATCCTTCAAAGGCCATTCCGCTAGCAATAGATGCGTCTCCAATAACAGCGATATGATGTTTGTCTTCTCCTTTAAGTCTGGATGCAATAGCCATTCCTAAAGCAGCAGAAATAGACGTTGACGAATGTCCGACACCAAAAGCATCATAGTCACTTTCATCACGTTTAGGAAATCCACTAACACCACCAAACTGGCGATTGGTATGAAATACATCCTTTCTACCTGTTAGTATTTTATGGCCATACGCTTGATGTCCAACATCCCAGATTAATAAATCTTCAGGTGTATTAAAGACATAATGTAAAGCTAAAGTCAATTCTACAACACCTAGACTTGCGCCAAGATGTCCTTCCTTAGTAGCTACTATATTAATAATAAAGTCACGCAACTCTTGAGCGAGCTGTGGCAACTCATCTGGATTTAATAGTTTTAAATCTGAAGGAAAATTAATATGATCTAATAATTTTTTCATTCCATTACAAATGTACCATTTGAAATTGTATTTTTGATTAAGAATTCTCCTCATAAATGGAAAACCCGTTTGACGATACGTACTTTATGAAAAAAGCCTTAATTGAGGCTGAAAGTGCATTTGAAAAAGGTGAGATTCCTGTTGGCGCAGTGATTGTGATAAATGATAGAATTATCGCCAGATCTCATAATCTCACAGAATTATTAAACGATGTCACTGCTCATGCTGAAATGCAAGCCATTACTGCTGCTGCTAATTTTTTAGGCGGAAAGTATTTAACCAATTGTACATTATATGTCACCTTAGAACCTTGCCAGATGTGTGCAGGTGCTTTGTATTGGAGTCAGATTTCTAAGATTGTATATGGTGCCAGTGATGATCAACGCGGATTTAAAACTTTAGGCACAACACTTCATCCTAAAACTGAAGTAATTCGTGGCGTTTTAGCTGATGAAGCATCCGAATTACTGAAGCGTTTCTTTATTGAAAAACGAAATTTGAACTAAGTTGCAATTTGCGTTAAGGATGGAGGCTTTGTTGGAGCTCTTTTTACTATTTTATAGACCTTTCGACTACGCTCAAGGCGACAGTAAAAAAGCGACTGCCGAGAGCCTGACCCTTGTGGGAACGCCCAAAAAATTACACAAAAAAAACGCCTAACTTTCGTTAGACGTTGAAACTGTAATAAAGTATATTCTTAGAGAACTTGCACGTTAGCGGCAACCATCCCTTTTCTTCCTTCTTCTTCGTTGTACTCTACACTATCGCCTTCACGCAATTCAACACCATTAAGGTTTGATACGTGTACGAAAATGTCTTTTCCTGTTTCGTCGTTGGTAATGAATCCAAATCCTTTTGAATCATTGAAAAATTTAACTGTTCCAGTCATTGTAATAAAAATATATGTTAATTAAGATACAAATGTACGGCATAAAATGATGCCATGTGTTAATTTATTGTAATTTTTTAAATTATTGAAAATAAACAAATTAAAAAACACTTTTTTAAGAATGTCGTAAATAAATCAAGCCCCAGTCTATTATCTAGTACTTTTTCTCCTTTTGATTTTCTCGCATTTTATCTAAGTTTTCTCTGGTCAGCATATAATCTTTAACATTTTTATCTTTCCAGCGATGGTAAGAGAATAAAGGGAAAACAACGACCGCAAGTCCTAAAACTCCAAAACCAATAAGCTTTTGAGAATACTCTACTTCAAGTAAAAAACCACAGACTATACTTCCAAAAGAGGCTAAAAAGGCTATAAGAATTATATATTTCATCATAGGATTGTCTTTAATTAAATTGTTTTAATTGGTGACATCAAACATGGTCTAAAGCTATTTAGTTTGTGATCTATGTTAGATTTCGGTTGCACTGTATTACACTCATAGAATTCATTAAGATGTAAAATTAATCAATTCTCGTCTGTAGGCTGTTAAGAGCTTAGATTTGGAAACAAAGCCATAATAAATTCCATCTTTAATTACAGGAAGATTCCAGGCACCTGTATCTTGAAACTTTTTCATGACCATTTTCATGGAATCTGTTTCATAATAAATATGTTCTGGTGGATTATGCATAAACGTTTCAACCGTAGTTGATTCATAAAGCGTTTGATCAAACATAACATCTCGTATATTATCTAGTAAAATAATACCAACCATCTGACGATAAATATTCACCACAGGAAATAAATTACGACTGGATTTGGCGACACCTTGATGCAGCATTTCTCCTAAAGTCATCTCTGGATAAAGAACTGTAAAATCTTGTTCTATTACACTATCTAAGCGCATTAAGGTTAGAACAGATTGATCTTTATCGTGCGTTAATAAAGCGCCTTTTTCGGCAAGCTCTTTGGTATATATGGTATAATCTATGGCGTTTTTAGTAATAATAAAAGACATCGATACGGTTATCATTAAAGGAACAAATAGCTGGTAACCACCCGTAATTTCTGCAATTAAGAAAATAGCTGTTAAAGGTGCATGAAGTACTCCTGCGATTAATCCTGCCATACCAATAAGTGTGAAATTTGATTCTGATACCTGAAATCCTAAGCCAATGTTATTAATAATTTTTGCTACCACGTTTCCCAACGCACTTCCCATAACCATTGTAGGAATTATAATTCCTCCTGCGCCACCAGCAGCAAAAGTTGTGGTCATCGCTACTGCTTTAAATATTGTAATACCGATAAGTAAGGCAATAACCACCCAAATATTACTTAAGTAATCATCAAAAGGAGTTTTTCCTAAAGCGTGTAGATGATTGCCATCGAGCAAATCGTTTATAAATCCAAAACCTTCACCATAAAGTGGCGGAATAAAATAGAGCATCACACCAATAGTCAAACCTCCTACAATAAGTTTTTGTCCGCTAGTTTTAAAGCGTTCAAAAAATTTATAAACTGCAAAATAGATTTTTGAAAAATAGATTGAGGCTATTCCTGTACCAATACCTAAAATGATAAAAAACAAAGTGTCTCTTAAAGCGAAAGGTGTTGACACATTAAAATTTAAGAGCACACTGTTTCCAACAAAAAAATAAGAGGTTAAAACTGAAGATACTGAAGCAATTAATAAAGGTAATAACGATGCAAACGTTAAGTCAAGACTAAATACTTCAATGGCAAAGATAATAGCTGCGATTGGCGATTGAAAAATAGAGGCGATAGCTCCAGCTGCAGCACAGCCAATTAATAAGGTTCTTGTTTTTCTATCGACATGAAACAACTGACTAATATTAGAGCTTACAGCAGATGCAGAAGCTATTGCAGGACCAAGCAACCCAACAGAACCTCCAAAACCAGCAGTGATTGGTGCTGTAATTAAGGGTAAATAAATTTTACTTCGTTTGAGTAGTCCATTCTTCTTAGACAATGAAAAGAGAATACTTGGTATGGCGTGCTCGACTTTTTGTTTAGACACATATTTTACAAAGAGGTACACTAACCAAAGCCCGATAACCGGTAAAATAAAGTAAATACTATTTCTAGACACTATAGCAAGATGGTCTAGCATCCATTCGATTCCGTAAGTAATATTTTTAATGGTTACAGACACTAAACCTGACAACAAACCAATAAGCATAGCCAACAAAAACACAAAGTTTTTTTGTGAAATGTATTTATATCTCAGCAATAAAATACGTCTTATGATGGACTGTGTTTGCATTGATTAAATCTACTAAAAAATCCTGCAAGAAGCAGGATTTTTAATTTATCATTTCAAGTTGAGTTTTAAACTCAACTCTTTTAATTGTTCATCATCAATTGGAGCAGGAGCATCAATCATGACGTCTCGACCATTATTGTTTTTTGGGAAGGCAATAAAATCCCGAATCGTTTCTTGTCCGCCAAGAATAGCCACTAATCTGTCCAATCCAAATGCGAGTCCACCATGAGGAGGAGCTCCATACTGGAAAGCATCCATAAGGAACCCAAATTGTGCTTTTGCCTCTTCAGGTGAAAAACCTAAATAATCAAACATTAAAGCTTGTGTTTCTTTATCGTGAATACGAATTGAACCACCACCAATTTCATTGCCATTAAGCACTAAATCGTAAGCATTAGCTTTTACGGCTCCTGGATTTGTTTTTAATAATTCTAACTGACCAGGTTTTGGTGATGTAAACGGATGATGCATCGCGTGGTAACGCTCTGTATCTTCATCCCATTCTAAAAGCGGAAAATCCATCACCCAAAGTGGTGCAAAGGTCTTAGGGTCTCTTAAGCCTAAACGCGTAGCTAATTCCATACGAAGAGCACTTAATTGTGCTCTTACTTTATGAGTAACTCCTGAAAGCACACAAATTAAATCTCCTGGTTTAGCCCTAGTTTTTTCAGCCCATTTTGCCAAATCGTCTTGATCGTAAAATTTATCAACGGAAGATTTAAAGCTTCCATCGTCATTACATCTACAGTACACCATTCCTAAAGCACCAACTTGCGGACGCTTTACCCAATCGATAAGTTTATCAATTTCTTTTCTCGTATAACTATTGCCACCAGGAACTGCGATTCCAACAACTAATTCAGCAGAATTAAACACAGCAAAATCTTTATGTTGAGCAACCTCGTTTAACTCTCCGAATTCCATTCCGAAACGAATGTCTGGCTTATCATTTCCATAGAGACGCATCGCATCGTCATAAAGCATTCTTGGAAATTTTTCGACCTCAACGCCGTTAACTTCTTTCAATAAATGACGCGTTAAACCTTCAAAAGCATTTAAGATATCTTCTTGCTCTATAAATGCCATTTCGCAGTCAATTTGAGTAAATTCTGGCTGTCTATCGGCACGTAAATCTTCATCTCTAAAGCATTTGACAATTTGAAAATACTTATCCATGCCTCCAACCATAAGTAATTGCTTAAACGTTTGAGGTGATTGTGGTAAAGCATAAAACTGCCCTTCATTCATACGAGAAGGCACTACAAAATCACGAGCACCTTCAGGAGTTGATTTAATTAAGTAAGGTGTTTCTACTTCAATAAATCCTTCTTTTGATAAATAGTTTCTAACCTCCTGAGTAACTTTGTGTCTGAAAATCAAACTGTTTTTTACTGGATTACGACGAATATCAAGATAACGATACTTCATACGTAGTTCTTCACCACCATCGGTATCATCTTCAATTGTAAAAGGAGGTAATTTAGCTTCATTCAAAATCGTTAATTCTGAAACCAAAATCTCAATATCTCCAGTTGGAATGTTTGGATTCTTAGAGGCACGTTCAATCACAGTTCCTTTCACCTGAATTACAAATTCACGACCTAACTCTTGAGCTTGCTGCATCATTTCTTTAGATGTGCGTTCTTCATCAAACACCAATTGTGTGATACCGTAACGATCACGTAAATCTACCCAAACAATAAATCCTTTATCTCTTGATTTTTGAACCCAACCTGAAAGGGTCACTTCTGTATTGATGTGTGATGCTCTTAATTCACCACAATTATGACTTCTGTACATAGTAAAAAATTGAATGACACCTTCACTTAATGCTCAGGTATTTAAAGATGCAAATTTAATCAAGTTAACGGACTATAAAAATGAAAAAGCCATAACATTACGTTATGGCTTCTTCCGCTATTAATCAAACCTTTTTCATTCCATAAAAGGTTCTTCCACATTGATAAATAACTCAATGTGTTCTGTTAGAATTGAGTTTCAATTCTTTTATCCATATTAAATGTTTCTTTAGGCACAACTTCTGTTGTTGAATTAGCACCTTTAATCCACATTTTAAAACGTGTCACCAGGTAAAATAATATGGGCACAACAACCAATGTAAGAAAGGTTGCAATAAATAATCCGTAAATAACTGTCCATGCCAATGGTCCCCAAAAAATCACGTTATCTCCACCAACATAGATGTTTGGATCGAACTCACTAAATAAAGTAAAGAAGTTGATGTTTAACCCGGTTGCTAGCGGAATTAATCCTAAAATGGTTGTAATTGCTGTAAGTAACACAGGACGCAATCTTGCTTTACCACCTTTAATAATGGCTTCTAATAAATCTTCTTTTTCAAGAAACTGATCATTATCCAGATTTCGTTTAATTTTCTTTCTATCAACCAAAAGTTGCGTATAATCTAAAAGAACCACACCATTATTCACAACAATTCCTGCCAAAGAAATGATTCCCATCATGGTCATCATAATTACAAACGCGCTACCAGTTATTATTAATCCGCCAAATACACCTATCAAACTTAGGAAAATAGCCAACATAATGATTCCAGGTTTTGAAATTGAATTAAACTGAAAGATTAATAAAAAGAATATAAGTCCGAGTCCGATAAAAAAAGCAGACATCAAAAAGGCCATTTGCTTGTTTTGCTCTTCAATTTGTCCCGTATAATCAATTTTAACGCCTTCAGGTTTCCCTTCAAAAGATTTCATTTCATTCTGAATTTCAGATACAATTGCACCTGCATCAGTATAGCCAGCCGCTAAGGCAGAATATACAGTAACAACACGCTGTACGTCTTTATGTTTAATGGCACTAAATCCCGAAGAATTACTTTGACTAGCGACAGCAGAAACCGGAATTTCTCTAATTTGGCCAGAAGCCATATCTCTAAAGGTGATTTTCTGATTAAAAATGGCACTTTTATTGTATCTGTTTTCTTCATTAAAACGCACATAAATATCATAATCGTCTCCAGCTTCTTTATAAATTCCTGCTTTTGCACCAAAAATTGAATTTCGCAATTGTTGTCCAACTTGCCCTGAGGAAATCCCTAATTCACCAGCTTTTTTACGATCAACATTCACTTGCATTGATGGTTTTGAACGGTTGACATCAATTTTTAATTCTTCAATTCCCCTTATGTTTTTAGTGTTTATAAAATCACGCATACGCTCGGCCGTGGCGATGAGTTCTTCATAATCTTTTCCTTCTAATTCAATATTAATTGGATAACCTGCAGGTGGTCCAACAGCATCCTTTTCTACTGAAATAGCAACACCTGGATAAATACCATCTAAATCATCCTGAACTTTTTTCAGTAATTCATGACTATCTGCTCCTTTACGATATTTGTATTCACGCATTGTTGCCGTAATCTTTCCTCGATGCGGCATCTCTGCGGCTGAACCACCATCAGTTTGAGGATTTCCTGCGCCTTCTCCTACTTGAGAAACAGCACTTTCAGTTAAGAAATTATAATCACCATCTTTATAAACAGGATCGTTTAAAATTTTGTAAACTCGCTGTTCTATATCTTTAGTGATGGCATTGGTTTTTTGAATGTCAGTACCTTCTGGATACTCTATATAAACAATGATTTGATTTGGCGTATTATCTGGAAAGAACTCCACTTTTGTACGCTGACTCCCGATAGAAGCACCAAATCCTCCAAAGGCAATAAATAATAAAATCACAGTTGCGATGGTAATTAGTACAGGACGTTTTCCTGACAAGGCAACTCTCAGTGTGGTTTCGTAGAAATTCTCTAGTTTGGGTAAGGTTTTAGTCTGAAAATTATTAGCCCATTTTCTAAGGAATAAACGGTAAGCCCAAAGTAAGATTGAAGTCACAATCATCAAGGTTCCTAAACCTCTATATTCTCCTCCAAAAATCAATATCAATATTCCAGTAGCAGCGATAATGCTCGTAATTTTTATGATTTGCTTCAAAGGCATTTCTTTGTCTTCAACGGTCATATATTGCGATACTAACACAGAGTTGAAAAAGATAGCCACAAATAAAGAAGAGCCTAAAACTACCGACAGCGTTACTGGGAAATAAATCATAAATTGCCCCATAACTCCTGGCCATAAACCAAGTGGTACAAAGGCAGCAACTGTAGTTAACGTAGATATAATAATTGGAAATGCTATTTCGCCAATTCCTTTCTTTGCTGCTTCAACGCGACTCATGCCTTCGTCTTCCATTAACCTGTAAACATTTTCTACAACGACGATACCATTATCTACTAACATTCCCAGACCCATAATTAATCCGAAGAGAATCATGGTATTCATGGTATATCCTAAAAGGTTTAAAATCATCAATGACATGAACATTGACATTGGAATGGCGAATCCGACAAATAAGGCGTTTTTAAATCCTAAAAAGAACATTAAAACGGTAACTACTAAAATAATTCCAAAAATGATATTATTCACTAAATCATCAACTTGGCCAATCGTTTTTTCAGATTGATCATTGGCTATGGTCACTTTTAAATCTGGAGGAAACCTGCTTGCAACAGCAGCATCAACAATAGTTTGAATTTTTTCTGCAGCAGCCACCATATTTTCACCAGCTCGCTTCTTAACGTCGAGCATCACCACAGGTGCTCCAAACTCTCTTGCATAGGTGGTTCTATCTTCATCTTTAAACGTGACTTTCGCGATATCTTTTAGATAAATTGAATTCCCTTTTTCACTTTTAACTACAAAATCTTCAAGCTCTTTTGGATCTTCAATTTCACCAAGAATTCTAATGGTACGACGTTGTCCACTTGAAATCAAATTTCCTGCCGACATGGTCATATTTTCGTTGTTAATGGCATTAATAATATCACTAAAACTTACTTGTGCAGCCATCATTTTGTAAATATCTACGGCAACCTCAACTTCTTTTTCCTGGGCACCTCTAATATCTACTTGCTTGATTTCCAAAAGACTTTCTATTTCATCTTCAAGATATTCGCCATATTCTTTCAGTTTATCAACAGGATAATCACCAGAAATGTTGATATTCAAAATTGGAATTTCCTCAGACATACTCAAATCAAAAACATTAGGTTCAACTTTTGCACCATTAAAAGTTGGCCAGTCTTCTCCAGCTGTTTCCGAATCTACTTCATCTTTAACCTTCTGTTTAGCAGCTTCAACAGAAATTTTTTCGTCAAACTCAACAATAACAATAGAGTAATCTTCTTGAGATGTTGAAGTGATTTCAACGACATTACTTACGGTTTTCAATTTATCTTCGATAGGATCAGTAATTAACTTCTCAATATCTTCAGCAGTATTTCCAGGATAAATCGAACTGATATAAATTTTAGTTTCCTTAATTTCAGGAAAGTTCTCACGAGGCATACTAAAATACGCACCTGTACCTAATATTAAAATTAGAGTAATTAGCACATACATGGTGGTCTTGTTATTAATTGCCCAAGACGACAGTACAAACTCTTTATCTACTTTTTTCTTTTTCTTGCTCATTTGATGCCAAATTTAGTTGCTGGCTTGGTTCGATTCCATTCGAAGAATTTTCACTTCTTGTCCGTCTTTTACACTTCGTGCGCCTTCTTGAATTATTTCATCATTATTCGTTAAGCCAGAAAGCACTTCTATATCATCACCTTGGGTTTTACCAGTAGTAATAATGGTACGTTTAGCTGAAGCAATACTGTCATTTTTATTAGAAATTGTATAGACATATTGTTCTCCTTCAGCATTTTCTGAAATAATACTTAATGGTATTAAAATGGCTTTATCATTGGTGTAATCATTAATTCTCAATTTAGCCGTTAGGTTTGGTTTAATATTTTTATCAGTATTTGGAACTGCAACTTCTATCTTAAATGTTCGGTTTGCCGGATTGATAAAACTACCTGCCTGACGAATTTTAGCATCCATAGTCGTTCCTAAAACCGGAAAGTCTACTTTCACTGTTTTTCCTTCAGTGACTGATGTAATATAGCTTTCAGGCACATCTGTTTCAATGTACATGTCATCAAGATTTACAATACGAAACAAGGCTTGACCAGGAGCAACAACACTTCCCTGTTCAGTGATTACATCGTCAATAGTTCCTGTAAAAGGCGCTTTTACAAGTGTTCTAGCGACTTGTTGTTGAAGTTGATTTACCGCCTTTTGTTGTGACTCGTAAGCTGACTTAGACTGTAAATATTGAATTTCACTACCAATATTTTGATCCCAAAGCCGTTTTTGACGTTCAAAAGTTGTTTTGGCCAAATCGGCTTGAATTTGCAATTGTGCAACTTGCTGACTTAAACCTCCATCGTCAATTTTTGCCAAGGTTTGTCCTTTGGTAACGTTTTGACCTTCTTTTACAAAAACGGTTGTCAATACACCTGAATACTCAGGATAAATCAACAAATTTTTCTTTGTATCGACACTTCCCTGCAATTCAACAAAATGAACGAACTCGCTTTCTTTTGCAGCAAACGTGGTGATTAAAGGAATTTTCTCCTGAGGATCTAATGCTTTAATTTTAACACTTAATTGCTTCAATTGGTTTTCTAATTCTAGCTTTTGAGCATCAAGCTCGATTTTCTTTTGTCTGATTTGCTCTAAGTTGCCTGAAGCAATAATATCTTCAACACTTTTATGTTTATCACCTCCACAAGAGAAAATAAAAAGAGTTATAAATGCAAATGTTATGATTTGTTTCATTGGGTATGTTTTTGTTAATTGATTGGTGTATTTAGAATGGTTTCTAGTTCAGCCTTAGAGTTAATCACATCTAACATCGCTTGTAAAAACTCTTGTTGTGCAGTATATAGTTGAGTTTGTGCTTGTCTAAGTTCGAAACTAGAACCAATGCCTTCAAAGAATTTAGTTTGATTTTTAGTCTCTATACGTTCAGCAAGATTTAAATTTTCTCTTTTATTTTCGTAATCTTCAATAGCAAACTTGTATTCGCTTTTAGAAGATGCAATTTGTAATTTTATCATCTGCTCGGTTTCGATTAAATCATCTTCAGATTTTTCTAAATTTATTTTGGCACGTTGTGTACGAGCGCTTTTAAGACCAGAACCAAATATTGGAATATCTAAATTTAACCCAAAAGCTGCTGTTCCGACCCATGGCTGACTATTACTAAAAAATCGAAACTTCTCATTATTGCCTATGTACGATCCTGTAAAAAATCCGCTTAATGTTGGAAGTGATTTACTTTGTTCCAGTTTCACTAAAAGTTCTTTAGATACTTTATTATTTTCTGCAATCTTAAAATCTATGATATTTTTTACATCCTCATTAGTTTCCAAAAGCTCTAATTGCATGTTTTTTAGAGCAAGTGTTTCCAGATTATCTGTTAATATAGTATCACTATTAATGTCTAAACCTAAGGTTATGTTTAACATCTGATAGGACAAATCTTTTAATCTTTTGGTGTTACTTAGATTACTTTTAACGCTTGAAAGTGTGATTTTGAGTTGTTCTACACTTTCTTCTTCTTCTAGTCCGTTTTCATAAATTTTTGTGATATCATTTAAATTTTTTTCTAAGACATCAACATTTCTTTCGAAAATTTTTAAACTTTCTTCAGCTAATAATACATTTCCGTAAGCATTAATAACAGATTTTCTGACTTCTAAATCGGTTTTTACCTTGGCATTTTCTGAAATTTCTAAAAACACTTTTGCAGATTGCAGCCCTACAATATAAGATCCATCAAAAATAAGTTGGTTTAAAGTGGCTGAAGGCGTGATATTTTGCTTTGCACCAATATCTATAAAGCCATCATTATTAAAATCGATTCCAGGAAATTGACGCTCTATATTGTTAATATAGCTTACGTTACCATTTATTTGTGGCAAACCTGATGCGATGGCTTCCCACTTTTGTTTTATGGCAGCATCTATGTCTCGACTCGCATTTTTAGATTGTCTATTGTTTTCTAAAGCGTAGGCTATAGCTTCTTCTAGCGACAAACTATTAGAAATTTCCTGAGTATAGCCTATAGACATAGTGATTATACTTATAAATAGAATGAGTGATTGTCTCATGATTTATGATTGATTCTTATTAATAAAATTATTTAATACGGTCATTCCTTTAGTCGTTACGATAGCTCTTAAGTGATACTCGAGATAACTTTCCATGAGATATTCCATAGTATATTTTTCTTTTGGAAAAATAGTATCATCCTTAATTCCTGTCATCCCATTAAAATACATTCTGGAAATAAAATCTACATTGATATTTGACCTAAAGAGCTCAGTATCTACACCTTTTTGAATGCTTTCTTTTACAGATTCATGCATCTTCTCAAATTGTTTAAGATGAAGAATTTGGTATATTTTAGGATAATATTTTTTGAGTTGAAACTGAGGTGATGTCTTTTCATTTTTCAAATAATTCATCACATACATTTTAATGTCATACAATTCTTCAATAGGATTGTGTGATGCATTACAAATACAATCAATTCCATCACAAATATTCGAAAAGAGGGTAAATGTTACAGCTTCAACTAATTTGGTTTTGTTTTCAAAATGCACGTATATCGTCTTTTTTGAAATACCCATTTCACTAGCTATATCATCCATTGTAACACTTTTGAATCCTAAACTTAAAAATAGCTCAGCCGACTTATGTATAATTTGTTCTCTCATAATTTGAGTGCAAATCTACAACAGGAAACTTTAAAAACAAAAATAGTTTCCTTGGTTTTATGGTTTTTTTAACATATAGTTAAAGTGTGATTGTAGATTTAGGCATTTACATTATTTTTGTACAATGCAGAACATACAATCTTATCAAGAGGCTTTTTTGAATCATTTGGACACGTTTATAAAGCCTAAAGAACCTACCTCGCTTTACAATCCGATATATTATATAATTAAGCTTGGAGGTAAACGTTTAAGACCGACTTTAACCTTAATGACTGCTGAAATTTTTGGCTGTGATTATCAAAAAGCACTTGATGCCGCTTTAAGCGTTGAAGTCTTTCACAATTTTTCTTTGGTTCACGATGATATTATGGATGATGCGCCTTTACGTCGTGGCAAGGAAACCGTTCATGAAAAATGGGATATCAATACTGGGATACTCTCTGGAGACGCTATGCTTATAATGGCCTATCAGTTGTTTGAAAATTATGAGCCGAAAGTGTTTCAGAGTTTAGCAAAATTATTCAGCAAAACAGCACTTGAAGTTTGTGAAGGACAACAATATGATGTTGATTTTGAAACGCGTGATGATGTCACCATTCCAGAATATTTAAAAATGATTGAATATAAAACTGCTGTTTTAGTAGGTGCTGCCATGAAAATGGGAGCTATTGTTGCTGAAGCTTCAGAAAGTTGTCAAAATTCGATGTATGAATTTGGTAAAAATTTGGGTATCGCATTCCAGTTACAAGATGATTATTTAGATGCTTTTGGCAATCCAGAAACTTTTGGAAAGCAAGTTGGAGGTGATATTATCGAAAATAAAAAGACTTATCTTTACCTGAATGCTTTAAACTTCTCCAGTGCAGAAGACAAACGACAGTTAGAGCATTTGTACAGTGTAAATCCGTCTGACCCAAGCGAAAAAATAGATACGGTTAAGCACTATTTTATATCTAGCGGATCGGCAGAAGCCACAAAAAAAGAGATTGAAAATTATACGAAAAAAGCATTTTCAGTTTTAGAGCATTTGAAAATTTCAGAAGAAAATAAACACATATTAAAGACCTTTGGAACTAATTTAATGACCAGAAATGTATAATGCAATTACCACAATCGTTTGATGATTTAATCTCAGAAGCTGAAAGTTTAGAGCTCTATTCAAAATTTATACAACAAATTAATAAAGATTTTTTATTGGCAAATATTGCTCTTGATTTTGAAGATACCATTTTGCCTTCGAGTTTAAAATATTTGCTTCATGAAATTATATTTAAACTCATACAAGAGAAGTTTGCAGACTACCTCAACCTCCTTTACATCGTTGATGTTGCTGAACATAAAATAAAACAACTTGATGGCAGTGATACTTTAAAATTATCAGAAGATGTCATGTTTTTAATCTTACAACGCGAGTGGCAAAAGGTTTGGTTTCGCCATACATACGCTTAAAATAAAACCCTTACAAAAGGCATATAAGGATCGGCATAAATACTTTTCTCTCTACTGTAAAGCAAATCGTATCGAATGCCGAAAGTCACATTTCGGTTGCCATAACCTATTCCCATGAACAATGCTGGATACCAGTAATTATCATTTTCAAATCTTGAATCTTCAAATTTTCGATTAACGTTTAACTGTTCAAATTCAGCAGAGACTTGTAATTCTCTTATCGGATTGTATAATCCAATAACACTAGCACCAAAAATTGTAGATTTAAAAAAATTGTCTTGCTTATTGTATGTAGCATTGAGTCCGACACCTGTAGCAAACTTCGAATTAAACTGATACATACCAATTGGAGCTATTGTTCCACTAAAAAAACCATCTCCAAAACTCAAGCCAACACTACCTCCAAATCTAACATGATCCCAAAAATTATCAGTATAATCGATATTTTGAGAATCAATATCATCCGTATTTTGAGAAAAAGACATTAAAAAGCTGTTCAAAAAAAGCAGAACAATTAGGCAAGTTTTGCCATTTAAAAGTGAGGAAAAATTCATTATCTAAAATTTGAGTTAAATTACATCTATAAATATACCAAAAACACACCTATTTTTAGTAAATGTTGTATTTTTGACTAAATTTTGTTGAAGCGAAAATGACTTATACCAAATAATGGATAAATATTCCTTTTTAAACGCAGCACATACAGCATACTTTGCTGATTTATACGAACAATACCAAAAAAATCCTGATTCTATTGAACCAAGCTGGAGAGCATTTTTCCAGGGTTATGACTTCGGAAGCGAAAGTTATGGAATGGATGGTGAAATTACCGAAGGTGTTACCACACAAATTCCAGAACATGTTCAAAAAGAATTTCAAGTGGTGAAACTCATCGATGGTTACAGAAATCGAGGTCATTTATTTACAAAGACCAATCCTGTTCGTGAGCGAAGAAAATATGCACCAACACTGGAAATTGAGAATTTCGGACTCTCGCAAAGCGATATGGATACCGTATTTTCTGCTGGTGAAATATTAGGCATTGGAAAATCAACACTTAAAAATATTGTTGATCACTTAGAAAAAATTTACTGTGAATCGATAGGTGTTGAATACATGTACATCAGAAAGCCTGAAGAAATTCAGTGGATTCAAAATAAATTAAACATCAACGACAATCAGCCTAAATTTTCTGCTGAAGAAAAAAAATACATTCTCAAAAAATTAAATGAAGCGGTTTCATTTGAAAGTTTTTTACACACGAAGTATGTTGGACAAAAACGTTTCTCGCTGGAAGGAAATGAATCTTTAATTCCTGCGCTTGATTCACTCATTGAGAATGCTGCAAATCATGGTGTCAAAGAATTTGTAATGGGAATGGCGCATCGTGGTCGTTTGAGTACGCTTACAAATATTTTTGGAAAATCGGCCAAAGACATCTTTAGTGAATTTGATGGTAAAGATTATGAACAGGAAGTCTTTGATGGTGATGTAAAATACCATTTAGGATGGACGAGTAATCGTGTGACTGATGGTGGAAAACAAATTAACTTAAACATTGCTCCTAACCCTTCGCATTTAGAAACTGTTGGAGCTGTTGTTGAAGGTATTGCCAGAGCAAAACAGGATGACAAGTATAGTGAAGATCCTTCACAAGTACTTCCAATAGTTGTTCATGGAGATGCTGCTATTTCTGGTCAAGGCTTAGTGTATGAAGTCGTTCAAATGGCGCAATTAGATGGCTATAAAACCAACGGAACGATTCATATTGTCGTGAATAATCAAATTGGATTCACAACCAATTATCTTGATGGTCGTTCAAGTACCTATTGTACAGATGTTGGTAAAGTAACTTTATCACCAGTGATGCACGTCAATGCTGATGATGCGGAAGCAGTTGTGCATGCGATGTTATTTGCGCTTCATTTTAGAATGAAATTTAAGCGAGATGTGTTTATCGACTTATTAGGTTATAGAAAATATGGTCATAATGAAGGTGACGAACCTCGTTTCACGCAACCTAAATTATACAAAGCCATTTCAAAACATAAAAATCCGAGAGATATTTATGCTGAGAAACTTATAGCTGAAGGCGTTATCACTAAGGATTACGTTTCAGAATTAGAAAAAGAATACAAAGATAAACTGGAAGTTAAATTAGAAGATTCCAGAAAAATAGATAAAACAGTCATCACACCATTTATGGAAGATGAGTGGACAAACTATCATACGGTTGTTGAAGATGAAATGATGCAGCCTATTGATACTACGTTCCCTAAAGAAGGTTTAGAAAAAATCACAAAAGTGATTTCTAATTTACCTAAAGATAAAAAGTTCATTCGCAAAATAGAACGTCTAGTGCAATCACGTCAAACCATGTTTGATGAAGATAAATTAGATTGGGCTATGGCTGAACATTTAGCTTATGGTACATTGCTTGAGGAAGGTTACGACGTTCGTATTTCTGGACAAGATGTAGAGCGTGGAACATTTTCACACAGGCATGCTGTTGTAAAAGTTGAAGATAGTGAAGAAGAAATATTGCTACTCAATCAAATTAGTGATACTCAAGGCAAATTCTTTATCTACAACTCATTACTTTCAGAATATGGCGTTGTAGGTTTCGATTATGGTTACGCCATGGCGAGTCCGAAAACCTTAGTGATCTGGGAAGCGCAATTTGGTGATTTCAGTAATGGAGCACAAATTATGTTAGACCAATACATTTCTGCTGCTGAAGATAAATGGAAGCTTCAAAACGGATTGGTGATGTTACTACCTCATGGTTACGAAGGTCAAGGTGCTGAGCATTCTTCTGGTCGTATGGAACGTTACTTACAACTTTGTGCTAAAGACAATATGTTTGTAATGGATTGTACAACGCCAGCAAACATGTATCATTTGCTACGTAAACAGATGAAAGCTGAATTTAGAAAGCCTTTAATCGTATTTACACCTAAAAGTTTATTACGTCATCCTTTAGTGGTGTCTTCTGTAGATGAATTTGCTAACGGAAGTTTCCAAATGGTTATTGACGACAACTCTGTTAAAGCTGATAACGTAAAAACCTTAGTATTTGTTACGGGTAAGTTTTATTACGATTTACTGGAACAACGTGAAGAACTGAAAAGAGATGATGTTGCACTTGTAAGAATAGAACAACTATTCCCATTACCTGAACAACAAATTAAAGATGCTATTGCTAAATATAAAAATGCCGACGATATTGTCTGGGCTCAGGAAGAGCCAAGAAACATGGGAGCTTATAGTCATATCTTAATGCATTTGGAAGAAGCTAAATCATTTAGAGCTGCATCCAGAAGGCCTTATGGAGCTCCTGCTGCTGGTAGTAGTGTGCGCTCTAAAAAACGTCATCAGGAAGTTATTAATTACGTCTTTGATAAAACTAAAAATAACCAACGTTAGACTATTAAATTCCTTTATTTGGAATTGAAAACATATATAAACGCTTAAAATAAAATTATAGAACGATGATTTTAGAAATGAAAGTTCCTTCTCCAGGAGAATCAATTACAGAAGTTGAAATCGCTGAATGGTTAGTATCAGATGGAGATTATGTTGAAAAAGATCAAGCCATTGCTGAAGTTGATAGCGACAAAGCTACTTTAGAATTACCTGCAGAAGCAAGCGGAACGATTACACTTAAAGCTGAAGAAGGTGATGCTGTTGAAGTTGGAGCTGTTGTATGTTTGATCGATACTGCTGCTGAAAAGCCAAGTGGAGAAGCATCAAAAGATGTTCCTGAAACTTATAAAGGTGGTGGTGACGAAGGAGGTGCTAATAAGGCAGAAACTAAAGAATTAATGAAGGATTTAGATTCAGGTGCAAAAGAATCAAATCATGAAAAAGCTCCTAATCCAGCTAATAAAACTTATGCTTCAGGAGTTGCTAGTCCTGCAGCTAAAAAAGTCCTTGCTGAAAAAGGAATTGATGCGGCTTCGGTTTCTGGAACAGGAAAAGATGGACGTATTACTAAAGATGATGCTGTGAATGCTGTGCCTTCAATGGGAACTCCAACTGGAGGAAACAGAGGAACCTCACGTAGCAAAATGTCGATGTTACGTCGTAAAGTTGCTGAGCGTTTAGTGGAAGCTAAAAATACAACTGCCATGTTAACGACCTTTAACGAAGTTGACATGTCACCTATTTTTGAATTACGTAAACAATACAAAGAAGACTTTAAAGCGAAGCATGGCGTTGGACTTGGGTTTATGAGTTTCTTCACATTAGCTGTAGTTCGTGCATTAAAAATGTATCCTGCAGTTAACTCTATGATCGACGGAAAAGAAATGCTAAGTTATGATTTCTGTGACATTAGTATTGCGGTTTCCGGACCAAAAGGATTGATGGTTCCTGTAATTAGAAATGCTGAAAACTTAAGTTTCAGAGGTGTTGAAGCTGAAGTAAAGCGTTTGGCTATTCGTGCTCGTGACGGACAAATTACTGTTGATGAAATGACAGGAGGAACATTTACTATTTCTAATGGTGGCGTTTTTGGAAGTATGTTATCAACACCAATTATTAATCCGCCTCAAAGTGGAATTTTAGGTATGCACAACATCGTTGAACGTCCAGTGGCTATTGATGGTAAAGTTGAAATCAGACCAATCATGTTTGTGGCCTTATCTTATGACCATAGAATTATTGACGGAAAAGAATCTGTAGGTTTCTTAGTAGCTGTTAAAGAAGCTTTAGAAAACCCAACAGAATTATTAATGGACAACAACATTAAGAAAGCTTTAGAAATGTAATTTTAAGTTGTCATTCCGACAGCGCAAAGCGATGAGGAATCTCTTAATTCTAATTAATGAGTTTTCGATAAATAATTACTACTTTAAAATAAAAAGCGTATTCCGAAGATTTGGAATGCGCTTTTTTATGCTAACTTATTGCGTAAAAATAGTTAAAAAATATTATGGCGCATATTGAACGTCAAATCGTCCTTCTGTTATGTTTATTATTTCGCAATCATCTGTAACTGCAGAAAATTCGAAAATTCCAGAAATAATAAAATTGGTTTCGTCTATATTTGTAAAAGTGATTGTTCCTGCATAGGTATCTTCGATATCGTAAGAGCAATTCTGTGATTCATTATTAATTATAATCATTGAATTATTTACTAGACTGTAATCCATATTTTCTTGCAAAGGTCCATTAGCCAGCAATATCAATGAGATATTTAAATCTGGATTAATGAAGCCACTGCTTATTTGAAGTTGTAATTGTTGATAAAAGGAACTTACTTGATTTGAATTAGTTATTGATATAGGTGTACCGTTGAGAAGATAGCCAAACATATTTTCACCAGTCTGTGTTGGTGGCGGCAATTGGTCTATTGGGTCGTTAGAGTTGTTATCGTCATCATTTTTGCAGCTATAAAACAAAATACTGCATAACATACATATCGCTAATGTTCTCATTTTTTGAATTGTTGATTTCAATTTATAAATAAAAAAGCGCATTCCGAAGATTTGGAATGCGCTTTTTCTCCCTAATAAAAATAACTAACTAATAACTAAAAAAAATTAACAAGAATATTTACGGTAATGATTACAACAGCACTAACAATTAAGCCTGTTATAAATATTTTGTTGGTTAGACTTGTTTTGTGTTTCATCGTATCCATTATATTTCGATTTAAATTGATTTTTTTTTAAATAAAGCCCTGGGATAAAGATTATCCCAGAACTTTACACCCTATAACTAATTATCTTGTTAATTAAGAGTAATTAGTTGCTATTCATAATCCCTATATAAATAACATAGTGTAAAACTCGGTAATAAAACCACACAGCGCAATACGTAGAACTACGTACAAGCCCAAATTTTATTTTTAAATACCTGAAAAACAACCTGTTATTAAATGTTAAAATTTTAAAGAGCATAAAAAAAGCTCTGAATTGTAAAAACTCAGAGCTTTAATCCTTTATTTCAAAAGGAAAATTGATTAATAGCAATACAAACTTCGCTATTAATTCAATGCAGCACAATACGTAGAACTACGTATATTTCGATTTTTTACATAAAAAAACCTTGAATCAATGACAATTCAAGGCTTTTATTCAATAATTCCCCCTAAAGAATTAATAGCTCCACAAACTTCGCCATTAATTCTGTATCAAACAATACGTAGAACTACGTATATTTTGATAAATATGCTTCTTGTTCTTTGGCATAAATTGCAATGCTATTTGCATTAGAAGATAATTCCAATTTTGCCCGAATATGACTTTTATGTTTTTCAACCGTTCGGTTAGAGCAACCTATAATCGCACCTATTTCTTTGGCTGTTTTGTTTTTAGCAGTAAGCTGTAACACTCGCAACTCCGTCTCTGTCAACAATTTTAATTCGTCTGGTAGTTGCTTTATTTCCAAGTATTCAATGAGTTCTGGACTGAAATACGATTTTTCTTCTAAAACATTAGCGATACAATGTTCTACTTCTTCAATGGCAAATTCTTTTAATATATAACCGTAAATCCCTAATGACTTGGCTTCATTGTAAATCTCTTCGCTTTTTTCAAAAGTGATAATGATGATTTTAGTAATTAAGCTTGCTTCTTTACATTTTTGAGCCACCTGTAAACCTGTAAGATATGGCATTTGAATATCTAAAATAGCAATCTCTGGCTTATGTGCATTGATGAGAGTAAAGGCTTCTTTTCCGTTTTTTGCACTGGCAATCACATTATATTCTTTTTCAAGAAGGAAATCTTTAAGACCTTTGAGAATTAACGGATGGTCATCTGCAATGATTATAGATGTAGGCATTGGCAATTAGTATGAGGGATTTTTATAAAGATAAATAAAATCTTATAATTTTAGATACAAATATTTTTTTTCATAATCGATTACAGCTTTGCCTTTTTTAAGTACATCAGCTCCAATAATACCGTCAACAGGTTTAGAATCATGGTTGACTAAGGCTGTATTTACATGTGACAAATTAAAAAGGATAAGCGCAACTTTATCTTTTTTCCACTTGCCAATCTTTAATTTGTTACGCTTGGAAATTTGAGTCAGCATATCTGTAGCTCCTGCTCCAGCCGCTTTAATATCACTTTCTTTTGCCTTGAGCTTAAAGGTATCTATGGCTTCAAAACCAACACATGAACTTGAGGCTCCAGTGTCTAAAATGAACAAACCTTTTTGTCCGTTAATTTTTGCAATTATTTCAAAATGGTTGGTCTTTGTTAAGTGCAATTTTATTTTAGTATATCCTTTATTTAAAAGGAATTCCTGCAAGCTTTCCATATCAATTACTTTTTTACAAATATAGTCTTATAAAACATTTATTTTTGCATCATGATAATTACAGATACACATACGCACTTATACAGTGATGCTTTTAAAGATGATAGAAATGAGATGATTCAACGTGCTTTAGATGCCAACGTATCCCGTTTTTTTATTCCTGCAATAGATTCAACGCATACCGAAGCCATGTTTCAACTAGAGGCAGATTATCCAAACCTCATGTTTTTAATGATGGGTTTACATCCAACCTCTGTAAAAGCCAATTATCAAGACGAATTAAAACACGTTGAAGAGATGCTTGCCAAACGTAAATTTTATGCTGTTGGCGAAATCGGTATTGATTTGTATTGGGAAACCTCAACTTTAGAAATTCAGAAGAAAGCATTCAAACATCAGATACAATTGGCAAAACGTTATAAATTACCTATTGTGATTCATTGCAGAGAGGCTTTTAATGATATTTTTGAGGTATTAGAAACAGAAAAAGACGATGAGCTCTTCGGAATTTTTCACTGCTTTACTGGCACTTTAGAACAAGCGCATCAAGCCATGTCGTATAATATGAAATTAGGCATTGGTGGTGTGGCAACTTTCAAAAACGGAAAAATAGATCAGTTTTTAAATCAGATTGATCTGAAGCATATTGTTTTAGAAACCGATTCGCCTTATCTCGCGCCAAAACCATACAGAGGAAAACGCAATGAAAGTTCATATATCACAAAGGTTTTAGAAAAATTGTCTGAAATCTATGGCGTTTCCGAAGAAAAAATTGCCGAAATTACAACTCAGAACTCAAAAGAACTATTTAGCATTTAATCATGTCGCAGTCACAACCTAATATTTTATTAATATATACTGGAGGAACCATTGGTATGATTAAAGATCCTGATACTGGAGCTTTAAAAGCGTTTGATTTTGAAAACTTACTCGATCGTATTCCAGAATTAAAATTATTAGATTGTGATATCAATACCATTTCTTTTGACGATCCTATTGATTCTAGCAATATGCATCCAGATTACTGGGTTCAGATTGCCGAAATCATTGAAAAAGCGTACCACAACTTTGATGGTTTTGTCGTTTTACACGGAAGTGACACGATGAGCTATTCGGCTTCTGCTTTAAGTTTTATGTTTGAAAATTTAGCGAAACCTATCATTTTTACAGGATCGCAATTGCCTATTGGTGATTTGAGAACAGATGCTAAAGAAAATTTAATCACTTCCATTCAAATGGCATCGCTTCAGAAAAACGGAAGGCCTGTAATTCGCGAAGTCGGACTCTATTTTGAATACAAACTGTACAGAGGTAACCGTACCACCAAGATTAATGCTGAACATTTTGAAGCTTTCGAATCATTAAATTATCCGCATTTAGCAGAATCTGGTGTACATCTGAACGTTTCAGAGGATGTTTTATTCAAACCAAATACTAGAAAAAAATTAGTCGTACATAAAATCTTTAACACCAATATTGCGCTCATAAAGTTATTTCCTGGTATTTCTGAACCCATTTTAGCAAGCATACTAAACACCTCTGACCTTAAAGGTGTGATTTTAGAAACTTATGGCGCTGGAAATACCACAACAAGATCATGGTTTATAGATCTTCTGAAACAAACCATCAAAAAAGGAATTCCAATAATAAATGTGACACAATGTTCTGGAGGCAGTGTGATGATGGGACAATACGAAACCAGTTCTCAGCTCAAACAAATAGGCTTAGTCTCTGGAAAAGACATCACTACAGAAGCTGCTCTAACCAAATTGATGTTTATGTTGGGAGAAGATATTTCAATAAAAACATTTAAAACCATTTTTGAAACATCTCTACGTGGCGAAATGAGTTAAAAAAAGTAAACTCAAATTTTAAGCATTCAGAAATTTTACTGTTCTTTGCGCTCACATAATTAAAGAGAGAGGTGGCCGAGTGGTCGAAGGCGCACGCCTGGAAAGTGTGTAAACGCCAAAAGCGTTTCGAGGGTTCGAATCCCTTCCTCTCTGCTGATATAAAACCCTATAAATTGATTTTCAATTATTTAGGGTTTTATATTTTAAGGTTTAGTCCACATTTAGCCCACATTAAGTTGGTTTGTTTAAAATTACCCACCCCAGAAGGTAAAAGGATCTGACCATTCATCACCTCCTCCTCCTTCAAAATAAATGTCTTCATAGGAATCTTGTTCAGAATAAAAATCATAATTATCATCGTCATATTCTTGTGCCAAAACTTTAATTTTCATCAAATTTAGTTCAAGAGCAAAATAATAATTCTTATTGCATATTATTTTACTATCCAAGAAAATGCGAGGATCCACTGAAAAATGGGTAAGATTTATAATATAATAAATTAAGTCATCAGGATTTGATTGTAAAATATCTATTATTGTTTTTCCTCTATGATTTCCGAAATTCAAAATTTGATTTAATCTATACACTAATAATTTATCCGCATAAAATTCTTCTTTAGTAATAATACCTTTTTTAATTTTTTCTTTTAAATCTTCATCTTTCAAACCATAACTTTTATGTCCAAAAGAACTTCTAAGCTGAACTAGTTTATTGTAAAACACATTGTCATGTTCTGAAGAGAAATCAGAAGAATTTACTTTAAGTTCACTAATTATAAAATTTAATAATTGTGTATCCGATTCATATTTATAAGGGTAGAAAGATTCAAAAAATAATTCAATTGAATATAAATCTTTTAAATACTCTTGATCAAAATCATAATTAGGTAATGGAAATAACAAGCTAATTGCAATCCATTTATTATCATTTACTTCCATATTTCGAGACATTATACGGACAGGAATGTTACTGGCTAATGGTACTTCTTTTTCTAAAAGATTAAGAATATCCCTATTATAGTATTCTAATGCCTTATTATAATCTTTAAGATTAAAGTAACAATCCGCAATGTTTATAGAAATTTCTTTTGATGGACTAAGTTTGTTTAATTTAAAAAGACATTTAAGACATTTATCATACTTTTTGTTTTCATAGAATTGCCTCCATGCTTTTGTGAGAGTTGGTACATGATTTGAATTTAAAGAATATTCACTCATAATTTTTACTTTTCTATGACAACACAGCTTTCTCGCTAATTAAATCTATAATCATTACAATCTTAATTACATCTACGTCATTATTAAACACACCTGTTATCCCTTGATTATTTAAATCTGTGAATGGTGTTTCAAACAGGATCTTTCTATCAAGTTTTTGATAGTTAATATTTCCATTCTAAATGCTTAAAAGGCAATCTATTTAACTCATCTCTGTAAAACCTCCATTTAGGCATAAACTCATTCATATACCCAACAAATATTTCATTATGACTTCTTTCTAATAAATGTACTAACTCATGAATAACGATAAACTCAATACATTCTAACGGTTTTTTTGCTAACTCTAAATTGAGCCATATTCGTTTTGCTTTTGTATTGCAAGTACCCCATTTAGTTTTCATCTTTTTAACGCCGAACTCATTCGATTTAACACCAATTACTTTTTCCCATTTCGATATTAGTTTTGGTGCAATTTTTTTTAATTCATTGCGATACCACTCTTCTATAAGTTCAGCTCGTTTTGTTTCTGAAGTATTTGGTCTGATATATAATACAATGGCATTATGTTTTAAAACAACCTGTGGAGGTTGATTACGTTCTATTACTTCTAATAAATATCGTTTACCCAAAAAGTAGTGACTTTCTTTTGTTAAGTATTCACGTGGCGTTTCTCTTGCTTGATTTTCAAAAATGTTTTGTTGCTTTTTAATCCACTTTAATTTATTTAATGCAAAGACACGAATTGTATCTAAATCCATTCGCTTTGGAGCAGAAATACGAACAGCACCATGTGGAGGGTAAACACTTAAATGGATATTTTCTATATCCTTTTGTTCTACTTCAATTTTAATATTTCCTAATTCAATTTGATCCATTAATACTCTCTTTGCTCTCTTATAATATTAAAAATTACTTCAACTTTATTTTCCATCCCATAAGGCTCAGGTGGCTCGTTTGCTATATCTATTCCTGTTTCAACTGAATAAGTTGCTAATTGTTTATATATCTCAGCTTTTATTTCTCTCTCTTTGGGTAAATTACCTCGCCAACCATCTCTTTTTACATTTTTCACAGCACGATCAATTTGCATTGCTAAAACTTCATTTTTATCTAAATTATTATACAAAGCTCGTTGTGCAATGGTTACTAATGCTTCTGGTGTTTCTTCGCTTTTGCCTTCATTCACTTTTTTAGCTAATGCTGCAATCTTTTCTAAATATTCTGCGTAACTAACGGCATTTGCTTTTCGTTCTTTTATTATTTCAGCCAAAAGTTTAGACATTTCACCAAAAAACGCTGGATCTATTAAATGCTCTTTAATGATCTTTTTTCTAACATTATTTTCGATTGTTTCTGCTATTGCTCCCTGACTAGATTTGATACCTTCAGGCATAGAATTTATAGCATCTGCAATACCTGATTTAACAATTATATCTAATAAAGGCATATCTGCAAAGGGAGAAATTACTTCAGGCTCATCTGCTTGTATATAAGTATCAATCAAATGACGCATATCTGCTTCGTAGGTTTTTAAATCTAATGTTTCGCCACTTGCTTGTCTTATTTCTTCACGTAATTTTAAATAATAGTTTAACTCTTTCTTTATGCTAATAACTTCAAGTTCTGTATAACCAGCTTCTTCCATTTCATCAGCAATATTTGCATAGGCACGAATTAAGGATACTGTTTTTTTATATAAGGCAGTACGCTGTGTTTCTCTTGCTTTTAACTCTAATTCAATCTCAGTATTTCCACAGAAATAGTGAATATAAGCTAAGGTGTCTTTTGGAGGAGCAACAGGTTCACATAAAATATGTATTTCTTCTAAAGCATTATCCAATCTTTCTTTACCAATTTTCACACGGTCTTGAAGCATAATATCTATGTCTTTAGCTTCAAATTCATCATAATCCAAATCGGTAGTATATACTGCAACAGCATTTTCAACCTTTTTAAATAAATCCTTGTAATCTACTATGTAACCAAATTGCTTATCATCGGTATCTAATCTATTTACTCTACATATTGCTTGGAATAAGCCATGATCTTGCATACTCTTATCAATGTATAAATATGTGCAACTTGGAGCATCAAAACCTGTCAATAATTTAGATACTACAACTAAGAGTTTCATATTAGCAGGCTCATCACTAAACTTTGCTTTTGCCCAATCTTCGTATTGTTCGGTGGTTTTTGAACCTAAAAGGTCATTGTATAAATTATACATAAACTCTTTTTCAGTTTCTGTACTTGCTCCAGTATCTTCGGTTGTAATATCACTTGTATGCGGACTATATGATGTAACAATAGCACATTTGTTTTTTAGAGGTGTTTTCAGAAACAGTTCATAATATCTGCACGCTTCATAAATGGAGCTTGCAACCAAAATTGCATTTCCCCTTTCAGAAGATAAACGAGGTTTTAAGTTGAAATCAAAAACAATATCTGCTACCACCTTCTCCATTCGAGATCGACTGCTTAACACTTTTTGCATGGTTCCCCATTTCTTCTTAATCTCAGATTTTTGAAAATCGTTTAAACCTCTTGTTTTAGCTTCAAACCATTCGTCTATTCTTTTTTGAGAAGTTAAACGTTGATCTATATCCCTTGCTTCATAAACTAAATCTAATATGACACCATCTTCAACTCCCTCATTAAATTTATAGGTATGTATGTACTTACCAAATATTTCTAAACTTGTTTGCTTATCTTTCTTTAATAAAGGTGTGCCTGTAAATCCAACAAAAACTGCATTGGGTAACATCGCTTTCATGGTGCGATGTAAGCGACCACTTTGTGTACGATGACACTCATCCACAAATACAAATAGCTCACCTACTGTTTGTGATGGTTGACTTTCTAATTCTTTAATGAATTGATTAAAGTTACCTGTATCTTTTTTTCCAAACTTATGAACTAAAGAACATAATAATCTTGGCGTTGGATTACCTAATTTTTGCATTAAATCCTTACCACTTTTAGTGCGATAAATTTTTTCGTCTGCATCTTTAAACACGCGTTCTATTTGCTTATCTAACTCATCTCGGTCAGTTAAAACAACTACTCTTGCATTTGGATTATTTTCTAAAATCCATTTTGCCAAATATACCATCACGATACTTTTGCCACTTCCCTGAGTGTGCCAAATTATACCACCTTCGTAACGATCTATATATTTTTGAGCTTCTTTAATACCGAAATATTGATGAACTCTTGGAAGTTTTTTAACGCCACCATCAAAGACAATAAAATTGTAGATGATTTCTAAAAAGCGTTTTTTATCGCACATTTTTAATAGGTACTTGTCTGATATAAGACGACTATTATCTTGAATATCTTCTTTCCATTTTAGATACCATTTTTGTGGCGTTCCTATTGTTCCATAAACCAATCCTTCTGTATCATTAGCAGAAAATATATACTGTATAGTTGAAAAGAAATTTTTGATAAAACCCTCTTGTTGGTTTACATTGCTTTGTCTTGTAGCTTCACCAATAGGAATTGTACTTCTTTTTAGTTCTAAAACACCTAATGCAATCCCATTAACATAAATAACTATATCTGGTCTCTTGGTTTTATTGCCTTTTATGGTAACTTCTTCTGCAATTGCAAAATCATTCTTATCCCAATGTTTCCAATCTATAAAATGTACTTTCTCGGTATTTTTACCAACTTCTGTTTTTATATCTGCACCATAGCGCAATAACTCATACACATTTTTATTAGTAGTATATAGGCTATCACTAAAATTATTGGCAGTTGTTTTTAGCTCATAAATGGCTTTAGTAATTTGAGCATTATTATATCCTTTTTTAATTAAATAGGCTTTTAGATACTCTTCTTCGATATTACTATTCTCTCTATTTTCTTCCCAATTACCTAAATAGGCATAACCTAATGCTGACTGAAATAATTTTACTACTCTATTTTGAGTGATACGTTCTACACTACCTACTTTACTCATTCTGATAATTTTTTAATGCATTAGATAAGTCTTCAATAAATTCCTCTACTGCACTTATGTTTTTAATTGGAATTATTCTCTCTTTTGAGTTGCTAATATATTCGTCAAGAAACTCATTATCCAACTTGCTTTTTAGCTCTATTTTATATGTTCCTGTTTTATCTTCACCATTTGGATAATAGTAAACTTCAATAAAGTCTCTACCATTATTATTAATAGCAAAAAAAGGAATATTAGTATTAGTTCTAAAATTATTTACATCGATATATTTAAAGCTAAAACCTTTAAAATCATTGTTCTGTTTTTCAAAATGTAAATACAATATATAAGAATATAAATCTGCGTGTTTACCGTTATAGGTTTTTTGCTTTATTAAACGAATATCCAAATCGTGATAAAAATCTATAAAAGTTTCATTACAGTATGACATTACTTTAGGATATTTTATAAAGTACTTTTTCCAATCATATACAATAGAACTATCAATAACATTCTCATTATTTTGAACTACTTGTTTAAATGTTTTAAACGAATAATCATCATCATTAGCATTGAATACTTTTCTCCAATTATCATTTCTTGCTCTTAAACTTCCTGCATCATTTTTATTAAACCTAAATTTATTACTAGAGATATGGACAAAATAATCACCTTTCATTAACAACTTACGTTGCAATTCCCAATGTTGTTTTTCAATACTTTCATCAAAATAATAAGAAACTCTATCTGCATAAAGATTAAACATTTCCAAACTATCTTTGTTTTCGGTTGGCATTAAATTAAATAAGAAGCCTATTTGACCATAGAAGTAATTGTTATTTTCTTGCTTTATTATAGCATCTTTAAAGCCTTCAATTTTGAAATATTGTAGTTTGACAATTTCTTCTTCTACTTGATTTTTAGCATAGAATGTAATGTTCACATTATCTGATAGCAGGTAATCTGTTATACTAAATTTATTTTTAGATAATTCTTTTAGCGATTTTATTGCATCTATAAAATTATCTGGATTCTGTATGTAGGTATTGTAAATTAAGTTGCGTGTAATACGCATCCATTCTTTAAACTTGTATTCTATATCAACCTCTTCAATTGTAGGTATGTCGTTTAAAAACAAGATAAAAGCATAATAATAAACTCTTTCATAATAGTCTGTGCTTTTGCTGGCACTTGATAAGAATTTACAAACTATATCGTCATTTTTTGTAAACGGTGATTGATAAATATCTGTGAGCCAATTTTGATATACTTCTAAATCATTCTCATTTAAACTATTTAATGTTTTGAATAAGAAGTTTAAAGCTTCTATTGAAAAGAATTGAGTCTCTTTAAAATCTCGTAAAGCAATGTAGCTATTACTTTTTGTAACTATGCTATCAATAAATTTTCTTTTATTCTCATTCTCTTTTGTTAGGTAATCTAATAAACAAATACTTTTAAAATAGTTGAAAATTGTATTGTCAACTTCATATTCTTTTTTAGGTTTATACGACCAAAAGAGGTCATACCAATCAGTATCTACTTTATATGCCCAGTTTACCTCATTAATTTCTTCCTTAGTTTCTTGTTGTAACCACGCTTTAAAATGTTCAAAATCTGAAAGAGATTTACCTCTGGCATTCATTTTTACATACAATTCATCCGTTTGTTTTAATTCATCTAAATCCAAAAAGTCAAATTGTATTGTTTTCTGATTTATTAACCTACTCCATAATTCAGCAATGTCTATTTCTTCATCTTTATTTACTTGTTTATTAATTTCATCTAACATTACAAGCATACCTTTTACGCTTGGGTCACTTAACCAACTGCGCAGAAACCAAGTATTGTTAATTATGCGATTTGATAAAGCGTCTGTATTAAAATCATCTAGATTTAGTTTATTATCACTATTTGTAATTGCTAAACAAAAATCTGTTGTAGATTTTCTTGTTTTGTAGCCAAACCCTTTTAAGACATTAAGTTGTTCAGTAACTTCATCTTTACCCAAGCGTTGTATGATATACCAATGCAGTAAATAAAGTGTTGTTAGTCTTTGTTGACCATCTAATGGGATTAATTTAGTATGTGGAATAACTGTACTAATCTCTTTGTTTTGAAGGTTGTATTCAATACCTAAATCCAAACTGTTAGCATAACTTTTTACTGCCGTTAGCATAACATTTACAGCTTCTTTGTTACGTTGTAAAATAAGTTCTTGTTCTTTTCCTTCTATCTTACCATATATAAAACCTAAAGAAAGCGGTTCATCCTCATTTAATGATTTTAAAAGGGATTGCACAAAGTTAACACGGATTTGATTGACTCTTTTTTCGGTTCTTCCTTGGGCATAATCTCTCTGTATTACAGGTATTTCAATTTGATGATTCTTTAATAAATCCCAAAACGTATGTATGTGTTTACTCTCCATCTTTACCTAATTTTAAATTAAAAAAAGAAGCAAATGTTTGCGCTATGGCACCTACATACTGTTTTCTGTCCTCATAACCCCAATAACTCATTTGAAAAGTCAATGTATCTTGTGAATAATACTTTAGGAAGATGTTTTTTGTTGCTAAAGGAATAAAGGCTTTTACTCTCTTATCATTTTTATCTAAATAGCTACCTGCATCTATTTTTAGTAATTTATCTCGCTTACTCACAAAATTATCATTGTTAAAATGGCTATTAGTAACACCGTCTAACAAGCACAAGTTTTCTAAACTATGTTTGTTAAAAACATCATTTGTTAGGGTCTCTAAACTACTCATAACATCCTTTAGCTCCTTTGTAATAGATGCGTGAGTATCTAATGTTTTGATGCAATCATCAATTTCAGAAAAATCAATTGTTATTTCTTGATGCTCGTTTGCTTTTTTGAAGTTTTCATTTAATGACTTTAAGTCTTTAACCCAATCTACTACTTGTATAACGGTTTCAAATTTTTCAGAATTTTGTGCGTGAATATGCTCTAAACTCCAAAATGTAGTTTTAAATAAATGAAAAGGAAAGCGATATGAAAAATCACTATTTTCATAAGAAATCAAATTAAATAAGAGTAAAATAGAATGTGTTTGTCTGGGTGTTTCGTAACTTAAATTCTCTAATCGATATTTTTCTGCATCAATATATTTTTCTCTGATGAGTTTAGTAAGGTCTTCTCTAAATACTGATTTAGAAGTTATCTCTTTATATTGCCCTATGATAGATTTAATATCACTCAATTTTTCATAAATGATAAAACCTATTAGGTGATACAAACTACGGTTGTTATACCACTCTAAAAGAATATCATAAGTGTTTTTTACTTCAAACCATTGTAATGGATCTTCTGTAAGGGATGGTGCTTTGTTTTCTTCAATAAAATCATCTAAATACTTTCTATAAGCAAAAAGTTTGTCGTTTGATTTATTTGCTTTTTCTTTTACAATATTAAAAAGTAAATCTATACGATTTGCTTGGTCTTTATCACTATTATCGTTGCTTACAAAATACCAAAAACTATCGTCTTGCAGTTTGTTTTCAATAGCATTCCATTCTTGCGCAAACTGATTTATTTTTAATATTTGAAGCTCGTGATTTGTTTCGTTTTTTAGTTGTAATACAAAAAGAGCTTTAATTAACTCTGCTTGTGCTAAATCAATTTTCCCTTGATTGAAGTTAATAAAAACCTCTTCCGAAGGTGTATTGCTTACTACATTATACCAAATGACTTTGGTATTATATAACAACTTATCTTTAAAACTATTTAAGTCTATTTGGTTTCTGTCATTTACCCAATGCCTTATTACGTAGTAAGCCATAAAGAAATGATAATTATCTACATTATCATTTGTTTTGTGAAGCTCTATATAGTTTTCCCAAAGTGCATTAACCGATTTTTGATTTAGTTCTGTTACCTGCTCTGTTACTGAATGTAAATTATGTATGTCTTTTAAAAAAGTTTCGCTTGCTGTTCTTGTTTTGTAACTTATTGTAAAGCGCGAAACATCTGTTTTAAGAATATTTTCTTGCTGTAAAATACTTAAAATAATGAATAGAGTTGTACTACGCTGTTGCCCATCTAATAACTCAAAACAATTTTCTGACAATTCTTTTATCACAATAGGTTGTAGGCAATAAAACCCATTTTTAGAAGCATCAAATTCCTCAATATCGTTCAGTAACTCTTCTACCTGACGAATATCCCATTTGTAACCTCTTTGGTATTTTTCTACTACAAAATGATAGTTTTCTAATTGGTGTATAGATTTTAATTCAAATTTATTGTCGTTCAAATTAATAGCGGTTTTATTCGTTTAATGTAAAAATCTCGTCTTTTTTAGAAATGTAATACGATTTATAACCCTCATTTTTACATTCTTCAGTCCAAAGATTTTGAATCACTTGACTTCTGCTATAAATATCATTCATTCCTTTATGCCAACTTGCCCAAATTTTGCCATTTATTCTGCCTTCTGAATGCCAATGGTATTCTTCTGCACAGATATTAAAAAAGTCAATAACTACTCCTGAATACCTCTCTTTCTTTTCTTCTTTCAGCTTTTCCCATTTATCTTCAGGTAGTCTTGATACTTTATCAATTTTATTATTAATTCTATCATAGCGTTGATTAAACTCTGTAAAGAGTTCTTTCATTAACCTATCTTCTTCAATTTTTGCTGTTTGTTCAAAATGCTTTATTGAATTTTTATTAAAGCGATGTGTAATTAAACCTCCAAAAAGACCTATAACAAGCGTTACAGCCGAACCAATAATACCGACAATTAACTCTATACTCATACCAACCTAATTTTACCCGTTAACAAGTTTTGCATTAGCCCTTGCTTTAGCATTTTATATTTAGATAGCTTTTGTTCTAGTTGCTCAATGTCAGCATCCATATCAGAAAGTATTGTAGCTATCTCTGTTTGTTCATCTTTTGTTTTTGGTAAAGGAATATCAAATTTTGAAAGTTCTTCCTTTGTTATTGTTTTTATAATACCACCAGGTGCATTCTCTTTTTCAATTCTAAATTTCTCTTGAATCACAAATGCAAAAAACACCTTATTCATAGGAACTTTATAATCAGTAAATATCAATAAAGTCCTATCAACATAGGCATCATATTGGGTAATCGCAATTCTTCCAATAGAACCTTGTAGCGTAATTACAACATTTCCTTTTTCAACAAATACACTTTTGTCTTTAGCTAAATCACTTATTTTTTGCTTTGTAGTTAATTTAAGACGCATATTTTTATCTACATCGTAAACTTGAACAAATGGTGTTCCGTTATTTTCATCATACCATTGTGGCAAACCATAAGGCTGTGGAAAACTACCTCTTCTATATCTTGCTATATCTCCTAGCTTCTTAACCTCCCAATCTTCTTTAGGTGTTAAAAGTTTTTGCATAGCACCTTGTTTAATAGCTCTTTTTTTAGTGAGTTTTTGCTCTATGGCTTGTATTAAAATATCGGTATCGCTTAATACTTGGGCTATGGCTTTTTGTTCTGGAAGTGGTGGTAGTGGAAGCTTAACATTGATTAATTGTGTTTTTGAAACTCCAAACACTTTCATTCCAACCGCCAGTTGTAACATTTGATTTTTTACGGTTTGAGAATTTAAGAGAATACCTCTAAAATTATCGGCAAGCATAGATTTTTTATCTCTTAATAAATAAGTATGTAGTCCAGATATGTATTTTTTATTTCCCACACCAAAAACCTCAACGGATTTATTTACACCTGCCAAATCCTCTGATGCATCAACCATAATAACATCCCCATCACATACAAGTTCATATTTAGCTTGTTCAGAGGTAACATAGTATTTGATACCAGCTTTCAAGTCATATTTAGTATTTGTAATTGCGTGAATAAGTCCATAATGTATACATCCTACTTCATCATCCTCTGACATTTGAGCCTTGGAATAATTTGAAGTAGAATAAAATGAAAATATTTTATCAAAAGGTACTAAATCCCAGTCTTCAGGAATCAAGCCAACTTCAGTTTGTTTAAATTTTGTTTGAGTTAACTCCATACAAACCCCATTTTTTGTAAGTGCTTGTTCACTTTGGTTTCTAAACTCTCTACTTCATCATCAATAAGAGGTAAAGGGTTTTCGTAGCGTTCTGCTAATTCTTTTACACGGTTGGTTAAACGTTGGCTTATGTGTTCTATTTCGTCTTTTATCGTGGTTTCTATGGTGTGCATCCACTTATCATCTACTACCAATTGTTTAACCTCGTCTTCTGTTAAGGTTGGGTATTTTGCATAGAGTTTAGTATCTAACGCTGCCTCTGCTTCTTTAATCTTTTTGTTGGTAGCGGTTTGTTTAGTAAGTAGAGCGATGTATTGCTTCAAGACTTTTAATTCATCAGCTATGTCTGTTTCGCTTTTTAATTCTTTTATACGAGCATTTATAGTGGCTTTGTTTACTTTTTCCATCTCTCCAAAATAACCATCTTCACTACTGTGTTCTTCCTCTAATTCGGTTAAGGCATTTGCAATAGTTTCTTTTTCAGCTTGTAAAGTTTCTAACGTTTCTTTTTCAGTTTTAAAATACCGGTTAATCACCAAGTCTTTAGGTACAAGGTCGCACGTCCAACCTTTATCTACTTTTTTCTTTTGCTTGTTTTCTACTATAATTCTATAAGTTTCAGCTTTCCAACCATCTTGGGTAATGATGTAACTATCATCTTGCATTATTTCAAACCAATAACTCATCAAATGTTGGTACATATCATAAGGATCTATCAATGCCTTATTGGTGTATTGATTTAATAAATTTTCAGATAAGCTATATATTAATTCTTTTGGATTGAAACCTTGTGTTAAAGCTTTGAAAGTAGCTGTCGTTTCTGTTTTCCATTCGGTAAATAAACTATCCATTTGCGTACTAAAAGCCACAAACTCTGGATGCTCAAAAATGGTGGTCTTAATATCATCTTTAGGCACTTTTAAACTACTGTAATTTGGTCTTTTACTTTGGGCAAACAAAGCGCCTTTAACGTTAGGGTACACATCCCAAAAGCGTTGTAGTGCATCTATATCTGCATTTGGAATATCGCCTAATAAATGCGCTTCAATATCTTGTATATCTTCAGTTTCTTGGCTTTCTATATATCGTGGGATATTTAGATTAAACTCATTGGTTTCTATCTCTGTAATGGACACCATTTTACTAAAACCTGCTATTTGCTGTTGGTTGTTAAATACATCAGCTACTCTATGAATATCTTGCTCACGCAATCGGTTTTTATTACCATCTTTTATATAGCCTTTACCCGCATCTATCATAAAAATACCTTTTCGATTTTGGGCATTCTCTTTATCTATTAAAATAATACACGCAGGAATACCTGTACCATAAAACAAGTTAGCAGGTAAACCAATAATACCTTTTATATAACCCTTTTTAATTAAGTTTTTACGAATTTCTGCTTCTGCATTTCCTCTAAACAAAACACCGTGAGGTAAAATAACAGCGCCTTTACCGTGACGTTTTAATGAGCGTACTATATGTAATAAAAACGCATAGTCTCCATTCTTTACAGGTGGAACACCATAGTCTTGAAAACGGTTATAAGGATTGTCCTCCGGTAAGTTTAATCCGTTGCTCCAACGTTTATCACTAAAAGGTGGATTGGCTACTACATAGTCAAAGGTTTTAAGGTTGTCACCATCTTTGTTTTCAAATAGTGGTTTTGCTAATGTGTTCCCTTGTTTTATTAGTGCAGTTGGTTCGTTGTGTAAAATCATATTCATACGAGCCAAACCAGAAGTTGCAGAATCTTTTTCTTGTCCGTACAACGTTACTTTACCATTAGCAACATCACTTATTTTTAACAATAGAGAACCTGAACCACAAGCTGGGTCATATACTGTTGTTTCGGCAGTGGTTTCTTCTTTATCAATACCAATTATTTTAGCCATTATTCGGCTAACTTCAGCAGGTGTATAGAATTGCCCTTTGCTTTTTCCGCTTTCGGTAGCAAAGTGACGCATTAAATATTCGTAGGCATCACCTAAAATATCATCCCCTTCGGCTTTGTTTTTACTAAAGTCAAGACTTGGGTTTTCAAAGATTGCAATTAGATTGGTTAATCTATCTACCATTTCTTTTCCGCTACCTAACTTAGTAACATCGTTAAAGTCTGGCATATCTGCTAACTGGTTTGCTTCTGCAATTGGAGCAATAATTTTTTTGTTGATTTGGTCTCCAATATCGGTTGAGCCTTTTAAAGCAACCATATCTTTAAAACTGGCACCATTAGGAATTGTAATCGGTGCATAGGGTTGACCAGCCCATTTGTCGCTTATATATTTTATAAAGAGCATCACCAATACATAATCTTTGTATTGACTTGCATCCATTCCGCCTCTTAATTCGTCACAACTTGCCCATAACGAGCTATATAATTCTGATTTTTTTATTGCCATTTATTTTTAAATAATTGATATTAATGTAAAAAATAAAAGTATGAAATCACAAACCAAATACAATGGTTAATTAGGAGTTTTTGCCGAAAGCGTAAACAAAAAAACCGAGCGTTTGGTCGATCTCGGTTTTAAAATGGAAAATATTGGCGGAAGTATGCTCTTATTTAGTGCAATCAATTTATACTTTAAGTATTATCAATTTCTTTGAACGAAGATATTTTCTTCTTACTATCATAATAATTATAGTAGGCTGCTAAACCTCCAAGACCTATGATAAAACTGAGTGTTACAACTAATAAAAAATTTGTTTGCTTTAGAGAATCATTTTTCGCCTCAACTTTTTTAAATTCAGTGGGAATGTCCTTAACAAAATCCAGTTCGTATGTATTTATAAAATTCTCCATTACTTAATTTTTAAGTTTAATTATTTTAACCTGATTACCTTCAATAAACAAATATGCATAATCGAAAATACAGTTGCATTTTTGCTCACCAATTCTACAAGTATGGGTAATAATCGCAAAATTAAATCCAGCACCATATAAAAAATCTAAACTTTTTACGACCTCTTGTTCTCCACCTAAAACCCTTTTAAGTATGTTTCGGTTATTATTTAGAAGTTGGTTTATTTCTTTTGTTGAGTCTCTCCGCTTTTGGGCTTTAATATTATTATACTTTATTTGGTTCTCACGGTTAGCAAAAACTTGATTGTTTCTTCGTTTGAAGAATGTCTCACCAGTTAATGGATCTTTAGCAGTGTTCATAAGCTTTTTTTTATAAAAATAGGAAGAAGAACATTCAATTCATAAGAAGATTTGCTAACTAAATCTAAGTTAATTTATATTAGCTTAGGTTATTCGACTTTCCATTTAAACAAGATTTAAAATAACATACATTTGGTTTATGTGAAATTGATAAAAAATAACAATGGAAGCTGGAAAAGCCTTATATAAGGGGCTTCCAACTTCCATTGTTAAATTACTTAGTGTTTAAGGAAAACTGTTCAGTGCTATTATTAATTGGTTCAAGACTATATATCATTTCCTTCCCCTGTTTAATTTTAAATAAGTTGTTGGGTGTTTTATTTTTTACAATTTGAATTTTAGTCTCGACAATCTCTTTCAATCTAGTCCTAATAATTTTATCACTACAATCAAATTCACGACTTAACAAGGCTAGTAAATCACCACTACTTATTGGTTCATTTAAATTCTCTTCTAAGAATTTAATAACACTATCAATTTCAGCTTTTAAATGACGAGAATGAATAACATCTTTAATCTGATCCGAATCAGCCAAAAATAATCCGTTTGATTTTTCACAATACATCAAATAAATAGGTTCAAATCTTTTGGTGCTTCTAGCTTTCAAAAAGTTGAGTAAAATTAAATCCGTTGGCTTTCCATTCTTACCCTTTTCAAAACCCAACTGCATAACAGTGCTAGATTTATTCATAAGTTCTGTTCCCAAATGTCCTCTTGCTTTATCTATACTGCCTGGGTTCTCGTGAATTAATCCAATAAAAGTGACGTCGTACTTATTGATCGCTACATTCATTAAATCAATAAGTTGCATACTATCATCTGATCGGTTAAAATCTTTAATACAATCTGTAACAACATCTAGAATGATTATTAAATGTCCTTGAAATTTTTGACGAACATAATTTAAATAATCTGTTAGTGCCTTGAAACGGTCTTTTCTAGGGATTTCTAATAAAGATATGTAATCAAGTTGGCTAGGATTATCGCTTTTGGAGTAACCCGCTTTCTGAAGCATCTGTTGAATTGCATAGGGAAATTGATCCGTTAGATTTCTTTCTGTATCAACATAACACACAGTCGGTTTATTACTAATACTCGTTTTAAAGCCTAGATGATAATTTTCATATTCTTGATGCTTAATAAACACACTACAAAAAGTTTCAGCTAATCTGCTTTTATGTACACCTGCTTTACCTTGAATTATATTAATTGTTCTAGGGAAAATGATACTCTGCCCGTTTTGGGTTAATATTGGTTCTGTTTTAGCTATTTTTTCGGACTTACGGTCTGTTAGTGCCTTCTGTGTTTTTAGTAACAAAGGAAGATAACCGTGTAAATTTTCGTCTTTAGAATAATCTTCAATTTCTGACTTTTTATAATTAAATTCTAAACCAAGTTTAAGTAAATCTGATATATCTTTACCCGATTTTTCTTCCAATTCTTTGGGTAATATCAACCTCTTCAAACCATACTTTTGAGCTATTTTTTTTGATTGCTCTAAGCCTGTTTCGTCAATATCATAGCAAATGACAACATCTTTAAAACGGAACTTTAAATCACTAATTAATTCCTGCGTAGGAAGTGCAGTTTCACTATTCAAACTAATAGCAGAATAGTTTGTAGAAAAAAAAGACATTACATCTTTTTCTCCACCTGTGATAAAAACAACATCACCTTCATCTGGCAACTGATCTAGTCCAAACACATATCCTTCAGGCTTAACACCTAACCAACTAAATTTATACTTTGGAGAAAAAGGTTGATAAATTTTATAACAATCATTACTGATTTTATAAGAATATATTGGGTTGTCTTTCGTTGATTGAACCTTTGAAAATAACCCTTTCTTTAATTTTCTAGTGAAGAAATTAACTGGAAACACGTCAAACTTAATTAATGCCTCTTTTTCAATATTGTAAGAATTCCAAAAATTAATATAATCAACACCCCATTCAAAATGACTAATTTCAAGTAAACTATGATTTGGGTTTTCATTAACTAGATTGAAATCTTGGCTTAATACTTTTAAAGCATCCTTGAAATTAACACCTTTTAGTTTCATAATTAAATCAATTACATCACCATCATCTGATGTTGCAAAATCTTTATATCTCCATGTTCCATTATTACCCTTATAAATGTTAAAGGAAGGTGTTTTCTGCTTAACATCTAAAAATGGATTAGATATTAATTTCCCTTTCTTTAACATTGATGAGTTATGATAAGGTTTTAAATACCTGTTTAGTGCCTCGTAAGAATTTATTTTCGATAAAACATCTTCTTTATTATTGTTGACTCCCATAGTTACAAAATTTTATGACGTTCTATTTCATCAAGTACTTCTTTCAACTTGTAGAATTTCTTGTTTCCAAAAAGGTAAGGTGTGAGTTTAAATTCACCTTGCTTTTTCCATTTCCAAAGGCTGACCTGCGAAATTGGGGGACTAAATAGCTTTCCTATTTCCTTTAAGCTGATATATTCAGCTTCTGGGTTTATTAACCCTTCGTGTAACCACTTCATAACAAAAAAATTAAATGGCTATAATTGCAGCTTCAACTTCGGCTCTCTTATAGTATACCTTATTGCCTATTCCGTACTTTTTTAGCTTCCCTTTAACTGTCCAATTATGAACAGTGGAGACGTCACATTTTAATATTTTGGCAACTTCATCACGAGTAAGATTTTCGTCGGGAGTTTTTGGCTCAAATGAGTTTTTGAGTTCTTCTAATTGGTTTCTTATAATTGAAACCTCATTGGAAACTTTTGCAACAGCACTTGGCAAATTGTCAAAAGTTATTGAGTTTGAATTTTGGTTTTTCATTTGCTTAAAATTTATTTGAAAGCAATATCCATTTAATTCATCGGTACTCTCTCGCGGTACCGTACTGTTTCAGTACTGATTTATTTATATTTATTCATACGCATTGTAAAACTATCTATAATTGAAATACCTTCACTCTCACAGTAATCGATTATACTTTGCAATTTCTTTCTGTCTGAAAATATATTTTTGTCATTTTTATTTGAACCATGAATAGATTCTGATATATAGGGTCTAAAGTTTTCATTCCCAAGCTCTTTTGAAATTGCAGCATAACTAGCGAGATCCCCAACTTGATACCTATTTATAAGACGGTCCATTTCTCCATTAGCAAAAAGTAATCCAACCTGAAACCATAACATTTTAGTCTTGTCTCTTTTTTTTGACTTATTGTTTTTTTCTTGATCTGAATTTTCGTCTAGGCTTTTAAAACTATCATCTAACCATTGAAAATAATCGAATAGTAATTGAGCATACGCCTCAGACGGTGTTTTTGTTATATCTTGATATTTGTCATTGGGGGATTGGATAAAATCATACCCATCATCGTTTCCTCCTAAAATCACATTCTTAAAATAATATTGAATGTTTAACAAGTCGTCTAACTCAAATAATACATTCCATTCTTTAGATATTATTTTCTGTGATTGAGGTATAGGAGCAGATAAAATATTGATGCATTCCTGCTTTTCTATTTCTAACAATTCACCCTTTATTTGAGAGCGATTATAAGATTCTTTAAAATTGACTTTTAACTTATCCAACCGAAGTTTTATAATTTCGTGAAATATTTCCTTTTGCTTTTTCTTTATTTGATCGACATCTTCATCACTAAAATCATCCCAAGAAACTAATTCGGGTTTATCTTCTTTATCTTCTTTTTTCTCTTTCCCCTTATAAATGAATTTAGCATATTGAAGAGTCACGTCTCCATCATACCATTCCTTAAACGTTAGTTTTTTCATAATTTATTCATTTTTTAAATTCTTAAATGCAGTTGCAAGTTGTTTGGACATTGATGTTTGTGTCTTACCTACATATAAAAGAAATGAAGACTCTGTTTTATGTCCTGTTTGTGACATAATAAGTTCGTTTGGAAGTTTTCCAAAATAATTACTGGCATAAGTTTTCCTTCCAACTTTAGACGAGATTAACTGCCATTTAGGAAACTTCCCAACTTCTCTTATTTTAGTTTCTTTGTTTTTAAGTGCTCCATCAACCAGACTAGTAAGACCTCCTTCTTTACAAAGAACTTTGACGTATTTATTGAATTTAGCAGCACTAATTTTTCTTGGGAAATTACCTCCATTTTTGTCTAGTAAATTTGAAAGCTTTGGAGTAACGAAAACAGACATTTTCGTCCCTGTCTTGATTTGTGTAAATTCAATAAACGAATCTTCACCATCAAAACGAATTTGATCTTTAGTAAACTGCATAAAATCAGACACTCGCTGAGCCGTTTCGCAACAGACAATTAGCCAATCTCTTACATTATTTAAATACTCGAACTCATATTCCTTTTTACATACATTACTATATTCAGTTTCTGTCAAGAAAATTATTGGAATTTTTTCATTCTTAGACTTAATACTATCTAATTGAAAATGAGTTTCAATCCCATTTTTCCGTGCATGAAGACAAATAGTCTTAATGTATCTCACTTTTCTTGCAAAGGTATTTTGAGCTAAATTGTGTTGGTTACAAAACTCTTTAAACTCCTTTATAAAAAGCAAATTAACATCTTTTATGAAAAATTCTGTCTTTTTGTACAATTCAAACTTTTCAATAAATAATTTATTAGTATTAATTTTGGTGAAAGTTTCGGGTTTAATTATATCCTTTCTGCTTAAAGCATAATAATCAAAATAATCAACAAGTTTTGTAGGAATATCACCTTGCTTCATTGAAGGGTTTATAAAATCTTTTAGCCAGCTTGAATCAATTACAGAATTATTAACGCTTTTATTATAGTGATTTAGTAATTCAGATTTAAATTGTGTTAAGTCTGAATTTAGTTTCTTAAACCCCTCATCTTTTAAATTCTTTGGTCGTTCTTTAGAGGAACTCCAATCTGATGGATTAATAACAAATTTTGTTTTTGATTTAGCATCTATTGCTCGTCCATCTCTAAATCTAACATAAATACCTGCTGGACTTTTTTTACTTTGTATATAAAACTTTATTGTCGCCATAATACAAATGTAATATTTTAGTCCACATTTAGTCCACAATTATTGCATTTATTTCAATACACTTCAAGCCGTTTAAATAGTGTTTTAAAATATAAAAAATTGATTTTAAGCGATTTAAAATATAATAAACTTAATAATTAGTGAATTACAAATTAACTGTATTTAATAAAAAACAGTCCCTTCCTCTCTGCAAAAGGAAACCTGCAACAAATGTTGCAGGTTTTTTTATTCAATTAAATTATTGAACCAAAGGTTCTTAATGATTTCTTTGAATGAAAAAATCTACACACCTTTTTTGGTGTGTTAGGTTTCTATGCTTGCTCAAGATTATCTAATTGGGATGGCCGAAGTCAATCCTCAACTTAGCGAAGCTAATCCTGAATGTACTAACGATTACTTCAAAAAAATTTAACGTTCTCTTCCTAAAAAACAGAATTAAAAACAAAAGTTTTATTCTATCTTTAGCTCATGTTCGCACTCGTCGATTGTAATAATTTTTATGCTTCATGTGAACGCGTTTTTCAGCCACAATTCAACAACAAACCTGTTGCCATTTTATCAAATAATGATGGTTGTGTGATTTCTCGTAGCGATGAAGCCAAAGCTTTGGGTTTACCAATGGGAGCACCTGCATTTAAATATGAAGGGTTTTTCAAAGCGCATAATATCCGTGTGTTTTCATCAAACTATCCTCTTTATGGCGACATGAGTAATCGTGTGATGTCTATTTTAGAACAATTTACACCAGGTGTAGAAGTCTACAGCATTGATGAAGCTTTTTTACAATTTAAAGGATTTGAGGATTATGATTTTAATGCTTATGGCCTTCAGATACGACAACGTGTTTTAAAATGGACAGGCGTTCCAACATGTGTTGGTATTGCTCCAACTAAAGCTTTGTCTAAAGTTGCTAATAAAATTGCCAGAAAATATCCGAAACAAACCAATGGTGTTTATGTGATAGATTCTGAAGACAAACGCGTAAAAGCATTGAAATGGACAAAAATCGAATCGGTTTGGGGTATAGGTCGTGGCTTGCAGAAACGATTAAAATCAAGACACTGTATCAATGCTTATGATTTTACACAACTTAGCGATGAATGGATAAGAACGAATATGGCTGTTGTAGGTCTGCGCTTGAAAAAAGAATTATTGGGCATTTCAACATTAGCGTTAGAAGAACCTATTCTACAAAAAAAAGCTATTGCTACAACACCTAGTTTTGAATACACCTATACTGATCTTGATAATTTAAAAGAACGCATCTCTACATTTGCGACCAGTTGCTCCGAAAAATTACGCAAGCAACATTCTTGTTGTAATATGATTTATGTATTTATCAAAAATAATAAGCACAATAGAACAGGGGAAAGATATCAGTCTATGAGTACTATTGTAAATCTGCCTTATGCTACAGACTCCAGCTTAATTATTAGTAAATATGCTACTGAAGCTTTAAAAGATATTTTTAAAAAAGGCTTACATTACAAAAAAGCAGGTGTTATATTAATGGGATTAGTACCAAAAAACGAGCGACAACTCAACTTATTTACAATTGAAAACCCGAAACATAAACCTCTCATGAAAACTATCGATCGTATCAATAAAAAATACGAATCACATAAAATAAAATTAGGTAATCAAGATTTGAAACGTACTTGGAAAATGCGACAAGAACGTTTTTCTTCAAAATACACGACCAATATTAACGAAATACTTACTGTAAAATGTCATTAAAATTCTTAACTCCAAAAAACGCACTTGAGTTTTATACTCCAGATGAGACACAATCTCTAGAAATTGTTTTAGCTCAAACAGGTATTTCGGCTGGTTTCCCTTCTCCTGCCGACGATTTTAAAGAATATAAAATTAGTCTTGACAAAACGTTAGTAAGAAATAAAGAGGCCACATTTTATGCCAGAGTGAGCGGACAATCAATGATTGGAGCTGGATTGGATGATGGTGATTTACTGGTTGTTGACAAAAGCTTAGAACCTGTTCACAATAAAATTGCAGTGTGTTTTATTGACGGTGAATTTACCGTAAAGCGTTTAAAAGTCACTTCAGAAGGTGTATATCTTCAACCTGAAAACCCAGTTTATGATTCTATTTTAGTTACAGAAAGCAGTGATTTTCAAATCTGGGGAATTGTAACACACGTAATTAAGAAGCTTTAAACCAAAATTAATTTGTTCTTTTTTCAAATTTTATATCTAACAATAGTATATTGTCTATTTAATAGAATTCTACATCAATTATGAAATATTTAGTTACCGTTTTGTTTATATCGTTTTGTTTGGCTTCCTATAGCCAGGAAAAAATTCCTTATATAGACTATGAAATTGTTTACGCTAAAGTATCAGAAAGTGCCAATGAACAGGATTATGACAACGTTCTTGAACAACTAAATACAATCCATAAAAATGATTCTACTTATTGTTCTGTACTCACCACAAAATCATATTATCTCATTGCTCAAGAAAAATTTGACGATGCCTTAGACATAACTAATGAAGGATTATCTTCTGATTGTGATCAAACATCGAAACTTTTTCTACTCATGAATAAAGGGGTTAGTTATTCAAGTCAAGAGAAATACAGTGACGCACTAACGGTTTATGAAGACGCATTAAAATTATTTCCGAAAAACCCAAAACTTTGGTATAATAAAGGTATCGCTTTAGAAAATTTAGATGATATTCCTGGAGCAGTAGAAGCTTATCAAAATGCAATTATTTATAATCCCTTATACAGAAATGCGCATTTACAATTGGGCAACATCTGTTATCGCCAGCAACTTATGGCGCAAGCCTTAATGTGTTTTAATATGAGTTTGCTTTCAGAACCTGATACTGAAAGAGCGTTTAGCTTGTTAAAATATGTCAATGACATAGTCTCTACAAAAAATGAAAATGAGCCCATTTCAAGTTTAAGTATTTCACCCGATGACGGCGCATTTGAAAGTATTGATCTTATCTTAAACAACAGAGTCGCATTAAACTCTAATTACAACATAGAAAATAAAATAAAAATCTCTATAGTGAAGCAAAATCATGCGCTTCTAGAACAGCTAAAAACAATTAAAGCTAATGGTGGTTTTTGGGATAATTATTATATCCCTTTATACCAATGGATCGCTTCTAACGATTATTTTGATAACTTTACTTACACCATAAATGCCTCAATAAAAAATGAAGACTACAAGAAAATTATCGAAAAAAACACTGGCAATATAGAAACGTTTGTTGAAGCTTACGTTACCAAATGGTTTGGGATTTTTAATGAAAATGCCAATTCAAAACTAACGCATTATTACTATGAAGGTGTTTTTCAAGGAGAAGGAGAAGAAAAAAACGGTGTTAGTATAGGAGACTGGACTTTTTATAACAACAACGGACAGCTATCAAGCAAAGGTTTTTACAATAATAAGGGAGAACGTGAAAATGAATGGACGTGGTATCACGACAATGGAGCTGTAAGAGAAATTGCCATATATAAAGACGGCAAATTAAATGGTAAAAACAAATTATACTACGACGATGGAAAACCATATATATTAGCTAATTCTAAGAATGATGATTATGATGGCGAATACAAATACTACATTAATAAAGGAGGTTTAAAACAAAAAAAATACTACAAAGAAGGTAAACTTGATGGTAAGTATTTAGCATTTTTTGATATCGGTGAATCTCTTATTGAGTTTGAAGCAGATTATAAAGAAGATATCATTGTTGGCGATTTTAAGGAGTATTATGCAAATGGCGATTTGTACTCCACAATTCAATTTGAAAATAACTTAAGAAATGGAAAAGAGATTCAGTATTACTGGAATAAACAAAAATCTTTAGAAGCAAGTTATAAAGACGACAAACTCGATGGGCCATACATAACTTATCATACTAACGGAAATAAAAAAGAAGTCGGTCAGTCTGTAAATGGCTTTTTTAACGGATTATGGCAATCTTTTTACGACGATGGCATTCTAAATAGTGAATACACTTATAGCAACGGACAATTAGATGATCTCTACAAAACTTATGATAGAGACGGTAAATTAACGTCTGAATTTCAATACAGAAAAGGAGAAATTATCAGCTATAAATTTTATGATAAATCTGGAAATATCCTTTCCGATAAAAGAAAAAAGGGAGGCGAATTTTATTATGAAGGGTATCATCCTAATGGCAATAAAGCTGCAGAAGGTTTATACGACATAAGTGGTGGAAAAGTTGGATACTGGAAATTCTATACGAATAACGGGACACTTTCTGAAGAAGGTACTTATGAAAATGATAGTCCGATTGAAACGCATAAAATTTATTATAGCACAGGAGATGTTGAGAGCACTCACGAATACAATGCAGAAAACAGTACCAGTTATTATCAGTATTTTTATAAAAGTGGTCAATTGAAATCGCAAGGTTGGTACAAAAATGGTCTAAGGCATGGCGAATGGCGATACTATTACATTGATGGTGCTCTGGAAGCTATAAATTTTTTCCATAAAGACGATTTGCATGGCACTCAACAATATATGAGTGTTAACGGAAAATTAAATCGTGAATCAACGTACGAATATGGCTTACCTATTAAAGATGTTTATTTTAATACAGATGAACAGGCTTTCGAAACCGTTAATTTAAGTACTTCTGATTCTAAATTTAAACGCATAACACATTACCAAAATGGCAACAAAGAAACAGAAACAGACTTCGTTAATCAGTTAAAACATGGCGCCTACACATTTTACAATTTTAATGGTAATGTTGGTATCACAGGAAGTTATCATAATGATGAAATGACTGGTGAATGGACCTGGTATTACGACAACGGAAACGTAAAAAGCACTGCCAATTATCGCAATGGTAATTTGCATGGTGAATTAAAAAATTATTTTGAATCTGGACAATTAGAAGATGTCTATTCTTACGAATTTGGTAATCAATCTGGAAAAACCTTATCCTATCACGAAAACGGTAATCTTTCAATTACTACTGAATATTTAAATGATCAGGAACACTTAAGAAAAGAATTTTACAGTCCATCAGGTAAACTGCAACTAGTTCGTATTTACAATTATGGCACACTCATTGGTTACACCTATCAGGATTCTAACGGAAACGAAAAAGAAATGATTCCTATTACCAATGAAACCATAAAAATTGAAGCTTTTTATGATAATGGCAAACCGTCAAGAACATTTGAATATGTCAATGGAGACATTCAAGGCGATTACAAAACCTATTATTACAACGGACAACTGGAAAGTTTGACGATCTATGATAAAGGCGAAGTTCACGATGTAAATACTACTTACTTCGAAGACGGAAAAATAAGATCAAAAACACATCTGACCTATGGCGATAACAATGGTTTAAAAGAGCGATTTTATCCTAATGGTAAACTAAAAGAATCTATTAATTTTTTAAATGATGAAAGACATGGCGAGGCAAAATTTTATGACGAATCAGGACGTCTTACAAAAACAGAATATTATTCGAATGGCACAGTGTACGCTACAACAAATTAAAACTGGTAATTTTCTAACACTACTTCTATTGAGTGTTTTCATTCCATGTCATGTTGAAGCTCAGCTTTCGGCAGAATTTGAATTAAACAAAAACAAATATCCCGAATCTCATATTGTGAGATTGTTAGATGAAGTGGTTATTTCTGTCGCCTTAAAAAATGATGAAATAACTATTGAACAATCGTTTACTGAAGAAGATCTTTATTTGGATAATTCTGCAACGTATGGTTCTAAAAGAGCACTTAATTTTTCAGCGTTTTTTGAATTAAACTCTGTTGAAGCAACCTCATATGAATTTGATAACGGCAAATATAAAGCCTATAAAGTGGAAGATTTTATTGAAAAGGATGAATTAGATAATTCATTTCACGATGATACCAAATCTCTCAATTTTATTTTCCCTAAACTTTCAGTAGGTGGAAAAACAAAATTACAATACTCTGAAAACGTCAAGAACCCACGTTTTTTAAGTCCGATTTACTTCGGTGATTTCTTTCCGATACAAAAGAAAAAAGTCACACTAATTGCCGATAAAAATATCGAATTTAGATTTCAGGAGTTCAATACAGAGGATTTTGATATTGTCTTCAGCAAAAAAGAAAAAAGAGGAAATATCATTTACACCTGGGAACTTTCAAATGTAGATCGCTTTAAAAGTGAAGCCAATGTGCCTACTTATAAACGAGTTTTACCTCACATTGTTCCAATTATTACAAATTATAAAATTGGAGATAAAAAAATAAGTGTTTTAAATGATGTTTCCGATTTGTACTCATGGTATTATTCATTGGTAAAAGACATCAACACTAGTGCACCTGACCCAAAACTAGTGGCTTTAGTTAATGATTTAACCAAAGATCAGGAACGTGATATTGAAAAAGTGAGAGCTATTTACTACTGGACTCAAAAAAACATAAAATATATTGATTTTGAATATGCTTTAGGCGGCTTTATTCCTCGAGAAGCGAACGATGTATTCAATAAAAAATATGGCGATTGCAAAGACAATTCGAGTATTTTGTACGAAATGCTTAAAATTGCCGGATTACAAGGTAACCTTACCTGGATTGGAACGCGAACAATTCCTTACAGCTACAATGAAGTACCTACACCAATTGTTGATAACCACATGATTTTATCTATAGACTTAGATGATAAAACCTATTTTCTAGATGCTACTGGTCGTTATTTACCCTTAGAAATGCCCTCGTCTTTTATTCAAGGTAAAGAAGCGTTAATATCTAAAAGCGAAACTGATTTTGAAATCAAAAAAGTACCAGTTATGGCTCCTGAAACTAATTATTTTAAGGAATATACAGAACTTAGTATCGACGGTAAAGAACTACTTGGCACAAGTAAAACTGAGCTAACAGGTTATTATAAAAGAGATTATTTTGTTCAGTTAGAAGATGAAGATACAGACGTAAAACTCAAAGCGTATTACAACAGAAAACTTCGAAAAGGTAACAACAAATTCTTGGTGGATTCTATTTCTGAAACTAACAAATTTGAATATGACAAAAGCTTCATTATAGACTACACGTTTAAAATAAGTGATTACATTAAAAATTTAGGAGATGAAATTTATGTTAATCTCAATTTAAATCAAGACCTAGCGTATTATAAAACTGAAGAAGACAGAGAAAATGATACCGAAATCAACTACAAATGTTTTTACGATTACAAAACGTCTCTAAACATTCCCGAAGGTTATGCCATTGATTATCTTCCAGAGAACTTCTCTTTACATAACACGTATTTTGACTTTGACATCGCTTATGAAAACGTTGATGACACTATTATTTATACGCATCAATTGAAAATGAAATTTTTAACTCTCAACCCGAAACAACAAAAAGAAGTTAATGCTGCTATTAAAAAAGCAGAAAAAAACTTTAAAGAAGTTGTTGTTCTTAAAAAGCAATAATAAATGAACTCTAAATTATTAATAACGCTCCTTTGTTTGTTTAGTTTAACAACTGTATTTGCGCAACCCTTTTATGAAAGTTATGACTGGGAAGAAAATCCTAGCTATTCCAATGAAGGGTTTTCAGAAAAAAGTCTTGCTTCGGTTAAAGAGAAAGTAGTTACCGAATTTTATTTCAATGACGAAGGTGATTTTGTAGAATACTTTTTAGAACACAATGTGTATTATTTAAATTCAGACGATGCTATTGAAGGTTACAATAAGATTTATTTACCATATTCTTCCGACTCAAAACTTGAAGTCACTAAAGCCAGAGTCATTACAAAAGAAGGCACTGTTGTTAATCTTGATGAATCTAAAATCTTAACAGCAACTGATGAAGAAACCAACAGAACCTATAAGTACTTTGCTTTCGAAGGGATTGAAAAAGGTAGTTTTATTGAATATTATTACGTCGTAAATCGCTATCCGAGTTATAAAGGGAAACGCTTAAACTTTCAAACTGATTTTCAAAAAAACAATGTCGAATTCGATTTATTTGCACCCAGTAATCTCATTTTTAAATTCAAAAGTTACAATGGCTTGAAAGCCGTTGAAACAGATACCATTATTGAAACTAAAAATCGCTGGCATTTCAAAATCCCAAGGATTGAAGCTCTTGAAAGGGAAATGTTATCAGCTTATAATGCGCAAAAGAAATACTTAGTTTATGCGCTAGATGAAAACACAGCTACAAATGCAAAAGATATGACATCTTATGCGAGTGTTTCTCAAAACATCTATGATTTTTACAATAAAGACACTTCAAAAAAAACGGAATCAGGTCTTAAGAAGTTTTTAAAAGGTATTGATTATGATGCCAACGAAACCGTTGAGCAGAAAATTAAAACTATAGAAACTTATTTAAAAACCAATATTTATCTTGCAGATGCTGGAAATGAAAAATTGTCCTCGTTAGAAGATATTCTTAAAGATAAAGTTGCCAATGAAAGAGGTATTATAAAACTATATGCTGCTATTTTTAAACACATCGGCATCCCTTTTGAATTTGTGTATACCTGCGAACGAAATTATATGTTATTTGACAAGGACTTTGAAGCTAATAATTTCTTAAATGATCTTCTATTCTATTTTCCAAAGACAAACAAATACATGTCACCTTCAGAAACTGAATCAAGGTATGGGTTTCCACCTGCTTATTTAACCGACACCTATGGCCTATTCATAAAAGAAGTTGCTATTGGCGACTTTAAATCTGCTGTGGGCAAAGTTGATTTCATTGCTCCTGTTAAAGCTGAAAACACCATTGACAAAATGCTTATTGATGTAAAATTTGACGAAACTGATCTTACGAAAATCAATATTAATTTGGCAAAATCAATGACGGGATATTACGCGCTTTATATTCATCCATATATGGATTTGATAAAACCCGAAGATAAAGATGATGTTATTGAAAGCTTTGCTAAAAGTCTGGATGAAGATGTTGAGATCTTAGATAAAAAGGTGAATAATGAAGATCCTAAATTGTTTGGAGAACAGCCTCTTGAGTTTATTCTTGATTTTAATTCAAGTGCCTTTGTAGAGAAAGCGGGAAAAAAATATTTATTTAGTGTTGGAGATTTAATTGGTGCTCAAACTGAATTGTATCAGGAAAAAGAACGTAAGCTTCCGGTAGACAGTGAATTTGAAAGGAGCTATTTAAGAACCATTTCGATTACCATACCTGAAGGATATTCGGTAGCTAATCTGGATGACATTAACATAAGCAATGCGTATAGCAATGACAATAATGAAAAATTAATGAGTTTTGATTCTTCATACACTCTAGATGGAAACACACTTACCATTGTGGCCGATGAACACTATAGAATGAATCATGTCAACATTGATATTTATGAAGACTACAGAAAGGTAATTAATAGTGCGGCTGATTTCAATAAAATAACGCTTATTCTAGAGCCCAAGTAAAAATTGAACTCAGTATTAAATGGCGCTTTTATGAAAATTTGAATTATTTGAATTGGCAAATTTCAATGTTGAGATTGCCGATTTCTTATTAGAATCATCCGATTTATAAAAATCAAATATATCGTACTTAGCCTCTATAATCCTGGCTTGAGTACCATTGATAGCAATGGGTCTGTAAAGTAATGACGGATTGTGTTCTATTAGTTTTAGCCAATCACTCGCAGTGAGATTCATTTCCAATTGCTTTCCAAATAATGAAGAAAAGTCCCTTCTAAACAATTCAGAGAAACTAACACCTAACATTGCTGTGATTTCTAACCATATAATACCTGAAAGCGATTCCTTGTTTAAGTTAATAATCCTTACCGGACTATCAATATCTCTTACATGAGAAAGTACCTTCAATCCTAAAGGTGAATCTTGAGAGTAGATATAGATAAGCTGTTTGTTATCTGTTGCTAAAATGCCCATAATTTTTATTTTTCTCTAAGATATTATGCGATAACAACATGTATTAACTCATTCAAGTTGGGTTTTAGCTTAAAAACAATAATAACCTCATACAGCTTCTAATTGTATGAGGTTATGTTATCTAGCTTTGCTAGTAATCAATTTTAAAGTATTAAATTTTTGGTGTCAAGGTTTTTAATTTTAAACCACTACTTATGGTATCGTTGCAACAGTTTGTATTGGACTGAATGTATGATATAACGGTATTTCATTAAAAAGAGTTGAATCATTTGAACTCCTATAAAATTCAGGATTCTTTGATTGCTTATCCATAAATTCTGAAACATCATAGACTTCAAAAACATATAGCCTATTATGTTTTCCTAGTTTGGTTTTACGTTCTAATTTATTTCTAGCTATTAATTTATCAACCTTTCTCTTGTCTTCTAATTTCATAGTTTTGCTTGAACCAAAATTGTTATTACATTCATAGACTACCCAATAATAAGAACTTTTATGATGAGGAGGTTTATTGACAACTGCATCCACTAATGAGGCCTTATTAGTTTTAAAATTCAAGTCGTCATTAGCAGTAATTAATACATTGTTTTTGGCATTTTTGTTTAAAGCTTCCAGTTTTTTGTCATCATGTTTTTCTAAATACAAAACAATATGTTTTCTTCCCATTCTAACGTTAACGATAAAGTTTCCAATAGGCAATGTTTTTAAATCTATTTTTGTTTTATGACTTTCAATATTAAAAGTTTTAGAATAATCCTTATTAAATATATCAACTTTACGAATGGTATTGATACTTTCTAAAAGCAGACTGTCGCCTAATTGATTAAGGTTTTGCTTCAAATGTTTTGCTTCGTAGTTTACATTATGTTGCAACCTAATATTTTGACTATATACAAATATGGTTAAGCACATAAAAAGAGGAGTGAGTATCTTTATATTCATGACATTATCGTTTTAAAATTAATCTGAATACAAAATTACGTGTACATCGTGTTTAAAACTGACTCAATACATTCGTATTCTAATTCATTAGAATTTTGACTTAGCGTTAGTTGCATGTTCTTCAATCCATTTTATCTCTCAAGTGTTATTGAGTCAAAAAACCGTTTAGTTGCATTAATAAAAAATGCATCTAAATTTTACATTTGAAGCAAACTGAAAACGATGTAAAGCAGTAAGCATCATTTTTTTTACTGCATAGTATTAAATTATTTATTATGGGAATTTTTTCAGAAAGCACAGAAAAAAAATTAAACGAATTACTTGAAAAATCTTATGATGCAGAACAAGGTTTTAAGAAGGCTGCTGAAAATATTGAATCTAACGCACTCCAGAAATTTTTCATGTCTAAAGCCGAAGAACGTCTTCAATTTAGAAATGAATTAAGGCAAGAAATTGTTGCAAACGGCTGTGACATAACAAAACAAAATGGAAGTATTTCAGGTTTTTTGCACAGAGCATGGATGGACACAAAGGCATTATTTTCTTCAGAAAATGAAGAAACCATGCTTGAAGAGGTTAGAAATGGTGAAAAAGCAGCGCTAAATGACTATAACGAAGTTTTAGAAGATCAATTATTGCCTCCTACAACGACCAGCATCTTAAAAAAACAAAGAGACGCCATACAACGTAGTTATGATAAAGCAAATTATTTAGAAAAAGCTTTGTAATCAAATTATGATCTAATGGACACCACAAAAGGACTCCATTAATCGTGTCCTTTGCAGTGAACACTTTGTGACTTAAACAGGCTCATTTAATAGAAACAAATCTTAAATACTTAGAAAATCATTTTAGAGCGAAAATCTAATAATGCTTATTCATAACACCAGATAATACAAATACCGCTTTTAGGCTTTTGTATAACTCTATCAGGAATTTCAATAACAAAAGTTAAACATTATCTCAAAGAGAGATTCATTTTAACTAAATTTGTTTTAATCAGAAATTCAGCAAGATTGAAAAAAGTATTAATTTCATATGATTATTCGAAAACTTTTGCCTCGATATTAAAGGAGAAGTTAGACGTGTTAAACGTAAATTATATATTGGTTGGAAATAACGAAATCTTATTTGATGAGGATTTAAGCAAGACATTACTTGACGAATTGGAATCTATTTTAAAACCATACGCTATTAGCATAATAGACGACAAAAATCAGGCATTGGTAGAACGTATTAAATCCGTTATTAGTCATATGTTAGATGATGATCAACCCATTCGTTGTAATACTTCAGATTATTTATCACAAACATTAAACTATTCCTATGCTTATTTGTCCTCAGTATTTTCTGAAACGACTTATACATCAATCGAAAGTTTTATAATTTTGTGTAAAGTAGATAAAGCCAAAGAATTATTATTACGTTCTAATTTAACGTTAACAGAAATAGCTTATCGTTTAAAATATAGTAGCGTAGCGCATTTGTCAAGACAATTTAAAAAAACAACAGGCATGACGCCCTCAACTTTCCAACAAATTATTCAAAAAAGGAAAGCATTAATAAACCCTTAAACAGTAAGTTATGCTTAGAGTGTTTTTAACAGACGATGATGAAGATGATCGTTTATTTTTTCAAGAATCTATAGAGTCTATAGACATAGAAACCGAGTTGGTTTTATTTGAAAATGGAAACGAATTAATGAGTTATCTTAACGCTGATGATGCTAAATTGCCTCATTTAATTTTTTTAGATCTTAATATGCCAATAAAAAACGGATTAGAATGTCTTAAGGAAATAAAAAATTCAGATAAACTGAAAGATCTTCTTATAGCCATTTATTCTACATCATCTTCTGAAAAAGACATAGAAACCACCTTCGTAAATGGCGCAAACATTTACATTAATAAACCTGATAATTTTAATTCATTAAAAACATCTATCGAAAAAGTATTAAAAATCAATTGGCAATACCATACTTCTAACTTAAACCGTGAGACATTTTTATTTCGTATTTGATGAAAAGTATTTCAACAATATTACCAAAAACTAAAAAATACAATGTATCTCTCGGAATATCAATTGTTTTACTACTTCTCATTTTCATATTTATAACCTTTGAGATTCTTCAACTTCAAAAATCTGGCGAAGTCATTGCTAAAAACATACAGGAAACCAGGAGTCTTCATCAACTCATCTTTAACCTGAAGGATGTTGAAAGCAATTATTACAAATCAGATCTAACACGATCTTATTTAGATTCCATTGAAACTTCAAATGCATCGTTAATAAAAACTTTAGATCGAAATTATAAAGTTTATGACAGTTTTTTAATGAATCATAAGGCTTTATATAGCCATTTAAATGTATTCTTATCTTTTGATAACACGACAGAAGACTTGGAACAATCCATATCACAATACTTCTCAAAAGGCTCGAAATACAAGCAAGCATTAATTGATGAGCATGAAGAAAAATTAAAATCAGATATCGGACATTTTGTAGCTTTAAACAAAGCCAAACCTATACTTTTTATTTTAGCATCTTTAATTGCGATGCTGGTAATTATTTTATCTCTTTATAAATTATATATCGCCAAAAAAATAATTAATGAAAAATCAAGTGTATTAGATTCAATTTTAGAAAACACTAATGATGTTGCCATATTTTACGAGCCTGTTTTCGATGACAACCACAAGCTAAAAGATTTTAGAATCACTTACGCCAGTAAAACAAATGCCTTAATCACTGATGTCACTGATAAGAACATTGTAGGCAAAAAGGCCAGCGAATTGTTTCCATTTTTGAAAACGTCTGATTTATTTGATCAACTAATTTACGCTTTTGAAAACCAGGAAATTTTTGAAAAAGTGATCGAGGTTTCAATAAACAATGAAAACCGAAGTTTTAAAGTACGCTATATTCCTGTTGAAACAGGTCTTCAGGTCATAGTCACTGAACTTACTGAACTTTATGCTAACCAGAAAAAATTAGAAACAACAAACAAAGATCTCTACCTTAAAAATACACTCTTTCATGAAGCAGAAGAGGTCGCTAAACTTGGTAGTTATGTCTGGTATATGGATGAGGATTTTTCTCAGATGTCTGATAATGTCTTTAGAATCTTAGGGTTTGAGCCACAGTCATTTCGAATGTCGGCAGAAAAATTTAGAGAGTTTACACATCCTGAAGATTTAATAGAATATGACAATCAACTCAAACAGGCTATCGAGAATAGTAAACCCATCAATTTTGTATTTAGAGTTATCACGAATGTCAACCAAATTAAATATTTATATACCAGAGGAGATTTTGGACTGCGAGATGGTAAAAAAATTATGGTTGGAGTTATTCAAGATATAACTGAAAATAAAGGGATTGAGCATAAATTAAAATCTAGAAATATTGAATTAACACAACGTAATGCAGAATTAGATTCATTTAATCGTGTTGCCAGTCATGACCTTCAGGAACCCTTACGGAAAATTCAAATGTTCATTTCCAGAATAAATGATTTTGAAGCTGAAAATTTAAGTGAAAAAGTTAAAACTTATTTTTCTAAAATTGAAAAAGCATCTTCCCGAATGCGGAGTCTCATAAACAACTTATTAGCATTATCCCGAATTGACAATAAAGATTATGAATATGAATTGGTAGATTTAAATATCGTCCTTAACGAAGTGTTAGATGTTTTCTCTGAAACGATTGATGATCTTGGTATTCAAATTAAAATTGACAATCTACCCGAAATAAATGCTATTCCTTTTTTAATGGAACAATTATTTACCAATCTTATCGGTAATGCAATTAAGTACAGATCTACTCAGAAATCAGTTAAAATCATCGTTGAATATTCAAAAGTTCACAGCAAACAAATTCCACAAGAATTCATTAAGACACATACATATTATCACTGTATTAAAATCATGGACAATGGGATTGGATTTGATCAACAGGAAAATTCAAACATCTTTGAACTATTTCACAGACTTCACAATAAAAATGAATATTCAGGCACTGGATTAGGACTGGCAATTTGTAAGAAAATTGTTTTAAAACATCACGGACATATCTATGCTACAGGAATTCCCGCCAAAGGTTCCATTTTTACAATATACCTTCCAAGTGGTAATCTAAAATTACATACCAATTAAGGCTGATTGCCTATTTTAAACCCTGTTTTCTGTAGATTTACCCCTATTCCTGAAATTATATAACACAATCCTGAAATTGTGTAACACCGAAGCTGTAATTGCGTTGCATATTTGTATCAGAATATTAATCAATCTGAATAATTATGAAAACGATACACATTAACTCAACAAAAATTAACGATACTTTTAATTTTTTGACTCAAACACTTGGCGGAGATTATTCTAAAAACTTAAGAGAGCATATTTTAAAAATAGATTCTGAGATGGCATATGGTTCAATTAGAGGAATGCAATTAAATGGTGGCATTTCTTTTTTACAATTTGACTTAACCTTCAATGAAGATGTCCAATTAATTTTTAAGTTACCAATTAAAAAGTATTTAAATTTCGCTTATTGTTCGGAAGGAAAATTAGCACATAGATTTAACGAAAATGATAAGAGAGTTGAATTAGAGACTTTTCAAACAGGTATATTGACTAATATCACTCAAGAACAAAATATAATTTATTTTGAAAAAGACACCTTAGTGACAGCGTCATTCATCAATGTAGATGTAAGTTTAGATTCCAATAATGGTAACTACATAATCAATCACCAACTTAAAGAACAATTTGTAAATAATTATAATAATGACGTTATAATTGTTGGTTCCCATAACTTGAAAATTGCTGAACGCATCAAACAATTACAAGCTGTAAGACAAGAGGGTGTTGTAAGAACCTTATTAATTGAAGGGCTAGTAAATGTCATTCTAGCTTTAGAAATTGAGCAACATAAATTGGATTTAGAACACAAAGAAAATCCTACAGGGAATTTGACTCGAGATGAAATGTCTAAGGTAAAAGACTTAAGCGAGTTTATAAACAATTTTCCTGAAACCAATTTAACTGTTATAGAATTGGCTCAAAAGATTGGATTATCGCCATCTAAAATTCAAGAAGGTTTCAAATTGATGCATAATACTACTGTTAACGACTATATTCGTGATGTACGTGTAACGAAATCTGAAGAGTTAATCAAAACAACAGATATGAACATTAGTGAAATTTTATATACACTTGGATTTTCAAGTAGAAGTTATTTTTCCAAAATTTTTAAAGCTAAATACAATTGTTCTCCGAATCAATACAAAATTCAAAATAGGTTAGCTGTATCAGCCTAATATATATATGCAATAGTAAAAAGCCTCGGAAATAATATTATTTCCGAGGCTTTTTTTCGTTTTAAGATGTTTTATTTTAGCTAAATAAAAAAGCTAAAGGAGAATTAAAGGCTGTTAATTGCTCTTTCGTCAGATTGATCACTGTCGATCCTACCAAGCCTATCTATCATATTATAAGCGTGATTAGAGAGATTCTGCAATTCTTGTTGCAATTTGATATTATTGAGTTCTCTAGCAAAACGTATCGCTGAATTATAAACCGCAGATTTATACTGGTTAATACGTTCTAAATGACTTAAAATTCCTGCATCGCTTACGGTATCAGCCTCTAAATAATCATGTGCTTTTTCTACAATAATTTTCACTGCTTTGCAATTAGCATTTAAAACATCAACCTCAACTATTTCAGCAAGGGCTTCAAGTTTTTCAATACTTGATTGTACAGTTACCAACTGTGCCTGAAGCGTGTCTTTTAAAGATTCCTTTGTAGTTACTGATTGAAGTTTAGGCAACAATAATTCACTTTCCTTCTCGATGCACAAAGCATCTGAAAGCTGCTCAATTAGTAAGGGTTTAAAATCGTTTTTCATCATGTTCCTTTTCATAAATTTTTGATACCAAAGATAAAGAATTTGAAAGCGTTTTTGAACTTAAACCAAATGAAAACTAACTTATTAAAAATAATTTTTGACGCATCTGCTCATTGGAAAATTGCACATGGACATACACCAAATACAGATACTAAAAATTTTGAATCAAGCACATAAAAAAACCAACCATAATCTAATGGTTGGCTTACTATTAATCAAATGTTTGGGGATGAGGGACTATTTGACTAATTCAATTTTATATGTCTAATCAATTCTTTTCAAAAACCAGAATGTCAGTTCCACCATTACCTCCACTGATATCTATAAGTTCAATTTTGGTAGATGAAACAGAAGTAATATCCCAATCATCATTTAAATCTTCAAAATTATTACTTTCAGGAACTGGGAAGAAGATATTAAAATCAATATCGTCATCACTACTACTATCATCGCTACTATTACTGTCGTTTGTGACAGACCATGTTCCAGTCAATGAATCAGACCCATTTGTAGCAATTAGCGAACCATCAGAGTTGAACGTAAACGCATAACCAGTAAAATCTGATGTTTCGTTTTGTCCAGAATCATTAAAATTTGTAATTCTCCAGGAACCAGATTCAGCTGTGCTTTCTATCTGAGCAATTTGTTGAGTGTTGTTACTAGGGCTTCCTCCATCGTCATCATTTGAACACATTGAAGACATTAAGGAAAAACCTAACATCACTAATACACCGAAATAAAATCCTTTTTTCATAATTGTTGTTTTTAAGTTTAACTATTTTGTATTAAAGTTTTTGGAGTGTTAAAGTGTCCGTTCCACCATTTCCACCACTCACATCTTGAATAATAACCTCATTATCTGAAACAGAAATCACATCCCAATCGTCATCATTGAACTCTTCAAAAGGTAGATCTGTGCCAAAATCAATTGCCAATTGATTTCCATTGCTCAACACCATCCAAGTACCATTGTTAGTGTTAGAACCATTACTGGCAACCACAGTTCCTGCACTATTAAAGTCTAACTGATAACCTGTATAATTTGATGTTTGATCGTCTGCATCTTCAAAATAGGAAAACACAAACCATAAGCCATCAGATAAAATGTTGGTCAAATCATCGCTTCCATTTCCACCTTCAAAAGGCGTTCTTTCAAAAGTTAAGAAATCTTCAGAACCATCTCCACCACTAATATCCTTTAACCTAATTATGTCATTGGTCACTTCCAAAACATCCCAATCATCTGCTAATTCATCAAGTGGTATACCTGAACCAAAATTTAAATTAAGACCAAGCTCTGTATCGTCACCAGAAGATGTTGACCAGGTTCCATTTGTTGCTCCACTGGTATCTGTTGCTGTTGCCGTATTATTAGTAGCAAAATTGAAAACATAATCAGCGAAGTCTGCTGTTTCATCTGTATCATCAAAATAATAAGTAACGTACCAATCTCCATTAGTTAAAGCATTAACCAAATCTGTATCATTAATGCCTCCATTGCTTGAACAGTCACTTTCAAATCGTAAACGATCGTCACCTAATCTTAAATCGACTTTCACTTCACCTGGTTCTTGCTCTATTTCATGTAAATTCCATGTGTCATTAAAATCGTTTAATCCAGTAACATTAATCACGACATCGATGTTATTTCCTGTACCTGATGCTTGCCATGAACCATTAAAAATATTTGCACCTTGAGTAACGGTCAGCGTTCCATCGTTATTAAATTCAAAAACGTAGCCTACATAATTGTCTTCAAGATCATTATCACTTCGCTCTAACTTATCTACAGTCCACTCCATACAATCAGCAAATAACGTTTCAAGATCACTTACAGAACATGAATCACAATCGTCATCATCAAAATCGTTATCATCATCTTCATCACAACTGTCATCGGCAGCTTCAATAACTGTTGCCAATTCTTGTATATTGTTGACGATTTGAGTAGTACCATCGGCAAGAACTACTGTAATTGGAAAGCTAATCGTTACAGCAGTATATTGATCTAGGTCATCAATAAAATCATACATTTCATTGTCATTATTGATATCTACGGTAGATATTAAATCGTTATTCTCGTCAAAAAACGACACCGTTATTGGATATTGAAAATCAATACACTCGATATCATCATCATTTTCATTATTGCCTAAACAGGTTGAAGTGTAAGTTGCCAATTCTGAATCTGAATTAACCACTACTGTTGTAAAATCAACTAATATAATGGTCACTGGATACGAAATGATTACAGAATCTATATCATCATCAAAAAGATCAATAATATGTTCAATATCCTCATAACCATCATCATCATTAATGATTAATTCTATTCCATTTACGGTAACTGTTACTGGAAGCTGAACACTTAAACAACTTGCTCCATCAATTATATTGTCATTAGAACCATCATTAGATGCTGTTCTACTCATCAGATTTGCTATTGTTGAATTCGCTTCTATAGTATCTTCAATAGGAGGATCGATGCTTAAATCGTCTTCTGTTCTACATGACGTCATTGTAAGTAAAATTGAAAATACGACGAATAAGATTGGTTTAATTGCTTTCATAATAATTTTATTTATGGTTTAATAGTGTGCCCTTTATTATTAAAACAACTCTGTAAAGAAATGTCCCAAGAAAATTATATCTTTCTGTTCTTAAACTTCAAAAATATCGTAATTGGGAACGTCATTACATCAAAATATATGTGACAAACTGCGCTTTTCAAAGCTTTATGAAAAGTATGCTCAAAGTTTGAGTAACATCTTGTTTTATAAATATGGTGAATTATTAAATCCATCAGATAAAGTTCAAGATGCCTTTATTACATTATGGGAGAATTGCGCTAAAGTAAAACCAGAAGCAGCTAAATCTTATTTATATACCGTTGCGAACAATATGATGCTAAATGAAGTTAAGCATCAAAAAATCATTTTAAAACACCAACAAATAAAACCCAAAGATTATACCAATGAATCTCCAGAATTTGTGTTGCGTAAAAAGGAATTTTTAAAACGCTATGAAACTGCATTGTCAAATTTGAAGGAAGAAGAAAGAGTTGCTTTTCTTTTAAGTAAAGTTGACGGGAAAACCCATAAAGAAATTGCAGACCTTTTGGGCATTACTAAAAAAGTAGCTGAACATAGAATTTACGCAGCTTTCAATAAATTAAAAGAACAGCTTGAAGAACTAAAAAGAAAATAATCTTGGGACAATCGAAACCTTAGTTGTTTTATAAGTATAACCGATAGTTATGGAGAACGAATACTTAATAAAAAAATGGTTGAACAATGACTTAACTGAAGCTGAAGCAAAAGCCTTTCATGCTTTAAATGATGCTGAATTCTACCAAGAAATCATTGATGAAGCAAATCGTTTTGACGGTGCTACACATGCTAAAGTCAGATCTTTTGATGCTATTGACAACCTATTAGAGGCTAAACCATCTAAATTAAATTGGATTAAAACAGCTTCAAAAATTGCAGCTATTTTACTCATTGGTATTGCAATTTTTACGTTTTTGAGAAAAGATAATATAAACACTTTTGATACTGTTGTTGCTCAAAATGAAACCATCACATTACCAGACAACTCTATTGTAAAATTAAATGAGTTATCTCAGTTAGAATACAATGCGTCAAACTGGAACAAAGAAAGAACATTATCTTTAAAAGGTGAAGCCTTCTTCGATGTTGAAAAAGGGAAACGTTTTGATGTTAATACCGAATCTGGTAAAGTAAGTGTTCTGGGAACCGAATTTAATGTGCTTTCCAGAGACAGTATCTTTAAAGTCTCATGTTATGAAGGTCTTGTTCAAGTTACTTATCGCAATGAAAATATTAAACTTCCTGCTGGTTCTGAAGTGGTAATAACATCTGGAAATGTGCATCAAACAACGATTACAATCGCCGAACCTTACTGGCTTAAAAACATGAGTGTTTTTGAAAATGTGGCTATAGCTAATGTTATTAACGAAATCGAGAAACAGTTTAATGTTGATGTACTAATTCAGTTTAATGAAAAAGATTTAATGTTTACTGGAGCCTTTGAACACAACAGCCTCGAAAATGCTCTAAAATCGATCACCAAGCCCCTTAATTTGACCTACACAATTCAAAATACTAATGAGGTCATTATAAGGAATGGACAGAACTAATCTTTACATATTTCTGATGTTGTGTATCGTTCCGATTTTTAAATCACAGGGACAACATACAGACAAGAAAGTTCCTATTACAGAAGTATTGGAACACATCACTAATGAACACGCTATTATTTTTAATTATGAGAGTAGTCTTTTGGAAGATGTCACTGTTATTCCTTTACCACAAGATTTGAGTTTGTCTGCAAAAATTAAGAATCTCGAAAAGCAATCTGATTTAATTTTTGAGAAGGTTAGTGATTTAGTTTATAGCATCTATAGATCGCTGCGATTATGTGGTTATTTAAAAGATTCAGAATTGAATCTACCACTTTTAGGAGCAACAATCAAAAGCAAATCTTCCTATGCTTTTACTGATGAGAATGGGTATTTTGAAATCGATTTGAAATCCTCAACCGACTTATTAACCATTAGGCATATTGGCTTCAAAACTATCGAACAAGTAGCAAGCTTTTTCAATTTAGATAATTGCGAAACAATAGTTATGGCTGAAGAAAAACAAGCCATTAGTCCGATAGTGATTACAGGTTACATTGTAAGAGGTATAGACAAAAGGCAAGATGGAAGTACTTCAATTGACTACAGTGAATTTACATTATTGCCTGGACTCATTGAATCTGACGTACTTCAAACTGTGCAAGCACTGCCTGGCGTTATGAGTGTTGATGAAACGGTTTCAAATATAAATATTAGAGGAGGCTCACATGATCAAAACTTAATTCTTTGGGATGATATAAAGATGTATCAGTCTGGACATTTCTTCGGACTTATTTCTGGATTTAATCCACATATTACGCAAACAGCAACAGTGATTACCAATGGTACTGATGCTTCACTTAGTGATGGTGTTTCTGGAACTATCGATATGCAGTCTAATAAACATTTAGAATCAACTTTTAATGGATCTTTTGGAGTTAATCTTTTAAATGCCGACTTGTTTTTAGACGTTCCTTTGAATGTAAAGTCTTCAGTTCAAATTGCAGCAAGAAAATCTACCGATGAACTTTTAAGAACTCCAACTTACGAGACTTATTTTGATAGAGTTACACAAGATACTGAAGCTCAGAACAATGTTGAGAACGTTAGTAATTCAAATCAAGAATTTGATTTTTATGACACATCATTACGATGGCTTTATAAACCCTCAGATAAAGATGAAATCCGATTAAATTTTATCCTCATAAATAATGAATTAAACTTTGATGAAACAGCAGTGCTTGATGGTAAGCTTGAAACCAGAACAAGTAATGTTTCTCAAAACAGTATCGCAGGAGGCATCAATTATAAAAGAACTTGGAATTCTAATTTAAGCTCAACATTACACATTTACAACACAGATTACAAGCTTCAGGCTATAAATGCTAATGTTTTAGCCGAACAACGCTACTTACAAGAAAATACAGTTTCAGAAACTGCAATAAAACTTGAAAATCTATACCAACTCAACGTATGGAAGTTTATACTAGGCTATAATTTTGTTGAATCTGAAGTTGTTAATCTCAACGATATTGATTTACCAAGATTTGTAAGACGTGATGAAGAAGTACTAAGAGAGCATGCAGCTTTTGGTCAAGCTTGGTATAATGATTCCAATACAGGTTTATCAATAAGAGGTGGTATTAGAGCAAACTACCTTACTAAATTTGAAACACTAATAGTTGAGCCAAGACTTGGTATTTTAAAAACTATTGGTAACTATATTGAAGTTGAGGCTTTAGGCGAATTTAAACATCAAAATGTATCACAAATCGTCAATTTCCAAAATGACTTTTTAGGGATTGAAAAAAGAAGGTGGCAACCCACAGATAATGATAGTATCCCAATTTTAAGAAGTAAACAAGCCTCTTTAGGAGTACTCTACAAAAATAAAGGCTGGTTAATAGATGCCAGAGTTTATTATAAACATGTGGATGGTATTACTACGCAAAGTCAAAGTTTCACTACTAAATATGAAATAGTAAAAGAAAAAGGCAGCTACGATGCTCTAGGTTTTGAATGTCTTTTCAGAAAAAACTTTAATAACTTCAGTAACTGGCTAAGCTATTCTTATATCACAAACACCTACACTTTTGATACGCTTGAAGAGATAGAATTTCCGAGTAATTTTGATATCACACATTCTATTTCTGTTGGAAGTACTTTCAGTAATGAGCATTGGAACATTTCAGCAGGTCTAAATTACAGAACCGGAAAACCTACGTCAATACCTGAACAAGGAAATGAAATAATTGATGACAACGTAAATTTTGACCAAGCAAATACGAATCGATTACAGGATTATTTAAGAATTGATGCTTCTGCTCTCTATAAATTTAAACTGAATAACAGCTTAAGATCAGAAATCGGAGCTTCAGTTTGGAATATCTCAAATAGAGAAAATGCAATCAATAATTATTATAGAATCAATCAAAATGATGATGTCAATAAGTTCACAAGGTATTCCTTAGGCTTAACCACCAACGCAGTGGTACGACTTTATTTTTAAACCAACAACCAAATAACCTAAGAGGTTATCATAAATCTTACGGTCATGAAACAGTTATCTATTCTTTCGTTTTTTTTACTTACAACTTTTATTCAAGGTCAAATCATTAATTTTACTGATGTTGAACTTAAAAACAAACTGTTATCCGCAAATACAAATGTAATTGTTGCTGCTGATAGTAATGGTAGTTACGTTCCTATTGATACAAATGCAGACAATGAAATTGACATTGCAGAAGCTCAAGTGATTTATGAACTGAACGTCAGTTCTAGCAATATTACTGATCTCAATGGACTAGAACACTTTACAAATTTAACCCGATTAGAGATAAATTTAAATAACATTTCTGCTTTTGATGGAACGCCTTTTACTAATTTAGAATATCTCAATTTCAGTAATAATAATTTAACGACAATAAACCTAGCAGGCCTTTCCAATCTACAAATTTTTTGGGCTCATGGAAACCCTTTTAGTTCGATCGATGTAAGTTCTCTAAGTGCTCTTGAGTTATTGGACATTAGCTATTGTGACAATCTTACAGGATTAGATGTTAGTAATTTAACGAATCTCATTGATCTTTTCTGTAGCAGCAATGATACGATGACTAGTTTAAATGTAAATGGATGTAGTGCACTAGAAGATTTATACTGTCAGTATAGTGCATTGACAAGTTTAGATTTAAGTGGCCTTGCTAACCTGTCGACTATGTTTGCTGAAAACAATAACATCTCTATAATTGATGTCACAGGAGCAGTAAGCTTAGGGAATATCAATATTGCTTACAACCAAGTATCATCATTAACAGTACACGATTTACCTGTATTACAATCTATTAGCGCAAGTGGAAATATCATTAGCAATTTGGATATTCAAAATTGCCCTCTCTTTTTCACACTTGTAATGATTGACAACCAATTAACTACTTTAGATTTATCTAATGTACCTAGCACAGTAATCGTTGAAGTTGAAAACAATGCTTTAGAAAATTTAATATTGGCAGATGATAATGAAATTTATCAAATCAAATTAGCCAATAATCTCTTAACAGAAATTAATTTGAATAATTGTACCAACTTAAATTGGGGATCATTTAACAATAATCCAAACTTAGAATCTATTCTTCTTAAAAACGGTAGTATAGAATCACTTTTTAATATTAATATAAACAATCTTCCCAGCTTACAATATGTATGTGCAGATGATGACCAATTGAATGCTGTTCAAGCGTGGCTAACCGTTGGTGGTTACGAAAATGTCAACATAAATACCTATTGTTCGTTTACTCCTGGTGGTGAATTTTTCGAAATTCAAGGTCAAACGCAATACGATTTTAACAATGATGGATGCTCTATTACAGATTCAATGGTTCCGTTTATGACATATAGTATAAATGATGGGACTAATGAAGGGTTTGGCGTTGCCGATAGCACTGGAGTTTATAAAATTCCTGTACAAGCTGGAACCTACACAATTACTCCTAATGGTTTTGATCCAGCTCTTTATGATGTCACACCACAAAATTTTACAGTAAACTTTCCTCAAGATGCTAATCCTTTGGTGCAGGACATTTGTGTAGTACCTAACTCTACGACAAATGACTTAGAAACTATTTTAACGCCATTAACTCCTGCTCGACCTGGTTTTGATTCGGATTATCAACTCCTAGTGAAAAATGTAGGAAATCAAATCTTAAGTGGTGATGTTACTTTGAGTTATCCTGAGAATTTGATGGTTTTTTTCGATTCTGATTTGCCATTTGACACTTCAACAAGCAATAGTTTTACATGGAATTTCACCGATTTAATACCTTTTCAATCATTTTCAGTTCATATTAGCTTTACAGTGAATCCACCTACAGACCCTAATTTCCCCGTGAATATTGATGACATTTTAACTTTTGATATTATAGCAAACCCAATATCAGGAGATGCAAATCCCGAAAACAATACCTTCGAATTAAATCAAACCGTTGTAGGCTCTTACGATCCAAATGATATTCTATGCTTGGAAGGAGAAAACATTCCTGTAAACCAAGTTGGTGAATACGTCCACTATCGTATTCGTTTTGAAAATACGGGAACGTTTCCTGCAGAAAATATAGTAGTCAAAAACACAATTGATTTACAAAAATTTGATGTAACAAGTCTTAAGGTTTTAAATGGTAGTCATGAATTTGTAACTCGTATAAATGGAGATGAAATAGAGTTTGTTTTTGAAAACATCAACCTTCCTTTCGACGATCAAAATAATGATGGATTTATTCTCTATAAAATCAGGACACTTTCTGATTTGATGGAAAGTGAATTCTTTGCAAATAGTGCTGAAATTTATTTCGATTATAATTTCCCTATTCTAACTAACAATTATGTCACGGAAATTGGCGAAAGCCTAAGTCTTTCCGAAGTGTCGACATCTGAGAATTTTGTGATCTATCCAAATCCAGCAAAACAATTTTTAACGATTACTTCTCAAGATAACATTGAAACTATTCGAATTTTTAACACCCTTGGAAAATTAATTAAGGAGATGAAACCTGATACCTATCATCAAGAACTTATAATTTCCGGATTTCAAAGTGGCATCTATTTCATTGAAATACAGTCAGCCCATCACAAAACAATTAAAAAATTTATAAAAATTTAACTACCATTGAATTCTGATGATAGTTTTAGAATTTCTAATTAAAAAGAGCTTCAAATTAATCTTGAAGCTCTTTTTGTACGCTATAATGACTTATTCTCGAACCAATTTATTGATTTAAAAACTAGTTTATTACATTTATAATCCAATTACGGTTAATTAATACGCATTACTTTTTAAAAACGCGTTTTAATTTGCTGTAAAGCTATAATTCTTAACGCTAAGCCATTTGTAATCATTTTTCCACTCTAAATTAAGCTATCTTTAGATTAAAAAGGACTATGAAAAACCCATTATTAGTTTTCAATGAAAATGGTATTTATTGTGAACAGGCAAAGGTATATCTTGATCCTTGGCATCCTGTTGATTGTGCTGTTATCACACATGGTCATGCAGATCACAGTCGTTATGGTCATAAAAAATACATTACACATCATACCAACGTTCCAATTATAAAACATAGATTAGGAGATATCAATGTTAGTGGCAAATCTTATAATGAAACCTTTGTTATCAATAACGTTAAATTTTCGCTACATCCTGCTGGTCATATCATTGGAAGTTCACAAATTAGAGTAGAACACCTCGGAGAAGTTTGGGTGTTTTCTGGAGATTATAAATTAGAAGATGATGGTATTGCAATTCCTTTTGAACCTGTCAAATGCCATACATTTATTACAGAATGTACTTTTGGGCTTCCCGCATTTAAATGGACACCACAGGCTGAAGTATTTAAAAATATAAATCATTGGTGGGCTTCAAATAAAGAAGAAAAGCAAACCTCAATTTTATTTGGATATTCACTGGGAAAAGCGCAAAGACTCCTAAAGCATTTAAACACAGATATAGGAAAAATTTTCACTCATGGTGCCATCGAAAATATGACAGGGGTTATAAGACCAATGGTTGATTTCCCTGAAACCACACGAATTACAAGAGAAACTACTAAGCAAGAACTGCTTGGCAATTTAGTTTTGGCTCCACCAAGTGCTCATGGCTCAACGTGGATTCGAAAAATGGTGCCTTATGTCACAGCTTCTGCCAGTGGATGGATGGCTTTTAGAGGAGCAAGACGTCGTAGAGCGGTTGATAGAGGATTCGTGATGTCTGACCATTGCGACTGGCAAGAACTCTTAACAGCTATTGAAGCTACAGGTGCTGAAAAAGTTATTTGTACACATGGTTATACAGAAATTTTTTCGAAATATCTTAGAGAACTAGGCTATGATGCACGTACTGAAACGACTCAATTTGAAGGTGAGTTATCTGAGTCTGATACTAAGGAAATAAAAGAGGCGGTGTAATGAAAAAATTTGCTGACTTAATTAGAAAATTAGATAGTACAACAAAAACAACGTTGAAAGTAAAAGCACTTACAAATTATCTTGAGAACGCAACAAATGAAGATCGTGTATGGACTATTGCTATTTTGTCACACAGACGACCACCAAGACCTGTTAATACAACCTTACTTAGGCAATGGGCTTCAGAATTATCTAATATACCTCTTTGGCTTTTTGAAGAATCGTATCATATTGTTGGTGATTTAGCTGAAACAATTGCATTGGTAATCCCAAATTCAACAGGTAAGAGCGATAAATCCTTAACAAAATTCCTATCAGAAATGATTGCTCTAAAAAAGGAAGATGATGATTTTAAAAAAAAATATGTAACAGATAATTGGCGCAAATTAAATTACTACGAACGTTTTGTTTTCACCAAATTAATCACTGGTGGTTTTAGAATTGGTGTTAGTCAAAAACTTATGACACGCGCTTTATCCAAAGCAACAGGTATAGATGAAGATATTCTCGCTTATAAATTAATGGGGAAATGGGATCCCAATACCATTTCATTTGAAGATTTGGTTTTAAAGGAAAACGCTTCCGATTTTTTATCTAAACCTTATCCATTTTATTTGGCTTATGGCTTAGAAGGCGATGTTTCTAACTTAGGATCTGTTGATGATTGGAGCGTAGAACATAAGTGGGACGGTATTCGTTCTCAAGTTATTATTAGAGACAATGAAGTTTTTGTTTGGACTCGCGGAGAAGAATTGGTTACCGATAAATATCCAGAATTCCATCCTTTTGCAGATCAGATTCAAAATGGCACTGTTTTAGACGGCGAAATCTTACCATTTCCTAAAAATGAAATAGGAACATTTAAAGATTTGCAAACGCGAATAGGCAGAAAAACAGTCAGTAAAGCACTTTTAGAAAAAACACCTGTAATTCTTAAAGTCTATGATCTTTTAGAGTGGAAAGGCAAAGACTTACGTCAAAGGTCTTTTGTTGAAAGAAGAGCTATTCTTAAAGACTTCATAAATAATATAAACGCAAAAGATTTACCGATTTACCTTTCAAAAATTGTTAATTGCAATTCTTGGAGTGAAGTCGCAGCGGAAAGAAATCGTGCACGCGACATGCGAAGTGAAGGCCTTATGATTAAAAGAAAAAATTCTACTTATCAAGTCGGTCGAAAAAAAGGAGATTGGTGGAAATGGAAAACCGACCCATTAACCATAGATGCTGTACTTACGTATGCTATGCGAGGTCACGGAAGACGCTCAAATTTATTCACAGATTATACTTTTGCTTTATGGAATGACAGTGGAGAAGAACTCGTAACATTTGCAAAAGCTTACTCTGGTCTCACAGATGCAGAATTTAGAAAAGTAGATGCTTGGATTAAAAAAAATACATTAGAACGATTTGGTCCTGTACGAAGTGTCTCACCAAAATTGGTTTTTGAAATTGCTTTTGAAGGGATTGCTAAATCAACACGACACAAAAGTGGCTATGCAACACGATTCCCTCGTATTTTGAGATGGCGTCATGATAAGAAAATTGAAGATGCAAATAGTTTAGAAGACTTAGAGATGCTTATACCAATGTAAATGATAAAAAGGAAAGATTTAGAAAATATCGCACATCATTGGTTTGAACAACAAGACTGGAAACCTTTTCCATTTCAAAGACAAACTTGGACGGCTTTTCTCCAAGGTAAAAATGGGCTATTAAACGCACCAACAGGAAGTGGTAAAACTTATGCACTTTGGATTCCGATAGTCTTAGAGTACCTTAAAAGAAATCCAGATTACGCCACTAAAAAACACAAAGGCTTAATTGCGATTTGGGTAACACCCTTGAGAGCTTTGTCAGTAGAAATTAAACAAGCAACAGAACGATTTGTTGAAGATTTAAATATACCACTTACGGTTGGAATTAGATCTGGAGATACATCACAAAAAGAAAGAGCTGCTCAAAAAAGAGCAATGCCTAACTTATTAATTACAACACCAGAGAGTTTGCAATTGTTATTGGCTTCAAAAGGCTATGATAAAGTGTTTAACAAACTAGTTTCTGTTGTGGTAGATGAATGGCACGAATTGGTAGGCAATAAACGTGGTGTTCAAATGACCTTGGCCTTATCGCGATTGAAAACTATTTCGCCTAAATTAAGGATTTGGGGAATTTCAGCAACTATAGGAAATTTAGACGAGGCAAGAGAAATCTTACTAGGAATAGACAAAAAAGTGATTGATAATTCCGTTTTAATCAGAGCTAAGATTAACAAAAAAATTGATGTCTTGTCCATCTTACCAAAAACTATTGATAGATTCCCATGGCGTGGTCATTTAGGATTGCATTTATTAGACGACATCATTCCCATTCTAAAAAAGAGTAAAACCACACTTATATTTACAAATACGCGATCTCAGTGCGAAATTTGGTTTCAAAACATACTAGATCGTTATCCTGAATTTGCGGGTAATATAGCCATGCACCACGGAAGTATAAGTAAAGAAACTCGACTTTGGGTAGAGTCATCCATTCGTGATGAAAATCTTAAAGTAGTAGTCTGTACCTCGAGTCTTGATTTAGGGGTCGACTTTGCACCAGTAGAGACTATTATTCAAATTGGTGGACCAAAAGGTGTATCACGATTTATACAACGTGCAGGACGAAGTGGTCATCAACCGGGTCAAACAAGTGTTATTCATTTTCTTCCAACACATGCTATAGAACTAATTGAAGCTTCGGCATTAAGAAAAGCGGTAAAAACTAATGTCGTTGAAGACCGAGTACCACATCTCAATAGTTTTGATGTTTTAGTACAATATTTAGTTACGCTAGCAGTATCTGATGGTTTTTTTCCAGATGAGATATTTCCTGAGGTTAAAAGCACCTTTTGCTTTCAATCAATAACCCGAGAACAATTTCAGTGGATTCTTAATTTTATTACATTGGGAGGTCAAAGCTTGCAGGCTTATGATGAATATAAACGCGTAGAAATTGAAGCTGATGGGAGATTTAAAGTAAACAGTAGAAAAGTTGCTATGCGTCATCGTCTTCAAATTGGCACTATTGTGAGCGATGCTGTATTATTAGTCAAGTTCTTAAAAGGTGGTTATATTGGATCGATTGAAGAATCATTTGTATCAAAACTAAAACCTGGTGATATATTCACATTTGCAGGTAAGCAATTAGAATTGTTTAGTATAAGAAATATGCAAGTCTTAGTGAAAAAATCGAAACAGAAGACCTCTAAAATTCCTAGTTGGATGGGAGGTCGAATGAGTTTCTCTTCTGAGATGAGTGATTTGCTGCGTGAAGAGCTTTATCTTGCAAATATGGAAGAATCCAAAAAATCTAAAGAGCTTGAAATTTTAGAACCTATTTTTACAAGACAAAAGCGTGAAAGCATTATTCCTAATAATAATCAGTTTTTGATCGAAACATTTAAAACTCGTGAAGGTTTCCATGCAGTGTTTTATCCCTTTGAAGGTCGTTTTGTACATGAAGCTATGGGAAGTTTAATTGCCTATCGGGCAAGCTTATTACAACCAATCACATTTACGATAGCTTTTAACGATTATGGTTTTGAATTGCTATCAGACCAACCTATCGATATGCAAGCGATTTTAGATAATAATTTATTCACTAACGATCATTTAAGAAGCGACCTCGAAAAAAGTATAAATGCTAGCGAAATGGCAAAGCGAAAATTTAGAGATATTGCTGTAATTTCTGGACTGGTATTTACAGGGTTTCCAAGTAAATTGGTAAAGAGCAAGCACTTACAATCAAGCGCACAGTTGTTGTTTGGTGTATTTGAAGATTACGAACCAGACAATTTACTTTATCAGCAGGCTTATAGAGAGACCTTTGAGCATCAATTACAAGAAGGACGTTTGCAATTAGCCATAGAGCGTATAAATAATCAGACTGTCATTTGGAAAAATTGCGAGAAACCAACACCATTTTCATTTCCTATTATTACAGATCGACTCAGAGCAAAGTTGTCTTCAGAAAAATTAGCAGATAGAATTAAACGAATGACTATTCAGTTAGAGAAATTGTAATTTGAATTTCCTTACAACATGAAAACATTAAAGATAAATTGTAATAATCAGTCATTCATTTTACATCCTTTTGGTGTTGCATTTTGGGAAGATAAAGAGATGCTATTAATTGCAGATGTACATTTGGGTAAGGTGACACATTTTAGAAAACATGGCAGTGCTGTACCACAAGCATCCATATATCATAATTTTGAACAGTTATCAGTAATTACAGATTATTTTAACCCTAAAACAATATGTTTTCTTGGCGATTTGTTTCATAGCTACGTTAACAACGAATGGATTTTATTTAAGGACTGGGTTAAGAAGTTTAATCGGGAAATCGTTCTAATCTCAGGAAACCACGATGTCATAGCAACGTCTATGTATGAGGAAATCAATGTCATTGTAAAAAAAGAATGGCTTATCAATGGTTTTCTATTAACACATTATCCAGAATCTAGAAATGATTTATTTAACTTTTCTGGTCATATCCATCCTGGAATCCGACTACAAGGATTGGGAAAACAGTCTTTAAAGGTGAGTTGTTTTTTGAGAAAAAAACATCAAATGATCTTCCCTGCTTTCGGAAATTTTACAGGTAAATTTATAATTAAACCTGACCCGACAGATCAAGTATACGTAAATACAAATGAAGAGGTTATAGAAATAGAACTCAATTCCGCTAGAATGAATTTGAAAGAATAAGAGAAATCAATGAAACTCTAGCGTATAATTATCGGCTGTATCACTAAGCTGCTTTTCAATACTAAATTCAATAAAGTAGAATAAGGTTTCAAGTAGGTATACCATGATCATATTTAGACAATAATATTGTCTTAACCAAACATAAAAAAACCTCTAACCTAATAAGGTTGGAGGTTTTAAAGTACTCAAGGTGGGAATCGAACCCACACTTCCGAAGAAACTGGATTTTGAATCCAGCGCGTCTACCAATTCCGCCACTTGAGCAATTTCGGACTGCAAAATTATAAAATAATTTATTACAATCCATTAAAAATAGTAGCTTTTATGCTTTTTCAGTCCAAATAAATTCCTAAATTTGCACCTCCTTTAGTGAAAAGGGTTTAAGTCATTACCAAACAATCAATTAGATATGCCTAATTTAGCAACAGAAGCAAAAATTTTTGCTTGTAACCAAAGTAGAGAACTTGCAGAGAAAATTGCAGCTACTTTTGGTGTGCCATTAGGTAATGTAATAACGTCAACTTATAGCGATGGTGAATTTCAACCATCGTATGAAGAATCTATTCGTGGTACACGTGTATTCATTATAGGTTCTACACATCCTGGACCTGAAAATTTAATGGAAATGCTTTTAATGATTGATGCAGCAAAGCGTGCTTCAGCAAGACATATTACAGCAGTTCTTCCATATTTCGGTTGGGCAAGACAAGACAGAAAAGATAAACCACGAGTTCCTATTGCAGCCAAATTAGTTGCGAAAATGCTTGAAGCAGCTGGAGCCACTCGAATTATCACAATGGATTTACACGCAGACCAGATTCAAGGATTTTTTGAAAAACCTGTAGATCATTTGTTTGCTTCAACTATATTTTTACCCTACTTAAGACATCTTAATTTAAGTAATTTAACAATTGCTTCTCCTGATATGGGAGGATCTAAAAGAGCTTATGCATATTCTAAAGCTTTAGAAAGTGATGTTGTGATTTGTTATAAGCAACGTGCTAAAGCTAATGTAATTTCTCACATGGAACTTATTGGTGATGTTACTGGCAAGAATGTAGTATTAGTTGATGATATGGTAGATACTGCCGGAACATTAACAAAAGCAGCCGATTTAATGATGGAAAAAGGCGCACTTAGCGTCAGAGCTATTTGCACACACCCTATATTATCTGGTGATGCTTACACGAAACTTGAAAACTCTAAATTAGAAGAATTAATCGTTACTGATTCAATTCCTTTAAAACAGCAACATTCTAAAATTAGAGTGTTAAGTTGTGCCGAACTTTTTGCAGATGTGATGCATAACGTGCATTACAACAAATCGATAAGTTCACAATTTATAATGTAATTAAAAAAAACAAAAGCAATGAAAACAAGTTGATTTTCTATCAACGAAGTTTCCATTATACAATTAAGTAATAATAAATAAATAATTATGAAATCAATTACAATCAATGGATCTCAAAGAGAAAGCGTAGGCAAGAAAGCAACAAAAGCCTTACGTAATGCTGGTCAGGTTCCTTGCGTATTATACGGAGGAGACGAAACAGTGCATTTCTCTGCAGCTGAATTGGCTTTCTCTAAACTGGTTTATACGCCTAATGCGCATACAGTTGTGATTGCCTTAGACAATGGCACTTCTTATGATGCCGTATTACAAGACATTCAATTTCATCCCGTAACGGATAAAATCTTACATGTAGATTTTTACCGTTTATTTGAGGATAAAGAAATTGCGATGGATATTCCAGTACATGTTATCGGAACATCAAGAGGTGTTTTAAATGGTGGTGTACTTCGTAAGAACAGACGTAAATTAAGAGTAAAAGCTTTACCTAAAAATTTACCAGATTTCTTAGAAGCTGATATTACACCATTAAAAATTGGAAATAAATTGTACGTAACTGCTCTTGAAGGAGAAGGATACAAATTATTACACTCAGATAATACTGTAGTCGTTCAAATTAAGACAGCTAGAACTGCCATTCTTACTGATGATGAGGATGAAGATGAGCTTGAAGAAGGAGCGGAAGCAACTGCAGGTGAAGATGGAGGAGTACCTTCAACTGAAACTGATGATGCAGCAGCTGTTAAAGAATAAATAACATTTTGATTTATTAAATGTAAAAAGCATTCTATTTATTTAGAATGCTTTTTTAATTTTGAATAAATTATAAATACATCACTATCTGGAAATATATATCTAATCTCTTTAAATGGAATTCGACATCTTTAGATATTGAAGCGACTAATCCTATGAAAAAATTTCTAATTGTTGGACTTGGTAATATTGGAGAACAATATGCTAATACTAGACATAATATAGGCTTTAAAATTCTGGATGCCTTGGCAGAAAAAGAAGAACTTAATTTTGAAACTCAAAAATTAGGCGATATAACTACCTATAAATTTAAAGGACGAACATTTATTCTTTTAAAACCAAGCACCTTTATGAATTTAAGTGGTAAAGCTGTATTGTACTGGTTAACAAAAGAAAAAATTCCATTAGAAAATTTACTAGTTATCACTGATGATCTCAATCTTCCTTTTGGAAGTATCCGTTTAAAGACTAAAGGAAGTGATGGTGGTCATAATGGTTTAAAGGATATTCAAGATAAACTACAAACTGTCAAGTATAATCGTTTCAGATTTGGTATAAGTGATGAATATAGCAAAGGAAGACAAGTGGATTATGTTTTAGGGGAATGGACAGAGGAAGAATCTGAAAAACTTAATGAACGATTAGATAAGTCCATTGAACTTATCAAATCCTTTGGCACTGCTGGTGTCAATAATACCATGAATGCCTTCAATGGAAAATAAAAAGAGAGATTTTTACACCTCTCTTCTCTTTTCTATTTGATAAAGTGACCTGTTAATTTTAGTCGATTACTATGCGTTTAGTTACTTTACTTGTTCCATTTTCAACCGTTACAAGATACACTCCAGACTGTGCATTATCTAGACTCACTGTTTGATTGAATGACGGCGAACCCGCGTACATGTTATCAAAAATACGTCGTCCTCTAATATCATATACTGATATTTTTACATCTTCTGAATTAGAATTCTTAATAACCACATTAAACGTTCCTTCATTCGGATTTGGATAAATCACAAAATCTGAAAGATTTATACTTTGTTCAGAAACTGAAAGCGCACCTTCAATACAAAGCTCTAAACTAAACGTCAAAATTTGTCCGCCATCGGCAAATCCGAAATCATCATCGACAGATAACGTCCAATCTCCACCAGACATTTCACCATATAGCGTAGATAAATCGCCCTCTGGAATAAATGTTCCGGTAAATGGAGAACTTCCATTAGTTATAAGTGTAGCTGCTTCCTGATCAAATGTTGTATCAATATAATCATCATCAAAATCTTCACCATTATCTGTTGAAAGTTCTACAGATGTTCCTTGAGGACTGATTAGAAAGATATCCAAATCGTTGTTCCAGTCATGTTGTATGCTAATCGTAACATTTACATCAGTAATTGGAGCATTATTAGGAACATTTATAACAGATGTATAATTATCTGTTCCGTTTCCTGTAACTAAGATGTCTATAGGCAAATCTATTGCATCAAAAAATCCACATGAGATTTCAGCAGTCGTAAAACTAAACTCTGAAGATGCTGGTGCAGTATTACATAAATTAGATGCAGTTACTCGCCAATAATACAATGTACTGGTATTCAAATTACTTGGCACATAGGATGTTGACTGTACAATTCCACTATCTACAATGGTTGCGAAATTAATATCGGAAGAAACTTCAACCAAATAATCCTGTGCATTATCACTACCATTCCACGTCAATTCAGGCTCAGTACTTTGGTCTATTGCTCCGTTAGCTGGTGATGCAAGCACGACTGCATCAACAGTGTCATTATAGACATTCATTACTAAATCTACACTTCTTGAAATAGCACCTGAAGTCCCTACAAATGTCAAAGAATAACTTCCTGTAGCAAGACTTCCAGTTCCGTTAATTGTTATGGTTCCCATGGTATCATCAGCCGAAGCAGAATTTGGACTTATCACTGCTGAAGTACCTGCTGGTAATCCTGAAACTGAAAAATTGGTTGGATCACTGAAACCTAAAAATGTATCATATTCAAAATTGAATACAAGGCTGTTTGGCTGACAAATATCTAATTCGCTATTATCTACAGTAATCACAAATTCAGACTCCTGAATGCTAATATTTGATCCATTTACGGCATAAAAAATGTTATTATTTCCTTCAACTATAACTCTAGCCATAGATGTATCTCCTCCTGTAATTGGCACAGTAACATCATGTGAACCATCATTTGGCACATCAGACGCCATTATAAAAGGAAACGTTTGACCACCATCTACAGACAATAAAATGTTAACCGTTGGTGTATTCACATTTCCTGTATCAGTACCTGCAACATTCCAAGTAATGGTTTGTAAAGATCCTGCATCCCAAGTTTCATTAGTGGTTTGAGACGTTACTACGAAAGGACCACTTGTATTGTCTACAGTAACAGTCATAAAGTCAAAATCAGACTGAGGTGTCTGACCTACTCCACCAGCTTCAGATCGATCTCTGACAATTAAAGCAAAATTCAAATCTCTACCTACAGTAGATACTGTTTCCCAAGAAGTATTATCAACAGTTTCAACAGGGTTACTCTCAGTTAATTGTCCGTTTAATACACGCTCTAAAATTGGCATATACCTATTTGGTGATGTACTTGGTGGTCTTGATCTCCACACAGCTCCTGTTGTTTTGGTTGGACCAAAATTGCCCGTATTTGTGACTCCATCATCTATTTGCTCCCAACAGTAAGTTAATACGTCTGAACCATCCGAATCAGTAGCAGTTCCTCTTAAAACAAAAGCAGTTCCATTAGGAATTGTATAATCACTTCCAGCATCGGCCACTGGCGGATTGTTAGTAATTGCTGTAGTTATTGCACAATTATTTGGTGCCGAACCAACATTGTTTAAGATTTGATTAATTGAAGCATAATGAAAATACGGATCACTATGGTCTTGTACATCATCTGGTCCCGTAATTCCAGCATAACCCATAATAGTAGTTCCACTTCCAGGTTCCATATTGACACCTGTTCCTTCACTAAAGTTAGAATAGGTATGATTAGCTCCCATTTGATGTCCCATTTCATGAGGTACATAATCTATATCGAAAAAATCTGCCATAAATGGTCCACCATCATTATCAACAAATGAGTGTGCCGAAAAAGCACTTCCTTTTCCACTTTCGCAAACACAACCTATACAACCAGCATTACCGTTATTTCCAGCGAAATGCAATAAATGACCAATATCATAATCTGATTCACCTACGGTTGCTGTTAAATTTGCTTGCAAATCTCCATTTAGGTTACCACCATAAGGATCTGTACCAGAATATACTAAATCAATAGCTAAATCATCAGCAGTATTAACTAACAAAAAAGTAATTGCCATATCGACTTCAAACACCTCGTTCACTCTATTTAATGTTGATATCATTTGCGCTAAAGCATCTTCTTGAGGCCCACCATTACCAGCATTACCATCATTCCAAAACCCTGTATACTGTGATGTTGTTGAAATAGCTATTCGGAATGTTCTCAAAAATTGATCATTGGCATCTCGTTGCATTGAAGAAGGCGCAGCAGATCTTGAAAGTACTTCTAAGTCTTCTGTTAAACACTCAAATGTTTCAGAATCATCAACCTTAGCGTTTCTGTTATAGACTAAATATTGACCATTGGACACCTTGGTAACTGGCTGAATGTAAAAATTAGCTTTACCTGGTTCAGAAACCATTGCTTTCAACCCTAATGGTGTTACACTAAATCTAACACGAGTTCCAGAATTATCAGTTCGTGATCCTAAATATGTCTTGATGTTTGGATACATATTAGCTCCATATTCTGAAGAAAATATTGCTGTTTCAACCACGCGATATGATTCTAATTCACCTTTAACATTAGGAAATTGAATTACTGTATTTGACTGTCCGTTTGAATCGTTTCGATGAGGAGCATTCAAAAGTTGTTGTTTTAAATTCTCAATGTTTAATTCAAGAACATTGTAATTTTTTGAATCTAACCCTTGCAATGTAATGTTATCAGTTCCATTTCTAAATTGGGATGGTTCCCATATTCTTTCTTGTGCAAAAGAGCAAATTGTAGCCAATAAAACGACTAACACAATGGTTAATTGTGGCGATTTTTTCATAGTAATTTTTTTAAATTTCTTAAAGATAAAATAAATAGAAATAAAAAAGGAGACAAAATTGTCTCCTTTTTTAAAAATATAATTGGTTTAAAGTTTACTCTACAATTATACGTTTCGTTACTTCTTTGTTTCCATCATTAACAGTCACTAAATACATTCCAGCTTGAACACTGTTAAGACTTACTGTTTCAGTAAATTCACCTGTATTAGTAAATGAGTTATTAAATATTCGTCTTCCTCTAATATCAAATATATCTACTTTGATATCGTTTCCAGAATTAGAATTCAATTTGATGGTAAACTCTCCATTGTTCGGATTAGGGAAAATTGCAAAACTGTTTAAATCAAATTCGTTGATACTTAATTGATCTTCCAAACAAAGTTCGATTTCAAAATTAGTCCAGTTACCTCCATCTAAATTAAATAGGTCAACAACTTCGAGCGTCCATGTACCTGCAGACATTTCACCATAAATTAGAGATAAATCTTCTTCAGGGATATAAGATCCAGAGAAAATGTTTCCAGGAGGTGTAGCACCAACGATAGAAGTTGCTGCTTCCTGATCGAAAACTAAACTTTGAAATTCTCCAGCACCATCAACTCCTTCGTTACCTATTAAAACAACAGATGTTCCTTGAGGACTTGTAAGTGTTGCTTGAATATCACGAATCCAAGTATGGTCTATTCCTAAAGTAACATTAATATCATCAACAGGTAAGTCTTCAGTAATTGTAATTGTAGAAGTATATGCATTTCCTGCACCACTTGCAGAGATAGCTACCGGTAAATTGTTTCCGGTGTACGTATCACAAACGACAACTGTACAGTTGTTATCTAAAGTCACATCAACACTTTCAGTAACTGAAGCTGATGTACCTGTAACAGTTATGGTGTAAGTACCCTGAGCTGTTGCACCAAGATTACCTATTGTCATTGTAAAATCACCATCTGTTGCCAACGATGAAGGCGTAAAGTTAACAGATGCACCTGCTGGTACTCCAGAAGCTGAGAAAGTGGTTGTTTCATTAAATCCAGATATGGTTGCAAAGCCAAAAGTAAAATCTACAGACGTATCTGTATTCGGACAAGTATATTCGATAGCACTATCTGCTCCGAGAACAAATCCAGGATCTGCAGGATCACAAACATTTGGCTTAAACTGAGGTGCTAAAACACCCGATATGTAAGCATCAACATTATTCATTTGTCCTGGCGTAAACATATACATACATGCATCATTTACATAATCCATGTAGTTCATTGTTAATCTTCTTTCTGGTGCAGTACAAGCAAATGGTGTAGGATTACTAGGGCAACCGTAAGTACTATTAGCAACTTTAGGTGTATCTGCAATACCATCACCATCTGGTTGAGCACAATTTCCTCCTCCATCTGCAATAAATGTATGATTTAAGCCATAAAAATGACCCAATTCGTGAGTTGTTGTTCTTCCTTGATTGTAAGGTGCACCTGGTACTATTCCTGAAGTAGGACATCCAGAGCCAGATCCAAAAGCATTAGTATTTAAAATAACAGCGCCTCCATTGGCAACACTCCCTCCTAAAGGAGAATAGCCTAATAATTGTCCAATTGGTTTAACGACAAAATTCATATACCCTTGAAAATTAGCATCAAATTCTGGAAATCCTGAACCGTTTGCGAAATTATAACCAATAGTAACAGCAGGCTCACCTTCAACGAGTTGAGGTACAGCAGCTGGATGATTTGATGTTGCCAAACAAAATGTAATGTTAGCAGCTCCAGGGTTTAAGCCAGGGAAATACTGACCTGATTGAGTATTCCAAATAGAAAGATCTGCATTAGTCGCTGTATAATCAGCATTTAAAATATCAATTTGGTTTTGTGCTAAAGCTTCTAAACAAGCTCTGTCTGCTGGATTTCCTGTCGTAAAATGCACAGCAACTGGAATTTGTATTGTAGCGCCTCCTCTTGCATTGAAATCCGTACTTAAACGTCTAGCCACTTCGGCTTTGAATTTTTTCTGATTTTCTTCATATTCTTTCGCAAAAACTGGGTCTTTTAGCATTTCTTCCATATACTCCATCATTCCACAGGTACGATCTTGGGAATAACTAGTTACGGCAAGCAAAAGTGCTAGAACTGTAAATATTGATTTTAAAGTAAAGTTCTTCATGTGTAATTATAATTAGTTAAAAATGTTATTTGTCACTATCATTTATGCAAATAGTGACACCAAATCTAATGAAATCATATCATTTTTTTATATTTTTTTAAACAAAAATTCAGGTTTTAACAGTTATCTCTACGTTTTTCTTTAATTTCTAGATTTCATACGCAATATGTTACCCTTCAGAATGTTGCTTAATTTTATAAAAATTGAAATCGCTATATGCTTCAACTAATATTTCATTGGTTTTAGGTTTATAGTTATTTTTACCAAAAATTATTTACAAATTTGAAACTTTACGACAATCAAAAATCATATTCAAAATTGCCCTCTGTAATTACCATAGGCACCTTTGATGGTGTTCATATTGGCCACCAAAAAATTATTGAGCGTTTAGTTAAAGTTGGTGAGAAAAAATCTCTCGAATCGGTTGTTTTAACCTTTTTTCCTCATCCAAGAATGGTGCTTCAAAAAGACGCAAACATTAAACTTCTGAATACTATCGACGAACGGAAAGAATTGCTTTCAAAATTAAATTTAAAAGCATTGGTCGTCAAAACCTTCACTGAAGATTTTGCTAATTTGTCTGCAAGAGCGTATGTAAAATCAATTTTAGTAGATGAACTAAATGCAAAACATATTATTATTGGCTACGATCATCATTTTGGTAAAAACAGAAGCGCTAACATTAATGATTTAAAAACCTTCGGAAAGGAATTTGGATTTGAAGTTGAAGAAATTTCTGCTCAAGACATTAAAGATGTTTCGGTAAGTTCAACGAAGATTAGAAATGCCATTGCAAATGGAAATTTACTTACTGCCAACTTATATTTGGGTTCGCCTTATTTCATAACAGGTACCGTAATTAAAGGAAGAGGGCTTGGAAAACAAATTCAGTTTCCAACGGCTAACATTCATATAAAAGAAGCTTATAAACTCATCCCTAAACATGGTGTTTACGTTGTAAAATCAAGTATTAATAACTCAACCGTTTATGGCATGATGAATATTGGTACAAACCCAACTGTTAACGGCATAAAACAGTCTATTGAAATTCATTTTTTTAATCTGAATCAAGATTTGTATGGTGAGCATCTCAAAATCCATATTTTGAATCGTTTAAGAGATGAACATAAATTCGGATCACTAGAATTACTTCAGGAACAATTAAAATTGGATCAAAAACAAGCGCTAAACTATATAACTGACCATGAATAAATTGTTATTCAAACATATTGACAATAGTGCATTAGTGGTTTTTAGAATGTTTTTCGGTGCACTAATTTTTTTAGAAAGTTTTGGTGCTATCGCAACTGGATGGATTACGCGTACCTTAGTTGAGCCTAAATTTACATTTAGTTTTATCGGCTTTGAATGGCTTCAACCTCTTCCAGGACCATGGATGTACATGTACTATGCAGTAATGGGAATTTTTGGAATTTTCGTAATGATTGGCTACAAGTACCGATTAAGTATGTTGAGTTTCACTATACTTTGGGCTGGTGTATATTTTATGCAAAAATCGTCGTATAACAATCATTATTACTTTTTAATGATTTTAAGTGCCTGCATGATTCTTATGCCTGCTCATCAATACGCTTCAGTTGATGCTAAACGCAATCCAGACATAAAAAGAACTTCAATGCCTAACTGGTGTAGGTTGTATTTTTTTCTACAATTATTCATTCTATATACATATGCTTCAATAGCAAAACTATATCCAGATTGGCTTGATCTTACGGTTCCTAAACTTCTTATGGAAAGTAAACAACATTATGTTTTGGTAGGTGACCTCCTTCAATACAAAGTTGTACATTACTTTGTGGCTTATGGTGGGATTTTGTTTGACGGACTCATAATTCCGTTGTTATTGTGGAAACGGACTCGTAAGATTGCATTTTTTGCCTCTATCTTTTTTCACCTGTTTAATTCTTTCATTTTTCAGGTTGGTATTTTTCCATACTTATCATTAGCCTTTAGTTTGTTCTTTTTTGAACCAAAATACATGCAACAGTTATTCCTTAAAAGAAAACCGTTTTATAGCACAAATGAAGTTAGAATACCAAAATATGCTCCTATTTTTAAAACTGCGTTTGTGATGTATTTTATCGTACAAATTGCACTGCCTCTAAGACATCATTTTATTGAAGATAATGTGCTTTGGACTGAAGAAGGTCACAGAATGTCATGGCGAATGATGCTTCGCACTAAACATGCTACCACGATGTATACGGTTGTTGATAAGGCTACAAACAATTCTACGCTTATCGATTTTGACGATTATCTTACCAAAAAACAACGTAAACCTGCAAGCTCAAAACCTGATGTCATTTGGCAATTTGCGCAGCGTATTAAAGAAGATTACGCTAAAAAAGGTATGGATGTTGAAGTCTATGTAAGGGCATTTGTAAGCGTTAATGGAAGACCAAAAAAACAACTCATCGATCCTGAAGTTGACTTAGCAAGTGTCAAATGGAATCCTTTTAAACATCAGGAGTGGATTTTACCTTCAAAACTAGACGAGAATAACTGACAATTCATTAAATTTGCAGCTTAAATTTTTGACTCATGTTACAAGTTGCTTTTATTAGAGAACATAAAGAAGATATCATAAAACGGTTGGCAAAACGAAATATGGATGCCACCGAAATGATTGACAATGTGATTGGTTTAGATGAAGACCGACGAGCTTTACAAACGCAATTAGATAATACTTTAGCAGAATCTAATAGTCTTTCTAAAGAAATTGGCAACTTGTTTAAATCTGGAAAAGCTGCTGAAGCTAATGTTTTAAAGGAAAAGACAACACAGCTGAAAGAAGATTCAAAAACCTTGAGCGAACAGCTTAACGCCAAATCTGATGCGCTTAACAATTTACTTTATAAAATCCCAAATGTTCCTAATTCAATTGTACCATCAGGAGATACAGATGAAGATAACGAAGAGGTTTTTCGAGAAGGAGATATTCCGGTGTTGCATAGCGAAGCTTTACCACATTGGGAACTAGCAAAAAAATACGACATCATTGATTTTGAACTTGGCAATAAAATCACAGGAGCAGGCTTTCCGGTTTACAAAGGAAAAGGCGCAAGATTACAGCGCGCATTAATTGCATACTTTTTAGACAAAAATACAGCTGCTGGTTATACTGAATATCAATTGCCACATTTGGTGAATGAAGCTTCAGGATTTGGTACTGGACAATTGCCTGATAAAGAAGGTCAGATGTATCATGTTACTGAAGACAATCTGTACTTGATACCTACTGCTGAAGTTCCAGCGACCAATTTATTTAGAGATAATTTACTTGCTGAAAGCGAGATGCCAATTTCAATTACTGGTTATACACCATGTTTTAGAAGAGAAGCAGGAAGCTATGGAGCACATGTAAGAGGATTAAACCGATTACATCAATTTGACAAAGTTGAAATCTTACGTGTTGAGCATCCTAATCGTTCGTATGATGCATTGACTGAAATGGTAGAGCATGTAAAAACTATTCTGCAAGAACTTAAGTTGCCTTATCGTATTTTGCGTTTGTGTGGAGGTGATTTAGGATTTACATCTGCGTTAACCTATGATTTTGAAGTGTTCTCTACGGCTCAAGATCGTTGGTTAGAAATTTCTTCAGTATCAAATTTTGAAACCTTCCAGGCCAACAGATTAAAACTCCGCTTTAAAAATAGCGAAGGAAAAACTGAACTTTGCCATACACTTAACGGTAGCTCACTGGCTTTACCTAGAGTTTTAGCAGGTATTTTAGAGAACTATCAAACGGAAGATGGCATCCAGATTCCTGAAGTTTTGATCCCATATACAGGTTTCGATAAAATTTAGTATTGTAAGAATATTCTTATCTAACATCGTTTAAATGCTAAAAAAAGACGTTATTCAACGATTTTTTTGGGTTTTCCTTTGTTTTTTCAATAATAATAAAGAAGTTAGTCATCCAAACAACCAATAACCTACTTATTATGAAAAATATCAAACGCATCGTACTTCTGGTATCGTTAATTGTTATGGCAAGTAAAGTTTTACTATAATAATCGTATTACATTTTATATAATCCCAATAAAAGTAGCCACAGCAGAATAATTGAATCATTTTTTAATTAGTGATTAATAGCACATTTATTTTGATTGGTAATGCCTAAACCTATGTTTAGGCATTTTTTTTATAAAAACATTCACAATATGTAAGCACAGCATAAGTTATATTTACATAAATTAGTGGCATGAAGCAATTTCTACTTATCGTCTTACTTATTAGTTTTTCATTTGGGTTTTCCCAAAATGAACAACTGGCAGATGACTATTTCAAACGTGGAGAGTTTGAAAAAGCGCTAATCACTTACCAAAAACTTTACGAAAAAAATAAAGGCAATTATAAATACATCTATAAACTTGTTGAAACCTACCAGCAACTTGAACGCTATGATGATGCTCAAATTCTTTTATTAGAACGTATTTCAAAAAGTAACAATCCATCATTATTGGTGGAATTAGGCTACAATTATCAATTAAAAGGTAATACAGACATTTCAGAAACCTATTATACAGATGCTATAATTGCCATCGACGAAAACCCAGCATTTACGTATAGTGTGGCAAAACAATTTCAAGACCACAGTCTTTTAGAAAAAGCCATTATCGTTTATAAAAAGGGAATGATTCTCAATCCAAATCAAAATTACAATGTACAGCTTGCACGTATTTATGGCGAACTTGGAAATGTTGAAGAAATGTTCTCCAACTACATCGATTATATCGAAACAAAACCAACATTTCTAAACAATGGTAAACGAGCCTTTAGCGATTTTATTTCTGAAAACAGTGACAATGAAAATAACATCTCACTAAGAAAAATACTCCTGAAAAAAATTCAGGCACAACCTGATGAAATGTGGTATGATATGTTGAGCTGGTTGTACATTCAGGAAAAAGCTTATAACAAAGCGTTTGTTCAGGAGAAAGCCTTATACAAAAGAAATCCTGAAAGCTTATCTCGAATAACAGAATTAGCACTCACAGCTATTAATGAGAAAGATTACGACACAGCCAATTCAATTTTTAATTACATATTAGAAAATTCTCAGGACATAGAAACTAAACTTACAGCTCATCAATACCTTTTAGATATTGAAATCACCAATGCCAGTAAAAAAGACCTAAAGGATATTCAAAACAAATATCTGGAACTTTTTAAACAGTATGGAATGTATGAACAAACCATTGCGCTTCAAATTGCTTATGGTGATTTTTTAGCATTTAACCTTCATGAGCCAAAAGAAGCCAGTGCATTTCTCAAGAATAGCCTTGAATTAGAATTGTCCTTATTTCAGGAAGCTACAGTAAAACTAAAATTAGGCGACATTTTAGTGTTTCAGGAAAAATTTAATGAAGCTCTTATTTATTATTCTCAAATTCAGGCGAACCTTAAAAACAGTACCATTTCACAGCAAGCCAGATATAAGGTAGCTAAAACAAGTTATTACAAAGGTGATTTTGAATGGGCTGAATCGCAACTTAAAATTTTAAAATCATCAACATCGCAATTGATTGCTAACGATGCCTTAGACTTGAAGCTTTTAATTTCAGATAATATTCAGGAAGACTCACTACATACAGCATTGCGTCTCTACTCTAAAGCCGATTTGTTAGCGTTTCAGAATAAAAATGAAGAAGCCATTACTTTATTAGGTAAAATTTTAACGGAACACAAAGGTGAAACTATTGAAGATCAGGCTCTGTTTATGCAAGCCAAATTATTCGAAAAGACAAAACAATACGATAAAGCTGTTGCAAATTACGAATACATTATTGCCAATTACAGAGATGAAATTTTAGCTGATGACGCTTACTTCTATTTAGCTGAATTGTACCAAACCCAACTTGGTGAACCGGAAAAAGCAAAACCGCTTTACGAAAACATAATTTTCAAGCATGAAGACAGCATCTATTTTATTGAAGCCAGAAAACGGTTTAGAATGTTACGAGGCGATGCGATTAATTAGTTGTTAGTTGTTAGTTGTTAGTTGTTAGTTGTTAGTTGTTAGTTGTTAGTTGTTAGTTGTTAGTTGTTAGTTGTTAGAATATATTTTTTATGATGTAATTAAGAATTCTATATCTATTTATTAAAAATATCTTGATGTCATTCCGAACGTTACTGAGATCAAAATATATTTTGGTTGAAAGTACATTGCGAAGCAAATGAGGAGGAATCTCAACTATTTAAATACCAATTTCCGATTGAATTAAATTCCATTTAAAATGATCATCGCCGAAACCAACCGACTCCTGCTCTCAAAAATAACCGTTGACGATGCGCCATTCCTATTACAATTAATGAATACGCCTGACTGGATCAAATACATTGGTGACCGAAATATTAAAACCGTAGAACAGGCTGCAACCTATATTCAAAACAACCAGCTCAAATGTTATGAAACACATGGTTTTGGGTATTATAAAATTCAGGTGAAAGCCGAAAACCTAAAAACCATTGGCACTAGTGGTTTACTAAAACGCGACAATTTAGATCATGTAGATATCGGATTTTCATTTATTCCTGAGTATCATGGTAAAGGTTATGGTTTTGAAGCGGCTTCAGAAATTATAAACCTTGCCAAACACAAATTCAACATAAAAACACTTTGTGCTATAACGCTTCCAATAAACCAACCTTCCATTCATCTATTGGAAAAATTAGGCTTATCTTACCAAAAAACAGTAAAACCCTTTGAAGACGACGAAGAACTTCTGTTATTTGCAAAGAATTTATAATTAATACACATGTACATATATAATGTAACTGTCAATATTGACGACAGTGTTCATGACGAATGGCTACTATGGATTAAAGACCATATTCCCCAGGTTTTAGCTACTGGAAAGTTTGAAAAAGCAACTTTAACCAAAGTTCTGGTTGAAGAAGATATGGGAGGACAAACCTATTCTATTCAATATCGTTCGTACTCCAGAGAAGCACTTGATGCGTATTATAAAGACGATGCCGATAAACTTAGAACGGAAGGCTTGAAAAAATTTGCCGATAAAATGTTGGCGTTTAGAACCGAACTTCAAATCGTGGATGAATATTCAGTAAAATTTAAGTAACATAGAATTTAGTAGTAACAACTAAACAAACAACTAATCACTATATGTCTGTCAGAGCAAAAAAACATTTAGGTCAACACTTTTTAACCGACGAGACCATTGCCGAACGCATTGCCAATACGCTTAGTTTTAATGGCTATAAGCATGTTCTGGAAATCGGACCAGGAATGGGTGTGCTCACTAAATATTTGCTAAAAAAAGACATTACGACTCATGTCATAGAAATTGACACAGAATCGGTTGCGTATTTGAAAGCGAATTACCTCAATTTGGCAAATCGCGTGTATGAAAAGGACTTTTTAAAGTACGATTTAAAAAATGTTTTTCAGGAAGAACCTTTCGCTGTTATTGGTAATTTCCCATATAATATTTCAACACAAATCGTCTTTAAAACCTTAGAAATGCGTGAGCAAATTCCTGAATTTTCCGGAATGTTTCAAAAAGAAGTCGCCGAACGCATTTGTTCAAAAGAAGGCAGTAAAGTGTATGGGATTCTTTCCGTTCTAACTCAGGCATTTTATGATGCTGAGTATTTATTTACGGTTCCTCCAACCGTATTTAATCCACCTCCAAAGGTAGATTCTGGTGTTTTACTTTTAAAGCGAAAAGAAAATGTCAACTTAAATTGTGATGAAAAGCTATTTTTCAGAGTGGTAAAAACGGCCTTTCAACAGCGTAGAAAAACACTTCGTAACAGTTTAAAAACATTCAATCTTTCAGATAATTTAAAAGCAAATGTTATATTTGACAAACGTCCTGAACAACTCAGTGTAGCATCCTTTATAGAATTAACGCAACTGATTGAAAACGATAATAATTAGAAGATGACTTCGAGTACTCTTTTAATTCTGAATCTTAAAAATACACCGAGAAGCATAACATCACATGGTAGAAGAAAAAGAAAATAGTCAATTTGAACTTACCGATGAACTCGTTGAACGAGTAGAACTTCTAGTCGCTGGAAAAAGTGATAAAGAATTAAAACTACTTTTAAATGAGTTTCACTATGCTGATGTTGCTGAAATATTAGATGAGTTAAACCTTGAAGATGCGGTATATGTCATTAAATTATTAGATTCTGAAACCACTTCAGACATTCTTACTGAACTTGATGAAGATACCAGAGAAAAAATTCTTGAAAATCTTTCAGCTAAAGAAATTGCTGAAGAAATTGAAGAGCTTGATACAGATGATGCTGCCGATATTATTGCCGAATTATCTGAAGAACGTCAGGCTGAAGTCATCTCTCAAATTGAAGATGACGAACATAGAGACGAAATTACCGAACTTTTAGCCTACGATGAAGATACAGCTGGTAGCCTTATGGCAAAAGAATTGGTAAAAGTTTATGAAACATGGACCGTTGCTGGTTGTTTACGTCGTATTAGAGGTCAGGCAAAAGATGTCACCAGAGTGCATTCTATATACGTTGTTGACAAAAAAGAAAAGCTTATTGGTCGCTTATCGCTTAAAGATTTAATCGTTGCCAAAAGCGAACAAAAAATAGCCGAAATTTCTAACAGTAATGTCGACTATGTCTTTGTAGATGATGATGTCGAAGATGTTGCTAGAGTGATGTCTAAATACGATTTAGAAGCTATTCCAGTAGTTGATACGAACCAAACGTTACTAGGTCGAATTACCATTGACGATATTGTTGATGTCTTAAAGGAAGAAGCCGATAAAGATTATCAAATGGCAGCAGGTATTACTGGAGATGTTGAAGCCGATGACAGCATTTTAGAACTCACAAGAGCACGATTACCTTGGTTGTTTTTAGGACTTGTTGGTGGTGTTGGTGCCTTTTTAATTATGGAAGGTTTTGAAGAAGCTTTTAAAGGTGAGGCTTTTATTTTATTCTTTTTTACACCATTAATTGCCGCAATGGCTGGAAATGTTGGTGTACAATCCAGTGCGATTATTGTTCAGGGTTTGGCAAACGACGATGTGAAAGGAAGTGTCAACAAACGACTCATAAAAGAAATGCTACTCGCTGCTTTAAACGGAACCATTTTAGCCTTATTCCTGTTCTTTTTTGTCTGGGCAACCAAAGGAAGTTTTATCACTGCTTTAGCCATTTCAGTGTCGCTAATTGCAGTCATTATCGTCGCAGGTTTAATCGGAACATTTGTGCCTTTATTCTTAGATAAAAGAGGCATCGATCCAGCCATCGCTACAGGACCGTTTATCACAACAAGCAACGATATTTTCGGAATTTTAATCTACTTCTGGATTGCCCGATTAATTTTAGGTATTTAATTTTTTGGGCGTTACCTAAAGGTCGTGCTCTCGCCAGTCGCTCTCTTCGAGGAGCTCCAACAATTGCTCCATCACTAACGCAAATTCCAATTCGTATGATGAACTTAGCTCAGCAGTTCATATTTTCTTACATTTAAGGTATGAAAGCGATAAACATTAAAGAAAAGCATAAACTATTCTCCAAACAATGGCATCCGCATCGCATTGCCACAGTAGATAACATGCAGGTGATCTTAGCCAAAATTAAAGGTGAATTTGTATGGCATAGTCACGATGATGAAGACGAATTGTTTCAGGTTTTAAAAGGCACATTATACATGCAATTTAGAGACCGAACAGAGATTGTAAAAGAAGGTGAAATCATTGTGGTTCCTAAAGGTGTTGAACATAATCCGAGTACAAAAAATGATGAAGAAGTGCATCTTTTATTATTCGAAAAGTTAAGTACAGCTCATACAGGAAACGTAAAAGCCGAACGCACCCAAACCGAATATCCTGACATTTAAAAATGAGTAATCTGTTATCGAGCGCAACAGTAAACCGAAACTTAAATAAAAGCTTAGTTGATGTACTTCATCTCTAAGACAAATGTAAATTCGTCATGCTGAACTTGTTTCAGCATCTCATTATTTTTACTTTTACACATCAAACCATAAGAGTCCTACATCAGCAGGAAACACGAATGAACATACTCCATTTAGATACCAACCATCCTTTGCTTATAGAGCAACTTAATGCCTTAGGATTTACTAACGACGAGGATTATACGTCTTCTAAAGAAGCTATTGCCAATATCATTCACCAATACGATGGTTTCATCATTCGTAGCCGATTTAAAATTGATAAGCAATTTCTTGATGCAGCTACAAATCTAAAATTTATTGGTCGCGTTGGTGCAGGATTAGAAAACATCGATTGCGAATATGCAGAACAAAAAGGCATCAAACTCATTGCTGCTCCAGAAGGCAATCGTAATGCTGTAGGCGAACATAGTTTAGCCATGTTATTGTCGCTCTTTAATAAACTCAATAAAGCAGATCGAGAAGTCAGAAATGGCACATGGAATCGTGAAGATAATCGTGGATTGGAACTCGATGGAAAAACTGTTGGACTTATTGGCTATGGTAATATGGGAAAAGCTTTTGCTAAAAAACTACGAGGTTTTGATGTCGAGGTGTTGTGTTATGATATCAAAGCAGATGTTGGAGATGAAAACGCCAAACAAGTGACTTTAGAAGAACTGCAATTAAAAGCAAACGTCCTTAGTCTTCATACACCTGAAACACCATCAACTATTGGTATGATCAACTCTGAATTTATAAATGCATTTCAAAATTCGTTTTGGTTAATCAATACAGCTCGAGGAAAAAGTGTCGTCACCGAAGATTTAGTTTCAGCTTTACAATCTGGTAAAATCTTAGGTGCTGGTTTAGATGTTCTAGAATATGAAAAATCGTCGTTTGAAAATCTGTTTAAAGCTTCTGTCACATCAAGCGCAGTCGAGATGCCAAACGCTTTTAAATATCTCATTTCAGCAGATAATGTATTACTAACGCCTCATGTTGCTGGCTGGACTATTGAGAGCAAAGAAAAATTAGCACAAACTATCGTCGATAAAATTAAAGCTCATTTTACATAAATTCAATTGATCATTCAGAACGAAACGAAGAATCTCATTGCTAAATAAAGAAGATTCGTCAGTCGTTCCTCCTTCTGAATGACATACTACTATTTTTATTTAAATTTAAAGAGTGAAAAAAACCATTCTCATTTTCGGATTGTTAATTCTGGCATTGCTACTCCTGTTTCAGTTTAGTAAATATGCTGTTATTTCTGGCGATTTAGATTCTGAGTTTGCCATAGCCATTATTGCAGTTGTATTCTTTTTTGTAGGTGTGTATTTGAATAAAAAAAGTCTTCAAAAACAACAGACAGCTTCCGAAGTTATCAATCACCAAAAGATTAAAGATCTCGATATTAGCAAACGTGAATACGAAGTGCTTGTTGGTATTTCCGAAGGGCTTTCAAATAAAGAAATTGGTGAGAAGCTTTTTGTTTCAGAAAGCACCATAAAGACACATGTGTCCAACCTGCTTTCAAAACTTAATGCTAAACGTCGTACTCAGGCTTTACAAATTGCAAAAGACCTCAATATTATTTAAAAATGCTACTTTTAAACTAAAGTATGAGTGGTTTGGTACTTTAGTATGACCTATTTTTCTTAGACTTCTCATAGTTTTGTGATAGAATTAATTTAAAAATCAACCCTTATGAAATTAGGTGCATTTTCGGTGAGTTTGAGTGTAAAAGACATTCATGCTTCAAAAACATTTTATGAAACTTTAGGCTTTTCAGTATTTGCTGGTGACCTGAAACGCAATTATCTAATCATGAAAAATGGCGATTCCATTATCGGACTTTTCCAAGGTATGTTTGAGCAAAATATTTTGACTTTCAATCCAGGTTGGGATCAAAATGCAAATACATTGGATTCGTATGACGATGTGAGAACCATTCAAAAGCACCTCAAGTCGAATTCAGTAAAATTGGAAAAAGAAACAGACGAAAGCACATCTGGTCCTGCAAGTATTGTGTTCTACGATCCTGATGGCAATACCATTCTTATTGACCAACATATATAATTCGTAAATACTAATTCTAAAAACATCATATCATGAAACAAACAGTACTTAAGTATGGTCTTTACGGACTACTAGCCGGATTTATAATTTTTACGATTCACTTAACCGTTGGAATAGATAACTTCGACTATGCAACCAATGAAATTCTTGGTTATGTATCCATTTTCTTATCGCTTTCATTCATTTATTTTGGAATAAAACATTATAGAGATCACATTAACGATGGTGTGGTTTCATTAGGAAAAGCCATTTTAATTGGGCTTCTAATTTCAATATTGGTTGGGATAGGGATCGCAATTGCAGATTTCATCTATACAAAATTCATAAATCCTTCTTTTTTTAGCGACTATGAAAAAGCCTTGATAGAACAAGGAAAAGCCGATGAAATCTTCGAAATGACAAGTGCAACAGCTGCATTATTTATGCTTGTACTAGTCACTATTATCGGATTTATCATATCTTTAATTTCAGCATTAATCCTTCAACGAAAATAAAATTAAATAGGATGCAGTATAAAGCAACAACTCCAGAAGATTACATCAAACAAGTTCCTGAAGAACGTCAGGACGCTCTCAAAAAACTTCGAAAAGTGATCCATGACAATTTACCAAAAGGTTTTGAAGAAGGCATTCAATATGGTATGATTGGCTACTATGTCCCACATTCGATATATCCAGATGGTTACCATTGTGATCCCAAAATACCTTTGCCGTTTATGAGTTTTGCCTCACAAAAAAATTCAGTAAACCTTTATCATAGCGGAATCTACGCAATTCCTAAAATACATGATTGGTTTGTAAATGAATACCCTAAACACAGCTCACGTAAATTAGACATGGGGAAAAGTTGTATTAGATTTAAAAAAGTGGATGAAATCCCTTTCGATTTGATTGCTGACCTCTGTAAAAAATTAACACCTGAAGAGTGGATTGATGTTTATGAAACTGCACTAAAGAAGAAATAAAATGAAAAAAAGAGTTACAGGAATTGGCGGATTGTTTTTTAAAAGCAAAGACCCAAAAGCCTCAAAAGACTGGTATAGAAAACATTTAGGTTTTAATACAGATGATTATGGATGCACATTTTGGTGGAAAGATCAACAAGGAAATGATTGCTCGACTCAATGGAGTCCGTTTCCAGAAGACACGAAGTATTATGAGCCTTCAAAAAAGGACTTTATGTTTAATTATCGTGTCGAAAATCTTCACGAATTAATCAAGGTGTTAAAAGAGGAAGGTGTTACAGTTGTTGGAGAAATTGAAGAATATGACTACGGTAAATTTGGCTGGATCTTAGATAATGATGGTAATAAAATAGAACTCTGGGAACCTATAGATAAGGCCTTTATGTAACATTTGGTGAAGATTATAGACTAATATCTTGTACATATTTATTAAATTTATAACCTAACCAATAAAATCATATATACGATGTCTGACGATAACAAGAATTTAAGTGACGACCTTAACGATATGTTAGGAGATGCTAAAGAAGGCGCAAAAAAAGCGGCTGATAAGGCAAGTGAAAAAGCAAGTGAACTTGCAAATGATGCTAAAGAATTAGCAAGCGAAGCTAAAGAAAAAGCTTCGGAATTTGCTGGTGAAGCAAAAAATACAGCTAAGGAATTTTCAGATGGTGCTAAAGACGCTTTTAATAAAGCTTCTGGTGATAACAAAAAGATATTAGCAGGAATTTTAGGAATCATCCTCGGCGGCTTAGGTGTTCATAAATTTATTTTAGGCTATAATAAAGAAGGTGGAATACTGCTTGGAATTTGGATTCTTGGTGCCGTTTTATCTTGTGTTGGTATCGGACTCCTACTTATTTGGATTCCTGGAGTTATAGGATTAATAGAAGGTATTATTTACTTAACTAAATCTGATGAAGAATTTTACAACACCTATCAGGTTGGTAAAAAACCTTGGTTCTAAAAAATACTATAAAAAAAAACCAGAACATTCAGTTCTGGTTTTTTTATATCTTATATTATCGTACTATCGCGATTAATTAACTAAACGTCTTCATTTCCACCATTTGAAAATTTGCGTTCCAACTCAGCTTGAAACTCTTCCATAACTGGTTTAACTGTACTTTCGGGTAAGTCGGCAATTTTAATATACATTAAGCCATCAACGGAGTTATTAAACAATGGATCTACATTAAAAGCTACCAATCGTGCATTTTGCTTGATGTATTTTTTTAGTAATACAGGCAAACGCAATGCTCCTGGTTCGACCTCATCAATGATCTTATCAAACTTATTCAAGTCAGCTTCCGTTTCATCAAATACAAAATCCTTATCAGCATCTTTAAGTTTTACCTTAAATTCCTTCTTTGGGTGCACATATTGGGCAACATATGGATCATAATAGTGCGACTTCATAAATTCAATCATCAGTGACTTTGAAAAGTTTGAAAACTGATTACTAATACTCACGCCTCCGATAAGGTATTTATGCTCTGGATAACGTAGTGTGGTATGCACAATGCCTTTCCAAAGTAAAAATAGAGGCATTGGTTTTTGTTGGTAATCTTTGATAATGAAAGCACGTCCCATTTCAATAGACTGACTCATCATTTTATACAATTCTGGCTCAAAACGGAACAAATCCTGAAGATAAAATCCGTCAATACCATACTTAGCAAAAATTTGAGCACCTAATCCCATTCGGTAAGCTCCAGCGAGTTGATTAGTATCAGTATCCCATAAAAACATATGGTGATAATACGTATCAAAACTATCGAGATCTATCGCTTCATTAGTACCTTCTCCAATAGCTCTAAAGGTAATTTCACGTAAGCGTCCAATTTCGTGTAAAATATTAGGAATATGATTTGCACTACACAAATACACTTCATAATTTTTACTTTCAAGCAATCTGAAATCGCCTTTACGTAAGGCTTCAACTTCTGAAATCATTTTATCCTGACTCACACCTCCAACAATTCGCTTTGGAGGTTTTGGTGGATTTTTTAATGTATTTGAAAGATTATCTAATATTTTTGGTTTGTCTTCAAAAGCATTAGACAACATGTAGGTTTTACGTCGTATAAACTCTGAAAAACCAGCAAGTGTATCATGCTCCTTTTGGTCACTTACCGAAATTGGTCGCCCTATTCTCACCTTAATAACACGATGTTTCTGAGTCAAAAGTTCCGAAGGTAATTTTGCGGTTCTGAACGTATCACTAATTTTAGAAAGCTTATAAAACAACTTACTATTCTTTGCATGAAAATAAATAGGCACCACTGGAACTTCGGCCTTTTTTATAAGCTTTATTGCCGCTTCTTCCCATGGTTTATCAACTACGAGTTTGCCATCTCTGTAGGTTGACACTTCTCCTGCAGGAAAAATTCCTAAAGGATGACCTTCTCTCAAATGTAATATGGCATTTTTAAAACCTGCAATGCTCGACTTCACATCCTTTCGGTCTTCAAAAGGATTTACTGGCATGATATAAGGTTTTAAAGGTTCTATTCTATGCAATAAAAAATTAGCGATAATTTTAAAGTCTTTGCGCTGTTCTATCATTAATTTCAATAATAAAATCCCATCAATTCCTCCTAATGGATGATTTGAAACCGTTATATAGGCACCATCTTTAGGTAAGCGCTTTAAATCTTCTTCTGGAATTTCAAATTTAATTTGAAAATCACTTAATATGCCATCTAAAAATGCACCATCGCTTAAATGCTTATTGCGTTTATAGATTTTATTCAGCGTAGATATTTTAAGAAGTTTCATCAATAGCCAGCCAATAAAGGTTCCTATAAAACCATATTTGTCTACATTAATGGCTTTTGCAACTTCTTTTGCGGTAACTAATCCTATATCTGGTGGCTTGGTCATGACTGTAAATGTACTAAAATGTTTATTTAGTTACGATTTGAATTGTTTCTTGTGTTAATTGTTTTAATAACAGGGTTTTATCCGTTTCAATCGATACTATTGCCTGCTCATTATAATGTCTAACAGTATAAAGACTCACATTTTCGTAACATGTTACTTTAAATTTTGCTTTTAAATGCTGAAGTAATTGTTCGAGGTTATTGTAAGTATTCTCAAAACATACTGAAAAACTAATAGCAGAGTTTTGAATGACATCAACTTTCATTTTATAATAATGTAACAACTTAAAAATTTCACTGATGTTTTCTTCGACGATATAACTAAAATTTAAAGAAGACAAGGATACCAAAACCTGATTCTTTTTTACGATATAACAAGGAATATTAGGTGCTATACCTATTCCTTTGGCAACTTTTGTTCCCTTATCTTTTGGATTCAAAAACGATTTTACAAATAACGGAATTTCCTTCTGTTGTAAAGGTTGTAATGTTTTTGGATGAATAACTGATGCACCATAAAATGCTAACTCTATGGCTTCTCTATATGAAATATCATGAAGGAGTTGAGCATTTTCAAAATAACGAGGATCAGCATTTAAAACGCCTGGTACATCTTTCCAGATAGTAACACTCTGAGCATTCAAGCAATAGGCAAAGATTGCAGCAGTATAATCACTGCCTTCTCGTCCTAAAGTAGTTGTAAAATTATTAGCATCACTACCTAAAAATCCCTGAGTAATGTTTAAGGATCCTTTATCAAAATGTGTTTTAATAGCTTGTTGCGTTTCTTCCCAGTTAACATTTGCTCTTCTATAGTAACTGTCTGTTTTGATATAACTTCTAACGTCTATCCAATTGTTATGTATTCCAATAACATTTAGATATTCACTAATAATTGTAGTAGAAACTAATTCACCAAAACCAATCGTTTGATCGTATACAAAATTATAATCAGGCGATTTATTCCGACTTAAAAAAAGGTCTAAATCTTCAAAAATAGTAGTGACTTTTTTAAATATTGGATGCTGCGTGTTTTCGAAAAGATCTAATAGAATCTCGTTGTGATATTTTTTTACATCTTGAATAGAACTTTGTAATTCACCTTTATTTTCAAAATAGTTTTTAACAACAACTTCAAGTGCGTTGGTTGTTTTTCCCATAGCAGAAACAATAACTAATGTATTTTCAAAACCAACCTGATTTAAAACAGAAGCTAAATTTTTTACTCCATTAGCATCTTTTACCGAAGCTCCACCAAATTTGAATACTTGCATACTATTTGTTTGATAAATAATTTTTAATTCCTTCTTCGTTTAACTGAACAACATTCCAGTCTCGCATCACATTAGCACCTTTCTTCTCATAAAAGGCAATAGCAGGTTCATTCCAATCTAATACTTCCCAACTTACACGCTTAGCGCCTAATTCTTCTGCATACACAACAACTTTATCTAAAAGCATTGTTCCCAAACCATGTCCTCTTTTGTTCTGGCTTACAATCAAATCTTCAAGATGTAAAACAAGACCATTCCATGTTGAAAAACGTGGATATACCAAAGCTATACCTTCAATTTTATCATCAATTTCAGCTACAAAACAATGAAATTTTGGATTAGTACCAAATCCAAACAGCTTCAAGTCCTCAGCAGTTATTTTAACCGCATTGGGCTCTTTTTCAAAAATCGCAAGCTCAGTGATAAGCTCATGAACTCTTGGCATATCATTTTTTGTTGCCATTCTGATGCGAAACTTCATTTTTAAAATAATTTGGGTAAAGATAGTTTAAAAGTTAAGTTTAATAAAACATTAAAAGCATAGCGATAACGTTGTAGTTTGTTAAAAAATACGATATTTGTATAAACTAATCATTCGGAATAAATGTCTCAAAAAAATCAAACCCTTGGTGAATTCATCATCGAAAACCAATCTGCATTTAAATACACTTCAGGAGAACTTTCTCGACTCATAAATTCAATTCGACTAGCGGCTAAGGTTGTTAATCACGAGGTAAACAAAGCAGGTTTGGTTGATATCATTGGTGCTGCAGGTGATACGAATATACAAGGCGAAGATCAACAAAAGCTGGATGTTTATGCAAACAATAAGTTTATCCAAACCATGACCAAACGTAATATTGTTTGTGGTATTGCCAGTGAAGAAGAGGACGATTTTATCTCAATTAACAGTCAGGATGAAAACCATCAAAACAAATATGTCGTTTTAATTGATCCATTAGATGGCTCTTCTAATATTGATGTTAATGTTTCCGTTGGTACCATTTTCTCTATTTACAGACGTATTACTCCTGTTGGAACTCCTGTTACTATTGACGATTTTCTTCAGAAAGGACATCAACAAGTGGCTGCTGGATATATCATTTACGGGACGTCAACAATGCTTGTTTATACAACAGGAAGTGGTGTAAACGGATTCACCTTAAACCCAGCTATTGGGTCTTTCTATTTATCACATCCAGACATGCAATTTCCTGTAGACGGCAAGATTTATTCAGTTAATGAGGGTAACTACATTCACTTTCCACAAGGCATAAAGAACTACATCAAGTACTGCCAACAAGAAGAAGGTGACAGACCATATACAAGCCGATACATTGGATCTTTAGTATCAGATTTTCATAGAAATATGATCAAAGGAGGTATTTACATGTATCCTAAGAGTTCTACAAATTCTAATGGTAAATTGCGATTACTGTATGAATGTAATCCAATGGCATTTCTTGCTGAACAAGCAAGTGGTAAAGCCAGTGACGGATTTACGAGAATTATGGACATACAACCTACCGAACTACACCAACGGGTACCATTCATCTGTGGCAGTAAAAACATGGTAGAAAAAGCTGAAGAATTTATGAGAAACGCATAAAAAAAGCAGCCTGTTTCAGACTGCTTTATTCGCTTACAATGAAGACTCTTTTATTGATTCATTTTCTTCATTTTATCTATAAATTCATCAAGGTCAACTTCATAATGAACTAAAGTTAAAGCCTTGTCTGTAATATATTTTACATTATCCTGATTAAATCCTAAACCTACCGCTAATTTCTCTAATAATCCAGCTTGATCTGGTCCTTCAATATGATCTGCCCAAACCATACGTGCTAAATCGTAAAGGCGTTCTAATCGCATATCATAAGACAATGGTGGATTAATGGGATGACTCTTGTAATCTTTTAAAATTTCTTTATAATCGGCTTCTGTAATACCTAATCGTGTAGCCAAACGATCTAAAAATGCTTTTTCTGCATCATTAATTACTCCATCACTCATTGCAACTCTTACGATTGCTGCAAAATGATCTTCATTACGTTTTTTAAATCCGCTTTCGAATAATTCTGAAAATGACATATCCTTTAATTTTTAAGTGGCACAAAGATAGTTTTATTAATACATTTTAACAATATGCTAAAGCACAAATATTTTATATTTGCACAAAATAAAATGTCTTGAGTAAATCCATTCTCTCGCAAACGTATGCACAGGCTTTGCAAATGCAAAATCTGCAGTCTGCTATAGCTCAAACTGGAGCAAAATTACATGTTAAAGGTTTAATTGGTTCTTCATTGTCATTGGTCATTAGCGAAGTCTTTAAAGCTTCTGAGCTTCCATTTTTACTAGTGTTTAACGATAAAGAAGAAGCTGCTTTTTATCTCAACGACTTAGAAGTATTACTCAATGATAAGGATGTCTTGTTTTATCCAGGTAGTTATCGTAGACCCTATCAAATAGAAGAAACCGATAATGCTAATGTATTATTAAGAGCAGAAGTTTTAAACAGAATAAATTCCAGAAAAAAACCAGCTATCATTGTCACGTATCCTGATGCGCTTTTTGAAAAAGTAGTGACGCGTCGCGAGCTTGAGAAGAACACCTTAAAAGTTGCTGTTGGTGACGAATTGTCTCTGGATTTTGTAAATGAAGTACTTTTTGAATACAAATTTAAACGCGTTGATTTTGTTACCGAACCTGGAGAATTTTCAGTTCGTGGTGGCATTGTAGATGTCTTTTCATTTTCTCATGATGAACCTTATCGCATTGAGTTTTTTGGAGATGAAGTCGATAGCATTAGAACCTTTGATGTTGAAACACAACTCTCAACTGAGCAAATCAAAAAAATAGGCATCATCCCTAATGTAGCTAATAAGTTTTTAGAGGAAAACAGACAGAGTTTTCTAAACTATATTGCTCAAAAAACAGTCGTATTTTCAAAGAACTCAGATTTACTTTTTTCAAGAATAGATGACTTTTTCGGAAAGGCTGAAGAGGCTTTCAAAAATCTATCTTCAGAATTAAAACATTCGGCACCTGAAGAATTGTTCTGTAATGCAAAATTACTGAAACAACAACTTCTTGATTTTAGTTTGGTTGAATTTGGAACAACAGCTAATTTTTCTGTCACATCGAGCGCAGTCGAGATGTCTCATGATGAGATTCTGAAACAAGTTCAGAATGACAATGTAATCCAATTCAATACCTCACCTCAACCGTCTTTTAATAAACAATTCAACTTATTAATTGAAGATTTAAATACCAATCATGACAAAGGTTATACCAATTATATCGCATGTGTAAGTGAGCAACAAGCCAAACGATTTCACGATATTTTTGAAGATGTCGAAGAAGATGTTCATTATAAAACGATTGTATTGTCTCTATATCAAGGATTCATTGACCACGATCAAAAAATAACGTGTTATACCGATCATCAAATCTTTGAGCGTTACCATAAATTCCATCTTAAAAATGGCTATGCCAAAAAGCAAGCTATTACATTAAAAGAACTTACTAATTTAGATATTGGAGATTATGTCACGCATATTGATCATGGGATTGGAAAATTTGGCGGACTCCAAAAAATTGATGTAGAAGGCAAGAAACAAGAAGCTATTAAATTGGTGTATGGCGAACGTGATGTCCTGTATTTAAGCATTCATTCACTTCATAAAATCACGAAGTTTAACGGAAAAGATGGTAAGCCTCCAAAAGTGTATAAGCTTGGAAGCAAAGCCTGGAAAACGCTTAAACAGAAAACAAAATCCAGAGTAAAAGAAATTGCATTCAACCTCATTAAGGTGTATGCAAAACGCAAACTCGAAAAAGGCTATCAATACAAACCAGATAGTTACCTACAACACGAGCTTGAAGCGTCTTTTCTCTACGAAGATACTCCAGATCAAATTACCTCTACTGCAGATATAAAAGCAGACATGGAAAGTGAGCGACCAATGGATCGTCTCGTTTGTGGTGACGTAGGTTTTGGTAAAACGGAAGTCGCCATTCGTGCTGCATTTAAAGCCGTAGATAACGGAAAACAGGTTGCCATTTTGGTTCCAACAACCATTTTGGCTTATCAACATCACAGAACCATAACTGAACGTCTTAAAGATTTTCCGGTTACTGTAGATTACCTCAACCGTTTCAGAACTGCCAAAGAAAAGCGTGAAACGCTTGAGAAACTCGAAAAAGGACACGTAGATATTATCATTGGAACACATCAACTGGTCAATAAAAATGTAAAATTTAAAGATTTAGGGTTACTTATTGTTGACGAAGAACAAAAATTTGGTGTGGCTGTAAAAGAGAAACTCAAAACACTCAAAGATAATGTCGATGTCTTAACACTTACAGCAACACCTATTCCGAGAACGCTACAGTTTAGCCTAATGGCTGCTCGTGATTTATCAGTAATTACTACGGCACCTCCAAATCGTTATCCTATTGAAAGTCATGTGATTCGTTTTAATGAAGAGACCATTAGAGATGCTGTAACTTATGAGATTCAGCGTGGCGGACAAATTTTCTTTATTCATAACCGAATTGAAAATATTAAAGAAGTGGCTGGTATGATTCAGCGTCTCGTACCTGATGCAAAAATTGGAATTGGTCACGGACAACTTGATGGTAAAAAACTTGAGCAATTAATGCTGGCTTTTATGAATGGTGAGTTTGATGTTTTAGTAAGTACAACTATTGTTGAAAGCGGATTAGATGTACCAAATGCAAACACCATTTTCATTAATAATGCGAATAATTTCGGATTGAGTGATTTACACCAAATGCGTGGTCGCGTTGGTAGAAGCAACAAAAAAGCGTTCTGTTATTTCATTACGCCTGAATATTCAGCAATGACAAACGATGCTCGAAAACGAATTACGGCTTTAGAACAATTTACGGAGCTCGGAAGTGGTTTCAACATCGCTATGAAAGATTTGGAAATTCGTGGTGCAGGTGATTTACTAGGAGGTGAACAAAGTGGATTCATCAATGATATTGGGTTTGATACCTATCAGAAAATTTTAAATGAAGCTATTGAAGAGCTTAAAGAAAACGAGTTCAAAGACTTATATCAGGACGAAGGTAAAGAGAAAGATTACGTCAAAGATATTACCATCGATACTGATTTTGAATTGTTATTTCCAGATGATTATGTCAATAATATTACTGAACGCTTAAATCTTTATACAAAACTCAATACGCTTAAAACCGAAGAAGAACTGAAAACATTTGAAAATGAAATCATTGACCGTTTTGGAGAGCTACCAGTTCAGGTTATCGATTTATTTAATAGTGTTCGCGTCAAATGGATTGCAACTAAAATAGGTCTGGAAAAAATTATCATGAAAAAAGGTCGCTTTGTTGGGTATTTCATTAACGATCAGCAAAGTGCATTTTATCAAAGTGATAACTTTACTAGAGTATTGCAATATGTGCAAACCAGACCAAAAGATTGTAAAATGAAAGAAAAACAAACCAGAAATGGATTGCGTTTGCTTTTAACTTTTGATCACATCAAATCGGTTAAACAAGCTTTGGCTGTTTTAGAATCTATTGTCAATTAAAAGTATTAATTATGGTTTGGTTCAATATTTGAAGCCAAATAATTTAACAACAATAACTAATTCGAACTCATGAAATATTTATGTTTTGCCTTGTTTTTAATTCCTTTGAACCTGTTTTGTCAACATAGTATCAGTGGGACATTTTCTCCAGCAACAGATTACACCTATGCTTTTTTATATCATGCGACTCCTACAGGTTCAGACTATGTTGATAGAGCTAAAATTGACGAAGAAGGACATTTTGCTATTTCTTTAGATTCTTCACTAACTGCTGGAATGTATAAAATTGTATATGCACTTCCACCAGAAGACCACAATTTTGATCTTATTTATAATGGCAAAGAAAATGTTTCAATATCGTTTAGTACTGAAAAAGGTCTGGAGTTTACTGATAGTAATGAAAATAAGTTATGGTCATCCTATACCAATAGTATGGATATGATAAACAGAACCATTAGCAACTACTACACCCAAGAAAGCAAAGATGAAAATGCATTTCATGATATTTTCAAAACTCTAAAAGATACGCAAATTGCTTTTGAAGAAGCTTCAAAAGGAACCATGGCAGCCACTTTTATAAAAGCAAATACACCTTATATTCCTGAGTCTTACGAAGATGTGTCCATCTATTCTGCAAACTTAAAACGCACTTTTCTATCTCACGTCGATTTTAAGGATTATCTGCTTCAAAGTTCAGACTTTTTAATTGATCGTGTTTTGGCTTATATCTTCGGAATGTCAACAAACACGACTAACGAGACTTACAAAACAGACATAGATCATGTGGTACATCGAATTGGTGAAGAAAATGCCGAAATCAAAACTATGCTTCTGGAAATGGTATGGAGTCGTTTTAAAAATATGGAGAATACGGAAGTTGCAAATTATATTTCAGACAGCTATTTAATGGCTTTGAGTAAGTCTGGAAATTATTTAACCTTAACTGAAAATCTCGAAGTGTATCAAAATAATCAAATTGGAAAAACAGCTCAGAATTTTGATATATCGATTACTGAAAAAGAAACCACAACGACAACAACACTTCACAATTTGAACATGGCTGAGCAATACTTAATTATATTCTGGAGCAGTACTTGCGGACACTGTCTTGACGAGTTACCAAAAGTAAAAACCATGTTGTCATCAAAACCAAACATAAAGGTCATTGCTATAGGACTTGAAGACGATGCTGAAGGCTGGAATGAAGCTATTAAAGCCTATCCAGATTTTATACATGTATTAGGTTTAGGGAAGTGGGATAATCCTATTTCAAATACTTATGGTGTGGAAGCAACTCCAACTTATGTGCTGCTAAATAAAGACAAAATCATTACTCAAAAACCAGTTGATTTAGAAGCTTTGGAAAAGGTTTTAGAGTAGGTTTCAAACGACTGTTATCTCAACTCTGTATTGTCATCTCGACCAAAGTGGAGAAATCTTTTTATATACACTAGTTTAGTTTTACTGAACCATACAGATTCCCTACATAATCGAAATAGCATAAAACAAAAAAGCACAACGTTATGTTGCGCTTTTTGAATGCTCTAAAAATTATTTAATCCAAGTGCGGAATACGTAATACTTGTCCAGGATAAATTTTATCAGGATCAGTCAACATTGGTTTATTAGCTTCAAAAATTAAAGGATACTTCATAGCATTTCCATAATAATTCTTTGCTATTTTCCCTAAAGTATCACCACTTACAACCGTATGAAACTGTGCTTCTGGCTCTGGGTTTTCAACCGTCATTTGATCATCAACAGTTGCAATACCTGCTGTATTTCCTACAACTAATACAACCTTTTCTTTAGTTGCCTGATTGTAAGCCATTCCAGAAATTCGAGCCATATCATCATCAACAAACACCTTTAAATCTTCTACTTGTAATTGTAAATCGTTAATTGTCTCTTCTAAGTTTCGTGCTGCTGCTTCCTCAGTTCTTAATTCTTCTGCTGCTGCTTTTGCATTTGCCTTTGCTCTTGCTTCTGCGGCTTCTTCTTCAGTCGTTTTTCCTATTCCAAAAACTTTAGCGCCTGCATTTTTAATAAATGAAAATAATCCCATAATATAATTTTGTTTTAAGTGTTAGTAATTATTGTAGGTTCAAGATAAAAAATATCTATGATATCTAGTAGTTTGACACCTTATATTTTAAAAAGTCACGTCAAAAGAAAACGTCCAGCTCAAATGAATGAGGTGGACGTTTCTGGAAACTAAATAACCAACCAAAATTTAGCTCCTTGTATTTACCCTAGGGTTATCTTTTTTAGCAGTCTTCTGCTTACGTTTCTTAAGTTTTTTTGTTCCTTCAATTTTTCTTCCTTCAGCATCAGTCTCGCGTAAAAATTGTATATATCCTCTTCCCGTAAACTGATATACTGTATCTGAACTTGGATGATACAATTCTATCCTTTGGTCATTAATAACGCTCAATTCGAAGAATTCATTGTCGAAAAAATCATAATCTAATGTTAATGTTTTTAGGTACATATTATTGCTAATATTTCCAACGCCATAAACACCAGTATAATCCCAATAAATATTATTAGGGTTACCGATATTGACATCTTGAGAACTTCTAAATTCAGAATCATTTCCACCAGCTAAAAACTGTAAATAGTTTTCATTATCAAATTCGTTTAACATTCCCATTTGACTCGTATAAGTTTTCTCCCAAGCTTCATATTCTTGTAGGAAATAATGAATGTTATCATAAAACACAAAGTCATAATCAAAATTACTTCTCTGGTAACCATTTAAGAAATAAGAGGTGTCATTAAATGGATTGTACAATTCGATAGTATTGTTGTCAATTTGATAGACATCAAATGTTTCATAACCATCAATATCGTGATACACATCTAAAATCATGTTGTAAGCATCGTAGGTTCCAACATCAATACCTAAACCGCTACCTTGACTTCCAAAGCCGACTAAATTATTATTTGCATACACCAGTCCGTTTCGAAACGATAATGTAAATGCGATTTGCAAGAAAGGTGTTTCGCCAGGTCCTAAAGTTTGATTAATATCTACATACCAAAGTTCATAAGAACCCAATAATTGATTTAGAGAAATACCCGGTTGATTGTTAAAATCGTCAACAATTACCTCTTCGACATAGCATGATGTTAAAAGTGTAGCACTCAAAACAAAGCCTAAAAATAGTTTTATAGTCTTCATAATCCTTTGTTTTTTGGGTTATTGTATTGTGTAATCCAAAACGCGTGCCAAAATTCAAAAAATCAAATTGGCTACTTAGCTCTTCAAATAAATTTAAATGGAAGTTTACAAAATCATAGTCATTAAAGCTTCACTAAATTTTATGTATTTTTGAATATCTAAAACATTGATGATCCATTTATGAATCAACCCTTAAAATATGCTGTTTTTGGAGCTGGAAGCTGGGCTACAGCTATCGTAAAAATGCTTTGCGAAAATTTAGACCAAGTTGGTTGGTATATGAGAAGTGTATATACAAAAGAACATTTGCTTAAAGAACAGCATAACCCTAGTTACTTAAGTTCTGTAGAATTTAAGATTGAACAACTTAAATTGAGTAATGACATTAATGAAATTGCGAACTGGGCAGATGTATTGATTTTTGTGATTCCATCTGCATTTATGCATTCAGAATTGGAAAAACTCACCGTAGATATTTCAAAAAAAACAATAGTTTCTGCAGTAAAAGGTATAATGCCTGAATCTGGCTTATTGGTTGGAGAACATTTTCATGATATTTATAATATTCCTTTCGAAAATATTGCTGTTATTGCTGGACCTTGCCATGCTGAAGAAGTTGCACTAGAGCGTTTATCCTATTTAACCATCTCTTGTGCTGATGCTAAAAAAGCGCAAGCGATTGCTGATGTATTGTCAAGTGATTATATTAAAACTAAAATTAGCGATGATATTATTGGCACTGAATATGCAGTTATGCTGAAAAATATTTATGCTATTGCTGCTGGAATTGCCCACGGATTGGGCTATGGAGACAATTTTCAAAGTGTTTTAATGAGTAATGCCATACGTGAAATGAAACGTTTTATAAAAAAAATGCACAAGATGAAACGCAACATCAATAACTCTGCTTACTTAGGAGATTTACTAGTTACAGGTTACTCGACGTTTTCCCGAAATCGTATGTTTGGTAATATGATTGGTAAAGGCTACACCGTTAAATCTGCTCAAATGGAAATGAGTATGGTTGCTGAGGGCTATTACGCGACCAAAAGTGCACACGAACTCAATATTAAAAACAAGAAAAAAACACAATTACCCATAATTAATGCTGTTTATGAAATTCTTTATGAAAATAAAGACCCTAAAAAAGTATTTAAAAAACTAACGGATAAGCTGGATTAAACTCATCTTGCCTTGTATGTTTAAACATTTAAAATCAATTTCGTGATTTAGTTCATAGTTCTAAAAAAGCTCTTTATGATTAAAGCTATCAAAAAAATGATTCCGAAAAAAATTAAAACATTTTTACGGCCACACAAAGTTTTATTACTTCCTAAAAAACAAGAGCCTTTTGGAAAATCAACAGAAGTGTTAGGTGGAATGATAGCTTATAATAAACATGGTGGCTATTTTACACCTTTATCTTCTCAAAAAAATCCTGCAGTTCAAAAAATATTTAGTGCAAAAGTATTTGAACCAGAAACTGTAAAATTTATGATAAAAAATTGCGGAAAAGGCGATATTATTCATGCAGGCACTTTTTTTGGAGATTTTCTTCCTGGCATATCAAATGCGCTAGCTGAAGGATCAAAAGTATGGGCTTTTGAACCCAATGTTGAGAATTTTAGATGTGCTCAAATTACCTGTTTAATTAATAATTTAAAAAACGTTAATCTTCATAATGCTGGATTAGGTGCTCATAAGACTACGGTTAAAATGTTAGTTGAATCAGAAACTGGTATTGGTCTGGGCGGAATGAGTAAAATTATCCATGAACCTAAAAAAGGGAGAACTATTGATGTTGAAATTAATTTGATTGATGAGGTCATCCCTCAAGACAGGTCTATTTCTATAATTCAATTAGATGTTGAAGGCTATGAGAAGGAAGCGCTATCAGGTGCTCTCGAAACCATTAATCGTTGTAAGCCAATTATCATACTTGAAGACAACAATAAAGTTATTGAAACGAGCTGGTTTGCCGATAACATTTTAAATATGGGATATGAAATAACAGGAGAATTGCATAAAAACACTTTGTTGACTATTAAGAATATTCATAGCATTAAATGATACATACATCGCATTTGAGTGCCCTAAAGTGACAGATCAATGGGATTAGTTATGCCTCTAATTTTTGATAAATCGCATAGGTTTTGATTGATTAAGAACTAGAAAATAAACACCCGATTGCAACTCAATGACCTCTATTATATTTTCAAAATTAGTTAAATTTCCCTCTAAAATTAACTTGCCTGAAATGTCAGTAATAGAATACTTTATTGGATTTTTGATTCCGTTTATGGTTAACTTATCGTTCGTTGGATTTGGATGTATTCGTAAATTATCATTATCAAACTCATTCACAGATAATATATTTCCAGAACGAATAACCCTATTTGGATTTTCTTCAATAATATAAAGATAATTATCATCGACCTCAATATCTAACGGCTTGTTTAATCCTGTCAAAACATCAATTACTGATGGGTTACTTACTGAAAAATCAATGGCTGATATTTTCCCTGCATCTTGTTCAACGATATATAATGTAGTTCCATACATTCTCAATCCGAAAGGTTTCTGAAAACCTGTCATGAACTGAGTAGGAGTAATACTTTGTTCAGTAGGATTAATAACATCTAGTGTATTTGTGCTATAATTTGCAATATACAAAGTGGTGTCATTTAAAAACGCAATCCCAAATGGTGTAAATCCTGAAGTAGCAGCAGCGACCAGATCTGTTGAAACATTACCTTCATTTATAGTCAATTTACCTACATAACTACTGGTATTATTTGACCAAAACAACTCATCACCTCGCCACAACATAAAATTTGGTCTATTTATAGGTTCTGAAACTAACTGTACTGTGTAATTGGGGTCGTTAAGATTAATTTTTGAAATTCTATATCCATCAAACTCGGCAATATACAATTCATTATCCTTAACAGTCAAACCATTGGGATTGTCTAAACCTGAAGCTAAAAGCTGAGATGTAGGATTTGTTTCTAAAAGATCTATTTTAAAAACATTGTCATCGTCAGTATAATATAAGTCTGTTCCGTTTAGGGTTATTCTACCTGGATCAACCAGACCAGTTGCTAGCTCAACTATTTGCGATGAACTTTTTAAAGAAAAGAATAAAAGTAAAAGGACTAGAATAATTTTTTTCATGATTTCAGAATTTTCTATCTACTCATCGATAAAAAAACTAAACATCATCAGGTTATTATAAACATACTCTAAATGTATACGTCAAATCATTAATTTATTTCACCAAAACTCCCTTTAATTGCATCAAAGGAAGCGTTTGTAATGCCTTTGTATTAATGGTATTCTTTCGAAACAAATAGGTCTTATCAAACATTTGATTGCCCTCAAAAAATGTAACTTTAAACTCATTATTAAGTTCTAAAACAGCGTTCTGCATAAACTCTATTTTAGCATAACTCCTTGCTGGTAACAATGCTATGGTATGGCGCATAACTGGTGTCATCTTTTCTTCGGAAAACCCTTTAGACACGATTAAAACTGTATCTAAATCGACATCTTTATTATTAATAATATAGGCATTCCAATCGTCAGTTTTATATTCCGGATGTTGCTCTTGAACCACAGCTACTAACACATCCTGTACCTTTGGAATTTCAATATCTTTTCTCATCTAATTTCGTGATTACTTCGAAATACTATAATTTAGATGCAAAAATAATTCTTTAAATACGATCCCCTTAATTCATGAAACATCTTTTTTTAATTTTTACGCTTTTTTGTTTGAGTTTCTCAAATTCCCAAACCAAAAATCAATCTCAACTTAGTATAGATAATATCATGCAAGGTGAAGGCTTTGTAGGCTATTTGCCAACTGATGTAAGTTGGGCTGATGACAGCAAACATATTTATTTTAGTTGGAATCCAGATAATGATACCCTTCGTTCGACGTATCGCGTTCATATTAATACTCAAAAAATCGAGAAATTATCATTTGAAGATTTAAAAGTAAAGACTAATTCTGGTGTCTATTCAAAAGATTATACTCAAAAAGTTTATGAAAAAAATGGTGACCTATTTTTATTAAACACCATTACCTTTGACAATAAACGTCTCACTCATACCAATAATCGTGAAACTAATCCGCAGTTCTCTGCAGATGAAAAGTCTATAATATTTCAACAAGATAACAATCTATTTCAATGGCATATTTCAGATAATACTCTGAAACAACTTACCGACTTCAAATCTGGACATAAACAATCAGAATCTAAACTCAATGCAAAAGACCAATGGCTAGAAGACGATCAACTAAAATATTTTAACATTTTAGACAAGCGTAAAAACGAAAATGATGCCGAATCTTACAGACAAGAACAAAGGAGATTCGATAGTCCTGAACCTATATATTTAGGTGATAAAAACTTATATGGATTAGACATTTCTCCAGATTTAAAATATGTAATCTACCGTGTCTATAAGTCGCCTAATGATAAAAATACGATTGTTCCAGATTTTGTGACGCAAAGTGGTTATACAAAAGATTTGAATGCACGACCAAAAGTTGGAGGTGAACAATATACTTACGAATCATGGATTTTAAATCTAGAAACGAACAATCACTATCAAATGGATACAAATACTATTGAAGGCATCAAAGATAAGCCTGCGTATTTAAAAGACTACGCAGAAAATCTTTCAGAATTTAAGGACACTTACGAAAATGCGAGAGAAGTTATTATTAGTAATCCCATTTTTTCTGAGGATGGCAAAGCCATCGTAAATATCACATCTCAAGATCACAAAGACCGTTGGATTATGTTGTTAAATCTGAAAGATGGGAGTTTAAAACAACTGGACCGACAACATGATGATGCCTGGATAGGAGGGCCTGGAATTGGTTGGTTTTCGAGTCCTGAAATGGGATGGATAGACAATAACACCATTTGGTTTAAATCTGAAAAAACAGGTTATGCTCACCTATATAGTGCTAATATCACTAATGGCAACATTAAAGCATTAACTCAAGGTAGCTTCGAAATTCGAGAAACGAGCTTATCAAAGAATAGAAAAACCTTCTTTATCATCAGCAACAAGGTAAGTCCGCATGAGCACCATTTTTATCATTTACCATCAAAAGGAGGTAAAATGACTCAAATTACAACGCGAAAAGGAGGTCATGAAGTCACGGTTTCACCAGATGAGAAACAACTAGCTATTCGCTATTCTTATTCCAATAAACCTTGGGAGTTATTTGTTATGCCTAACAAAGCTGGAGCAAAAATGATTCAGTTAACCGAATCAACAACTGATGAATTTAAGTCGTACAACTGGATAGATTCTGAGATTATTAATTTTACTGCTAGAGATGGCGCAGAGGTTCCGGCTACATTGTATACACCTGATTCAGACAAAAAAAATGGTGCAGCAATAATCTTTGTGCATGGTGCAGGCTACAAACAAAATGTTCATCATTGGTGGGCAGATTATTACAGAGAATATATGTTTCATAATTTTTTAGCTGATAATGGCTATACGGTTTTGGCCATAGATTTTAGAGCAAGTGAAGGCTATGGACGTGATTGGCGAACTGCCATCTATCGTCATATGGGCGGAAAAGATTTAGAAGACCAGATTGATGGCGCAAAATATCTGATAGACGACCATGATATTGCTAAAGATCGATTAGGAATTTATGGAGGTTCCTATGGTGGTTTTATTACGTTGATGGCCATGTTCAACTCACCTGAAACCTTTAAAAGTGGTGCAGCTCTGCGCTCTGTAACCGATTGGGCACATTACAATCATGGTTATACCTCTCCAATTTTAAACACACCCGTTGAAGATCCTATAGCCTACAAACAGAGTTCACCATTATATTTTGCTGAAGGTTTAAAGGGGCATTTATTGATGTTACATGGTATGATTGATACCAATGTACATTTTCAGGATGTGGTGCGCTTATCGCAACGTTTAATAGAATTGAAAAAAGAAAACTGGGAATTGGCCGTATTTCCATTAGAGGGTCATGGCTTTCGAGAAAGTTCCAGTTGGAGCGATGAATACCGAAGAATTTATAAATTGTTTCAAGAAACACTTAACTAATAAAAAAGGCGTTAATTTTTTAATTAACGCCTTTTTTAAAGTTTATATGTGATTTATAAAGCACTCTTAAATTGCTCTAAGAAACGCACGTCGTTTTCACTTAGCAAACGAATATCGCTGATTTGATGCAACAATAGTGCGATACGATCGATTCCCATACCAAAAGCAAAACCTGAATAGGTTTTAGAATCGATACCACAGTTTTCTAAAACATTGGGATCTACCATACCACAACCCATAATTTCTAGCCAACCTGTTCCTTTAGTCATTTTATAATCGGTTTCTGTTTCTAAACCCCAATACACATCAACTTCGGCACTTGGCTCAGTAAATGGAAAATAGGATGGACGCAATCTGATTTTAGATTTACCAAACATTTCGGTAGTGAAGTATTGCAAGGTTTGCTTTAAGTCGGCAAAACTCACATCTTTATCAATATACAAGCCTTCTACCTGATGAAAAAAGCAGTGTGAACGTGCTGAAATTGCTTCATTACGAAACACACGACCAGGAGAAATGGTACGAATTGGAGGTTTATTATTTTCCATATAACGCACCTGAACAGAACTTGTATGCGTACGCAACAGCACATCTGGATTTGTTTGAATAAAGAAGGTGTCTTGCATATCACGAGCTGGATGATATTCTGGTAAGTTTAAGGCCGTGAAATTATGCCAATCGTCTTCAATTTCGGGACCTTCACTCACGTTGAATCCAATACGAGAAAAGATATCTATAATTTGATTTTTCACGATAGATATCGGGTGACGAGCACCAATTTCGATGGGTTCTCCAGGACGTGATAAATCACCATAAATTCCTGTAGTTTCCTCTTTGCTTTCTAACTCTTCTTTTAAGGCATTTACTTTGTCTTCAGCTGTTTTTTTGAGCTGATTGATGGTTTGTCCAAATTCTTTCTTTTGTTCCTTTGCGACATTTTTAAACTCAGCGAAATAATCGTTAAGCAATCCCTTTTTGCCTAAATATTTGATTCGGAATGCCTCAACCTCTTCTTTAGATTGTGCTTTAAATGCTTCGGCTTCTGCTATGAGTTCTTTTATCTTATCTATCATGCCTGTGCTGAATTTAGTTCAGTAACTTAAAATGAATGGCAAATTTATGAATTTTATCGAGATTTGCGTTAGTGATGGAGGCATTTGTTGAAGCTCTCCTCCTAAGTTTTTAGAACTTTGGTGGAAGCGACTGCCGAGAGCACGACCACGTGTGGTAACGCCCAAATTTTAATCTATAAACTTCGTTTCGACAAAATAGTTAACAATAGCATCTTTCATTAAAACGCTTTGCTCACCTGCTTTTAAAGTGGGCAATTGCGCTTTAATTTTATAATGAGGCCAGCCGTCTTCATCAACAAAATCAAATTCATAGTAACCATATGGTGACAACAGTTTACAAATGGCAATGTGCATCAAATCGATCTTGTGATCTTTTTTAAATTTGCGATCAAATTGCCCTAACTCTTGTACTCCGATTAAATAGATAATGGCATCTAAATCTAAGGGGTCACCATCTGAAAATTGAGCAGATAATTTTTTAACTACCAAATCCCATCGCTCTTTTAATTGTTCGTCTCTAGCCATAATGTATGCTTAAAAATGGTATTTATAAAATTACAATTTGCAAAGTTAGTAAACTATAAGCTCTTGAAATGCGTTATTAATTTAAAATGAGAAAATTTATGTAGGTTTGTTAAAACTGAATCCATATGGCTTTAATTGATATTATTTTAGGTGCACTTTTACTCTTTGGTTTAATTAGAGGTTTTATGAAAGGGCTTTTTGTTGAAGTTGCGTCTTTAGTAGCTCTTATTGCTGGTGTTTATGGAGCAATACACTTTAGTAATTTTGCTGCTGAATTTTTGGATAGCAGTTTAGACTGGGATGAAAAATACATTAATATTGTAGCCTTTGCAATTACGTTTGTAATTATAGTCTTAGTCATTTCACTTGCTGGCAAAGCTTTGACAAAACTAGCAAATTTTGCTGCTTTAGGGATATTAAACAAACTCCTTGGTGGAGTTTTTGGCCTTTTGAAGATAGGTTTGATTTTAAGTATTTTGCTCATTGTTTTTGGCAATTTGAATAATACTATTCCCTTTGTTGATGATAAAGATTTAGAAGATTCTGTTCTTTACGAACCTGTAAAAGGATTAGCACCAATGATTTTCCCTGATCTCTTAAACAAAGGGAAAGCCGATGCTGATGACAACTCACAAGAACATTCTGAAGCAGAGTAAAGATAGCGCTTTACAAAGATCTATTGGCTAGTTCGTTAGACTTTGAAAACCTATTTTTAATAAAATTTAGTATTCATCCTTTACATTGTCTTTTATCCATTTTAAACAGGATTTGAAATCTTTAAATATATGTTCATTAGGAATAAAGTCTGGTATGATATCGATACGTTCCATCATATATCTTGGTTGCTTTAAAAGATTTACAAACAACACTTGAATATTGTTCTTTTGCAGTTCCAGAAGCATATCTTCCATGGCATACAATCCAGATTGATCCATATATTGCATACGTCCTAATCGTAGAATAACTGTTTTTGCTGTTTTTGGAATTTGTAAAGTCAAAGCCTGAAAATCACTTGTTGAGCCAAAAAATAAAGGTCCTTTTATATGTTTAATGAACACTTCCTCTTTTAAGTTAGACGGGAAATTCCCCTCGTCATCCCAAGCTTCTTCTTTCAGAGATTTCACATCAGAACGCTCAGCAGTTATATCTCCGATTTTCTTCATAAACATTAATGAGGCTATAACCAAACCAATACCTACGGCAAAAATTAAATCCCAAAATGTAGACAGTATTAAAACAACAAGCATAATTAAGACTTCCGAACTTAATTTAATAGGACCAAACTTAAGGTCTTTTGGTAAAAATGGAATTGCTTTTAAGCCTTTATAGTCCATAACGCCTATTCCGACAGTGATTAAAATACCTGCTAAAACTGCAGCTGGTATTTTTGAAGCTACAGGTCCTAAAGCTAGCATTATTATTAATAGCATAACACCTGCAATCATACCTGAAAGCTTTGTTTTTCCACCAGCATTAATATTCACGACGGTTCTAATCGTTGCTCCAGCTCCAGGAATACCACCAAAAACAGAAGCTATACTATTACCAATCCCTTGACCTATAAGCTCTCTATTAGGTTTGTGTTTAGTCTTCGTCATATTATCTGCCACCACACTTGTAAGTAGAGAATCTATGGCTCCCAGTAAGGCTAAGGCTAAGGCTGTGAAAATATAAGGTGTAATACTTCCCAAACTAAAATTTGTGAACATATCTAATCTTGGAATCGGAATACCTCCAGGAATTTCTGAGATTTCCCTGTAGTTTAAGTTAAACCCATACGCAATTCCAGACATCACAACTAAAGCGACTAAAGTACTTGGCACAACTTTGGTTATGCGTTTAAATCCGTAAATAATAAATATCGTACCTAAAGCCAAAACAAGTTCTAGCCATTTGATATTTTTTAAAGCTCTTGGCAATACTTTTATGGCTCCTAAGGTACCTGAAGCCTCCTTTGCTGCTAATGTTTGTGACTCTTTTAAAATATCTTCAGAGGTGATTTTGCCTGCACGATTAATTGTTTCTTTAAAATTTTCAAGAACTAAAATTCCTTCTCCAGCTTCTTCTTTTAAAATATTCTCAAGAATAACTTCTTCAGCTTGTGGTTTAAATTGTTCTACAAATGCAACATCTTCTTTAGGATAATAACCTATTGATGGCAAGATTTGTGTTAATAAAATAATGACACCTATTGCCGTCATAAATCCAGAGACCACTGGATACGGAATATATCTTATGTACTTCCCTACACCAACTAAACCAAGTCCAATTTGTATTAAACCTGCTAATAAAAACACAGTTAAAATAGCTGGCAATGCCTTTTCTACACTACCATCATTGGCAGCTACTATTCCTGCTATTATCACCATACTTACAGCAGTCATTGGAGCTGTAGGCCCAGAAATCTGTGTTGCTGTCCCTCCAAATAGTGCAGCGAAAAAACTAATAAAAATTGCACCATATAAGCCTGCTTCCGGACCTAAACCTGATGACACACCAAAAGCAAGAGCTAATGGCAAAGCCACTATTCCGGCTGTAATTCCTCCAAAAGCATCGCCTTTAATATTTGAAAAGAAATGTTTCATACATTATGATAAGTTGGTTTTTTACTAAATTTAAGATTTTTTGCCGATATATAGAGTTCTTGATTAACTATAACCTTTAATTAACATTATAAAACTCCTTAAATTTTTTATTCGAATTATTTTATGAAAAACTTAAAAAAGCATCACCTTTTGGTAATGCTTTTCAATTCATTATTGTCTTTCATTAGATGCGTGATGCCTTATTCAAAAAACTCAACAGCACCTGTGTTTATATCATACATTGCACCAACAATTTTGATTTCATTATTTTTTTCCATTTCTGAAAGTATCGGGCTTTCTGCATGTATTCTCGCAATGGTTAATTCGACATTTTTCTTTGAAACTTTATCAACAAAATCTAAATTTTTAGAGGTTCTTAAACTTTCATCTTTAGGTTCAGCAACTGCATTTACGGCAGGTGTGATTTTCTCTATAAGCTTAGTTAAATTTCCCATTTCTGCATGGTCACATGCGCCTTTAACTGCACCACAACTTGTATGACCTAATACTACAATTAATTTTGTGCCAGCAAGCTTACATGCAAACTCCATGCTTCCTAAAATATCTTCGTTAACAAAGTTACCAGCGATTCTTACACTAAAAATATCGCCTAAACCTTGATCGAAAACCAATTCGGCAGATACTCTTGAATCGATACAACTTAAAATTGTTGCAAAAGGAAATTGCCCATCACTTGTGTCGTTTACCTGTTCTAAAAGATTTCTATTGGCTTTTAAGTTATCTTGAAATCTTTGATTACCTTCTTTTAAATATTGTAATGACTTTTGAGGTGTCATTGTTGCTTGAGATTCTCTTGTATGTGCTTTCATAATATAGATTTTCTAGTTAATTGTTTGTTTATAATATAGTCAATTACTTTTGTTCAGATAGTAAAAAGGACACATTTAATTTTGCAATGACATCATTTAAATTATCTGAAATTGGAATGGATTGTGTTTTCGTTTGAGACTTTACCCTATCTATAAACAACAGGTTGATGTTACTTTTAGATAAATAACCCGATAAATTTTTGACTGAATTTTGATTGTGTTCAAAAACGTATTCTGTAACGTCTTGCCCTAAACTGCTTTTTGTATTCTGAAAATCACTGGTATTTTTAATGATTTTAAATGATTTTAGAGGTTTAGCTGCATGTGTAATTAAATGTTTTGAAAATGCAACATTTAAAGAGCTATCAAAACTATTTAACACACCGAGTGAAATTTGTTTGTCTGGTGTAACGTTGTTAGCATTATCGACAATCATAATTGCACCATCAAAGTTTTTAATTACAAAATTAGTCACATTATCACCAATAAAACTGAACGGCTTCGATTTGTTTTTTCCTAAAATAACGACATCAGGTTTATACGATTTAAAAATGCTATTAATCTCATTTTTTAAATTTCCAAAAACATGACTATAACTGATAGGTATATTATGATCCTTGGAAACTGGTTCAATTAAATTTTGAATCTCAGAATCTGTAGACACATAAGACCTGTTCATCGTTCTAATAGCAGATAATTGACTTTCTTGTTCTACAATGTCGGTTGGTTTTTTTACATGAAACAAGTGTATCTCTGCATCAATAATTTTAGCGAGGCTAACACCATTTTTAAGGGTATTAATAGTAGTGTCCTTCATGTCTGTGAGCACTAATATTTTATATTTACTCATTCTATTAGGCTGTTTTTGGTCTTAGTTTGAAAAATTCGATAAAACTCTCAGGATTCTCTACGACACCTCGTTCTGAAATAAGTTGAATATCTATGTTTCTCTCTTTAGCTTTAAATGCAAAATCATCTAATATTTCAATAATATCATTGTCAAGATATCTTGTTTTTCTTACATCTAATTCTAAATTGGTATCTCTAGGCAAACTATCTAATTCCTTTAAAATAGCTCCTTTATTGAAAAACGTTACTTCTTCCGCCAAGGTCATTTTAATTTTATGCTTACCATTACTTTTATCTTCAATATGCAAAAAGTGAGAATTTTGGAAACTTTTTATCAAGATGACAACGATACCAACACCTAATCCCATTCCTATTCCTACTAATAAATCTGTAAATACGATACCTAATACAGTAACAAAAAATGGTATAGACTGTTTCCATCCTAAATCGTACATTTTTTTGAATAAAGACGGTTTTGCTAATTTAAATCCGACAATAAACAAGATTGCTGCAAGTACTGATAATGGAATCATGTTTAATAATCTCGGAATTAATATCACTGAAATCAATAATAAAAATCCATGAATAATTGCCGACATTTTACTTCTACCACCAGATTGAATATTTGCTGAACTTCTAACAATTACCTGAGTAATTGGTAAACCTCCAATCATTCCTGAAATAATGTTACCAGTTCCCTGAGCTAATAATTCTCTATTCGTTGGTGTTACGTTTTTGTGTGGATCTAATTTATCTGTAGCTTCAACACAAAGTAAAGTTTCTAAACTTGCTACAAGTGCAATAGTAAAAGCTACAATCCATACTTCTGGATTAGTTATCGCCGAGAAATTTGGCAAACTAAATTGTCCGAAAAAAGATGCCGCATCTTCAGGAATAGGCACACTTACCAAATGTGATTGTTCAATTCCTAAAGTTTCATGTGATTGCGTTAGTAGGAAAAAAATGATTCCAACCACTACAGCAACCAATGGTCCTTGAATTAGTTGAAAAATTTTTCCTTTTTTAGACAACACTTTATCCCACAATAGCAAAATCCCTAATCCAATAGCACCAATTAAAGCTGATCCTGGCGTAATATGATTTAATGCATTGATAATTTCTGAAAATGTATTCTCTCCATCAACTTGAAAAAAGGCAAAATCGCCTTCTGGATCAGGATCGTATCCAAAGAAGTGTGGGATTTGTTTCAGGATAATGATAATCCCAATCCCTGTTAACATTCCTTTAATCACTGAAGACGGAAAATAATATCCAATAATTCCGGCTTTAAGTAAACCAAAAATCAATTGAATGATTCCACCTAAAACAACAGCAACTAAAAAATTCTGATAACCACCTAGAGTGCCTATCGCAGTTAATACAATAGCTGCTAAACCTGCAGCTGGACCACTAACTCCAATTTTAGAGCCACTCAATCCACCGACTACAATACCTCCTACAATACCTGCTATGAGCCCTGAAAAAAGAGGTGCTCCACTCGCTAGTGCAATACCTAAACATAATGGTAATGCTACAAAAAACACGACTATACTAGCTGGTAAGTCGTTCTTAATCGTTTTAAACATATATAAATTCATTTTGTCATTGAATACATCCAATGACTAATTTTTAATAATTTTAATGGACAATCAAGTCCGTTTTCTAAAAAATTATAAAATGAATTCGGGAGGTGGAGAAATTAAATTGAGATGTGGCTTAGGGTATGTTTTAAACCGATACTCTAAACTATTACCTCTATTCGAAAAATACAGTGATTCTAAATTGATAATATTATCTGAAGCAATCACATCCAGTTCAGATATTTTTTTGGAAGTATTATTCTCTTCTTCTTCAGTTATGGAATAAAAGTAAGAAATATCAGCAGTATCATCAATAGCTAAAATTACTGTTGGCGCAGAAATTAAAAACGCGAACAGAATTAAAAAGAAAGTAGCTGTAATATTTTTGGCCATAATTTGAATAGAAAAAGCAAATATAAAATTAGATTTCGATAATATAGTTAAATAATATTTAAAAAGTCTTTAACATTTTAATGTCATCATCCAATACCCAACCTGTTTTACCATCCGATAATTTAATTTTTTTCCAGTTGCTTACGGTATCTAGAACCTGAACTTTCGTACCTTCATGAAGCACAAAAGCTTCAGCACTTCTCAAATTTGGTTCACTTTTAATTTTTGTTTCCTGCGCAAAAACTATAGCTGGTTGATCCTTTTCAACCAATTTAAATTTATGAAATGCAAATACTAAAGCTACGATGGCTAGTAATAAAGAAACATTACTGGTTACAAAAGCAAATCGTTTTTTTGACGTAGAATATGTAAAATAATAAACGATAAATAGGATCACAAAAAACACAACAAATATCACAGCTGCTTTTGCCCAGCCATCAAAACTCATAGTGTTTGTCACATTTTTTATCAACTTTGATATACCAACTTCTGGTACGGCATCAATGGCATCAACGGTCATGTTTCTGGCAAAGGCGATGTTATTTTGAATGTCTTTATCATTAGGCTTTAGTAATAAGGCCTTTTCATAATAAAAGATGCTCGGTGCAATATGATTTAACTTGTAATGTGCATTTGCCATATTGAAATACAGTTCTGCCGAATGTTCTCCAGAATCTAAAATCGTCTTGTATTTCACTAAAGCTTCCGTATAATTTGCCTCATTATACAACGCGTTAGCTTCATCAAAAAGCTGATGATTTTGGGCAAATACTAATGTGCCAAACAGAAAAATCAGTATGTAACTTATGTTTTTCATTTTCAAGATTCTTTTTACTCCGAATATATTCGGGATACTTTGAATGACATTTATCTTTTATCTAAGTTCTTTATCAATTATTGAAATGGTTTTAGCTGCCTTATCGTAATCCTGTTGCATTTCCACATTGGTAATTGGCGTATATCTGGCCAACTCACAATGTTCAAGAATATTTATAAACTCTTGAATTGCTTCAGTGTTTACCTGCTTTTTTGTTAATAAGGTTTGTATTTTATCTTTGCTGAAGTCACTGGTTTCGATATGCAATTTAGCTTTCAGATAATTATGTAATGCCTTTTCTAAAGCGATATAAAATGCTTCTTTGTGACCTAATGCTTTTTTAGCTTCACCCAAGTAGCGTTTTGCGAGCTTATCGGCTTTTCTAATTTTATTTCCGAAGACATCTGCATTGCGCTCTTCTTTTTTCTTATGATAGACCAATGCCAGAGGAATTGCCAAAAGAGGCAGTAATAATGAGGTCCAGAACGCAGTGCTTTTAAAAAAATAACTAGAATTGACAGGCTTTAAATTTGCATCTGTTTTAACAAAGGCAAACTGATCACCATTTGATACCACATTTTGTTTGCTACTATTTACAGAAGCAAAATTATTGTCGGAATTCGACGTATTTACTGGACCTTCCAGCACGTTAATTACAATCTCACCCGATGACACAGTTTTATAGCTTTCCGTTTTAGGATCGAAGTACGAAAACGAAATGCTTGGAATTGGATATTTACCTTTATACTGAGGAACTATAGTATAACTATCGGAAATAGAGCCGTTCATTCCACCGAGATTGGTGTTTATATTTTCATTGTGTTCTGGCTCGTAAACTTCAAGAGAATTTGGTAATTTTAATTTTGGTAACTCAAAGAGTTTTAAATTCCCGTTACCTGTAACCTCCACTCTTGCCTGCAAAGATTCTGAAGCATTCAACTCGGTTTTAGATGTAATTACATTAAATTTAAAATCACCAACTGCTCCAGAGAAATTCTCAGGTTTTCCGTTTTCTGGTAGTGATTTAACTTGTATTGTTCTGCTTCCGGCAGAAACACGCTTATTAACCTGTGTCATTAATCGACCTCCAAAAATGTCTCTACGGTTGGTAGGCACTTCAACGGTGACGTCTAAGGTTAACGGTTCTATTTCGAGCTTTCCAGTTTTTTGTGGATATAACACTGTTTTACGAAGAACAACAAATCTGTAGTTATCATCACCGTTATAACTACCATTCTGAACTTTTAAGCCTTTAATATCTATATTTTGACTCCAGAAATCATTATATCTAGGATTGTCAATTTCTCTCCAGTTGCTTACACCTGTGCTTTGGGACACATAAAGCTTATACACAACCGTAATGGCTTCATTCAAATAAGGATTTGTTTTAGACACTTCGGCAACCAAATGAATATTTTCTGTTGCAACATTTTCGGCATTATCAGGATCATTAGGTCGCTTAACTGCGGCAGTAACATTAACCGTAACGACTTGCGTTTTGTAGACTTCCCCTTCAATGTCAATGGTCGCCTGATTAATTTTAATTTGCCCTTGTTTTTTAGGCGCGAGGAAATAACTATACGTTTTTTTGTAAGAACGTTTACCGTTCAACCAAGACTGACTCACCGAAGTATTTGGTCCACCAACAACAGTAAACCCATTAAAATCTGGCGGATTGAAATTATCACCATCCGTATTCATTTCGAAGTCGATGCGTAGCCGTTCGTTAATTCCAAGTTTAGTCTTACTTACTTTAGCTTCAAAAGTAATCTGAGCAGAAGCTATACTTGTTGTAAGTACTAAGCATAAAATTGATATGTATTTTACTATTTTCATTATTTAAAAAGTACTTCGACTGTGTTAAACATCACATTAACAATTCAACTTAAAACCAATTGCTATTACCAGTCTTTTTCTGTTTTAACTTTCACTCCTTTTTGTTTTTCGGCGTTGATTTTTTCCTGAACTTTTTGTTCCTGATTATTCATCGCTTCTAATAAATTCTTAATCTGTTGAGGAGACAACTGTCCTTGTTTAGGCTGAGGTTGACCTTTTTGATCTTTATTTTCACCCTCTTTTCCATCTTTTTTATCTTGATCTTCTTTAGGCTTACCTTGATCATCTTTTTGATCATCACCTTCCTTCTTATCTTCGTCGCCCTCGTCTTTTTTATCTTGATTATCTTCTTTTTCTTCGTTTTCGCCTTTATCTTTTTCTTCGTCGTCACCTTCTTTTTCTTGTTCTTTTTCCTGCTGGTCGTTCTCGTCTTGTTCATCCTGTTGTTGCTCTGCACACTCTTTTGCAATTGCAAAATTATAGCGGGTTTCATCGTCTGTAGGATCATTTCTCAACGCATTTTTGAAGGCTTCAACAGCTTCTTTGCATTGTTTATTTTGCATCAAAATATTACCAATATTGTGATAAGCCTTGTGCTTTTCTGCTTTAGAAGTTGCGTTTTCAGCAGCTTGTGTATGTCGAAATAAGGCTTCTTCATATTGCCCTTTTTTATAATAGGAGTTTCCTAAGTTATAGGTTCCTGCAGTAGTCGTTGGTTGTTCAGAAATGGCTTTTCTGTATTCCATTTCTGCTGAAATATAATCTTCAGAATCTATTAACTCATTTCCTTCATAAATATAGTTGTTAGCCTTTTGAAGCTGAAGCGCTTTTTCTTTGTCTTTATCTTGAGCGAAAGACACAGCTGCTACTAAAACCATAAAACCAAGTATTACCTGTTTCATTTTCTGATTTAATTTAAAGCCAAACTTATATGTTAATCTATTGATTTTCATGTTATGCAAACAGCAATATAAAAAACTGTACGACGTGTTATAGTTAAAGATTTTATAAAATATTTTAATACTATTTTAAAGGTTAGAAATTCTCGTTGAAAAGGTTCAAGCGTTTTAACCAACCTGTTTTTCGTTCTAAAAATAAAATATCAATAAACAAGAAAAAGATGGCAAACCCTAAAAACCACTGAAACTGGTCTTTAAAATCGGCAAATTCTTTGGCTTCAAATTCAGTTTTATCCATTTTGTTAAGAATATTTCTGATAGTATCAACCACTTCAATGGTATTACTCCCATTTATGTAAGAGCCATTCGCTTCTTCTGCAATATCTTTTAAAGTATTTTCATTTAATCTGGTAATAACAGTTTCTCCATTATTATCTTTTTTGTAGTTTAATATAATTCCGTTTTTTTTAATTGGAATTGGTCCACCTTTAACATCACCAACACCAATCGTAAAAATTCGAATCCCTTCATTACTAGCTTCTTCAGCTACGCTTGCTGCTTCATCTGTATGATCTTCACCATCAGAAATAATAATTAAAACACGATTGGTTTGCTCTTCATTATCAAAATAGGTCTTTGATAATTCTATGGCTTCACTGATTGCTGTTCCTTGTGAAGACAACATATCTGTATTCATATTCTGCAAGAACATTTTGGCGGAGGCATAATCTGTAGTAATTGGTAACTGTGGAAATGCTTTTCCTGCGTAGGCAATAATTCCAACGCGATCACTTGCCAGATTATTAATAATTTGCGTGACTAATTGCTTTGATTTTTCCAGTCGGTTAGGTGCAATATCTTCAGCCAACATACTTTTTGATACATCAACAGCAAACACAATATCGACACCTTCACGTTTTACCGTTTCGAGTTTGGTTCCGATTTTAGGATTGACCAATGCTATGGTTAAGCATACAAATGCCAGACATAACACAATCACCTTTAAAATAGATTTAAATAGGGATTGGTTTGGACTCAAACGCTTTAAAAGCTCTTTATTAGCAAAACGCTTTTGTGCTTTATACTTCCAAATTTGAAGCACAACAAACAGCAGGATAATTATTGGAATTACCATTAAAACCCAAAACCATATTTTTTCTTCTAATTGAAACATTTTTTTAGTATTCCGTATTCTGTTGGCAGCAAAGCGTTGCCACAAATACACTCATTTTTTAAACAAAACTTCTAAAGATTGTATATCTCAACAACAATTCTAATAATAAAAGTAAGCCAGCCAAAATGACTAGTGGCCTATATTTTTCTTCATAATTATAGAACTTAAACTCTTCTATTTCAGTTTTTTCTAGTTTATTGATTTCGCCATAAATCTCTTCAAGCTTCTTATTATTTGTTGCTCTAAAATATTTACCTCCTGTTACTTCGGCTATTTCTTTTAGCAAGTCTTCATCAATTTCAACCTGTACACGTCCGTATTGAAAAGATCCGTTAGGCTTAATTGCAATTGGAGATAGAGCCATTCCGTTTGTTCCTAAGCCAATTGTATAGGTTTTGATGCCATATTCAACAGCCAATTCACTAGCAATTTTAGGATCAATGAATCCTGAATTGTTTACACCATCTGTCAATAAAATAATGACTTTACTTTTAGCTTTACTATCTTTTAATCTATTTACAGAAGTTGCTAAACCCATTCCAATAGCTGTTCCTCCTTCAATAATAGTATTGTATTTGATATCTCTAAGCGAACGTAACACAATGGCTTTATCGCTTGTGATTGGTGTTTTGGTATAGCTTTCTCCTGCATACTCAACCAATCCGATTCTGTCATTTGGTCGGCCTTGAATAAATTGACCAGCAACTTTTTTTAGAGCTTCTAATCTGTTTGGTAATAAATCTTTAGCCAGCATACTAGCAGATACATCAATTGCCATAACGATATCAATACCTCTGGTTGTTTTCGTTTTTGAAGAGACATCAACTGTTCTCGGTCTCGCCAAAGCTGTAATTAGCAATGCTAAAGCCAGCAATCTTAATACAAACAATAGTGGTTTCAAGTTTGTCAACCAGGATTTGGCAACCTTAAAGCCTTTTATACTGGATATTTTTAGTTCTGCTGTTTGTTTTTTCATTGTAAACAAATACCAAACTATTGCCATTGGAAGTAATAATAGCAACCAGAACATTTCTTTATTTAAAAACTCGATACCTTCTAACATTACTCCTCTGCTTTTTTAAGTTCAATTGAATTTAAAATACGTTCTACCGTTTCTTCAGCATAGACATCATCATCTGTCCAAGTAATCATAATTTGCTGCATAATCTTTTCGCCTTCTGCTACAAAATGAATGATAGCATAATGGCCATCTACAAAGTTTTCTGAATTCAATATTGGAAACCTGGCCGTCCCATAAGTTTTTAGCCCTTCAGCAGCATTTGGTGTAATAAATTGTTCTCTTTTTACCGTAATATCTTTAATACCTTTGGCTTCAAGTTGTCTGATTGCTCCTTCTGGTGCCTGTTTTAAGTCTATAGGATTGTCTTCTCCAGCCTCAGCTACTGTTGTTGTGCTTACAATTACACTAAAGAAATCGAGAACGCTTCCGTAGCCAAAGGCCGTAATTTTAACTCTGTCGTTTAACTCTTCGGGAACAGGAGTATCTAAACGTTTCAGCACCTTAGGTGTACTAATTGATATAGGAGGAATCCCATACTCACTTCTCACCCAGTTGCCTTCTAAAAGTTCTTTACTTTCATGACCAATAAGTGTGTCTTTTACGTAGGCAAATCCGTATTTAATACCAAAGCCTATAACTGTTGCAATAATTAAAAACACAGAAATAAAAACCGTCAGTAATACCTTTCTACGTTTCTTTTTATGTGCTTGTTCTTCCTTATATTGCTGGTTTAGTAATTTTTCTTCTTCAGTAGGTTCTGGTAAAGCTTCTTTGACGTGATCAATTTCAATGTCAATTGTATTTCTATCTAATTTAGCGAGTTCAATATCTGGAGCTGACTTGGCAAATTTCACCAAATCGGCACGTTTTAAAATGGTTTCAAGGTTTCTAATGTCTTCTGTGCTTAACTCAATTTGATTGGCATCTTTAAGAAGGTTTAATCTTGAAATTAATTCGTCAGTAGTACTTTCAAGAGCTTTATCATATACCTTTTCATCCAGATATTTTCTGATAATAAATGTCAATTCGGAATAATAATCTTTCAGTTCAGCATTCTGCAAATACGTACTTTCATCAAGCTTTTTTAAGGCCAATTTGGCTCTGTCATAAGGCGGAAGCAACGCAATTTTAGCGTCTTCAGATAAAGGTTTCTTTCTCCAGATAAACCAATACAACAAAAAGGCTACAAGAAGAACAGCTAAAAGAATCCCTAAAATGATAAGCCATCGATTGCTACTACTTTTTTCAACTTTTATAAATGGCTTAATATCGTAAAGCCCTTGTTTTGTAGTGTCAACTTCAATGTTTGAAACCTCAACACGTAATGAATCTGTAAAAAACGTTTTAGAACCAATGATGATTTTTTGTTTCGGAATGGTATAGGAACCAGAATCAAACTGTGTTAATCCGTATCGCTTTATTAATTGATATTTAGCATTATTTTTTGTGGTATCTACCTTATAGGATTCAATCATTTCTAAGGGCGAAAATGTTTGTCCTTCAGGAAATACAACCAGATCTGTAGTATCGGCTTCAACCTCAACTTTAAATGTGATTTGCTGACCAATTTTAATTTTAGTAGAATCTATTGACGAGGTGACTTGCGCTGCTAAGTAAAAAGGCACAAGTAAAAAGGCAATAGCAAATAACCTAAGCATTGAAACTTTGGTATTTTTTTCGACTTTATATGTTTTTATCCTTTTCACTTTATACTTAAATATTATCTTCTTTTAAAATAACCTAACAGCTTTTTAACGTAGCTTTCATCAACGCGACAATCAATCGTTCCTGCACCAGATTTCGTAAATGTGTTTTTATAGAAATCTACTTTTTCATAGTAATAGGCACTGTAATTTGTTCTGACTTTTTTTGAACTCGTATTTACCAGAATAAGTTCTCCACTTTCTTCATCCTGCATTTGAACCATTCCTAAATTTGGAATGCTTTCTTCATGTTTATCGTATATTCTAATACCAGTAATATCATGCTTGTTAGCAGCAATTTTAAGTGTTTGCGAATAATCATCTGCAATAAAATCGCTAAGTACAAAAACAATCGCTTTCTTTTTCATCACGTTAGATAAAAACTTCAACGCTTCAGAAATGTTAGTCCGTTTACTTTTAGGCTCAAATTCAATAAGCTCACGAATAATTCGCAAAACATGAGAACGTCCTTTTTTTGGCGGAATGTAAAGTTCTATCTCATCTGAGAATAGAATTAATCCGATTTTATCATTATTCTGGGTTGCTGAAAAGGCTAGTGTTGCCGCAATTTCGGTCGCAATTTCATTTTTAAACTGATCAACTGTACCAAACAATTTTGATCCAGAAATATCGACCATGAGCATCATTGTAAGCTCGCGTTCTTCTTCAAACACTTTTACATAAGGCTCATTATAGCGAGCCGTTACATTCCAGTCAATATTTCTAACATCATCGCCAAACTGGTACTGTCTTACTTCGGAAAACGTCATACCACGACCTTTGAAAGTCGAATGGTATTCGCCTCCAAAAATATGATCAGACAATCGTCTTGTCTTGATCTCAATCTTTCGTACTTTTTTTAGTAATTCCTTAGTATCCATTGTTTTGTTTTGTCATTCCGCACTCGATGCGGAATCTTTCTGATAAAATTTCCGACAAATAATAATGAGATTCCTGCTTTCGCAGGAATGACAACACTATGGTACTTCGATTTCGTTTACAATCTTATTGATGATATCTTCAGACGTGATGTTTTCAGCTTCCGCTTCGTAAGTAATTCCGATTCTGTGACGCAATACATCGTGAACAATTGCTCGTACATCTTCAGGAATCACATAACCACGACGCTTTATAAATGCATAACATTTTGCAGCTGTTGCCAAATTGATGCTACCACGAGGAGATGCTCCAAAAGAAATTAATGGTTTTAAATCTGCCAGTCTATATTTTTCAGGATAACGGGTTGCAAAGATGATATCGAGAATATACTTTTCAATTTTCTCATCCATATACACGTCTCTAACAGCTTTTTGAGCATTGAGAATTTGAGCAACAGACACAACTGGATTTACCTTATCCCAACTTCCTTTGAGATTCGCTCTCATAATGAGTTGCTCTTCGTCTTGTTTCGGGTAATCAATCACCGTTTTAAGCATAAAACGATCGACTTGAGCTTCAGGCAACGGATAGGTTCCTTCTTGTTCCACTGGGTTTTGAGTTGCCATTACCAGAAATGGTTTATCTAAAATAAAGGTCTCATCACCAATAGTGACTTGCTTTTCCTGCATAGCTTCTAATAAAGCCGATTGCACTTTTGCAGGTGCTCTGTTAATTTCATCTGCAAGGACAAAATTAGCGAAGATAGGTCCTTTCTTGATAGAGAAATCGTTGAGTTTCATGTTATATATAAGTGTTCCTACAACATCTGCAGGCAGTAAATCTGGAGTAAACTGAATTCTGCTAAAGCTACCATCTACAGCTTGAGACAAGGTATTAATAGCTAACGTTTTTGCCAATCCAGGAACACCTTCAAGTAAAATATGGCCTTGACCTAATAAACCAATAAGCAATCGCTCGACCATGTGTCTCTGGCCAACAATCACTTTGTTCATTTCCATGATTAACAAATCAACAAAGGCACTTTCTTTTTCAATTTTCTCATTAATCGATTTAATATCGATTGTACCAGTTTCTTCCATTATCTATATATTTTAAAAAGAATATTTATATCAATCTTATTTAGTACCGCAAATTGTTAAAATTTTTCTTCGTTTGCTGTTAAGAATTGGTTAAAAAATAAAGAGCAGTGCTCATAGCACTGCTCTTTGTAAGTATATAAAATTCAAACTGTTTAAAACAGATTGTATAATCGCATTAATGTACTTGTTTTTGGATTTAACTTAACTTCATTCCCTGAAGAAAAACGAACAGAATCATCAATATTCATCTCTACAGTAAACTCATAGAGTTTGTTTTCAACTAATTGTTTTTCAAGCACATTTACGGAAGCGTATCCATATTCTGACTCCACATCAACAACATATTCTAAATTATTCTTTACTACAGAATTGTTGTCACCGAAAACTATTTTAATATTATAGATAAATTCTGCAGGCACTTGTTCAAAATCAACTAAAGTTAAAACATGATTCCCAGAAAAACGGGTTAAATCATGAACACCTGTATTCATTGTATTTAAACTTATCCACGCATTTGGATCTGTTTCGTCTTCTAAAACTCGTAATTGAACTTCTAAAATTTCAAGATTAAGTTGGCTCAACTGTGTATCTGTTCCAACTAGTTTTACATTAACTAAACTGTTGTCTAAAGGCGTAGATTCTTCTTCTTTGCTACAGCTAGTCAATAATACGATAGCTAATAAACTAATTAAAAAGGTTTTAGTGTTGTAGGAAAATGTCATGATTTGGGTCATTTAATTATTACAAAACAATGATACCTCATTACCTAAGATTTGACTATTTTTATACATGAATTGCAGAAAAATCCATATAAACTGAAAAAAAAGTGAAATATTCTCGATTAATTGCAGGCACCATGACTTGGGGAAGTTGGGGAAAGCAGCTCGCACAAAAAGAAATGGTCTCATTAATGCATCATTGTCTTGAAAATTCAATTACAACTTTCGATCATGCCGATATTTATGGTGGTTACACTACTGAAGCCGACTTCGGAAAGGCTTTTGCTGAAAGCAACATCAAACGAGAAAACATTCAACTGATCTCAAAGTGTGGTATTCAATACCTAAGTGATAACAGACAAAATACAGTTAAGCATTACGATTACAGTAAAGACTATATCATATGGTCTGCTGAAACCTCTTTAAAACACTTAAAAACAGATTATTTAGACCTCTTTTTACTCCATAGACCTAGTCCGTTAATGCATCCTGATGAGATTTCAGAAGCAATCAGCACTTTAAAAGAACAAGGGAAAATAAAAGACTTCGGTGTATCCAACTTTACACCTTCGCAAGTTGAACTGGTTTCTAGTGCTGTTGAAGTTACGGTGAATCAAATTGAATTTTCACTCACCCAACATTCTGCGATGCACAATGGCTCATTAGATCAGATGTTATTGAAAGGTATCATACCAATGGCATGGTCGCCTTTAGGCAGTGTGTTTAGAGAAGATAATGAACAAACCAGACGTATCCATAAACAACTAGGTGAACTTCTGAATGTTTATAATGTCACTGAAGACCAGTTATTATTAGCATGGATTTTAAAACATCCAGCCAATATCCATCCTGTGATTGGCACAACAAACAAAAACAGGATTACTGACTCTAAAAAAGCAGAACATATTGACCTCAAACTTGAAGATTGGTTTAAAATACTCGTAGCTTCTCAAGGTCATAAAGTTCCATAAACGAAAATAATATATGAATAAAACAGCCTTAATCACAGGAGCTACAAGCGGCATTGGTAGAGCAACTGCACATGAATTTGCAAAACATGGTATTAATTTAGTCCTCTGCGGAAGACGTCAAGAACGACTGGATACTATTGAAAAAGCCTTAAGTAAACAAACAGATGTTCACACCCTTAATTTTGATGTGAGAGACAAAGAAGCAACTCAAAATGCGATATCGTCTTTACCTGATGCTTTTAAAATCATCGACATCTTAATCAATAATGCAGGAAATGCTCATGGCTTAGACCCAATTCAAACGGGAGATTTAGACGATTGGGATGCTATGATGGATATCAATGTGAAAGGTTTGCTCTATGTGAGTAAAGCCGTTATTCCTCAAATGACTGAACGCAAATCTGGACATATCATCAACATTGGTTCGTCTGCTGGAAAAGAAGTGTATCCGAAAGGTAATGTTTATTGTGGAAGCAAACATGCTGTTCTGGCAATTACTGAAGGTATGCGAATTGATTTGAATCCTTTCGGAATCAAAGTGACAGCTATTAATCCTGGTTTGGTTGAAACCGAATTTTCTAAAGTTCGATTTAAAGGTGATGCAGCTGCAGATTCTGTTTATAAAGGATATAAAGCTTTACAAGCTGAAGATATTGCTGAAGTAATTCAGTTTGCTGTGTCGAGACCTGCTCATGTAAATATTGCTGATGTGTTGATGTTTTGTACAGCTCAGGCGAATTCAACAATCGTGAATAAGAATGTATGATACAATGGCTTTATAATGAATGGAATACTTTAGCTTCAAAATATTCTGAAGACGAAGAGCTCATTTCAACTTACTGGAATGAGATTAAAACACATTATAATTCGAAATCTAGACATTATCATAACTTATCTCATATTTATAATATGCTACTTCAAATTGAAGTTCTTAAAAGTTCAATTATAAATTACGACCTCTGTAGATTTACTATTTGGTATCATGATATCATTTATAAATCTACCAAAAAAAACAATGAATTAAAAAGTGCAGAATTTGCCAAGAATCGTTTAAAACCACTCGATTTAGATGAAAAAAGCATTGAGATTGTACAAAAACTAATAAAATCGACACAAAAACATGAATTAGTTTTAAGAGAAAACGATGATAATGCTTATGTTCTAGATTTGGACTTATCCATTTTGGGTTCTAATTGGGATACTTACAAAAAGTACACTGATAATATAAGGAAAGAATATGCAATATATCCTGATTTCATGTACAGTCCTGGAAGGAAGAAAGTTCTAGCTCATTTTCTTAATAGAGACACCTTATATTTTACTGATTATTTCAGAAATAAATACGAAAATCAAGCTAGAGAAAATTTAAAAAGAGAATTTGAATTGCTTTAAGAAAATATTCAATTATTTAGAATACACTAATGATCAATAAACGTCTTTTAATTAAAAACTTACTAGCTCATAACGATGAGAACAGTTTTTATGATAAAAAACGAAAGATTGATATCACGCACAAAGAAGGTAAAGCAAAGTTTTTAAAACACATCTGTGCACTTTCAAATAGCAATCCAAAAAACAACTCGTATATCGTCATTGGTGTTGAAGATGAAGACAACAAAATCGTAGGTGTTAACTTTTTTGATGACAGCAAAATTCAGAATCTCATCAATGCCTATTTAACGCATCCTCCAATTGTTCAATATGAGAACATTCCATTTCCACACTTACCAGACAATAAAGTTGTAGGTCTTGTGACCATCAGACCTATTGATAAAATTACGTCGCTTCGAAAAAATATCTGGAAATATTATGGAGGCTCTGTATTTTTTAGAGATGGAAGTATGAGCATGCCCAAAGTGTTCGATATTGAGATTAAAGATGTCAATTCCAAAATTGTTTCTGAAATTGAATCGCATGCTCAAAATAACATTCAATATACGCTTGATGGCGTTTTTGATTTTTTAAATAAGCGAAAAGATTTTAATCCGCAATACAAAGTCTTTAAAGAATATTTTGTGTTGTGCTGGTCTGGTCAGAAAAAAACAGTTAAAGATAAGATCTATTATTCCAGAGTCGATATTGAATTGATTAACGAACAGGTACGTTTATTTTTTTCTACACTTGATGAAGTATCTATAGTCTTTAATGAGAATTCATTTCAAATTGTAGAATATGTGAGTCTCGGACTTCAAAACTCATTTAAATATTATGAATTAGAAGAAACCATTATTCGTTTTGAAGACAATGCACATTATAACATAGAAACCAAACTTTTATTTAAGCCTCCTCAATTTGATAAAAAAGTGTTGCATCATATTTATAATTCTAACAACGCTTTAGTTGAAAAACTTCAGAAAGGGCTTTCTTTAACAAAAAATGACTTGTTAGATTTGAGGAATCTTCCTGCAACCTATCTCATTTGTTATCTCAATTTATTTCACGATGCGATTGATAAATTAAATGAAGCAAAACCCTTCTTAAAAAAGCATAGTGAAGCCATTTACAATTCTTATCAAGAAGTAACTCGTATTTTAAGAAAAGTTAAATACAGTTAATCGGGAAAATTTAACAGGAAATGTCGTTCATCCAAATTTTTCTGCTAATTGTAGAATTTATTGTTATTGAGCATTACTTTTCACGAGATTTGTCTTGCTATTAATCAATTACATATAACCTTATTTCTATATCGACAAGTCGAATAAGAAGTAAGGTTTTTGTTTTTTTATAAAACTATTTTGTCTTAAGCATTGCAATAAAAAATCTTTTCTAACTAAGATAAAATGAATACCTACCATTCATACAGTTTTTTTTACCACTCATAGTTTTTTTTGAAACGCATCCATTTTTTTTACCATTTTTGTAGTGCTATTAATCAATTACAAACTGCCTTGTTTCAATCGGTTTACCGAGAAAGAAATAAGGTTTTTGTTTTTTTTGACCTTAAATAAAGTCTAATCTTGAAAAGGTTTTGTTTACAATAGTGTCATCCTCAACGCCTAACCAATTTCCTAATAGTGTGGCATAAATAGATCTGAAATCTACGGTGTATTTCACATCGCCATTTTCATCTAAATCTGATAAACTAGTCATATCATTATAGAAACCTGGTGTTTTAAATTGGTTTCCTATAATAAATACATTACTTGCTGCGCCATGATCTGTCCCATTAGCCGCATTTTGTTTCACACGTCTTCCAAATTCAGAAAACGTTAAAATAAGCGTATCATTAAACGTGCCTTGTTGTTTTAAATCTGAAACAAAGGCTTCAATACCTTCTGCATATATTTTCAGCAATCTTGATTGTGTATTTGGTTGCCCTGCATGTGTATCAAAACCACCTAAAGACGAATAAAAGACTTTGGTATTAATACCAGAATTAATAAGTCTTGAAGTTGTTTTTAGTTGATTTGAAAATTCGTTATTAGGATACTCATAGCTATTAGAAGCCGTTTTATGTTTTTCGAAAATGTATTTAGCAGAAGACTCTGCAGCAATCATTGTTTTATACAAATAACCTAAATTATGTTCACTCAGGTGCTCATCCTGATAATGTTTCAGTACATTTTTGAAATAAGGATCTTGTGATGTTCTAAATAATACCTGTGGGTTTTTAGTGGCTATTCCGTTAATATGCTGTCCCTTTAAGGCTAAAGATAAGCTGTCATCAATTTCAATGGCATTGTAAGGTTGTTTACCATAAGCATCTAAATAGCGACCTATCCAACCTGTTTGTAAATATTGTTCTGAATGACTTGCCGTTTGCCAAATTTCAGTTGATCTGAAATGGGATCGATTCGGATTTGGATAACCAACATTATTAATAATGGTTAAATGACCTTGATCGTATAGCTTTTTTAATGGTTGTAAACTGGAATGAAAGCCTAATTCATCAGTGACTTTGATAAGTTCATTTTTTTGAATTCCAATTGTTGGTCTGTTGCGATAATACACATCATTATTAAAAGGAATAATGGTGTTTAATCCATCATTTCCACCTGCAAGTTGAATAATAACTAAACGCTTATAACCTAAACTCGTCGTTGCTAAATTTTCGAATGCTTTTATAAAATTAGGCACAAAAAACAGACTACTCGCTAATGCGGATTGTTTTAAAAATTGTCTTCTTTCCATAGTTAACACATTTGGTATTCTGGTAACGACATCAACTGCACACAAAAATTTCGCTTAGAATTTTTGCTTAAAGTTTTTAAATAGGTTTGTGTTCCGTTACTCAATTCTGAAAGAATAAGTTGCTGTTGTAATGCCTCAAAAGAAGTATTACTATAATGCTTTTCGAACGTTTCCCAATCCACTTTTACAGACACCAACTTGTTTCTGATTTTTTGGGTATGGTATTTTTCAAAGCTATCTTCAAATTCTCCTTTTGCTTTTATTGAAATTTTTGCGTTCGCTAAAATGATGGAAGGCAATTTCAAACGTAACATGATGGTGTTACTGTCGATCCAGTTTTTCCCACCTTTCCAGCCTGCTACATTTGGCGGATTTAGTAATGTTTGTCCGAGTAATTTCTGAATTTTAAGCAGGTCCTCTGGTTTTTCAAACTCAACAGGAACTGTTCTGGACAGACCCACTAAAAACTCAATTGGTGATTTTATTTTTGTGCCAATATTATTGTCATCATAAAACCAATCAGACATAAAAAGGTACTTCATGAGTTTTTCGATATTGTAATCTTTATAAAACGCAGCAGCTAATTCTTCAACTCTACCTTCATCAATAATATCGTTTACGAAGTAACTGTAGATTTTCCGACAGATAAATCGCGCACATTGCTTTTGTTCAAGAATTATGTCAATAATATCATCACCATCATAACGTCCAGTATGACCAAAAAATGTTTTAAAATCATAATCATGCTGAAATTTTCGCAGTACAAATTCGCCTTCAAAATTATGGTTATAGCCTGTGAACGCTTTTGCGCTTTCTTTAATATCTTCTTCGGTATATTGACCTTCACCCAAAGTGAATAATTCCATTAATTCTCTGGCAAAATTCTCATTGGGCTTTTGCTTTCGATTTTGTTTATTATTCAAATATTTAAGCATTGCGGCTTCTTTTGAAATGGCTTTTACAAAATCTCCAAAATCACCTAAGGCATGACGTCTTAGGGTATTGTTATATTGTTGAACGTGAAATATGTTGGCATCCTGACACACAAAATGGTTCGCCCAAAACAAGGTCATTTTTTCTCTTAAAAGTTCGTTGGTAGTCACAAGTCGGTTTACCCAAAGCGTATTATAGATTTTCAACTTGTTTCTACTCTTTTTAATAAACGCCTGACGTCTACTTTTATCTTTTAACAAGCCTTTTTCAGAAAACAGGTTAAAATCTGAAAGGTCGATTTCTAAAAGACTAGGTTTTGAGTAATGAAACAACCCATTTACAACTTGATGTTTATCTAAACGAGATAAAGTGTTAAGCTCATTTGGTGTTACTCCAAAACCTGCTCTCCAATACAAATGTTGAATATCTTGTGGTTTCATGGGTATAAGACTCAATTACGTAAACAAAGTTTAATTTTAAGTGGCAAAAATGATTCCAAAGATAAATCACAAAAAAACCGTTTCAATAATTGAAACGGTTTTAAGAATCTTTTTGTACTTATTTATTTTTTAATAACCTTAAATACATCTTCTCCTTTATCTGTATTAATTTTTAAAAAATAAACCCCTTTTTGAAGATTTGAAACATCCAATTCAAAAGAAGCAGAATTTGCTATAAACTCTAAAATCACTTTACTAGTAACGTCACACAAAACTATAGTGTTAACTTTTATCTTGGAATTTATATTCAGTTTGTCTTGAACAGGATTAGGGAATACATGTATTATATCATTCAAAGTCTGTTCTTCAATAGTGAGGTTGTCTATAACAAAAGTTTGCTCAGGAGCAAAAACAGAACCTGCATATTGATTATCCAAAGATTGAACAGACCAGAAATAAGTCCCACTAGGAAGATTTTTTAAAATAGCTTCATTTTTATATTGCATGTTTCCTACATGAACAACTTTTCTATATCCAGTAATGAGATCTGCCATTGGTGTTACTACATCAGTACTGCCTGAAGAAGTCCCAACATATAAATTATAAGTTAATTGTCCACTAGGAGATTCATTATCTGAGGCAAAATCCCAGTTTAAAGTGACTTCTGAATCAATGACATTTGAAATCAAATTTGATGGTGATGTTGGTGATGTATTTTGAGTTGTTGATTGGTTTGAATAGATCTTACTTGAATTATTCTTAATTAGGAATACATCAGTATCTCCATCATTATCAAAGTCTCCAGCATCAATATCGTTTAAATAGAATTCATTAATACCTGTAGAAGTATTTTGGGTAAGAGACATATCTCCTTCATTACTATAAATATATATCCCATTATTAGCTATTAAAAAATCAAGTTCTCCATTTCCAGTATAATCTGCAGAAACAAAATTTGACTGACTGCCTGCATTAGGGAAAAACGCATCTATATATTCCGTAAAAGAAAAAGAACCATCATTAAGATATATTTTTGCATTATTACTTGTTCCGCCAAATCCATTCTGACCATTTAACAAATAATCCAATAATCCGTCATTATTACAATCCCTAAGTTCAGCATCACCATTCATAGTTCCTTCTAATGTTAGCACTTCAGTAAATGTGAAATCTCCATTATTTCTATAGAATTTTGAATCGGAAGTTGTATCCCACATATTAAATGATCTGATACCACCACAAACTATATCATTATCTCCATCATTATCTATATCACCAATTAAAATTTTACCTTGACTATATCCCATTATAGATTGACTAATCAAAGAGAACTGATTGTTTCCATCATTTCTATATAAATAAGTGTAATCAACTAATCCATCTTCATTGCCTTGAAGAATTAGATCTAAATCACCATCCATATCTAAATCTCCCCATGCAAATTGATTATTAATAATACCACTATCTACAAACGAATAAGTTACTTCAAAAAAAGTATTTGAAATATTCTCATATAAATTTGTAGATGAATTAAATGTACTATTCATTCCAGAAATAAAAACATCTAAATCATTATCATTGTCATAGTCAATAAATTCTACCTGACCGTTTCTATAATTTTCACCTAAAGAGATTGAACTTTGAGTGAAATTTCCCGAACCATCATTGTTATAGACCAAAGTATAAGGATTTGGATCTCCCCAACCACTGCCCATGGTGATAATGTCTAAATCTCCATCATTATCATAGTCACCAATATCAGATTTAGAAGCAGCCAAAGTTGTAAATACACCATCATTAGAAGGAGTAAACGTTTGTGTATAAACGCTATTTACAACTAATAAAAAACAAACAGATATTTTACTGAAAAGTTTCATTACAAATCAAATTTAATCCCTTGAGCTAAAGGCAATTCATCCGAATAGTTGACTGTATTTGTTTGTCTTCTCATATATACTTTCCAAGCATCAGATCCTGATTCACGTCCACCTCCAGTTTCTTTTTCTCCACCAAAAGCGCCACCAATTTCAGCACCAGATGTTCCGATGTTTACGTTAGCAATTCCACAATCTGAACCAGCATAAGACAAGAATTTTTCAGCTTCTTTCATTTCGTTTGTCATTATTGCAGACGATAATCCCTGAGCCACACCATTTTGCTTTTCGATAGCATTTTCAACATCACCAGAATATTTCATTAAATATAAAATTGGCGCAAATGTTTCGTGTTGTACGATTTCAAAATGATTTTCAGCTTCAATAATCGCTGGTTTCACGTAGCAACCACTTTCAAAACCTTCGCCTTCTAAAACACCACCTTCAACTAACACGTTTCCACCTTCAGCTTTTGCTTTTTCAATAGCAGCTAAATACGTATTTACTGCATCTTTATCGATTAAAGGGCCTACATGTTTTGTTTCATCTAAAGGATTCCCAATTTTAATTTGACCATAAGCACCAACAATGGCATCACGTACTTTATCGTAAACTGATTCGTGAATGATTAATCGTCGTGTTGACGTACAACGTTGTCCGCAAGTTCCAACAGCTCCAAATACAGCTCCAGGAACCACCACTTTTAAATCGGCAGAAGGTGTAATAATAATCGCATTGTTTCCACCTAATTCTAATAACGATTTTCCGAAACGTTCAGCAACCGTTTTACCTACTATTCTTCCCATTCTTGTAGAACCGGTTGCAGAAACTAAAGGAATTCTAGAATCAGTTGTCATAAATTCACCAACTTTATAATCGCCATTAATGATGCACGAAATACCTTCAGGTAAATTATTTTCTTTTAAAATTCCAGCGATAATATTTTGACAAGCCACTGAGCATAAAGGTGCTTTTTCAGAAGCTTTCCACACACAAACATCACCACAAATCCAAGCTAAAGCAGTATTCCAGGCCCAAACAGCTACAGGAAAATTAAATGCAGAGATAATTCCAACAACTCCAATTGGATGCCATTGTTCTCTCATCACATGTCCTGGACGTTCAGATGGAATAGTTTGTCCGTTTAATTGTCTTGATAATCCAACAGCAAAATCACAGATATCAATCATTTCCTGAACTTCTCCATAACCTTCTTGTAAAGATTTACCCATTTCGTAAGACACCAATTTCCCAAGAGGCTCTTTTAAATCTCTTAATTTATTTCCAAACTGACGTACTATTTCTCCACGTTGAGGTGCAGGAACATCTCTCCAAGATTTGAAGGCTTTGGTTGCAGCTTCCATTACTTTATCGTAATCAGCTCTTGTTGTCGTTTTTACTTTTCCTATTAATTGACCGTCAACAGGAGAATACGATTCAATAATATCTCCATTAGAAAAGTTATTAGAACCTGTAGAAGTCCCATCATTTATGTCTTTAACTCCTAATTGTTGTAAGGCTTCTTTTATTCCGAAATCGGTAGCAATTGCTTCCATATTTGTTTGTTTTTTATGAATTATTAAATTTTGACGCGAAGTTACTAATAAAAAGTCATTTTCCCTTGAAGTGCTTTGCTTAATAATGTAACTTTAAAGCACTTATATTTTCTTTATAAATATGAAAAAAACGAATACTACGTAATCATCAACGAATACTATTTTATAAGTAGCACATATCAAAAAGTCACCTTTTAATCCTATAAAATACTTTAATTTTATACTATTCAACTATCAATATGATGGTTTGAATAGTATGTACAAACGGTCAAAAAATATTCTATAAACCATGAGACTAAATCAGCTTTCTATACTCATCATAACTCTAATATTTGTGTTCTCCTGCAAGAAAAAAGACAGCATCAATCAAGAGACTGATAACTTATTTAAATACAGAGATTATATTAGTTATACATCATCAGGTCTGCAATCGGTAACCGAACCTATTACTATTAATTTATCTCGTGATGTTGAGGGTTGGGAAATGAATCAGGACATTCCAAATGATATCATTAAAATTTCTCCTCATGTTGAAGGCACGCTCAAAACCTTAAACAAACACACTTTGATATTTACACCAGATGAGTATCTTGAACCTGCTACTGAATATACTGTTCTGGTAAAACTGAATGAGATATACAATGACATGCCGAAAGACTATGAAGATTATGTCTTTCAGTTTAAAACCATCACACCTAGTTTTAGCCTAAGTACTAAAGATTTACAGTCTTATTCTAAACAATGGCAATACATAGAAGCGGTTATAAAATCTGCTGATATCATTTCGATTAAGGATGCTAAAACGCTGGTTGAAGCCTCTCAAAATGGAAAACCTTTAAAAATTCACTTTAATGAATTAGTAGAACACTCAAAGTATTTTGAGTTTAGAATTGATAGTATTAATCGCTTGGTTGAAGATTCAGAAATTCTAGTCAAATGGAATGGAACATCTATAAAAGCGGATAATAAAGGGGAAAACACATTAGCCATTCCTGGTATAAATAATTTTACCATAATTAATGTTGAATCTTTTAAAAGTCCTGAACAATATTTGTCTATTAATTTTTCAGATCCATTACAGAAACAACAAAATTTTGATGGCTTGGTGACGATTGAAAATGTGAAAAATCCAAAATTTACTGTCGATGGAAACGTTTTAAAGGTCTATCCTGATGGCAAACTCGTTGGTGATCTTCAGGTACATATTTTTGAAGGCATTAAAAATCTTGACGGTTATAAATTGAAAAGACCTTTTTCTGAAACCATTTCATTTGAAGAATTAAAACCAATGGTTCGCTTGATTAGCAACGGAACGATTTTACCAAATTCAAACGACCTAAAATTTAATTTTGAAGCTGTAAATCTGAGTGCTGTAGATGTTCGAGTGATTAAAATATTTGAAGATAACATCTTGCAATTTCTTCAAGACAATCCAATGAATAGCAACAATCAAAACGAAATCAAACGCGTTGGTCGTCGCATTGCTAAACAAACGATACAGTTACAAACTGCTGCTGAAAATTCTGGAAAATGGAAGGCTTACAGCATCGATTTATCTAAGTTTTTTAAAGCGGATGCTGGAGCTATCTATCGCGTCGAGCTGAGCTATAACAGAAATTACTCTTTATATGATTGTGAGGCAAACCCGAATAGTGAAGTTGAAGACGATGAGTACGACGATTACTATTATGAAGATGATTACTACTACGAAGGCGATTATTCAGATACCAATACCGAAGACGAAGATTTAAAGGAAGAAGAATACTGGGACAATCGTACGTACAGATACCGAAACTACACCTATAATTGGAGACAACGTGAAAATCCGTGTCACGATGCCTATTACGATGATGGCAAAATTGTATCTCAAAATTTATTAGCTTCCAACTTAGGTGTGATTGCAAAACAAGGTGCAGATAATACCTATTATTTTGCTGTGACGAATATTCTGAATACAAATCCTGAAACTGGAGCAACTATAAAATTGTTCAACTTTCAGCAGGAAGAAATTGCTTCCCTTTCAACAAACAATGAAGGTTTAGCAACGGTTGAAGCTAATAAATATGCAAGTTTCGCTATCGTTTCAAAAGGAAATAATACCAGCTATCTCAGACTTACTGATGGCAATTCGTTGTCTTTAAGCAAGTTTGATGTGTCCGGAAACAGGCTACAACGCGGACTTAAAGGCTATATTTATGGCGAACGTGGTGTTTGGAGACCAGGAGATTCGTTGTTTTTAACGTTTATGCTGAATGATAAGGCAAATGAGCTTCCAGAAGGCCATCCTGTAAAACTAGAAGTGACTGATCCTAACGGAAAGTTGATTTACAAAAATGTGACTTCAGATAACCTCAACAACTTTTATAAGTTTATCGTACCAACCTCTTCTGAAGGCAACACAGGAAACTACAACGCAAAAGTCTCTGTTGGAGGTGCACAATTTTACAAAGCCTTAAAAGTTGAAACCGTTAAGCCTAACCGACTTAAAATTAAAATAGATTTTGATGATGACGTGCTTTCTGGAACAGAACCTCTCAACGGAACACTTGATGTAAAATGGTTACATGGTGCTCCAGCAAAAAATATCAAAGCGGAAGTTAAAGCCAAATTTAGTACGTCTTACACCAATTTTGAAAATTATAAGGGTTACGTTTTTAGAGATCCAACACGACAATTTAATTCGGAAGAGCTCAATGTCTTTGAAGGCAATCTCGATGAAAATGGAAAAGCAACCATCAACACCAAACTCGATATTGGCAAAAATGCACCTGGAATGCTAAACGCTCAGTTTTTAGTGAGAGCTTTTGAAAATGGTGGTGACTTTTCTTTAGATGCCTTTACCAAAACCTATTCGCCTTATGAATCTTATGTAGGTTTACGTTCACCTGAAGGCTACCATTATGGTTCGTATTTCACAGATACCAATCAAACCTTTGACTTAGCAGTCGTTGATAAAAACGGAAAGCCAGTAAAACGCGATAACCTTGAAATTAAAGTTTATAAAGTCGAATGGCGTTGGTGGTGGAATTCCTCCTACGACAACTTATCAAACTATGTGTCGAGTAGTTACCACAGACCAATTCTTGAGCAAAAAGCATCTACAGATGCTAAAGGAAAAACAACGTTTACCATAAAAATTCCAGAAAATGACAGAGGTCGTTATCTCATCAGAATTTATGATCCTGAAAGTGGACATGCTACAGGAAGAACAGCTTATTTCTATAAAAACTGGTCTGGATTCTCTGCTGGAAATGATAAAGAAGCGGCTAAAATGTTAGTATTTGCTTCAGATAAAGAAAAGTATAATGTTGGTGAAACAGCCACGATTAAATTTCCGTCAGGTAATGAAGGACGAGCATTGGTAAGCATTGAAAACGGTTCAGATGTAATTGAATACAAATGGGTAAAAACAACTAAAGGTGAAACTGAAGTTAAAATTCCTATCACGTCTGAAATGGCTCCAAATGTGTTTTTGAATATCTCGTTACTACAACCTCATGCTATAACCAGCAACGATTTACCTATTCGTTTGTATGGTGTCATTCCTATTTTAGTTGAAGACCCAAAAACGATTCTTGAACCAGAATTACGAATGGCGAGTGTCTTGCGACCTGAACAAGAGTTTGAAGTCTTCATTACTGAAAAGAATAACAAATCAATGACCTATACGATTGCTATGGTTGAAGAAGGTTTATTAGATTTAACACGATTTAAAACTCCAAATGCTTGGAATGACTTCTATTCTCGTGAAGCTTTAGGTGTGAAAACTTGGGATATTTTTGATGATGTAATTGGAGCTTATTCAGGAAGTATCGATCAGGTGTATGCTATTGGTGGAGACGGAAGTGCTGCTAAAGGAAAAAACAAAAAAGCAAACCGGTTTAAGCCAGTCGTTACCTATTTAGGTCCTTTTGAACTGGAAGCTGGCGGAAGAAATAATCATACCATCAAACTTCCAAATTATATTGGCGCAGTTCGAACCATGGTTGTTGCTGGAAATAATGAAATGGAAGCTTATGGAAGTACTGACAAATCGGTTGAAGTTAAAAAGCCTTTAATGGTTTTAGCAACCTTGCCAAGAAAATTAAGTCCTGGTGAAAAAGTCACACTTCCAGTAACGGTTTTCGCTATGGAACCTAAGGTCAAAAACGTGAATCTGAGTTTGAAATTAAGTGACGGGATTTCAGTAGTAGGAAATGCAACACAACAATTATCATTTCCAAAACCAGATGAGCAAATGGCGTATTTTGAATTGGATGTGAGTAAAGCAAAAGGCATCAATACGATTGAAGTCATTGCCACTGGAAATGGTGAAACCTCGACTTACAAAGTAGAATTAGATGTTGTAAATCCGAACCCGATAACTTCAAAATTTGAAACTACAGAACTCGAAGCAAATACCACTGAAACTTTAAACTTTTCAACCTTTGGAGTTCCTGGAAGTAATTTCGCAACGGTTGAATTTTCAACGCTTCCTCCAATGGATTTCTCAAAACGTTTGCAATATTTAATTCGTTATCCTCATGGATGTCTAGAACAAACGACTTCAGGCGTGTTTCCACAATTGTACTTAACTGATATTTTCGATTTAACATATGAGAAGAAGCAAAAAATTCAATCTAATATCGAAAATGGAATCAAACGCATAGGAAATTTCCAGAGACCAAATGGAGGTTTAAGTTATTGGATGGGAGAAAATACAGCTAATGATTGGGGAACAAGTTATGCTGGACATTTTATGATTGAAGCCGAAAAGAAGGGCTACGTATTGCCACTAACATTTAAGAGCAATTGGTTAAGTTATCAAAAACAAGCTGCTCGAGATTGGCGACCAAGTTATCGACGTTACAATTCAGATTTAGCTCAAGCTTACAGATTATACACTTTGGCTTTAGCTGGAAGTCCAGATTTAGCTTCAATGAATCGTTTGCGTGAATTTGAAGAGATTTCAAACGAAGCAAAATGGCGTTTAGCAGCTGCTTATGCTTTAGCTGGACAAAAGGAAGCAAGTGAGCAATTATCAAGAACGGCTAACATCGATTTTCAACCTAAGGATAATAATTATTACACCTATGGTTCTGTAAACAGAAATAGAGCCATGGCACTCGAAACGATGATCATCACTAAAAATCCGAAAGCGAGAGAACTTTCAAAAACCATTGCTAAAGATTTAACCAGTGAGCGTTGGATGAGTACTCAAACAACAGCATACTGTCTGTTAGCAATGGCAAAATTGGTTGAGGCTAATGGTGGAAAAAACATGAATTTCACTTACAGTTTTAATGGTAAAACAGAAACGATTAATACCCAAAGTTCTATCGCTCAGCGTGAACTTTCAGTAATTGATGGCTCAAACACTTTAACTCTTGAAAATGCTGAAAATAATATGGTGTACATACGCGTTTTAAATTCTGGTAAATTACCTTTAGGACAAGAATTAACAGAACAACGTGGATTAAGTGTCTCTGTGATTTATACAGATTTAAAAGGAAATCGCATGGATGTGGACAAGCTGCAACAAGGTCAGGATATTGTGGCTAGAATTACGGTGAGTAATACTGATAACAGAAGTTTGAATGATATTGCTCTAACTCAAATTTTCCCATCAGGATGGGAAATTGTAAACACACGTTTTACCGATTTTGGAGACACCACAACAAGCACAGCGAGATATACAGATATTAGAGATGATCGTGTGAATTTCTATTTTGACTTAGGAAAAAAAGAAAGCAGCTATGGTACTAAAGTGTTTACAGTAATGTTGAATGCAGCTTACCTTGGAAGGTATTATTTACCAGGAACACAAGTCGAAGCGATGTATGATAATGATTATTTTGTGAGAACTAAAGGTCGTTGGATTACTGTTGAGAAATAAACCTTATCATTTAAAACATCGCTAAGCATGACAGCATTTTTGAAATTCAAAAAATATGAAAAACAACAACCCATATTACGCAGTTATTTTCACATCAACCCATTCTGAAAACACAGAAGGTTATACTGATATGGCAATACAAATGGAAATACTTGCAAAGGCTCAAGATGGATTTTTAGGTATTGAAAGTGCAAGAGATACAATTGGAATCACGGTTAGTTATTGGAAAAGTTTAGATGCTATTACAAACTGGAAACAACAAAGCGATCATTTAATAGCACAACAAAAAGGCAGACAAGATTGGTATAGTTGGTATAACGTTAGGATTTGTAAAGTAGAACGTGAATATGAATTTGTAAAAGATTAGCTTACCTTTTCAGGGTAAAATGGGCTTTAAATTCTTTACGTTCTCCGGTATTTGGTTCATTGTACTCAACTACAAACCAGTAGTCACTTGTTGGCATTGGGCTTCCATTATAGTTACCATTCCAACCCTCACTCGATGGACTAATTTGTTTTAATAGTTTTCCGT
>NZ_JXJP01000014.1 GCF_000826645.1 Psychroserpens mesophilus
AATATAACCTGTGGATTTGAAATATTGGTATAAGGAACTGGTAGTGGGTTTATAGCATTATCCGCATCAAACTGTGTCAGATAATAACTCACCGAGTAATTAGGGTTTGGAGCTATCTCCTGATTCTTTACTGAAATATCTATACTGGTTAGTCCATCTGGAACGCCATCGTCACAAACTTGCAATGGCGCAGGCAAAATTGCTACTGGTTCTGTCCCTGATATATCCCAAGAACACGTCGTATCATTAAACGTAGGTATTTCCCAACATTCCAATCCATTTGGAGGTGGAGGCTGCACACCTAAAATATCCCAACTGCAAGTAGTCGTGTTAAAGGATGTTGTTTCCCAACATTCTAATCCTGTAGGTTCTGCAGGTTGTGTTCCTGTAATTTCCCAATCGCATATTGTATTATTGAAATTTGCTGTCTCCCAACATTCCAAAGATGGTGGAGGAGGCTGAACACCTAAAATCTCCCAGCTACAAGTGGTCGTATTAAAAGAAGTTGTTTCCCAACATTCTAATCCAGTGGGTTCAGGAGGTTGCGTTCCTGTAACTTCCCAAGTGCATGTTGTATTGTTAATTGTAGCGATCTGCCAACATTCAATGGTTGGAGGATTAGGAAGTTGACTAATTGATATGATATAAGTAGTAGAATATGTGATGCAATCAATATTTGCTAGATTTACAATTGACTCAGCAACTTTTGTTCTATAGTAAGTGGTTGATGTAATTCCTGTAAGCACCAAATTATCACTTGTAGCAGCAGGAATATCAGTCCAATTCGTTTCATCAGGACTTTCTTGCCATTGATAAAAATGATTACTAAAAACAGAATTATCTGGTATAGCTGTCAAGGTTGTAGAATAGGGCGTTTCATTGCTACATAAAGAAACGAATGATGCATTTGAAACATCTGTAACAGAAATGAAATCACCACAACTCTTAAACACAATATCATCAATTGCTAAATCATTCCCACAGCCACCTGAACCATTGTTAATCATTTTTAAAATGACAGATGTTTGAGCTGGAATGGTTTGAAACACCAATCCGAATTGTTGCCAGTTGGGCGAATTAGTACTACCTATATTGCCTGTATTTCCCGAAGCTAGTAAATTAGTATCAGTATTATCCCAAATTTCAAATCTAACATTAACTGGAATTGCTCCTGCTCCACAAAAACCATTTGCTGGAGTTAAATTAACGATCCAAGACGAAAACTCATAAGACGTATTTTCACATAAACCACTTATGGTCGTTCTATAAAATTCACCAGCTGAAAAATTAGAATTTACAACTAACATCCTTCCGTTGGTGTCATTGGGTGTGTGATCAGAAATATCAAACCAATCAAAATAATTTGTATTACTGGATACGGTGTATAACCCATCATCTGGCGCACCTCCATTGGCATAATTATAAGTGGTAGTTCCTGCTGGTAAAGGTGAGTCTGAAAGACCCGTTCCAAAAGTTTCAACAAAAATAGGATCTCCTGAATTTCCCTGACAAAAACCTAATTGGGCAAATGAGATTTCTGAAGCTAAAAAAACACAAAAAATTATGATTATATTATGATATAATTTAGTCTTTTTCACGTTTAAATATAAAGAGAAAATAATGAGTATTATGACATCAATCAAAATTAACAAACTTTTATTGTAACTATAACGTTATAGTAGCGCTTATGTATAGGTTAACCAACTTTTTGAAAATCCATAAAAAGAAAACCATTACTGTTTTAGGATTGCTTGTGCTCTATATTTTCTGTTTACCCAAAGACTTATTTAAAGACCCAACAGCAACTGTAATAACATCAAAAAACAATCGATTATTAGGTGCACAAATTGCAGCTGATGGCCAATGGCGATTTCCACATAATGACAGTGTTCCAGAAAAATTTAAAATTTGTATTGTTCAGTTTGAGGATGAATACTTTTATAAACATCCAGGTTTTAACCCAGTTTCAATATTTAAAGCATTAAAAGGCAATATCAGTTCTGGAAAAGTAAAACGAGGTGGAAGCACGCTCACACAACAAGTCATTCGACTTTCGAGAAAAGGGCAATCTCGAACGTACTATGAAAAACTAAAAGAAATTATTTTGGCTTCAAGATTAGAACTGCGTGATTCTAAAGAAACTATTTTAGCTTATTATAGTAGCAATGCGCCTTTTGGCGGAAATGTAGTTGGATTGGACGCAGCTGCATGGCGTTATTTTAACAGAGATCCTCATCAATTGTCCTGGGCAGAAAGTGCTACATTAGCTGTGCTTCCAAATGCTCCAAGTTTAATCTATCCAGGTAAAAATCAAGAACGATTATTAGAAAAACGGAACCGCTTACTTAAAAAACTACTGGAAAATACCATTATAGATACTCTTACTTATGAGTTATCTATCTCTGAAAGTTTACCTCAAAAACCTTATCCTTTGCCTCAAATTGCGCCTCATTTGTTACAAAATGTAACGGAAACACATAAAGGTAAACGTATCCAAACAACAGTTGACACAAAACTTCAGGAGCAAGTGAATTACATTGTGAAAAACGAATACAATATTCTAAAACAAAATGAAATTCATAATGCAGCAGTTTTGGTTTTAGACGTTCATACCAGAGAAGTTTTAGCCTATGTTGGTAATTCGCCAACAGACAAAGCACATCAAAAAGATGTGGATATTATTGATAAACCACGAAGCACAGGAAGTATTTTAAAACCGTTTTTGTATGCAGCCATGTTAGATGCAGGCGATTTATTACCAAACACTTTAGTTGCCGATATTCCATCACAATTTGGAAGTTATAATCCTGAGAATTTCAATAAAGAATTTGATGGTGTTGTTCCTGCAAGCAGAGCTTTATCGCGTTCTTTAAACGTTCCTGCTGTGAGAATGCTTCAGGATTTTGGACTGGACAGGTTTCATAACTATTTAAAGCAATTGCATCTTAAAGATTTAAAATACAATGCCAATCATTATGGTTTATCGCTTATTCTTGGAGGAGCCGAAAGCAATCTCTGGGATTTATGTAAAAGTTACGCTGCTTTATCGTCAACACTGAATCATTTTTCGGAAACATCCAGCGAATATTATTCAAATGAATTTGTTGAACCAACCTTTATGGTTTCAAAACCTATAGACTTTGGAAAAAAATCTACAGACAAAACCTTATTTGATGCTGCTTCCATATATCTTACTTACGAAAGTTTAAAAAAGGTCAATCGTCCTGAAGGTGATGAAAGCTGGGAGTTTTTTGACGATTCGAAACAAATCGCCTGGAAAACAGGAACCAGCTTCGGGTTTCGCGATGCTTGGGCAATCGGAACGACTAAAGATTATGTGGTTGGTGTTTGGGTTGGTAATGCTGATGGTGAAGGACGACCAGGTTTGGTAGGTGTTCAAACAGCTGCTCCAATTTTATTTGATGTGTTTGATGTGTTACCAAATAGCGAATGGTTTGCTAAACCTTATGACGAAATGCAAAATGTTCGTATTTGTAAAAAAAGTGGACAACGAGCGTCTTCAATTTGTGATAACACCGAAAATACTTACATTCAGATAAGCGGATTAAAAACAGAACCTTGTACATATCATATTCTTGCACATGTAGATGAAACTGAAACGTATCAGGTGAATTCTTCCTGTGAAGACTTAGCTAACATCAAGCATAAACCATGGTTTGTGTTATCACCTTTAAAAGCACATTACTATAAAACGAAAAATCCGTTTTACAAACCCTTACCAAAATTGCGATTGGATTGTATGGGAGAGGATCAAGTGACGATGAGTTTTATTTATCCTAAAGTAAATAATTCGGTGTTTCTTCCCAAGGATTTTGATGGAGATACTAATGATTTAGTTTTAAAAATTGCACATTCAAAACCTGAATCAAGTGTGTTTTGGTATATGGATGAGCAGTATGTTGGAACTACAAAAGACATTCATGAACTGGCAATTATTCCAAAAGCAGGAGAACATTTAATTACTGTCGTTGATGAATTTGGAAACGAAGCTAAACGGAAGATTACGATTTCTGAATAGTCTATACAAAAAAGTGTCATTCAGAGCAAAGCGAAGAATCTCATTAAAAATATAGATTTCTCGACTTCGCTCGAAATGACAATAGATTTAGTTGTTGTAATCCTGTTGAAATTACTTATTTCCCAGCATCAACAATTCATTACAAACCACTTCAGTAGTATAACGCTTGTTACCATCTTTATCATCATAACTTCTTGAAGTCAATTTGCCTTCAATAGCAATTTCTTTTCCTTTGGTTACAAACTTCTCTATAATCTCAGCCGTTTTTCCCCAGGCAACTACATTATGCCATTGTGTGTCTGTTACTTTTTCGCCTTGTGCGTTTTTATAACTTTCATTTGTAGCGATTGAAAATTTAGCTAATAGTTTTCCTGATTCAAGTGTTACGATTTCTGGATCGTTTCCTAAGTTTCCAATTAACTGTACTTTGTTTCTTAACGTACTCATAAGATAAGGTTTTAATTACGTCGAATGTCATTAGTTCGATTCAACAGTGCAAATATGAAACAGCTTGCAAATGTTAGTCGGTAGTTACCTATTTAAATTCGTTTGTAAATATTTGTTGTCGTTTGTAAACGGATAATTTTTCATTACCTTTGGCGTCTATGATCAAGTATCTCAGCTATTTATATCCAATGACACGTAAAGTGAAATCGAAGTACAGTGAAACTTTAGAAATCACCTGGTATAATGGAAAAAAACACCTCAACACCAAAAATGCCAACTATTCGTATGGATCGTTACAGGCTATTTTAAAGTTCGGATTAGAAAAAATCGACTTAAAACCCATCAACTCTATTTTACTTTTAGGACTTGGAGGTGGCAGTGTTATTGAAACGCTTCGGGAAGAATTTGACTATCAAAAACAAATTACAGCCATTGACATCGATCCTGTAATTATTGAAATAGCAAAAACAGAATACCAGTTGATAAGTAATTCTAATACCACAATTATTTGTGAAGATGCACTTCAATTTGTCAAAACGAATACGAAGCAATTTGATTTAATCATCATCGATTTATTTATCGATATTACTGTTCCTAAGCCATTTTTAGAAGTGTCATTTTGGGACGACATTATGAATTCAAAATCGACAAATGGCGTGATTTTATTTAATGCGTCATTAGAGGATAAAAAAAGTAATCAGCTCAATTCAGTTATCAAATTTTTAAAAACCAAAGTATATAAAGTTGATGTGTATGAGAAAGTCAACGACACCAATACTGTAATCATTTCTCAACCTTTATAATCAGTTAAACTTAGTTATTATGGAAAAAAAATGTCCGGAATGTGGTGACAAAATCATCGGCAGAATTGATAAAAAATTCTGTAGTGATGCCTGTCGCAACTCCTATAATAACACCATCAATAAAGACCGAAAAAATCTTATTAGAAACACGAATAACTGGTTACGTAAAAACTACAGAATTCTCGAGTCTCTTAATCCCAATCAGAAAACCAAAGTGTCCAGAGCCAAACTCATAGAAAAAGGATTTGACTTCAATTACTTTACGAGTATTTATACAACTAAAGCCGGAACAGTTTATTATTTTGTTTACGATCAAGGTTACTTACCACTTGAAGATGATTTTTATGCTTTGGTGAAACGCGAAAGCTAATTGTAACTATTTAGTCGTCTTCCATACAGATAAGGTATATACTTAATAACATGAGCGAACCCATAATTATTTTCTTATTTATTTCTATTGTAGGCATCGCCATTTTTTGCAGCTATTATTTCAGTAAAAAAAATGTCATTCTAAGAACTCTTGTCAAGATTCCGGTTAAACCTGCCTCAAGTCTAAAAACCAACGAATTGTCTAAAATCACTGGTAAAGCACTGCATGTAACAGAACCATTAATTGCACCATATTCAAAACGAAAATGCGTGTTTTATCAAATCATCATTCAACAAAAAGTTAGTACTGGAAAGAGCTCACGTTGGAAAACAATTGTTGAAGAAGAACGTTCTCAAGACTTCTTTATTCAAACTAAAACTGATTTTGTGATTGTATCTCCAAAAGACAATCCGAAAAACTATAAATGCCATTTAGTAAAAGATCAAAACCAAAATTCTGGTACGTTCAATGATCCTACTCTAAAGTTTATTGCGCTTTTGAAACACTATCGTATCGATCATACTTCACTATTCGGTTTTAACAAGCGTCTGCGTTATCAAGAAGGTGTCATTGAAATTGGAGAGGAAATTACTGTTGCAGGTATTGCGAAATGGAAAGCACTAAGCGAACCTATTCCAGAATATCCCTATTCAAAAATAGCAACTTTGGAAAGTGTTGATAAGCAGAAAATCATAATTACCGATTTACCAGAAGCTCGGCCAAAAAGACAATAATTATTTCCAGTTTTGCCCTTTCAGTTCGATAGCTGCTTTAAGCACATCTTTCTGACTAATTTGGCCAACTAACTTTCCATTTTCAACAATTGGAAAACGACGTATTTTAGATTCCAGAAACTTATTAGCTGCATCAAAAATATTCATGTTTCCATCAATTGTTTCCACATGTTTCACCATTCGGTTTTCAACTTTATGTTGTTCCATAGGCATATTATAGTAACGACTTTCACTAATATCTTTGAGGCAATCTCCTTCCGAAATTATACCAACTAACTCATTACTATCATTTACAACAGGTCCACCAGAAATTTTGAATCTAATCAATGTTTGTATCACATCTTCTACTGATTGCTCAGGCTTAAAGGTGATTAATTCGCGTGACATATAATCACTTACTTTTAACGCTGCAGTTTCAACCGTATTCTGTTGTTGCTTCCTTGCACCTTGAAAACTTTTAATACCCATAACTGATTTTTTTAGTGTTGCATTTAAAGTTACTGAAAATAAGTGAATTATACTAGAGCAAACATCAAGCTAATAATTTGTAAATTTCGAATCACTTAAAAAGCTCATATTGAAACAGCGTATTTGTATTATTGGTTGTGGCTGGCTCGGTTTTCCACTGGCTAAATCTTTAGTTAAAAAAGGGCATTTAGTTAAAGGCTCTACAACGTCTTCAGAAAAAATTTCGACTTTAAATTCGGAAGGCATTGAAGGTTTTTTAGTCCAAGTATCTTCGGATGGTCTTTTGGGTGCAATTGAAAATTGTCTCGCAGATTGTGATGTATTGGTACTTAATATTCCACCAGGACTACGAAAAAATCCGGAAGCAAATTATGTGAAGCAAATGCAACATTTATTACCTTATGTTGAAGTCTCTGCAGTAAAACATGTTGTGTTTATAAGTTCAACTTCGGTGTACGACGATGATGAATCAATGCCAATCATTTCAGAAACCAGTCCAACTTCAACAAGTGCAAATTCTGCTAAACAACTGTTGTCTGTTGAAGCATTATTTCAAAATAATTCAAGTTTCAAGACAACAATCCTTAGGTTTTCTGGCTTATTTGGTGAAGATCGACATCCAGCTACATTTCTATCTGGTAAAACTAACCTTAAACATCCTGACGCTCCAGTGAACCTGATCCATCAAAAGGATTGTATCTCGATTATTCATACCATAATTGAACAAAACATCTGGAATACTGTTTTCAACGCATCGACTCCTTCACACCCTACCAGAAAAAACTACTACACTTCAATTTGTGAAGCTAAAAACTTACCGCTTCCTTCATTTGACACAGCTCAAATCAGTAAAGGTAAAATTATTGATTCAACAAAGCTGGCACGTGTTTTGGGTTATGAGTTTAAAATTAAACTATAATAATTAGCATCTTTTTAAGATACTGTTTTGTTTATTTTTATAGTTTTGACACACTAAATAATTACGATTATGAAAAAAATTCTATGTCTGTTCGTTATAATGACTTCAATGAGTATAACAGCACAAACGAAATCTGAACTATTAAAACACTTTGAAGGGTATTATAAGCAAATGAAAAATCAAGGAGATGTTCAAGGTGTGATTAATGCCATGACACATCTTAATGTACTTCAGCCTAGTCAGCAACGATTAGACACTTTAGCCTACATCTATGTTTCTGAAGGTCGGAATTTAGAGGCTTTAAATACTATTGGAATTGATAACAATCCAACAGATTCTGAGATTAGTACTGAAGTAAAAGCACTTGCGCTCAAAGCCTTAAACCAACCTAAACGTGCCTTAGTTTTTTATGAAATTTTATTTCAAAAATCTCCTAATGCATATCTGGCTTATGAGATTGCCGATTTAAAAACACAAGTAAATGATTTAGCAGGAGCTAAAGCCAGTATTGATTACGGATTGGCAAATGTAAAAGACGAGATGAAAAGAGCGTTTTATGAATCACAACAACCTTATGAAGTATCGTTAAAAGGCGCATTAACGTATTTAAAGGCTTTAGTTCTGTTTAACTTGAATAAAACAGATAATTTAGATCAGGCGATTTCCTTACTGGATCAAGCTCTTGCAATGGATCCAAACTTTAATATGGCACAATTAAGTAAAGATGCGTTAGTCGCTAGAAAAGCACCTAAGAAAGAATAAAAATTGATCACATATAATAAAAAAAGCCTTTTAGAAATTCTAAAAGGCTTTTTTATTATGAATTAACTATGATTAAAACTTATAGCTTAAACCAATAGTATAATATGTTTGTAATTTATTATCAACATTACCAAAGTCTGGTGCATTTCCAGTGCCATCAAAATTAGCCAATGCGAAATTAAGTGCTTCTTGTTTGTTACTTCTCAATCCGAAGTCAAAACCAACACCAATCATTTTCCAAAGGGTGTAACTGAAAGAGTTGGTCCATGTCCAGTTTGATAAATCTCCACTTTTATAACTCTGGAAAGCCGATAAGTTAGTTTTAAAGTTAACAGCTCCAATTTGTCTTGTATAATCTGCTACAATTTTAGCACCTAAAGAAGATTCAAAAACCGTATCACTATCAGCAAAAACAAAGTTATAGTTTAAAGGATGTACCACTACAATTAAGTTTTCAATTGGCAACCAGGTAAAACCAACACCAACATCTAAATATCCAGGATCGTTGAAGTTATCTAATAAAGTCGTTCTGTATTCCATCAGTGTAGAAACGGCAAGTTTTTTACTTAAATTTCTACCATATAATGACGAAATATTAAAAACATCTGTCGTTGGGTTGAAGCTATCATCATCTAAATCTGTATCTTTATTATCTAACTTTACCCAATTTAAATTAGCAGTTAAGGCATTTCTCCAAAAATATTTTTCTTCTATTAAGTTCGCATAACCATTAAACGTGATACCAATATTTCCTGAAGCATTATTAGGAGCACCTTGAGAATACCAGTTATTAAAGTTTGATAAACTTCCTCCAATAGTACCAAATGCGCCTATTCTCCATCCTGGTAACGCATCAATCTGCGCTTGAAGGGCATCTGCCTCTGCTTGAGCAGCATCAGCTACAGCTTGCTTTTCAGCTTTCTGTGCCTTTAGTTCTTCTTTCGTTTGTGAAAAACCAAATGCAATTGTTAGCATTAACACAGTAGTTAAAAGTAATTTTTTAGTCATTTTTTTAGTTTTAAAGTTAATTATTACATGCAAATATAATTCAATAGTGACTTGAACACCAACAAATTATATAAATTGATTGTTTATTTGTCGTCTTTTAGACCCCTTTTTTTATTGGGAGTCACTACGAATTCAGATTTATTTTTTCTTTTTAAAAAGTGGGACCGAAGAACAGGCTTCACCATACATAATTGATTTGGCGATTGGTTTTAATTTTTCAGCAAGGAATATGTATGCATTTTCTGGTACAGGTTTATTAGAACAACCTTTAATAATAACAGGTTTGTCTTGATACGAACCGAAATCTAGGCCGTTAATAATATCTTGATAAATAGATGTCTCTAATGTATTTAAATCACCAATAATAGTCTTCTTTGAATACGTGGCCAGCGCAATAGTAATAAGCATATAAGCCCATGCTGGAATTATAGCATCTGTAGAACACATTAGTGCAACATATTGGTTTTGATATTGCGACCAATCATGTTCAGCCACATAGTGTCTAAAGTCTTTTTCCTTGAGAACAAAACCTTCAAAAAGCCAGTCTTTGATATCAAATTGTATGCGTTTTCCTTGCGGATAATAATCTTCTAAATCTATTACCACAAGTTTGCTTTGCGCAACTCTATTTATGATTTCGTCTGCCATAAGTAAGACCTTTCGACTGCGCTCAAGGTGACATTATATTAATTATAAGGTTTTATAAACAACTGAAAATTAAAGCATTCCTAATTCTAGCTTGGCTTCCTCGCTCATTAAATCCTGACTCCATGGTGGATCGAAAGTAATTTCAACTTCAGCAGATTTAACATCATTCAATGATTTTACTTTTTCTTCAACTTCGAGAGGCAGTGTTTCAGCTACTGGGCAATTTGGCGTGGTTAACGTCATTAATATTTTAACCTCATAATCTTCATTAACGAATACGTCATAGATAAGACCTAATTCGTAAATATCTACTGGAATTTCAGGATCAAAAATTGTTTTTAAAACTCTTACTATTTTTTCACCTAGAAGGTTTGTGTCAATTGTTGTTGCACTCATACTTAACGTTTGTTGTTTGTTGTTAATTTGTTTGTCGGTTGATTAGTTGTCGCCTAACGACTTAACAACAAAAGATTTAACTAATTCAGTTGTGTTTGGTATGCAATGGCATACATTTTTAATTGCTTTATCATACTTACTAAGCCATTAGCTCTTGTAGGAGATAAATGTTCTTTCAGTCCGATTTGATCAATAAAATCGGTATCTGCATCGATAATATCTTTTGGATGTTGATTAGAAAATACCCTGATCAAAATCGCAATGATTCCTTTGGTGATAATCGCATCACTATCTGCCGTAAATATGACTTTATCATTTTTCATATCAGCATGTACCCATACTTTACTTTGGCAGCCTTTAATAATGTTGTTCTCTGTTTTATATTGGGCATCAATGAGTGGTAAGGTCTTACCAAGATCAATCATATATTGGTAACGCTCTTCCCAATCCTCAAACATGGCAAACTCTTCAATGATGTCATTTTTTATCTCTGTAATTGTCATTCTTTTTCTTTTAATAAGCATTAAGATATTGCATTACAAAAATACAATAACTCTATTGTTTTGCCACTGTTTCCTTAATGGATAATAGCTTATTTACGAATAAAGCAATTGGTTTTGGCGGATTGCCATGATCAAAACCATTTGATTTATAAACCATTTCTCCTTCTGTTATTTCAAGTGTTGCCATTGCTGCAGCATCATGCTGAAACGTTTTTGTAGGTGGTTCTAAAACTGGTATTGATTTCAAGTCCAAGTCATTATAAAGTGTTATAAGTTCTGAAAGCTGTTCATCAGATAACATATGTCTACTGATGGCTTCTAAGTTCCTATCGTTCGTATATTTAAGCACGTTACCTTCAATCCAAATCATTTCAAAAAACCCTCTGGTTGATGCTCTGTAAGCGATGTTCATAGTTTCAGCTTGTCTAGAATTAGACATTATTTTTTTATTTGCAAGCATTAAAATCGTATCACCATTTTTCAGACTAAGTGTTCCGTTTGCTAATTCAAATCCTTTGACTTTAGCAATCGTTCTGAAAAAGCTATTTTCAACAGCATTCTTATCGTCTTGACATATCATTCTGGTGGCCCCTAATTCAGAGAACGATATACCATTTCCTTCAATTGTATAGGTACCAAAAAAACGATTACAACCTGCAAATCCAGACACTTTATTGGTTTTAGAATCAAACTCCAAGGTAAGTTTATATGTCGCAATATTGGTTTCATTTAGTTGCTCTAAAATATAAGTTCCTGAAAGTGTTTCTTGAGTATTCATGTTTGTTGTATTTGCTGCACTTGCGATATCTTGTGCACTTCCACAAGACTTTAATACGATAATACTAATTAATATGGCTAGATGTTTCATCTGTTTAGTTTTTTAAAAAAAATTAAAGTTAAATGTAAATTGCAATCATAAAATATGGTAATGTTATTACGTAAAATTGCTCTTTGATCGCTTTAAATTTTATAGTTTATATATAATAGTACAAAAAAGAAGCCAAACTTTAAGATAACATCATTTTGGCTTTCTTAACTCCATTAACTAAAGCATCTATTTCCGATTTAGTATTGTAAAAGGCAAAGGATGCTCTTACTGTTCCAGGTATCTTATAGAAGTCCATTATGGGTTGGGCACAATGATGACCTGTGCGAACTGCAATTCCCATTTTATCTAAAATGGTTCCTATATCATAAGGATGAATCCCTTCAATATTAAAAGAAATAACTGAGGTTTTATTTTCTGAGACACCATAAATCTTTAGACCTTCAATTTCAAGAAGTTGTTGCGTTCCGTAGTCCAAAAGTTCTTTTTCGTAAGCTGCTATATTTTCAAATCCTATAGCATTCATGTAATCCAGAGCTGCACCAAATGCAATGCCTCCGCAGATGTTTGGTGTTCCAGCTTCAAACTTGTGAGGCAAATCGGCATAGGTTGTTTTTTCAAAAGTTACCTCAGCAATCATCTCACCTCCTCCTTGGTAAGGTGGTAATTTATTGAGCCATGCTTCCTTTCCGTAAAGCATTCCAACACCAGTTGGTCCACAAATTTTATGAGCAGATGTCACATAAAAATCGACATCCAAATCTTGAACATCTGGTATTAAATGTGGACACGCTTGAGCGCCATCAATTAAAACTGCAGCTCCAACCTGATGGGCTTTATCTATAATTGTTTTAACAGGATTAATTGTTCCTAAGGCATTAGAAATATGATTAACAAATACAAGTTTAGTATGTTCAGAAAGTAAAGCGTCATAATCGCTTAAAATCAATTCGCCTTGCTGATTCATAGGAATGACTCTCAATTGAGCTCCTGTTCGTTCGCATAACATTTGCCAAGGCACAATATTACTGTGATGCTCTAAAGCTGATACCAATATTTCATCTCCTTTTTTCAACAACGCCGAAAACCCATTGGCAACTAAATTAATACTATGTGTAGTTCCTGAAGTCATGATAATTTCATGACTATACTTTGCATTAAAATGCTTTTGAATTTTTATACGCGCTTGCTCATATAAATCGGTGGCTTCCTGGCTTAACGTGTGGACACCTCTATGTATATTAGCATTAAAATTTGAATAGTAATCTACAATAACATCAATCACCTGTTGTGGTGTTTGCGAGGTTGCAGCATTATCAAAATAGACCAAAGGTTTTCCATTGACCTTTCGGTTTAAAATTGGAAAATCTTCTCTTATTTTATTGACGTTTAACATAAGTGCAAAGTTACGAGATGTTTGGTTAAAATGGTATTCAGAAACCAAATCTTATATATATTTTAATATTTTAATCAAATACATTTAAATAAAATGTATATTTGTAAAATGTATAGCAAAGAACTTACAAAAGGAACATTACAGCCCATCATCTTAAAGTTAGTGAATAGTAGAGAGAAAATGTATGGCTATGAGATTACACAGGAGGTAAAAAAGTTAACTTCTGGTAAAATTGACATCTCAGAAGGTGCATTATATCCTATTTTACACAGACTTGAAGCTAAAGGAATTTTAGAAACCGAAAAAGTCTTTATAGGCAAACGTGTAAGAAAGTATTACAAGGTGACCAAAGAAGGCAAACAAATGGTTAGTGATGTTACTCAAGAAATTAACGATTTTATAGACACACTTCAAATAATTTTTAATACGGAAACCCAAAAATTATGATATTATCTGAGCAACAAATTGAATTTATTGAAACAAACTTAGTGTTCTATGGTATTGATTCTAAAGAATTAAGAGCAGATATCCTAGATCATATTTGCACTTATATAGAAGCAAATGAGTCAAATGATTTTGATACTTTATACCGAGAAGCACTTCAAAAATTTGGAGGATATGCCAGTTTTCAAAATTTACAGCGAGAAACTGACCTGCAGAAATTTGCTGGGGAAATAATTACCATTAATAAGTTGAAATTTGCTGCTGGATTTATAATTATACTTCTTTTGAGTATAAGTTTGATGTTTCAAATGATGCAATGGCCATACGCTAATGTTTGGTTGCTAGCAGCAATACTAGTTACTATTTTAGTAATACTTCCTATTCATTTTTATACTAGGTATAAAAAATCTGTTCATAAACTATCTTAAATCACACTTATGAAAAAATCATTTTACGTTCTCGGATTTATAACATTCTTTATTCTTGGTATTGGAGCCATGTTTGAATTTCTATCATGGCCTTATCGTGGCGTTATTGTATTTATAGGTTTTCTCTTTTTAAACTTTGGTTTCATCCCTGCCTATTTTTATCAAAAGTATAAGCAATGCTAAAAGTTTATTAGTTTAGATTCCTGTATTTTAATTGTGTTGCGCAAAACGAGCATAGCACTAAAATTGATTCATTTTACAAGAGTTTGATTCAACTACAATGCTCGATTGTTACATGAGGCAATACTTACTCTAGAGGCATCGTGATTAGAAAAACAATCAAAAATGGCATCAATAACCTGTTGATGTATTTGTGAGCTTACAGCTTTATCAAAATAGACTAATAGTTTCTTATTAACTTTACTATGATGACTAGGAAAATCAATTTATATACACCTTGGAATGGAAATGTTTATTTGCTAATTATAGATTCTACATCTATTAAAAGGTTAAAATAAGCGCCTATTGTACTAGATTTGTATTCGCCAAAATCAATGGTACTCGGTAAACCGTAATCTAAAACAGCTTGAATATTAAAATGCTTTAGTACATCAAATCCAAAACCTGCAGTAATACCAAGATTTATATTATTGTAAAAGTCAGCGTAATCCAAATGATCTCGTTTGCCTTTTGCCTCTGTCACGAATGTCAATCTTGGACCAGCTAAAAGGTGAAATCCTTGATTATAAGTCTTCTTAACATGGTATTTATAAAGGAGTTGTGCGTTAAATTTACTAACATTTATTTTTTCAATAAAGATTCCGTTATCTGAAAAAAAACTTCCATCGGTACCTTTTCCATAAAATGCATTCAATTGCAGTCCTGAACTTTCGTTTAGTTGTAAACTTCCAAAAACACCAATATTAAAAGGGACTTGTCCACCATGGCTATCTAAATCTCCAGTTATAGGCATTCTATAAAAATTGGAACCCAAAAAAACCCCATATGACGTCTCTTGTGCAAATGTTGCGAGAGATAAAACAAAAATGATAGCTAAAACTACTGTCTTCATAACGCCTAAGATATTACGGTTTTAGGAATAGGTTATTGTTGAAATACAACTATAAATCAAATCCAAGATTAACACCTAGTTTATTAGCAATTATCTTTGTAATACGTTGTTTGATTTCAGGAATTTTTACAGAATCTAATACATTATTACTAAAAGCAAACATCAATAAGGCTTTCGCTTCTTTTTCTGGAATTCCTCTGGAACGCATATAAAACATAGCACTTTCGTCTAACTGACCAATAGTACAACCATGAGAGCATTTTACATCATCTGCAAAAATCTCTAACTGTGGCTTAGTGTTTATAGACGCCTTATCGCTTAACAGAATATTATTGTTAGCTTGAAATGCGTTGGTTTTTTGAGCTTTTTTATTTACTAGGACTTTTCCGTTGAAAACACCTGTAGATTTATCTCCAAAAATACCTTTATAATCCTGATGACTTTCACAGTTAGGCTCAATATGATGCACTAAAGTATTATGATCGACATGTTGCTTATCACCTATTATCGTAACACCTTTTAATGTAGAATCAATACGTTCTCCTTCTTGATAAAAGTTAAGATTATTACGTGTTAATTGTCCGCCAAAAGAAAACGTATGTACAGAAGCATGACTTTCTCTTTTTTGTTTTACAAATGTATTATCAATTAACGAAGCACTTTGCTTATCATTCTGAATCTTATAATAATCGACAATAGCACGCTTGTTGGTAAAAATTTCGGTAACACTATTGGTTAAAACAGGGTTGTCGGTTAAACTTTGATGACGTTCGATAATTTGAACATGAGAATTTTCATCAACGACAATTAAGTTTCGTGGTTGCAACAATAATGCCGATTCGTTTCCTGTAGAAAAATGTAAAATTTGAATAGGTTTTTCAACCACTTTATTCTTCGGAATATGAATGTAAGCGCCTTCTTGAGAAAAGGCTGTATTTAATGACGATAAGCTATCTTTAGTGGCCGCTTTGTTGAAATAGTTTTCAATAAGAATTCTATACTTTGGTTTTGATAAAGCAGCAGACATCAAGCATACATCAATTCCATCATGTGTGGTTTGTGATAAATGCGATGAATACTTTCCGTCGATAAAAACAATTTTATAACTATCGATATCATGGATAAAATATTTCTTAATATCACGAAATTCAATTGAGTTTTCTTTTTTTGGAAACACACTATAATCTTCTCTCAAGATACTATTAAGAGACGTATATTTCCAGGCTTCATCACGTTTTGAAGGAAAGCCTTTTTCTTCAAATGTTTTAATTGCTTCACTACGAACATCGTGAATTGGTGTATCAATATCTACCATATTCTCAAATGCCATAAATGACGATACTAATTTATCTTTTAAATCCATTGTTTCGTTATTAGTTGTTAGTTGTTTCGTCGTTAGCGGTTAACTAAAAACAGAACACCATAAACTATTTAAGCTTTAACTTCTTCTTTAATCCAATCATAACCTTTTTCTTCTAACTCATGAGCCAGTTCTTTGGTTCCTGATTTAACAATACGTCCATTATGTAAAACATGAACATAATCTGGGACGATATAATCTAGTAAACGCTGGTAATGCGTAATAACAATAACAGCATTGTCTTTACTTTTTAATTTATTAACGCCATTGGCTACTATTCGTAAAGCATCGATATCTAAACCAGAATCTGTTTCATCAAGGATTGCCAGTTTAGGCTCTAACATGGCCATTTGAAAAATCTCGTTACGTTTTTTCTCACCACCAGAAAATCCTTCATTAAGAGAACGTGACAAAAACTTACGATCTATTTCTAGCATTTCAGACTTTTCACGAATCATTTTAAGCATTTCATTAGCTGGCATATCTTCTAAGCCTTTAGCTTTTCTGGTTTCGTTGATTGCTGTTTTCATAAAATTAGTGACAGATACACCTGGAATTTCAACTGGATATTGAAACGATAAGAAAATGCCTTTGTGTGCACGTTCTTCAGCCGCTAATTCATCGATGTTTTCATTTTCTAAAAGAATTTCTCCTTGAGTTACTTCGTATTCTTCTTTTCCAGCAATAACGGAAGCCAACGTACTTTTACCTGAACCATTCGGTCCCATAATAGCGTGAACTTCACCTGGTTTAACCTCTAAATTAATACCTTTTAAGATGGCTTTATCTTCAACACTTGCGTGTAAATTATTTATTTTTAACATAATGTAAATTTCAGTTATTCGGTCTTACTATCGCCAAGTTTTATGACGTCATTCTCGTTAGATTTGTATTCTTTTACGGTTTCAATTTCTTTAATATCAATTCTAAAAGGCCAACCTTCTTCGCCTTCAGGTTTTGGTAGTAACTTCCCTCTTACTTGTACAGTGACATAATCGGTTGGATCTTTTTTATAGGTCTTTGCCATGTTATTTAACTCATGCATTTTATCATTAATAATAACACCGTAAATATCACTTCGTGTTTGTAAAACAGCAGCATCTCCAAAGTAGATAAATTGTCCGACTATCGTTTTTAAACCATCATTTTGTTTGGCGGTTTTTCCATTTTTGTCGAGTTTATTAATATTTGTTTTATCTGAAACCGTTTCCGTTTTTGCTTCATTTTTACAAGCAGTAAATGCTAGAGCTAGTACTAATAGAAATATTAATTTTTTCATTTGTTCTTAAAAAATCAATTTAATTAAACTTTATTTTGGTATTGGTTTAATGAGATACTTCGACTGCGCTCAGTATGACATTTTATTATTGTTTATCTATCCGACTGATCCTTCCAAACTAATTTCTAAAAGTTTCTGTGCTTCGACAGCAAATTCCATAGGTAGTTTGTTTAATACTTCTTTACTAAAGCCATTCACTATGAGTGCAATTGCCTTCTCTGTTGAAATTCCTCTCTGGTTGCAATAAAAAATCTGGTCTTCACCAATTTTACTGGTTGTTGCCTCATGCTCAATCTGCGCCGATTTATTTTTGACTTCTATATACGGAAAGGTATGCGCTCCACATTCATTACCCATTAACAAACTATCACATTGAGAGAAGTTACGAGCATTGTCTGCTCGCGAGCTAATCTGAACCAATCCTCTATATGAATTTTGTGATTTTCCGGCAGAAATTCCTTTAGAAATAATGGTTGATTTTGTGTTATTACCTAAGTGTATCATTTTAGTTCCAGTATCAGCTTGCTGATAATTATTAGTCACTGCAATTGAATAAAACTCTCCAACCGAATTATCGCCTTTAAGCACACAACTTGGATATTTCCATGTTACTGCAGATCCCGTTTCAACCTGAGTCCATGAGATTTTAGCATTGGTTTCACAAAGGCCTCTTTTGGTGACAAAGTTATACACACCACCTTTACCTTCAGCATTTCCTGGATACCAGTTTTGGACTGTAGAATATTTGATTTCGGCATCATCTAAAGCAATCAGTTCTACGACAGCTGCATGTAATTGATTTTCATCTCTGCTTGGAGCTGTACAACCTTCAAGGTAACTCACATAACTACCTTCATCAGCAATCACCAACGTTCTTTCAAATTGTCCTGTTCCAGCCTGATTTATTCTGAAATAGGTTGATAATTCCATTGGGCAACGAACACCTTTAGGAATATAACAAAAGCTACCATCACTAAAAACTGCAGAATTTAAAGCCGCATAAAAATTGTCTTTTTGAGGAACAACCGTTCCAATATATTTTTTTACAAGTTCTGGATATTCTTTTATTGCTTCAGAAATACTCATAAAAATAATGCCTTTTTCTGCAAGCGTTTTCTTAAATGTAGTTGCTACAGATACTGAATCTACAACTACATCCATCGCAACTCCTGCCAACTTTTTTTGTTCGTCTAAAGAAATTCCCAGTTTCTCAAATGTCGCTAACAATTCTGGATCAACTTCATCAATGCTATCGTATTTAGGCTTACTGTTTGGAGCTGAATAATACGAAATGGCTTGAAAATCTGGCTTTTTATAGTTGACGTTTGCCCATTCAGGTTCAGTCATTTCTTTCCAGCCACGAAAAGCTTCTAAGCGCCAATCAGTCATCCATTGAGGTTCTTCTTTCTTTTTAGAAATCGCTCTTACAATATCTTCATTTAGACCATTTGGAAAGGTATCCGATTGGATATCTGTATAAAAACCATATTCATACTCTTTGGTTTTTAATTCTTCTCTTAAATCGTCTTCAGTATATTTACTCATAAGTTTTGAGTTTTATGTTTTTAAAAACCTTCCTGTTAAGAAGATTCAATTAGGTTTATAGCGAAAATGATTCACCGCAACCACAAGTTCTATTAGCATTAGGATTGTTAAATACAAATCCTGCTCCATTTAGTCCTCCAGAATATTCTAATGTCGTACCAACGAGGTATAAAAAACTTTTTTTGTCAACAATAATTTTAACACCATTATCTTCAAAAACTTTATCTTCTTCTTTTTGTTCTTTATCAAATTTTAAATCATAAGACAACCCAGAACAACCTCCACTTTTTACACCAACACGAACAAAATCTGTAGCACTATTGAAACCGTCATCATTCATAAGCTCAATGACTTTCTTTTTAGCTGTTTCTGATACTTTTATCATTTCTTATATAGATTTTGTCTAAATAGATTGCAAATATAAGATATAAGTAGGTTTTAACCATGTTTCCTAACATTATATTAGGAAATGATTACATAGAATTATGCTATGAAAATCTAAAAATCTTAGACTCCAATTAAAAAAGTGGGTGTAGTACGTGTTGTTAAGCTGAAAGCTTCTGACGAGAATACCTGTTTTGTAAAAGAAACAATTGTCTTAAAGCTGTTTTTATGGTATCATTTTTTAAGGGAAGCGTTTCAAATGTTTCACCATTATCTAAAGTAATTTTAGATTGGCATGTTTTACATGTAAGCTCATAAGAGTCTTTTGATAATCGTTCAAGATTATGCCCAAAAACAGAGCACGACAAATCGTTTGTAGTAGTAGTTTTCATAAGTAGGTATTCATTTGGGATTAGAAACTTATTAAAAAAGATTCAATGCCTAGGTTAAAATGCTTGTTTTTTCGATGAAATGCATTGTTTTTGAGTAGTTAAGCTTTGAAAAAACGCTTTATGTGTATTGTCTTCAAAAAAACATCCTATTTTTGCAACATGATAGAAGATAAAAATCCACAACGTACATCCTTAGAGAATTTGGGTGAATTTGGTCTAATTGATCATTTAACCAAAAATTTTGATATAAAGCACACGTCCACTATCAAGAGCATTGGTGACGATGCTGCTGTTTTAGATTTTAAAAACAAACAAATAGTTGTTACTACAGATTTATTAATTGAAAATGTACACTTCGACTTGAGTTACGTGCCTCTAAAACATTTAGGATATAAAGCTGTTATCGTTAATTTATCTGATGTGTATGCGATGAATGCTCAAGCTACACAAATAACAGTTTCTATAGCTGTATCTAATCGTTTCCCTTTAGAAGCGCTTGAAGATTTATATGCTGGAATAGAAACTGCAGCCAGAATTTATAACATTGATGTTGTTGGTGGCGATACCACATCTTCAACTACTGGACTAATTATCTCTGTGACTGCTATAGGAGAAATTAGTAAAGATGATGTTGTATTGAGATCTGGAGCTAAAGCCAATGATTTAGTTGTTGTGACTGGAGACATTGGAGCAGCTTATATGGGCTTACAAGTTTTAGAACGTGAAAAAGAAGTGTTTAAAGTGAATCCGCAAAACCAGCCAGACTTAAGCATGTACACTTATATTATTGAGCGTCAATTAAAACCTGAAGCCAGAAAAGATATTGTAGAATTGTTACAGAAGTTGGACGTTAAACCCACTTCTATGATTGATATTAGTGATGGTTTATCTTCTGAAATTATTCACTTATGTAAACAAAGTGATGTTGGTGTAGAACTTTACGAAAATAAAATTCCGTTAGATCCACAGGTTATTTCTACGTGTGAGGAATTTAATATTGATAGTACAACAATCGCTTTAAATGGTGGTGAAGACTACGAATTATTAATGACGATTTCTCAGGAAGATTTTCCAAAAATCAAAGGCAATCCGAATCTAACTGTTATTGGTTATATGACAGAAAAATCGAGAGGCATGCACCTGATAACCAGAGGAGAACAAGCAATACCAATAATAGCAAAAGGATGGAATGCTATGAAAAATGAGGTATGAAACTTATAAGTTGCTCATCTTTTTTAACAACAAACTTGCGCTCTTGTATTAATTGTTTTTTAGACATTCGATTATTATGAATACGTTCTAAAACCGAATTAATTTCTTTGAATTTAGGCGTTAGTGGAGTTAAGCCGCCTTTTCCATTCGTTGTCATTTGCGCACTACAATGTGTGCACTTATATTCCTTAACGTGATAGGTAACTTTCTTGGAAACCTTAAATTGATGTCCAAAAAATGAACAGTAGATACTTTTCATTTTGCAGTTAAATTTAGTTATTACTTTAGATGGATTAGCCTAAATATATTGAAAACCAAATATTAACGTGCGTTTTTTCTCTAATAAATCGATGAAGTGAGTGTTTTGTTCTTTAAACGCATCATTCTTCGTGTATAAATCTCTTCAAGAATACTATTAATCTCTTGAAACTTCGGTGTGAGTTCGGTAAGTTTACCATTACTATTTGTAGTTAATTGACGTTTACAACACTTGCATGTGTATTCTTTTACATGTAAGGTTACTTTTTTGGTCATTTCATAATTGTGCCCAAAAAGGTCGCAATAAAATCTCATTGGTGATGGAGCGTTTGTAGTTTTTTTCATGGCTGATAAGATTTGGGATTACTAACATAAGAAAAAAAATACGACAAAAACGACAAAACGTTTTATTATTCGATAAAGTGTTTTATTTTGTAGGCTAATTCTGTCTTATTTTCAATATGACTCATGTGACCATCAGGAAATACAACAATTTCAACACTTGTGTCGTACGACTGATTTATGAGTGTATTGTATTCTAAAACAGGATCTTTACGTCCTAAAATCATTAATTTTTTAAATGGAGTATGGAGTAAAACAAATTCTCTATTTGGTCTTATTTTCATCCCTTCTAAAGCTGCAATAATTCCTTGAACTGGAGTTTTAAGTGCCTCTTGTTTGACCAACTCAATTTCTTTAGCAAAACGTTCTCTATTATCTGGAGCAAAAAGATTAGTGATAGAGATATTGACAAAAGTTTTGTAATTTTTCTTTACAGCTTCAATAGCTCGATCTCTATTTACTTTTCTGTCATCGTTATCTTCTAAAGCTGTAGAATTCATTAAACACAATCCCTTGAGGTCGACGTTATAGTTTTCAGCAAAAGCTAAAGCCACATAGCCTCCCATGGAATGACCAATAAGCATGAAGTTTTTTAGATGTAATTTATCAGTTACAGCCTTAACTGCTTCTGCCATATCTTCCATAGTATGAATATAACCTATACATCCTGTTTGACCATGACCTAGTAAATCAATACTTACTATTCTATGCGTTGGAATCAAATGTGGTATTAAGGATTGCCACATCGTACTGTTTTCCAGAAATCCATGTAATAAAACAACAGCATCTCCCTGACCCTCATCTGTGAAAAATATTTGACTCCCTTTGTATTCTAAAATCATATTAAGAATTCATAATGTCCTCAATCTCTTCAGCTTCAATTGGGATATTGCGCATCAAATTAAATGGTTCTCCTCGTTCTTGAATAACAACGTCGTCTTCCAAGCGAATTCCGAAACCTTCATCTGGAATATAAATACCTGGTTCAACAGTAAAGACCATGTTGGTTTGCATTGGTTCGGTTAAAATTCCGTAATCATGTGTATCTAATCCAATATTATGACTTGTACCATGCATAAAATATTTTTTGTAGGCTGGCCAATCTTTGTTCTCGTTTTGAACATCTGCTTTATCCAATAAACCTAAACCTAATAACTCTGAAGTCATGAGCTTCCCAACTTCAACATGATAATCTGCCCATATGGTTCCAGGCACAAGCATTTTAGTAGCGTTATCTTTAACCCTGTTTACAGCATCGTAAACTGCTCGTTGTCGATCAGAAAAACGACCTGAAACAGGAATTGTTCTACTCATATCGCTAGAGTAGTTAGCATATTCGGCTCCTGCATCAATTAATATCAAATCACCAGCTTTACATTGTTGATTATTTTCAATATAATGTAACACATTAGCATTATTACCTGAAGCGATAATTGGTGTGTATGCAAATCCTTTAGAGCGATTATTTAAAAATTCATGCATGAATTCAGCTTCAATATTATACTCCCAGACATCAGGTTTTACAAAGCCTAGGACACGACGGAAACCTTTTTCGGTTATATCACAAGCTTTCTGCATTAAACTTAGTTCTATTGGATCTTTTACTGAACGTAAACGCTGTAAAATCGGATTACTTTTCGCTACAGAATGTGCTGGATATGTATTCTTAAGCCATTTGGTAAATCGATCTTCACGCGTTTCAGTTTCTACATTGGCTCTGTAATGTTCGTTAGTATTTATATATATTGTATCACACTGCGTCATCAGTTCAAATAAAATTTTCTCCAAATCCTTGAGCCAGTAAACCGTTTTTATGCCACTGGTTTTAAAAGCTGCTTCTTTGGTTAATTTTTCACCTTCCCATACGGCAATATGTTCATTGGTTTCTTTTAAGAATAAAATCTCACGATGTTTTTCATTAGGGCAATCTGGAAATATCACAAGGATACTTTCCTCCTGATCAACTCCGCTTAAATAGAAAATATCACGATGTTGCTCAAATGGCATGGTGCTATCTGCACTCACAGGATAGATATCATTTGAATTAAACACAGCCAGACTACTCGATTTCATTTGCGCTGCGAAATTTTTACGGTTTTTTATAAAGAGATTATGGTCTATAAGATGATATTTCATTTCGAAAAAATTTATTTAATCCTCAAATTTAATGATTTACTAAAGAACTTTAGTGTAAATCAACCTTAAAACAAAAGCTGAAAGACAGATGAGACATGAGTCAATCTTTAGTCATTGTTTCGTTCTCTTTTAAAAGCGTTAAATACGATAAGGAATTACTGTTTTTATTCAAAAAAACAGTAATTTCATGGCACAAAAATTCTAACCAATATGTTACATACACGATTTATTTCATTTGTTTTTCTTCTAAGTACTTGTATTGCTTTTGCTCAACAACCAGCAACTTCAGCTGAAACTATTACACTGGCTCTTGAACAAAAAAAGAAACTCGCGGAAACCTCTTTAGTTAAAAATGTAGCCTTCGAAAATATAGGTCCGACAATCATGAGTGGTCGGGTTGTAGACCTTGATGTTAATCCAGAAAACCCTACAGAGTTTTATGTTGGATATGCCTCAGGCGGTGTTTGGCATACTGTAAATAACGGAACAACCTTTACTCCAATTTTAGATAGTTCTGATACTCAAAATGTTGGTGACATTGCTGTCGATTGGAAAAACAAAACCATTTGGGTTGGAACAGGTGAAAACAATAGTTCCAGATCAAGTTATGCTGGAATTGGAATTTTAAAATCTACTGACAACGGAAAGACATGGCAAAATATGGGTTTGACAGATTCGCATCATATTGGACGAATCCTTATCAACCCAAACAATCCTGATGAAGTTGTTGTTGGAGTTACTGGTCATTTATATTCACCAAACCAGGAACGAGGCATTTATAAAACTACAGATGGTGGAAAAACATGGTCCCAAAAACTATTTGTAGATGATATGAGTGGTATTATTGACCTGCAGACCAATCCAAATAATTACAACTTGATGTTTGCTTCTTCATGGACAAAAGATCGTAAAGCCTGGAATTTTGATGGAAGCGGAAACAATTCAGCTATATACAAAAGTATCGATGCTGGAAACACATGGACCAAAGTATCTACAGAAGCTAGTGGTTTCCCAACTGGAGAGGGTGTTGGAAGAATTGGTTTGGCTATTTACAATGATACTGTAATTTATGCAATTCATGACAGTCAATTCCGAAGACCTTCAGAAAGTAAAAAAGAGGATTCTAACATGCTATCTAAAGAGGATTTTAAAACCATGTCAACGGATACTTTTTTGAATTTAGAAGATAAAAAGTTGAATGAGTATCTTAAAATGAATGGGTTTCAGGAAAAATATCGTGCCGAAAATGTAAAGCAAATGGTGAGAAGTGGCAATGTGAAGCCTATCGATCTCGCCAAATATATTGAAGATGCCAACTCCATGTTATTTGACACACCAGTAATTGGTACAGAAGTTTATAAAAGTACTGATGGCGGAACAACCTGGAAAAAAACTCACGAGGATTATCTGGATGATATTTATTACAGTTATGGCTATTATTTTGGTCATATTTATGTTGCTCCAAATAATGCAGATCACATTTACATTTATGGTGTTCCTATTGTTAAATCGAAAGATGGCGGTAAAACATTTACGTCTATCAGTGCCGAAAATGTGCATGCCGATCATCATGCACTCTGGATTAATCCTAAAAATCCTAATCACCTCATTAACGGTAACGATGGTGGTGTAAATATGACATATGATGATGGTGAAAACTGGATTAAAAACAATTCGCCTTCGGTTGGACAATTTTATGCCATTAATGTAGATAATGAGCAACCGTATAATGTGTATGGTGGTTTACAAGATAATGGTGTTTGGGTTGGTGCAAATAATGCTATTGAAGATAAAAGCTGGCACCAAAGTGGACAATATCCTTGGAAAGGAATTATGGGAGGCGACGGCATGCAAATTCAAATTGATAGTAGAAATCATAACATCGTTTATACAGGTTATCAATTTGGAAATTACTACAGACTTAATCTTGAAACGGAAGAAGATGCCTACATTCAACCAAAGCATGAATTGGGCGAAAATCCGTATCGTTTTAACTGGCAAACACCAATTTTATTATCACCTCATAACCAGGACATTTTGTATTTAGGTGGAAACAAACTGATGCGCTCCATGAATCAAGGTAATGACTGGACAGCCATTAGTGATGACTTAACTCATGGTGGAAAAAAAGGAAATGTGGCTTACGGAACATTAGCATCAATAAGTGAATCGCCTTTTCAATTCGGATTAATTTACACTGGAAGTGATGACGGATTGGTTTATGTTACAAAAAATGCTGGTGGCAACTGGACAAACATTTCCAACACATTACCAAAAGACCTTTGGGTAAGCCGAATCATAGCTTCACAGCATAAAAAAGAACGCGTTTATGTGACCTTAAATGGCTATCGATGGGACGACTTTAAAGTCTATGCGTACATGAGTGATAATTATGGTCAAACTTGGAAAGACATTAGTGCTAATATTCCTGATTCTCCTGTTAATGTGATTAGAGAAGATCCTGAAAATGAAAACATTCTTTATATAGGAACAGATAATGGAGCTTATGTATCTTTCAATCAAGGACAAAACTGGGAAATTTTTAATAAGGGATTGCCAAATGTTGCTGTTCATGATATGGTTATTCAACCTGAAGCTAAAGATCTTTTAATTGGGACACACGGAAGAAGTATTTATAAAACTGACATTTCAGAACTTCAACAAATGAATAACATCATTATGTCTGATGCAGTTACAGTGTTCAAAGTTGAAGATCTAAGACATTCATCGCGTTGGGGAAGTTCTTGGGGAAAATGGTATGATGCCTTTGAACCAGAAATAGAAATTGCTTTTTATTCTAATGTTTCAGAAGAAAAAACGATTAAAATTTTATCTGAAAAAGGGACACTTCTCAATCAAATTATAGTAAAAGCGGACAAAGGATTTAACTATGCAAACTACGATGTAACACTAACCGAAAAAGCACGTAAAGCACTACTGAAAGAAAATACATCTGTTGAAATTAATACGTCTAAAAATGATAAGTACTACTTACCAAAAGGATTATATACCATTCAAATTGATAATAAAAAAACCAGTTTTGAAATAAAATAATTCCCTATTTTTAGAGTTATAACACAAACTCTGAATCAATGAAATACTTTAAACTTAGCATCTCATTAATCTGCGTATTAATATTGTCTTGCATTGAAGATAATGATGATAATCAACAGCAAAATCCTACGGAACCGAATCTTGTTATCAAACTAAAATTTGATCCAAATCAAATACGATTAGATAATTTCGGACAACCAGCAACGATTCCATCTGGAAATGCTGCTCAATCGCCATCAATCAATCGCATGAGTGCCAATTATATTGAACTAGCTCCAACAGCGTTAACACCACTTGAAACTGGTGAAATTATTTATGTTGGTTCAGAAACCACAGCTGGTGGTGCTCAGGCCATTGATTTTCAAAACGCAATTTTTGCAGGAAATAGTCAAAACTTCATCACCATTCCATTAAGTGAAATTACTGCTGGAAATTATGAATGGATCAGAGTGTCTTTAGCTTATCAGGAAGGTGACATTGATATATTAGTCAACGGACAAGATATTACTGGTACACTAGGAAGTTTTGTAGGATATAATTCATACATCACCTCCTTTGACCTAAATGGAGGTACATTTGATATCAACGCGAACAAACTCCAAGGGTTTTGGGCTTTTGAAGCTTTAGGATTTACAACTCAAGGGCAAGCTCCTGAAGGCGCTACAACTGTTCCTAACCCGTTATTTAACTCATCGCCAATTCCAGCAGGCTCTTGTGTCGTTACTGGAGAATTCGAAAACGGATTGAATATTACTGGAAATGAAACTCAAGACATTACTGTAACCCTTTCTTTTTCAATTAATAATAGTTTTGAATGGACTGAAGTAAACGTTGACGGGAAATACGAACCAGCAGCTGGAGAACAGGTTGTTGACATGGGACTACGTGGATTAATTCCCTTGGTATCTAATTAAACCCATTCTAAATAACTAAAATTGTAGCTAAAATTTGTTGTACAGCACAATGAATCTTATCTTTGTTAGACAAATAATTAACTACAATTATAATGAGCGGAATTCTAAATTCGTCAATTGGAAGAAAGTTTGCCATGGCACTTTCGGCACTCTTCCTCATGATTTTTATTTTACAACATTTTGCAATCAACATCCTATCTGTGTTCAGTCCTGATACCTTCAACGATGTATCACACTTTATGGGAACCTTTTGGGTTATTCAATACCTATTGCAACCTGTTTTGATATTTGGTGTCATTTTCCATTTTGTTATGGGATTTGTTCTCGAAATTAAAAATAACAAAGCAAGAGCTGTAAGCTACACAAAAAACAATCCGTCTGGAAACTCAACATGGATGAGTAGAAATATGATTTGGAGTGGAGGATTTATTCTAGTGTTCTTAATTATCCATTTCATTGATTTCTGGATTCCTGAAATTAATACAAAATATATTGCAGGTGATATGTCAGGATTGATTAATCCAGAAATTGCAGATAGTGGCTACAGATATCATGAGGAACTGGTTCATAAATTTGAGCCTATTTGGAGAGTGGCTTTATATTGCATTGGATTTATATTCTTAGCTCTTCATTTATTGCATGGTTTTAACTCTTCATTTCAATCTATTGGAGCGAATAATAAATACACAAAAGGATTAAAAGGATTTGCAAAAGTCTATTCAATAGGTGTTCCGTTAGGATTCATCTTTATTGCGTTATTCCATCATTTTAATCACTAAAAAACACATCTAAATATGGCTTTAGATTCTAAAATACCAAAAGGTCCATTAGCAGAAAAATGGACTAACTATAAAAACGAAATCAATCTGGTAAATCCAGCTAATAAACGTCTAATCGATGTTATCATTGTTGGAACAGGTTTAGCAGGAGGCTCAGCTGCTGCCACTTTAGCTGAGTTAGGCTATAACGTTAAAGCATTTTGTTTTCAAGATTCTCCAAGACGTGCACACTCGATTGCAGCTCAAGGAGGAATTAACGCTGCAAAAAATTATCAAGGTGATGGTGACTCAACATATCGCTTATTTTATGATACCGTAAAAGGTGGTGATTATCGCTCAAGAGAAGCTAATGTGTATCGCCTAGCAGAAGTATCAACAAATATTATTGACCAATGTGTCGCTCAAGGCGTTCCTTTTGCCAGAGAATATGGAGGTCTTTTAGATAACCGTTCATTTGGTGGTGTATTAGTATCTAGAACATTTTATGCTAAAGGTCAAACTGGACAGCAATTATTACTTGGTGCTTATTCTGCCATGAACCGTCAAATCGGTCGTGGTAAAATAAAAATGTACACACGTCATGAAATGCTAGATGTTGTTATTGTTGACGGTAAGGCACGAGGTATCATTGCACGTAATTTAGTTACAGGAGAAATAGAGCGTCATTCAGCACATGCTGTTGTATTAGGAACTGGTGGCTATGGTAATGCATTTTACCTGTCTACTTATGCCATGGGAAGTAACGTAACCGCAGCATGGAAAGCCCATAAACGAGGAGCATTCTTTGCTAATCCTTGTTACACACAAATCCATCCAACGTGTATTCCCGTATCAGGAGATCATCAATCCAAATTAACCTTAATGTCTGAATCTTTAAGAAATGATGGACGAATTTGGGTTCCAAAACATATAAAAGATGTTGAAGCGATTAGAAATGGAACTCTAAAACCAACTCAACTTTCTGAAGAGGATAGAGATTACTATTTAGAGCGTCGCTATCCAGCTTTTGGTAATTTAGTACCAAGAGATGTGGCCTCAAGAGCAGCAAAAGAACGATGTGATGCTGGCTACGGCGTTAATAAAACAGGTGAAGCTGTTTATCTAGATTTCTCAGCTGCCATAGAACGTTACGGTAAAGAACAAGCGCACGTGAAAGGCTTAGACGAAGATGACAGTGCCTTAGTACAAAAACTTGGGAAAGAAGTAATTGCCAATAAATACGGAAACTTATTTCAGATGTATGAGAAAATCGTAGATCAAAACCCTTACGAAACACCAATGATGATTTATCCAGCTGTTCACTACACAATGGGAGGACTTTGGGTAGATTATAACTTAATGACTACAGTACCCGGATTGTATGCGATTGGAGAAGCAAACTTTTCTGATCATGGAGCTAACCGCTTAGGAGCTTCAGCATTAATGCAAGGTTTAGCTGATGGTTATTTTGTATTACCTTACACCATTGGAGATTACCTAGCTCATGATATTAGAACTGGAACCATTCCAACTGATTCTAAAGAATTTGATGAAGCTGAGAAAAATGTGCGAAACAATATTGCTAAATTAATCAACAATAAAGGAACAAAATCTGTAGATTATTTCCATAAACGTTTAGGAAAAATTATGTGGAACAAATGTGGAATGGCTCGTAATGCTAAAGATTTAAAATCGGCTATTACTGAAATTGCACAACTTAGAGAAGAATTCTACAAAGACGTATTTGTTCCTGGAGAAGAGAATGAGTACAATGAAGAGCTGGCTAAAGCGGGTCGTGTTGCAGATTTCTTAGAGTTAGGAGAGTTATTTGCAAAAGATGCCTTAGAACGTGAAGAATCTGCTGGCGGACATTTTAGAGATGAGTATCAAACAGAAACTGGTGAAGCCTTGAGACGACCTGAATATCAATATGTTTCTGCTTGGGAATACAAAGGACAACCGAGTGAAGCTGTGCATCATAAAGAAGCATTAGATTACGAAAATATTGAAGTAAAAGAGAGAAGTTACAAATAAAAAAGAGCTATGATGAATTTAACATTGAAAATATGGCGACAAAAAAACGCTAGTGATAAAGGAAAAATGATGGATTATGCTCTAAGTGATGTGTCACCAGACATGTCATTTTTAGAAATGCTAGATGTACTCAACCAAGAATTAATAGAAAAAGGAGAAGAGCCTGTTGCTTTTGACCATGACTGTAGAGAAGGTATTTGCGGAACTTGTTCATTATATATCAACGGTAGAGCTCATGGACCAGAAACTAAAATTACAGCTTGCCAATTACACATGCGTAGTTTTAATGATGGCGATACCATTTATATTGAGCCATGGAGAGCAAAAGCTTTTCCTGTAGTCAAAGATTTAATTGTTGATCGATCTGCATTTGATAGAATTCAACAAGCAGGTGGTTTTATTTCGGTAAATACTTCAGGAAATACTCAGGATGCTAATGCTATTCCTATTGAAAAAGAACATGCCGATAAAGCCTTTGATGCCGCTACTTGTATTGGTTGTGGTGCTTGTGTCGCTTCTTGTAAAAACTCAAGCGCTATGCTATTTGTAGGCGCAAAAGTTTCTCAATTTGCATTATTACCTCAAGGACAGGTCGAGGCTACTGACCGTGTATTAAACATGGTAAAACAAATGGATGAAGAAGGCTTTGGAAACTGTACAAATACAGGAGCATGCGAAGTAGAATGCCCTAAAGGAATTTCTTTAGAAAACATTGCAAGAATGAATCAAGAGTATTTAAAAGCTAGTCTGAAAGGATAGTCATTATTGTTTTTAAACTCAAATTATATATGAAAATCTCAAGAGCAATCTTGGGATTTTTTGTTTCTTTACCACATAAATGTAATCATGATTGATCCAATTAAATTCTATAATCACGAATTAAAAAAGCATAAAACAGAAGTATCATTATTAAAAAAACGTCTTTTACTTCTAAGTTCAATGCGTTTGCTCGTTTTTGTAATTACTGGAATAGGAATCTATGCTACCTTTTCTAAATGGCAATTAGCCATAACAATTGGAATCCTTGGCTTAGGTATATTTGTCTATTTACTCTCGAAATATACAGATTCAAAGACTAAACATGTACTCCATAAAGCTCTAGTAAATATCAATACTGAAGAACTAAAAATTGCTTCTGGAGATTTTCACCATCGAGAAACCGGCTCTCAATTTCAAGATGCCAAGCATTTCTATAGTTTAGATATTGATCTCTTCGGAAAAGGCTCTTTTTTTCAATATTTAAACCGCACAAGTTCATTAGAAGGACAACATAAACTTTCAAATCTTTTAAAAGCAAACAATTGTACGGCTATTGAAGAGCGACAAGAAGCTATCAAGGAATTATCGGGTAAAACAGCATGGACACAACATTATGCAGCAACCGGAAATCTTATAAAAACTGAAACTCCCGCTTCAAAAATTGTCTATTGGTTGAAAACGCACAAGAATTTTATTCCAAAAGCTATGAAACTGATGCCATGGCTATTTACAATAATCTCAATAGCAATGTTAGCCTTAGCTCTGTTTGATATTTTAGACATCTCATTTTTCGGATATTGGATCTTTGCTGGTTTAGGATTAACGGGGTTGTATTTAAAGAAAATTAATGTTCTCGCTTTAAATTCTGATAAAACCAAAGACACCTTCAAGCAATACGCGTCTTTATTACTTCAAATAGAAAATGAGAATTTCACGTCAAAACTTCTCTTAGAAAAACAGAAACAAATTGAATCTGAAGGTAAAAAAGCATCTGCAATTTTTTCTGAATTTTCAAAACACTTAGATGCTTTAGACAATCGAAACAACCTTATTGGAGCCATTTTTGGAAATGGTTATCTGCTTTCAGACATTAAAAATGCTTATAAGGTTGAACAATGGATTTCTAAATATGCGCATAAAGTGGAAGACTGGTTTGAAGTGGTTTCTTTTTTTGATGCTTACAACAGTTTAGGAAACTACACCTTTAATCATCAAGACCATGCATTTCCGGAAATTACAAAAGATAAGGCAGTTATAAATGCAAAAAGTTTAGGTCATCCACTACTCAATAAAACAAAACGCGTTAGTAGTGATGTAATGATTGATCATAAGCATTTTTTTATAGTGACTGGAGCTAATATGGCTGGAAAAAGCACCTTTTTACGAACGGTCTCTTTACATATTGTCATGGCAAATGTTGGCTTACCTGTTTGTGCTGAATCTAGTACTTACAATCCTGTGAAACTAATCACAAGTATGCGTACAAACGATTCATTAACTGATGATAGCAGTTATTTCTTTTCAGAATTGACGCGGTTAAAATTTATTGTAGATGCCATTGAAAAAGAACCTTACTTCATCATTTTAGATGAAATTTTAAAAGGCACAAACAGCACAGATAAAGCCATCGGATCCCGAAAGTTTGTCGAAAAATTAGTCGCTGGACATGCTACTGGGATTATTGCAACACATGATTTAAGTCTTTGTGAAATTTCGAATGAATTAGAGGAAGTGAAAAACTACTATTTTGATGCCGAAATTGTAAATGACGAACTTTATTTTGATTACAAATTTAAAAAAGGCATTTGCCAAAATATGAATGCGAGTTTTCTATTGAAGAAAATGGAAATCATATAATAAGTCTTGCTGTCATTAAGTACGTTGCGAAGAATCTGTTATATAATAAAAACAAAAAACCCATTCAAAATTAGAATGGGTTTTTAATATTGTGAGATAAAATTCGATTAAGCTTCAAAAGGCTCAATAGAAACAAAAGACTTCCCATCTTTCTTCTTTGTGAATTTTACTAAACCATCAACTTTAGCATGTAAAGTGTGATCTTTTCCTCCATACACATTTTCACCTGGATGATGTGTATTACCTCTTTGTCTAACGATAATGTTACCAGCTATTGCAGCTTGCCCACCAAATATCTTCACACCTAAGCGTTTCGATTCTGATTCTCTACCGTTTTTAGAACTACCTACTCCTTTTTTATGAGCCATTGTCTTAAGGTTTTATATGATTATACTTTAATGGAATTACTTCTCAATTCCACCATCTAATTTGTCTTGTAATTCTTTAAGCTCATCCCACTTTCCATCAGCAGCTAATTTAGCTTGTTTTGGCCAAGTATCTGTAACGATGTGTGCTAATCTAGAACTTGCTTCAGATAACACAGCGCTTAATTCTTCTGGCTTTGCTTTTGCAACTTTAGCAAAAGTTTCATACCCAGCATTTACCAATGCTTCAGCAGCTTTTGGTCCAGCTCCTTCGATCTTTTTCAAATCGTCAGCTTTTCCAGTTGCTTTTTTAGCTTCCGCTTTAGGGGCAGCAGCTTTAGCTTCTACTTTTGGTTCTGCTTTTTTAGTTTCTGTTTTAGGAGCTGCTTTTTCTGTTTTCTTTTCAGATTTTTTTGCTCCAGAAGCAACAATACTTTCAATCACGATTTCAGATAAAGCTTGTCTGTGTCCATTTTTAACACGGTAACCTTTTCTTCTTTTCTTTTTGAAAACTATCACTTTATCACCTTTAAGGTGCTTTAAGACTTTTGCACTTACTTGTGCTCCGTCTATAGCTGGGGCGCCTAAAGTTACATTGTTACCATCTCCAATTAAAAGAACGTTATCGAAATCTACTTTCTTACCTTCTTCAGTTGCTAAACGGTTAACAAAAACTTTTTGGTCTTTTTCAACTTTAAATTGATGCCCTGCTATCTCTACAATTGCGTACATAGCGTAACGTTTTTATTAATTAATTTATTCAAAATGTGTGCTTTCTCTTCAGAAAGCGGGTGCAAATATACATTCTAATTAATTAATCTACAAACGATTTATGTGTTTTGAGGAATATTGTGGCTTTTTTTAAAGATTTGCATAAACGCTAAGGCTAAGACCACTGAAGATGCTAGTCCTTCAATAAATATAATAAATAATAAAATGTTAGCTCCTACCTCATAATCGACAAAATTGCTTCCGAGTAATTTTTCAGTAAACGCTGTATCAACATGAAACATATAAATGGCCATGAATATAGTAAATACAATTGTAGCAATAAAACCAGTTACAATAGCCGTTTTCGCTCCGTTGATATAAGAAAAATCATTCTGAGTTTTCGACTTATAATGTTTAATAGCAAAATATATTCCAGCAGACATAAAAGCACCATTAAACAATCTTAACCAAGGATTTTCATGAAGATTAAAAAGTCTTAAAATCAAAAAAAAGGCTATTAAACTAATGGTTACGTAGAGTCCATATTTTAAAGCAACTGAAAATGAAGTATTCATAATTAGAAGTATTATCCTAGTTTATACTCTCTTAAGTTCGGAAAAAAAATACTGTTTACAGAAGATTTAAGATTTATTTTACATTTTTAGATTCTTAAAAGGAAGAGTTATTCACTATTTTTGTGACATGTATGTAACATTTTATGTGAATCACATACTTACAACTCGTAAAAACTAATTTAAAACAAACTCACAATGAAAAAAGGCTTATTTACTTTAGCTGCTTTTGTACTTGCAATATTTGCTACATCTGCACAAGAAGTTAAATTTGAAGAATTTGATCTAGACAATGGATTACATGTAATTCTTCATCAAGATAATACTGCGCCAGTAGTTATCACATCAGTTATGTACAATGTTGGAGGAAAAGATGTTGGAGGAAGCCCTGAAGCTCCTCGCACAGGTTTTGCTCACTTTTTCGAACACCTTTTATTTGAAGGTTCAGAAAACATAGGTCGTGGAGAATTTATGAAAATTATTCCTGCAAATGGTGGAAGATTCAATGCTAACACTTCTCAAGATAGAACGTATTACTATGAAGTATTTCCATCAAATAAACTAGAATTAGGCTTGTGGTTAGAATCTGAGCGTATGTTGCATCCTGTTATTGATCAAGTTGGTGTTGATACACAAAACGAAGTCGTAAAAGAAGAAAAGCGTCAACGTTACGAATCACCTTATGGTAAAATATTTGAAACTTTGGGTGCCAATCTTTTTAAAGTTCACCCATACAAAGACCCAAACATTGGTTATCAAGAAGATCTAGATGCTTCAACTCTAGAAGAATTTAATACGTACTTCAAAGATTACTATGGCCCAAATAATGCGGTTTTAATTGTTGCAGGAGATATTGATCCTGGGAAAACGAAAGACTTAGTTAAAAAGTACTTCAGCGAAGTTAAAAGAGGACCTGAAGTGGTTCGAGACTTTGCAAAAGAAGAGCCAATTACTCAAACTCAAAAAGCGAAGGCATATGATAAAAACATTCAAATTCCAGCTATTCTTGCTGCTTACAGAACTCCAGGATTTGGAAAAAGAGATGCTTACATTTTAGATATGATTTCTTCTTATTTAAGTGGAGGTAAAAGTTCTGTACTTTACAAAAAACTGGTTGATGAACAAAAGCAAGCTTTAGCAGTACAAGCTGTGAATATTACACAAATGGACTATAGCATCTTTGCCATGTTTGCTCTGCCATTAGGCGATGTTACTTTAGATACATTATTAACTGAAATGGATGAAGAAATTGCCAAAATGCAAAACGAATTAATATCAGAACGTGATCATCAAAAATTAATAAATCAATTTGAAAATCAATTTGTAAATGCAAACTCTAGCATTGAAGGTATTGCTGGGTCTTTAGCAACATACTACTTATTGTATGGTGATGTAGATTTAATTAATAAGGAAATTGATATTTATAGATCAATCACTAGAGAGGACATTCAAGAGGTTGCTAAAAAATATTTAAGTCCAAATCAACGTGTCGAAATTGAATACTTACCACAAAAAGATGAACAATAAGATGAAAACATTATATAATATGAAAACGAAATTATCAGCATTTATTTTACTGTTCTTTGTATCAGTAGTTAGCGTAAATGCACAATTAGATAGATCTGTTCAACCAAAACCAGGTCCTGAACCAACAATATCATTAGAAGTTCCTAGCGAGTTTGAATTAAAAAACGGATTAAAAGTTCTTGTTGTTGAAAACCATAAACTTCCTAGAGTTTCTTATTCATTAAGAATCGACAACAACCCAATTACTACGGGAACAAAAGCTGGTGTTGAAAGCCTACTTGGAAGCATGTTAGGAAATGGTACAACAAGTATTTCTAAAGATGATTTTAATGACGAAATCGATTTTCTAGGAGCAAATCTAAACTTTAATTTTAGTGGTGGTTCTGCAAGAGCACTTTCAAAGTATTCTGAAAGAGTATTGCAACTTATGGCTGACGCAGCTATCAATCCTTTATTAACAGAAGAAGAATTTAATAAGGAAAAGGAAAAACTTATTGAAGGTTTAAAAACGGAGGAAAAAAGTATTGACGCTATTGGTGATCGTGTTAGTAATGCCTTATTATATGGAACAAAACACCCTTATGGTGAGTTTGTAACCGAAGAAACGGTCAACAACGTAACGTTTGGTGATGCGCTTGCTTTTTATGAAAAATACTTCAATCCAAATAATGCCTATTTAGTTATTATAGGAGATGTTGATCTTAGCACTATCAGAAAACAAGTTAAAAAATACTTTGGTGATTGGGAAAAATCAGTTGATGTATCAACAACAATTCCACCTGTTAGCCCTAATGCGCAGTACACACAAATCAACTTTGTAGATTTACCAAATGCTTCACAATCAAGTATTGCTATTGAAAATAGTATTGATTTAAAAATGAACGATGACGATTATCATGCAAGTATTATTGCTAACAGCATCCTAGGTGGAGGTGGTGAAGGTTATCTGTTTAAGAATTTACGTGAAGACAAAGGATATACTTATGGCGCGTATTCAAGAATAAACGCCAACAGATATGGAGCTGGAAGTTTTAGTGCTACAGCTAAAGTTAGAAATATGGTTACTGATAGTGCTGTTGTTGAAGCATTAAAAGAAATCAATCGTATTAAAACGGAACCCGTTGATCCTCAAATGTTGAAAGACACAAAGGCTAAGTACGTAGGTAACTTTATTATGGGATTAGAAGATCCTGAAACTGTTGCTCGTTACGCGTTGAATATCAAATTAAATAACTTACCAAAAAACTTCTACACCACATATTTACAAAAAATCAATGCTGTTACTGCAGATGATGTAAAACGTGTTGCTAACAAGTATATCAAACCTGAAAATGCAAGAGTAGTTATTGTTGGAAAAGGCAGTGAAGTCTTAGAAAATCTTGAAAAGACAGGAATTCCAATAAAGTATTACGATAAATATGCTAATCCAACTGAAAAGCCTGAATATGGATCTGAAATACCAGATGGTGTAACTGTAAAATCGGTTATGACCAACTATTTGAAAGCTTCTGGAGTTACAGATAAAATGAGCAATTTAAAATCGGTTATGACACAATATGAAGCTACTACACCAATGGGAGCTGTGGTTTCTGAAGAAAAACGTGTTGATGGTAAAACGGTTCAGAATATATACATGGGTGGAAACAAAATGATGTCTATGGTCATGACCAAGGAAAGTGCAACCGCTAACAAACAACCTTTACCTGAGAGCATGTCAAATGACATGAAGGCTAATGCTGGTTTATTTATGGAAATAAATCTTGTAGACTCAGATGCTGCTAAAGTAACTGGTGTTGAAAAAGTTAATGGTAAAGATGCATACGTTATTGAAGTCCCTGGTGAAGTTGTATCATTTGTTCTTTATTACGATGTTGAAACTGGACTTAAAGTTAAAGAAGTTCAAAACACAACAATGCAAGGACAAACACAATCTCAAGAAGCAATTTTAAAAGATTATAAAGATTATAATGGTTTAAAATTCCCTGAGACTAGAGATGCAAGCATGATGGGACAATCTGTTGTATTTAAATTAAAAGAAGTTAAAATCAATGAAGGTGTTACAGATGCTGATTTTGATTAAACTCAAAACTTATTAAATATTAAAAAGCCCGAAGCAGATCTGTTTCGGGTTTTTTTATCGCTTTCGCTTATGTGAAAGATATACACCTATTAATATGATAAAACTACCTAAAGCTTGCATCAAGCTAAATCCTTCTCCATCTAATATTCCCCAAACCAAAGCAACAACAGGCATCAAATACGTTACAGAAGAAGCAAAAACCGGAGTAGAAATTTGTACTAAGGTATTAAACAACACCTTGGCTAAAGCGGTTCCGAAAAACGACAAAATAATGATATAAATAACAGACATTTTAAAATCAGGATGTGCAAAAGTGCTCTCACTAAAGAAGTCACTAAAACAAAGTATAGCAATAGCTGGTATTATAATGGCTACATAGTTTCCAGTTGCAATAGCCAAGGGTTTTGTATGTTGTAAATATTTTTTTATTATGTTAACATTTAAAGCGTACATACAAGTGGCAACAATAATATATCCAGCAAATAAATAATTTTGATTCGGATTAAGTTCAGCTCCTTTCATTATTAAGATACTTGTGCCAATAAAACCTATTATTACACCTAAAATTTGTCGTTTAGTAGATGCTATTTTAAATACTGCAAATCCGAATAAAACAGTATTCAGTGGCACCAAAGAATTTAGGATTGAAGTCACAGCACTATCTATTTCTGTTTCAGCAATAGCGAATAAAAATGCAGGAATAAATGAGCCCAGAAAACCTGATAAAATCACCCATTTCCATTCTTGCTTTTTTATAGATTTGACACTCTTAAATCCAACTGCGAAAAGAAAAACACCTGTTATAATTGTACGTAATGCTCCCAACTGATAAGGTGATAAGCCTAAAAGCGCTTTCTTAATTAAAATGAAAGAACTTCCCCATATTAATGCTAAAACAATTAAATACAGCCATTTATTATTAGTGTTTTTCATAACATCCCTAAACTAAGTCACAAAATTCGTTAATTTTGATGCAAGGAACATCAATATTTATTAAGTTTGTCCTTAAATACAATACTTTAAATCTATGAAGACATTTAAAAACATATTAGTTCTTGCATTAATTTCTGTGGCTGTAATGGCTTGCAAAAATGAAACACAACCAGAAGTTAAGACTGTAGAAACAGAGGTTAGTGCTAATGTTATTACTAATGAGGCAAAGCAATTAGATCCTAATGCTACTTATGCAAAAGCAGAGTTTGGCATTGAAGGTATGACTTGTGCAATGGGTTGTGCTAAGACTATTGAGAAAAAAATTGCAAAAATGGATGGCGTGAAATCTGCTAAAGTGGACTTTGAAAAAGAAATCGCCATGGTAGAATACGATGAGGCTAAAGTAACAACAAATTCTTTAGAGGAAGCTGTAGCAAAAGCTGGTGATACCTATAAAGTAAAAGACATGAAAACCGTAGAGGCTTTCTCTTCTGAAAAACATGAGTGTGCTGCAGATTGCGATAAAGCATGTTGTGCGAACAAAACAGAAGCTGAAAAAATGGCCTGCGCTAAGGATTGCAAAAAAGCATGTTGTGTAAAAAAAGCTTAAAGCAAGATTATAAGCCATAAAAAAAACCTTTTTTTATGGCTTATCTCAATGAAAATCCCTTGGCTGCCCACCATGGATGAATTTCTATTTCCAGTCTGCCAGCCTGAACCATAGGATCTGAATTGGCTAAACTATCTGCCATTTTTTGAGTCGGCACATTGTAAATAGTAATCCCTCGAATGTTTCCATCATCTCCAAAAGGTCCTGAAATGTCTGCGTAACCTAATTCATACATTTTGCCCAAATGCGCCAAATGCTCATTCTGAAGTCGGTTAGCTTCTTCTTCATTCTGATTACGAATCATGCCACGTTTTAAAAACGCAATGAAATATTGTTGCATCAAAATAGTGTCTTGTGTTTTTTCATCTATATAATCAAAGGTTTGAAATCCTTTTGCAGTAAGTTCTTCTTTTAACTGCTTAACTGATTTCTCTTTTTGAATAGGCTTTTCTTCAATTAAAACTGTACTCTCACCATCTTTTCTTATTGAATTTTTATCGTCATCAACAGTTTCTTTAATGACATCACTCATTGGTTCTACTGTTGCCTTAGCCTCTTCCTTACATGACAAAATACAAAGTGCCATGCCTATTATAAGTAATGCTTTTTTCATCATACATGTTATTAAATTACCAGGTATTATATGGTGTCTGACTTAATTGAGAATTGTAATATTTAATGTCTCCTGTAACTTCTTTCCCTAACCAATGAGGTGCTTCAAAACTATCATTCTCATGTTCCAGTTCTAGTTCAGCCATAATTAAACCTTCATTATTTCCAAAAAACTCATCGATTTCAAAGATATATTTTCCTTTTTTAACTTCATATCGTATTTTATCAATGACACCTTTTTCACATAAGTCTAAAAGTGCTTCAGCATCTGGTTTTGAAATTTCTTTTTCCCATTCAAAACGCTTTAAGCCATTATCCGTTGATTTCCCTTTTACCGTCAGAAATCCCTGTTCTCCCTTAAGCCTAACCCTTACAGTACGCTCTGGATCTGTGTTTAAAAAGCCTTGAGTAATTCTTGTTTTCTTGAAAGATTCTGATTTAAAATCTTCTGAAGTCACCAAAAATTTACGTTCTATTTCAATCATTCTAACTTCCCGTGAAAACGGGAATCTTTTAAAAGTACTCTTAAATACCGAGTAATAATTAATATTTTTCTAAATCTCATCAATCGAGATTCCTGCCTGCGCAGGAATTCATAAATTTACAGTATGCCAAACGATTTTCCAATTAGAAAGATAATTCATGTTGATATGGATGCATTTTATGCGTCTGTAGCGCAAATGGATAATCCCGATTTAAAAGGAAAACCGATTGCGGTTGGAGGTGGTGGCACACGAGGTGTGATTAGTGCTGCGAGTTATGAAGCCCGAAAATTTGGTGTCAAAAGTGCAATGTCTGGTCGTTTAGCCATAAAATTATGCCCAGAATTGATTTTCGTAAGAACCGATTTTGCACGTTACACTGAAATTTCTAAACAAGTGCGACATATTTTTTATGATTATACCGATTTAGTTGAACCGCTTTCCCTTGATGAAGCTTATTTAGATGTTACCGAAAATAAAAAAGGAAATCCGAGTGCTTCCTTAATTGCTGAAGAAATTCGCGCTCGAATTTTCAATGAGATTGGTTTAACCGCTTCCGCCGGAATTTCTATCAATAAATTTATTGCAAAAGTTGCCAGTGATTACAACAAACCTAACGGACAAAAAACCGTGAATCCTGAAGAAGTACTCCAGTTTCTGGAAGATTTAGACATTCGGAAATTTTATGGTGTTGGAAAAGTTACTGCCGAAAAAATGTATCAAAAAGGCATATTTACAGGCAAAGATTTAAAAGCAAAATCTTTAGAATATTTAGATGAGCACTTCGGAAAATCTGGTCGTTTTTATTTCCATGTGGTTAGAGGAATTCATACCAGTGAGGTGAAACCCAATCGCATTAGAAAATCACTTGCTGCCGAACGTACCTTTAGTGAAAACTTATCGTCTGAAGTTTTTATGCTTGAAAAACTAGATCATATCGCTGAGGAAGTTTCCAAACGTTTGAATAAAAGTAATGTCGCAGGAAAAACAGTAACGCTGAAAATCAAATACAGTGATTTTACTTTACAAACTAGAAGCAAAACCTTACCGTATTTTATAAGTGAAAAAAGTATCGTATTAGAAACTGCCAAAGACCTATTATTCCAGGAAAAACTAAATAATTCTGTTCGCTTGTTAGGGATTTCATTATCAAATTTAAATACGGAAGTTTCAACGCCTAAAAGAGTAGAAAAACCAATTAGTGTTCAACTAAAATTTCAGTTTTAAAATTTGATATTATGAATCATATTTTTGATTCAACGTATTAACAATCGTCTCAATTTTATTATTTTTTAGTGCTTTTTCTAAAACATGTGGAGGTGCTTTTCTAACCTCACAATCCTTTATAGAACATCGCTCACAAGTGACACCTACTTTTTGTGTTTTAAGATGCTCGTCATCTAAGAATTTTATTTTGCGTTCTAACTGTTTATTAATGAGCAATCCAATGCTAATGCTTCTAAATTGATTATCCTTAAAAGGGTCTTTAGTTGCCGATGACAATACTAAGTATTTAGCATTATCACTATCATAATTAGATATTTGAACATCAAATTCATGATTTTTTTTACTCTTACTAATATCTTTCAGAACTTTTAACGACACCCATCGTCTGCAATAATGTTCATTAGTTTCGTTAGCTCTTGGAGAATGTTGATGTGATAAATGAAGCTCTTTTTTTAGATGAAATTTTTCGGTACCTGATCTATGTGTAAACCTTAAAAAGAATAAATCCTGAATATTAAATGCTTTAGGTAAGATATTTGTTAATCTCTGATAAAAGGATTCTGGAGATGCATTAAAAGTGTTTATCGTTTTAATAAACATGGCTTCATCGAAAAAGCCTTTCTCAAAAATGCTTTCCAGTTTTGATGTTAATTCTTTCTTGGGAATAATTAAGGCGCCTGCAAAATAAGAGGCATAAAAATTATTAAGCACTTGATCAAAGCTTTCAAATTTAATCCATGGAAACGTATATAGGCGATCGGAAATATCTAAAAAATTATAAGCTATCTCTTTAGCATAAATAAATGTTCGTTGGGCTTCATCTATACCATTAGCCAACAACAAAGTTTTGGTTTTTGGCACAAAAACAGAACGCAAATTTTCTAACATTTCATAGGTACTTAATTCACTTTCATTAATAATATAACCATATTCTTCTACCAATATATCCTCTAATTCATTAGAATTAAAAGGTGTCGTCAAATCCAGCTGGTATGCTTTAGAAAATTTTAATACTTGTTGCTCTAACTCATCAAAATAATTATTGTTTGCCTCTTGAAATGACCGAACTGAAGCTAAAAAAAAACTCTCTCTACTAAAATTATAATGCTTAGCTATTGCAATTATCGTACTTATAAATGCATTGACTTTTGCAGGTGCATTAGCAACAATATCTATCAAGTTACTTTCTTTAATTCCAAAAAGTTCTAAAGGAATCTCTTTTAAAATTTTAGACTGCAAAAGTTCACCAACAGGAGCCAGGTTTTTATCCAGTTTTAATGATACCATTTGATCATAAGGCACATCAAGTTCCTCTGATAGAATAGCAATTTTATCAGGTTTTGGATATTTTTTCCCTTTTTCGATTTCGTTTAAATACGATTTTGACAAACCCGAAATTTTAGACAATCCAAATAATGATAAGTTCTTATCAGTACGTATTTGCTTCAGTTTTAAGCCAAATATTAGTTTTATATAATCTTGTTCCATAGTTACTTTACAAAGATAATCAAATATGCGAACCAAACTAAAACAGCGAAAACACATTTTTAGCGAACGTTCGCTTGTTTTTTTAAAATCTTTGTTATAATATTGTCAAGCATAAATACATAATCATGGAAAACACACTTTTAAAACCATCTAAAATTCAGTTCGCTAATCAAGTAAAAAATTACTTTCCCGAAATCCTATCGGATGATGCTTTAGACTTTATTACAGTCCTTCATGAACAATTTAACAGCAAACGATTAGCGTTATTAAATAACCGAAAATCACAACAAGAGAAATTTGATAAAGGTGAATTTCCAATATTCCCAAAGGAAACAAAACATATTAGAGAGGGTAATTGGGTTGCAGGTATCATTCCAAAAGATCTTCAAGACAGACGTGTTGAAATCACTGGTCCTGTTGAAAGAAAAATGATTATCAATGCTTTAAATTCTGGCGCTAAAACCTTTATGGCCGATTTAGAAGACAGCAATTCACCTACATGGAAAAATTGTATTCAAGGACAACAAAACCTAATTGATGCCAATAATAAAACAATTTCATTGACGGACTCCAAAAGAGGAAAATCTTATCAGCTAAAAACCGAAACTGCTGTTCTTTTGGTTAGACCTAGAGGATTACATTTAAATGAAAGGCATTTAATTATTAATAATGAAGAGGCTTCTGGTAGTTTAATAGATTTTGGTCTTTATGTTTTTCATAATACAAAAACCTTATTAGAAAACAATACGGCACCTTACTTCTATTTACCCAAACTCGAACACTACACCGAAGCAAGGTGGTGGAACGATGTTTTCAATTTTACACAAGAATATTTAAAAGTTCCTAAAGGCACATTTAAAGCTACCGTATTAATAGAAACGATTACTGCCAGCTTTCAGTTAGATGAAATTATCTTCGAGCTTAAAGATCATATTGTCGGATTAAATTGTGGTCGTTGGGATTATATATTTTCATACATCAAAAAATTTAGAAATCATACAGATTTTATAGTTCCAAATCGTGATCAAGTAACTATGTCAACTCCTTTTATGGATGCCTACTCAAAATTGGTAATTCAACGTTGTCATAAACGCGGTATTCTAGCTATTGGTGGTATGGCTGCTCAAATTCCAATTAAAAATGATGACGAAGCTAATGCAATTGCTTTAGAAAACGTACGTCAGGATAAAATACGCGAAGTTAAAAATGGCCATGATGGTACTTGGGTAGCTCATCCTGCTTTAGTTGAAATCGCTTTAAACGAATTCAATAAATACATGCCTTCTGAAAATCAATTGCACGTGTCACGAAATGATATCGAAATATCAGAAGCGGAATTGATTGAACTTCCGAAAGGAACAATTACTGAAGCTGGAATTAGAAAAAATATCAATGTTGGTGTTTTATATACTGAAGCATGGTTAAGAGGACATGGAGCTGTTGCACTTTACAATTTAATGGAAGATGCTGCTACGGCAGAAATATCAAGAACACAAGTTTGGCAGTGGTTAAAACATAATGTAAAACTCAACGATGGTCGAACATTCAACCATGAGCTCTACGTAGAATTATTTGATGATGAAGTTGAGAAAATCATCAAAGAATATGGAGAGGCTTCTATTAAGAACACCAAATTTAAATTAGCATTTGAACTTTTTAACAGTTTCATTCTTGCAGAAGAATTTGATGAATTTTTAACGCTTCCTGCCTATAAATATTTATAAAAAAACAATCCTGCGATTGCAGCAACAATCAACAGGATCTAATTATTAATAATAAATAACGTCTTACAAAATTATGAAAAATCTTGCACAAAGTAATTATCGTTCTGCATTAGAAACGATAAAAAACCTAAAAGAAAAGTATGGTGAAACATGGCATGCAATTCTTCCCGAAAGAGCAGCCAGAATGCTTGTACAAAATCGCTTTAAAACCGGACTAGACATTGCAAATTATACTGCTGATATTATGAGAAAGGACATGGCACAATATGATACAGATACATCTCAATACACACAATCTCTAGGCTGTTGGCATGGTTTTATTGCACAGCAAAAAATGATTGCTGTAAAAAAACATCACAGCACAACTCGTAAACGCTATTTATATCTTTCTGGATGGATGGTCGCGGCATTACGTTCTGAATTTGGCCCATTGCCAGACCAATCTATGCATGAAAAAACAACTGTTCCTGCATTAATAAAAGAAATTTATGACTTTCTAAAACAAGCTGATGCTGTTGAATTAAATGATTTGTTTAGAAGACTTGCAGATGGTGAAGATGTACAAGATCAAATTGACAATTTTGAAACTCATGTAGTTCCAATCATCGCTGATATTGATGCAGGTTTTGGAAATGAGGAAGCCACGTATTTATTGGCAAAAAAAATGATTGAAGCTGGAGCCTGTGCCATTCAGATTGAAAATCAAGTGTCAGATGCTAAACAATGTGGCCATCAAGATGGAAAAGTAACTGTGCCACATGAAGATTTTATTGCAAAACTTAATGCTATTAGATATGCATTTTTAGAATTAGGTGTTACTGATGGTGTTATTGTTGCAAGAACAGATTCAGAAGGCGCTGGTTTAACTCAAAAGTTACCCGTTAGTCAAAATCCAGGTGATTTAGCTTCGCAATATCTTGCATTTGTTGAAGTCGAAGACATTGCTATCAGAGATGCAAAAGAAGATGATGTACTACTTAAAAGAAACGGTAATTTAGTACGTCCTATAAGATTACCAAATGGTTTGTATAAATTTAAAGAGGGTTCAAACATCGATCGCGTAGTGTTAGATTGTATCACAAGTCTTCAAAATGGAGCTGATCTGTTATGGATTGAAACTCCAACGCCTAATGTCAAGCAAATTGCTCACATGGTTAATAGAATTAAAGAGGTCGTTCCAAACGCTAAACTAGTTTACAATAACTCTCCTTCCTTTAACTGGACGTTAAATTTCCGTCATCAAGCTTTTGATGAGATGTTGGCTGAAGGAGAAAATATGACCATGTATGATCGTAATAATTTAATGGATACGCAATATGATGGTTCTGAACTATGTCATCGTGCAGATGAGAAAATCAAAACTTTTCAAGCAGATGGAGCCAGAGAAGCTGGAATTTTTCACCATTTGATTACCTTACCAACATATCATACAACAGCGCTTCATATGAATGATTTAACGGAAGGATATTTTGGGAAAGAAGGCATGCTTGCTTATGTAAAACACGTTCAAAGACAAGAAATACGTAAAGGAGTTGCGTCTGTAAAACATCAAAGAATGGCAGGTTCAGATCTTGGTGATGACCATAAAACATTCTTTGCTGAAGAAAAAGCTCTGAGGGCAGGAGGAGAAAAAAATACTTCTAATCAATTCGAAACTTCACAAAAAAAGAATTCAATTGCAAAAGAATTAGGTGTTGTTGCTTAAGAGACTTGTAGCTTAATCCAATTTAAAAAAGGCGTTTAAACGCCTTTTTTAAATTGATTTCATGATAATACTTAAAAACTACAACTCGTAATTTCAGTAACTCGTAAGGTATTCACCATTCCTTTTTCCTGAATAGGCATTGCTGCTAAACTAATAAGCATATCTCCGACTTCTAAATACCCTTTTTTGCAGGCAATGGCATTTACATCTTCAATGGTTTCATCTGTACTTACAAATTTGTCGTAGTAAAATGATTCTACACCCCAAAGCAAACTTAATTGCGTCAAAATCCGTTTGTTTGACGTGAACACTAAAATATGTGCACTTGGTCGCCAAGCCGAAATTTGAAACGCTGTATAACCACTATTTGTTAATGTTGAAATCGCTTTAGCATTAATTTCATTTGCCATATTGGCTGCGTGATAACAAATCGATTTTGTGATGTAACGCTTGGTACGAATATGAGGTGGTGTTTGTGGCACCTTAATTAAATCTGAATCTTCAACACTTCTAATAATTCCAGCCATTTGCTTGATAACCTGTACAGGATAATTTCCAACAGAAGTTTCACCAGATAACATTACAGCATCAGCACCATCCATTACAGAATTGGCAACATCATTAACCTCGGCACGTGTTGGTGTTAAACTAGTAATCATCGTCTCCATCATTTGGGTTGCAATAATTACAGGTATTCTTGCGCGTTTAGCTCGTAACACTAATTGTTTCTGAATTAAAGGCACTTCTTCGGCTGGGATTTCAACTCCTAAATCACCTCGAGCTACCATTAAACCATCACAATATGCGACTATCTTATCGATATTTTCTACAGCTTCAGGCTTTTCAATTTTTGCTATGATTGGGATTTTATGATCACTATGCTCTTTTATTAACTCTTCTAGCTCCATCAAATCCTCTGCATGACGCACAAATGACAAAGCAATCCAATCGACCTTCAATTCACAGGCGAATTTTGCATCTTCAATATCCTTTTCAGTAAGTGCTGGTTGCGAAATATTGGTGTTTGGAAGATTAACCCCTTTTTTTGAACGCAATGGACCTCCTTGAATGACCTTGGCTTTAACTTCAGATTTCTTATCTGTGGATACGACTTCAAAAATTAGTTTTCCGTCATCTAAAAGAATACGTTCACCTGGTTTAGCATCTTGAGGAAACTTATCATAAGTCATATAAACACGATCCTTTGTGCCTTCAAAACGCTTTCCTGTCGCAAAAATAATCTCATCACCTTCATTGACAACAACCTCCCCTTTCATGACACCAACTCTTAATTTTGGCCCTTGTAAATCTCCTAAAATTGCGGCATTAAATCCAAACTCTTGATTGAGTTCGCGAATCATATTTACACGTTCTCTAACGCCATCGTAATCGGCATGAGAGAAATTAATTCTAAACACATTGGCGCCTTCTTCAAGCATTGCTTTAAGAACATCCTTATTACTTGTTGCTGGTCCTAAGGTAGCAACTATTTTAGTTTTCTTTTTTCGTAACATTAATTAAAAATTAAATGATCTTTTGATTTTATCTCGTCTATATCAATACTATATGATGTAATAATTTGAGGGATAGATTGTATTTTATCGAGAATACTTTTCTCGTTAAAATTTAGATTTTCGTTAGTGACTTTAATGAGATAATCTACATTTTTAAATTCTGGTAATAAGTTATAAGTTTTCATAACTGTATGTTGGTTATCAAATAAAGAGCCTGAACTCTGTAACGAATCTTCTTCCTTTTTACAAATATTTGAAACCAAATTCCAAGTCGTATCCAAAATGATGTCATCCCACTCATAAATGGCATAAGAGGCTGCAAAATATTTATAGTCCAAATCCTGAGGCTTACGCTTTAAATTGAGACCTAATTGTTTATTAAGAAGATAGGCTAATCTATAATCTTCCAGTCTGCAATGTATTGCTAAAAGCGCAAAAGAAGTGTCGTAAAAATCGTCAACAAGTAACTTGTGCAAAGCCATAATTTAACCTCTATTAAATGTAAATATAGAACATTATGACTAGTTTGAGATTAAGTTTTTATTAATCTTAACAGCTTTAAGTCGCGAAAACGTTGTAGTACAGCAACTATTTTTAAAGCCTGGATAATAAGCTACTAAAACGTTTTGGTAATCTCATTTTGAAATGCAAAAAAAGCGCGTCTGGATGCTTTTTCTTCGGCTTTTTTCTTAGAGGTTGCTCTTGCTTTTGAAATAACTTTATTATTAATAGATAGCTTAACGGAAAAATGTTTCAAGTCATCATTTCCCGTATCTTCATAAACATTGTAGTCGAATGTTTTTTTCTCCTTCTGACACCACTCAATAAGTAAACTCTTATAGCTAATTATCTTACCTTCTAAGGTTTCGATATCAACATGAGGTTTGACAACTCTTTTAAAGATAAATTTTTCGCATTGTTTGTAGCCTTTATCTAAAAAAATGGCGCCTACAAGTGATTCAAAAAGATTGCCATGAATATTATTACCAAAATTAGAGGTTGGTATTTTGCTTTCAACTAAATCTATGAGTTTTAGCTCTTTACCTAATTCGTTTAAATGTTCTCTACTTACGACTTTAGATCGCATTTTTGTTAAATAACCTTCATCTCCATGAGGTACTTTTTCAAACAGATAAGAAGCTATAACGGCACTCAACATAGCATCACCTACGAACTCAAGACGCTCGTAGTTCACAGCATTACCTTCATGATCTTTTATATTTAAAGATCTATGAGTGAATGCTTTTACATAAAGTTCCTTGTTTTTAGGTTTATAATCTAAAATTTTGGAAAGTTGTAAAAAAAAATTCCCGTCTTTCTTAGAACGGGAATTTAATATGTTACGAATGATGTTCATCCGTATTTAATCTATTTTTTTGAATAATACACAAGCGTTGTGACCGCCAAATCCGAACGTATTACTCATAGCAACTTTAACGTCTCTTTTTTGTGCCTTATTTAGGGTTAAATTAAGTTTAGAATCAATATTTTCATCTACAACTTCATGATTTATTGTTGGAGGCACAATACCATGTTCCATTGCTAAAATTGACGCAATCGATTCAATAGCACCTGCAGCACCTAATAAATGTCCAGTCATAGACTTCGTTGAATTAATATTGATGTTTTTTGCGTGGTCTCCAAACACTTCCGAGATCGCTTTAAGTTCAGCAACATCTCCAAGAGGTGTTGATGTTCCATGCGTGTTGATATGATCAACTTCTTCAGGTTTAACTCCAGCATTTTCCAAACAATTTCTCATTACAGCAATAACACCTATACCTTCAGGATGAGGTGCAGTCATATGATAAGCGTCAGAAGATAAACCTCCTCCTAGCACCTCAGCATATATTTTTGCGCCTCTTGCTTTGGCATGCTCATAATCTTCAAGAATAATAGCTCCTGCTCCTTCTCCTAATACGAAACCATCTCTGGTTGCATCAAAAGGTCTTGAGGCTGTTTCTGGACTTTCATTTCTTGTTGATAGCGCATGCATTGCATTGAAACCACCCATTCCGGCAATTGTCACTGCTGCTTCACTTCCACCAGTTACAATGATATCACAATGTCCTAAACGAATATAATTTAGGGCATCAATCATTGCGTTAGCCGAAGATGCACATGCAGATACAGTTGTGTAGTTAGGTCCCATAAATCCGTGTTTAATAGATATGTTTCCTGGTGCAATATCTGCAATCATTTTAGGAATAAAGAACGGATTAAACCTTGGTGTACCATCTCCTTCAGCAAAGTTTAAAACTTCGTTTTGAAATGTTTCCAGACCTCCAATTCCCGCTCCCCAAATAACACCTACTCGCAATTTGTTAACCTTATCAAGGTCTAGTTTAGAGTCTGCAATAGCTTCATCTGAAGCAACCATTGCATATTGCGTAAACCTATCCATTTTACGAGCTTCTTTTCTGTCTAGAAAATCGGTAGGGTTAAAGTTTTTTAATTCACAAGCGAATGTTGTTTTGAACTTTTCGGTATCAAAATATGTAATAGGTGCAGCTCCACTTTTCCCACTTACAAGCGCGTCCCAATATTCATCTTTGGTATTGCCTATAGGTGTAAGTGCGCCTAAACCGGTAACTACTACTCGCCTTAATTCCATAAAAATTTATTGGATTATTTTGCTTCTTCTATATAAGAGATCGCCTGACCAACTGTAGCAATGTTTTCAGCTTGATCGTCTGGGATTTGAATATCAAATTCTTTTTCAAATTCCATGATTAATTCAACAGTGTCTAATGAATCTGCTCCTAAATCGTTAGTGAAGCTAGCTTCAGTTACAACTTCGTTTTCATCAACTCCTAATTTGTCTACTATAATCGCTTTTACTCTTGATGCAATGTCTGACATAATTTTTTAATTTTAAGTTTTAATTAGGTCGCAAAAATAAAAAAACTTTATTTCAATACACACCTTTAGTTTAAAAATGTGATTGTAATTTACTAAAATTACTTTGAAGAATTTATCTTTTACGTTCTAATTGTTAATTATTATTCTTTTTTTTGTTCTGAATAATAGTAACTGATTGTCTGTAAATGAAACGTATTGTAATCTTTGCGTCCGGAAGTGGCACTAATGCTGAAAATTTAATTAAGTTTTTTCACAACAGAGAAATTGCTTCTGTTATTCACGTTCTTACTAACAATCCTCATGCCAAAGTTTTAGAACGCGCAAAAAAATTACATGTTAGCGCATTGTCATTCAACAAAATAGCTTTCACTGAAACTGATATCGTGTTAGATATTTTAAAATCGGCTAAACCTGATTTGATTGTGCTAGCTGGATTTTTGTGGAAGTTTCCCGAATCGCTTTTGGAAGCGTTTCCAAAAAAAGTAATTAATATTCATCCTGCCTTACTACCTAAATATGGTGGAAAGGGCATGTATGGTATGCGAGTTCATGAAGCTGTTGTTTCAAATAAAGAAACGGAAACTGGTATAAGTGTTCATTATGTCAATGAGCATTATGATGAAGGTGCGATTATTTTTCAGGCGAAATGTGATGTAAAATCTTCTGATTCTGCAGAAGATGTCGCTGAAAAGATTCATAAACTGGAAATGGAACATTTTCCGAAGGTGGTAGAAGAACTATTACATGTCTAAAAAAAAGAAAAAATATTACACGGTTTGGAAAGGGCATCACACAGGTGTTTTTGAATCATGGGACGACTGCAAGGCGCAAATTAAAGATTATCAAGGTGCACAATACAAATCATTTGCCACCTTTGACGCTGCAAAAAAAGCTTTAAAAGGCAACTACAAAGATTATATTGGTAAGAGCAAAAAATTTACGAGTGAACTTTCCGAAGCACAACTCAAAAAAATTGGTCAGCCTAACTATAACTCAATTTCTGTTGACGCAGCTTCCTCTGGGAATCCTGGAAAAATGGAATATCGTGGTGTTGATACTAAAACCAAAAAACAGCTTTTTATTCAAGGTCCTTTTGAAGAAGGCACTAATAATATTGGTGAATTTCTAGCCATTGTTCATGGCTTAGCTTTATTGAAAAAGAAAAATAGTGACCTTATTATATATACCGATTCTAAAACTGCCATGAGTTGGGTTAGAAAAAAGACATGCAACACCAAACTTGAGCGTAACATTAAAAATCAAACCTTGTTTGAATTGGTTGATCGTGCAGTAGATTGGTTAAAAAACAACACGTACACAACAACCGTTGTGAAATGGGAAACTAAAGCTTGGGGTGAAATTCCAGCAGATTTCGGGCGAAAATAAATTCGTTTTTTAGTGCTTAAAAAACGTATATTTGCAGCAAATTTTAAAACGCTTTATGAGCAAATTAGTGATTGTAGGAACAGTAGCTTTTGATGCTATTGAAACTCCTTTTGGAAAAACAGACAAAATATTAGGTGGCGCAGCAACGTTTATTGGTCTGGCAGCTTCGCAATTTAGTGTAGATTCTGCAGCTGTATCGGTAGTTGGTGGTGATTTTCCACAAGAATATTTAGATCTATTATCAAACAGAAACGTGAATATCGATGGTATTGAAATCATAAAAGAGGGGAAAACATTCTTCTGGAGTGGAAAATACCATAACGATATGAATTCAAGAGATACTTTAGCAACCGAACTTAATGTGTTGGCTGATTTTAACCCTAAGGTTCCTGAACATTATAAAGATGCTGAAGTGGTTATGCTGGGAAACTTACACCCAATGGTTCAGATGAGCGTCTTAAATCAAATGTCTAAAAAACCTAAATTGGTTATTTTAGATACCATGAATTTCTGGATGGATTGTGCTCTTGAAGATTTACACAAGGTGATCAAAAAAGTAGATGTTATAACTATTAATGATGAAGAAGCAAGGCAATTAACTGGAGAATATTCGTTAGTAGTTGCTGCTCGCAAAATTCATGAAATGGGACCACAATATGTCGTGATTAAAAAAGGAGAGCATGGTGCCTTATTATTTCATGATGATAATGTGTTTTACGCTCCTGCGTTACCTTTGGAAGAAGTATTTGATCCTACAGGTGCGGGCGATACCTTTGCTGGCGGTTTTGCGGGTTATCTAGCAAGCACAGAAAATTATTCTTTTGAAAACATGAAAAATGCCGTCATATTTGGTTCAAACTTAGCGTCATTCTGTGTCGAAAAATTTGGAACTGAACGTATGCAGAATTTAACGAAAGATGAGATTGATTATAGACTAAAAGAGTTCAAACAACTCACTCAATTTAATATTGAATTATCATAAACTAACGCGCTCAAAATTGAGCGCGTTTTTTATTTAATACTTAAATCCAAAATTTATAATTTTGGTATACTCAAAACAACAACACAACAATGAGCGATGCTTTAAAACATGAATGCGGAATTGCACTCATAAGACTAAAAAAACCATTAGAGTATTACAAAGAAAAATACGGAAGTGCATTTTACGGTGTAAATAAGATGTACCTTATGATGGAGAAGCAGCATAATCGAGGTCAGGATGGAGCAGGATTTGCAAGTATCAAATTAGATACACATCCTGGTGAACGCTACATAAGTCGTGTGCGATCGATTGCTCAGCAACCTATTCAAGATATATTTGCTCAAATTAATGAGCGTATCAACGATGAGTTTATTGAACACCCAGAATATCAGAATAATGTAGCGCTTCAAAAAAAGCATATTCCTTATATCGGCGAATTACTATTAGGTCACGTTCGTTATGGAACTTTCGGAAAAAATAGTGTAGAAAGTGTACATCCGTTTTTAAGACAAAATAACTGGATGCACAGAAATCTAATCGTCGCTGGTAATTTTAACATGACTAATGTTAACGAGCTGTTTGATGGCTTGGTAACTCTTGGACAGCATCCTAAAGAAAAAGCTGATACCATAACTATCATGGAAAAAATTGGTCACTTTTTGGATGATGCTGTGAGTAAAATATATAAAAATCTCAAGAAAGAAGGTTATAGTAAAAGCGAATGTTCACCCTTAATTGCTGAACGCTTAAATGTGGCTAAAATTTTGAAAAAAGCCTCTAAGAACTGGGATGGAGGTTATGCAATGGCTGGATTATTAGGTCATGGAGATTCATTTGTATTAAGAGATCCTGCTGGAATTAGACCAACCTATTATTTTGAAGATGACGAAGTCGTAGTGGTTGCTTCAGAACGACCTGTAATACAAACCGTGTTTAATGTCAACTTTGAAGATGTTAAAGAACTGGCTCCTGGACATGCTATCATAACTAAGAAATCTGGAGAAGTTTCCATTAAAAAAATCCTTGAACCTTTAGAACGAAAAGCCTGTTCATTTGAACGTATATATTTCTCTCGCGGAAGTGATGCTGAAATTTACCAAGAGCGTAAAAATTTAGGAAAATTATTAATGCCTAAGGTATTGGAAGCTATAGACAAAGACACAAAAAATACGGTGTTTTCTTATATTCCGAATACTGCCGAAACCTCGTTCTTTGGAATGATAGAAACTGTGGAAAAGCATCTAAATGAAAGAAAAACGCAAGCCATCTTAGATGGCAACGGTAAACTTTCTGCAGAAAAAGTCACCGAAATCCTTTCCGAAAGGCCAAGAATAGAAAAAATTGCTATTAAAGATGTCAAACTGAGAACCTTTATTACCGAAGACAGTAGTCGTGATGATTTGGTAGCTCACGTGTATGATGTTACTTATGGTGTTATCAAGCCTACAGATAATTTAGTAATTATTGACGACAGTATTGTGAGAGGAACAACTCTTAAAAAAAGTATTATTAAGATGATGGATCGTTTAAATCCTAAACAAATTGTAGTTGTGTCGTCTGCGCCTCAAATTCGTTATCCTGATTGCTACGGAATTGATATGGCAAATCTTGAAAGTTTAATCGCTTTTAGAGCCATGTTAGAATTATTAAAAGAAAACGACAAATACCATTTGGTTGAAGAGGTATATCACAAATGCAAAGCTCAACTTGAATTAAAAGATAATAAAGTAATAAACTACGTTAAAGATTTATATAGTGAATTTACAGCTGATGAGATTTCTGATAAAATTGCAGAATTAATTTCTGATACTACTGTAAAGGCAAAAGTAAAAACGATTTTTCAACCTATAGAAAATCTGCATAAAGCGTGTCCGGAAAACTTAGGAGACTGGTATTTCACAGGAAACTATCCAACCGTTGGAGGTAATCGTGTTGTAAACAGAGCATTCATTAATTTTTACGAAGGAAACAAAGAAAGAGCTTACTAGATAAAATGCTCAATTTTAGCATTTTATCCAAAAAAACTGCTGTTTATCTGAAAAAAATGCATTTCGTCTAATATTTACATAGGATTAAGTAAAATACGCATACATTGGTATCACCATAACATAAGTAGGTTAAGTTCATGGTAGATTTGGGGCAAAAAAAGGTGAACACATGTTCACCTTTTTTTATTAACATAAGTTAATATATATTTAACAACTTGTCTTTCAATTTATTTTGATTATCATCTAAAGTATTTCTTTCATTATCACTTATAAACGGCATTAATTGTAAATTCTTCCGTTTAAGCCAATTTATTCGTCGTTGGTCTAATAAATTTAACAATTAGAAAAAAGTCCGTTTATATTTGTTTCACCATAACATAAGTAGGTTAAGTTTATGGTAGATTTGGGGCAAAAAGGATGAACAACTGTTCATCCTTTTTCATTTTTAATTCCAATCAAAATCAACTTCTATTTTATTTCCTAAGCATAAAAAAAGCAAACTCAAATGAGCTTGCTCTTTTAAATTATAAAATACCTACAAGGTATTTTTAAAACCTTGCAGGATAAATTATTTTTATTTCGCTTCAGCGTAACGTCTTTCAACTTCATTCCAGTTAATAACCTTAAAAAAGGCATCAATGTAATCTGGTCGTCTGTTTTGGTAATTCAAATAATAAGCATGCTCCCAAACATCTAATCCTAAGATTGGTGTTCCTCCACACGTCACACCTGGCATTAAAGGATTGTCCTGATTTGGAGTTGAACAGACTTCAACTTTTCCTCCTTTGTGCACGCACAACCATGCCCAACCTGATCCAAACTGGGTTGCTGCTGCTTTGCTAAACGCCTCAATGAACGCATCTTTGGAACCAAATTCAGCTTCAATAGCATCTTTTAAATCTCCAGACAAATACCCTCGATCTTCAGGATTCATAACATCCCAAAATAAGGAGTGGTTATAAAAACCTCCACCATTATTTCTAACAGCAGAATTATTCATGTCTAAGTTCTCTAAAATATCTTCAATAGATTTTCCTTCTAAAGCTGTGCCTTCAATTGCGGCATTAAGTTTAGTTGTATAACCGTTATGATGTTTTGTGTGATGTATTTCCATTGTACGAGCATCAATGTGAGGCTCTAAAGCGTCATAAGCGTATTTTAATTTCGGTAATTCGAAAGCCATAATATTATATTTTTTAAGTTAATATCTAATGATACCAAATTTACGTATAAAACAGCGCAATTAAAAATATAAAATAGCTATGAACTCATTGATAGTTTTTATAATTTTAAGCGTGCAAAAGCAAACTCCTTTTACAATTTACAATGCATCTGCTGGAAGTGGAAAGACCTACACTTTGGTACAGGACTATTTAAAAATTCTCTTTGCATCAAATAGTCTGCTGACATTTAGAAATATTTTAGCACTCACATTTACCAACAAAGCTGTTGGTGAAATGAAGGAACGCATTATTGAAACCTTAAAAGTGTTTTCTGATGCCTCAATTTTTGAAGGTTCAAATAGTATGTTTGAAACCATTGCAACAGATCTAACCATAGCGCCTAAAGTTCTACACGAAAGATCAAAACTTCTTTTACATACTATAGTTCATAATTATGCTGCTTTTGATATCTCTACTATTGATAAGTTTAACCATAAACTAATTCGAACGTTTGCACATGACTTAAAACTTCCCGTGAATTTTGAAGTTGAACTCGATACCAAAACCATGTTAGGTAAAGCTGTAGACAAACTTATTGATAAAGCCGGAAGCGATAAGGAATTAACAAAAGTATTGGTAGATTTTGCTATAGAAAAAACAGACGACGATAAGAGCTGGGATATTTCTTATGACTTTAATGCCATTTCAGAACTATTGATTAGTGAGAATGATATTTGGTTTATAAACTTGTTAAAGGACAAAAGACTTCAGGATTTTAAAGCGTTAAAAACAAATTTACAAGAGCAATTCAAAAGCTATTCTGAACAAGTCACGGAAGTTGCAAAAACCGTACTCGAGTTAATACAAGAAACTCAAATAGAACATACCGATTTTTCCAGTAGCTATTTGCCTAAACATTTTATGAAACTGGCTGATGGAAATTTCAACGTATCGTTTTCTACCAAATGGCAAAACGACCTTATTGAAGGGTTTCCAGTTTACCCGAAAAAAGTTTCCGAAGATGTTGCTAATACTATTGAAGGCATTCGTCAACAATTAATTGATGCCTTTCAAACCACTAAAAAAGCCATTTTTCAGATCAAGTTTCTAAAAAATGCACTCAACAACATCACACCTCTTTCTGTTTTAGGCGCCATAAAACACGCGCTTGATGACTTAAAAGAAGAAGAAAACTTATTACTGATTTCAGAGTTTAACGCCATTATTAATAAGGAAATTAAAGAACAACCAACACCTTTTATTTACGAACGGATTGGCGAAAAATTTAAACATTATTTTATTGATGAGTTTCAAGACACCTCAGTTTTACAATGGCAAAATTTAATTCCGTTAGTTGCTAATACTATTTCAGGAGAAAATTTAAAAGGTGATACTGGCACTGCCATGATTGTTGGTGATGCAAAACAAGCTATTTACAGATGGCGAGGTGGACGAGCAGAACAGTTTATTGATTTATATTCTGATGGCAATCCATTTCATGTAGAGAAAGTAATTAAAAATCTTCCGTCTAATTACAGAAGTTTTAGAGAAATAGTAAAATTCAACAATACCTTTTTTGATCATATAGCTGATTTTGCGTTTTCAAACCCAAAGCATCAATACATTTATAAAAATGCACATCAAGAAGTCGTTTATAAAGATGATGGCTATGTTGAATTATCATTTTTAAACATTGATGATGACGATAAAAATGACATGTATTGTAAAGCAGTGCTAAACTCGATTGAAAAAGCCTTGCAAAACGGATTTGAACTCAAAGACATCTGCATAATTGTGAGACGAAAAAAGGAAGGTGTTGCCATTGCAGAATACTTAAGTGGTAAGCAATATTCTATTTTGTCTTCTGAAACTTTGATGCTGAAAAATGCACCAGAAGTTAATTTTATAGTAAACATCTTAACCTTAGCTATACAACCAAAAAATGATGAAATCAAAATAGAGGTTTTACGCTATTTAGCTGAGCACCAGCTAGTGTTAGAAGACAAACATGATTTTTTTAGTCAGTTGATTAACAACGATGTGTTATCGCTATTTATAGCATTAAATGATTTTGGTTTTGCATTTGATTTTAATCGGTTTTTACAATTGCCTATTTATGAAGCCATTGAAAGTGTTGTTCGGCAATTTAAACTCAATACAACTTCAAATGCTTATATTCAGTTTTTCTTAGATGAAGTGTTAGACTATTCTCAAAAGTACAATACAAGTCTTTCAGGTTTCTTAGACTACTGGAATCGAAAAAAAGACACCTTGAGTATTGTCTCGCCTCAGGGCGAAAACGCAGTACAAATTATGACCATTCACAAGTCGAAAGGTCTTGAATTTCCAGTAGTTATTTTTCCGTATGCCAATCAAAGTATTTATGATGATTTAAATCCAAAAATCTGGTTTCCAGTTGAAAAAAAGGATTTTAATGGCTTTTCACATTTGTATTTGAGTCTTAATAAAGACTTCGAAGATTATAATGAGACCAGTAGTATTATCTATAATGAATACCAATCGGAACTTGAATTAGATAGCATCAATTTGTTATATGTTGTCCTTACCAGAGCTGCTGAACAATTATTTATTATTTCAGAATTTGACGTCGATAAAAAAACACAAACCGAAAAGCTTAATAACTATTCTGGTCTATTTATAAATTATTTAAAGACTATTAATCGTTGGGAAGACAGCACGTTTACTTATAGCTTTGGGTCTCCTGAAAAAACTTCAGAAGAACAACCAGCAAAACATGATACCGTTTACCAAAATGAATTTATTTCAACAGCTAAAGAAGCGCATAACTTAAATATTGTAACGAGTTCAGGCTATTTGTGGAACACATTTCAGGAAGATGCTATTGAAAAAGGGAATTTAATTCACGATATCATGTCTGAAATTAAAACTTCCGAAGATATTGAATACGTCTTAGAAAATTATAAACATTTAGGAATCATAAATGATTCGCAATATGACGTATTAAAAACAACAGTTTACAATCTTGTAAATCACAAACAACTTCAACCTTATTTTAGGGCTGAAGCAACTATTTATAATGAGCAAGATATTATAACCAAAGAAGGTCTAATTCTCAGACCAGATCGAATTGTGATTAACTCAAAAAATGAAGTAGTCATCATAGATTACAAGACAGGTCTCTCAAACTCTAAACACCAAGAGCAACTTTACGATTATCAATTGGTTTTAGAGGATATGAATTATAAAGTCATTAAAAAAATTCTTATTTATATTAATGACGAGATTACTATAAAAGAATTTTAAATTTGTCAAAAATTAGCAATTATGTACGGAAAAATACAAGAACATTTACAAACTGAATTACAAAACATAAAAGATGACGGTCTTTTTAAAGAAGAGCGTATTATCACATCAGCTCAAGGCGCAGAAATCACCTTAAATACTGGTCAGCGTGTTTTAAATTTTTGTGCTAACAACTATTTAGGACTTTCATCTCATCCAGATGTGATACAGGCTGCTAAAGATGTAATGGATACACATGGATTTGGAATGTCATCTGTTCGATTTATTTGTGGAACTCAAGACATTCATAAAACTTTAGAAGCTAAGATTGCAGAATTCTATGGTACTGAAGACACGATTTTATACGCTGCTGCTTTTGATGCTAATGGTGGTGTTTTCGAACCTTTACTTGGAAAAGAAGATGCAATTATTTCAGATGCATTGAACCATGCATCCATTATTGATGGAGTGCGACTATGCAAAGCGGCCAGATATCGTTATAAGAATAATGATATGAAGGATCTGGAACAACAACTTATTGCTGCAAATGAAAATGGTGCACGCTTTAAGATTATTGTAACCGATGGTGTGTTTTCCATGGACGGCTTAGTAGCACCTCTAGATGAAATTTCTGCTTTAGCAGAACAATACGATGCTATGGTTATGATTGATGAATGTCATGCTACAGGGTTTATTGGAGAAACTGGTCGTGGTACACTTGAAGATAAGGGTGTTATGGGTAAAATTGATATCATAACAGGAACCTTAGGTAAGGCACTTGGTGGTGCCATGGGAGGATATACGACAGGAAAAAAGGAAATCATAGAAATGTTGAGACAGCGATCAAGACCTTATTTATTTTCAAATTCTTTAGCACCTGCTATAGTTGGAGCGTCTATTAAAGTTTTTGATATGCTTTCTAATGATACATCACTTAGAGATACTCTAGAAGAAAACACTGCTTATTTCAAAAAAGGGTTAAAAGAAGCCGGTTTTGACATAATTGATGGTGATTCGGCTATTGTACCTGTCATGCTTTACGACGCAAAACTTTCTCAAACTATGGCTAAAATGCTATTGGATGAAGGAATTTATGTAATTGGCTTCTTCTTTCCTGTAGTTCCGAGAGAAAAAGCGAGAATACGAGTTCAACTCTCAGCTGCGCACACAAAAAGCCATTTAGATAAAGCCATAGAAGCCTTTATAAAAGTTGGAAAACGACTAAATATTATTTAAATTGAGTCCAAACTCCCTAAATTTAATGCAACTAATCAATATTTTTATATATTTGTCTTTGTTAATAAAATTTAACAACTTACTTTTGCTTAGAATTAACACTTATAACACTTAAAATTAAAATTATTAGAATATGAAAAATCTTAGCAGATTATTTTTCGTTTTGTTGCTTGCCTTAAGCTTCAATGCTAATGCACAAGATGAAAACAACCCTTGGAAAATTAGTATTGGTGTAAATGCGGTTGACCTTTATCCTGTTGGAGAAGAAGCTCCAAGAGGTGAATTTCTTGACGAATTTTTTAACCTAGAAGATCACTGGAATATTATTCCTTCTTTATCAACTGTGTCTGTTTCTAGATACTTAAGTTCAGGTTTTAGCTTAACAGCAACAGGTTCTATTAACGAAATCACTAAATTTGGTGATACTAAAGTAAATAACTTATCATACTATGCTGTAGATGGTACGGTATCTTACAGTTTTATGAATCTTATAAAGTCTAACAGCATTGATCCTTATTTAGGTGTTGGTGGTGGTTACACTTGGGTTGATGAAATTGGAGCAGGTACTTTTAATGGTGCTTTAGGTATCAACTATTGGTTTAGTGATAACATAGCTTTAACAGCTCAAACAACTTACAAAACTGCTTTTGAAGATTATTTAGAAAATCACTGGCAACACTCAATGGGTATCTCAGTTAAGTTTGGTGGAAAAGACACCGATGGTGATGGTATCTATGATAAAAACGATGCTTGTCCAGATGTTCCTGGTTTAGAAGCATTTAACGGTTGTCCAGATTCTGACAATGATGGTATCGAAGATGCTAAAGATGATTGTCCTAACGAAGCTGGTTTAGCTGAATTTAATGGTTGCCCTGATTCTGATGGAGATGGTGTAGCTGATAAAAATGATGATTGTCCTACAGTAGCAGGTCTTGCAGCTCTTAACGGTTGTCCAGATGCTGATAATGACGGAGTAGCTGACAATGTTGATGATTGTCCTAACGAAGCGGGTCCATCTGCAAACAAAGGATGTCCTTGGCCAGATACTGACGGTGACGGTGTATTAGATAAAGATGATAAATGTCCTAATGAAGCTGGTACTGTAGCTAACAACGGTTGCCCAGAAGTTAATCCTACTGCTGAAGTAATGGAAGAGTTAAATAGCTATGCTAGAACTATCTTATTCAACTCAGGTAAAGCTTCTTTCAAATCAGAGACAGATGCTGTATTACAAGCAATGACTGCGATCTTTAAAGAATACCCAAGAGCTAACTTCTCTATAGAAGGTCATACTGATAGTGATGGTGCAAAATCATCTAACCAAATATTATCTGAAAGAAGAGCTAATGCAGTAAGAGATTACTTAATTGCTAATGGTATTAACGCTGACAGATTAACTGCTAAAGGTTTTGGAGAAGATTATCCAATCGACACAAACAAAACAAGAGCAGGTAAAGCTAATAACAGACGTGTTGAAGTAAAACTTAAAAAATAAGTTTTATTAAACATCACAAATAAGTTTTGAAAAACGCTCCGAAATTCGGAGCGTTTTTTATTTTTATACTATGACAAGTTTTATTAACGACGTAGTGCTCGACCTTCAAAAAAAGAATGTAGAATTCTCTAAATTGACATTCATTTTACCAAGCAAAAGAGCAGGCGTTTTTCTTAAAAGTCATATATCTAATCACCTCAACCAAACTATTTTTGCTCCTTCTATTCTTTCTATTGAGGAATTTGTAGAAACGCTTTCCGACCTCAAATACGCCAACAATACAGAGCTCCTATTTGAGTTTTACAAGGTATATCTTAAACACACACCTAAAGATCAAGTTGAAGCATTTGATACCTTTTCAAAATGGGCTCAAATCCTTCTGCAGGATTTCAATGAAATTGATCGATATCTCGTTCCATCAAAAAAAATCTTTGATTATCTCAATGCTATTAAAGAAATAGAACTTCAACATTGGTCAATCGATGAAAATCAAACAACTTACGTAAAAAACTATCTATTATTCTGGAATCGTTTAAAATTATTTTATTCAGAATTAAACCTTGAGCTGCTTCATAACAAAAAGGGATATCAAGGTCTGGTTTACAGAGAAGCCATTGAAAATCTCGAACAATTTATCGTTTCAAAAACAAATGAAAAATATGTATTTGTTGGTTTTAATGCATTAAACAAAGCTGAGGAAATTATTATACAAGAATTACTTCAGCAAAATTTAGCACATATCTATTGGGACATAGACTCCAAATTTGTTGAGGATAACATTCATGATGCTGGTTTATTTATAAGAGCTCACAAAGCTCGTTGGCGCTATTTTAGAAAAGAACGGTTTAACTGGTTGTCAAACCATTATACTACAACTAAAAATATAACTTGTGTTGGAACACCTAAAAATATTGGCCAAATAAAATATGTCGGAGAATTATTAACGATTCTAAAAGAACAACACATATCCTTTGAACATACAGCAATAGTTTTAGGAGATGAATCCTTACTGATTCCATTACTGAATTCCATCCCTGAAGGTATCGGACCAATAAATATTACAATGGGATTGCCCTTGGGAAGCATCCCTATGGCTTCATTATTTGAAGATCTTTTTAGAATACACAAATCTGACGCACCATTACTTTACTATAAAGATGTGATTTCTATCCTCACAAATCAGTTTGTAAAACCACTTTTCAATATTGAAGGTAATAACATTTCTGACCAAATTATTTATGACATACAGCAAAATAACATGAGTTATTTATCGCTGCATAAACTAGAATTGCTTGCCGACACAAAATCTGATCTTATGGTATTGCTTTTTGGTCCATGGCAAAACAATTCGGAAATAGCCCTAAAAAAATGCGCTCAATTAATTCTGGAAATAAAAAACTCGCTCGATCAAAATAAGACCGAAAATTTATTGGCTTTAGAATATTTATACCGTTTTAATGTCGTTTTCAATGAATTAAATACTTTAAATAATACCTACTCGTATGTAAATAGTATATCGGTACTTTTTGGATTATATAAAGAACTCCTGAAAAGTGAAACCTTAGACTTTAAAGGTGAACCTCTTAAAGGGTTACAAATTATGGGAATGTTAGAGTCACGAGTTCTTGACTTTGATACAGTAATTATCACATCAGTTAATGAAGGTATACTACCAGCTGGTAAAAGCAACAATTCATTTATTCCGTTCGATGTGAAGCTTGAAAATGAGATGCCTACTTATAAAGAAAAAGATGCTGTTTACACCTATCATTTTTACAGGCTATTACAAAGAGCGAAAAATGTACACCTTATTTATAATACGGAGCCTGATGTTTTAAATGGAGGAGAAAAAAGTCGCTTTATAACGCAGCTTGATATTGATGATTCTCATGATATTGTACATTACGTTGTTTCTCCTAAGGTTCCAATAATCAATCAAAATCTGATTGAGATTTCGAAATCACAAAACATAATAAACCAAATAAAACAGTTTTCAAAATCTGGATTTTCACCATCGTCATTAACAAACTATATAAGAAATCCTATAGCCTTCTATTATGAAAAAATATTAGGCATTAAACAATATGAAGATGTTGAAGAAAGCGTAGCTCTAAACACATTAGGAACTATAATTCATAATACGCTTGAAGATTTCTATAAGGCTATCGAAGGTCAATTATTAACTTTAGAGATGATAAAGGAAATGATGACTAAAATAGATGTCACCGTTGGCAAACATTTTAAATCTGAATATAAAGAAGGTGATATTACTAAAGGTAAAAATCTAATCATTTATGAAATCGCGAAACACTATATCTCTAATTTTCTAAAGCTAGAGAAACAAGCTTTAAAAGAAGGAAACACTATCAAAATTATTGCAATTGAAACCGAAAATGAAGTTTCCATAGATATTGAAGGTATAAGCCATCCTATTGTTTTAAAAGGAAAAGTAGATCGTGTAGATAGCTACAATGGTGTCACCAGAATTATAGATTATAAAAGTGGTCGTGTAGATCAAAACAAAGTTGAAATTGTAAACTGGGAGGACATTACAACAGATTACGACAAGTATAGTAAAAGTTTTCAAATATTAATGTACGCCTATATGATGCACCAAGAAGGCAAAATAACATTACCTGTTGAAGCTGGCATCATTTCATTTAAAAAACTAAATTCAGGGTTTATAAAATTTGGTAAAAAGGAGTCTCAAGGTACCAGAACTAAGGATAACTTAATTACTGAAGACACATTATTAGCTTATGAGTTCGAACTTAAAAAACTCATATTAGAAATCTGTAATCCTTCAATTAATTTTGTTGAAAAAGAACTGTAAACATGATTGTAAAACATCAAATCCTTCAAAGAATAGATAATAAACCAATAGTTTGGGATGCTTATTTTAAATCTGATAGTACAAAAAAGCCTCTTGTTATTTTTTGTCATGGTTATAAAGGTTTTAAGGATTGGGGAGCTTGGGACTTAGTTGCAGAAATGTTTAGCGAACAAGATCTGTTTTTTGTGAAATTTAATTTTTCACATAATGGTGGAACAGTCGAAAATCCGATAGATTTTCCTGACCTAGACGCTTTTGCCGAAAACAATTATACCAAAGAGCTTAATGATTTAGATGATATTCTAAATTTTATTTTGTCTGAAAACTTTCCGTACAAAAACATTATTGACACCAAGAACATCACACTTGTTGGCCACTCTCGAGGCGGAGGAATTTCAATCATAAAGGCTTCCGAAGATCAGCGAATTACCTCACTAATTACATGGGCAAGTATAAGCGATTTTGGTTCTCGTTTTGGATCAAATGAAGATATTAGTGCATGGAAATACCATGGCGTGAAATATGTTTTAAATGGGAGAACAAAACAACATATGCCTCATTACTTTCAGTTTTATGACGATTATTTAGCAAATAAAGACCGATTGAATATTAAAAAAGCTACTGAAAACATTAGAATACCACAATTAATTATTCATAGTCTAGAAGACGAAGCTGTAAAGTTTTCTGAAGCTGAAAACTTACATTTATGGAATCCTAAGAGTGACCTTTATAAGATTACCAACTCTAATCATGTTTTTGGAGCTTCTCATCCTTGGGAAAATGTAAAATTACCAAAATCATTAGATTTAGTCGTTCATAAAAGCATTGCATTTATCAAATAAAAATGTGGAGAAGACGGGATTCGAACCCGTGACCTCTTGACTGCCAGTCAAGCACTCTAGCCAACTGAGCTACATCCCCAAATTACTTAAGTCCTTTTAAAACTAATACAGGTAACTTACTGCTAAAATCCTTTTTTAAAATAGTATTGTTTTCCCATTTCTTCATAAAGAATCCGCGTTTACGTCTTACGACACACAATAAATCTGGATTGTTTTCTTTATAATGTTCTAAAACACCTTGATAGGTCGTTACATTTTCAGCAATAGTAGTGTTTGTAATGTGTTTTGCCAAGTTCTCCTTCACATCCAAATCACCTTCAGTATGATAGGTTGTTTTTACAAGAAGTAAATTCAAGACTGCCTTAAATTGATTTTTAATATCCATTAAAGGCGTTAAAGCATCTTCCTTTTTGATTATCGCCGATTTCATGGCCAATAAAATCTTCACAATTGGCTTAAAGGTATACCCTTCAGGCACGATTAAAGCAGGAATATTGGTTTGTTTTACAATCTTACCTGACGTTTTGCCCAAATACACTTCATCTTTTACAGAATTCGTTCTTGGCTCTAAAAGGATTAAATCCACATCTAAAGTTTTACAAGCCAATTCTAAAGTATCAGCAAGCTTCCCTTTAAATACTTTCAAAACTATCTCGACGTTTCTTTGATTAACTTGATTCACATGATTCTTCAAAAATCCTAAGCTCTCACGCTCTATCATTTCATCTACTTTCATCATCGTTCCAGCTTTAGTGTAAACATTATACACTTGAACTACATATAACTTTGCACCAAAAGCATAAGCAAAATCAACTGCGTATTGTAAATGACTTACGGCATTTTTTGATGTACCAACAGGAACTAAAATAGACTTCATAATCAAATATTTAAGGGTAACTTTGTATAAATTTTGGACAAAGATAACTATTAATAATGATTAGAAAAGCAACTCTAAAAGATATTGATACTATAGTAGGAATTACGGAAGCTTGCACTGATGATATGGTTGGCAAACATATATACCAATGGAACGAGAACTATCCAAATAGAACTGCTTTTGAAAATGATGTTACACGAGGTGAACTTTATGTCTTAGAAGTTGAAAGCATAATTATTGGTTGTATGGTTATATCAAGCCTAATAGATGATGAATACCTTCCTGTTTCATGGCTAACTCCAAATCAAAATAATAGTTATATTCATCGATTAGCAATTCGTCCAGACCATCAAGGAAAAGGTTATGCACAGATGCTGATGGATTATGCTGAAACATTTTCAATTGAAAATAACTATGCGTCTATAAGATTAGACACCTTTTCACAGAACCTTAGAAACCAAAAGTTTTACGAACTTCGTGGCTACAAAAAACTGGATTCTATTTATTTTCCAAAGCAAAGTGAACACCCATTTTATTGTTACGAATTGATCCTTTGAAAACAGATATCACATTAAAAAACATCAATAAACTCGCCATTCCTGCTTTAATTGCTGGAGTTGCAGAACCTATTCTGTCGTTAACGGACACAGCCATTATAGGTAACGTTGATTATAATGCTGCCGAATCTTTAGCTGCTGTTGGCATTGTTGGCACTTTTATTTCGATGCTTATTTGGGTTTTAGGGCAAACGAGAAGTGCAATATCATCTATCGTTTCTCAGCATCTTGGTGCCAACAAATTGAACAAAGTAAAAAACTTACCAGCTCAGGCAATCTTTATAATCACATCACTTAGTATCTTAATCATAGTCACCACCTGGCCATTTGCATCTCAAATTTTTAAACTCTATAATGCATCCAATCTTATTTTAGAATATAGTGTAGACTACTACCATATTCGTGTTTTCGGATTTCCATTTACTCTCTTTACTATTGCTATTTTTGGTACGTTTAGAGGGCTTCAAAACACCTATTACCCAATGATTATAGCTATTATTGGAACCATTGTCAATATCATTTTAGATTTCGCTTTGGTATATGGAATTGAAGGCATTGTAAATCCTATGCATATTAAAGGTGCAGCTTATGCAAGTGTGATTGCTCAAGTTACCATGGCATTATGTTCAGCTTACTTCTTGTTGAAAAAGACAGACATTTCATTAAAAGTAACATTTCCATTTAATCCCGAAATCAAAAATTTTGTTTTCATGATTCTTAACTTATTTGTGAGAACCTTAGCGCTTAATGCTACATTATATTTCGCGACTCGTTTTGCAACCTCCTACGGAACGGAATATATTGCAGCTTATACCATTGCCATTAATCTTTGGTTTTTAGGTGCATTTATTATTGATGGATATGCAAGTGCTGGAAACATTCTCTCTGGAAAATATTTAGGTGCTAAAAATTATAAAAAACTGGTTGAGTTAAGTCAGTTTCTAATTAAATGCGGTATCGGTGTCGGAATTATTTTAGCAGTATTAGGCTTAGTCTCATATACTTTTATCGGTTCGGTTTTTACACAAGATCAATTGGTACTAAATGAATTTTATAAGGTATTTTGGATAGTTTTAGCCATGCAACCACTTTGTGCCTTGGCGTTTATTTTTGATGGGATGTTTAAAGGTATGGGTAAAATGAAATTTTTAAGAAATCTATTGTTATTATCTACAGGACTGGTGTTTATTCCTGTGCTGTTTTGGTTAGACAGTTTCGACCTAAAACTCTATGCTATATTTATTGCTTTAACATTGTGGATCATCGCCAGAGGAATTCCCCTAATTATAAAATTTAGGCAACAATTTTTATCGCTTTCCCAAAAAACGTAACTTTAAACCATAATTTAAGTCCGTATGAATGTGCGTTTAATATCCCTGTTTCAAAATTCTGAGCCTTACGAGTCTGGTTACAATGTTGGTTATGCCATTGGACAGAATCTACCTTACATCATTATTTTAGTTTTAGCGTTCTTTGTGTTTCGCTATTTTAAAAATAAATCTAAAAAATAGTCTATGGATATCATGTCATTTATGAGTGGAAGTGGTTTATTCCTTATTTTAGGAATTGTACTAGTTGTTGTTTATTTCATCAATCGAAATAAAAGACGCTAATTACCTTGTTTTTAACCATCCTGTAATACTTAAACGTTCAGTTTCTACAGGTTTTACTTCGTGTTCGATGATTTGACTTTCGAAAATTACAATTCGTCCCGGAAACGGATAAATTACGTTTTCAGTCTCTATACCATTATCGTTTAAATATAACACTAGTTCACCTCCATTTTCTGGTTTCCAGTCTTCTTCGTTTAAATAACAAACGATTGAAAGTTTTCGCCTGTCGTCATTTATAAACGTATCAATATGACGCTTATAAAATGTGTCTTTGGGATATAATGCATAGTGAAACTCTTTCTGTAAAATTCCCATAAAACATGTTTTATTGAGATAAGTAACCAAATCATTGATTCTATCAAAAAAGAGAAGTTCTGCATCATTAGAAAGTGTTTCATCAATCCATAAAATTTGATCACCTCTAATCGACTTTATGATAGTCTCATTAAGTCGGTTTCCGATAGCTGCTTTTTTAAAACGGTCTGCCTCATGTTTCTCAAGTAGGGATTGTCGCAATTTAAAAACGGTTTCTGAAGGAAAAAAATCGTCAATAATACTATAGTTTTTTAAACTAATATCATTGATAATTTGTTCATAAACTGGGTTTTCGAGGAAAGGTATATTCTCAAAAAGCTCATTTGGCAACAGTTTAATCATTTGATTATCATTGTTATAAATTCGCTTTTTTAGTTAAAAGCCAGCAAATGTAATCTAAAATCTGATTGCTTTTACAAAATGAATATCTTTGTAGTGAAAATAAACTTTAGATGAGTAACATTCGCATTACAAAACAGTTCTCTTTTGAAACAGGTCATGCCTTGTACGGTTATGACGGAAAATGTAAAAATGTTCACGGACATAGTTACAGATTAGACGTAACTGTTATTGGCACACCTATTTCAGATACTTCCAATGTTAAATTCGGAATGGTTATCGATTTTAGTGACCTTAAAAAAATAGTAAAGGAGGAAATTGTTGACGTCTTCGATCATGCAACTGTGTTTAATAAAAACACACCACATGTTGAACTGGCAAAAGAATTAAAAGAAAGAGATCACAATGTGCTGCTTGTAGATTATCAACCTACCAGTGAGATGATGGTCATTGATTTTGCTGAAAAAATAAAGAAAAGATTACCCAAAAATATTCAGCTACACTCTTTAAAATTGCAAGAAACAGCAACCTCTTATGCTCAGTGGTTTGCTTCAGATAATGACTAAACCAACGCACATAAAAATTCCACAAGGCAAATTCATCTATTTTGCTTCAGACAATCATTTGGGAGCGCCAACCATGGAGGCTTCTCTGCCTCGTGAAAAGAAATTTGTTGCCTGGTTAGACGAAGTGAAAAAAGATGCTGCAGCCATTTTTTTATTAGGTGATTTATTCGATTTCTGGTTTGAATACGGTACCGTTGTCCCAAAAGGTTTTGTTAGAACTTTAGGAAAACTTGCTGAAATTAGCGATTCAGGCATTCCAATTTATTTCTTTGTTGGAAACCACGACTTATGGATGAATGGCTATTTTGAAACCGAACTCAATATCCCTGTATTCCATAAACCAAAAGAATTTATCTTTAACGAGACCTCGTTTTACATTGCTCATGGAGATGGTTTAGGGCCTTTCGACAAAGGGTATAAACGTATGAAAAAAGTGTTTACTAACCCTGTTTTTAAATTCTTATTTAAATGGATGCATCCAGATATTGGAATGAGAGTTGCACAATACCTTTCCGTTAAAAACAAGCTGATATCTGGCGAACATGATGCCACATATTTAGGCGCTGATAAAGAATGGCTCATTCAATATAGTAGTTCAAAATTAAAAGAAGCACATCGCGACTTTTTTGTGTATGGACATCGTCACTTACCTATGACAGTAGATTTAGAAAACAATTCAAAGTATGTGAATCTTGGGGATTGGATTCAATATTTTACCTATGGTGTTTTTGATGGCGAAAGTTTTGAGTTGAAGACCTTCAATTAAATGCTTTATGTCGTTCTGAAGGACAAACAACTGTCAATCTAAATAAAATCAGGAAAACAACTGAAAAATAGTTAGATTAAAAGGGACCCCTAATCTTTTTCGTGCTCTTCTAAGTCCTTCGCTAAATCTAATCTTCGGAAAGATGGTGACACAAAAGCTGTAGTTACAACTGTAATCAGCGTCATAGTTCCTCCAAAAACAACTGCTGTCGCTGTTCCCATTATTTTAGCTGTTAATCCACTTTCAAAAGCACCAAGCTCATTAGATGATCCAACAAACATCGAATTTACCGAAGATACGCGACCTCGCATATGATCTGGTGTTTTAAGTTGTAATATTGTTTGACGAATAACCATCGAAACACCATCGAAAACTCCACTTAAGAATAAAGCTACTACAGACATCCAAAAGACAGTCGATAATCCGAAAGCAATAATACTTAATCCAAAACCAAAAACAGCAACCAACAACTTTAACCCCGCTTTTTTCACAATTGGAATATAGGCTGTTACTAACATTGTTAAAAATGAGCCAACATTTGGTGCTGCTACTAAAATTCCGAAACCTTCCGGACCAGCATCCAAAATATCGGTTGCAAAAACAGCAGCTAAAGCAATTGCTCCTCCAAATAAAACTGAAATCATATCTAAGGTAAGAGCCCCTAAAATAGCCTTTGTTTTAAACACAAAGTTGACACCTTCCTTTAAACTTTTCATAACAGGTTCGCCGATATTGGGATTTAAAATAGGTTTTCTTTTCACTTGAAACAACATGAGTAATGAAAACATCACCAAGCCAAAAACGATACATAGTGACCAATGTACTCCCATTTGTTCGTTTTCGCCCAGCCATCCTATTGAAAAACCAGCAAAAGTAACACCTAATACTCGAGCCATTTGCCATGTAGAACTATTCCAGGTTGCTGCATTCGGATATACTTTCTTCGGAACAATGAGTGCTACTAATGAAAATATTGAAGGTCCGAAAAACGAGCGTAATAGTCCACCAAAAAATACCAAGGCATAAATAGCATATAAAATATGTTTTACAGACCAGGTTGCTGAAACTTCAGGTGATGTAATCCAAAACAGTGCAAAGCTTATGATTGAAAATAGAGCAATACAAACTGCAAGGAGATTCCGCTTTTCTTTTTGGTCGACGATATGCCCTGCAAACAAAGCCATACCTAGTGCTGGAATAATTTCCATAAGTCCGATTAAACCAATATACAAGGGATCTTTTGTAAGTGCATATACCTGCCATTCGATGATTACAAATTGCATCGACCAGGCAAACACTAAGGCGAAACGAACTAATATAAACATATTGAATTCTCTGTATCGCAACGCTGCGTAAGGATCTTGTTTCGCCATAGTTAAGCTTTAATATCTCTGATTTTTAATTGCAGACTAACATTGCCTTGCCAATGATTTTCATCTATGGAGTACACAGCCTTAAACGGTTTTTTATCTTTAATTAAGCTTAGTTTATCTCCTAAATTGAAAGCAATTCCAACTATATGTTGCTGCCCTTGACGAACCGTTAATCTTAGGTGTTTATCATCCTCTCCAACACATTTTCCGTAACCTGTATCCTTTAAATTTTCAGTCATAAAAATTGGCGTCATATTTCCTGGTCCGAAAGGTGCAAACTGACGAATGATTCGGTAAAATTTAGGTGTAATATCGCTGAGTTCAATTTGTTCATCAATTTTAATTTCTGGCGTGAGTAAACTTCGGTCTATGGTTTTAGAAACCTCATCTTCAAAAGCCTGTTTGAAAGCTTCGTAATTTTCTTCTTTCAGCGTTAAACCAGCCGCATATTTATGGCCTCCAAACTGCTCTATGTGTTCACTACAGGCTTCCAAAGCATTATACACATCAAAACCTTTTACCGAACGTGCTGAAGCTGCTAGCTTATCGCCACTTTTAGTAAACACCAATGTGGGTCTGTAATACGTTTCAGTCAATCGTGAAGCTACAATACCAATAACACCTTTATGCCAGGATTCGTGGTATACCACAGAGGTTAATCTATCTTCTTCTTTATTTTCCAGAATTTGCTCTAAAGCTTCTTCAGTAATACGTTGATCAGCTTCTCGCCTGTCAAGATTGAATATGTTAATTTCTTTAGCGTAAGCTTCCGCTAAAAACTCGTCGGTTTCAGTTAATAAAGTTACAGCGTAATTACCATGTTTCATTCGACCAGCAGCATTAATTCTAGGAGCCACAATAAACACAACATCTGTAATAGTCAGTTCGTCTTTTTTTACTTCAGAAATAAGCGCTTTAATACCAGGTCTAGGATGAGTATTGATGACTTGCAATCCGAAATATGCTAAAGCTCGATTTTCTCCAGTAATGGGAACGATATCTGCTCCAATAGCAGTCGCGACTAAATCTAAATAATCTGCTAAATCTTCAGCCGTGAGACCTTCTTTTGAAGCCAAAGCCTGAATTAATTTAAATCCAACGCCACAACCACATAATTCTTTATAAGGATACTCACAATCCTCTCGTTTCGGATCTAAAACAGCTATGGCTTTTGGTAATTCGGTTCCTGGTCGATGATGATCACAGATGATAAAATCGATACCTTTTTTAGTAGCATAAGCAACTTTGTCAATAGCTTTTACGCCACAATCTAAAGCTATAATTAGTGTAAACTCGTTGTCATGCGCAAAATCAATGCCTTTAAAAGACACGCCATAACCTTCATCGTAGCGATCTGGAATATAAGTTGCGATACGTTCAGATTTAGTTTTCAAATAGGATGAAAGTAATGCTACAGAAGTGGTTCCATCAACATCATAATCACCATACACTAAAATATTCTCTTGGTTTGCTAAAGCTTTTTCTATTCGAGATACAGCCAAATCCATATCTTTCATTAGAAACGGATCATGTAAATCATTTAAACTCGGTCTGAAAAATGTTTTAGCAGCTTCATACGTTTCGATACCACGTTGAATTAACAGCGTTGCAACTGCAGGATCTACCTGAAGCGCTTTTTGTAAGTCTTCAACAGTTTTTGTATCTGGTTTTGGTTTTAGAGTCCAACGCATAAATTGGTAAAAATGAAATTATACTATTATTCAGAATGTAGTAGAGAACCTATAATTGGTTTCGACTGCGATCAAACTGACAACAACGCTATCAACAGTTTACTAATATAGAAAATTTTCGCTAAATATTATGATAATGAATAGATGTTTTTACTTCTGCAAATCTCCTAAACATTTCCATCACACCACAATATTTTTCAATAGAAAGATCTACGGCTTTTTTAATCTTATCCTCATCTAACTGGTCACCATAAAAATGGTATTCAACAGAAACTGTATGGTAATATTTGGGATGTTCCTCTGTTAACTCACCATAGGTATCAATTCTAAAATCTGAAAAGGACACTTTCATTTTCTTTAAAATAGACACCACATCTAATCCTGAACAACCAGCCAACGACGATAACATCATTGCTTTAGGAGCTAATCCGGAATTGTAACCACCATTTTCAGGTGAAGTATCCATGAGTAATGTTTTTCCACTTGGATTATCAGAATCAAACTGTAAATTTCCTTTCCAGTGTGTGACTACTTTATGAGACATAGTTTTAAAAAATTAAGTTAGAAGTCGCTTAAGTAATTATATATTATCTTAGTCAAAAATACTACTAAAAAACTCAAATTTCTATTCCATATGGCATTAGTTACACCATTATCAGCAGAGCACGATCCGGAAACAAAACAACTCGCAGAATTCTTTAATGAAACCCTTGGCTTTTGTCCGAATTCTGTACTAACCATGCAAAGACGTCCTGCTATTAGTAAAGCCTTTATTAACTTAAACAAAGCGGTAATGGCTAATGAAGGTCGTGTGACTTCAGCTTTAAAACGAATGATTGCCTGGGTAAGTAGTAATGCGACTGGTTGTCGTTATTGTCAGGCACACGCTATTAGAGCTGCAGAACGTTATGGCGCAGAACAAGTACAACTGGATAATATCTGGGACTATAGAACACACTCGGCATTTTCTGAAGCCGAACGTGCAGCTCTAGATTTCAGTTTAGCAGCTTCACAAGTTCCTAATGCGGTGAATGCAGACATTAAAAAACGTTTATACGAGCATTGGGATGAAGGTGAAATTGTAGAAATGCTTGGTGTGATTTCATTATTTGGTTACCTCAATCGCTGGAATGATTCTATGGGAACAACTATGGAAGAAGGCGCCATTGAAAGCGGTAATCAGTTTCTTGGGAAACATGGTTTTGAAGTTGGGAAACATGATGGATCGCTTTATTAGATTGCTTATATATTTTAAAGCTATAGCTGATTATGAAAATATAGATGCTTCGCTACGCTCTGAATGACTAGCATTAATACAAAACTTAAATTACATTTTGAACCATTTTCTTCAACTCAGGCAAAACCTCCTTATCAAACCAAGGATTCTTTGTGAGCCAAAAACGGTTTCTCGGACTAGGATGTGGTAACACGAAATGGTCAGGTAAATAGGTTTTATAATTGGCAACCGTTTCGGTTAATGTTCGTTTGGCTCTCTCTTTTAAATAATATTTTTGAGCATACATCCCAATTAATATTACCAATTCTACATGATTCATTTCATTAAATAAAGGCTGATGCCATTGTGGTGCACATTCTGGTCTTGGTGGCAAATCACCACTCTTTCCTTTTCCTGGATAACAAAATCCCATGGGAACAATCGCAAACTTCGTCTCGTCATAAAACTCCTCTTCAGATACATTTAACCATTTTCGCAATTGCTTTCCAGAAGCGTCATCCCATGGAATTCCTGATGCATGGACTTTGGTTCCAGGCGCCTGACCAATAATCACAATTTTAGATTCTGGATGTGCTGTTGCCACTGGTCGTGGACCTAAAGGAAGATATTGTTTGCAGATTTGACATTGTCGTATGTTGTGTAGTAATGCTTCCATTTAACTTTAGTAAATTAAGACACTTCAACTGCGCTCAGTGTGACAGTTGCATAACTATTTTTTACCACCAACCACAATCACAATTTCACCTTTTGGAGGTTTATTGGTATAATAATCTAGGACTTCTTTCGCTGTGCCTCTTATGGTTTCCTCATAGAGTTTGGTTAATTCTCGCGATACAGAGACTGGCCTGTCTTCACCAAAATATTCACAAAAGTTAGCTAAGGTTTTTAACAGCTTGTGCGGACTTTCATAAAAAATGATGGTTCGAGGTTCTTCAGCTAATAGCAGTAATCGCGTTTGACGTCCTTTCTTAACTGGAAGAAAGCCTTCAAACACAAACTTGTCATTAGGCAATCCGGAATTCACCAATGCTGGTACAAAAGCAGTTGCTCCTGGCAAACATTCAACCTCAATATCATTTTCAACGCAAGCTCTGGTTAATAAAAAACCAGGATCTGAAATAGCAGGTGTCCCAGCATCACTAATGAGTGCAATTGACAATCCGCTTTTAAGTTTCTGAATTAACCCTTCAACCATTTTGTGTTCATTATGCATGTGATGACTTTGCATGTGTGTACCAATTTCAAAATACTTAAGAAGTTTTCCTGAAGTACGTGTGTCTTCAGCAAGAATTAAATCGACGTTTTTAAGAACCTCAACAGCTCTAAAAGTCATATCTTTTAAATTTCCTATAGGAGTCGGAACAATATAGAGTTTAGACATTATCATTTTGATTGTTTTCAAATTTACAATCTTTAGTCTATATTCACGCAACCAATAGTAGTATTTGACATCTAGTTGTAAACCCGTTTATGTTAAAAAAATGTCTTATCATTCTTTTTTTATGTGCTTCCTATATTCAAACTGAAGCTCAAACTACAGATTTAGCAGTATTGGTTGAAGCTCAAAACAGTAGTAATGTAGATGTGTCTCAGGTTCATATTTATCAAGAATTTCAATACATTATCAAGATTCTCAATTCGGGTAATTTAGTAAACAATGCTACGTTTACTCAAGAGATTAATTCGAATATATCTGTTGTTTCATTTGCATATCAAAATGCTTCAGGAGGTGCAGGAATTGTAACAGATTTCGTTTTAGACCCAACAACAAATAACCTATCTGGAACGATCACATCGCTACCTACAAATTCCAGCATTGAAGTAAAGGTTACAGTCATTGCTCCAACGTTCGTTGGTGGAGTTGCTACTAATGTTACTGTGTTTCCACCAGAAAACACAACAGATATTGATAGTTCGAACAACCAATCTATTATCTCATTAGATGTCACGGACCTTGACATTGACTTCACAGTAGTCCTCAACCAGATAACACCAAATGAAGGCACACCAATAAGTGCTTGGGGAGATAATGTGACGTATCAATTTACCATTCAAAATCACAGTAGTATTGCATTTCCCATAGATGCTTTTGCGTTTAATATGAGTAGTAATCCAATAGTAAACGGAGAGGCAGATGCTCAAATTCAATCTTTAGAATGTATTGCAACAACAAACGGAGTTGAATGCCCAGAAGATCTTCCGTTTTCAACTGGCATTCAAAATGTAGATGCTGGAGTAGAGATTTTTTCATTTAATGATGGCATCGTATTTCCAGTAAATGGAACGATTACGTTTGAAATTGTAGTCAAATTTCTTGAAGGTCCTTGTGCTGAAACACCAGATGTTATTAATATTGAAAGTATTGTTGGTATTGTACTAAGTCACGATAATGTATCATCTAATGAATCCAATACTGTTAATACACTTTTATTAACTCCTGAAGCCTGCCTGTTGACCGATTTAGCGATTGAAACCGAAGTGATTCAGCCCACAAGTGGAGGCATAAGTGACTGGAGTGACCTTGTTATATTAGAAACCGTAGTGAGTAATTTAGGCTCTTTTGATGTCCCTATTCGCTTCTTTCTTCAAAACCTGACTTCTGCTGCAGGTACATGGAATTTAATAAGTGTGACCTGTACAGGAACTACTGGCACATTAGATTGTAATGATGTGATGTTTAATTTAAATGGTGAATCATGGAACACGTTCAATTTTGATATTCCTGCTGGAGCAACAATTACAGTTGAAACAGTTTTAAATTATGAGGAACCTCAATGTAGTTCTAACCCTTCATTATATACGTCTCAAATTAGGAGTGCTATCAATATCATTCCACAAGATGTCATTGATATTGATTACAGTAATAATTTTGATGATGATTTTGTTGTGCTTTTCCCTGCGGAAGAATGTCCGTTTTCAGATTTAACTGTCACCAAAACTCAGATTGATCCACAATTACCACTAGGTGGCTCAGACCAAAATCCGATGCCATGGGGAAATGTCACTTATGAAATCACAGCCAGTAACATTGGTGATGAAGATACGTTTATGACCTTAATTGATTTGTATGCTAGTTCTGGCTTTGGTGCCACAGGAATTTTAAGGAGTGTAGAATGTATTTCGTCAACAGGAGGTGCTTCTTGTGGTTCTATAGAAATTCAAAATATTGATGTAGAAATAGATCAAAACTCTACTGATCCGGTTTTTTGGGAAATCACCCAAAATGAAAATTGGTTTATGCCAGCTGGATCTTCAGTGACCTTCAGAACCGTTCATACCTGGCTTCCAGATTGTAGTGATGAACCCATTCCAGTCATTAATAATGTAAATGTATTCGCTTATGGAGGAACACCTGATGGCGTTAATACAAATAATGGCTTTTCTGCAACCACGTATTTCACACCTTGTGTAGATTTAATTATTCAAACATTCCCATCAATATCAACGGTTCCTGTAAATTCTACATTTAACTGGATTGTTGACGTCACGAATAGCAATACCAGCTCAACAGCTATTGATGCTGCGTTTTCAAACACTTTAAATCCCGCTTTTACAATTGTTGGATCACCAACATGTCAAATACAAAATGGTACTGCTAGTTGTATTACCAATTTTAATGTTAGTGGTTCTAACATCACAGGAACGATTCCCTTATTGGAAGCAGGCGCAACTATACGGGTTGTGATTCCAGTTCTGGCACCTAATTATGGTGGTGTTTTTAATAATATTGCAAGCGTATTTCCTAGTGAAATTAATAATGAAGAATTAACACCTGAAACTAATATTTCGATCAGTAGTGCTCAAGTCGTATCGCCAACCTTAATCAAAAGTTATAATCCTGAAATTATTATCGCTGGAGATGTAAGTACATTAACATTCACCATTAATAATGTGGCTACAAATCCTACTCAAAATGGGATTAGCTTTACTGATAATTTAGCGCCAGAACTCAATTTAGTTAGTACTCCCACTTGGGTAGATGCTAATGGATGTACGGCTAATTTTATTGGAAATCCGGGTGATGATTTCGTTGGTGTCACTGACTTAACGTTTCCTCAAGGTGTAAGCAGTTGTACCTTTTCGGTTGAGGTAACTTCTGATAATATTGGAGTATACTTGAATGATGACTTAAATTTTAGCAACCAGAGTAATATAGATACTACACAAACTGAAGCGACACTTACTGTTATTGAAGACACCTCTAATGTAGATATTGAAGTACTAAAAACTGTATCTGAAACCTCAGTGTTTTTAAATGATGAAATAGATTTTACGATTACTACCTCTAATATTGGAACAACAACAGCAACACAAATTGAAATTTATGAAAGTTTGCCTATTGGGTATCAGTACATTTCTCATACTACAACTCAAGGCACTTATGATACCACATCATCTCTATGGACTTTAAGCTTCTTAAATCCAAATCAATCTGAAAGCCTGACGATAACTGTTCGTGTAATTTCTCCGGAAAACTTATTGAATACAGCTTCTTTACATCAGGTAAATGAAGTGGATAGAGATGACACTAATAATGATGCTTCAGCTGAAACCTCCGTAGACAATTGTTTAAATATTCCTCAGGGAATTTCACCAAATAATGATGGTTTGAATGATGTTTTTGAAATTCCTTGTTTAGAACTTTATCCTGAAAATTCTATTAAAATTTATAATCGCTACGGAACACTTATTTTTCAAATGAAAGCGTATAAAAATAATTGGGATGGCAGAGCAAATAGAGGGTTTCCAGAAAGTTCAAGCTTACTACCTGTAGGCACTTATTTCTACATCTTAGAAATTTCTGAAGCAACAGAGCCTATTTTAGGTTGGGTGTACTTAAACTACTAAACTGCGTTATGAAAATTTGCTTTCAATAATTTCCATAAAACGATGTTCTACCTCCTCTTTTCCAGACCAGTTGTTATAATCTGGTTTAACGATATCGTTAATAAATCGGTTAGCATCCTCAAAAGACTGAGTGGTATTTAACTGAGAAATAACTCGATCATAATCTTCTGTTTTACCTCCAAACAATTGTTTTATAAAGGCAAGTTTATCATTGAGTCCGATATTTAGAGCTCCTTTTTTTAGTTTATCGTTTAAAGATTTTTTGGCATTGGCTTCTGTAACAGGCTCAAATTCTGGTATGTGCTCAAATCCTGCCGTGATATCTTCTAAATGAGTTACTGGATTTTCCTTTTTAGAAATCGAAGTCTCAAACATCTCATCTACTCGCTGAGATTCTTGTGGCATCTGAGCAACCATATCTTTTATTTTTTCCATGACTGGCTCATAAATATGATCGTCTTCTTTCTCGTCAAGATTGATATAAATTCTGTCTTCAATTTCGATATTATCACTTACTTTGTTATTAAATGCCGTGTCCAACATTTCAAAGAAAGATGAGTCGCTTCCTATGGTTGGTAGATCTCCATCAAAATTTTCATGAGCAAATTTAAGTACGCTCAACTTTTCATAAAGAGCAGAAACTTCGGTATGCATTTTTAAAACATCTTCCTTCCCTTTTAGTTTTAAAATTCTGTGTGCAATGCTTACTAATTCAGATTCTAACTTCTTCTTCATAACTTTTTAAATTTAAAACGAATTTATGCGGTCGATTTTTAATAAATTTACGCCACCTTTATTCAAAACGGCTATACGGTTTGTTTAGTGTTAAAATTACAAAATGTTTCTCGAAAATACAGTAAATCATAAAGAACAATTTGGATGGATTGAAGTTATTTGCGGATCAATGTTTTCTGGTAAAACCGAAGAACTGATTCGAAGACTTAAACGTGCCAAGTTTGCAAGGCAGAAGGTTGAAATCTTCAAGCCTGCAATTGATGTGCGCTATGATGAAGAGATGGTTGTGTCTCACGATTCTAATGAAATTCGTTCTACACCAGTTCCTGCGGCAGCTAACATTCCTATTTTGGCTGATGGTTGTGATGTAGTTGGTATTGACGAAGCGCAGTTCTTTGATGATGAAATTGTTCGTGTCTGTAATGATTTGGCTAATAAGGGCGTTCGTGTCATAGTTGCTGGTCTTGATATGGATTTTAAAGGAAACCCATTCGGACCAATGCCTAATTTAATGGCAACTGCAGAATATGTGACTAAAGTTCATGCTATTTGTACACGAACGGGAAATTTAGCACAATACAGTTATCGTAAATCTTCAAGTGATAGCCTTGTCCTACTTGGTGAAGTTGATGAATACGAACCTTTAAGTCGAGCAGCATATTACAAGGCAATGCTTCGTGACAAGGTTCGACATATGAAAGTTAATGATGCAGAAGAGGTGACGACTAAAAAAAATGACTCTAATGCCTAAAGCGCAAGAAACTGTACTTGAAATCGATTTAAATGCACTCAAACACAACTTCGAGTATATTAAATCTAAACTCCAAAAAGATACTAAAATATTAGCTGTCGTAAAAGCGTTTGCCTACGGAAGTCATGCAGAGATTATTGCTGATTACCTTCAAAATTTAGACGTTGATTACTTTGCTGTAGCTTATGTTTCTGAAGGTGTTGCCCTAAGGAATGCCGGAATTATTAAGCCTATTTTAGTGTTACATCCTCAAGCTGTAAATTTTAAAACTCTTATTGAAAGGTGCCTTGAACCTAGCCTCTACAGCTCAAAGGTATTACATGAATTTATTGCTGTAGCTTCAGAAGAACAGCAGAACGATTATCCTATTCACATTAAATTTAATACAGGATTAAATCGTTTGGGGTTTTCTGATAATGACGTAGATCATATCATTTCGACATTAAAATCTTCTAAGGCGGTTAAGGCCAAGTCTATATTTTCACATTTGGCAGCAAGTGAGGATTTATCTGAAAAGGAATTCACAATCCAACAAATTCAGAAATTTAAATCCATTGCAGAAAATTTTTCAGAAAAGATAGGCTACCAACCTATGTTTCATATTTGCAACACCTCGGGAATTTTAAATTATCCTGAAGCTCATTTAGATATGGTAAGAACTGGTATTGGTTTATATGGCTTTGGTAATTCTGAAGAAGAAAACAAACATTTCAAACCTATTGCGACATTAAAATCTGTGATATCTCAAATTCACCATATTAAAAAAGGAGAAACTGTTGGCTACAACAGAGCCTTTAAGAGTCAAACTATGGTTAAATCAGCAACAATTCCTATTGGTCATGCTGATGGCATTAATAGACAATATGGTAATGGCAAGGGGTATGTCATGATTAATGGCAAACCTGCTTATATTATTGGTAATGTGTGTATGGATATGATAATGGTAGATGTTTCAGATATGGATTGTAAAGAAGGTGATGAAATCATTATTTTTGGTCCTCATCCTCATTCAGCATCCGAATTTTCTAAAACTGCTCAAACCATTTCTTACGAGATTATAACTGCTATTTCAACGAGAGTTAAGCGTGTCTTTTTAACATAGTTGATTATTCTAACAATCATTTGTGACTTTTTAACTAAATTAGTGTCATATTAACGTATTAACTAACTAATAACACATTAAAATTATGTTTAAAGAATTTAAGAATTTTATAATGACAGGTAATGTCATTGATTTAGCAGTTGCTGTTATTCTTGCAGGAGCTGTAGGAATGGTTGTAAATGGTTTTGTTTCAGACATTATGATGCCAATTGTTGGTAATTTTGCAGGTGGCGTTGATTTTGCCGATTTAAAGTATGTACTTTCTCCTGCTACTGTTGGAGCTGACGGTGAAATCACTAAACCAGAAAATGCTGTCATGTACGGTAAATGGGTGAATTCAATTATCAATTTGATTATTGTTGGATTTGTATTGTTTATGATTGTTAAAGCATATAACAAAACTAAAACTCCTCCAGCACCAGCGGCACCTGCAGGTCCATCTGACAATGATTTACTCCAAGAAATTAGAGATTTACTGAAAAAATAAAATAGCTAACCGCTACATTACCTATTTTTTTAATCTTAACCACCTCCAAAAAGAGGTGGTTTTTTTATGACTTTTTTTAAATAGAAAAATGAATTAATCGCTACTTTTGTTTATCAAATTTATTTAAAATGAAAGTAGCTGTAGTTGGAGCCACTGGTTTAGTTGGCGAAGTCATGCTTAAAGTTCTTGAAGAACGTAGTTTTCCCGTTTCGGAATTAATACCTGTAGCATCAGAGCGATCTGTTGGTAAATTAATTTCTTATAAAAGTAAGGATTACAAAGTTGTTGGTCTACAAGATGCCATTAAGATGAAACCAAACATAGCCTTATTCTCAGCTGGAGGAGACACATCGTTAAAATGGGCTCCAAAATTTGCTGAGGCAGGAATTACCGTAATTGATAACTCTTCCGCATGGCGAATGGACCATTCAAAACAATTGGTAGTTCCTGAAATTAATGCTGACAAACTAACCGCTAACGATAAAATAATTGCCAATCCTAACTGTTCAACCATACAAATGGTAGTGGCTTTAGCACCTCTTCATAAAAAATATAAAATCAAACGTATTGTCGTCTCCACCTATCAATCTATCACAGGAACAGGTGTGAAAGCTGTTAGACAATTAGAAAATGAAGTTGCAGGAATAAAAGGAGAAATGGCCTATCATTATCCTATTTATCAAAATGCTATTCCGCATTGCGATGTCTTTGAAGAAAATGGCTACACCAAAGAGGAGATGAAGCTAGTTCGTGAAACTCAAAAAATATTAGATGATCGCACCATTGCTATTACAGCTACAGCTGTAAGAATACCAACGGCTGGTGGACATAGTGAAGCTGTAAATGTAGAATTTGAAAGTGACTTTGATATTTCAGACGTAAGAAAAATACTCAATGAATCTGAAGGCGTTGTTGTTCAAGATAATATTGATGTAAATACATACCCAATGCCAATTTATGCCAATGGGAAAGATGATGTTTTTGTTGGAAGAATCCGTAGAGATGGATCTCAACCAAACACACTAAACATGTGGATTGTTAGTGATAATCTACGTAAAGGAGCTGCCACAAATACCATTCAAATTGCTGAATACTTACTAAAAAATAATCTGATTTAGTTAAGTTCTTTTTTAGAGTCTTAGGGTTTTTAGGGTTTAAGTTGTTATATAAAGGAAAGTCATTTCTTAGTTATGCTCTTAGATTTCTTTTGTAAATTACCGTAAACCCTGTAATTAGACGCTCTTGTTGTCTGATAAAAAGGGTATTACATCTAATTAATTGTTTGAATAATTATTATGTAATTATATTTACTGTCCAAATTTTACTATAAATGTTTAAAAATTACTTTAAAACGGTCTTCTTATTTGTGTTGGTGGTCTCAATACAATCCTGCGCTGAGGATGACAAAAGTGACGCTTACATTCCCGTTGTTATAGAAACCTCTTCCGATTTTGTAGAGGTTATTCAGAATAATTCTGTTCAAATAGACGTTCTTGCAAATGATATGAATGTACCAGCTGCCGGAAGCTTAGTAACGAGCAATTCTGCTAATGGAAGTATTGAGGTGCTAGATTTAAATGACACACCAGGCAATCCATCAGATGATGTTATCTTATACACACCAAATGCTGATTTTATTGGAACCGATATTTTTACGTACACCATATGCAACAACCTACAGCCTGTTAGTTGTTCAACAGAAGATGTGAGTGTTACCGTAACTCCAGAAGCTCAAGTTGTATATAATCCTGATGAAATGCCCTATCAGACACTTTCTGAATATAATTTTTTCGAAGGTGACTTAAAAAATTTAGATCCTATACCAAGTGTTTTACCTTATGATTTAAATTCTCCTCTGTTTAGTGACTACGCGCATAAAAAACGTTTTGTTTGGATGCCTGATGGAACTACTGCGAGTTATGACAGCGATCATACGCCTTTAGATTTTCCGGTTGGAGGCATGCTCATCAAAAACTTTTTTTATGATAACGTTCAACCAGAAAACACAACTAAAATCATTGAAACACGCTTAATGTTTATGACTGAGGATGGCTGGGATTTTGCTAAATACGTCTGGAATGACGAGCAAACCGAAGCGACTTTCACAAATAACGGAAGCTTTATCGATGTTGATTGGATTGATGATGATGGAACTGCAAAATCGGTTAATTACAGAATTCCTTCAAGAAATGAGTGCTTCTCGTGTCATAATAAATTTGGAACACCATTACCTATTGGTCCTAAACCTCAAAACTTAAATAAAGATTACAATTACACAGATGGTGCTTTTAATCAATTAAGTAAGTGGATTGAATTTGGATACTTAGAAAATAATATTCCTGCATCAATAGTTTCAACTGTAGATTGGGAAAATGATTCTTTATCTCTAGAACTTAGAGTTAGATCTTATTTGGATATCAATTGTGCACATTGTCATTCTGAAGAAAGTTATTGCGAATATCGTCCTATGCGATTAGCCTTTAATGAAAATGACGATGATGTCAACAAAGGTGTTTGTGTAACACCAGATACTCAAATATCTCCGTTAACTCATATTGTTGCTAGCGGACGAATTGATAAATCTGTTTTACACTTCAGAATTAGTTCTGTGGAAGAACAATACAGAATGCCACTTCTTGGACGAACACTGCAACACGCTGAAGGTGTCAGACTTATTGAAGAATGGATTAACTCCTTAGATGGAGAATGTGAATAATAAACTTAACATTAGAAATAAATAATTATGAAAACAAAATTACTTTTTATATCGATGGCGCTTATGGCATTTAGTTTTCAAGCTTTTGCTCAGCCAGTAAACGATGTCTTTTCAGGTGCAATCCCAATTACTCCTGCAGCTGATGGTGCTTGTAATTCTCCTTTTTACCTTTCCTTTTCAACTGATGGCACAACAGATAGTGGCGTACAGGGCTCGTGTAGAGCTTCTGGTTTAGATCAGTTTTTTACATGGACGGCAACAACAACAGGTTTAAATTTCGCTTCTCAAAACCCAGGTAATCCAGGTATCGTTGTTTTTGACGCTACAGGCACTATAGAAATTGCATGTACCGATACATTTGCAACAGAAACTATTGATGGATGGAATATTGGTGATGACCTTGTTATTCAAATTTATGATTTTGAAGGTACTGGTCTTTCAGATGTAGCTTTTTGTTTAGAGGCTACGAATAATACTCCTATACCTACACCTGTAACATTTACATCAAGTGCATCAGGATCTTCAGGGTCTTATAGAATTGCCTGTGTAGATATGAACGGCGACTTCTTAGATGATTTGGTTTCAATTTCAGCTACTAATGTAAATATTAGAGAACAAAATTCAGGTGGTGGATTTACCACAAAAGATATTACAACTTCAAACGCTAATTATCTTCCAACATGGAGTTTAGCAGCTGCTGATTATAATAGAGATGGCTACACAGATTTACTTTATGGTGCTGGAAATGGTGTTACTTTTATGAAAAGTGATGGTACTGGAAATGGCTTTACCGAAGTTTCTGGTCCACAAGATGTGTTTTCTCAACGATCTAATTTTGTTGATATTAATCAAGATGGACATTTAGATGCATTTGTTTGCCATGATGTTGCTCCTAATGTTTATTATATAAATGACGGAAGCGGAAACCTTACATTTAATCAAGGTGGTTTAGGAGACTATAGTTCTGGTGGTAATTATGGGTCTATTTGGATTGATTACGATAATGATAGAGATTTAGATTTATTCATCGCTAAATGTGGAGGTGAAACTGCAAGAAGAGTCAATCAAATGCACACCAACGATGGTACTGGAAACTATACAGAGAATGCTTTAGCTATAGGTTTAGCAGATCCAATGCAAACATGGTCTTCGGCATGGGGAGATTTCGACAATGATGGCGATATGGACGTTTTTGTAGGTGCAAGTTCTGGTAGCCACAAACTTATGAGAAATGATGGTGGTACATTTACAGATATATCTAACGGTTCTGGTGTAGATTTACTATCATTAACCTCTACAGAAACTGTAACTTTTGATTTTGATAATGACGGTAACCTTGATTTAGTTTCAGGAGGTAATATCTTATTTGGTGACGGAAGCATGAATTTCACAGTACATACTGGCGTTTTTCCTGGAGCAGGAGCATATGGTGACATAAACAATGATGGTTATATTGATGCTTTCAATTCTAGCAGTATTTACACCAATAATAAAGAAACAAATAACAATTGGATTAAAATCCATACTGTGGGAACTACAAGTAATATCAACGGAATTGGTGCTCGTGTTGAAATTTATACTGATTCCGGTATCCAAATTAGAGATGTAAAGAGTGGTGATGGTTTTAGATATATGAATTCATTAAATGTTCATTTTGGTATTGGTACTGATACAAGTGTATCTCATATAATAATTTACTGGCCAAATTCAGATTGTGAAACCTTTATAAACCCACCTATTAATCAGGCATTCACCGCTGTTGAAGGTGCTGGAGCGTCTTGTGACACTTTAGGTATTAATGATGAAACGACAGGATTAGATTTAAGTTTATCACCTAATCCGACTAAAGATATTTTGAATATATCTACAGCTACTCCTTTACATAAAGATACGATTTACACCATCTTTGATATAAATGGAAGACAGATTGTAAGTAGTAAATTGAAAAATCAATCAATAGATGTTTCTGCATTAAGCACAGGTCATTACATCCTTAGAATCATTTCTGGCGAGGACGTTAAAACTCAAAAGTTTATTAAGCAATAAGCATAAAAAAACCTTCAAATATAATTTGAAGGTTTTTTTATTACTTTTAAACACTTTTTACCTATAACATTTAAATTATTATGAAAAAAATTACATTATTAGCACTTCTTGTAATGTCTTATAGCTCTATGGCTCAGGTATTAAATGAATCTGCTAACTGGCCAAATGCCAATTGGACCATCACTGGTACTTACGATGCAAATCCGGTCATTTTTACTGACAATCCTACCGTTAGTTCCAATTTTTCGTACGATGATGATGAGGCTGGATCAGCTTCAGTAAACAACGTAGCTGCCGAATCTAATACAATCAATTTAACTGCAGCACATTCAGCTGGAGAAACTTTAATTAAAGTTTCCAGCACTTACGTTTTAAACATTTACCAAGATGAAGAATTGAGAATACAGTATTGGGATAATGATGCTGGAAACTGGCAAGATTTTGGACCTGTATTAGCACAAACAAACAATGCACCTAATGTAAATTTTTGTACTGGTACTCCTCAACAAATAATTCAAACATTAAATATTACTTCGTTTACACCGTCGCAATTGGCTAATTTTAAGTATCGTATTTTTTATGATGATAACGGATCTTATGGTTGGGGATTTTGTTTTAATTCACCTACACTAAGCTCTGAAATTCCTCCTGCTTGTCCAAACATCACAGACTTATCAGTGACATACGTTACTCTAGATGGCGCCAATGTTTTCTGGGAAGTTGGCGATGTCGAAACGTCTTGGGAAATTGCGGTTCAAACTCCTGGATCTGGAATTCCTTCTGGGTCTGGAACATCGACAAGCTCAAACAATCCTCATGTTTTGAGTGGATTAAATGCAAATACATCATATGAAATTTATGTAAGAGGATTTTGTGGTGGAACTGATTTTAGTAATTGGGTTGGACCTGTAAACTTTACAACCTTAATTCCTGCAAGAGTTAATTTTACTCGCCAAACAATGAATATTGGCAATTACGATTTAACCGTTGTAGATATGAATGGCGATTATCTTGATGATATTGTCTCAGTGTCAACTAATAATGTTAACATACATTACCAATTGAATTCTGGAGGTTTCAATGAAGTAAATATTACTACATCTAATGCAGATTATTTACCTAGTTGGAGTATGGCAGCTGCAGATTTTGATAAAAATGGATATACTGATCTATTATACGGAAGTGGAAATGGCGTAACTTTTATGAAAGCTAACAATACAGGGACTGGTTTTACGGAAATTTCTGGCTCTGATTATGTATTTTCACAACGCTCAAATTTCGCAGATATCAACAAAGATGGTCACTTAGATGCTTTTGTATGTCATGACGTAGAACCAAATGTTTACTACATTAATGATGGATCTGGTAATTTCACTTTTTATCAGTCAGGTATCACTCCTGGTGCTCCTTTTAATTTAGGAGATTACCCTTCTGGTGGTGATTATGGCTCTATTTGGATTGACTACGATAATGATCGAGATTTAGATATGTTTATTGCCAAATGTGGTGGTGAAGTAGCAAGAAGAACCAACGTAATGCTTACATACGATAGTAATACAGGTACATATACCGAAAATGCGGCAAGTTTAGGTCTTAATGATCCTATGCAAACTTGGTCTTCTACTTGGGGAGATTATGATAACGATGGCGATATGGATGTTTTTGTAGGAGCAAGCTCTGGCTCACATAAACTTATGCGAAATAATGGTGATGGTTCGTTTACAGATGTCACTTCTGGTGCAGGTGTAAGTAGTCCTCCTAACGGTCACGAAAGTGTGAGTTATGATATTGATAATGATGGTTATTTAGATATTTTATGTAATGGAATGATTATGTATGGAAAAGGAGATCTTACTTTCGAAGATGCCGACAGTAATCAAATTGACTATAAAAATGGGTCTTTAGGTGATTTAAATAACGACGGATTCATAGACGCTTACTATAATGGTGAGATATATTGGAACCTTACAACACCTAATAATTGGATTAAAATTAATACTGTTGGTACGACTAGTAATATCAATGGTATCGGAGCGCGTGTTGAAATCTATACAGACAGCGGAGTACAAATTAGAGATGTAAGAAGTGGCGAAGGTTTTGAATATATGAGTTCATTAAACACACATTTTGGTATTGGAACTGATACAAATATCTCTCATATTATTGTGTATTGGCCAAATTCTGATTGTGAAATGTTTTTAAACCCTGCAATTAATCAAGCGTTCACTGCTGTTGAAGGCTCTGGTGATTCTTGTGACACACTTGGGGTTGATGATGAATCCATCACTTCTGATTTCATTTTATCTCCAAACCCAACTAAAAATGTATTAAATATCACTACTGAATTGCAACTCGAAAATGCAATCTATAATATTTACGATATCAGTGGAAGACGTGTGATGACAAATTCAATAAACAACACTAAAACAATTGACGTATCTCAATTAACGGCAGGAAACTACATTATTAGTATTGTTTCAAATAACACGATTAGAAACCAAAAGTTTATTAAGCAATAATTTTCTTAACTATTTTACATAAAAAAGCCACTACATCAAATGTAGTGGCTTTTTTTTATTACTTTTAGAAAATATTTATTTAATATCTAATTAATTATGAAAAAAATTACATTAATAGCATTTCTTGTAATGACTTATTGCTCATTTGCCCAGGTCTTAAATCAGCCTGCTAACTGGCCAAATGACAATTGGACAATTACTGGGTCTTATGATGCTAATCCTCTCTACTTTACTGATAATCCAACTGATGGCTCATCAAGTTTTTCTTACGATGAAGATGAAGCCGGGCCAAATTCAATTAATAATATAGCTATAGAGTCTAACCTTATTGATTTAACTGCAGCACATGCGGCAGGAGAAACATGGATTTCGGTAATTAGTTCTTATGTCTTAAATATTTTTCAAAATGAAGAATTAAGAATTCAATATTGGGATAATGATGCTGGAAATTGGCAAAATTTCGGTTCAGAATTACCTCAAACTAATGGTGCACCAACATCAAATTTTTGTAATGCCGTTGCTGAACCAGTAAATGAAACGTTAAGTATTGCAACATTTACTTCTTCTCAATTATCTAATTTTAAATACAGAATTCTATACGACGATAATGGATCTTATGGTTGGGGGGTGTGTTTTAATTCCCCTACATTACGTTCTGAAACTCCTCCTGCTTGTCCAAATATCAGTGATCTATATGCTGCTTTTATTTCTGAAAATGGAGCATATATTTATTGGGATGCTGGTGATATAGAAACGTCATGGGAAATCGCATTACAGAGTCCAGGAACTGGAATCCCTTCTGGCTCTGGCATATCAACTACTACAAATAATCCTCATGTTTTAAACGGATTGACCGAAAACACTTCATATGAAGTTTATGTGAGAGGCTATTGTGGTGGTACAGATTATAGTAATTGGATAGGTCCTGTTAATTTTACAACGTTAATTCCTTCCCGTGTTAATTTCTCTCTTCAATCAATGGGTATTGGAGGTTATGACTTAACTGTTGTTGATATGGATGGTGACCACTTGGATGATATTGTTTCAGTATCTTCTAGTAACGTAAACATACATTATCAATTGAGTACAGGTGGTTTTAATGAAGTCAATATCGCAACACCAAACGCAGATTTTTTACCAGGATGGAGTATGGCAGCTGCAGATTTTAACAAAGATGGTTTTACAGATCTACTATATGGGTCTGGTAGTGGTGTCACTTTTATGAAAAGTGATGGCACTGGAACTGGTTTTACAGAAATCTCAGGTCCTGAATATGTATTCTCACAACGTTCAAACTTCGTTGATATTAATCAGGATGGTCATTTAGATGCGTTTGTTTGTCATGATGTTGCTCCAAACGTATATTATATAAATGATGGTAGTGGCAACCTTACATTTTACCAAGGTGGCTTAGGTGATTATTCTTCAGGTGGTAATTACGGATCAATATGGATTGACTATGATAATGATAGAGATATGGACATGTTTATTGCCAAATGTGGTGGTGAAACTGCTAGACGAACCAATCAAATGTTAACCAATAATGGCAATGGTACTTTTACAGAAAACGCTCTTGATTTAGGTCTTGCTGATCCAATGCAAACATGGTCATCTTCTTGGGCCGATTATGATAACGATGGAGATATGGATGTTTTTGTAGGTGCAAGTTCTGGTGCACATAAACTTATGAGAAATAATGGCGATGGTACTTTTACAGATGTTACTTCTGGTGCTGGCGTAAGTGGTGCTCCAAATGGTCATGAAAACGTAAGTTATGATATAGATAACGATGGTTATTTAGATATTTTGTGCAATGGTATGATTATGTATGGTGTTGGCGATCTTACTTTTGAAGATGCCGATGACACTCAAATCAGTTATGCTAATGGAGCATTTGGTGATTTGAATAATGACGGTTTTATTGATGCGTTCTCAAATGGTAATATTTACTGGAATCTTACAACTAACAATAATTGGATTAAAATAAACACCGTAGGTACAGCAAGTAATATTGATGGTATTGGAGCTCGTGTAGAAATCTATACAGACAGTGGTGTTCAAATTAGAGATGTTCGTAGTGGAGAAGGTTTTAAGTACATGAGTACGCTTAATACGCATTTTGGTATTGGTACTGATACCGCAGTTAATCATGTGATCGTCTATTGGCCAAATTCACCTTGTGAAGTGTTTTTAAACCCTGGGATTAATCAAGTATTTACTGCTGTTGAAGGCTCTGGCGATTCTTCATGTGATGCACTTGGAATTGATGACGAGATGCTTGCATCTGATTTCATTTTATCACCAAATCCAACTAAAAACGTACTAAATATTTCTACTGGACTCTCTTTAGAAAATGCATTCTACAATATTTATGATATTAGTGGAAGACGTGTTATGGCAAATTCGCTTAACAATGCTAAATCTATTGATGTATCCCAATTGACAGCTGGAAACTATATTATTAGTATTGTCTCTGATAATACCATAAAAAACCAAAAATTTATTAAGCAATAGATCTTTTCAAATTTAAAAACATAAAAAAGCCGCTACTTTAAATGTAGCGGCTGTTTTGTAGTATTTTTGTGCCATGCTTCAAGTTAAAAACCTCACTTTTAGTTATAAAAAAATAAAAATATTAGACCAGATTAACTTCTCAGTAAATCCTGGTGAACACCTTTCTATAATTGGCGAAAGTGGCTCAGGGAAAACAACATTACTAAAATTACTTTATGGTGAATTTGACTTAAATGAAGGAGAGATTTATTGGAAAAACCAACAAATTTTAGGTCCAAAATACAACCTTGTAATTGGCTATGACTTTATGAAACATGTAGCTCAGGAATTTGATTTAATGCCTTACATAAGTGTTGAAGAAAATATAGGCAAATACCTATCAAACTTCTTTCCTGAGGAAAAACAAAAACGAACATTTGAATTACTAGAAGTTGTTGAACTCAATGCGTTAGCTCACGTCAAAGTAAAAACCCTTAGTGGTGGACAAAAACAACGTGTAGCCCTTGCTCGTGCCTTGGCAAAAGAACCTGAAATATTACTTTTGGATGAACCCTTTAGCCATATTGATAATTTTAAAAAACAATCGCTCAGAAGACGTGTTTTTAAATATCTAAAAGATAATAAAATCACTTGTATTGTTGCCACTCATGATAAAACTGATGTTTTAGGGTTTGCAGACAGAATGATTCTTTTAAACAATGCTGAAATTGAAGCATACGACACTCCTGAGCATTTGTTTAAGCATCCTAAATCGCCACTAGTTGCTTCGTTTTTTGGTGAGTTCAATGTTATTAATAACAACATTATCTACGCACATCAATTGAAAGTCGTTGACAAATCCAATATGAAAGTCAAGGTCATTAAAAGCTATTTTAAAGGAACCTACTACTTAATTGAATCAAAATGTGAAGATGACCTCGTATTTTTTGAATCTTCTGAAATACTTCCAGAGGGACACACCGTATTTTTAATAATTAACACATAGCAAAAGCACCAAATTCACCATGATGCGAAATCGATAATGCCTCCATGATTTGTTGCCCATTATAAAATACGTTTGGAACTCCAATTGCGGATTTCTTTATTTCAATCGCACTTAGTTCTTTTCCTTTGTTCAGAGAGATCTGATTTACGATTTTACCCCTTAGCATTTGGCTTTGATCGGTTTCAGGCAGTTTAAAAAAATGAATTTCAGGACATTTAAAACCTGTTTTCATTGCTATGCTGTGTATATATTTTGAGGTAATTATGGATTTTGAATGATATCTTTTTTCATCAATACAAACAACTCCTTCGTTGTTTAAACCTAATTGGCATTGCATTCGTTTCGGATTCAAAAAAGGGAGTTTTGTTTCTCTAATATGCGCTTTATAGGCAGCCTCTTTCATGGTCCAAAGCAACCAAACCATTTGGTTCTGATTTTCCGAAGAATGAATAATACATTGTTCTTTTTGTGTGAATACTTTATCTAGAAACCGAAATCGTTTCCAATTAGAATCTTTTGCGGCTTGTTGTAAATCAACAATGTCGTTCCCAATCATTTTTCAGCTAATTTCTCATTAACAATATCCATAGCTGCTTTTACAGAAGTCATTTTTTCCATATCATCATTTTCAATTCTAATATCAAATTCATCCTCAACATCTAGAATAACATCTACTAAATTAGCTGAATTAATCTTTAAGTCGTTTATAAAATCTGTGTCTTCAGATAAGTTTTCAAAGGCTTGTTCATCTTGAATATAAGGTTGAACAATAGTTTTTAGTTTGGCAATAAGTTCCTCTTTGGTCATAGCTTAAATATATCTTTTAAAGATAACACATGCATTAACATCACCAAAACCAAAACTTGCTTTTGCCGCAATATTCAATTCGGTATGTAATACTTCTTTTACAATTTTTTCTTCGGAAATCATTTCGGAAATTTCATCATGTAAGTCCTCACAATTAATATTAGGAAATATAAATTGTTCTTTCAATTGAAGCACAGTGGCTACGCTTTCAATACTTCCTGATGCTGCTAAACAATGTCCTACCATCGATTTTAAGGAATTAATATATGGGAAATTTTCACCTTTTCTGTTTAAGGCTTTGGTCCAGTTTTCTATTTCAAGACTGTCTTTTGATGTTGCAGTTAAGTGACCATTAATTGCATCAATATCATTTGTAGAAATATTAGAATTTGAAACGGCTTGAATAATGCAACGTTGCACAGCGTCTGAATTTGGAGCTGTCATTGTTCCACCTTCTCGTTGTCCTCCAGAATTAATATGTCCTCCTAAAACCTCGGCATAAATCGCCGCATTTCGGTTTAGAGCACTCTCTAAAGATTCTAATACTAAAGCACCTGATCCTGAACCTGGTACAAATCCTGATGCTGTTGCACTCATAGGTCTTGAGCCTTGTTCTGGTGAATTATTGTGCTTATACGTCATCACTCGCATAGCATCAAATCCTCCCCAAATATATGGACCATCATCACTACAACTACCAACCAGCATGCGTTTGGCTTGACCGCTTTTAATACGTTCGTAACCCATTAAAATAGCTTCAGTTCCTGTGGTACAGGCTGAAGAATTCGTCGTTACTTGATTGCCTAAGCCTAGAATTCCACCTAAAAATGCGCTTATTCCGCTGGCCATAGTTTGCACAACAACTGTACTTCCTAAGCGTTTGACGTCACCTTCATCCAATTTATAAATAGCTTCTCTAAATTTTTCAACACCAGAAGTTCCACTTCCAAAAACTGTTCCGCTGTCAAAATCCAGTTCGCTATTTGGGTCAACCGTAAATCCTGCATCTTTCCAAGCGTCAATTCCTGCCATACAACCATATAAAATTCCGGAGCTATTAAAACCTCTAAGCTGTAAAGGTGTTAAATAGTTTAGTTTTTGTTCTTCTGAAATTTTTGGGATTCCACCAATACAACACGAAAATTTTAAATCTGCTAATTGTTGATGAAACGTAATTCCTGAATCTCCTTTTTTTATAGCTTCTGAAAACGCATCGATTCCAACTCCGTTTGGTGCAACAACTCCTAATCCCGTAATGACTACTCTGTTTTTCATGCTTTGATCATTCCTGAAATTTGTCCTCTACATACCAATTCATTCTTCTCATTAAACATCTTAACCTTACATTTTAGCTTATTAAAACGAAACACCTCTTTCTCTGAAACCACAGTAACCTTTTCTTTTGGTAATACTGGCAAAAAGAAATCTATCTGACTAGATGTTAAAGCAATCTGTGGATGACTACTTTCAGAAATTTCATCTTTCATGATAATTATTCCCAAACAAACTAAACCAATTTGTGCCATACATTCTGTAAGAATAACACCTGGTGTCATTGGATGATTTTTAAAATGACCTTCATAAAAAAAGGCGTCTTTTTTAAAAGTATAGTTACCTGTTATACGTTCTGAAGATATTTCAGTCAACTCATCAACAAACAAAAAAGGCTCCTGATACGGTAATAATGCTATGATTTGGTTTGATGTCATATATTAACTTATGTGTTCGCCTCCATCAACAGGAATGACGCAACCATTAATCCAAGAGGCTTCGTCTTTTGATAATAAATAAACGGCATTTGCAACATCTTCAGGTTGTGTTAATTTTTTAAATGGGTTCCGTTTCAAGCTATGTTCTTTTATTTGATCACTTCCTGGAATCATGCGAAGAGAAGCTGTATCTGTTACTCCTGCTTGTATACAATTGGCTCTAATTCCAAATGGTGCAAACTCCAAGGCTATATTTCTTGTTATCGCTTCTAAGGTTACTTTAGCCGCAGAAACAGCCGCATAATTCTTCCAAGCTTTTGTGTTCCCTTCACTAGTAAAACTTATGATTCTTGCATCTTTCGCGAATAGCTGAGCTTCAAATATGGCTTGGGTCCAATCATACAAACTAATAGCCATAGCGTTGATGGTTAAGTTGAAATCATCATTTTTTAAAGTTGGTGAGTCATCAGAAATCATAGGTTTAAGATTGCCTTTTGCAACACTATGCACTAAAGTTCTCATTTTTCCTTTTGAACCAAGCAACGTTTTCAATTCAGATACAATGAGTTCTCGCTTTTCAGATTTAAAGGCGTCTACATTAAACGATTTGAATTGTATGTTTTCGGCTCTAATTTTATCAAATTCAGAATTTATCTCATCGTCTTGAGATCTAGAATTTCTATGGATAATACAGATATTCATGCCGTGTTTTGCAAGTTTTTTTGCCGTTGCTAAACCCAATCCGCTTGAGCCACCCAATATGAGTGCCCAATAATTTTTATCTTGAAATTCTCTCATTTTTACTATTTAAATGAAGATGCTTCGACTGCGCTCTGCATGACATGTTAATGTTACTTATTACCATTCTAATAATATGCGTTGTGCCGAAAAGCCTGGTCCAAAACTTAGCATTAGACCTTTATCACCTTTCGGAAGTTGTTTATCCATAAAGCGTTCTAAAACATACAATACTGTTGCACTACTCATGTTGCCATATAATTTTAGAACCTCTTTTGTATCCTCTATATTCTTTCCTAAAGAGCCGAATAAATCTTCAACGGTTTGCACGATTTTCTTTCCGCCTGGATGAAAAATAAGATGATCTATTGCTTCAATGGTGATATGATTTCGTTCCAAAAACGGATGAACAATCTTTGGAAAGTGTTCTGAAATCGTCTCAGGAACAGCTTTGTCCAGAATCATTTGCAACCCTGTATTTACCAGTTTAAATCCCATCATGGTTTCAGCATCATAAAAATGATACATGGCTTCATCAAGTATTTTCGGACCTTCTTCATTTTCATAAGATGATAAAATAACGCTAGCTGCGCCATCTCCAAAAATCGCTGCACTTACAATATTGACCATTGAAAAATCATCCAGTTGAAAGGTTGCCGTTGGTGATTCTACTGCTATAACTGCAGCACGTTTATTAGGATTTGCTTTTAAAAAATTCTTTGCATAGATAATCCCTGAAACGCCAGCGGCACAACCCATTTCGGTCACAGGAAGACGAACAATATCCTGCTTCATCTTCAGATTGTTAATCAAGTACGCATCCATTGACGGAATCATAATTCCGGTGCAACTCACAGTAATAATATAATCAATATCAGTTGGTTTTAAGCTGGCTTTATCTAGAGCTTTAACCAGTGATTGTTCAGCTAATTTCACAACTTCCCGAGCGTAGATATCGTTTTTTTCTTCAAACGAGGTCTTGTTAAAAACTTCTTCAGCATCCATAATCGAATAACGTTTATCGACTCCTGCGTTTTCAAAAAGCTTAATCACTTTACGTTGAAACCGTTCTTCTTGACCAGACATCCATATTTTCAAATAGGGAATGATATCCTTGGTTTCTCTAGTATATTTAGGCAACTGCTTAGCTACTGATGTGATTTTTACACTCATATTTTTTTCTGCTTCAAAATCCATTGAAAACGAAAAGCCCACTTCCATTGAATTTGATAATTTGTGTTTAATTGTTGAGAAATATTCTCTAATTCTTCTCGTTTAAATCCTCGTAATACTGATGTTAATCCGTCTTCAATAATTGTTTTGTTTGTAATCGTTACACAAAGCAACTTAAACAAATAGTATGCGATTTTATGTCTGTGTAAATCATTGACTACAATTCCCAATCTGGCCTTTTCTAATACAAGTTTTAAAAACGATATCAACGCTTCATTTTTAAAATGATGCAAGAACAAGGTAGATAACACTAAATCGTAGTGTAACGACTTAAATTCCTCTGAAAACACATCAATGGCTTTAAATTTTATGTTGTCATACGACTCAGATAAACTCTGAGCATATTCGATTGTATGCTGATTGGCATCGATTCCAACTAAATGAAATTGATATCCATTATTCTTCCCAAAACGAGATACTTCTCTTAATATATCTCCTCCTCCACAGCCTAAATCGATGATGGTTAAGGGTTCACTTTTGGGATGATTTTTAAGCGTTTTTTTGAGTCCGTTAATCGTGACTTTATTTCCGCCTAACCACTGATTTATTTTTGCAAGCTTGTCAAGCGCATCATGAAGTATTGGACCATTATAATCCAGATCGTCCATAATTTCCTCTGCTTCACTTCTATATGTCGTACTAATCAACCAACTCATTCTATTGACATTACTTTACCATGGGTTCGTCTTATGATGAATGGTAAAACCGACGGAAACCATTTTAAACCTCGCATCAACACTTCTGATAATCTGGGTTGATTAAACAAATTTGCAACAATATGCCCTGTTTTTAAACGTGATTTAAAGGCAGAATTCCATTCTCTAAGATACTGCTTTTCTAAGGCTTCTCTATCGGAAGTTTCCGAATTAAAATATTTAATAATTAATCTTGATGCTATTTGAGCACTACAAATGGCCATACTCATACCGTTACCACAAAGTGGATGAATTAGAGCAGCTGTATCACCACACATGATGATGTGGTTTTCTACTGGTTTTTTTGCATCAAATGAAATTTGACTTATCGTTAATGGCTCTTCAAATACCGGAACTGTGTTACTTAAAATGTCTTTGAGAAAGTTATTTTTATATACCACATTTTTCTGAAAGTCTTGAATGTCCTTAAACTTTTTAAACACATTAAAATTGGTGATATAACACAAATTAATGTTGTCATTTTCTACTTTAGACACACCACAATAACCACCTTCAAAATTATGAAGTGCTACGACATCATCTGCAAAATCTCCTTTTACATGCATTTTTACTGCTAGATAAGGCGATTTTCGCTTTATAAACTGACGATTGAGTTTGATGTCTAGGTTAGAACGCTTTCCATAGGCTCCAATCACTATTTTAGCTTTGAACTTGTTCGATTTTTTAGTTTCTACTAAAAATTCATCATTTGAAAATTGAATGTCTTCCACTGAATCCTCAAGAATTTCTGAACCGACTTCGAGTGCTTTCTTAGCTAATGCATGATCTAAACAAAATCGGCTAATTCCGAAACCACCTAAAGGTAATGTTGTATATAACAGCTTGCTTTGGGTTGTTGATAATTGAAATCTTTCAATTTTTTTGGCTCCCAATGAAAAGACATCAATATCAAGAAATTTGAGGTATGGTAAAACTTCATTAGAGATGTATTCACCACAAACTTTATGTTTTGGGTAGCTATTTTTTTCAATCACGAGTACGCTCAAGTTTGACTTTGACAGATGAATGGCACTGGATAGACCTGCTAATCCTCCTCCAATTATGAGCACGTCAAACTTAAGTTCTTCCTTCAATTCACACGGTTTTTAAATTATATTCCACTCTAATTTTTACAGTATTAGATAGTATTAAACTGCTGCCACCAACATCAAAATCTTTTCTATTAATTTCAAAATAACTATAAAATTCTTCTGTCCCTTTAGTCTTGACAATTCTAACTGGAATTTTCAAGGTTCTGGTAATGTTTTTAATCGTAAGCTCAACTTCTACTGAGTAAAGATTATCTGCAATTTTTTTAAATGTCTTCGTTTGCAGCGATAGCATTGGGTGGTTTTCAGCATCAAAAAAATCTTCTTTTAGCAAATGCTCATCGCGTTTTTTATGGTCTGTATTTATAGTACTAACTTCAACATGACCTTTAAGTTTCCATTGCGAAATAGTTTCACTTGAAAAATCTGTTTCGATATAGGATTTTGAAAACCTACCATCAACATTAAATCCGATATTTTTAATTTTAAAGGTAATATCTGCGTCAGTAATAACATTTTGAGAGTACGCAAGCAAAGCCATTAAAAGACCCACAATGAGGAGTAAAGTCGTTTTCTTTTTCATTTACTAAAGATAACGTGAAATCCTTTTAGATTAAATCTAGATAATGGTAATAATTTCAAAACATTTAGATCTAAACTCTATTTGATCTCCTACTTGTTTCCCTAAAAGCAATTTGGCAATAGGCGTATTTGCAGAAATCGCATAAAACGACTGGTCTGATGAATTAATTTCTCCTGCGCTTATAGCTATAAAATAATTAGCCTGAGTTGTATATACCACACTTCCGAGTCCGATGTTTGAAGTAGTTTTTGATACATCAATTTTAGAGAGTAACTGATTTAATTTCTGAATTTCTGCCAGTTGCTGACCCGCTTTTTCGCGTTCTAACTGAAGCATGGCACGTCCAGTTTCATGTTTATCGCCTGCCGAACTTTTGGTTTCTGAGGTTAATGACATTTGGATTTCATCAATCGTGTTTTGAATGGCCTTTAAACGAGCATCAACAAAAGCCTGACATTTTAGATACAATTCTGTTTTTAAATTATTGGTTGTTGTCATCTCGCTTAGGATAGTTTAATGGTCCGAAATAATTCATTTGTCTAACAATCCAAGTCTTTCTCCCTTCAATATATGATGTTGCCGGATGTGCTTTATATCGTAATGGACTAGGCAAGACAGATGCAATTGCTGCAGCCTCATATTTTGTTAATTTTGACGCTGATTTATGAAACCAATAGTGCGATGCAGCTTCAGCACCATAAATTCCTGGTCCCATTTCTATACTATTCAAATAGACTTCCATGATGCGCTCCTTACTCCAGATTAGTTCTATTAAAAACGTGAAATAGGTTTCCAGACCTTTTCTTAACCAACTTCGTTTTGGCCAAAGAAATACGTTTTTTGCTGTTTGTTGAGAAATGGTACTGGCACCTTTTAATTTTTTGCCTTTTTTATTGTTTTCATACGCTTTTTCAATGGCTTTGATATCGAAACCATGGTGCTTTAAAAAGTTTTGATCCTCACTACAAATGACTGCCAGCTGTAAGTGCGTAGAAATCTCTTCAATCGGAATCCAGTCGTGTTTCCATCCTTTCTTATTGGCATCTGTTTGTTCAATATTACGAATCACCATCAAAGGTGTTATTGGTACGGGAACCCATTTAAAAATAAAAACGACGACTACTGATAGCACAATAAGCCAAAACAGCGTTTTGAAAATGAATTTTAAAAAACGTTTAATGAATTTCATTTATACTAAATCTGCTAATTCTTTTCCAACTAAACTCCCAATAGCAATTCCCATGCCACCTAGACGCACACCACAATACACATGATTACTCAATTGGGTAACGATTGGTTTTTTTTGTTTACCAACGCCCATAATTCCGCTCCATCGATGATCAATTTCAAAAGGTGTCTTTGGTAAAATGGTCGTTTTTAAGAGCGCTTCTAGTTTATTTTGAATGCGTTCAGTAAGGCTTAACTCGGTTGTTTCTTCAGCTTTAAAATCGAGATTTCGTCCACCACCAAATAGAATTCTGTCATCTATATTTCGGAAATAATAATAGCCTTGATCTAAATGAAAAGTTCCTTTGATATGAAGATTTTTAATTGGTTTTGTGATTAACACTTGAGCTCTGGCTGGTTTAACTTCTGAAATGTTTAATGCTGAAGCAAAGCCATTGGTTGCGATTAATAATTTAGAGGTTGCAAATTCAAACTGATGGGTTTTAACTTTAACTGAAGTTGAATCTTCTGAAACGTCTTCTACCGTTATATTGTTTAATATTTTAATTCCAGAATTTGAAACCAACTGTAATAGAGACATCATCATTCTTCCGGTGTCAATCTGACCTTCAAACTGGTTCACACTTAAAGTGTCTTGGCAGTTTTCAAAACCAAAACTGTTAGATTTAAAACGAAATACGTCCTGATGAAATAAGGGCTTTAAAAATGAATTTATATAATCGTTTTGGGCTTTACATTCTTCCAGTAAATCATCAGATGTTGAAAACAGTTCATAACCTCCAAATTGCTGATAATTGATATTGCTATCTCCTAAAGTGTTACGTAACAACTGTAAACCATTGACGCGTTTTTGCACCAATTGAAAGACCTCTTCTTCGGAATGAGATTTAAGGTCATCAATAATTTCACTTAAACTACCAAAGCATGCAAAGCCTGCATTTTTTGTACTTGCACCTTGAGGCAAGGTTCCTTTTTCAAGAATTAAAATGTTAGCTTTAGGAAAGCGTTGTTTTAATCGTAAAGCACAATTTAAACCCACAATGCCGCTACCAACGATAGTATAATCGACGTTGGTTAGCCATGATTTTATTTCCCAATAGGATAAGTTCAATGTTGTTGAGTTGTTGAGTTGTTGAGTTGTTGAGTTGTTGAGTTGTTGAGTTGTTGAGTTGTTGAGTAAAAATAGTGATTTTTGGTTTGCGTAGCTCTAAATTTGAAACTACATTTCGGTTAGAACTTCTGTTAAGGATAGAAGCGATATCCTTTTTTATTGTTATAGATAATTCGACTGCGCTTAATATGACAATAAAAAAGATTTAGCGGATAGCCTGACCCTTTGGAGTTTTTACGGAAAAGGGTAACAGCCAAAACATTAACCTTCGTTGAGTGTTTGATTTATGAGATCCCGAAATGTATTCGGGATTAGTGCAAACTTCTGTTTTTAATGTGTTGTTCCTCAACTTTTAAAATGAAGGTTTTACTAAAAAAAACTCCGAAACGTTAATTCCGGAGTTTGATGTATTAGTCTTCGTTTTCTGGTTTGATTTTAAAATCTTCCATAAACTTCGTGGTATAATTCCCAGCCAGATAATCTGGATGTTCCATCAATTGTCTGTGAAAAGGAATGGTTGTTTTAATCCCTTCAATCACGAATTCGTCTAAAGCACGTTTCATTTTGTTGATTGCCTCCTCACGTGTTTGCGCAGTGGTAATCAGCTTTGCAATCATAGAATCGTAGTTTGGCGGAATCACATAACCAGCGTAAACATGCGTGTCTAAACGTACACCATGACCACCTGGAGCATGTAATGTTGTGATGCGCCCTGGCGAAGGTCTAAAGTCGTTAAACGGATCTTCTGCATTGATACGACACTCAATTGAATGTAAGTTAGGCGTGTAGTTTTTACCAGAAATTGGCACACCTGCAGCAACTAAAATTTGTTCACGTATTAAATCAAAATCAATGACCTGCTCAGTGATTGGGTGCTCCACCTGAATACGCGTATTCATTTCCATGAAGTAGAAGTTACGGTGTTTATCTACTAAAAATTCAACCGTTCCCGCACCTTCATATTTAATGTATTCTGCGGCTTTTACGGCTGCATCACCCATTTTTTTACGTAAGGCTGTGGTCATGAAAGGTGAAGGCACTTCTTCGGTTAATTTTTGGTGACGGCGTTGTATTGAACAGTCACGTTCAGACAGATGACAAGCTCTTCCAGTAGAATCTCCAACGATCTGGATTTCAATATGACGTGGTTCTTCGATGAGTTTTTCCATGTACATATCGTCGTTACCGAATGCCGCTTTAGATTCTGTACGAGCAGACTCCCAAGCCGCTTGTAAATCTTCTGGTTTCCATACGGCACGCATACCTTTTCCACCACCACCAGCAGATGCTTTCAGCATGACTGGATAACCGGTTTCTTTGGCCAATTTTTTACACTCTTCAAAATCTTCAATGATACCTTCACTACCTGGAACACAAGGCACTCCGGCTGCCAGCATTGTGGCTTTAGCATTTGCCTTATCTCCCATTCTGTCGATCATCTCTGGAGATGCGCCTATAAATTTGATATCGTGTTCTTCACAGATTTTTGAAAACTTAGCGTTTTCTGATAGGAATCCGTAACCTGGATGAATGGCATCTGCATTTGTAATTTCTGCAGCTGCGATGATATTTGGTATTTTTAGATATGATTCACTACTTGAAGGTGGTCCGATACAAACGGCTTCGTCTGCAAATTTCACATGTAAACTTTCGGCATCAGCTGTAGAATAAACTGCAACTGTTTTAATGCCCATTTCTTTACAGGTCCTGATAACACGTAATGCTATCTCACCTCTGTTGGCTACTAATATTTTTTTGAACATAACTTGTATTTTAAAAATTCAATTTCCAAGCACCAAATTCCAAGAATTGGTTTTGGGATTTGCAGATTGGAATTTTCAATTGTTATGATGGATCAACTAAGAATAGTGGTTGATCAAATTCTACTGGAGATGAATCGTCAACTAAAACCTTGACTATTTTTCCAGACACTTCAGATTCTATTTCATTAAATAGTTTCATGGCTTCAATAACACAAAGTACGTCACCTTCTCCAATAGTAGATCCAACCTCAACAAACATAGGTTTATCTGGCGATGGCTTACGGTAGAACGTACCGATTATTGGTGATTTAATCGTAATATATTTTGAATCTTCTGCTATAGCAGGAGCCGAAGGTGTTGCTTCAGCGGCTGGAGCTGCAGGTGTCGCTGGCATAGCTTGAGCTACTGGCTGATTCATTGGAATTTGCTGAACATAGGTAGTTGATTCCCCTTTGTCATCAGCACCAGTTTTTATGGTGATTTTAATATCATCCATTTCTAGTTTAACCTCACTTGCACCTGACTTGGCTACAAATTTGATTAAGTTCTGAATTTCCTTAATATCCATAATTATTTAGTCTTTTAATTAGTTAGTTTAAACGTTAGGAATTATAAGCCCATTTCAAATAAATGGAGCCCCAAGTAAATCCGCCTCCAAACGCTGCGAATATAATTTTATCACCTTTTTTTAATTGTGATTCGTAATCGTGTAATAGTAATGGTAATGTGGCTGAGGTCGTGTTTCCATACTTATGTATGTTCATCATGACCTTAGCTGGATCTAAAGCTATTCTGTTGGCAGTTGCTTCTATAATACGCTTGTTAGCCTGGTGAGCAGCTAACCATGAAATATCTTCGTTTGTTAAATTATTTCGTTCTAAAATACGCTCTGTGACGTCAGCCATATTAAAAACGGCATTTTTAAATACTGTTTTTCCTTCTTGAAACACATAGTGTTTTCCTTCATTAAATGTATCTGCAGTAATTGGATATGAGGATCCACCATAGGTGGCTTGCAAAAATTCTCGCCCTTCACCATTACTTCTCAATAATTCGTCTTGTAAACCTAAGCCTTCATGATTGGGTTCAAACAAAACAGCTCCTGCACCATCTCCAAAAATGATACATGTAGCTCTGTCTTTATAGTTTATAAATGACGAATTTTTATCTGCTCCAATAAGCAATACATTTTTATATTTACCAGATTCAATATAACTTGAAGCGACAGACATTCCGAAGAGAAAGCTCGAACAAGCAGCTTCTAAATCGAATGAAAACGCATTTGTTGCACCTATGTTAGTTGCTGTAAAAGCTGCGGTTGATGCAGCTTTCATATCTGGAGTTGCGGTTGCAACAATGACTAATTCTATATCTTTGGGGTCAATTCCTTTTTTATTAATAAGGTCTTTAGCGGCATTTATAGCAAGGAAAGATGTGCCTTTCCCTTCTTCCTTTAAAATTCTGCGTTCCTTAATTCCTGTACGGGTGGTAATCCATTCATCATTTGTATCGACCATAGTTTCCAAAATTTGGTTGGTCAATCTATATTCAGGTAAATAAGCTCCTACACCAGTAATTGCAGCTGTTATTTTACTCATATTGTGATATTAAAAACAGTCCTAAAAAGACAAAAATCGTCAAAAAACGGTAAAATTTTAATGAATTTACTAAATTTTGAACGAATATGACGCAAATTAAGTCGTTTTTAAGACTTATAGAAATTAAACATAAAAAAAACGCTCATTACTGAGCGTTTTATTATATGCATGCATAATACTTATGCTAAATTTTCTTCTTTTTCTGAATTGTCAATTAACACTTGACCTCTGTAATATAATTTACCTTCATGCCAGTGAGCTCTGTGGTAAAGGTGTGCTTCTCCTGTTGTAGGACAAGTAGCAATTGTAGGAACAGATGCTTTATAATGTGTTCTTCTTTTGTCTCTTCTTGTTCTAGATATTTTTCTTTTAGGATGTGCCATTTTATATGTTATTTATCCGTTAATAGTTTTTTTAATGTATTCCAACGAGGATCTATACCCTCTGATGTTTCTTCTTTCTCTTCTAAGCCTTTTGGGCTTAACTCTTCTAATTTTTTAAGTATGTCTGAATCTAACGTTCCGTCTTCAACTCCAGGATGTATTCGCTTTGCAGGCATCGACAATATGATTAATTCATATATATATTGCGCCACATTAATTTCGTACTCACCATGAGGTAGAATAACAATGTCTTCAAAATCGTCATTGTATTCATCTCCAAACTTTACAACTAAGTCAAACGTTCCGTTTATGTCCTGATTGTAAGGTTCATTTGTGATGTCGCAATTGACATTTACACTACCTGAAACTTGAAAATGTAATTCTAATAGCGTTGTTTTCTTTTCAAAAACCAACTCTGTTTTTACATCTACATCATTAAAATCATCATACTCAAAATGTTCAAAGAACTTTTTATCAATCTGATAATCAAAATGGTGCTTTCCTATTTTGAGACCAACATAAGGTATGGTATAGTCTTTTAAGGGCTTCATCATCGCATTCATTTTGAGCCTGCAAATATATACATTTTTTATTAACTTATAACACCTTATAAACAAAAATTGTTTATATCTTTTTAGGTCTCGGTTTTAAAGGATTTTTAGAGATGGTTTCGTATTCATTTCGATTCTTGAAAATTTGAATGGCAGTAAAAACCGCTTCTTTAAATGAACTATTGTCCGCTTCGCCTTTGCCAGCGATTTCAAAAGCAGTCCCATGATCTGGAGATGTTCTAACCCTATTAAGGCCTGCCGTGTAATTAACACCGCTTCCAAAGGCTATAGTTTTAAAAGGAATTAGGCCTTGATCGTGGTAGGCGGCAATTACAGCGTCAAAGTTCTTATAATTACCAGAACCAAAAAAGCTATCAGCCGAATATGGTCCATACACCAGTTTTTTGTTGTCTCTTATTTTTTCTAAGGTAGGCTTTAATATGTTTTCATCTTCATTACCAATCACACCATTATCTCCAGCATGCGGATTAATTCCGAGGACTGCAATTTTAGGTTTACTGATTCTAAAGTCTTTAACCAATGAATTATAGACCGTATCTATTTTTTCTTTTATGAGTTCGGACGTGATATGTACTGGAACATCTTTAACCGGAACATGATCTGTAAGCAAACCTACTTTCAGGTTTTCAGTCACCATAAACATGAGACTTTTTCCTCCCAGTTTTTCTGCTAAATAATTAGTATGACCTGGAAACTTAAAACTTTCAGATTGTATATTATGTTTATGAATTGGCGCAGTTACCAATACATCTATGGCTTCGTTTTTTAATGCTTCCGTTGCTTTCTCTAAAGATTTAACGGAATACTCACCAATGACTGTGTTTTCTTCTCCAAAATTGATAGTTACATTTTCTTTCCAAACGTTGAGTACATTAACCTTGCCTTCAACGATTTGATCGGTATGGTTAATTCCGTGGAAATTAATAGCGCTATTAAAATGCTTTTTGAAAAAAGACATTGTTTTTATTGAAGCAAAAATAACTGGTGTACAAAATTCCAGCATTCTAGCATCTTCAAACGTTTTTATAATAATTTCTGAACCAATCCCATTAAGATCTCCAATTGAAATTCCTAATTTTATTTTACTATCTTTCTTCATGTCATGACTCTTATTTGTTAGCAAATTCAATCGCTTTATTTACTAAAAATTATAAGCTGTATTAATTAAATCCTATCTTTTGTCCGTATTTTTGTGATTACAAATTTAACCATTTAATTGACATTATGTTTACAGGTATTATTGAAGATTTAGGCACCGTGATTAAATTAGAAAGAGAACAAGAAAACCTTCATCTGACCTTTCAATCTAAAATCACAAAGGAATTAAAAATTGACCAAAGTGTGGCTCACAATGGTATTTGTTTAACTGTAGTTCATATTGAAGATGATACATATACAGTTACAGCAATAAAAGAAACATTAGATAAGACAAATCTTGGTAGTATAAAAACTGGGAATCAGGTCAATATTGAACGTGCTATGAAACTTGGAGACAGGCTTGACGGTCACATTGTGCAAGGCCATGTTGATCAGACTGCGATTTGCCAATCTGTAAATGAATCTGATGGAAGTTGGTTATTTACATTTGAATACGATAGTGCTCTGAACAATATCACCATTGAAAAAGGATCAATTACTGTGAATGGGGTTAGTTTAACTGTCGTGAATTCTGAAAGAAATACCTTTAGCGTCGCTATAATTCCTTATACGTATGAACATACTAATTTTAATACATTTACCGAAGGAACTGTTGTCAACTTAGAATTTGATGTGGTTGGGAAATATATAAAAAAATTATACGATTTGAATAAAATCGCTACTTAGCGTTTAGAGAATTTAAACCTTTTAATCACACCATATATAAGGGCAATTACTAATAAAATAGGTAAAAAATCATCTATTGGTAAACCTGGTGGTGGTGGTGGTACAGGAGGTGGAGGCGAACCATCAGGTTGCGCATTACATACAAAACTTATTAATACAAATAAGATTGAGGCTAGATATTTCCTGTTTTGTATTTTCATTAGGCGGTAAAAGTATAAAAAAAACTGTGTCAACAAAATAAAATATGAAAACTACGCATTAAAAGACGAAAATTATCGATGAAATGTAATCTTTTATCTTAAAAACGTTAAAATTTTACTAATGTCAAATATATGCTTTTTTGACATAATTAAAAGTAATTCAGCATTATTTTAGTTTTAACACCTTGTTATAATGTCGTTTACTTTTGCTATATATACGATATTGTTTACACTTTGGTTTTATTTATATAATTTAAAAATTCGAATTTTATTATAATAGTATATGCATTTTATCTATGCATTTGATCTAAAACATCAATAACTTCCGCTTTTTTTCGTACCGAAACCGGAACATTATTTCCATTTTTGAGCAGTAAATAACCTCCATCAGTCTTTATAAAGGCACTAATAAATTGTAGATTCACTAAGTGGCTTTGGTGAACCCTTAAAAACCCATAAGGTTTTAAGAGATCTGCAAAATACTTTAAGGTTTTAGTGACAAATATCTTCTTATCATCTTGGAGAAAAAACATGGTATTGTTACTGTCTGACTCACAACGAATAATATCGTCGAGATTAACAATAATAATCTTATCCAAAGTGTGCAAAGAAATTTTATCAGGCTTTTTATCGGGTGAGTTTAAAGTTTGTTTTAGAATCTCAAGCCGCTCTTTATTAGGCTGAATCTGCTGTTTTGCTTTCTCTATAGCTTTTGATAATTCTTCTTGTGCATAGGGCTTTAAAACATAATCTATTGCTGCGAACTTGAAGGCTTTTATAGCAAATTCATCACTAGCTGTTACAAAAATAATTTTTGATTTTAAATCTGGAAAAATCTCCAGAATATCAAACCCAGTACCATCACCTAACATAATGTCTAAAAATAAAATATCTGGTTCTTTGTTACGAAGTACTTTTGCGGCTTCAACAACACTTTTGGCTGTGTCTGTAATTTTAATCTCAGGATGATGCTTTTCGATATCACTTCTTAAAAGCTGCATTGCATCCATTAAATCTTCTACTATGATTGCTGTTAACATATTTAATAATCGGTTTCCAACGGAAGTTTAAATTCTATCATTGTACCTTTAACTATTCCGTTGTCTTGTTTTAGTTCTGTTATTTTTAAAGCCTCTTTTCCTGAAATAGATTCTAGTCGTTCTCTGGTTACTTTAAGTGCCATGGATTGATGATCGGTTTTTGGTTTTTGTTGTTGGGAATTATAAATTCCAATGCCATTATCTAAAATAGTTACTTTTAGTGTGTCTTTTAGAGTTTCAAACTGTACTTTGAGTTGTCCTTTTCTAGAACCTTTAATAATACCATGCCTAATAGCGTTTTCAACGAACGGCTGAATTAACATTGGAGGAATGAGGATTTCTTCAACGTCCATATCTGTTTTCAAAATTATATCATACTCAAAAGGATCTTCAGCCATTAAACGTTCAACCTCAATGTAATGTTTCAATGTTTTAATTTCTTGGTCCAGACTAATTTTATCCTTTCTGGAGTTTACTAAGGTCTCTCTTAAAAGTATTGCAAAACTATTTACGGTATCATTCATTTTATCAGGCTTATTTGGTGCCATAGCCTTAATTCCGTTGAGAACATTGAAAATGAAATGAGGATTCATTTGCAAACGTAACGCTTTCTGTTCAAGGGTTAACAAATGGTTTTCTAACTGAAGCCGCTCTTGTTCTTTTATATTTTTATACTTCAAGCGTTTTATATAATATAATATTAAAACAAGAAGTATTACAATTGCAACAGCTATGAGCAACCATTGAAACCATATTTTTTTATAAAGAGGTCTTTCAATATGAAATAAAAATTGTACCGGATCGCTTTCCAGCCATCTGTAATTTCTGGATTGTACGTTAAACTGATGTGCACCATAGTTAAGTTCAGAAAAATCCTGCGTATTATGGGTTGACCAAGGACTCCAATCGCTGTCATTCAATTTAAAACGATACTCAATTCCGTTTGGATGATCTACATCAATACTTTTATACGAAAAACTTACTTGTCTTTGGTCTGGTTTCAACCTCAACACCTTATTTGAATTGCTCCAGAGGGATAAATTAATGGTATCAACGCTTTTGTAAGCTACTTTTACATCTTCTAAAAAAAGGCCAGGTTGTTTCAAATTAAGATTGATATCTGCTGGCTGATATTCTGTCAAACCATTTATAGCTCCAAACCACAAATGACCATTCGAATCTTTATCGACTGCATTCAAACAGGTTTCAATTCCTAAAAATCCATCATTTTTCCCAAAGAAATAAACATCAATAATTTCGTGATCTTTACTTAGCTCTATCTTATCTACTCCTTGTTCTGAACCAGTCCAAAGATAGCCTTGATTATCAAAAATAAGTTGATACACATTTTCTGAAGATAAGGTTTTAGCGCCTTTTAATTTTTTAAACACACTAAAATTAGAGTCTTCAGACCACCAAACACCATTGCCTGCAGTTCCTAAAAAAACAGTTTCATTTTGAACCACTATTGAATTGATTGCTATATTTTGATCTAAAACCAATCCTAAATGCGTAATTTCATTATCTTTTAAATAGCCTATATGTCCATTTTGAGTTGCGTACCAAAGTCGGTTATAATTGTCTTTTACCAGATCTTTAATGTATAAATCTTCTATACCCTCAAACCCTGAATAGGTTTTGTAAATGTTCAAATTATCTAATTTTGGATTGTAACTAAATTTTACAATTCCGCTGGAATAAGTCGCAGCCCAAAGGGTGTCATTTTCGATATGAATTTTTCTAATCCAATCAAAAGGAAAACTAGTTTCTGAATTGAATACTTTAGTTACAGCATGCTCAACAGGAAATTTTGTTTTCCTGTTATTTAAGGTATCTAAAACCATGGAATCAAGTTGTACTTTACCCTTAAACAGGATGCCTTTGCCGTCTGATCCAGCCCAAATATTTCCGTTTTTATCACTAGTAATCGTTTTTATTTTAACTTGAGAAAAGTTCTCTGGTAAGTCTACATTATGAATTCCCATATCATCAATGCGCATCAAACCAGCTTCAGCGTTTGAAATCCATAATTCGTTTCCTTGATGATGAACGGCATAAATTCGGTTTCCTTTTAAACCTGTATCTGTACTATAATGCTTAAAGTTATTTTGATAGTATTTATACAATCCACCTCCAGAAGTTCCAATCCAGATGTTGCCTTTCTGATCTGACAATACTTCTCTTACATGAGATGTTGAAAGTCCGTTAGAGCCTTTAATTGTAAAAAGTTCATTATAGTTTTCTGTATCAATTACAGTTACACCTTTATTATCGGTTGCAACCCAGAGTTGATTACTGTTTTGAATCGATATACTATTTATTCGAAATGGTTCCCGAATTAAATCGGCATCTTCAAAATTTTGGTCTTCTATTACCAGTATGCCAGTATTGAATGTTGCTGCAAAAAGTTTAGAGCCTAAAAGTGCAAGTCCGATATATTCATTAAAATCAAGTTGCTCAATCGTTTTGGCTTCTGAATGAAGCGCACTCAATTTCCAGAGTCCGTTACTCGTTGCAAGCCAGTAATAATTGCCATCAAAAACCAAATCATTGATTGGACTATTATTGATATTAGAGTGCAATTCTATTTTCTCTACGGAACGATTCTTCAACAGTTTATAAAGTCCGTTATCAGTAAGCACGTAAACCGTTTGACCAAATTTAAGTATGTCGTTTACCTGTGGACAATCAATATTATGAAAGATCTCTTTAACCTTAATAGATAGACCTTTCTTGGTTCCTAGGTATAGCGTATCTCCGGATGCTTTAATGGTTTGAATATAATTAGATGCTAAGCCGTTATTTGTATTAAATACCATAAAATTATTACCATCAAAACGCGCTAGTCCACCTCCTTGAGTACCAACCCATAAATAGCCTTTGCCATCTAATGTAATGGCATAAACCTGAGATTGTGGTAAACCGTCTTCTAAGGTATAAGCTCTAAGCTGTTTATTCTGAGATTGTATAGAGGCTACAATCAACAAACAGATTAAAGAAAGGTAATATGATAAATTAGGTTTCAATATGCTATAACTATCTAAGTGCAACTTACAATTTTGAACGCAGTTTTGAGTATTGAAGTATATACATTTTTCAGATTAAAAAAAGCGCTACGCTCTTTAAAGAAACGCAGCGCCCAAAACATCAACTACAATAGTGCTTTAATTTTATTCTCCTTCGCATGAAACATAAGACAGACCAGTATATATTGGTTTTGTATTTGCAAGTTCTGCTAAGGTGTCTGTTTTTTGGAATTTATTACTCTTAAATATGATGTAAGTGTTCGTTTCCATAGAAGAGTTTGTTTCAACATGACCAAGAGCGATGACATCTACGTTTGAATTAGTCTCTTTCTCACTCATTAATGAGATGTTCTTTTCATTCAAATCTTTCGACTGAAAAACGATTTTATCAATCTGAGCGCCATTTTTTATCGCTCTTACTTGAAATAGTCGATTGCCTTTAAAGTCATATCCTGCTTCGCCAAAAACGAATTTAACTTGAGGATTGGTCGAACTTATCATGGTTTTTTGAGAGATCATTCCTCCCCAAATCCATCCAATTTGTGGTCCCATTTTTACTTTATACCATCTGCTTTTTATTCCATTTATGGTATGAGGCGTACTACTTTTTGCTAATAATCTCACATGGGTTCCTATATTGATTGTTGTTAATTGTTCGCATTGTACTGACGGACAATCACGAAGTGCAACATCATCGGCTAATAAATACTTTGATGCTTTAGTTGCTGAAGTTGTATAGACATCAAATTCGACTTCTTTCGTTTGTGAAAAAACATCTGACGCAATTAATAATACTGCAGCAATTAGTAAGGTTTGAAAAATTCTGTTGATTGTGCTTGTCTTGTTTACCTGAGTCTTCTTTAAAGTTTTCATAATAATTTGTTTTAATGGGTTTATACTTTTTTGATACTTCAAAGATATATTGATGTTAGAGTGAAATTTGGACGCTTCTAGAATTCGTTGAGAATGATTTAGAATTCGTAAAGATTTGAGTTAAGCAAGTGCTAAACTTCTATTGTAACCTAAGTTACAAGCTTGGTAACCTAGGTTACAGACTTCCATCTATCCTGAATGTATTTTTGTGTAAGCAAATAAAACGTTTAGATGAAAGCATTAATTTACATACTACCTATACTTTTCTCCTTTTTAGTACAATCTCAAGAATTAGTACCGATAAGTAAGGCTGAAGTATTAACTAAAGTTTCAGAAAACAATACTTCGATTAAGATTTCTGTTGAAGAATTTAATCAAGCTCAAGCTGATTACAGACAAACAAACGCTGTGTTTCTGCCTAATATTACAGCCAGTCATACAGCCATAGCCACAACAAATCCCTTAATGGCATTTGGATCAAAATTGAATCAAGGCATCCTAACTCAAAATGATTTTAATCCTGCGTTACTCAATAATCCGTCGCAAGTTGAAAACTATGCTACTAAGCTTGAAATCCAGCAACCATTAATTAATCTAGATGGTGTGTATCAAAGAAAAGCTGCCAAATCTAAAATGGAAGCCATGTCTCTCAAAACAGAACGTACACAAGATTATTTGGAGTTTGAAGTTGACAAAGCTTACATGCAATTACAACTCGCCTATGAAGCTGTTGAGGTATTAGAAAAAGCTTTAGAAGCCGCAAATGCAAATAAAAAATTAGCAGATGACAGTTTTAAACAAGGTTATTTACAACGCGCTGACGTGTTAAATGTGGACGTTCGTGTTACGGAAGTACAAAACCAATTGCAAATGGCAAAAAGTAATATACAAAATGCCTCTAATTACCTATCGTTTTTAATGAATGATGAAACCTATGTGCTTTACACGCCTACTGATAAATTATCGGTTTCAACTTTCACGGTAAACGACAGAAAAGTTTCAGAAAACCGTTCAGACATTAAAGCTATGGAATTCGCTTCTAAGGCTTATGAAGCCATGAATAAAGCTGACAAAATGGCTTTTCTACCAAGATTAAATGCTTTTGGAAGTTATGAGTTATATGATGACCAGGTGTTTCAAGGAGATGCTAGTGGCTATTTGTTTGGTGCACAATTAAGTTGGGATATATTTCAAGGCTCTAAACGTTTTGGAAAAGCACAAAAAAGCAAAGCTGAATTTGAACAGTCCAAACTAGAGTATGAGCAATACGTGTCACAAAGTAATTTAGAATTGAATAAAGCAAAACGAGCCTTTTTAGATGCCGAAAATTCACTTCAACTCACATCACTAGCCTTAGAGCAATCGGAAGAATCTTTGAGGATACGTACCAACAGATTTAAAGAAGGTTTAGAAAAGACATCAGATTTATTAATCGCAGAAACACAGTATGCACAAAAGCAACTCGAATATTATCAAACCATTTTTGAATATAATTATGCGCAAGCTTATTTACAATTTTTAACCAAGGAATAAAACCTATGAAAATGAAAACATACATATACTTAATAACTCTTATTACAGCATTACTATTCCTAGAGAGTTGTGGTAATAAAGACAAAAAAACAGTTGTAGATAACTCGCCTGCTATTGCGGTAACAGTCAATCAGGTAAAAGCCAATAATAACAGTCCGTTTTTATCTGTTAGTGGGAAAATTCAATCTACTAACAGTGCAGATTTAAGCACCAGAATGATGGGTTACGTAGATAAAGTGCACGTTAATGTTGGAGACAAGGTCAAGAAAGGACAGTTGCTTGTTTCTATTAATAATGCTGACTTACAAGCTAAAAGAGCACAGGTAAATGCTGCAATTACTGAAGCAACAGCAGCTTTTAATAATGCACAAAAAGATTATAACCGTTTTAAAAATTTATTTGCAGATAACAGCGCTTCACAAAAAGAACTCGATGATATAACGGCAAATTTTGAAATGGCAAAAGCGCGTTTAGAAGCTGCAAAACAAATGAAGAATGAGGTTAACGCACAATTTGCATACAGTAACATTACTGCACCTTTTAGTGGAGTTATAACTGGTAAAAATGTCGAAGAAGGAAACATGGCAAATCCTGGAGTGCCATTAATATACATGGAAACTCCTGGTGAATTTGAAGTAATGGCTATGGTACCTGAAACTGAAATTTCATCAATTCAAACAGGAACAAACGTTGCAGTTTTAGTCAAATCGATTGACCAAACGTTAAAGGGAACCGTTTCAGAAGTAAGCACGTCTGCTAAACAAACAGGTGGTCAATATTTAGTAAAAATAAATCTGGAAGAAACAAAGGCTAACATCCTATCAGGAATGTTTACAACAGTGCAATTTCCAATAGAACGAAAAGCAGCAACATCACTGGTTTTAATTCCTACGGATGCTATTGTAATTAACGGACAATTATCTGGAGTTTACACGGTAAGTCAGAGTAATACAGCATTGTTGCGTTGGTTGCGTTTGGGCCGAACTTTTGGAGATCAGGTAGAAGTATTATCGGGTTTAAATGCAGATGAAGCCTACATAGTTTCTGCGGAAGGAAAGCTATATAATGGTGCTAAAATTTCAATTCAATAACTAAAAAGTCGCGTTAAGGATAGCAGTGGAAATCCTTTTTTTGCTGCCATATATGGCAAAAAAAGATTGTAACGGATAGCCTGTTAAAACGCCCAAAATAAAAGTATAAAATGAAAGAAGGAATCGCAGGTAAAATTGCCAAAGTCTTTATGCAATCGAAGTTAACGGTCTTGTTAATGATTGTGTTTATGGTGGTTGGTGTGTATAGTTCATTTTTAATTCCACGAGAGGAAGAGCCACAAATAGATGTGCCAATGGCAGACATTTTTGTGGGTTATCCAGGTGCAAGTCCGACGGAAGTAGAATCACGCGTTATCAAACCACTGGAGCAATTAATTTCGAATATTAAAGGCGTGGAATACGTGTATTCTACGTCGATGAAAGAGCAAGGCATGGTCATCGTACAGTTTTATGTTGGTGAAGATATTGAGCGTTCGTTTGTAAAATTATACAACGAAATTAATAAACACATGGACCAGATGCCAGCTGGTGTGACATTTCCATTGGTGAAAACCAGAGCAATTGATGATGTGCCCATGTTAGGTTTAACCTTATGGAGTGAAAACTACAACGATTACCAATTGGGTCAAATGGCGCAAGAACTGGAGGCTGAAATTAAAAAAGTAAACGATGTAGCAATTACGCATAAAATTGGTGGTAGAGACCGTCAGTTACGCGTGGTTTTAGATAAGGATAAACTGGCAGCAAGTGGATTGGATTTCTTATCGGTTTCTGAAATGATTAAGGCAAATAACAGCCAGTTAAGCTCCGGAAGTTTTGATAAGAACGACACTGAATTTTTGGTGAATACAGGTAAGTTTCTAGAATCGGTAACAGATGTAGAAAACTTAGTCGTTGGTGTGCAACAAAATCAGCCTATTTATTTAAAGCAAGTAGCCAAGATTATCGACGGACCACAAGTACCACAAAATTATGTGAGCTTAGGTTTTGGAAAAGGCAGTGAAAAAGCTTCAGAATATAAATCGGAATATCCAGCAGTGACGATTTCGGTAGCGAAAAGAAAAGGTGCTGATGCTATGAAAATTGCAGAAGTCATTATTGATAAAGTTGAGCATTTACGTACCACTTTAATTCCAGATGATGTTCATGTAGAAATCACTAGAAATTATGGTGAAACAGCGTCACATAAAGTATCCGAATTGTTATTGCATCTTATAGGCTCTATTATAGCGGTTACTATTGTGGTAATGTTAGCCATGGGCTGGCGAGGTGGATTGGTCGTGTTTTTATCGGTACCTATTACCTTTGCATTGACGCTTTTGAGTTACTACATGTTGGATTATACCTTAAACCGAATCACGTTATTTGCTTTAGTATTTGTCACTGGGATTGTAGTTGACGACTCTATCATCATAGCCGAAAATATGCACAGGCATTTTAAAATGAAACGCCTGCCTTTTAAGCAAGCAGCTTTATATGCGATTAATGAGGTAGGAAACCCTACCATTTTGGCAACTTTTACTGTCATAGCTTCAGTGTTACCAATGGCTTTTGTTTCTGGATTAATGGGACCATATATGGCACCAATGCCAATTGGAGCTTCTATCGCAATGATTTTATCCTTGTTTGTCGCCTTAACTATTACGCCTTATTTGGGTTATATTTTCTTAAGAGAAAAAGATAAAAAAGGCCAAGAAGAGAAGCCTGAAAAAGCAGTTGAAGACACACTTATTTACAGAGTTTACAATAAGTTTGAACGACCTTTATTAGAAAGTAAAACGAAGCGTTGGTTGTTCTTAGGTGGAACATTTATCTTGCTAATGGCAACGATGATCTTATTTTTTACCAAATCGGTAGCCGTAAAAATGTTGCCTTTTGATAATAAAAATGAATTTCAAGTGGTCATAGACATGCCCGAAGGGACAACCTTAGAAAGAACGGGAGTAGTGGCACAAGAAATCGCCCAGTATTTAGCAACCAGACCAGAAGTGGTGAATTACCAAAATTACATCGGAACGTCTGCACCTATAACGTTCAATGGCCTGGTTCGTCATTATGATTTACGTGGTGGATCGAATATGGCAGATATTCAAGTCAATTTATTAGATAAAGAAGAGCGCTCTGCACAAAGTCATGATATTGCAAAATTATTGCGTCCAGATATTCAAAAAATTGCTTCCAAATACAATGCAAATGTAAAACTAGTGGAAGTGCCACCAGGACCACCTGTTTTATCTACTATTGTTGCTGAGGTTTATGGACCTGATTACGATGAACAAATGAGAATTGCAAATAGTATTCAGAACATTTTAAAAAACACAACTGATGTCGTAGATATTGATTGGATGGTTGAAGCAGATCAGAAGGAGTTTCAATTCGAAATCAATAAAGAAAAAGCAATGTTATATGGTGTGGCGCCTCAGCAAATTGCACATACGATGAATATGGCATTGTCTAACAGGACGATTACAAATTTATACGATGAAGACGCTTCAAACCAAGTAGGATTGGTATTAGCCCTTGATGAAAAAGAAAAATCAACAGTTACAGATATTTCTCAATTGAAAGTAAAATCGAAACAAGGTAATATGTTACCAATTGCAGATCTGGTTACCATTACTGAAACAACTGCTGCTAAAAGTATTTATCGTAAAAATCAGAAACGTGTCGTTTATGTTATGGCAGATATGGCTGGTGAACTAGAGAGTCCTGCCTATGCAATTCTGGGAATGGAAGAAAAACTGAAGGAAATTCCGCTACCTAAAGGTTACGAGATTAACGAAATGTATTTAGGCCAGCCAGACTTTGAAGACAATTACACCGTAAAATGGGATGGAGAATGGCAAATTACACTAGAGGTGTTTAGAGACTTGGGGATTGCCTTTTTAGGCGCTATTATCTTGATTTATATCTTAATTGTAGGATGGTTTCAAAACTTTAAAGCACCAGTAGTAATGATGGTTGCGATTCCATTGTCTTTAATTGGTATTATTTTAGGACACTGGATTATGGGCGCTTTTTTTACTGCAACTTCATTTATTGGTATGATTGCTTTAGCTGGAATTATGGTGCGAAATTCGGTACTACTCATTGACTTTATCAATCTAAGAACCGCAGAAGGTGTGCCCTTAAAACAGGCAGCAATTGAAGCTGGAGCAGTGCGTACAACACCCATTTTATTAACAGCAGGAACCGTTGTTATTGGAGCATTTGTGATCTTATTTGATCCCATCTTTCAAGGTTTAGCCATCTCTTTAATGGGAGGAACTATCGTTTCTACAGTATTAACCTTATTAGTTGTACCATTAGTGTATTACATGATTGAAAAGAAAAATTATAAATAAAAATCATAAAGATGAAATTAGTCATAGTTACTGCAGTCGAGGAGTTTCAGAAGGATGTTTTGAAACTATTCAAAAAAGCAAATATTGATAATTTTAGCAGTTCAGATATTGATGGCTACAAAAATGGATCGTCAATATTGATGGCTTCTAATTGGTTTTCAGGAGAAAAAAGTGGCAATGAATCCAATTTGTTTTTCTCTTTTACAGATGATGAACACATTGACCATTTGTTCCATTTAATTAAAGATTACAACGAACATTTGGAAACAAATAATCCTATTAAAGCTGTTGTTGTTCCTATTGAAAAATTTATATAACCTTAAAAAAAATTAATCAAAATGTTAAATACATATTTTAGAGTCATCGTTGGTTTTATGGTGCTTTTAAGCGTAGTTCTAACCGTTTATGTGAATCCAAACTGGATGTGGTTTACCGTATTTATTGGTGTTAATTTAATACAATCTGCCTTCACAAAATGGTGTTTATTGGAAACTATTCTGGTGAAATTGGGCGTTAAGAAAGATGGAGGTAATTGTAAAACGTGTTAAGTTTTTGAAAATTCTAACTCGTTAATTTTTGATCTATTCCAGTTCAATTCCGAAAGCCCTAAATGCTATGAGTTGTCCTGGATGCTCCTCAATGTTTGCTAAATCTAAGTTGCCTTCAAACTTAATGTCATTAGCGACTTCTACCTGATAGTCTATGACTTGGTTTTTATCATTTTTTGTAAAGTTGATACTTAACGTTGGCCAGTTTAAATCGTTTTCAACCCATTCGATATTACAATCTTTAAGGTCTTCCACAATTTTTTCTTGTTCTGGTGTCAAAGTTTTATTGGCAACTTTGAAATTAAATTTCATTTTAAGGTCTGAATACGGAAGCAATTGTGGAAAATTCATATAAAATGCCATGAGATTGTCATTGGCAGCGACCATGTTTTCCTTTTCTTCATAAGCTTTGCTTAATCCTTCGTGTATTCTGGCTATGAGTAATTTTTCGTTAGTTTCATCTAAATAATCATCTTCTAAAACACGTTCAAACTCTTTAATAGCTAGGTCATAATCACCATCTTCCAGATGAAATTGAGCGATAAAATAGTTAAAGTATTTATGAACGCGTTCACGTTCATCTTCCTGTAATTTGTCTTTGAAAATTTTGATGAAATAATCTGAATTAAAATACTTTATAAGTTCCCAGATCTCATCGAAAAAAATATTGTTTTCAGAAGCAAATAAATTATAATAACCTATAAATCGCTCTGGATCTGCGGAAAGTTCACTGGTTAAAAGCAAATGAGCATTTTCTTGCTTAAAATGGTGTTTAGAGATGTCGTATAATTTTTTCGGTTTATACCAGTACGATTTATCTCTAAAGGTGATGTCACTTATAGATTTCTTATGGTACAAATATTTAAACAACAGCGTGTTGCGATCATAAGCTACTTCTCCCCAAGTACTACCAACATGAATTTCTTTAAAATTAGCGGCTTTGTCTCGAAATTCTTTAGACTTTTTTAAATCTCCAGAATAGTAATACGCTCTGCTGAGTGCTATATTATTCCAGCCAAATCCTGGAGCATTGCCAAGGTTTTTTATAGAGTTTTCTACGATAGATTTAGCAGAAGGCAAGTCGTTTTGAAAAATTTTTATAGCCGATTGCATGTAATCAAATTCTTTGATGTCTTTTTGGATATAGTCATCATTTTGACGCGCTGTTTCATAACTATCTTCAGCCTCTGTAAATTTAGCCTGAATAAATTGAAGGTTTCCATAATTATTATGAGAAAGCCTATCGTATCGTCTTAATTGCTCACTAAAATATTCAGCTGAATCCAATTTAATCTGATGCGAGTAAATGATGTTTTTATAATGGTAATAACTCAATAAGGCATCATTTGAAAAATCTGGCCAATAGGTATTTAAAAACCACTGATTATGTTTGTCGCTGGTTTTAATAGAATCGGCAAACCTGGAGGCTATTTCAAGATTTTCTTCAATATTAGGTTTTAGAAAGTCGTACTTTTCTGGACTATACATGCGATTACGCAAATAAATCCATGAAATATGACTATAAGGACTTATTCCAAAATTAAATACAAAATCACGGTTTTGAAGTCGTCTTACCACCTTTATGGCCTGACTTGGTTTATCGACATACTCATAGCATTTTGCTAAAAAATAAATCAGAAACGCATACTTTCTTTGATATTGATAGCTATCAATGTAAGCTTGAATTTCTGTGGTTCTTCTTAATTTTCTAGGAAAATCTTTTTCAAGCAATGCAACAGCTTTTTCAAGAGATTTTATTGCAGCTTCATAACCTCTCTTATCTGAAGCTCTTTCATAACGATAATTAGCTTCAAAAAAATGACCAACATAATACGTACTGTCTAACTGAATCATTTTTTGAGAAAGTTCATAAGCTTTACGTCCGCTGTAACTTCCTCTAAATTCTCTTTCAAGTCGATCAATTTCAATGCGTTGTGCATGTGCATTGAACGCTCCTAAAAAGAACAATCCAAATAAAATAACAATATTTATGTTAGTGATTTTCACGAGCTACTTTTTTAAATTAAGCCTAGACAAGCGATCAATTTCAGTTTTGACAATGCTTTGGATTGCATTACTTTCGGCACCAAGATTTTTAAATAAAAGTCGATGTTGAAGCACAGGCTTTACTAATGATGCCAAGTCGTCTTCTATCACATAATTTCGTTTATGAATTACAGCGTATGCTCTTAAACATTTTAAAAGGATGATTCCTGATCTTACAGAGGCGCCAAGTAAGATTCCTGAATGCTCTCTGGTTTGTCTTACAATGTTATTGATACTCACAATAATTTCATCATCTACATGCACTTCTTCTGCTTTGCTTCTGAGCATAAGAATATCTTTCATGTCTAATACAGGCTCAACGGTGTCTTGTGACCTCTGGATTTCTAATTGTTTTTTATAAATTTCAAGCTCAATTTCCTTTGTGACATAACCGAAATTAATTTTCATAAAAAATCGATCTAATTGTGCATTTGGCAATGGATAAGTCCCTTCCATCTCGATGGGGTTTTGAGTTGCAATGACAAAGAATAAATCTTCAAGCTTATAGGTTTTATCTCCAATAGAGATTTGGTTTTCAGCCATACATTCCAGTAAAGCCGACTGCACCTTTGGTGAAGCTCTGTTAATTTCATCTGCCAACAAAATATTTGAAAACAGTGGCCCTTTTTTGAATATAAAATCTTTGTTGCCTTCATCATACAAATGCGTTCCAATTAAGTCCATAGGCAATAAATCTGGTGTGAACTGGATTCTTTTAAAATCGGAATGGCCATGTTTTCCAGATAACGAATACGCCAGAGTTTTAGCCATAACGGTTTTTCCAGAACCTGGATTATCTTCTAATAAAATATGTCCTTTAGCAATAAGGCAGGTAACAATTTGAATAATCTGTTCTCTATGACCTTTTACAACCTTACCAATATTATCAATTAACAGGTCTATTTTAAATCCAGGAGAGTCTGGAGAACTAACTATACTTGATGGTGGAGCAAATCGTTGATGATCTGAATTTGTGTTTTCTATGTTCTCGTTCATAATTGTAAGCTATTTTTTTAGATTAAGATTCAACATGTAATGAATCCATTTATTAGGTTTAATAAAATTCAAAATGCGTTCTGATTTACTATATTGAGATAAGACTTTTTTATTAAAATCTGAATGAAATCCGCGAATGAATTTAACCTCATCGTCGGTAGGTTTATCTCCACTATATTTCAACTTTTGATAAATGCTAATAAAGGCTTCGAAGTATGTCCCAAATTTAGGATCTACAACATCTCGTGCATAAACCATCGATGTTTGTGATCCTCTTGGAATTCCCATCTGATTGAGGAGAAAATGTGCGTTTTTATAATTTACTTCTGAAACTACATAAGCCGACTTGTTATTTTTTGCCTTGTTAGATAACCACCAAAAGTAACAGATTGGTGAGCACATCAATATCAACAATATAAGAAGAATACTTGCAAGAATGTAAATAGACCAGTCGGTTATAGTTTCAATTACACTTTCCTCATCTTCTTTCGGTTCTTCTCCTAAGGTTTCTTCTTCAAGTTTTGGAACATGAACTTCCATAATCGTTAAAGGATCTGGAAAGAGTTTCATATAGTTTTCTATACTTTCGTTTTCTCTTTGAGGTCGAATACTTCCTAGTTTGTAATCAAATGACACCATTACTGCAGTATCGCCAAGCTTTACATTTTGAAGTGAAATAGCTTGTTCGCCTGCGAAAACTTTCGCCTGATTTACATCAAAATCCATTTCCATAATAGAAGCACTATCAAGAGAAATACCAATGTCGTTTATAATCATTTGATCCACCCGAAGTTCCATTTTTTTGCTAATCGTATCGACCACAGTAATGAGACCTTTACCTACAAAGGTTTCTTTAGTAGGAGGCGTTGGAGGTGTTCCATCAGGTTGAGGCCCTTCTTCTGCTTCCTGATTACTTACGGTCATATCAAAATCTAACCAACCATATTCAGGAATATAAACTTGCGTCCAAGCGTGAGCCTGATCTGCATAAAACCAATACCATCCTGGAGTTTTATAACTTCTATCGACAGTCATAAATCCTACAGCGACCCTTGAAGGAATACCTAAAGACCTGAGCATAAATAATGAAGACGTGGCATAATACGTACAATAGCCCTCATGTGTGTTAAACAAAAATTCGCCTAACATACTTGCATTTGGAATATTGGGATCAGTAGGTTTTCCTGGAGTTAACGTATAAGTATAAAGTGGTTCACCATTTTCATCTTCGGATAAAAAGTAATTTCTAATACTCAAGATTTTATCAATAGTGGTTTGATTATCTTGAGCGAGACTATCGGCTAGCTGACCTATTTGATTGTAGAGATCACCTTCAGGAATTTCAGTGTAATAGCTCATGAAAGCATCATCTTCATCATCGTAATTCTTGGCTTGTCTTAAGGTGCGATATCGATTTTCCTGATAATCAATAATAGATTGGTTATTCGTGTTGTAAACAAAGTAGGCGCTATTTAATTCTGATACTTCTGAATAGACATTATAAGCAAATTTATACTCCTCTTGAAATGCTTCTTCTATTGAAATAGGCTGACATGCATAAGCTGTACTTGGCGCTACAAAAACTTCAGGATCAAGACCAGCAATATAGATTGTGCTTTTAACTTGCTTTGTGGCGCGTTCCATCTTATCATAGACCAGAACCGAGTCGTTTTGCTGACTAAAATATTGTGGTATTTTGGTTGGATTCGGCAAGAATAAATCACGAACAATACTATCTGGATCAATTTCAAATTGCTCTAAAGTTGGATTATATTGGTTAAGATGGTATAAAGTAATGTATTGCGGATTAGGCGTTGATTCATTTATAAAATTATCAATGTTGGCACAAAAAAGAAGTTCATCAGAAACTTTTAAGCGATCACGCAACCCTAAATAATCATCTAAATTAAATCTTGCGCCAGAAGAGCCGTTTTTATCTTTTTCAGAATCATTTTTACCATCTTTATCGTCATCTCCTGAACCGTCTTCATCGCCTTCATTTTTTGATTTGGTAATCTCATTTTGAATATGATCTAACTTAGTATCTAAAAGTTGAATGGTTAGCCAAAACAGAAAAAAAGCAATCAATGCGAATAACAGAATTCTCAATACGACCATTATGTAATTTGTGTTTTCCTGCTGCTTTATCGTTTTAAGTAACTCCTTCACAAAAAGTCCGTAAAAGAGGAAAAGCACTGTTGGTGCAATTAACCAAATCATCTCATTGACGTTAGACATTTCTAAATCTGAAATGAGAAATACCGATACTGTTGTAAGTACTATTGAAAACACGATTAAATAGTATCTCCATCTGGATATTGCAAACCCAGAAAACCAACCAAAAACGAATATGATGGTGTTTATTTTGAATCTATTGGCAACGTAATACGCATCAAATTCATTAAATGGAACTGAACTAATAGAATTATAAAGGATGTTTATGACTAACACCAGCAATCCAAAGATAATTAAGAACCTAATTTTAGTTGTATGTAGTAAGTAAGCGGTAACTATTCCAATAGCGAAAACACTAACCAAGAAATGCTTATTTATAAATAGTAATGAATAATATTCTGCTAAAAAGTCCAGCAAGGGATACATGATAAGTATCGTAGGCAGAATTAAGAAAATTAATCCAAATGCCAGCTCTTTATAGTTGATGTTTTTCATAAGATTTGTCCTATAAAATTTGAGTTAGACACTAATTTCTCAATTTCTTTTTCATTCCTTTTGACCTTTCCTCGAGTCGATGATATATACCAACTTAATTTGCTCAATTCGCTTTTTTGGTCTTTCCTTAAAAATAAATTTTTGAAGTTAAACAAATTCTGATAGTCTAAATGGCGTGATACTTTTACAATAATGATGTTTGAAGACCCTTTTTCTATTAACGTTGATAATTCTTCTGAACTAATTAAAGAAGACACACATATTATCGATTCTCCTGAGGCCTTAATTTCATTAACCGAATAATTATTTTGCCAATTTGCTGAACTAAGTTGAAATCCGACACGATCTTTTTCATTTACACTCACAAACTCATTAACGGCTTGATCGATATTAAATTCTACTTTCTTATCCATTTTTTTAATGTTCAAGCAAATGTTGTAAACGACATCTTTGAAATAATTAAGCATGCTAATGGCATATACTGAAGTTAAGTCTTTGGATATTAAATTATAAAAACTTGTATGGAATTTAATATGAGAGGCATAAGGATTGATAACTTCAGGCGTTCTTATGACGAGTTCTCTGTTTTTTGCAAAAATTTTCCAGACGATTCTTCGTACATCGTCACCCATTTCAAAATCCTTATAGTTTAGAAAATCGCCTTCTACTTTTCTAGACGTTTTTATTTTTTCTACTTCTTCTTTCGTTTTTGAAGGATTAATTTCCTGAAGATCAATATCGATTTCAGCTGAATGGAGATAAAAAGAATTTTGAGATTTCTTGTAAACGGTAAATCGAAAAAATTGTAAATAATCAATAAAACTAATTAGAAATCCCTTCGCATGATATTGTTTTCTATCCGGAAGCCAAACCAGTGTAGAACCTTCTTTTGGAAGTAATTTTTCGAAACCTTTTGAGAATTTGTTGATGACGATCGTATCTGAAAGGTTACCGTTTTCAAATTCAATTTTTATTTTAATATATCCTAGTAATGGAAGTAATGCTTTCGGTAAGGAAATCATCACAGGTACTAATCCAGCTTCACCTTTAATATTGCCCTCGAGTCCTATATCTATTTTCGGCTCAATATGTTTTCTATTGGTAACAAAATGGAAATAACATATCAATGTGTGAATGAAACCAATACCTACAAGAATCATTATGAAAAAGCCTATTAACCAAGCAAATAATTCAAGGTAAAGCCTAATACTATCCTCTTCTACGAAGAACTCATTTTTAATAAAATAAACTACAATTAATAATACTAATGCAAAGATTATTGCATTCCGTTTGAGAGGAAAAAAACTAATAATTCTATTGAAATTAATTTTCAAAGTGAACTGTATTTGATTAATAACATCGAATGTTGCGCCTAACTATTTTTAAGATTAATCAAATTTTAGATTTGCTTAAACTACAAAAATACACAAGTGTGCGACATCACAAAATAATTTTTCGAACGACACATAATATTTAACCTTTCCTTAGGCTTAGCCATAAAAAAAGCCCTACATCTTTGTAAGGCTTGTTTTTAATTTGTGGTCCCACTTGGGCTCGAACCAAGGACCACCTGATTATGAGTCAGGTGCTCTAACCAACTGAGCTATGGGACCATTGACATTTGTCAATATCTTTATGACTAAAGAGTGTGCAATATTACTACATATTTTAAAACTCCACAAAGAAAATAGCATCAATTTATTTATCAATATCCTGACACAACTCAATGAGAACGCCATTTGTAGCTTTTGGATGCAAGAAAGCAATCAACTTATTATCAGCACCTTTCTTGGGTTTTTCATGAATCATTCTGAAACCTTCTCCTTTTAGTCGTTCAATTTCCGACACAATATCTTCAACCGCAAACGCAATATGATGTATGCCTTCTCCTTTTTTTTCTATAAATTTCGCTATCGGACTCTCGTCATGTGTTGCCTGAAGTAGTTCTATTTTGTTTGGACCAACTTTAAAAAAAGATGTCATGACACCTTCACTCTCGACCGTTTCTGTCTTGTAATGGTTCTTATTAAACAATTTTCCAAATAAATCATTAGAGGCTTCTATGTCTTTGACTGCAATGCCTATATGCTCAATTTTTTTCATTTTAGGTATTTAAGTTTATGTTTAAACCAAATTCTTATTCTAAGGTATGAATTTTGCTATCAAAAACAAGATAATACTTAAATATCCTCTACTTTTGCAAAGGATTATGTATACTAGTAACTATGGAAGAATTAACTCAACGACAGAAAAAAATTGGCGGACTTTTACAAAAAGATCTTGCAGATATATTACAAAAAGCAGCTAAGGATGGCGGAATGCGAGGCGTTATTATTTCAGTAAGCAAGGTGAATGTTACAACAGATTTATCGGTTGCTAAAGTGTATCTCAGTGTGTTTCCTAATAATAAAGGAAAGGAATTAATTGAAGGTATTCGCTCAAACACACCTTTAATTCGTCATGAAATGGCGCAACGTACCAAAAATCAACTGCGACGTATGCCTAATTTAGAGTTTTTTATTGATGATTCTCTGGAGTATATTGATGGTATTGAAAGATCACTTAAAGGTGAAGAAAATCCAATAAAAGATGAAGACCTTTTGGGAAGACGTAAAAAATCTTAAGCGTCTGTTTTACAACACTTAAAAATGAACTTCTCATTGTACATAGCAAAACGTTACTTGTTTTCAAAAAGCAGTAATAATGCTATCAATATCATGACCATTATTGCAGCCTCAGGAACCATAATTGCTTCTGCAGCTTTATTTGTCGTGCTTTCAGGTTTTGCTGGTTTAAAAGAGTTTAGCCTCAGGTTTTCTTCTTTGGTCGATCCCGATTTGAAAGCTGTTCCTTTTCAGGGTAAATCATTATCTCTTAGCGAAAAACAATTAGAAGCTCTAAACAACATCGATGCTATTGCGTCGTATTCTAAAATTATTGAAGAACGCGCCATTGTACAATTTGATCAAAAACAACAAATCATTACCTTAAAAGGTGTCGATGCGAACTACAAAAAAGTAACGTCAATAGATTCTATGATCATGTACGGACGTTGGTTAGAAAACGGTACTTCTCAAATTGTATCTGGAGGCGGAATTTCAAATGCTTTATCTTTTGGTGTGCTTGATATGACAAAGAGCCTTACCATTTCTGTACCTAAACCTGGAAAAGGACAAATTACCTCTGTTAAAGGTGCTTTCAACACAATTAAGGTGTTTAATATTGGTGTTTTTAACATCAACGAAGCCCTAAACTACGACTACATTTATGCCGATATTGAAACTGTAAAGCAACTTCTCAACTATAACGACAATCAGGTATCTGCATTAGAATTTAAATTGCAACCTAATGCAGATAAAACTCAAGTTAGCGAAGCATTACAGACTATTTTAGGAACTAACATTCAAATCAAAAATCGCAGTCAGCTTAACGATGCGCTCTACAAAATGCTTAATACTGAAAACGTAGCTGTCTATCTTATATTCACCTTAGTGATAATCATTGCGTTATTTAATGTAATTGGTGCTTTAATCATGATGATTCTCGACAAAAAAGAATCGCTACACACCCTTTTCAATTTAGGCGCAACCACAAAAGACATCAGACGTATATTCTTTCTTCAAGGAAGTTTAATGACGATTCTTGGTGGACTTATCGGACTCATTTTAGGGTTCGTCATTGTCTTTCTGCAACAGCAATTTTCGTTGGTTATGATTATTCCTTCAGAGCCTTATCCTGTGGTCTTAAAAACCATAAACTTCATTCTTGTGTTGGTAACCATCACCATACTTGGCTTGCTGGCGTCAAAATTGGCATCACAGCGAATTACAAAACATTTAGTGAAATCTAATTAAGATTATTGGGGCAAGTTGCTCAGGCAAACAGGCTCTCGCAACTCGCTTCTAGACAAAAACGTCTAGAGAGCTCAAACATATCGCCTGCACTGAGCGCAGTCGAAGTGCTCCATCCTTCTTGCAAAACCTACTAAGTAGCAAACTGGTAACCTGAAAACTTATCTAACACCTCATCAAAAGCAGCAAACACATCTTTTGAATCATCGCTTGTTACCATTTTCATTCGGTATTCCTTGAAGTTTGGAATCCCTTTAAAATAATTAGTATAATGTCGTCTGGTTTCAAATACACCTAGTTTTTCACCTTTCCAGTCAATCGACATTTGCAAATGACGCCTGGCTGCATCCACACGTTCTTCCATTGAAATTGGAGCTAAATGCTCTCCAGTTTCAAAAAAGTGTTTGACTTGTTTAAAAAACCAAGGGTTGCCAATTGTTGCACGACCAATCATTGCGCCATCTAAACCGAAACTATCTCGCATTAACATGGCTTTTTCCGGAGTATCAACATCACCATTTCCAAAGACAGGAATGTGCATTCTCGGATTGTTTTTTACCGCAGCAATAGGTTTCCAATCGGCTTCCCCTTTATACATTTGAGCACGTGTTCTTCCGTGGATTGAAATCGCTTTGCAACCTACATCTTGTAAACGTTCAGCAACCTCAACAATTTTTATCGAATCGTGATCCCAACCCAATCGGGTTTTTACAGTTACTGGTAAATTGGTGCGTTTAACCATTTCAGCAGTTAACTGTTCCATCAGACAAATGTCTTTCAGAATTCCTGCACCTGCACCTTTACTCACAACTTTCTTAACTGGACAGCCAAAATTGATGTCTATGATATCTGGATTTGATTTCTCAACAATATCAATGGTTTGCAACATGCTTTCCATATTGGCTCCAAAAATCTGAATCCCAACAGGACGCTCCTTTTCATATATATCGAGCTTCATAACACTTTTAGAAGCGTTACGAATCAAGCCTTCGCTAGATACAAATTCAGTGTATACTACATCTGCTCCTTGCTCCTTACACAATGCACGAAACGGAGGATCACTAACATCTTCCATTGGTGCCAGAAGCAACGGAAAATAAGGAAGTTCTATGTTTCCAATTTTTACCAAAGTCAATTTATTTTGCGCAAAATTACAGTTTTTTATATTGTATTCAAGGGGCTACTCTTTTCAAAACCCAAATACCATAAATTCCCAAAAATAATTCTGCTACAGTTCCGAAAACATAACCTAAGGTTGGCACACCATCAAAAAGCAAACTCAATACTCTTCCTGACCCCAAACCAAGCATAAAAATAATATTAGTAATGATGGCTAATTTTAAGTAGGTAGATTTAAAAACACCTATTATCCACAATATTGCAAAACCTAAATACAGACCCATGATGGCTTTGTAAAAATTGTGCTCATCAATAGTCTCCAAAAACATATCAAAACATAACTCTGGTTTTAAACCATAAACAAAAGCTACAGGAATTACCACACATATTGAAATGATAAGATGGATTTTGGTGATGATATCGTCTTTAGATTTTAACACCTACAAAATCTAAAATTCAATCTCTGCTTCAACCTCATCAGCTCCACGTTTCACAACTACTTTAGTCTTATCACCTGTATCAAAAGCCGACAAAGCTCGCATATAACTCATCATATCTGTAACTAAACTATCACCAAGTTTCACAACGATGTCACCTTTTTGAAGTCCGGCTTTTTGAGCTGGTTTGTCTTCGCTAACACCATCGATTCGCATGCCTTTTCCGTCGTACAAATAGTCTGGAATTACGCCTAATCCAACTTTAAATCTTGGCACATCTTCACTTTCATTTTTGGTTTTTCTAAAAGGAAGTTTTCCGTTATCATCAAGATCAGAAATGATATCAAAAATATAGGTTGAAATAGTCTCCATACCTTTATAATTGAGCTTTTCAATGTCATCTCCTGGTTTGTGATAATCTTCGTGCTGACCAGTAAAAAAGTGTAATACTGGGATTTCACTGTTATAAAATGAAGTATGATCACTTGGACCCACTCCAGATTCGTTTTCAATAATTTTGAATTTAGAATTATTGGCTTTGACCACTTGTTTCAAAATTGGAGAGGTCCCAACACCGTAAACGGCTAACGTACTGTCTTTTTTTAAACGACCAACCATGTCCATATTCAGCATATAATTAGCTTTCGATAAATCAATAGTTGAATGTTTGGTAAAATAATTTGAACCTAATAATCCCATTTCTTCTCCCGAAAATGCAATAAACAAGTAGTTATTACCTTTATTCTTCTTTTTTAATTTCTGAGCTAAATTTAATAGTACTGCAATTCCGCTAGCATTGTCGTCTGCACCATTATGAATTTCTTGCGATTCTCCTCTATATAAAGATCCTTCAGCGCCATAACCTAAATGATCGTAGTGTGCACCAATAATGATGGTGTTTTCTGCATTATTATCAAGAAATCCAATCACATTTGTTCCTGTAATTGTACTGTCACCATCCTTAACCGTATAATTAACCTCTTGATGTGGATCAGTTTTAGGTTTAAAGGTAAACGTCTGAAAATAACCATCTGGACCTTTAGTTGAAAGTCCGAGCGCTTCAAAACGTTCTGCTATATAATCTGCTGCTGCTAATTCACCATCGCTTCCTGTTTGTCTGCCTTCAAGCTTGTCATCAGCCAAAAAAGCAACATCCTCTTTAATGGTGATGTCCTTCATTTTTTTGTTAGAATCTGTTTTACAGGCTATCAACACCAACAAAAAAAGTATAAATAATATGTTTTTCATCTTATGAAGTCTTAATTTTGAACAAATTTAGTTAATTATAGGATGAAACACACATACTTTGTCATATTGGTATCGGCTTTTTTAAGTTGCAAAAACGACCCAAAATCTACATCAGAAACAGTAAAGGACACACAACCTGAAATGACTGACGTTTTAAAAGATTCATTGATTTATCCTGGTGAAAAACACTTTAAATCGATTCGTCAGGTTACTTTTGGTGGAGATAATGCTGAAGCTTATTGGAGTTTTGATGACAAGCAATTAGTGTTTCAATCTAATAATAAAGCATGGAATGTTGGTTGTGATCAGATGTTCTTAATGAATGCTGACGAAACCTTTAAGGGCAATATGCCTCCTATGGTTAGTACTGGAAATGGACGCACAACGTGTGCGTATTTCTTACCAGACAATAAACACATCATTTATGCGTCTACGCATTTAAAACAAGACGAATGTCCCGAAACGCCTTTACGCAAAAACGGAAAATACATCTGGCCAATTTATGACAGCTACGACATTTTTGTGGCTGATTTAGAAGGCAATATTGTAAAGCAATTAACAAATGAAGAGGGTTATGATGCCGAACCAACGGTTTCTCCTAAAGGTGATAAAATTGTATTTACCTCTACAAGAAGTGGTGATTTAGAATTATATACTATGAATATCGACGGAAGTGACGTCAAACAAATCACCAACGAATTGGGTTATGATGGAGGTGCATTCTTTTCGCCTGATGGCACCAAATTAATTTTCCGTTCATCACGACCAAAAACAGAACAAGAGATTAAAGAATATAAAGATTTACTGGCTGAAGGTTTAGTTGAGCCAACCGAAATGGAATTATATATTTGCAATGCTGATGGCAGTGATTTGCGCCAATTAACCGATTTAGGAAACGCTAATTGGAGTCCGTTTTTTCATCCTTCGGGAAAGAAAGTTTTATTCTCTTCTAACTTTGAAGCTGAACGTGGTTTCCCTTTTAATTTATACTTAATCGATATTGATGGTAAAAACCTGGAGCGTGTCACTCATAGTGAAACCTTTGATGCCTTTCCTGTGTTTTCTAATGATGGAAAATATTTAGCATTTTCATCCAACAGAAATAATGGAGGTGGAAGAGATACGAATCTATTTATTGCAGAATGGCAAGATTAAGAGATTCTTCGCTTTGCTCTGAATGACATCCGAGAAGACTTTGTCATTCAGAACGTAGTGAAGACAAAAAGTCACATGATGTTGTCATTTTGAGCCAGCCGAGAAACAGTAAGGTTCAGCGTAGCTAAATCTCAAATAAACTTAATAAGATTCCTCCATTTCAGTCGGAATGACAAATAAACTCGAATTAATTGCCTTTCTTTTCTAATCGATCTCGTTCTTCAGTATCAATAGCGCGAACATTGCTATTTAATTTAGTGTTTCCGAATTTATATCTGAAACCTAATCTTACATAGCGATCATCAACATCAACAAACTGTGTGTTGAACTGGTTTTGATATTTTGTTGACAAATCAAAATCATGTTGATTAAAGATATCGCTTACAGAAAGTGAAAGTGTTCCTTGTTTCTTTAAGATTGTTTTTGAAATAGCGAGTTCTGAAAAGAATCGGTTTTCTACAATTTGAAACCCTTGTAGATTTTTTCCAACCCAAGTCAAAGCACAGCTAATATTTAAACTATTATCCTTCAACAAGGTCACACTGTTTTGCAATTCTGAATAATTAGACCATTGATCTTGTTTAACAAAGCCCAATCCGAAATTGGTTTGTTCTTCAAAATTATAAAAAGAGGTCACAGCGTACACAGACCATCTGTTTGTGACATTAAAATTGGTGATAAAATCAAATCCAAACTCAACTGTTTTATCGAAGTTTACTGAAATATATTCAATAACATTGGTTGCATTATTTTGTCTGGGAATTTCAGAAATGGCACCATCATAATTTTTATAGTAGGCTTCAAATGTAAAGTAATCTGTAATATTTGTTCCTACTACAAAATGGTCGGTAAACGTTGGCACTAAAAACGGATTACCAGTTACGACATAATTATCATTTAAGAAAAACTGAAACGGATTTAAAGCCGCATAACTTGGTCGTGCTATGCTTCGTTTATAGTTTATATATGCATTATAATTATCAGAAATGTTGTATTGCAGACTTGCATTTGGAAACCATTCTAAATAGTCTTGAGAATTTGTAATATTTGTTGATGGTGAAACACCTTCAATATTAGTTTGTTCAGCACGTAATCCTGCATTTATGCTCCACTTTTCAGTGTTTAAATCGTAATTGATATAGCCTGCGAAAATGCGTTCATCATAGTTAAAAGCATCAGAGTTTAAAACATCAACGGTTTCGTTTCCAGTATTAAGATCTACATCAAACTGAGTAATATCACTTTCGGTATTGGTGCTTGAAAATTTTAGTCCTGTTTCAAAATTTGAAGATTCATTAATTGGTAAGTTATAGTCTATCTTTCCTGCAAAAATATTGGTGTCCTGGTTATTATTAGTGTTAAAAGCACTCGCATTTTGGAAGGTATTATTCGCATCAAAAAAGTTACTAATCACTCCTTGATTTCTCTCATAATTATATGTTGTGTAGTGTGCATTTACAACCAATTCTCCTTTGGTAAATTTATGATTGAAATCTATATCAAACGCTAAATTGTACTTGTTGTCTCTCGATAAATTATCTGCTGTAAATCGTGATAAAAAATTACCATTGTCATCAGTAATCATTGTGTTATTGGCTATTTTGTACTTAAAATATGGCAAATACAAAACATTTGATGACAGACTTAAGGTGTTCTTATCATTAATAAAATAATCGAAATTAGTATTTAAGTTGTGTGTTTCAGACCAGGTATTTCTATTGGTAAACGAACGCCAGCTTTGATCAAGATTATTTGAATTATCTAAGAAATTTACAGTGTCGTCTCCTTCTCTGTTAATTTTATCTTTAGAATAGCTGTAATTCACATTTAAGCTGATGTCTTCATTTTTAAAAAAATGACTTGTTCCTGCATTATACCTCGGAAAAACACCTTGTGTGTAATTTGTAAAAACACTTCCTCTGTAACCTGTAACCAGATTTTTAGTCATAATGATATTAATGACGACTCCACTTTCTGCATCATATCTTGCAGATGGATTTGTGATGACCTCAACTGATTTTATAGAATTTGCAGACGATCCTTCAAGCAACTGATTTAAATCTTCAGAAGATAAATTAACTTTTCTGTTATTGATATAAACTGTAGGATTAGAATTTTTAACCGTTATCTCATCTCCTATCACCAAAACGCCAGGAGTGCTTTTTAGCACCTGAAGCATATTTCCTTCTACTAAAGCTGTCTGTTCTATGTTAAAAACCAATCGATCTGCCTCTCTCTTAATGGTTGGCTTCTTCGCAATAATACTAACTTCGTCTAAACGCTCTGAAGCTTCATTCAGTTGAATCGTTTGCAAATCTAAATTACCTCTTAGAATAATCTTTTGATTAAAACTTTCAAAACCTATATAGCTGATTTTTAAAACGTAAGTAGCTTCTTCCAAATTAAGAATACTGAAAAACCCATTGTCGTCCGTAGATGTTCCCTTTAAGACCTCGCTCTCATCTTCACTTAACAGAATGATATTTGCAAATTCAATGGAGATATTATCAGCATCAATTACAGTTCCTGAAACAGAAAAACTCTGGCCATAGCTCGTTAATGAGCATAGCATCAAGACTATAAAATTGAGTAGGGATTTCAAATTTAATTAGGGTTTTGCATCGCAATATAACATTTGTTTTTAAATACTATTTACGGTTTTTGCTCATATGTTAGGCTTTTTGTAAACAATAATATGATTTTATGCGTAAGAAATCAATTATATTTGCAGCATCTTTTAAAGAAGATTTGATTTATGAAGAACATCAGGAATTTTTGCATTATTGCACATATTGATCACGGAAAAAGTACATTGGCCGATCGTTTGCTCGATTTTACAGGTTCTGTTACTGCTCGTGAAAAACAAGACCAGCTTTTAGACAGTATGGATCTGGAGCGTGAGCGTGGCATTACTATCAAATCGCATGCTATTCAAATGGATTATCATTATGAAGGTCAAGACTATGTACTTAACCTGATTGATACGCCAGGACACGTTGATTTTTCATACGAAGTGTCGCGTTCCATTGCGGCTTGTGAAGGTGCATTATTAATTGTTGATGCTGCTCAAAGTATTCAAGCCCAAACTATTTCTAATCTCTATCTGGCTTTAGAAAATGATTTAGAAATTATTCCTGTACTTAACAAAGTAGATTTGCCAAGCGCTAATCCGGAAGAAGTTACAGATGACATCGTTGATCTTTTAGGGTGTGATCCTGAAGAAGTGATTCATGCCAGTGGAAAAACAGGCTTTGGTGTTGATAATATTTTAAAAGCAATTATCGAACGAGTTCCTGCACCAAAAGGAGATCCTGAAGCACCTCTTCAGGCTTTAATTTTTGATTCAGTTTACAATACATTTAGAGGAATTGAAACTTATTTTAGAGTCTTCAATGGCGAAATTAAAAAAGGACAAAAAATCAAATTTGTCGCTACAGATAAAGAATATTATGCTGATGAGGTTGGTACTTTAAAACTACATCAGGTTCCGAAAAAAAGTGTTAAAGCAGGTGATGTTGGTTATTTAATTACAGGAATAAAAACGGCTAAGGAAGTTAAAGTAGGTGATACAATTACAGACTTCGCCAATCCGACAACTAATATTGTTGAAGGTTTTGAAGATGTAAAACCTATGGTTTTTGCTGGAATTTATCCTGTAGATACTGAAGATTACGAAGAGCTTCGTAACTCCATGGAAAAATTACAGTTAAATGATGCCTCTTTGGTATTTCAACCTGAAAGTTCAGCAGCCTTAGGTTTTGGTTTCCGTTGTGGGTTTTTAGGAATGCTTCACATGGAAATTATACAGGAACGTTTAGAACGTGAATTTGATATGACTGTGATTACAACAGTTCCTAACGTGTCGTATCACGCTTTCACCAATAAAAATCCAGACGAAGCTTTTATTGTCAATAATCCGTCAGATTTACCTGAGCCAACGACTGTAAACCGTGTTGAAGAACCGTTTATAAAAGCAACGATTATCACCAAATCTGATTTTGTTGGTAATGTCATGTCGCTTTGTATTGAAAAACGAGGTATGGTTTTAAATCAAACCTATTTAACACCTGAGCGTGTTGAATTAACTTTTGAAATGCCATTAGCAGAAATTGTTTTCGATTTTTACGATCGCTTAAAAACAGTCTCAAAAGGTTATGCGTCTTTTGATTATTCTCCTATTGGAATGAAAGTTTCAAAACTGGTTCGTTTAGATATTTTACTTAACGCACAACCAGTAGATGCGCTTTCTGCTTTAATTCATGCTGATAACGCGCAACACATTGGTAAAAAAATGTGTGAAAAACTTAAAGAGCTTATTCCAAGACAGCAATTTGATATTCCAATTCAGGCTGCAATTGGTGCAAAAATTATTTCCAGAGAAACCATTAAAGCGTTACGTAAAGATGTAACAGCAAAATGTTATGGTGGAGATATTTCGCGTAAACGTAAGCTTTTAGAAAAACAGAAAAAAGGTAAAAAACGTATGAGACAAGTTGGTAATGTTGAAATTCCGCAACAAGCATTTATGGCTGTGTTAAAATTGAATGATTAATCTTACAAACCTGTCTTAATGATATAAACCGAAGTATTTCACTTCGGTTTTTTTAAGCTTATTTTTTTATAAAAGACTACGGCGATAGTGATTATTTAGTTATTTAAAAGAAATGAATAACACTAGAGGAATTGGGAATTGGATTTCAATAACATTGCTTTTAATTAGGTAGAAACCTCTTTGTTTTGAAGATCTTCAATGTCGAAATGTTTTCCAAGATATACGAGTTTATAACCTTCTCTAATAGCATCAATGTCTTTGCTAAAGGATGAAATAATTTCTAAATCACCTGCATCACTCTTAATAAAAAGCGGAATGACATTTTTGTCTTTATTAGCCATGTCTATCAAAGAATCATAGTGTTCCTTGTCGTGTATGTCTATTTCATGAATTGCCGGATAATTTCGAGCGACTTCTGTAAGTCTAATATAATCGTCTGTATGAGAAAATAAGCCTTCTACAGGGTTGTTTTTATCATCATTCATTTCTTCGGCAGAAACTAATCTGAAGCTTCCATGTTCACCAAAAATTTTGCCGAACCGGTTAATGGTATATGAATTAATATCTGAATTACCGGTCATTGCCATTAAGTATCCAACATCATTAAGTTCAATATTGTCTGACAATGTATCTGAGTAAATATTCGTGTTTATTGCATCTAATCCTAACTCTTTAGCTCTACTAATATTATTCTGATTGCTATCTATCATAACAACACTTCTGTTATTTTCTTCTAAATAAAGACCAATAAGTCGGGAAAATTTTGAAGCGCCAACGATTAATATTCCTTCTGATTTTGTTAAAAATACTCCCACTAATTTAGCAAATAATCGTGCAGTTGTTGCATTTAATAAAACCGTACCTAATACAATTACAAATACTAATGGAGTAATATATTTTGCATCAACAACTCCTAAGCTTGCAAGTTTAAGTCCGAATAAAGATGCAATACCTGCTGCAACAATACCTCTTGGTCCTACCCAACTAATGAATAATTTTTCATTTAATTTAAGAGTAGATCCTATAGTGCTTAAAAAGACGCCTAATGGTCTAATCAAAAAGACAATAACGGCAAAAAGTATTGCAGTTTTCCAATTATAAATAAGCAGAAGTTCGTCAAAATTAATATTGGCTGCTAGGAGGATAAATAAAATAGAAATTAATAATACGCTAAGTGATTCTTTAAAGTAAAGAATGTCTTTTAAATAAGGAGAGTTAGAATTGCCAAGAACCATTCCCATAACAACAACTGCTAATAATCCCGACTCGTGTGCAAATACATCTGATAAGACAAAAACGCCTAATACAGCAGCAAGCGAAAAGACATTTATTAAATAATGAGGGACTAGTTTTTTATTTAGTATAAAGTTGAGTCCATGAGCAAATGTAAAACCAAATGTGGTCCCAAAAAGTACAATTTTACCAAACTCTATAAGTGCTGTTTTTGTAAACTCACCACCAGCATCAACACTAATAAACTCATAAACCAATACTGCAACCAAAGCTCCAATAGGATCGATAAGAATCCCTTCCCATTTTAAAACTGCTGATATGTCTTTTTTTAATGGAATATTTCTTAAAATAGGTGTAATAACTGTTGGACCAGTAACGATGATTAAACCAGAGAACAAGAATGAAATTTCCCAGCTTAAATCAAAAATAAAATGGGCCGCTACAGCTGCACCAAAAAAGGTAACTAATGAGCCTATAGTGATGAGTTTGGTAATTACGGGACCAACATTTTTTATTTCACTTAATTTTAGGGTAAGACCACCTTCAAACAGAATGATACTAATTGCTAACGACACAAAGTAAAATAAGCTTTCGCCAGGAAACAAGCCTTCTTCGTCATTCCAAATGGGTTCAATCCATTTTGTTCCATCATGGGATAAATATTCAGCAGCAATTGGACCTACTAGAAGTCCGATTAAAATCAACGGTAAAATTGCAGGAATTTTAAATTTCCAAGCAACCCATTGCGCTAATATTCCTAAAATAATAATTCCCGCTAATTCTAACATGTATTCATTTTTTTGAAAGCTAAAGATAAATCAATTTTAATAACTTAAAAATTAACAATTACGGGCTAATCTGTATAATCTATTAGTAAGCCTAAAAATCGTTATTCAAAAATCAATTAATTCAAATTAAAAGGGAAAAAATAAGGTATAATAAACGATGCTGCTATCCAAATTAAGAGGTTAAGTGGTGTACCCATTTTTAAAAAATCATTGAATTTATAATTTCCCGGAGCATAAACCATAGTGTTTGTTGGATAACTCATTGGTGTCATAAATGTGAGCGAGCACGCAAACATGACAGCTACCAAAAATGGACGATTACTAATTTGCATAGCCTCAGACAAACTTATAACTATTGGAGCCATCAAAGCTGCTGTTGCTTTACTCGAAATTAAATTGGTACAAATAAAAGTGACTAAATAAATTAAACTTAAGGTGATTTGGGCGTTATATTGACCAAGTGTTTCCATGATATAGTTTGCTATTAAGCTTGCACCTCCAACTTTTTCAAGTGCTGTTCCCATAGAAAGAACACCTGCCATCATAAAAATCACTTTCCATTCTACGGCTTTGTATGCCTCCATGGGCTTTAAAATACCTGTCAACACCATCAGTAATGCACCTATCATTGCGCTAATTAATATTGATGTAATATTTAGCGATGCTGCTAATACAACGGCAATACCAATTAATACAGCTGGTATGGCTTTTTTATAGTTGGTTTGTTTTTTTACGTATTCTGAGAGTCTAACAATTGTCTTACTTGATTCTAAATTATTGACATCCTCTTCTTGACCTAAAATCAGTAACATATCGCCCTCTTTTAATGCGATATGACTTAATTTATCGTATTTATTTTGACCTCTGTGTCGTATCGCTATTACAGACGAATTATATTGTTTTCTGAAATTGATTTCTTTCAATGATACACCCGATAAACTTGAGCCATAAGGAATAATTACTTCGTAAAGATTGAAGGATTTGAACTTCTCCTCTGCGACCTTCATACGATTTGAACCCTTAATACTGTAGCCTTTCATATCTAAAAGTCTCGATAAGGTTTCTGGAGGTGCAATAATTTTTAAAATATCACCTTTCAGTATTCTGGTATCTAAGCCAAAATTATGCTTTAAAACATCATTTCTGAGAATCGAAAGCACATTGACATTGTAGTCTTGTACCAATTGAGATTTTCCCAAATATGAATTTATATCTTCACAGTGATCTTCAACATAAAGTTCTGTAATATATGTTTCTGCCTTTTTTGTAAACTCGTTGTTTTCTCCTCTGTTTTTTGGCAATAGTAACGGACCAAATATAAAAATATAAGCAAATCCAATGGCTAAAAGGCATAATGCTGCTCCGCTAAATTCAAACATTCCAAACTCTTCAACACCATACTTTTTAGCGTAACTACTTACTAGTATATTTGTTGAGGTACCAATTAAAGTACATGTACCACCAAATAATGCAGCGAACGAAATTGGCATGAGCAACATACTAGGTCTAATATTCGTTTCTCTACAAACTGTTAAGGCAATGGGAAGTAATAGCGCAACGACTGCTGTATCATTAATAAACGCTGAAAATAAACCAGAAATACAGCAACAAACAACGAGTGCAATACTGTAATGAATTTTAGCAAGTTTAATAATTTTAAAACTGAGTCCGTCTAATATGCCTGAGCTAAAAACACCTCCACTAACAACAAAAATACAACCCAAGGTAATAGTGGCAGGATGATTAAACCCTGAGAAACCTTCCTCAGGACTCAGTATTCCTGCGACAATAAACATTGCCATAATTAATATGGATGTTGTGTCAATAGAAAAATAGTCTTTCACAAAGAGAAAAACACCAACTAAAATAATAGCAAATGTTATTAGTAAATCCATAATAGACTACATATAATAGTTCAGATTAATGGCGTTATTGTTTTTCTTCAGATTTGTAATATACCCTTTTCAAACTCTTCTTAAGTAAGGTAAATCTATAGATTCCAATGACAAAAAAAACACCACTAAAAATTAATGATAGTAAAGCCAAATACTTAAAATTTGTGAACTCTTTGAGTTGAAAAAACGCAATACCTCCTAAAAGCAAATAAAGTGATGATCTAATATAAGATAGCAACGTACGCTCATTAGCCAATCTGGTTCGCTCAATAGCTAAGTAGTCTCGCAAAATAACTTGTTCGTCTGGATTAAAGTCACGACCAAACCTCAACAATTTCATTTTTTTAATTTTGGGAGTTGTTTTCATTCGGTAAAATTTTCATTAATATAAGTAAATACTTTAGATAAATAATTTATTAAAAATGTTAAAAATCCCTCAATAAATGGTACTTAAATGAAATAATGTTTAATGCTTTTAGTAATTTGCATGTCAATTATCTTCTCATATGAATTTATATCCTATAAACGCTGGAAATTTTAAACTTGATGGTGGTGCCATGTTTGGCGTTGTTCCTAAATCAATTTGGTCAAGAACTAATCCTGCCGATGCCAATAACATGATTGATATCGCAGCACGTTGTTTGTTAATTGAAGATGGCAAACGATTAATTTTAATTGATACTGGTATGGGAAACAAACAAAGCGACAAGTTTTATGGATACTACTTTCTCTGGGGAAATGATACCATTGATAGTTCGCTTAAAGCTCATGGTTTTCATCGTGATGATATAACCGATGTGTTTATGACGCATCTACATTTTGATCATTGTGGAGGCAGTATTCAATGGAACAAAGACCGAACAGGTTATGAGCCTGCTTTCAAAAATGCGCAGTTTTGGAGCAATAAAGAGCATTGGAAATGGGCCACTCAACCAAACAATCGTGAAAAAGCATCATTTCTAAAAGAAAATATTTTACCAATGGAAGAAAGTGGTCAATTGAAATTTACTTCGCTTCCTGAAATAGATATCTTAAAAAATTCTGAACTTGGTTTTGATATCTTTTTTGCTAATGGTCATACCGATAAGCAAATGATTCCAATGATACGGTATAACGATAAAACCATTTGTTTTATGGCAGATTTATTGCCTACTGCTGGTCATTTACCACTTCCATTTGTAATGGGTTACGATACAAGACCTCTGCTCACATTGGATGAGAAAGAAAAATTCTTAAATCTTGCTGCAGATCAAAATTTTTATTTGTTTTTAGAGCATGATGCACACAACGAAATTATTACGGTTCAGCACACAGAAAAAGGTGTCAGACTTAAAGAAGTTTATACTACAAATGTTGTTTTTAATTAAAATGCACTACTCCCTAAAATCGTTTTCTCTACTAGTTTGTTTATCGTTTCTGCTTTTTGGTTGCGGAAGTTCTTCCGGAATTATTTCGACACCTGTCGAAAACATTGATAGTTCTCCTTTAAAAGTGTCTCCTTTAACCGAAAATGAACGACATACTTGGTCGCATTTAGATTTGGTAAAAGACACGATTCCAGGAATGAGTGTTGAAAAAGCGTATTCAGAAGTTATAAAAAACAAAAAAGGAAAAACAGTTATAGTCGCTGTCATCGATTCGGCAACTGATATAGATCATGAGGATTTAGATGATGTACTCTGGGTTAACGAAGACGAAATTCCTAATAACGGAAAAGACGACGATAATAATGGTTACATCGACGATATTCATGGTTGGAATTTTATAGGAGAAACGTATTACGAACAGTTTGAATATGTTAGATTATTAGCATCTGGTGATAAAAGTCATCCAAGATATGCTGAAGCTGAAGAAAAATACAATCTTGAATTTCAAAAATACTCGCAGCTCAAAATTAATTCTAACAAACTATTGCAAGACGTCATTAGTTCGGATAATGCTGTTTCAGACTTCTTAAAAAAGAAAGATTATACTAAGAAGGAGGTTGCTGCTATCAAAACCGAAGATAAAGCGTTAAGTGAATCTGTTGCGCTCATAAATTATATCTTTAGTTTAGATTATGGTTCTGTTACCGCATTTAAAGCTGCTGTTGAAGGTGATTTGGTAAATATCAATACGCGATTAGATTATCACTTAAACAAAAATTTTAAAGGTAGAAAAACTGGTGATAATCCAAACGATATTTATGACGTTGGTTATGGTAATAATAATCCGAGACCTACTGAAGAAAACGAAAGCCATGGCACTCACGTCAGTGGAATTATTTTAGCTGAACGCGATAACAATACAGGGATCAAAGGCGTTGCTAATAATGCAAAACTTATGGCAATCCGTTCTACACCAAATGGTGATGAATATGATAAAGATGTCGCTTTAGCAATTCGATATGCTGCCGATAATGGTGCACATATAATAAACATGAGTTTTGGCAAGGCGTTTTCTCCTCACAGTGATTGGGTTAAAGAGGCTATTGCCTATGCCGCAACTAAAGATGTCCTTATTGTGCATGGTTCTGGAAATGATGGTCACGATATTGACATACATAAAAATTTTCCTAATGATGCCACTGGAAACGGAAATGAAGTAGCTGATAATTTCATTACTGTTGGCGCTTTAACTCCCAGATATGGCTCTGGAATGGTAGCCTACTATTCGAACTACGGAAAAGTGAATGTTGATATATTTGCTCCTGGATCTGAAATTTATTCCGCAATACCTGAAAATAAATACAAATTACAAAACGGAACATCGATGTCTGCACCAAATGTTACTGGTGTTGCTGCATTAATTCGATCCCAATACCCAAAGTTAACAGCTTCCCAGGTGAAACAAATTATTATGGATTCGGGATTGCCTATTGAGACTAAAGTTGTGGTCGGAGAATCTCGTGAGATTAAAAATCTAACTGAAATTTCAAAATCTGGCAAAATTGCAAATGCCTACAACGCTTTGATTATGGCTGCTCAAATAAAGAATTAAACATCTCTAAAATTAAACCCTACTTATGAAACAGCTTATTGTTTTTCTATTGTGTTATACCTGTTTCAGTACTTCTATAACTGTTGCTCAAGTTCCTCAAATGGTTTACAAAACAGATAATTACTGGCAGCAACAAGCCAATTATACCATGGAAATTGATATGGATGTGACATCGTATCAGTTTGAAGGACAACAAAACATTGTTTATACTAACAATTCTCCTGATGTTCTAAATAAAGTGTTTTATCATTTATACTTTAATGCCTTTCAACCAGGCAGTGATATGGATATAAGAGCACAAACTATTTCAGATCCTAGTCGGCGTTTATCTCATAATACAGGAACTAAGGAAGATCCTGTTTATGAAAGTAAAATAGCAGGATTACAACCTGATGAGATAGGATATATCAAAGTAAAATCACTTCTTCAAAATGGAAAATCGGTTAATTACAAAGTTGAAGGAACGCTTCTTGAAGTTCAATTAAATCAAGCCATTCAACCAGGAGAACAAGTAAATTTTGATATGGTTTTTACAGGTCAGGTACCTATTCAAATTCGACGTTCTGGAAGAAACAACAAAGAAGGTGTTGCCTTGTCAATGGCGCAATGGTATCCAAAATTAGCCGAATACGATGAGGAAGGATGGCATGCTTACTCTTACATCGCTAGAGAATTTTACAGTGTTTGGGGAAATTATGACGTTAAAATCACAATCGATAAAGACTATACTATTGGAGGTACTGGTTATTTGCAAAACCCAGAAACCATTGGACATGGTTATGCTCAAAAAACAGTTAAAACTGAAGGTGAAAAGCTAACCTGGCATTTTATTGCTCCAAATATTCATGACTTTACTTGGGCTGCAGATCCAAATTATAAGCACGATACCTTACAAGTAGAAAATGGTCCATTGCTACACTTCTTCTATAAAAACACGATGTCCGAAGAACAATTGAAAAACTGGAAAGAACTACAACCAAAAGCTGCTAATCTAATGACCTACTTTAGCAATTTAATCGGACCATATCCATACAAACAATACTCTATAATTCAAGCAGGTGATTCAGGCATGGAATATGGCATGTGTACGTTTATTCGAGGTGAAGTTGAACTCGAAAGTATGTTAAGAAGTACTGTATCTCACGAAATGGCGCACACCTGGTTTCAGTTTTTACTGGCTTCAAATGAAGCAAAACACGAATGGATGGATGAAGGCTTTGCAACCTATGCAGAATACAAAGCTATGGATGTTTTCTACGATGAAAACAAATTAAACCCTTGGGAAAAATCCTATAATCGATATATCGAATTAGCGCAGTCTGGTTTAGAACAACCGCTTACAACCTATGCAGATCGCTATGAATTAAATCGTTCATATAGTACAGCAGCTTATCATAAAGGCTGTGTGTTTTTAGCGCAATTAGGTTATATCATTGGAGAACACAATTTAGATAAGACCATTAAAACCTATTACAACGAATTTGTGTTTAAACATCCTAAACCTTTAGACATTATTCGTACTGCTGAAAAAGTTTCCGGAATTGAACTCGACTGGTATCTAATCGATTTTGCTCAAACTACAAATACCATAGATTATGCAGTTAAAAGTATTAACAAAAACGAGGTGATACTAGAGCGTATCGGAAAAATGGCAATGCCATTAGACATTCAGGTAACTTATACAGATGGTGCCACTGAAGATTTTTACATTCCTTTACGAGAAATGCTAGGCGATAAACCTACCTCTGCAACCATTCTAAAAGATTGGACTTGGGTGCTACCTACCTATAGTTTTGAGACCTCTAAAAAAATTAGATCTGTTCAAATTGATTCTTCAGGTTTAATGGCAGATGTAAATAGTAAAAATAACAGGCTATCTTTAAAATAAAGAATAAAACCAACGTTGTAATTAATTATAACAAATGTTTGGTATTGCTACACTTTTAGTATCTTGCTCTAACATCCAAATAAGAGATAATTCAGTGCGATATGCTTCAAATAGATGAAAAAATAACAGCTATAATTCATCGGTTTAACCTCAACAACTATGCATTTTCAAAACGTATAGGTGTTACAGGAACTACCATAGATAGCATTGTTAATGGTCGTCCACAAAATGATGGCTCTCGTAAAAAAACCAAACCAGGTTACGATGTGCTTTTGGCAATCATAGACGCTTTTGATATTAATCCTGATTACCTCTTCGGAAAAAGTGATGTGATGTTAAACTCTGAAATTAAATCCATTCCAACATATTCTGGAATGCCTCATGTGATTTCAGCAACAACTGAAGGTCATGAAAATGTGGTTTTCATATCTACCAAGGCAAGAGCTGGATATTTAAATGGTTATGGTGATCCCGATTTTATTGAAACGCTTCCGTCGTTTAAAATGCCTTTGTTAACCAATGGAACTTTCCGATGTTTTGAAGTTCAGGGAAATTCTATGGTACAAACATTTTACAATGGAGATTTGGTCTTCGGAAAATACGTAGAAGCCCTTTCAGATATTAAAAATAATGAGGTCTATATTGTGATTAGCAAAAATGATGGTGTCGTTTTAAAACGCGTTATTAATCATTCAGAAGACCAACAAAAACTCATTCTGAAAAGTGATAACCAAGATGGAAATTTTCCAAATTATGAAATTTCTTCCGAAGATATAATGGAAGTCTGGCAAGTGGTTATGTATGCCTCAGGTCAAATTCCAAAACCCATTGATGTCTTTGATAAACTTCAGGAACTTGAAAGTAAAATCTTTAATATCGAAAGTAAAATTCAAAAGCATTAAATGTCGTTTTCCTACCCAAAAAAAGAAAAACTGAAAAGTCAGAAATTAATAGAACAACTATTTTCTGAAGGAAAATCTGTTTCTGCGTTTCCGCTTCGAATGGTTTATCTGAAAACAGAGTTTGATGATGACACTCAATTTAAAACTGGTGTTTCTACCAGCAAACGAAATTTCAAAAAAGCAGTCGATAGAAACCATATCAAACGCTTGCTTAGAGAAGCTTACAGACTTAACAAAACTCCATATTTTAACAACATTTCTGGGTCTTATGCGTTAATGATTTTGTACATTAGTAAAGATGGAACAGATTTTGACGCTGTAGAAACGAAAATGAAACAACTTCTAGATGCTTTTTCTAAAAAAGTGTCCCAAAACTAAATGCTGAAAAAGATGAAAAAACGATTACATAAACGACTGCTTATTCCTGTTTTAGCAGTTGCTATATTTTTTGGAGGAACTGCTTTTAAAAGTGAGTTTTTTGAAATTGCAAAACAAATTGAAATCTTCACAACTGTGTTTAAGGAACTCAACATGAACTATGTTGATGATACTAATCCAGGAGATTTAATGGATACTGCGATTAAAAGCATGTTAAATGATCTTGATCCTTATACCAACTATTACAACGAACAAGATGTTGAAGCTTCGAGAATTAATAACTCTGGAGATTACACAGGAATTGGTGCCAACGTTTTAACACTTAAGGATAAATTAGTCATTGTTGAACCATATAAAGGCTATGCTGCTGATAAGGCAGGTTTAAAAGCTGGAGACGAAATTATAAAAGTTGATAACGTGGTGGTTGCCGATTTTAAAGATGATGCAGGTAATCTTCTTCAAGGTGGTGCAGGTTCTGAAGTTACTGTGACTTATGTAAGACAGGGAAAAACAGATACTGCAACAATTAAAAGAGAAGCCGTAGAAATAAATGCTGTCCCACATTTTTCAATGATTGATGACGAAACAGGCTATATTGTTCTTCGAAAGTTTACACGTAAAGCCTCTTCTGAAACCATAAGTGCAGTAAGAGCCTTAAAAAATCAAGGTGCCAAACAACTTATATTAGATCTGAGAGGAAATCCAGGCGGTTTATTAACAGAAGCAGTAAATGTGACTAATATTTTTGTCCCTAAAAACCAGTTGGTAGTGACTACTAAATCGAAAGTTAAAAAGTATAACAAAACCTATTACACTCAAAAAGATCCTGTAGATACCGAAATTCCTGTGGTGGTTCTTATCGATGGAAGTAGTGCATCAGCCAGTGAAATTGTTTCAGGAGCACTTCAGGATTTAGATCGCGCTGTTGTAATTGGAGCACGAAGCTTCGGAAAAGGCTTGGTACAGCGTCCGAAACCGTTGATCTACGGAACACAAATAAAAGTGACAATCTCACGCTATTACACACCTTCAGGAAGATGTATTCAAGCTTTAGATTACTGGAACAGAGATGAAAACGGAAAAGCCACTCGAACCAAGCGAGAAAATTATAACGCTTTTAAAACTAAAAAAGGAAGAACCGTTTACGATGGTGGAGGCATTCAACCAGATTTAGAATTAGAAGCTTCAAAACAGAGTCCGATAACGAATGCTATTTTAGCTGAAAACTTAATTTTTAAGTACGCAACAGATTATTATTACAATCATCCTGAGCCTGCAGATATTACTCAATTTGAATTAACTGATGCTGAATTTAATAGTTTTAAAAACTTCCTGAGAAGTAACAATTTTAATTTTGAAACCAAAGCTGAAAAAGCCTTTGCTGAAGCATTTTTAATTGCAAAAGAGGAAAAAATAGGAACAGCAATTGATTCAGATTATGAAGATTTATTGAACGCTTTAAATTCCTATAAAAACCAGGCTATTGATGCCAACAAAACTGAAATTTTAGCCTTATTATCTGATGAAATTGTAAAACGTTACTTTTACAGAGAAGGACTTTACACCTATTATAAAGCTACAAATCCAGAAATTCAGAAAGGAAAAGAAATACTAAATTCTAGCTCAAATTACAACGGGTATTTAGATTAAAAATCAAAGGGTTTTTGATATAAGAATGAAAATAGATTATATTAGAAACACTGTTTTATTTACACCATGAAAAAAATACAACTCATCATATTACTTTTTACGTCATTTATGTTTGCTCAAACAGAAATCAAGACGCATGAAGTTTATTTTGAAACTGATCAGTTTGAAATACCTCCTACAGAACACTACAGATTACTGTTATTTCTATCTGAAATTGAAGGACTTGACATAAAAAAGGTGTCTATTTACGGATTTACTGATGATCGTGGAAGCGACTCGTATAACCTTGTACTATCGCAAAATAGAGCAAATTCTATAAAAACTATTTTTTCAAATAATGAGTTCGATGAATCAATTATAACTAATGTTGATGGAAAAGGTGAGATTCTTTTAAAATTGGTAAAAGAAGAAGATATTCATAAAATTAGAGGCCTTAACCGAAAAGTCGAAATTATTGTAGAACCTTACAGTCCGCCTCGAGTTAAAAAAGTTGTCGCTGAAAAACGAAAAGTAGAAGATATTATAAAAGGCGAATTAAAAGCTGGTGATAAATTCACCCTAGATAATATTTTGTTTAAAACAGGTTATAGTAAATTACTACCAGAATCAAAATCAACACTAGAAAGTTTAGCACAAGCATTATTAGAACGAAAAGATATCTATTTTACCATTCAAGGTCATGTGTGTTGTACGCAAAATAGTAGAGATGCGATAGATCGTCAAACCAAAAAAAGGAATCTGTCTGTTGCCAGAGCTAAATTTATTTACGATTATCTGGCAAAAAAAGGTGTTGATAAACGACGCATGAAATATGTTGGTATGCGGCGTAAATTTCCCTTAGGAGGTGAACCAAAGTTTGATCGTCGTGTCGAAATTTTAGTGACTTATGTTGGTACTGCTAGTCAGCGCGATTAATGTTTAAGCATTCCAATATGTGGAATACCATCTTCAAGATACTCCTCTCCTACTTCAAAAAATTCTAAAGTGTTATAAAAACGTTTCAAATACGTTTGAGCAGAAATTTTAATAGTCGTTACATTAAAATGTGTTTTTATCGCTTCAACTGAAGCTTTCATAATCTCATATCCATATTGATGTTGACGTTCTGAGGCTCTAACCACTACTCTACCAATACTGGCTTCTTTGAAATAATCACCTGGTTTAAAAACTCTTGTGTAAGCGACTAATTTTTCATTTTTATAACCAAGTACATGAAGTGCATTTTGATCTTTTCCGTCGATATCCTGATACACACAATCTTGTTCAACAACAAAGACTTCACTTCTTAGTTGAAGCAAATCATATAACTCCTGAGTTGTCAATTCCTGATAGATTTTGACTTTTATTTTTAGCATTATTTCGAATGGTTTGTCATCCTGAACTTATTTCAGGATCTCATTATTTTGGATTCTACATCAATTTTAGAATGACAGTTTCACATTGGTTAATCCTGCACAATAACATCTTTAGAATCCGCTTTATTAAATTCTGGCTGAATCGTAACATGATTGATTTCAAATGTATCGTGTAATAAGGATTCAATGTCATGTAATACCTTATCAAATTCAGTAATAGTAATATTCTCTTTTAAATCTAAATGTGCTTCTAAGTGCAATTCATCATCATTGAGACACCAGACGTGAACATGGTGTAATTTACTAACTTCTGGTAATTGATTAACAACTCTAACGAGCTCTTTGACATTAATTTGTTCTGGTGTAAAAAGCATTAGAATTTTAGTCGATTTCTTCAGAAGATCATAACCTACCCAAATGAGATAGAGCGCAATTAAAAATGTTAAGACACTATCGACCCAAAACAATTGATAATACTTCATTAATAAACCACCTATTAATACTGCGACACTTGCCATCATATCTGTTAATAAGTGTAAATAGGCAGAACGCATATTGAGATTAGAATTCGCGTCTTTTTTTAACAAAAGTACACTCGCACCATTACCTATAATGGCAATAAGTGAGAGCCAAATCACTAAAGTAGATTCAATTTCTTCGGGATTTTTAAAGCGTTTTACAGCTTCTATAATTAATAAAACAGCTACGATAACTAAAGTCGATGCATTAATAAATGCGGCTAAAATTTCAGCACGTTTATAACCAAACGTTCTATGAATAGAGGCTTTTTGTCGAGATAATTTGGAAGCTATATAACTTACAACCAAAGAAATGACATCACTAAAATTATGAAGAGCATCACTTAGTAAGGCTAAGCTTCCTGAAAGCAATCCACCAATCACTTGAGCAGCTGTAATGACTATATTTAAAGCGATAGAAATTAAAAGATTTCTACCTTTAAAATCGCTGTGAGAATGTGAGTGATTATGAGAATGTGAATGACCCATTTAACATGACATAGGAATCTTATCTATTCGATTTTGATGACGACCACCTTCAAATGCAGTATTTAAAAAAGTATCAACCATTTCAATAACTTGTTGTTCTGCTGTAAAACGCGCCGGAATACTTAAAACATTTGCGTTATTGTGTTGTCTTGCTAAAGCTGTAATTTCTTTAGTCCAACATAAAGCAGATCGCACACCTTGATGTTTATTAGCAGTCATATTGGCGCCATTTCCGCTTCCACAAACAATAATTCCAAAATCAACTTTTTTTGCTTCGACATCTTGTGCTACTGGATGGACAAAATCAGGATAATCTACACTATCATTTGAATCTGTTCCGTAGTTATTAACAGTATAGCCTTTTGCTTTTAAATGCTTTACAATTGCCTGTTTATACTCGGTTCCTGCGTGATCGTTACCTATAGAAATAGTCATGGTTATGAGGTGTTGTTTAAAAGTATAAAGTTAATAATTGCTTACAAATAATCCGAAGGATATTAACGTTAGTTATTCATAATACTTAGGTTTGAAATTTATGTTCGAGACCTGAGTATTACAGCATGTTAACATCTAAGTCTTTTACAACTCATTACTTGTTGATATCTTATCTTAAGTATTTAAAACTTTTGTTAGGATTATCTGATAATTTTTACAAACCAAAACTTAAATGAAATGACCTAAAAAGTTAATCATTTTTTTTAGCGAAGTTATCAGTATCAAAATCATTACATACAAACACTAAAAATTTAATTATTTATTAAATATGAGTTGTCAACATAGGTTATGAACAGCTGTTAATAGCTTTCAAAAAAGTATTATAAATGAGTTATTTAAAGATTTATAAATTGTTAACTTCCTATTAATCGAATTCTATAAATCATTAATCAAAATAAATTAAACTAAAGTTATACCGTTATTAACACCCTATAATAATCATCATTTATTTTTTTAAATTTTAAAAGAAAAAAGATGATAGTGTTATATGTGTTGATAAGTAATTTTTTTGTTGGATTATTAAATTAACTTACTTTTAAAGAAAATAATCGATGATGAAAAAATTACTACTACTTTTAATTTTAACACCTTTTTTAGGATTAGGTCAAACTTTTAATGATGGCGTTTTAGAATATACGGTTACAGATGGTCTTAATGTATCTGTCAATAGATTTAATGATGTATGCCCAACAGGTGATGTAATAATTGAAGAAACAGTTATTAATAATGGGGTAACTTATACTGTTACTAGTATTTCTGAGTTTGCATTTTATGATTGTACTGGATTAACAAGCATTATTTTACCTAACTCACTGACTTCTATTAATAATTGGGCTTTTTATAGCTGTACAGGATTAACAAGTTTAGTTTTACCTGACTCATTAACTACATTAGGTTTTAATATTTTTAAGAATTGTACAAATTTAGTTAATGTTACTTTACCAAGTTCTCCTTTATTAAGTTTAGGAGATGCTATGTTTTCAAATTGTACAAGTTTATCAAATATTAATTTACCAGACTCATTAATTAGTATAGGAAATTCTACATTTTATAATTGTACAAGCTTATCAAATATTGATTTACCAGACTCATTAATTACTATAGGAGATTCTACATTTTCAGGTTGTACAGGATTAACAAGTGTAAATTTACCAGACTCTCTCTCAAGCATAGGTGATTATGTTTTTGATTTTTGTACAGGATTAACAAGTGTAGATTTACCAGAATCTCTCTCTAGTATAGGTTATGGTACATTCACTTATTGCGAGGGATTAACGAATATAGTATTACCCAATTCTCTAACTAGCATAGGAGATTATTCTTTTTTTGGTTGTATAGGATTAACAAGTATAACTATTCCAAACTCTTTAACAAGTGTAGGTGATCATGTTTTTGAAGTTTGTACAGGGTTAACAAGCATAAATTTACCAGAATCTCTTACTAGTATAGGGGATTATACCTTTAGGGGTTGTTCAGGATTAACTAGTATAGATTTACCAGAATCTCTAACAACGATTGGAAATCAAACATTTTTACAATGTACAGGATTAGAATGTATTACGCTTCCAGATTCAATTACTGAATTAGGTAATGGTACTTTTCAAGCTTGTACAGGTTTAATAAATATAAACTTACCAGCATCACTTTCTAATATTACTCTTGCAACTTTTGGAGATTGTGAAGCATTAACTAATATAAATCTTCCAGCATCACTTACCAATATTGGAGGTTTCTCTTTCTTTGATTGTCATAGTTTAGAAAGTGTTACTGTAAACAATGAAACACCATTAACAATAAACAGTTCTGTTTTTAATTTAGTACCTGTAGAAAACGTAACACTATATGTACCAATTGGTACTGTAACAGATTATCAAACAAGTCCTGAGTGGGAAAATTTTAATCCAATTTTAGAGCAATTATCAGAAGCAGAATTAGGTTTAATAGAAGTTGTTGATGATATATTAGGTAATACAAATTGTTTTGAAATTACAGCAACACAGCTCAACGCTATAGAAGGCGTTTCAGGAGCAATTGATGGCGTTAACTATACAACAGCCTTACAAAACGGTACTTATGCAGACCCAAATAATCCAACAGCAGCAGAAATACAAGCTGTTATTGATGCTGTTAATAATTTCTTGAGTTTAGAAGAGAATTCACTTTCAGTAATAAAACTCTACCCAAACCCAGCAAAAAACCAATTTACCATTCAGTTAAATGATGCATCAAGTTTAGAACAAGTTATCATTTACAACACTTTAGGTCAAGAAGTATTAATTTTAAAAGACACCATTGTTGATATTTCAACATTAGCTTCAGGATCATATATTGTTGAAATCACAACTAATAACGGAAAAGCGTCTAAAAAACTCATTATTGAATAGCTCTCTATTTTTATTAGCTATAAACCAAATATTATTATGAAAAAATTATTATTCCTTTTTTTTATTATGCCTTTGTTAGGACTAGGTCAAACTCAAATCCATCAAGAAATATTAGGAACTCCTAATAATTATTATTTTGCAACTAGTATTGCTTTATCTCATGATGGTAATACTGTAGTTATTAGTACACCTGGTTTAGGTGCTCCTTCTGGGGCTTCTGGTTATATTGAGGTTTATGAAATTTCTAATGATTTATGGACACCAGTAAGTAGTGCTATTCACGGAGGTTATAATGGTGATCTTTTTGGAGAAAGTGTAGCTTTATCTAGTGATGGTAGTATTATTGCTGTTGGCGCTCCAGGTAGTCAATATACTCAAAGTTATGCAGGTTTAGTACGTGTCTATAAGAATGAAAATGGAACACTTACTCAATTAGGTTCAGATGTAATTGGAAATAATCAAATCTATAGTAAGTTTGGTTCTAGTGTATCTCTATCTGATGATGGAAATACACTAGCTATAGGAGCAATTGATGCATTTCCTGGTGGAGGTATAGTTAGCGTTTATAGATTAGTTAATAATGACTGGACTTTAATTGGTCAAAATATTAATGATTTAGATACTTATTATGATGCTAATTTTGGCGCAAGCGTTGCCTTATCATCAGATGGTTCAAAAATAGCAATAGGTGCAACTAAAGGTAATTTTTCTGAAGCAGGGTACGTGGTTGTTTTTGAAAATATTAATGATACTTGGGTACAAGTTGGTGATGTAATTAATGGTGATAGTATAGGAGATCAATTTGGAAGAGAAATAAGTATATCATCAGATGGAACTATTATTGCTATAGGAGCTCCTTATAATGATGATAATCAAACAGCTTCTGGTCATGTAAAAGTTTTTGAAAATATAAATAACACTTGGACTCAAATTGGCAATACTATAATTGGAGATAATTTACAAAGTAATTGTGGTAGTGGTGTTGCACTATCATCTGATGGTTCAATTCTTGCAATAGGTTCTGAAGGTAATTGGGATCCTACGCCAAGTACACAAGGTCTAATTAGAATTTATAAAAATATTAATAATGATTGGATTCAGGTTGGTAATGATATTTTTGGACAAAGTAATGCTAGTGAATTTGGAGCTAGTGTAGGAATTAATCAAAATGGTGAAAAAATTGTGGTTGGCGCACCACGATATTATGATGGTACTAATTTAATAGGTCATGTTTTAACTTTTAGTTATGCTTCAGAATTAGCACTATTAGAAGTTGTAGATGATATTTTTGGTAATTCTAATGGAGACAATATATCTGCAAGACAACTCAACAATATAGAAGGCGTTTCAGGAGCAATTGATGGTGTTAATTATACAACAGCTTTACAAAATGCAACTTATGCAGATCCTTACAATCCAACAGCTGCAGAAATTCAAGCTGTAATTGATGCTGTTAATGACTCCTTAAGTTTAGAAGAGAATTCACTTTCAGTATTTAAACTCTATCCTAATCCAGCAAAAAATCAATTTACAATCCAGTTCACTACCTCACTAAGTTTAGAAAAAGTAACCATTTACAACACTTTAGGTCAGGAAGTATTAACTTCAAAAAATACCATTGTTGATACCTCAACCTTAACTTCAGGATCATATATTGTAGAAATCACAACCAATAATGGAAAAGCGTCTAAAAATCTCATTATTGAATAAAAATCAAAGTATATTATTTTTATAAAGACCTGTTAATTTAACAGGTCTTTTTTATTAATTTAACAGTATCGAAACACTATTAAATAATTAAACCGTAGATTTGCAGAAACTTAATGACTTCTCTTCTCTAAAATTAAGTTGAATAATAATTGTCATTGCGAGCAAAGCGTGGCAATCTCTTTTAAAAATGAGATGCTTCGTTCCACTCTGAATGACGCACAATTAGATTACAAATTAAATGACAAAAAAGAAAAAAAGGAAACCTTCACATAATAAGATTTCCAACCTTACAAATACCATTCTTAGTATTTTAAAAAAAGAAAGAACTAAAACTTTTAACTATAAACAAATTGCTGCTATTCTTGGTGTTAACGATGCCAGTAGTAGAAATCAAATTATAAAAAAACTCGCCGAACTCAAAGCTAAGAAAGAGATTGAAGAAATAGATCGCGGTAAATTTAAAGCCATCGTTAATACCGAATACCATACAGGACGCGTAGATATGGCTTCTCGTGGGTCTGGTTATATCATTAGTGACGATTTTGAAGATGATGTGTACATTGCCTCAAACAATATGAACAAAGCCCTTCATGGAGATGAGGTCGAATTTTATGCCTACAAACGCAGAAAAAGAGGCAAGCTTGAAGGAGAAATCACAAGCATTATCAAACGCGCGAAAAGCGAATATGTTGGTGTGATTCAAATCCATGATAAGAAAAATTTTGCATTCGTGATTCCTGATGGAAACAAAATGTACACTGATATTTTTGTACCAATCAACAAAATTAATAAAGCTGAAGATGGTGATAAAGTATTAGTGTCTTTAGAAGACTGGCCAGAAAAAGCCGATTCACCTCACGGACGCGTTCTCAAAGTACTCGGGAAACCAGGAGAACACAATACCGAAATCCATGCTATTTTAGCCGAATATGGCTTACCTCTCGAATTTCCTCACGATGTCGAGGAGTTTGCGAACAAAATTAACACGTCAATTACTAAAGAAGAAATTGCAAAACGTCGTGATATGCGTAAAGATTTAACCTTTACCATTGATCCTAAAGATGCAAAGGATTTTGACGATGCCTTATCGTTTAAAGTCTTAGACAACGGCTTGTTTGAAATCGGAATTCACATCGCAGATGTCTCGCATTACTTACAGGAAAACACCATCTTAGATGACGAAGCTTACGAACGCGCAACTTCGGTATATTTGGTAGATCGAGTCGTACCAATGTTGCCTGAAATCTTATCAAATGGCGCGTGTTCCTTACGTCCACATGAAGAAAAATATACCTTTTCTGCGGTGTTCAAAATGAACGATAAAGCTGAAATTAAAGACCAGTGGTTCGGAAGAACAGTGACCTATTCTGATGCGCGTTTTGCCTACGAAGAAGCACAAGCTATCATAGAAAATAATGTCACGTCGAGCGCAGTCGAGACGTCTCAGATTAATACCACAATTCCAGTTGAAGTTTCACTATCAGGAAAAGAATACCAAACACCAAAAGACATTGCATTTGCTGTGTTAAAAATGGATAAACTCGCTAAAATCATGCGTCGTAAACGTATGAGCCAAGGAGCGATTTCTTTTGATAAAGTCGAAGTAAAATTCAATTTAGATGAAGAGGCTAATCCAGTTGGTGTGTTTTTTAAAACCAGTAAAGATGCTAATAAATTGATTGAAGAATTTATGCTTTTAGCCAATAAAAAAGTAGCAGAATTCATTGGTAAACAGAATCCAAAAAAGACCTTTGTCTATCGTGTTCACGACGAACCAGACGATAGCAAACTGGCTGCCTTGCAAAATGTAGTCGGGCGTTTCGGTTATAAACTCAATTTTAAAGATCGTAAAAGTGTTGCTGCATCGTTAAATAATTTATTATCTGAAGTTGTTGGTAAAAAGGAGCAAAATTTAGTCGATACGCTTACCATTCGTACCATGAGTAAAGCCGAATATACCACACATAATATTGGACATTACGGACTCGCATTTGATTACTATACGCATTTTACATCGCCAATTCGTCGTTATCCAGATGTGATGGTACATCGCTTGTTACAGCACTATCTCGATGGTGGGAAATCTCCAAACGAAGACATTTACGAAGACAAGTGTAACCACTCTAGTAATATGGAAAATCTGGCCACTAAAGCAGAACGTGATTCTATAAAATACATGCAGATTCGCTTTATGGAAGACCATAAAAACGAAAATTTTGTTGGTGTGATTTCAGGTGTTACAGATTGGGGAATTTATGTTGAAATCATCGAAAATAAATGTGAAGGTATGGTGAGTGTTAGAGATATGAAAGATGATCATTACGCCTTTGATGAAGATCATTATGCGCTCATCGGTAAAAACTCAAAAATCATGTATCAGCTTGGTGATGAGGTCGTTGTTAAAGTGAAAAATACCGATTTAGTTAAAAAGCATTTAGATTTTACATTGATAGGAAAACACGTCGAAGATTAATGAGTTTGGCGTTACCTAAAGGTCAGGCTATCCGTTAAATCTTTTGGTAAAAAAACCAAAAGGATACCACTGCTATCCTTAACGCAATTTATCATATATACAATAATAAAGCTGTCATTCCGAACGAAGTATGAGGAGGAATCTCTTAAATTTGATTCTGTAACATTACATGTAAAATAAATACCAATTAGTAAACAATTTATCATGATTCTAACCACAACCAATTCAATCGAAGGCTTTAAAATATCAGATTATAAAGGTATTGTCACAGGTGTTTCCTTATTTGATGGAAAGATTGCCATGGGATTTAGTATGTCAAAATATCTTAAATCTATTCAAGAGAGTATTGATACAACAAAAGAAAAAGCATTCCAAACGCTTACTCAAAATGCAAAAAAACTTGGCGCTAATGCTGTTGTAGGTATTAAAGTAGAAATAGAATTAACCACGAGTAATACTGCAATGGTTTCGGTTACTGGAACAGCAGTTTCAGTGGCTTAATTCTGATTTTTTTCTAAAACTGTAACAATTTGATTTTTGTTTGCTCTTTAATAACAGAATCAAAGATGAATCTCATAAATACATATTCAAATGAAAACTATTTTAACCATTGCATTGCTAGTCGTAACTTCTGTATTAACTGCTCAAAACCCTAAAGAAAAAGGTGTTGGCGATTTTTCCGAAGTTAAAGTTTACGACCTAATAGAAGTCAATTTAATTAAATCTGACACCAATAGCGTAGAAATTACTGGTGAAGATATTGAAGATGTTGAAGTCATCAATAAAAATGGCAAGCTCAAAATACGAATGAAGTTAGACAAAATCTTCAATGGCGAAAAAACATTTGTAGCTGTATATTATACCAAGCTAAATATAATTGATGGTAATGAAGGTGCTTTTATTTCTTCAAACGAATTAATCACACAAGATTATATCGAGCTTAGAGCGCAAGAAGGCGCACGTCTTAAAATTGGTTTAGATGTCGATAAAGTAGATATAAGAGCTGTTACTGGTGGCATTATCGAAACCAGAGGTAAAGCTATTTCACAAGATATTACCTTAAACACAGGTGGCATTTATGAAGGTAAATCTTTTGAAACCCAAAATACATCTGTAAACATTAAAGCAGCTGGTGAAGCCGATGTTCATGCATCTAAAGTGGTGAACGCCAAAGTACTTGCTGGAGGTGATGTGTTTATTTATGGTAATCCAGAAAATATTCAGGAAAAAACAACCCTTGGTGGTCGTGTTAAGCGCATGAACTAATCCTCAAGCTATTCAGTTGATGAAGCGTCTTTTTTTATTAGCTTTGTAGGAAAGAGATGCACCTAACATGTTTGATGATATTTTAGCAGCAATTCCCTTCGGAATTATCCTTGCCTTTACGATTGGTCCAGTATTTTTTGTACTGCTCGAAACTAGTGCTACCAAAGGATTTAAAAGCGCTCTTATTTTTGACTTAGGCGTTATTTTTGCTGATATTGTTTTTATTCTTCTGGCATTTTATAGTACCAATAAACTTATTGATAAAATAAAAGACGATCCTAATTTCTTAATCTTTGGAGGTGTTTTGCTTGTGGTTTATGGTATCATTTCATTTACGAAAACTTCAAAATCGTTTCGATCAATTGTGAGGGAATATCATAAGGTTGAAATGCAAAAAAATGACTTCGGAAAGTTATTCGTTAAAGGTTTTTTATTGAATTTTATCAATATTGGTGTGCTTTTGGGATGGTTAGGCTTTATAGTTATAGGAAGCTCAATCACAGAATCTGAAAATGGAGTCACCATTTTTATCATTACGATGCTAACGGTTTACTTTTTAACAGATTTAGTCAAAATAGCGGTTGCTAAGCGATTGAAAAATAAATTGACACCTCGATTGATTTACAAAACAAAAAAAATAATTGCTTTAGTTATTCTAGGTTTTGGTGTGCTGCTTCTTGTTCAGGGTTTATTTCCTGCTGGCAAAGAAAAAATTCAAGAGCAAATCGAAAATCGTTTGTAATATTATGGCTAAAACAGAATATCGTATTTATGTCGTTGAACTCTCTAAAAGAGTATTTACTCAAAATAGTAAGTTTAGAGAGGCTAATCCGCAATTTAATGGTGTTTTAGAATGCCTGTATGTTGGTATGACAAGTAAATCGCCAAAAGAACGTTTTCAACAACATAAAACAGGTTATAGAAACAATAAGGGTTACAAGCTGTCGTCATCTATTGTTGAAAAATACGGATCGTATCTAAGGCCAAGTTTGTATAATCATATTCCACCTTTAACAACAAGAGCTGAAGCTTTAAAAATGGAAGAAACTCTAGCCTTGGAGTTGCGAAGACAGCGCTATGCTGTTTGGTTTAATTAAATATCAGTAACAATTTTCTACATCGTCATGCTGAACTGGTTTCAGCATCTTACTTTAAGACGATATATATTTCTTTATTGGTCGCAAACCAAAACCAAATTAAAATAACAAAACGTATGCTTAACTAAATAAAGCAGCTCTTCAAGTTAATATTTAAAGATTCTTAAAACCCCAGAGTTATAATTAGGTTTCGACTGCGCTCAACCTGACATATTTTATAAACTTCTAATTCCAATTAACAATATGAACATTTATATCGAACACACGTTAAAATATCATAAAATCAATAAAAAAACACTTTCAAGCCTTATTTAAAGGTTCATGATGCGCCTAGCGGATTCGAATCGCTGACAATATTTAATTAATTTTTTATAAAAATTAAAACAAAAAAAACCTTCAACAACAGTTGAAGGCTCCTTCGAGGCGTCTAGCGGATTCGAACCGCTGTAGAAGGTTTTGCAGACCTCTGCCTAGCCACTCGGCCAAGACGCCAATATAAATCTCGTTATTCCTAGCGAGTCAGCAAATGTAAAAAAAATTACCATTTTACACTATTAACCCTTACTTTTTTCGTCTTTCGGTCATTTTTATCGTTACCATTTCAACATCTCCACCTATGGGTGGATTGAGTTTACTCACACTAACCGAAGCTTTTCTAACCAGAGAATCTTCATTAAAAATACGGGTTAAAATACGCTTTGCAACTGTTTCCAGTAATTTTGAGGGTTGTTGCATTTCTTCTTTAACGATGTTATTCAACAATACATAGTCAACGGTATCTTTTAATTCATCAGATAGCGCAGAGTCTTGCAAATCGGCTTTAACTTCCAAATCAACCCGATAATCACTACCAATTTTGGTTTCTTCTTTTAAGCAGCCATGAAAGGCATAAACACGTATGTTTTCAACTTTAATTATTCCCAAAGCATTCTATTTTTAGCAAATATATGACGCAAATATTTAATAACTTTGTCCATTATTTTAAAAACATGTCTGAAGAAACAAAATCGCTTAATTTTATTGAGCACATTATAGAAGAAGATTTAGCAAACGGTTTATCAAAAGATAAACTTCGTTTTCGTTTCCCTCCTGAACCTAATGGATATCTGCATATTGGTCATACCAAAGCCATCGGAATTAGTTTTGGTTTGGGTGAAGCGTATAATGCACCTGTCAACCTTCGTTTTGATGATACCAATCCAGCAAAAGAAGAACAGGAATACGTTGATGCGATTAAACGGGATATTGAATGGTTAGGTTATAAATGGGCAAATGAATTGTATTCTTCAGATTACTTTCATAAACTCTATGAATGGGCTGTTAAACTAATTAAAGATGGAAAGGCTTATGTCGATTCTCAGTCCAGTGAAGCGATGGCCGAACAAAAAGGCACGCCAACGCAACCTGGTGTTGATGGTCCATATCGCAACAGAAGTGTAGAAGAAAACCTCGACTTGTTTGAGCGTATGAAAAATGGTGAGTTTGATGAAGGCGAACACATTCTTCGTGCTAAAATCGATATGCAGCATCCCAATATGCTCATGCGTGATCCAATCATGTATCGTATTTTAAAGAAACACCATCACAGAACAGGAAATGAGTGGTGCATTTATCCAATGTACGATTGGACGCATGGTGAAAGCGACTACATCGAACAAATTTCACATTCACTATGTTCGCTTGAATTTAAGCCTCATAGAGAGCTTTACGACTGGTTTAAGGAACACGTTTACGATTATGCCTCTGAAACGCTTCCAATGCTTCCTAAACAGCGTGAGTTTGCACGTTTGAATTTAAGTTATACCATCATGAGTAAACGTAAATTACTTAAATTGGTTGAAGAAGGTCACGTTTCAGGTTGGGACGATCCTAGAATGCCAACCATTTCAGGATTACGTCGTCGTGGTTATACGCCAAATTCTATTCGTCAGTTTATTGAAAAAGTTGGTGTTGCTAAACGTGAAAACGTCATTGATGTGTCTCTTTTAGAATTTTGTGTTCGTGAAGATTTAAATCAAACAGCACCAAGAGTGATGGCAGTTTTAGATCCTGTGAAATTGGTTATCACTAACTATCCTGAAGGTAAAGAAGAATGGTTAGAAGCCGAAAACAACCCTGAAGATGATAGGGCTGGATTTAGAAAAGTTCCGTTTTCTAAAGAGCTTTATATTGAACGAGAAGATTTTAAAGAAGCAGCAGGTAATAAATTCTTCAGATTAACATTAGGTGGTGAAGTGCGCTTAAAAAATGCGTATATCATCAAAGGAGAAAGTGTTGTTAAAGATACTCAAGGTAACATTACTGAAATCCATTGCACCTATTCAACAGATACCGAAAAGAGAGTCAAAGGAACTTTGCATTGGGTATCTATAAAACATGCCATAAAAGCAGAAGTAAGAGAGTACGACCGACTCTTTTTAGATGAAGCACCAGATAGCCATCAGGATAAAGATTTTATGGATTTTATTAATCCAGATTCTTTAAAAATTATTGAAGCTTACGTTGAACCGAGCCTTGCAAATGCGAAACCGGGAGACCGTTTTCAATTTCAGAGAATTGGATATTTTAATGTTGATGATGATTCTACTTCAGAGCATTTAGTCTTCAATAAAACAGTTGGGTTGAGAGATTCTTGGGCAAAACAAAAGCCAAAACCACAGCAGGCTCAGAATAAGTCGCAACAAGCACAACAAAAGCGTCCTGCCATTGAAGTCATTAAGCAATTAGGTAAAAAATATACCAATCTTCCTGAAGCTAAACAAGCAAAATCTAAAGCCGAAATTTTAAAATTAGCAGAACAGATTAGTTATGAAGATTTACAACCGCTTTTCAATACAGCTGCTAAAAAAGTAGGTACTCGTATAGCAACCATGATTGCTTTACGTGTATTGTTGAAAAACGGACTCGAAAGAAATGACGATATCAGTGCATTTATAGCTAAAGCGTTAGAAGATGATAATGAACTCTTGTTAGCAGAAGCTAGAGCATTATAGTTTTTAAATAAACAATTCTTTTCAAAACCTCAAAATGCCCTCTTTGAGGTTTTTTTGTACATTTAGCACACTAACTATAATCAATTTACATCATGGAATTTAATTTTTTAGCAATTTTAGTTGCAGCAATCGTACCAATTGTTCTTGGGTTTGTTTGGTATAATCCTAAAACATTCGGAACAGCTTGGGCTCGTGAAGCCGAAATGACTGAAGAAAAAATGAAAAGTGGTAATATGCCTGTTATTTTTTTAGTCTCTTTACTATTATCATTTATTCTTGCTTTTTTTATTCAAATGTTAACTATTCATCAATTTGGTGCTTTAGGTATGATTGGAGGAGACCCAATGGCAGAAGGTGTTTTACCTTCTTATCAGGTTTTTATGGACGACTATGGAAATGCGTTTAGAACTTTTAAGCATGGCGCATTACATGGTGCAATAGCTGGAATATTTTTGTTTATGCCTGTCATTGCGATTAATGCCATGTTTGAACGTAAAAGCTGGAAATATATCATCATTAATTCCTTGTATTGGACAGTATGCCTAACAATTATGGGAGCCATCGTTTGTGGTTGGGTGTAATGTTGTAACATAAACAACTGATAAAAGACTGATGACATAAGTTTTCAGTCTTTTTTAATTAATTCTTTTGACACACTTTAAATTATATCATTCTACAGCAGACTTACCAGAATCTTGGGATACACTTCCCGTTCAGGATATCTTTTTAAAAACGTCTTTCTTAAGAGCTTTAGAACAGTCTAGTCCTGCTAATATTTCAACCTATTTCTTGGGTGTTTTTTCTTCGGAAACTTTGGTTGGGATTGCAATTATTCAGCGCGTCGAAATGTATTTAGATGATGTCTTTAGAAAAACCTCTCACCAATTTTTCAAACGCTTTGGAAAGTTTCTTATTTCAAAGATTGTTAAAGGAAATGCCTTAATCGTTGGAAATCTCATGCATACTGGTCAGCATGGCTTGTATTGTAATACCGAATATATCTCAGAAGAGGTTTATCTACATCAAATTTCTCAAGGATTAGATGCTCTTAAAAAAGTAATCAAAGATAAATTCAACAAAAAAATAAGAATTATAGGTTTTAAAGACTACTTTGAAAACGACTCAATTCATATGAATCAAGCGTTTTTTAAAAATGAAAACCTTTTTAAAGCACGAGTGCAACCGAATATGATTTTTCAAGTTAGAACAACTTGGACTTCACCTGAACACTACATAGCAGATTTTAATAAAAAGTACAGAAGACGTTATAAAACGGCTCGAAAAAAAAGTCAAGATATTATATGCAAGGAGTTTTGCCTTGATGACATCGAAAACTTTTCTGATGCGATTTATAATTTATACGAAAATGTATCAGATAATGCAGGCGTCAATTCTTTTAAACTACATCACAACCATTTCTACCAACTAAAACAACAACTCCAAGATAATTTTAAAATTTATGGATATTTTTTAAATGAAAATTTGATTGGATTCTACTCATTCATCAAAAACTATGACAAACTTGAGACTTATTTTTTGGGCTATAATCAAGAATTACAACACCAGTATCAAATGTATTTAAATATGTTGTTTGATATGGCATCTTTCGGAATTCAGCATCAATACAAAGAAGTCGTTTTTGCCAGAACAGCGATGGAAATTAAAAGCTCAATTGGAGCCAGACCTTTCGACATGTATATTTATTTAAAACACACCAATAATTTTATGGCCAATATGCTGTTAAAATTAGTAGTTAAATATGCAAATCCAGTAAGAGATTGGGATGAAAGGCATCCATTTTAGAGTGTGAAAGCAACGTTAAATCAACAAAATGCCTTTGTAAAATCGTCTTTTTTAAGTACTTTATTACGGTAAAAACACGTAATAAATGGAGAACTCAAGTCAAATACTTACCGAAATTTCTAACATAACTCGTGACATTCAAGAAAATTATCCTGAACTTCAAAAGTATCTAGATGAAACTCGAAGCACATTGCCTAAATCCTATAGCGATGATTCCATGAATCAAGACCTTCAAGATTATTTGACAGGTCTAAAGGAAATGGTAAAGAAATATAAAGAAGGACATTAAAAAAGCCCCAAATACGATTTGAGGCCTTAAGTTATTTCAGAGACTAATATAATTACTCTTCTTTTTTCTTTTTAGCGTTTTTCATTGCTTCTCCAATTTGGTTGCTTGCTGCAAAACTTGCCACCATATCGTTAAGCATGTTACTTCCCGCTTGTGGCGCATTTGGTAGCAAAATGAGATTACTATTCGTTTCTTCACCTAAAGATTGTAAGGTGTCATAATGCTGTGTTACCACAATAAGAGCCGAAGCTTCTTGTGAATTAATACCAACACGATTCAACACTTCAACAGACTCTTCTAAACCACGTGCGATCTCACGACGCTGATCAGCAATTCCTTGTCCTTGTAAACGTTTGCTTTCAGCTTCTGCTTTTGCTTTTTCAACAATTAAAATACGAGCGGCATCACCTTCAAATTGAGCTGCGGTTTTTTCTCTGTCTGCAGCATTAATTCTATTCATGGCTGCTTTAACTTGGGCATCCGGATCAATATCTGTGACTAAGGTTTTGATAATGTCATAACCGTATTCCATCATGGCATCATTTAATTCTGCTTTAACAGCCAAGGCAATATCATCTTTTTTAACGAAAACATCATCCAGTTTCATTTTTGGTACTTCCGCACGAACCACATCAAATACATATGAAGTGATTTGATCATGTGGATAATCAAGCATATAGAAAGCATCATAAACTTTATTTCTAATGACCTTATACTGAACCGATACTTTTAAACGTACGAATACATCGTCTAAGGTTTTGGTTTCAATAATCACATCCAGTTGCTGAATTTTTAAACTTAATTTTCCAGCAATACGATCTACTAGTGGAATTTTAAGCTGTAATCCTGAGTGCCTAATACTCTGAAACTTTCCAAAACGCTCAATAATAGCAGAGGTTTGTTGTTTGACTACAAAGAATGACGAAATCAAAATAATTAAGCCGAAAAATAGAATTGGTATAAAAATGAATGAACCCATAACAGTGTTTTTAATGTTTAAATGAAATAATCAGTTACTAAATTAAGTTATATTTGCTCAAATCACACATTTTAGAGATGCAAAAAAAGCAGTTTATTTTATTAGTAGCCTTTTGTATGGCTTTTGTTACATTAGTTTCAGCTCAACATACGCGCTACACAATAAAAAACGGAATAGGAGTTGTCGGTGGTCTTACTCAATATGATATTATAACTGATAATTTCAAAACGACAAGTGGCTCTGGTTTTCTTGGAGGAATGATTGCTACTGTTGATATTCCTCACAAATGGTACACAGTAAGTTACGGATTACAATTTTCTCAGAATTCTATTGAAATTGAAGGTCGTTCTTTAGCAAATCCGCTTCAGGTTGAACAATTGGAATATGATTTAATGGCTGTTCAATTAGCCTTTATGCTCCACGTGAAACTATTAAGTGATAACCTTACTTTAGATCTTGGTCCGCAATTACAATACAACGGTCAGTTAGATCTCAAAAACAGTAATCAGGAAGATTTTATAATTAATGGTTACGATGTATTAAAAGCAAAAGATATTAGTGAAATCTCACCATTTAATGTCAATGGTGTCGTAGGCGCTTCAGCAGGAATAGCGAATTTTAGATTAAGAGCGACGTATAGTTACGGATTTACAAATATTTTGAAAAAACTTAACGATAACGATTATAATCTTAATAATTCCGATCGTTTTGAAGGCAACCAGACCATGCTGGCTTTTGCTTTAATGATAACTTTTTAAATTGACAAGATTGCAATTCAGAGCGTAAGCGAAGAATCTCAGATATATTATTAAACTAAACGTTTTAGTTTGTTTGAAAACTTTCAGAGCAACTTCTGAATGACCTTAATTGTTTAAGAATTAGCTATTAAATTATCAATTCGCTTCAACGTTTCCGCTTTTCCAATCATATAGATGATATCAAAAACATCAGGACCTTGTAAAGCTCCAACTAATGCTAATCGTAATGGCATCATCACTTTTCCGAAGCCAATATCATTAGATGTAATCCATCCTTTAATGGTATTTTGAAGGTTTTCCACCGTAAAATCTTCTACACCATCAACCAGTGTTTTAACCTGAGTTAAAATATCTGCAGTGTCCTCTTTAACTGCTTTTTTAGATGCTTTCTCATCATATTCAGAAGGCGCAACAAAGAAGAAATGACTTAAATCCCAAAAATCACTTACAAACGTAGCACGCTCTTTAATTAAAGCCACTACCATTTCGATATATTGAGAATCAATCTCTTTTAATTCAGTTCTTAAATTTTGAAACGAAAGAGCTAAACCATGAATGTCCTGCACTTGCATGTAGTGATGATTAAACCACTTGATTTTATCTGGATCAAAACGTGCTCCAGCTTTGTTAACGCGCTCTAATTCAAAAGCCGCAACAAGCTCCTCTAAACTAAAAATTTCTTGCTCTGTACCTGGATTCCATCCTAAAAACGATAAGAAGTTAACCATCGCATCAGCAAAATAGCCATCTTCTTTATAACCTCTTGAAACATCTCCTGTTTTCGGGTCTGTCCACTCTAAAGGAAATACAGGAAATCCTAATTTATCGCCATCACGTTTACTTAATTTTCCTTTTCCAGTTGGTTTTAAAATCAAGGGCAAGTGTGCAAATTCTGGAGCTTCCCAACCAAAAGCAGAGTATAACTGATAATGTAAAGCCAAACTTGGCAACCATTCTTCACCTCGAATCACGTGAGAGATTTCCATTAAATGATCATCAACAATATTTGCCAAGTGATAGGTTGGCATACCATCACTTTTAAAGAGCACCTTGTCATCAAGAATGTTAGTGTCAATTTTTATATCTCCACGAATAATATCTTTAAGATGTAACGTTTCGTCTTGAGGCGATTTAAACCGAATGACATAGTCGTCTCCAGCTTTTAGTTTAGCGTTTACTTCGTCTTGAGAAAGTGATAATGAATTGCTTAATTTTAATCGGTTATGCCAGTTGTAAATAAAGGTTTTTCCTTTTGCCTCATGATCTTTTCTGTGAAAATCTAAGGTTTCAGCAGTATCAAAAGCATAATATGCATGACCTTTTTCAATAAGCTCATCTGCATATTGTTTGTATAAATGTTTACGTTCACTTTGTCTGTAAGGACCAAATTTTTCGTTTCTGTTCGGACCTTCGTCAAAAGGAATATTGCACCAATCTAATGACTTTACGATATAATCTTCAGCACCTTCAACATAACGTGTTTGATCAGTATCTTCTATTCGAAGAATAAAAGTTCCGTTGTATTTTTTTGCGAATAAATAGTTGAAAAGCGCTGTTCTAACACCTCCAATATGTAAAGGTCCTGTTGGGCTTGGTGCAAAACGCACTCTAACGAGTTTGGTCATGAGTTTTATTTTAATGACTGCAAAGATAGAATAGAGTAGAAGAAGAACAAAGAAAATAAAGTAGAGACTAAAAAACGACTCATAAACCATTTCTTCCGCTATTACTTTTTCGACGATTGACCTTATGAGAATGAAATAATCATATATAATTAATTTAAATACTATAACTTAATTACCGCATTTAATCTTTATTGATTAATGTTCTCGTCATACGTCTCAGAGTAAGAGCTAGCGAGAGGGAAGAAAGAATAAAATAATTATAAATTTAGGATCAAAATCTTTCTATAGGTTATGATTTTTTATCATAGCATTTTAATTATATTCGGTTTTTTAAATTTTAGAATATTATTTTATTATGAAAACATTATTTATTGTTTTATCTCTTTTTTTTAGTTTAAACTCTTTATCTCAAACAAAAGAACAATTTATTAAAGAGTTTAATAATAATGCACACAAAAGATTTGATAAGCAAATTAAAAAGATTAAGAATGGAGAGCTTAAATTACTTCATCCCAATGGTGAATTGCAATTTTTAATTGAAATTAAAAACAAAAAAGTTCAAGGAAAATTTATTGAATATAACACTGATGGAAAAGTAATTCACATTGCAAATTATAACAATGGAAAACCCGATGGAGTGATAAAAGAGTTTTATAATTCAGGTCAATTGAAGTTTATTTATAGGTTTGATAAAGGAGAAATGTTACCGAATTTTCAAAATTATTATGAAAATAACCAAATTGAAGCTAAAGCATATTTTGATAACAATAAAGAAGTAAACGTGCTAGAGGTGCATTATAGAAATGGTTATCCAAAATCCACTTCCAGTTATACAGTAAAAAATAATAAAATAAGCGGTGATTTTATTACATATGATAAAAATGTAAAGAATCAAGTTACTTCGAGCTATAGTCTTTTAGATGGTGAATATCATGGAGTCAGTCTGAATTATTTTTATAACGGTCAGTTGAATGTATTAAAAAACTACAATAACGGAAAGTTAGAAGGAGAGTCAAAAGTTTATTATTCCGACGGGAGTTTGAAAATATCACGCTTTTATAAAAATGATAGATTTTCAGGAGAATTAAAGATGTTTTACAAATCTGGACAACTAGAAAATTTAAGTTTTTACACTAATGGTATTCAAGAAGGAGAAAGTAAAAAGTTCTTTGAAAGTGGAGCCATAAAGGAGTCTATAATTTTTAAGAATGATAAAAGGATAGGCTTTACAACAGTATATTATGAAAATGGTAATGTTCGTAAAAAAACTTCGTTCAAAAATGGGGCTGCTGAAGGTTCTTTTTATAGTTTTTATGAAGATGGAACTCCTGAATCAAAAGGTAATTATAGCAATAATCAACCAAATGGAGAATGGACATTTTACGATAAAAATGGAGACATATCTAAAGTTGAGTATTATGATGAAGGTGAAAAACAGCGCTAATTACAACTTCATAGTAATTGACTTGTCAAAGCCACTATATATGTCTTAAATAACCATAGTTCTAGGGACACGCTTATTCATAATCTTAAACCATAAAGGAGGAATCATTGCCAAAACCATAGATGTAGGATAACCATATGGCATTTGCGGACTCTCATCATGACAATCTAAAATTTGATATTTTTTTGAAGACTTAAAGTGATGATCACTGTGTCTGGTTAGTTCGTATAGCACTATTCTTCCAATCACATGGTTTGAATTCCAAGAATGCATTTCTTTTACGCGCTCATATCTGCCAGATTTTGTTTTGAGACGCAATAATCCGTAATGTTCAATATAATTTACAGATTCCAGTAGTAAAATCCCAACAAGAGCAGAAGATATGGCGAACAATAATCCCATTGTTCCGAAGACAAGTAAGACAGTCAGTAAATAGCTAATTTGAAGTAAAATGAACCAAAACATGTCGTTTTTTACCGAAAAGAAGCCCTTTTTACTGTTTTTTAGTAGTTTTTGCTGAATTTTCCATGCTTTTACATATTGTCTAAAAATAGAGGTAAACCAGAATGAATACACACTTTGATTATATCTTGCTGTTGCAGGATCTTCAGGCGTTGCAGCATGCAAATGATGACCAAAATTATGTTCAATATAAAAATGCATGTATTGTGAGGGTAGAAGTAAAGCCTTTCCAATAAATCGCTCGTTAGTAGTTTGTCTGTGCCCAAGTTCGTGAGCGACATTTATTCCGTTTACACCTAAAACGATTCCAACAGAAAGTATCATTCCGACAAGTTCATAATTTGCAATAGTTGTCATTGAAGCTTGGTAGATTCCGAAGCCTACTAATCCGTAAACAATAGGTAAATTAAGATAAAGCAACCAGTCGAAAACCCTTCTTTTTAGTTTATCATCGACTTCATCAGAAGATAAATTTTCAGTACTCACCGGACAAATAAGCTCTAATATAGGGATGATTACAAAAGCGTAAACAGGAGTTAAAAACACAAAATTTCCCTTAAAATATAAACCCAAAAAGGCAGCAATTGGTATGGAGAATGCAGTGAGATATTTAAGGTCTTTCATAGAAACACTATTGCGAGTTGGTCTTTATTTTGGCACAACTCCTCGAAATTAACAGAATCTTACCAAATTTAGGCATTTGCAGGTTAAAATAAAATTGTAGTTTAGTGAGTTAAATAGTTAATGTTGAATAATTTCAAGAACATACAATCTAAATTAGAGCAATTTATTAGAAGATATTACACTAATGAATTGGTGAAAGGCGCTATTTTGTTTTTTGCCATTGGCTTGCTGTATTTAATTGTTACCTTGTTAATCGAATATTTTTTGTGGCTTAACCCAACAGCACGAACAATTTTATTTTGGGTATTTATTGCTGTAGAATTGGCCTTATTTGCTAAGTTTATTGCATTTCCACTTGCGAAATTATTCAAACTTCAAAAAGGAATAGATTACGAAAAAGCTTCACAAATTATAGGAAACCATTTTCCTGAAGTGAGTGATAAGCTCCTTAATGTGCTTCAACTAAACCACAATAAAACACAATCAGAACTCCTTGAGGCAAGTATCGAACAGAAGTCTTTGGAATTAAGTCCGATTCCCTTCAAATTAGCTATAAATTTTAAAAAGAACACCAAATATTTAAAATATGCGGCCATACCAATAGCGATATTGCTTATTTCTTATGTTACAGGTAAAATCAACTGGTTTAGTGATAGTTATGAGCGTGTTGTCAATTATCAAACAGCTTATGAGCCTCCTGCACCTTTTCAGTTCTATGTAGCGAATGAAGAGATGAATGCTATTGAAAATAAAGAGTTCAAATTAATGGTTAAAACGGCTGGTGAAGTCATTCCTGAAAATGCTCAAATTCATTACAACGGACAATCATATTTTTTACAGCAAACAGCTCCTGGACAGTTTGAATATGTGTTTCCACAATTTAAAGATGCACTGAGTTTTAATTTATCAGCCAACGACGTACGTTCTAAAGATTACAACATTGAAGTAACTAAGGTGCCTACTTTAGTGAATTTTGAAATGGTATTAGATTATCCAGCTTATACGCAAAAGAAGGATGAGGTTCTAAAAAGCACAGGAAACTCAACAATTCCTGAAGGTACAAATGTGACCTGGAAAGTTTCTACACGTTCTACAGACGAAGTGGCACTCTATGCAAAAGACACAATCAACTTCGAAAATAAATCACAAGGTAAATTTGAAGCTTCGAAGCGCATTTATAATAACACAGACTACAGCATTAGTACAAGCAATAAAAACTTAAAAGATTATGAGAACCTTGCGTTTTCATTGAGTGTAATTAAAGACAATTATCCAGAACTTAATCTGAAGATGGAAAAGGATTCTTTAGATAATCAAACACTGTATTTCTTTGGACAGGTTAGTGATGATTACGGACTTAGCAAACTGCAATTGGTGTATTATCCTTCGACCAATCCGAATGAAAAATCTTTTGAAAGAATACCTGTTTCGAAATCAAATTTTGATGAGTTTGTTAGTGCATTTCCAAATCAGTTGAATTTGACAGATGGAGTTGATTATGAATTCTATTTTCAGGTGTTTGATAATGATGCCATTCATAATTATAAAAGCACAAAAAGCACAGTTTTCAACTACAGAAAACTCACAAAAGAAGAGGAAGAGCAGAAACAACTTCAGGAGCAAAATGAAACCATCAAAGATATAGGTAAAACCTTTGATAAACTTAAAGAACAGGACAAACAACTTGAAGAGTTTTCTAAAACCCAAAAGGAAAAAGAGGAGCTCAATTTTAATGATAAAAAGAAGTTTGAGAATTTCTTAAAACGTCAGAAGGAGCAAGAACAGTTGATGCAGAACTTCAACAAAAAGCTGAAAGAAAATCTTGAAGAGTTTCAAAATGAAAATGAAGAAAAAGACCAGTTTAAAGAAGACTTACAACAACGTCTTGAAGAAAATGAAGAACAGCTTAAACAAGATGAAAAGCTGTTAGAAGAGCTTGAAAAAATGCAGGAGAAAATTCAGAAGGAAGAGTTTTCTCAAAAGCTTGAAGAATTGTCAAAACAAAATAAAAATAAAGAGCGAAGCCTGAAACAACTCTTAGAGTTAACCAAACGCTATTATGTAGCTAAGAAGGCTGAAAAACTTCAGCAAGAATTAGAGCAATTGGCTGAAGAGCAAGAAAAACTTTCCGAAGAAAATGAAGAAAATAATACGAAAGAAGAGCAAGAAAAATTAAATAAAAAGTTTGAAGATTTCCAGAAAGAAATGGATGAACTTCAAAAAGAAAATAAGGAGCTTAAGAAGCCAATGGAGCTTCCTCAGGACAAACCAACTGAGGAATCTATAAAACAGGATCAGCAGGAAGCCACAGATGCATTAGAACAAAAGGAACAGGAAGATAAAGAACAGCAGGAAGCAGGAGAGCAAGGAGAGCAAGGCGAAAAACAAGAACAAGGAGAGCAGCAGGAAAGTCAGCCACAAGATTCACAACAAAAGGCTAAGAAAAAACAGAAACAAGCTGCACAAAAAATGAAAGAGATGAGTGGTCAAATGGCCCAAATGATGCAAATGGGTGGAGGCGATCAGGCTCAGGAAGATGCGACAATGCTCAGACAGATTTTAGATAATTTAGTATTGTTTTCATTTGATCAGGAAAATTTAATGGATCAATTCAAAAGCATTGAAATCAACCATAATGAATATGGTAAATTCTTAAGAAAACAGAGTAATCTACGAGAACATTTTGAACATGTTGATGACAGCTTATTCGCCTTATCATTGCGACAACCAAAAATTTCGGAACAGGTTAACAAACAAATCACTGAAGTCTTTTTTAATATTGATAAGTCGCTCGGACAATTGTCTGAAAACCGCATATATCAAGGTGTTGCGGCTCAGCAATACACAATCACAGCAACCAATGAACTCGCTAGTTTTTTAAGTGATATTCTCGATAATATGAATGCGCAAATGAATCCTTCAATGGGTCAAGGTGGAGGCGATATGCAATTACCAGATATTATTATGAGTCAGGAGCAATTGAATGAGCAAATGAAAGATGGCATGAAAAAAAGCCAGCAAGGAAAACCTAAAGAAGGAGAAGGAGAGAAAGAAGGCGAAGGCGAAGGTGAAAAGGAAGGTGAAAGCGAAAAATCTAAAAAAGGGAAAGAAGGAAAACAAGGAAAAGAAGGTGAAGGTGGAGAAAACGGAAACTCTCAAGGTGAAGGTGAAGGAAGTAATGAAGATTTAAATGGAGAGTTGTATCGTATTTATCAGCAACAACAACAACTGCGTCAGGCTCTTGAAAATAAATTGGGAGAACAAGGCAAACAAGGTCAAGGAGCTAAGTTGTTAAAGGACATGGAAGAAGTTGAATTGGACTTAATAAACAAAGGGTTTACAAATCAAACGCTTCAGAAAATGATGGATTTACAACATCAGTTATTAAAGATGGAGAATGCTACATTCATGCAAGGTGAAGATAATAAGCGTAAATCTGAAACTGATAACAACACGTTTAAAAATACAACCAATAATAAATTGCCAACAGCAAAAGAATATTTCAATACTACTGAAATTTTAAACAGGCAAGCACTACCTTTGCAGGACGTTTATAAAAAGAAAGTCCAAGAGTATTTTAAAAAAACAAATGATCAGCTTTAATTACGAAACCAATTTTGAATTGCCATATGAACAAGAGTTTTCATCATGGATTTCTAAAGTGATCTCTTCTGAAAATTGTAAGGAAGGCGAAATCAATTACATTTTTTGTGACGATGACTATTTACTTGATATCAATCAAAAATATCTCAATCACGACACATTAACTGATATTATTAGTTTTGATTACTCAGTAGGAAAAGAACTACATGGCGATATTTACATTTCGGTTGATCGTGTTAAAGAAAATGCCAAGGATTTTGAGGTTGATTTTAAAGATGAAATCCGTCGTGTTATGGTTCATGGAGTTCTTCATTATTGTGGTTACAAAGATAAATCTAAAGAGGATAAGGAACTCATGCGATCCAAGGAAGATCACTACATCAAACAAGGATCTTAGTATATTGAGATTTAGATGTATATTTGCAAACTGAAAAAAATAAAATCTAATGTTCCACGTGGAACAATACTATAAATTATGTTTAACGATGTATATGATGTCATAGTAGTTGGTGCTGGTCATGCAGGTAGTGAAGCTGCTGCAGCTGCTGCTAACATGGGAAGCAAAACATTGCTTATTACAATGAATCTGCAAAACATTGCGCAGATGTCTTGTAATCCTGCTATGGGAGGAATTGCGAAAGGACAAATCGTTAGAGAAATTGATGCTTTAGGTGGCTACAGTGGCATCGTAAGTGACACCTCTGCCATTCAATTTAAGATGCTTAATAAATCAAAAGGACCAGCAATGTGGAGTCCGAGAGTTCAAAGTGATCGTATGCGTTTTGCTGAAGATTGGAGATTACTTTTAGAGCAAACCAAAAACCTCGATTTTTATCAGGAAATGGTGTCAGGATTAATTGTCGAAAATCATAAAATAATTGGTGTTAAAACATCTCTTGGATTAGAAATTAAGGCCAAAACGGTTGTCCTTACCAACGGAACGTTTCTTAATGGATTGATTCATATTGGTGATAAGAATTTTGGTGGAGGAAGAGCAGGAGAAAGAGCCGCAACGGGAATCACAGAAGAACTTATTCAATTAGGTTTTGAATCAGGCCGAATGAAAACAGGAACACCTCCTAGAGTTGATGGTAGATCTTTAGATTATTCTAAAATGATTGAGCAACCAGGAGATGAACAACCTGAAAAGTTTTCCTATTTAGAGCACATTAAACCTTTGACTGAACAACGATCATGTCACATGACTTATACAAGTCCTGAGGTTCATGATTTGTTGCGCGAAGGCTTTGATCGCTCCCCAATGTTCAACGGAAGAATTCAAAGTACTGGACCAAGATATTGCCCGTCTATTGAAGATAAAATCAATCGCTTTGCAGACAAAGATCGTCATCAATTATTTGTAGAACCTGAAGGTTGGAATACAGTTGAAGTTTATGTTAATGGATTTTCTACTTCGCTTCCAGAAGACGTTCAGTATAAAGCTTTAAAATCGGTTGCAGGATTTGAAAATGTGAAATTTTTCAGACCAGGTTATGCTATAGAATATGATTACTTCCCACCAACGCAATTAAAACATACTTTAGAAACTAAACTGGTTGAAGGTTTGTATTTCGCAGGTCAGATTAATGGAACAACGGGTTATGAGGAAGCTGCTTCTCAAGGTTTAATGGCAGGAATAAATGCTGCGCTTAAAGTACAAGAGAAAGATGAATTTATTCTAAAACGCAATGAGGCCTACATTGGAGTTTTAGTGGATGATTTAATCACCAAAGGAACTGAAGAGCCTTATCGCATGTTTACGTCCAGAGCGGAATACAGAACACTTTTAAGACAAGACAATGCCGATTTTAGGCTAACGCCAAAAGGATATGAGCTTGGCTTAGCAAGTGAAAAGCGATTGCGTCGTATGGAGGAAAAGCAAAAGCAATCGGATAATTTCGTCAATTTTTTCAGGGAGACTAGTGTGAAGCCTGAAGATGCTAATCCGGTTTTAGAAGCTAAATCTTCATCACCTGTTAAACAATCAGATAAGATGTTTAAATTGTTTTCTCGCCCGAATATTACTATTGAGGACATGCGGCAGTTTGAAGCTGTAGAACACTACATTCAGGAGCATGAATTAAATCGCGAAGTAATTGAGCAGACTGAAATTCAGATTAAGTATTCAGGTTATATTGATAAGGAAAAGAATAACGCAGATAAATTAAATCGTTTAGAAGACGTAAAAATCCCACGGAATTTTGATTACGAAAAATTGAAATCTATGAGTACTGAAGCGAAACAAAAACTTTCAAAAATACAACCGGTAACTATTTCTCAAGCGTCAAGAATTTCAGGAGTTTCTCCAGCAGATGTTTCCGTATTGTTAGTTTATTTGGGACGATAATTTTGATAATGTTTCACGTGGAACACTAAATTCTATATTTAATTTTGTCATTCAGAACACACTGAAGAATCTCTTTCAATGAAACATAATTCAACTTATCTTAACGTAAAAGATCACTCCGTTTCAGGAGAAGAATTTCAATTGGTTTATAATGAAAAGTTGGAAATGTTGGAGACTTTTCCGCAGCCTTCTAAATCAGAATTGCCAAAATATTACCAAAGCGAAGATTATATTTCCCATACAGATGCTAAACGAAATGTGTTCGAAAAAGTCTACCATTTTGTAAAATCAATAGCCTTAAAGCAAAAACTAAAGTTGATTAATTCATTTGAAACTGAAGACAAACGACTTTTAGATATTGGTTGTGGCACAGGAGATTTTTTAAAAGTTGCAAAAGATAATTATTGGAAGGTAACTGGAGTTGAACCAAATCCTGGTGCTAGATTAATTGCTAATCAAAAAACTAATAATTCTGTTTATGATATCGAGCAATTATTAACGTTTGAAAAACAAAGTTTTGACGTCATTACACTCTGGCACGTTTTAGAACATTTACCAAATTTAGAAGACCATATTGAAATTTTTGAATCACTTTTAAAGCCCTATGGACGATTAATAATTGCTGTGCCTAATTATAAAAGTTTCGATGCTCAATATTATAAAACTTACTGGGCAGCTTTTGATGTTCCGAGACACCTTTGGCACTTTTCCCAAAAGGCTATTTCAAAACTTGTAAGTCAAAAAGGAATGAGCGTGATAAAAAAAGAACCCATGCTATTTGATGCCTACTACGTATCTCTGCTTTCAGAAAAATATAAAAATGGTTTTATGAATCCGATTAAGGCCTTTTGGATTGGTTGGCAATCAAATTTTAAAGCAAAGGGCTCAAAAGAGTTTTCTTCTTTGATTTATATTATAGAAAAGACTCAAAAATGATTTTTAAGCGATTTAAGGCCTCTTTTGTTATGAAGAAGTCAAATTGTATTTCAAAAATTTTATAGTTCAAATTATAAGAGCTTTTGCACCTGATTTTCTATTGATATAATTAATGTTGTTTTTATATACTATATGTATTATTTATAGTGAAAGATTTTAAAAAATTAATAGCAGCACTTTCATACATTTGCAAAAATTTAAAAGAACATAAAATGAAAAAATTATTTGGAGTACTTGTAATAGTATTTGTGTTAACATCTTGTCAGGAGCAGCAAAAAATTGCTTACATCGATAACGCCAAAGTTGTAAATGAATTTAAGAAGAAAGTAGATTTCGAAAAGACATTTCAAGTGAAAGTCACAGCATTCAACAAAAAAGCTGATAGTTTAGATAAAGCCATTCAAATGGAAGCTCAACTATTTCAAGCAAAGGCAGCTAAGATGTCTCAAAAAAACGCTGAAACTGAGTATCAAGCCCTACTTCAGAAAAAACAAATGCAAGATTATCAGTTGCAAGCAGAAGAGCAAAGTCTTCAAGGTGAAGGTCAAAAGAAAATTGATACACTTATTAAAGAAGTCAAAGCTTTTGTTAAGGAATACGGTAAGAAAAATGGTTATACATACATTCTAGGTGCTAATGATGCTGGAAGTGTTATGTATGGTGAAGAGTCTAATGATATTACTCAAACAGTTATTGATGCTTTAAATGCAGATGCTAAGAACGAGGAATAGTTTTTTAGTTCATGATAAACACAAAAAAGCCGATTGAATCTCAATCGGCTTTTTTGTGTAATAAACGCGTGAGTTTTATGGAAAGATCTGTAAGGATGATTTTAGAATTTCCGTTGCGCTCAATATGGTAAATAGCCTCTTGAAGCTCGTTTGAAATATCAACGATATTATTTCCATGAACATAAGGCGCAAAATTTTCAAGTTTAAAAGACGTTTTAGGTTCCATATAAACCAATCCTTCTGCTTGGTAATTGAGTAATAAAGCTTGTCTGAAAAAATCAAGACAAAAGTTTAAAAACTGCTTTTGAGTTTCGCGACCTGTTTTAGCAATGGTTTCGCTCCATGATATTAAATCGTGAATGGCACTTTTATTTCCTTTAGCTTTGAAAGCAGATCGAATCCAAAATACGAACCAATCTTCAAACTGCGTGTCTTCGCTGTCACTATAAACTAAGTCACAAGCTTTGTTATAATTTCCATTAGCCTGATGTGCAATTTTAACAGCATCTGCCTCAGGAAGCTGATAGTTTTTAATTAAAGCCTCTTTTATAACATCTTCGGCTAAAGGTGGAAAATGTAAAACTTGACAACGAGAACGAATGGTATTTATAAGTTGTTCTTCATCTTCAGCAATGAGAATGAAGATGGTTTTATTTGGTGGTTCTTCAATAAGCTTCAAAAGTTTATTAGACGCTGGAGTATTCATTTTTTCTGCCATCCAAATCAACATCACTTTGTAACCACCTTCGTATGATTTTAATGATAAAGCCTTAACAATATCCTGAGCTTCATCTACGCCAATCTGACCTTGTTTATTATCAATACCCAAAATCCGATACCAATCAAATAGGTTTCCATAAGGCTGTCTATCAATGAGTTGTCGCCATTCTTCCATAAAATGATTAGAGACAGGGTGACTTTTCACTTTATCATTCGTAGCAACAGGAAAAGCAAAATGCAAATCGGGATGCGACAACTGTTTGAACTTCATGTTGCAAGCCTCATTGCCTTTAGTGTTTTCTCCTTCGGTATTTTTACATAGTAAGTATTGTGCATAAGCAATTGCCATGGGAAGCGTTCCAGATCCTTCGGGACCAACAAACAATTGTGCGTGTGGTACACGGCCATGATCTGCACTTTTCGTGAGGTGGTTTTTAATGTGTTCTTGTCCTAATATTTCTGAAAACAGCATGCCGCAAAGATACTTTTTTTATACGATTAATTTATGCAAACGTTTTCGTATAAAAACATCTTTTATCACTTTGTTTTATTGGTTACATTTGCTAAACAATTCTTTAAACGCAGACTTATGAAAACCTTGAACGATTTTAATTTTGAAAATAAAAAAGCACTAATCCGAGTAGATTTTAATGTGCCTTTGAATGATGCATTTGAAGTGACCGACGCCACTCGAATTGTATCTGCTAAGCCTACTATTATTAAAATTTTAGAAGATGGAGGTAGCTGTGTTTTAATGTCGCATTTAGGTAGGCCAAAAGGTGTACAGGATAAATTTTCACTGCGTCATATTGTAAATAAGGTAGAAGATATTTTAGGTGTGGAAGTAAAATTTGTTTCGGACTGCATTGGACAAGATGCTGAAGACGCTTCAAAAAACTTAAAACCAGGAGAGATCCTCTTATTAGAAAACTTACGTTTCTATCCCGAAGAAACTGCAGGTGATGTTAATTTTGCAGAAGCCTTATCGAAACTTGGAGATATTTATGTTAACGATGCGTTTGGTACTGCACACAGAGCTCACGCGTCTACAACAATAATTGCCCAATTTTTTCCTGCCCACAAGTGTTTCGGACATCTGCTTGCCCAAGAGATAGACAGTATCAAAAAAGTTATGGAAACCGGCGAAAAGCCAGTTTTAGCGGTTCTTGGAGGTGCAAAAGTATCTTCAAAAATTACCATTATTGAGAATATTCTGGATAAAGTTGATCATTTAATTATTGGAGGTGGAATGACATTCACCTTTATAAAAGCACAAGGAGGTTCTATTGGTGATTCAATTTGTGAAGATGATAAAATGGAACTGGCTTTAGATATTATGAAGCAAGCGAAAGCAAAAAATGTTCAGATTCATTTACCAGTAGATGTTGTTGCTGCCAATGCCTTTAGTAATGATGCAGATACTGAAATTATGGATGTTACTCAAATTCCTGATGGATGGCAAGGTCTTGATGCTGGACCAAAGTCTATAGCTAATTTTCACGATGTTGTTATGCAGAGTAAAACCATCTTATGGAATGGTCCTTTAGGTGTTTTTGAAATGGAACGCTTTTCTGAAGGAACTATTGCTCTTGGTAATTCTATTGCTGAAGCGACTAAAAATGGAGCATTTTCCTTAGTTGGAGGTGGTGATTCTGTGGCTGCCGTGAAACAATTCGGATTTGAACACAAAGTTAGTTATGTTAGTACAGGAGGAGGAGCCATGCTTGAAAGTCTTGAAGGGAAAACATTACCTGGAATAGCTGCAATTTTAGAATAGCTGCAATTTTAGGCTCGTTTACAATTACGGAAGAATTGCTCATCTCTTGTTAAATTGTGTCGTCAAACTTTCATTTTAACTAAAAAAATACGATTTTAGCTGACCTATCGTTTTGATAGTTAAATAATCTACCAATGAACCTAAAGCTTAAAACACTAACTTTTGGAATTCTGTTGAGTTGTATATTTAGTTTTGGTCAGGATAGTATACCTAAATCAACCAAGGTTAAACAGCCCATAGTATCTGACTCAATTGTCAATAGCACAGTACGTGTTGATTCACTTATCGATGGCAAGAACATTTTAAAAACTGAAATTAAGGCAGAACCAGATTCTATTTCAATACGAAATCTGCAAGACCACCAACTTGCCTCTGAAATAGACGAAAAATGGTTAGAAGAACTCTACAGTAATAATCTTTTTGATACGATTTACAAGTCGGTTTCAGAGCTTAAATACGAGCCTGTTGATTATCCAGAATTACCTACAGATACGCTAAAAGCCAGACTTAAAATTTTAAATGCCAGAACGCCTTTTAACATTGAGTACAACCCTTCACTGGAGAGCGTCATAAAATCGTATTTAAAAAACCGAAGACAATCCATGGAGCGACTAATGTCTTTAAGCGATTATTATTTTCCTTTATTTGAAGAATCACTTGATAATTATGACATTCCATTAGAGGTCAAATATTTAGCTATTGTAGAATCTGCATTAAAACCAAGGGCAAAATCGAGAGTAGGTGCGACGGGATTATGGCAGTTTATGTTCGGAACAGGAAAAGAATACGGACTTAATGTGAGTAGCTTTGTTGATGAACGAAGCGATCCTGTGAAATCTACAGTTGCAGCCAGTAAATATCTCGCGAGATTATACAAGATTTTTGGCGACTGGGATTTGGCTTTAGCAGCCTACAATTCAGGTCCAGGTAATGTTAGTAAAGCTATCAGACGCTCTGGAGGTTATGAGAATTATTGGAATATAAGACCATATTTACCACGTGAAACAGCTGGATATTTACCAGCATTTTTAGCCACGATGTATATCTTTGAATTTGCCGAGGAGCACGGTTTTAAAAAAGAACGCCCTAATTTTCATTATGTAGAAACCGATACTATTCACGTTAAAAAAATGATTTCTTTAGATCAGGTTTCAGAATTGCTAGACGTTCCCATTGAAGAGTTACAGTTTTTAAATCCATCCTATAAATTAGATGTTATACCTTATATTAAAGGAGAGGACTATACGTTGCGCTTACCGAGAGAGGTTGTTGGGAAATTTGTTACCAATGAAGATCAGATTTATGCCTTTGCTGAAAAAGAATTTAATAAACGTGAAAAGCCACTTCCTCAATTTTTTGACTCAGATTCAAAGGTAAGATATCGGGTTCGTTCAGGTGATTATTTGGGTAAAATTGCACGACAATATGGTGTACGCGTGAGTCAGATAAAACAATGGAACGGCTTACGAAGCAATAATCTTAAAATCGGACAACGTTTAACAATTTACCCTAGGAAACCAGTTGTCTCTCAAAAAACAGCAACGACGTCAACTGTTAAGAAAACGATTAATACTGAAGGAAAATCTACATATAAAGTTCAAAAAGGAGATTCACTCTGGAGCATCTCACAAAAATTTCCAGGTGTTTCTGTTCAAAATATTAAAGATTGGAATGATATTAGCAGTAATAAGCTAAAAATAGGAATGACGCTTATCGTGTCTAATTAGTAAATACAAAGATTCAATGAAAAATATACTCGCATTATTGCTATTAACATTTACTCTGTTTTATGGATGTAATGATGAAAATGCTAAACGAATTGTTCCAAAATCTTCAGGAGGTAGCCTCAATGATATTACTGTTGTGGTTGATAATTTGCTATGGGAAAATAATGTAGGAGAAGTTATTAGAGATACACTGGCAGCCTCTGTAGAAGGTCTTTCAATTGATGAACCTCAATTTAGATTAAGACAAATGCCTCCTTCGGTATTTACGGGTTTTGCTACTAAGAACAGAACCGTTTTAAAAATTGAAAAAGGAAAGCCTGCAGGAACTTTATTTCTATCAGATGAGTTTGCTAAACCTCAAACAGTTGTTGTAATTTCAGGGAACACAAATACCGAAATTATAGATCAAATTAATACTAATTCTGCTAAAATTGTTGATGCTTTTAAAAAGGAAGAGTTAAAAGAAAAACAGCGCAGAATAAAAAAATCACTGTTCAACGATAAAGATATTCAAGAGCAATTAGGTTTGTCTTTGAAGTTTCCTACGGCTTACAGAATTGCAAAAAATGAGGATGACTTTTTCTGGTTGCGAAGAGATATTGAAACCGGAACTGTTGACATGATGTTGTACGAAGTGCCTTTGTCTTCAGTTAGAAAAGGAGATAGCACAGTCGTTGATGTCGTGCGCCTAAGAGATTCTGTAGGTAAAATTCATATTGAAGGCCCTTTAGAAGGGTCTTATATGGGAACAGAAAGTGCGTTTACACCATTCATCTCTGAAACCATTTTAGATAACAAACCGGCTTTTGAAACCAAAGGACTTTGGGATGTTAAAAATGCATACATGTCTGGACCTTTTATAAATTATGCTATTGAAGACAAGGTTAACAATAGAATGATAATTGTAGAAGGCTACGTCTTTGCGCCTTCAGTTAATAAACGAGATTATATGTTCGAATTAGAAGCCATTATAAAATCTATCAGCATTAAATAAAAAAAAGCCAACATTTTAAATGTTGGCTTTTTTGTTGCTTTATAAACCTTAGTCTTTTTTATCTGTAGTTGAAGGCTTGTCGTCTTCTTGTTTGCTGGCATCTTTAAATTCTTTAATACCACTGCCAAGACCTCTCATAAGTTCAGGGATTTTCTTCCCTCCAAACAATAATAATACCACAACAACGATTAAAACAATTTGCCATGCTCCAAAAGCCAAAAATATGCTAGATGCTATCATAATAATAAATTTTGAATTGCAAATTTAATAATTAAACTTAAGAATAAACGTTTTAATGCAAACTTTAAGATACTGCTTGTTCATGTCCTCTAAATTTTATTTAATTTTGTTACACAATGGCAAAAAAACAGAAAGAAAAAAGAATAGCTAGAAAACTGCTTCATAAGTACCGTTTGGTTGTTTTAAATGAGGATACGTTCGAAGAGCGCTTTGCTATCAAATTAACGCGATTAAATGTTTTTGTTATTGTATCAATCTCTACAATTTTACTCGTTGCTGGAACTATCTTTTTAATTGCATTTACATCGCTAAAAGAATATATTCCAGGTTATTCCTCAACCGCTTTAAAAAAGAAGGCAACAGAACTCAATTATAAAACCGATTCACTTTTACAGGTTATTGATTTAAATGAACAATATTATGCTTCAATCAAGCGAGTGTTAACTGGAGATGTGAGTACTGTTGAGTTTAACAGAGACTCTATAATAGATGCCGCAAGCATTGATGCCGAACAATTAAATCTTACACCAACAAAAGAGGATTCACTTTTACGCGAAGCAGTAGAAAAAGAGGATAAGTATAATATATTTGAGTCGGGTTTATCTAACACCAATTTTGTGCTTTTTCCCCCTGTTAACGGAACCATTTCTGAACCGTACAATATCAAAGAAAAACATTACGCTGTCGATCTTGTAGTTGCTATTGATACACCAGTAAAAGCAACTGCTGATGGTACTGTTATTTTTGCTGAATGGACAACACAAACTGGCTATGTGGCTATTATAGAACATAGTAACGATCTCATATCTGTTTATAAACACAATGCCTCACTTACCAAACAACAAGGAGATTTAGTAAAAGCAGGCGAAGTGATTGCTTTGGCTGGGAACTCAGGTGAATTAACCACTGGTCCTCATCTGCATTTTGAACTTTGGAATAAAGGCTATCCTGTTAATCCAACTAATTTTATCGACTTTAATTAATGCTATCTATAAAATCTTTACTCGCAGTACCTTTTGCTAAATCTGTTAGAAAGTCAGTGTTGAAATGGGTTAATAAGCCCATTGAAACGCAAGACAAAGTCTTTCAGCAATTGATAAAAGATGCGACTAAAACACAATTTGGAGTAGATCACAGATTTAATGAGATCACTTCACATGAGGATTTTGTAAAACACGTACCTATTCGAGATTACGAGGAATTAAAACCTTATGTTGAACGTGTTGTAGCTGGAGAGGAGAACATCCTTTGGAAAGGAAAACCTATTTACTTTGCAAAAACATCAGGTACTACGTCTGGAGCAAAATATATTCCTATTACGAAAGAAAGTATGCCAACTCATATTGAAGCCGCAAGAAATGCCATACTGATGTATATTGCCGAAACCAGAAACAGCAAATTTGTAGATGGAAAAATGATTTTCCTGCAAGGGAGTCCGGTTTTAAAGGAAGAAAACGGAATTCAATTAGGAAGATTATCAGGAATAGTTGCCCATTACGTACCTAAGTACCTTCAAAAAAATAGAATGCCTTCTTGGGAAACCAATTGCATTGAGGATTGGGAAACTAAAGTAGAAGCTATAGTTGACGAAACTTTACCCGAGAATATGACCGTAATTTCCGGAATTCCATCCTGGGTGCAAATGTATTTTGAAAAAATTCAGGAACGTACAGGACAGAAAGTCGGAGAGGTATTCAAAAACTTTAATCTGTTCATTTTTGGAGGTGTCAACTACGAGCCTTATCGTGCTAAATTTGAAAACCTTATCGGAAGGAAAGTGGACAGCATTGAGTTGTTTCCTGCAAGTGAAGGATTTTTCGCTTATCAGGATAAACAAGGAGAGAAAGGTATGTTGCTACAGCTAAATTCAGGTATTTTTTATGAATTCATTAAAGCTGATGAGTTTTTTAATGAAAGTCCAAATCGATTAACCATAAAAGATGTTGAAATTGGTATTAATTATGTGATGATTATTTCAACCAATGCAGGATTATGGGCTTATAACATTGGTGATACCATTCAGTTCACAAGTATTGCACCCTATCGTGTTATCGTTTCTGGTCGCATCAAACACTTTATTTCAGCATTTGGAGAACATGTGATTGGAAAAGAAGTTGAACAAGCACTTCAGGACGCAATAATAGATACAAACATCCAAGTTTCTGAATTTACAGTGGCACCTCAAATTAATCCAGACTCAGGTTTACCTTTTCACGAGTGGTTTATTGAGTTTGAAAACGCACCTGAGAACCTTTCCGCATTGGCAGAACAAATAGACAAATCCTTGCAACAGCAAAATAGTTACTATTTGGACTTAATAAAAGGTAAAGTACTTCAACCTTTAAAAATTAAAAGTGTCCAGAAAAATGGATTTCAGGATTATATGAAATCTATAGGAAAATTAGGAGGGCAAAATAAGCTTCCAAGACTTTCCAATGACCGAAAAATTGCAGACACTTTATACGCTTTAAAATTGACTAAATAATGTTATATTTGCTCGCTAAACATTGTATATGAGTAAGAAAAAACTTCATGCTAGAACGAGAGCTCAAGAGAGCTCAAATGCCATTGAAAGAATGTACATTACCATGAGGCATTTGTTTAATCGAGGATTTTACAAACCCATGGGAGTTTCTGGTGAAACCTTACGAGAAGCGCTTTTGCTTTTAAGACCAGAAATTTATGGTTCTATTTCAGAAGAGAAAGCTGAGTTAGAAGGATTATTATATGTAATCGATAGATTGCCAGAAGGCATTGAAGAATGTCGATTTATCAATCTCACAAGTGATGAGGGTTATGGAAATTCTCATTTCAAGGTTATTATACCACCAAAAAGGCGACGTAACTGTTATCGCATTGACGATGAGCAGATGAACATCGAAATTACAAGAGGCCGTTCAGAAATTTATGACATTTTAACCCACTTAACATTTCTATTTGTTGAGTCGCACAAAATCAGTAAAAGAGTTTTAATCGACGAACAGGGAACAACAACTCGTGACTGGATTAAATTGGAAAAAGCAGTGCTTTCAGAAGGTAAGCTTAGTCAAAAAGAACGAGAAATAGCAATTACACATACTGCTAACATATTAGGCAGAACTTTTAATGAGCTCACCGAAGCTCATAAACAATTCACGTCCAGTACAAAGCCAGATCGCTTATTACATATCATATACTGGCTTGGAAAATTAGCTATAGAAGAAGTTATAAATAACGATAAACGAACGGTTACTTTTAGTCCAGTTTTAAGAGAGCGTTTAGGGCATCATATTCATGGAGAAGTTTGGGCAGATAACATTAAGGAAGTCTTACATAAAAACGGTCTATTAAAGCGACCAATACATGTTATAAGTGCTAATATGCACAGTGTAATGAATTCTGTTTTTGCACCGATGGCATTGAAGAGTTTAACGGCTAAAAAGAGTATTTTTGAGGTTTATGAAGCCTTGAGTCAAAAAGATAATCAGGCCTTACGCAATAAAGTCACCAAAGAAGCGTTGCAGAAAGGAATGATTTATATTGAAGATACCTCAGGAACTAATATTGATGTCCAGATATTTGATACCGACAAAATTGATTTTTCTAAAACAGATATTGAGGTTGGAAAAGATTTTGACAAAAGCGAAAAGCCAGTTATTTTCGTCATGGATTACGCTTTTGGAGAACAGGCTTATGAGACCATAGATGAGTTATTCAAGCCCGTTAAGGCTAATGGAGAAAAGGTTCATCTTAATGTCGAATCGGTTTCAATAATGGGTAAAGCCGGTATTTTAGAAGGAGGTAAAGGTGATATTATGATACCTTCAGCACATATTTTTGAAGGAACAGCAGATAATTATCCGTTCAAAAATGAATTATCTAAATCAGATCTTGAAGGTCAAGGTGTAAATGTATATGAAGGATCAATGATAACCGTTTTGGGAACATCACTTCAAAATAAAGAAATCTTAAAGTTCTTTTTCAATTCAACATGGAATGTAATTGGACTTGAGATGGAAGGAGCTCATTACCAAAAAGCAATTCAGGCAGCTTCAAAAGTTAGAGGAAGTATCAATCCAAATGTAAAAGTAAGATACGCTTATTACGCTAGTGATAATCCGTTAGAAACCGGAAGCACATTAGCTTCTGGAGGGTTAGGAACTTCAGGTGTAAAACCCACGTATTTAATAACAAGAAAGATATTACAACAAATATTTAATTAAAATTCTCAAAAAATGAGCGAAAACACACATGATAAAAAAAAGAAGGCCAAGACTCATAAATCGGAAGAGATAGATTTGGTTGTTTTTTTTAATTTAATAGGGAATTTCTTTTTAAAAATCATCGACTTCTTTAAATCGATTTTTCAATCTATTATTTCATTTTTCGTATTCATTTTAAGAGCTTTTATTAATAATTTAAAAATTATATCTATTGTTGTGCTTGTCTCTGCAGCCATAGGTTATGGTTTAGAAAAAATAAAACCTAATATTTATGTGTCTTCAATGTTTGTAAAACCATATTTTGATTCTAAATATCAATTGGTTAATAACATTAAATACTTTAATGGCTTATTAGAAAATGGAGAATACCAAGCATTTTCGGAAATATTTGATATTGAAGAAGAGGAAGCAAGAAAAGTTTTATCATTTGATATTGGTATAGGTCCAGAAAGTGAAAATGACAAAGTAAAAGAATATGACGAATATTTAAAGTCTCTTGATAGTGTACGAGCACAAGAAATATCTTATTCTGATTTTATTGAAAACAGAAATATTTTTTCATCAAATTTCTTCGAAATCTCAGTAGAATCGATGAAAAAAGATATTTTTAAAAAATTAGAGAATGGTCTTAATTCGTCCTTTGAGAACACATATTCTGAAAAGAAAATGAAAAAAAGAGACTCGTTAATATACATTCAGAAACAAAATATATTAGCCTCTATTGGGTCTGTAGATTCTTTACAGAAAGTATACATTAGGGTCTTAGAAGAAGAATCAAAATCTAAAAGTCAAAAAATTGGTATTGGAGAAGGGTTTACAATCGAACCTGCTGAAAGTAAAACTAGAGAGTTTGAACTTCTAAATAAGGAATTAGACCTTAGAAAACAATTAAGAGTTTTAGACGAACAAAAAGTTGAAGAAGATGTGTTTTTTGATACTGTTTCAGGTTTTCAAGAAATAGGAAGTATCTCTAAAAACATATATCAAAGATATTCAGTCATATTTCCTTTGCTTTCATTTTTGGTTTTATGCCTAATTTATATTGCAAAACAAACAACAAGATTTGTTAATAATTATGAGCATTAAAAAAAAAGTTTTAATAACTGGAGGTGCGGGTTTTATTGGCTCCCACGTTGTGAGACTATTTGTTAAAAAGTATCCAAATTATCATATATTTAATTTAGATGCTCTAACCTATGCTGGAAATCTTGAAAATTTAACCGATATAGAGAAAGCTCCTAATTATACTTTTATAAAGGGAGATATAACAGACGAAAATTTCATAGAAAAAATTTTCGAATCCCATAAGTTTGATAGTGTTATTCATCTAGCTGCTGAATCTCACGTAGATAGATCTATCAAAGATCCATTGGCATTTGTTAAGACCAATGTTATCGGAACTATGATTCTACTCAACGCCTTCAAACGATGTTGGTCTGAAAACTTCAAAGATAAACTTTTTTATCATATTAGTACCGACGAAGTTTATGGTACCTTAGGAGATACTGGGCTGTTTACCGAAAGCACATCGTATGACCCAAACTCTCCTTATTCTGCTTCAAAAGCTAGTTCTGATCATTTTGTACGGGCTTATGGAGAAACCTATAACTTGCCTTATGTAATTTCTAATTGTTCAAATAATTATGGACAAAATCAATTTCCTGAGAAATTGATTCCGTTGTTTATAAATAACATCATTCACAACAAGCCTTTGCCAGTTTACGGAGACGGTAACTATACAAGAGATTGGTTGTATGTTAAAGATCATGCTATAGCTATAGACTTGATTTTTCATAATGGTAAAGAAAGTGAAACCTACAATATTGGAGGATTTAATGAATGGAAAAATATAGACTTGGTAAAGCTATTGTGTACACAAATGGACACTAAGCTTAATCGTAAAAAGGGAAGCTCAGAAAAATTAATAACATTTGTGAAAGATAGACCTGGACATGATTTAAGGTATGCTATAGATGCCTCTAAGATTAATAAGGAATTAGGATGGAAACCCTCTGTTACTTTTGAGGAAGGTTTGGAAAAAACAATTGAATGGTACTTAAATAATGAAGACTGGTTAAATAGTGTAACCAGTGGATCTTATAAATTGTATTATCAAAATCAATACAGTTAGAAATGAAAGGAATTATTTTAGCAGGAGGATCAGGAACAAGACTTCATCCATTAACATTGACTATCAGTAAGCAATTAATGCCTGTTTATGACAAGCCAATGATTTACTATCCGCTTTCAACATTAATCTACGCTGGAATAAATGAGATATTAATTATTTCGACTCCAAAAGACTTACCCTTGTTTAAAGAATTACTCGGAGATGGAAAAAAATTAGGGTGTAAATTTGAATATGCAGAGCAAAGTGCTCCAAATGGTTTAGCCGAGGCTTTTATTATTGGAGCTGATTTTATTGGAAACGATAAAGTTGCTCTCATTTTAGGCGATAATATTTTTTACGGCTCTGGCTTATCTAAGCTTTTACAGGCTAATAATGACCCTGATGGAGGTATTATTTATGCATATAGAGTTCATGATCCCGAACGCTATGGTGTGGTTGAGTTTGACGAGAAAGGACAAGTGATGTCTATCGAAGAAAAACCGAAAAAGCCAAAATCTAATTTTGCAGTACCAGGTATTTATTTCTATGATAATTCAGTTGTTGATATAGCAAAAAACATTACACCTAGTCATCGTGGAGAACTTGAAATAACCGACGTTAATAAAGCATATTTAAACCGTAACAAACTACATGTTAGTATACTAGACAGGGGAACAGCATGGCTAGATACAGGAACTTTTCAATCTTTAATGCAGGCATCACAGTTTGTTGAGGTTATTGAAGAACGCCAAGGACTAAAAATAGGATCTATAGAAGCCGCAGCTTTTGAAATGGGCTTCATTTCAGAATCAGATTTTAAAAACTTAGCTCGTCCACTTATGAAAAGTGGATATGGAAAAAATTTATTAGCATTACTTAAAGGCAAATAATGAAGGTAACAGAAACAAAACTAGAAGGATGCTTCATTCTTGAGCCTAAAGTTTTTGAAGATAAAAGGGGTTATTTTTTTGAAAGCTTTAATCAAAATGGTTTTAACAAACTTGTTTCTAAGACGTCTGTCTTTGTTCAAGATAACGAGTCTTATTCTACAAAAGGAGTACTTAGAGGATTACATTATCAAATAGGAGAGCATGCTCAAGCAAAATTAGTTCGTGTTGTTCAAGGCTCAGTTTTGGACGTTGCGGTTGATTTGAGAAAGAATTCTAAAACCTTCGGAGAGCACATTTCGGTAGAATTATCAAATGATAACAAAAAGCAATTATTTGTTCCAAGAGGTTTTGCTCATGGATTTATTGTGTTAAGTGATACTGCAATTTTTTCCTATAAATGTGACAATTATTACCATAAGGAATCTGAGGAAGGCATCCTCTACAATGATCCAACACTAAATATTGACTGGCAGTTACATAGTAACGAATTCATTGTTTCAGAAAAAGATATGCTATTACCTAATTTTGAAGACGCAAAATTATGGTAAAGGTCTTAGTCACAGGAGGAGATGGACAGTTAGGTCATTGCTTAAGAGCCATAACAGAAAGGTTTGAAAACATTCAATTCTTATTTACAAATAAAACAGAACTTGATATAACTCAAAAGACTAATATCGATGATTTTTTTACACTTAATAATTTTGATTGGTGTATAAATTGTGCAGCATATACTGCAGTAGATAAAGCAGAAAGTGAAATAGAATCCTCTAAAAAAATTAACGTTACTGGCGTTAAAAATTTGGCTGAAGCGTGTCTTAAACATGACATAAAAATAATCCATATATCAACGGATTTTGTATTTGATGGTACACAAAATAGAGCTTATAAAGAAGATGTGCTCACTAATCCTTTAGGAGTTTATGGTAACACAAAACTTGGAGGAGAAAATGAGTTGAAAAAAATATGTTCAAAGCATTTCATTATTAGAACCTCATGGCTATATTCTGAATTTAATCAGAATTTTATGAAAACAATGCTTCGTTTGGCAAAAGATAAAGAGGAATTAAATATTGTTTCTGATCAAATTGGGTCACCAACGTATGCTAGAGATTTAGCAGAAGTTATTATGCTTATTATTAATCGGGATAGTTCAGATTACGGCCTTTATCACTACAGTAATGAAGGTGTGGCTAGCTGGTATGATTTTGCTAAAGCTATATTTGATTTAAACAGCAATACTGTTAAAGTGATTCCTGTTCCCACAGAGTCATATCCAACGCCATCAAAAAGACCACATTTTAGTGTATTAGATAAAACTAAAATTAAAACCACGTTTAATATAGAAGTTCCGTATTGGAGAGATAGTTTAAAATATGCTTTGTCTAATTTAGAATTAGTTAAAATATAGATGCAGAAACGAACTAGTACAGCAAATGTGTATGCAAATTCAGTTCAATTAAATAATAGACTAAGCCTCGCTAGTAATTGTTTAATTTCTGTTCAAAAACATTACATTTGCAAATCAATACAAGCCACAAATTTAATTGGCAATACTTAATCATTTAAGATTTTAAATAATAATAAAATGCAAAAAAAGGTAGCATTAATTACAGGAGTAACAGGACAAGATGGCGCATATTTAAGTGAGTTTCTTTTAAAAAAAGGATACGAAGTTCACGGAGTTAAAAGACGATCATCATTATTTAATACAGACCGAATTGATCACTTATATCAAGATCCTCACGAAGAAAATCGAAACTTCTTTCTTCATTATGGAGACTTAACAGACAGTACTAATTTAATTAGACTTATTCAGGAAATTAAGCCTGATGAAATTTATAATTTAGCAGCAATGAGTCATGTTCATGTCTCATTTGAAACTCCTGAATATACAGCAAATGCAGATGGCATAGGTACTTTAAGAATTTTGGAAGCCATAAGAATCCTGGGCTTAGAAAAAACGACAAGAATATACCAAGCCTCAACTTCTGAACTTTACGGAAAAGTACAAGAAGTACCTCAAACAGAAACAACGCCGTTTTACCCAAGAAGCCCTTATGCGGTTGCAAAAATGTACGCATACTGGATAACAGTTAATTATAGAGAAGCTTACGGTATTTATGCTTGTAACGGAATTTTATTTAATCATGAATCTCCGATACGTGGAGAAACTTTTGTAACTCGTAAAATAACAAGAGCCACATCAAAAATAGCCTTAGGCTTACAAGATAAAATCTATCTAGGAAACCTTAATTCTAAAAGAGATTGGGGACATGCAAAAGATTATATTCGAATGATGTGGATGATTCTTCAGGCTGATGAAGCAGAAGATTGGGTTATTGCTACTGGAAAAACAACTACAGTTCGTGACTTTGTAAAGATGTGTTTCAATCATATTGGAGTAGAATTAGAGTTTAAAGGCGAAGGATCTGATGAGAAAGGATACGTAAAATCATGTAGTAATACTGAATATAATTTAGAAATCGGCAAAGAAGTTATTGCTGTTGACGAAAAGTATTACAGACCGACTGAAGTTGACTTACTGGTTGGTGATGCAACTAAGGCGAAAGAAAAACTAGGTTGGATTCCTAAATATGATTTACCAGCTCTTGTTGAAGATATGATGTCGAGTGACTTAAATCTTATGAAAAAGCAGCAATACCTTAAAGATGGTGGATATAGAATCAAAAATTACTTCGAGTAGAATATCTTATGCGAAAGGAATCTAAAATTTACGTTGCAGGACACAGAGGCTTGGTTGGAAGCGCATTATTGGAGAACCTAAAAAATAAAGGATACCAAAACATAGTCACAAGAACTCACAAAGAATTAGATCTTACAAATCAACTTGAAGTTGCTACTTTTTTTGAAACTGAAAAACCAGAATATGTGTTTTTAGCAGCTGCAAAAGTTGGAGGAATTGTAGCTAATAATGTTTACAGAGGAGAGTTTATCTACGATAATATGATGATTCAAAACAATGTGATTCATCAAAGTTATGTGAACCATGTAAAAAAGCTATTGTTTTTAGGAAGCACTTGTATATATCCAAAAAATGCAACGCAACCCATGAAAGAGAGCGAACTGCTTACGGATACTTTAGAATACACCAATGAGCCTTATGCCATAGCGAAAATTGCTGGTATTAAGATGTGTGAAAGTTACAATTTGCAATACAATACAAACTTCATATCAGTAATGCCTACAAATTTGTATGGACCTAATGATAATTTTGATTTAGAAAAATCTCATGTGCTTCCTGCATTAATCAGAAAAATACATCTGGCTAAATTATTAAACGAGAACAATGATGACGAGGTGTTAACAGACACTGGTTTTTCATCTATAGAAGAAGCAAAAAACTATTTATCGTCTTTTGGAGTTTCTAAAAATCAAGTTGAAATTTGGGGAACAGGTAAGCCAAGACGAGAGTTTTTATGGTCTAAAGACATGGCTGATGCTTGTGTTTTTATTATGGAAAACAGAGATTTTAAGGATACATATTCTGAAGGTCAAAAAGAAATCCGTAACACACACATCAATATTGGAACTGGAGAAGATATCTCTATTGCTGAGTTAGCTGAAACGATAAAAAACATTATAGGATTTAAAGGTGATCTGGTTTACAATACAGAGAAACCTGATGGGACACTCAGAAAGTTGACAGATGTATCAAAATTGAATGCCTTAGGATGGAAACATAAAATGTCATTGGAAGATGGAATAAAGAATATGTATGCGTGGTATAGAACTAAATAAAAATTTAAAAACAGCTATAGAAGCCTCTTTAAAAGCTGGAGAGGTGATTATGCAGGTTTACGACACTGCTTTTGATGTGGAAATTAAAGATGATAAATCACCTTTAACCGAAGCAGATAAAAAAGCAAATGATATTATTAATTCATTTCTGAAGCCGACACCAATTCCAATTATTAGTGAAGAGAATAAACAATTAGATTATTCTATTAGAAAGGAATGGAAAAGCTGTTGGATTGTAGATCCTGTGGATGGTACAAAAGAATTTATCAAGCGAAATGGCGAATTTACCGTCAATATCGCATTGGTACAAGATGGAAAACCAGAATTAGGAGTTATTTACGTTCCAGCTTCTAAAACACTATACTTCGCTGATGTTTTAAATCAGCAAGCCTATAAAACAGAATTAAATTCTCATGACACAGCAATTGAAGACGTATTAAGTAATGCAAAAAAATTGCTTGTAAAAGACAGAACTAATACAATACAAGTTGTAGGAAGTAGGTCGCATATGAGTCAGGAAACATTAGATTTTGTCGAAGGCTTAAAGGCCTCTGGAAATGAAGTTGAAATCGTTTCTAAAGGAAGTTCATTAAAGTTTTGTCTTGTTGCTGAAGGTAATGCAGATATTTATCCGAGATTTGCACCAACTATGGAATGGGATACTGCAGCTGGTCAGGCTATTTGTAATGCTGTTGGAGTTGAGGTCATTTCCGAAGCGACTAAAAAACCACTTTTATACAATAAAGAAAACCTACTCAACCCTTGGTTTATTGTAAGTAAATAATGAAAGATCAATCCCATAAGAGGCATATCGCAAAAACGATTACATGGAGAATAGTTGGGACTATAGATACCATAATCCTCTCATGGATCATTTCAGGAAACCCTGTAACCGGATTGAAAATTGGATTAGCAGAAGTTATAACAAAAATGCTGCTCTACTATTTACATGAAAGAGCATGGTTCAAAATTAATTTATCAAAAGACGGAGAATTGCTTGAGAGCAGAAAACGCCACTTAGCCAAAACATTTACATGGAGGCTTATAGGAACTATTGACACTATGATTCTGGCCTGGGCAATTTCTGGAAACCCGTTAACTGGTTTAAAAATTGGATTTGCTGAAGTCGTAACGAAAATGTTATTATATTATCTGCACGAGAGAGCTTGGTATAAAGTAAATTACGGACTATCGGATAGAAAAAAATTAAGTAATGGCAAAACACATCATACCTCATAGCTATAAAATTTCTAAAGAAGATAGATTAGAAGCTAACAAACACAACGCTTTTTTATTGTGGTTTACAGGATTATCAGGTTCTGGTAAATCAACTATTGCCAATGTTGTTGAACAGAAATTATTTGAAAAAGGAATAAACACCTATACGCTTGATGGTGACAATATTAGAAAAGGCATAAATAACGACTTATCATTTTCGCCAGAAGACAGAACAGAAAACATAAGACGTATTGCTGAAGTTTCAAATTTAATGGTAGAAGCTGGTCTGGTGGTTTTAGCCGCATTTGTTTCGCCATATAAAAAAGACAGAGAGAATATTAGAACTATCGTTAAAGATGTTAACTTTGTCGAAGTTTATATCAATGCAAGTGTTGAAGAATGTGAGCGTAGAGATGTAAAAGGACTTTATAAGAAAGCAAGAGCAGGTGAGATAAAGAACATGACTGGAATATCTGCACCTTATGAAGCACCTGAAAATCCAGATATTGAGATAAACACAGAAACGGAATCGATTGAAGACGCTGCAAAACGAATAGTAGATTATATAACACCAAAATTGTCAAGGCAATAATGAGTAAATATTATTTAAATTATTTAGACGAATTAGAGAGCGAAGCTATTTTCATATTACGTGAAGTTTGGGCTCAATTTGATAACCCTGTAATTCTGTTTTCAGGAGGAAAAGATTCAATTCTTGTAACACATTTAGCAAAAAAAGCATTTTATCCTGCTAAAATTCCGTTTCCTTTAATGCACGTAGATACAGGTCATAATTTCCCTGAAACCATTCAGTTTAGAGACGATATTATAAAAGATCTAGGAGTTGAACTTATTGTAGGTTCTGTTCAAGAGTCTATTGATGAAGGACGTGTTGCTGAAGAAAGAGGGAAAAACGCAACCAGAAATGCACTTCAAATTACAACTCTACTTGATGCTATTGAATCTAATAAAATAGATTGCGCAATTGGAGGAGGTCGTCGTGATGAAGAAAAAGCAAGAGCTAAAGAGCGTTTCTTTTCACACAGAGATGATTTTGGACAATGGGACCCTAAAAACCAAAGACCTGAACTCTGGAATATATTTAACGGAAGACATTTTGAAGGCGAACACTTTAGAGCATTTCCAATAAGTAACTGGACAGAAATGGATGTATGGAATTACATCAAACGTGAAAATATAGCCATTCCATCCTTATACTTCGCTCATGAACGTGAAGTGGTTTGGAGACAAGACTCTTGGATACCAAATTCTGAGTTCTTAGTTCTTGAAGACCACGAAGAAATCGTCACTAAAAAAATACGCTTTAGAACACTTGGTGATATAACCATTACAGGAGGAATTGAATCTGATGCAGATACTTTAGAGAAAATTGCAGAGGAAGTTTCTGGAATGCGTCAGACTGAAAGGGGAAACCGAAGTGATGACAAGCGCTCTGAGTCTGCCATGGAAGATCGAAAGCGTCAAGGTTATTTTTAAAGATTAAACTTATACCAATGTTAGATAACAATCAATTATTACGTTTTACTACAGCGGGAAGTGTAGATGATGGAAAAAGTACCTTAATAGGTCGTTTGCTATACGATTCAAAATCTATATTTGAAGATCAATTAGAGGCTATTGAAAATACAAGTAAAAAGAAAGGTCATGAAGGCGTTGACTTGGCTTTATTTACAGATGGTCTGAGAGACGAAAGAGAGCAAGGAATTACCATTGATGTAGCTTACAGATACTTTACAACACCAAAACGTAAATTTATCATTGCTGATACGCCTGGACATATTCAATACACCAGAAATATGGTAACAGGAGCATCAACAGCTAATGCCGCTATTATTTTAGTTGATGCACGCCATGGTGTTATTGAACAAACTAGACGACATTCATTTATTGCTTCATTATTACAAATACCACATGTTATCGTTTGTGTAAATAAAATGGATTTGGTTGATTTTTCTGAAGAAGCTTACAACAAAGTCATTAATCAGTTTGAAGAATTTTCTTCTAAAATGCTCGTAAGAGATGTACGTTTTATTCCTATCAGTGCTTTATTAGGTGATAATGTTGTGAATCGCTCTGAAAATATGGATTGGTACCAAGGAGCTCCTTTATTACATACCTTAGAAACCATGCACATTAGTAGTGATATTAATAAAGTTGATGCACGTTTCCCTGTTCAAACAGTCTTAAGACCACAGAATGATACACATAGAGATTACAGAGGTTACGCAGGAAGAGTTGCAAGTGGCATTCTAAGAGTTGGTGATGAGGTTACTGTAATGCCATCAGGATTTACATCTGTAATAAAAAGTATAGATACTTTAGATAAATCATTAAATGAAGCTTACGCACCAATGTCGGTTTCGATAACTTTAGAAGACGATATTGATATCAGTAGAGGCGATATGATTGTAAGGTCTAACAATAAACCAGAAGCTCTTCAAGATATTGAAGTTATGTTATGCTGGTTGCATAATGATAGCGCAAAACCAAGAGCAAAATATAGTATTAGGCACACCTCTAATGAGCAAAAGGCCATGATTAAAGAGGTGGTTTATAAGATAAATATTGAAACTTTAGATCGAAATACTGAAAACAAAGATCTAAGAATGAACGATATTGCAAAAGTTAAAATAAGAACTACGAAACCCTTGATGATTGATTCTTATAGAGATAATAAGACCACAGGAAGTATTATTTTAATTGATGACGCAACAAATGAGACTGTTGCAGCAGGAATGATTAAATATTAATAATTTAATTATGAGAAATTATTTATTAGTTTTCTTTTTAGTAGCATCTGTTTTTGCTTGTAAAGAGGAGAAACAAGTAGAAATTAAAAGCACTCAGGAAAAACAACTGGTCAAAAGCAAAGAAGCCTTATCATTTATGCTAGAGGCTATAATTGAAAATAGCGGGACATTCACATTATTTTATCTGGAAGAAGGACAAGAACAAATTACTTTAAAAAATTCAAAATCCACTGAGGTCAAGGGTTCTGCAGAGCCTCAAGTAATATCATTTACAATAAGAGATGAAATTATTCCCGATAAGTTGTTTTTAAGATTTGTAAATGATGAAAAACAACAAACAATTACTGTTAAAACCACATCACTATTTTATGGTAAAAAATCTATAGTTATTCAAGATAGCTTGTTTTACCAATATTTTATGCCTAATAAATTTGTTGATTATGATGTCAACAATTTTAAGGCTACAACTAAGGAAATCGATGGAGAATATCTACCAAGATTTAGCTCAAGAGATGTACTTCTTCAAAAAATGCTCTTAGAGTTTTAGTTTACAATAAACAGTAATGTGTTACTTCTTTTTAAAATTGCTATAACATGTAATTTGCCAAAAGATTAGTAATACTCAAATAACCAATAATGGCAAAAGCTAGAGACGAAAACTTTATAGAGTTAATTAAAGGCAGCTCTATTTCGCTTGTCTTAAAAGTTGTAGGCATGCTTTTTGGTTACGTTATAATGCTCTTTATAACCAAATATTATGGCGCTGAAGAATGGGGAATCTATTCGCTATGCTTAACTGTTTTAAGTGTCGCACTTTTGCTGCCCAGATTTGGTTTTGATAGCTCTTTGGTGAGAATTATTGCAGAACTGAATAATGAGAATAAACAATCCAATATTTATGGGGTTTTGTTTAAATCTATAATGATTTCAATAGCTTTATCTTTAACTGTTATTGTTATAGTCACCTTGTTTTCAGAACTATTAGCCACTAAAGTTATAAAGCAGCAAGAGATGGTTTATTATTTTAAAATAATAAATATAGCCGTTATTCCTATGGCTTTGCTAACCATAATTAGTGCAGTATTTCAAGCTTTAAAAAAAACAACGCTTTTTATGTTGTTTCAAACGACATTAATCAATGTGGTATTTTTTATTTTTTTACTTATTTATAAATCCTTAGAAATTGATCTTAAAACGTTTAACTTATATGTAATTTCTGTTGTTGTTGTTCTATTAATTTCTTTTTTGTTTTTGTTCAAAACTTTTAAATCACTTAATAAGAATTCGACAAAAAGTGAGAAAAAAACAGACTACTCATATACTAAAATTTGTAAAGTATCTTTCCCAATGATGATGTCGAGTTCATTTGCATTACTCATGGGTTGGTCAGATATTTTTATGTTGTCTTATTACAAAACCGCAACAGATATTGGTATCTATAATTCTACATTAAAACTGGCTGCTTTGTCTAGTATTACTCTAATGGCAGTAAACGCCATTGCAACACCTAAATTTGTTGAGTTCTATACGAGTAAGAATATGTTAGGATTAGAAGAAATTGTAAAAAAATCTACCAAAATGATTTTCTTAACATCTTTACCAATTCTTTTAGTTCTAATTATTTTTTCAAAACCCATACTCGGATTTTTTGGTGATGAATTTAGATTGGGTTACTTGGCATTGATATATTTGTGCATTTCAAGATTTGTAAATGCTATCTCGGGATCTGTAGGGTATATAATGCAGATGACTGATCAACAAAAAGTATTTCAAAACATCCTTATAATAGCCTTTGTAATCAATTTGCTATTAAATTATTTGTTAATACCTAAATACAGTTATGATGGAGCGGCCATTGCAAGTAGTTTATCTATGATTTTTTGGAATATAGCTTTGGTGCTTATCATTAAAGCAAAATTAGGATTTTGGACTTTTTATAATCCTTTTACAAAATAACTTTTAATAATCTTGCGACTTCCAGCTATCTAATTTTTTATTTAAGAGAACTTCTAATTTTTTAATGTCATCCTTAAAAACATTGTTTAGATATAATTTAGCGTCGTCCCGTATTTCAGGTCTTTCACCTTCTTTGTAAAAAACGTTTTTATTAAAAAATGCTTTGAGTTTGTGAGGCGCAATATTTCTAATAAAACCTAACTTGGTTTTATATTGTAAAACATATTTAGATAAACCATTTTTAGGAGCACTATACTTATTGTGTATCTCATCAATATTAATGTTTTGACATGAGTCAATTTCCAAAAATTTAAAAACGTCGAGTAAGCCTTGTTCCAAATCATTAAAAAACTCCTCATAAATAATAACTTTTATATGTTCTTTTTTAAATGTGTCAAAATAGGTTTTAACTTGGTTGTGATACATACCTAATTCTTTGTAAAGAAAAACTTTACCATTTCCCCATACCTTTGGTTGGGTGGTTTCATCTCTTTTAACAGCTTTAAAAAAATCGGTTTCGGTTTCAGTGCCGCTTTTTAAATTCATCAAATAATGAGAAAAAGTCCTCATGACTGGATTCCTCAATATGATAAGAATTTTTGCATTGGGAAAATCTGAATATATTCGCTTAGAAGCCTCTATATCCCACAGGTAGGATGGACTAGAATCACCTACTATTTTAAATTTATTTGATGTATTGTAAAGTGAAAAATAGACTGCTTGATCATTTATAATTTTATTATGGTAAAACACGCCTTCTTTTGGCTTATTGTAAACCAAAGGATCTTCAGATTCAATATTTGAATAATAATTAGGTTCTTTTACTTTTGGGAAAAACACCTCTGGATGCTGATTTAAATAATTATATAAAGATGTCGTTCCAGATTTGGCAGCACCAACAATAAATAAATTAATATTTGGTTTTTTCATGTAAAGCGTAATTTAACCCAACAAAACATTAATGAAATAACGCTTTGTTTCAGACTGTAAAGATATTTATTTATAATGCAAATATCAGAATAATAGTAATCAAATTAATATCTTTGGCGCAATAGTAATTGGTATAAATTGCTATTGTTTAGAAATGGAATATCAATGAAACTCTCTATAATAACAGCAACATTTAATAGTGAGAAAACACTTGCTGCAACAATTAACTCAATCTTGAAACAAACCCAAGTTAATATTGAGTATATTGTTGTAGATGGAGCTTCAACAGATCAAACAATTGATATTATTAAAAGTTTTGAAGAAGTGTTTAAATCCAAAGGGATCACTTTCAAATGGATTTCAGAAAAAGATAATGGCATTTATGACGCTTGGAACAAGGGCTTACAATTATCAACAGGCGAATGGATTTCATTTTTAGGCTCTGACGATATCTATGTTGACAATGCTCTAAAGTCTTATAGTGAGTTTATATCTCAACAGGAAAAAGAGATTGATTTAGTATATTCTAATGTTAATATTATTAATGACAATGGCGATGTATTAAGAAAAATTAACGGGAAATGGTCTTGGAAAGTTTTTAGAAGGAAAATGAATATTGCTCATGTTGGCTCATTTCATAATATGAAGTATTTTGAAAAATATGGAAAATTTAATACAGATTATAAAATTGCAGGAGATTATGAATTACTGTTAAGAGCCAGAAAAACATTAAGAACAGCAAAGCTAGATTTGGTAACAGTTATGATGGGTTATGGAGGTATAAGTAATAATCAAATATTTAAGGTGTTTAGTGAATCAATAAGAGCAAAGCACGAAACAGGTAGAGTACATATCCTTTTGTGTTATGTAGATTTCTTAAAAGAATACTTAATCTATATGATTAAAAAGATTCTGTATTAATCTCTTTATGAGGCAAGCAAAACATGAGTAAAAAAACAATTCTATTTATACACCAGTCTTCAGAATTATACGGTTCGGATAAAACATTATTCTATTTAGCAAAATGCATTAATGAAAACCCTCAATTTAATGCTATAGTAGTTCTTCCTCATGATGGTCCACTGAAAAAATTATTAGAAGAAAACGCTATTAAAGTCTTAACAACACCAATAGTAAAAGTATCTCGTAGTATGTTTAATTTTAAAAATATACTTTTACTGCCTTTTACAATTGTATCATCGGTTTGGAAATTAAGAAAATCTCTTAAAAACGTTAAAATAGATATTATACATTCTAATACTGTTGCGGTATTAGTTGGAGCTTTTTACTCTAAAACTTATAATATTAAGCATATTTGGCATATTCATGAAATTATTGAAAAACCAAAGCCTGTGAAGTTGGCTTACCCTGTGTTGATGCATTATTTTTCAAACAAGGTTGTTTATAATTCTGAAGCCACAAAGAGTTTTTATAATAATGAGAATAAAAAACTCATAAAAAAATCAAACACAATTTTAAATGGATTAGATAGAGATCAGCAAATCACACCGTTACATGTTAAAATGAGTATTAAAAAAGAACGCTTTAAGGCTAATGAGAATGATATTATTATTGGATTAGTTGGAAGAATAAATAAGCGAAAAGGTCATAATTTATTGCTGAACTCTTTTGAGAATCTATTAACTAAGTATGATAATATTAAGCTAGTTTTTGTTGGATCTGCTCCTCCTGGTCAAGATTTTATTGTTGATGATTTACAAAATCTAATAGCTGAAAAAAACTTAAAAAGTAAATGTATAATATTACCGTTTCAAACCAATATTTGGAGAATTTATGACAGCATGGATATTGTTGTAGTTCCCTCTACTGAGCCAGAATCTTTTGGACTCGTTGCACTTGAAGCGATGTTATCAAGCAAAGCTGTTATAGCTTCTAATCATGGTGGAATTAGAGAAATTGTAAGACATAATAAAACAGGGTTTCTTTTTGAACCAGGCAACATGAATGAGCTAATGGCGTTTTTAGAAGTATTAATTACTGACAAAGCAAAGTGCATTGAGTTTGGGCAAGAGGGAGAAAAAAGAGCCAAGGAAAAGTTTTCGCTTTATGGCTATATGGAAGAATTTACTAAATTATACTCAGGTATTTGAAAACAATAGATTCTAACGGATGAAAATTAAAACCCAAAAACTATTTAAGGCTTCATTTTATATATTGCTTTTTCTTAGTTTATTTATTAAATCTATTGAATTAAATCTACTTGCAGGGTTTTTAATATTCTTTTTTATTTCATCATTTACGTCAAATAAATATTCAACGACATTAATAAATGTAATAACTCCTCTTCTTTTAATCCTGTTGATTTCTTTTGCCTCTGGCCTGTTTTATGATGCGAAACTTTACGACGTCATTAAAGACTTTAGTTTTTTTCTTAAACCCATTTTATTTATTGTTTTAGGGTTTTTATTGATTTCTAGAATTACGGACAAGAATTTTATCTTTAGAGCCTTAATTTATACGGCAGTAATATCTGCTACGATTCATTTAGTAGAATTACTAATATTTACCATAAATCATCCGTTTTCAGTAAACAGAATTAGAGGAGATCTTGGTCGAGATAATTTTATAGAACTTTTTGCCTTAGTCTTACTTTTTGTAAAATCAACAAGAGTTTTCTATTCTGAAGCAATATTAAAACGAATAAATATATTTAAATTCATCCTTCTGGTGTCTTTTGTTTTTTACTTTTCGAGAACAATGGTTATCTCATTTTTTATTGTCATCATTGCTTTAAATGGTTACGCCAAAATTTCTAGTCGTGGTTTAATTTACATTACAATATTCAATTTATTAACCATTGCTTTATTTACATCGCTTCAATTTGCGGATTTGAAAAGAGAAAGTAAGGGAGTTGAAGGATTTTTCTACAAAATTAAAATGGCACCTTCTGAGATTTTTTCTCCAGATATTGATATTAACACCAAAAACCACAGGAGTCTTTGGGATCATTGGAGAGCATACGAAGCCTTAAAGGCCATTGAAGGAATAAGTGACACAAAATATAAACTAGGCTGGCTTTTTGGAAAAGGACTCGGAGCACAAGTTGATTTGGGTTTTGAGGCACCTTTAGACGGTAAAAAATTTCAATACATTCCTATCATCCATAATGGTTATGTTTATGTAATATTTAAGTCTGGAATTATCGGACTTATAATTTATTTGGTATTTTTATTAATTACCTACATGCAATCCTATAAACAAGGAAATTACCATGTAAGTGTCATAAATAATTTTATTTCTGGTATTGCATTGTTTTTTATGCTAACATCATTAATTATTACAGGAATTTACAATTCAAGTGACATTATAGTGTTTATTCTTGGAGGTTTATTCGCATTACAATTCTATTATTCTAACCAGCATCAAACGAATGAAGATAGGCATATTAGGAACTAGAGGTATACCCAATTATCATGGAGGTTTTGAGCAATTTGCTGAATTCTTTTCGGTTTATCTAACACAAAACAATCACGAGGTTTATGTGTATAATTCCAGTAAACACCCTTATCAAAATAAGGTGTTTAAAGGAGTTAATATTATTCACTGTAAAGACCCAGAAGACAGAGTAGGAACTGCTGGACAATTCATTTATGATTTGAATTGTATTCTAGATGCGAGAAAGCAAAATTTTGATATTTTATTGCAATTAGGATATACCAGTAGTACAATTTGGCATAAATTTTTACCAAAAAATGCTACTATTATAACGAATATGGATGGTCTTGAATGGAAACGTTCAAAATATTCTAAGAAAGTACAAAGGTTTTTAAAATATGCTGAAAAGTTGGGTGTGAAATCAAGTGATTATTTAATTTCAGACTCCATTGGTATTCAAAATTATCTGAAAAAAGAGTATGGTGTAGATTCAGAATATATAGCTTATGGTGCAGAACTTTTCAATACTCCAAATATTGATTTAATTAAGGAATATCATCTTGAACCTTATAAATATAACATGCTAATTGCTCGTTTAGAGCCAGAAAACAACATTGAAACTATTTTAGACGGTGTCGCATTAGCAAAGGAAAAGTCAACGTTTTTAGTGGTAGGGAAACACGATGTTAATTCATTTGGAGCATACTTAAAGAAAAAATTTAAAGACACGACGAACATTAAGTTTATTGGTGGGATCTATAACTTAGAGCACCTTAATAACTTGAGGTATTTTTCTAATTTGTATTTTCATGGTCATTCTGTCGGCGGAACCAATCCTTCATTATTAGAAGCGATGTCTTCAAAAGCTTTAATAGTTGCTAATAATAATGAATTTAATAAATCAATATTACAGGATAATGCCTTTTATTTTGAAAGTCCTGAAGACGTAAAATTTCATTTAGAAGAAACACATAAAAAGGAGCATAGTATAAAAATCGAAAATTGTTACAATCAAATTGATAAAAAATTTAGTTGGAATATTATTAATAAAAAGTATTTAGACTTCTTTTATGAGTGTAAGAGATAAAATAACACACACGATTAACCATAGAGACTTTTTATCGTATTTAATTGTCTTAGTATTATCTACTTTACTAATTGGCTATGCACCAAGTAGTATATCACTTGGAATATTTGTGTTCTTTGCTTTTAGACATGCCATTATTAATAAAGTAAAGTTTAGGTTTGAAATTATGATTCTGTTACCTATTACACTTTATATTTTATGCTGTGTGTCCTATTTTTGGTCTGTAGATCAACAAATTACGTTAAAAGGAATAGGCAGGTTAGTTGCCCTTGTAGTCGTTCCTTTAGCGTTTAGTTGCATTCCAAAATTTTCTATTAGATCAGTTCGTTTAATTTTTAATTGGTTTTCAATTTCTAATGTCTTATTAGGTGTTTTTTTTATTATTGTTGCTCTTTTAAAGTACTTAAAAACAGGTCAGCTATCTGTTTTTACCTATCATAATCTAGTTGAAATTTTAGACCTAAACGCCATATATGTGTCTGTGTTTTACTCCCTGAGCTTTCTCTTTCTATTAACTAAGAAAAAGAAAAAGCAACGAGACTTTTTGAGCCTGGCTTTTTTAGGGATACTAATTTTTTTACTCTCCTCTAAGATGATAATTATCTCATTTATCTTATGCAATTTGATTTATATTCTCTTTTATAAAGGAATACAAACTTTAAAAAGCCCCAAAACTATTGCTTTAATTGTGTTATCGATTGGTATTGCTACCATTGCATCAAAACAAGTGATTGAAAGGTTTTTAGTAGAATCAACTACTAGTTTTGAGGAGGTGTTTAATAAAGAAAAATTTAATAAAGTGTATCCTTGGACAGGAACATCCATTAGAATTTTACAATTAAGAAATTTAAAAGGACAACTTGAAGAAGATGATATTTTCTGGAAAGGATTTGGTTTGTTTGCATCTAGAGAAAACCTAAGAGAACGACACATAGCGTTCAACACCTATTATGGATATCATGGTTATAATTATCATAACATGTATGCTCAAATATTATCTGAATTAGGCATATTTGGATTGTCGATTTTACTATTAATTTTAGTTCTTGGAATGATTAAAGCTATTAACACTAAATATTTCATATATTTTGCATTTTATTTACTTATGACTATGACGTTTTTAACCGAATCTTTCTTATGGGTTCAACGAGGCTTATTTCTATTTATAATAGTACATTGTATGTTCAGTAGAACTGAATTTACTGTTTTAAATAAACCAAATACAATTAACTAGTATTATTTTATACTTTTGCTCAACAATTTAGATAAAAAATGAAAATATCAGTAATAGGAACAGGATACGTTGGATTAGTAACAGGAACTTGTTTGGCAGAAACAGGTAATGAAGTCTTGTGTATTGACATAGATGCTAAAAAAGTAAAACAAATGCAAGATGGGAAAGTTCCTATCTATGAGCCACATTTAGACGTATTATTCGAGAGAAATATAGAGGCTAACAGACTCAAATTTTCAACCTCTTTAGCAGAAGGCTTAGAGCATGGTGAAATTATATTTTTAGCATTACCAACACCTGAAGGAGGCGATGGGTCTGCAGATTTGTCTTTTGTTTTAGGCGTAGCCAAAGAAATAGGCAATCAGTTAAATGAATATAAAGTAATCGTTGATAAAAGTACTGTTCCTGTTGGAACCTCAGACAAAGTAAAAGCGACAATAGCTAATGAAACGGATGTGGAATTTGACGTGGTCTCCAATCCCGAATTTTTACGTGAAGGATTTGCAGTAGACGACTTTCTAAAACCAGAACGAATTGTTATTGGGTCAAGTTCGGAACGAGCAACAAATCTCATGAAGAAACTATATAAACCTTTTGTGAGATCTGGAAATCCAATTTTAATAATGGATGAACGTTCAGCAGAATTAACCAAATATGCCGCCAATTCCTTTCTGGCAGCAAAGATTACTTTCATGAATGAAATTGCTAATTTTTGCGAAAAAGTTGGAGCAGATGTTGACATGGTAAGAATTGGTATGGGAACAGATTCCAGAATAGGAAAACGTTTCTTGTTTCCTGGAATAGGATACGGTGGATCATGTTTTCCAAAAGATGTGAAAGCTTTACATAAATCAGGACAAGAACATCATCACGATTTCGAGATTTTAAGTTCAGTTATTAAAGTTAATAGTAAGCAAAAAACAATTCTAATTCCTAAAATATTATCTAAATATAATAATGAAATAGAAGGGAAAACTTTTGCAATTTGGGGATTAGCATTCAAACCTGAAACAGATGACATTAGAGAAGCTCCTGCCTTATATATGATCGATGAATTATTAAAACATGGTGCTAAAGTAAATGTATTTGATCCAGAAGCGATGCCCAATGTAAAAAGAAAATACGGCGATCAATTGCAATATGCAGATAATATGTACGATACTGTTACTGGCGTTGATGCATTGATTATTTGTACCGAATGGAGTATATTTAGAACACCTAATTTCACAAAATTAAAGGCTAGTATGAATGCGCCTATGATTTTTGATGGTCGCAACCTTTATGATATCAGCGATGTTGAAAACGAGGGATTTAATTATGTTTCAATAGGACGAAAAAGTATATAAGATGAAGAAAAAGGTACTCATAACTGGAGCTGCTGGTTTTTTAGGTTCTCATTTGTGTGATAAGTTCTTGAAAGAAGGCTTTCATGTGACTGGAATGGACAACTTCATAACAGGAGATATTAAAAACATCAAGCATCTAAATGATAATTCAAGTTTTGAGTTTATTGAACATGATGTCACTGAGCATATTTCTATTGAGGGAGATTTGCACTATATCCTTCATTTTGCTTCTCCTGCAAGCCCTATAGATTATCTTAAAATACCAATCCAGACACTTAAGGTAGGTTCTTTGGGAACTCATAATCTCTTGGGATTAGCAAAAGCAAAAAATGCAAGGATATTAATAGCTTCAACATCTGAAGTGTACGGAGATCCTTTAGTGCATCCACAAACTGAAGATTATTTCGGAAATGTGAACACCATTGGGCCCAGAGGTGTATATGATGAAGCAAAACGATTTCAAGAATCTATTACCATGGCATATCATAGATTTCATGGTCTTGAAACAAGAATTGTTCGTATATTTAATACATACGGTCCACGTATGAGACTCAATGACGGAAGAGTTATTCCTGCATTTATGGGACAAGCACTAAGAGGTGAAGATCTTACGGTTTTTGGAGATGGATCGCAAACGCGATCATTTTGCTATGTAGATGATCAAGTTGAAGGAATTTTTAAATTACTTTTTAGTGATTACGTATACCCTGTTAATATTGGTAATCCAAATGAAATTTCTATATCAGATTTTGCTGAAGAAATTATTAAGCTGACTAATACAACTCAAAAAGTTATTTACAAAGATCTACCGGTTAATGACCCAATGCAAAGAAAACCAGACATTACCTTGGCTAGAAAATTATTGCAATGGGAGCCTAAAGTGGAAAGATCAGAAGGGATGGAAATAACATTCAACTACTTCAAAGGACTAACCAAAGAGGAGTTGTACAAGAGTGAACACAGAGATTTTTCTAAACATATAAAGACATAAGTTGAGTTTATTTAAACAAGGACGATATTCAGGATATTTAAGACCCATTTCATACTTAATCGATTTAAGTATTATAAATGGGCTCGCCATATTCTATTTCTTTAAGGATATAGATCCTAAAATGTTTATCCTATTTGTTTCAGTGTCCTGGATAATCCTTTCAATTTATTCTGGATTTTATGGTGTGTATCGATATACCAGAGAGGTAACTATTTTCTCTTTAGCCTTGAGACAAATGGTGCTTTTTACCTTAATTGTTTTTGCTTTTGCAGGATTTTATCATGACCTAGACATTTATCCTGTTACTGTTTTTAATTATGTTTTGGTGAGTTTTTTAGGTATTATATTTTTCAAATTCGCCTTGTACTATTTACTTCAAAAGTATCGGGTTTCTTTTGGTGGTAACTATAGAAAAACAGTGATTTTTGGTGTAAATAAGAAAACCCTTGCACTGGAAAATTTCTTTAATAAAAATCCCGAATATGGCTACATTCATAAGAAGACATTTAATTTTAAAGATAAAAAAGCAGCACACCTAGACAGTTGTTTTCAATACATAAAAGATGAAGCTATTGATGAGATATATTGCTCAATATCCGAACTCACTAATAGCCAGATCAATGAGGTCGCTGACTTTGCAGATAACAATTTAAAAATTCTAAAGTTTTTACCAGATAATAAAGAAATATATTCTAAAAAGTTAAAATACGAGTATTACGATTACATCCCAATATTAACATTGAGAGATATTCCTCTTGAAGAACCAATTAATATGGTTCTTAAAAGAACTTTCGACATTGTCTTTTCTAGTTTAGTCATAATATTTTTACTCTCTTGGCTAACGCCTTTAATCGCAATTTTAATAAAGCTAGAATCTAGAGGTCCTGTGTTTTTTAAACAGTCAAGAAACGGATTTAACTATAAAGAATTTGACTGTTATAAGTTTAGATCTATGACTCCTAACAAAGATGCACATTTGTATCAAGCAACTAGAGGTGACAATAGAATTACTAAAATTGGTAAGTTTATCCGTAAAACGAGTATAGATGAATTACCTCAATTTTTTAATGTGCTTTTCGGAGATATGTCTGTAGTTGGGCCTCGTCCTCACATGGTAAGTCATACCAATATGTATGCAAAAAAAATAGACAAGTTTATGGTACGACATTTTGTTAAACCAGGTATTACTGGACTAGCACAAATAAGCGGATTTAGAGGCGAAGTAGAGTCTGATAAAGATATTATTGGTCGTGTCAAATATGATATCTTTTATATTGAAAACTGGTCCTTACTTTTAGACTTTAAAATTATTCTTAAAACTTTCATTAATGCGATTAAAGGAGAAGATAAAGCTTATTAGATAAGCTCTTTCAACTGAACAAGCTGTGTTTTGAAGTCAAATTCTTTTTTGCCATTTTCTCTAATGTTTTGACGCATTGATTTTGAAAGCATTTCACTCTCTATTGAAGAAATTACTGCATTTAGTTTTTCATAATTTCCAGCTTCGGCAACCCAACCTAATTTATGCTTTTTTATTATCATTTCGCCTTCTCCACCTCCAAAATACAACATTGGTAATCCCAATTTTGCATATTCAAAAATTTTAGAAGGCACCGAACCATAAATTCGTTTTAATAAAGGAATAATCGTAATATCATACTCTAAAAGAACAGTATGTAACTCACTTCTTGAAACCTGACCATGATAAGTAATCGGTAGTTCAGGATGATTCGAAATATAGGTTTCAATGTTTATCTGTTCTGCTCCTGATCCATAAATATGAAACTCAACATGTTCATAATCTAATTCCTGACATAGTTTATAAATGCCTTGTGCGATACCTAATAATCCTGCGTAAACGATTTTTAAGGTTCCATTTGAAGGTTTATGATTCAATTCTGGAACTTCAAATTCTGGATAGTTGCGATACAAAAAGGTCTTTTTATCAGATACTATTGATCTAACATGCAGCAATATTTCTTCACTTTGACCTAACACTAAATCAGCTCTTTTATAATTAAAGCGCTCAATACGCTCAAGCATTTTATAACTAAAATTTTTCCTGAAGGCACCTAATTCTAAACCAGCTATTGGCCATAAATCACTCACATTTAAAATCAAATGTCGTTTCTTAGATTTTAGACATAGCATGCAGGTAAAGGCGACTAATAAAGGAGGCGATTGCACAATGACTGTCTTAGGAATCTTATTCCAAATAAAAAACCAGATGAGACTTAAACTATAAGATAACATGGCCATTAATCTTAATAATTTGTTTTTAGAATTACTAGCATAAATCCAAAGTCTGTGAATTATAATCCCATTCTCAGTTGAAGTATCTTTAAATTTGCCTTTATAAGCTTTAAAAATTTCACCTGTAGGATAATTAGGTAAAGGCGTTAACACCGAAACCTTAAAACCATGATCTTTAAGACCTTCAGCCAAATGAAAAATCCTGTTTGAAGCTGCACCTGTTTCAGGTGGAAAGTAGCTGGTAATGATGAGCACATTCTTCATTAAGAATCTAGTTTTATATGCGAAGTGAACTGTCTTAATTTTCCGCTTTTAGAACGCTTTAATTTTAGTTCTCTATTGAAAATAATTGTAATTCCAGGTTCTAGATAGCGTTCCATTTCTTTTTTTATAATATTCTTTTTTTCATGAGATAATTCAACATCACTGGAATAGATGATTTTAAAGGTGTCTTTCTTTAACTGCTCAATAACAAACTCTTTTACATTTCCATCATTTTCAATTAGGGTCTTGGTGATATAATAGAAGGTTAGTCCTGCAGCCTTTTTTCCACTAGGTAAAATAGCAATATCATTTGTTCGTCCAACAAGTTTTTCAAGAATAGGAGTTTTAAATGTACTTGCTTTTGAAAGTATTCCAACATCACCAATATCGTAACGGATAAAAGGATGTGCTTTATTATATAACGACGTAATTACAATACGGCCTTCTTCACCATTTGGTAAAGATTGATTCTTTTCATCTAAAATTTCAACGAACAAGGTTTCACTATTCACTTGCCATTCATCGTCTTTATTTTGAAACGCAATCAAGTCAAGCTCTGAGGCTCCATATTCGTTTACAATAGCAACGCCCATCTGTTTTTCAAGTAAGATTTTGTCATTGTCGAATAGCATTTCCGAAGTGACGATACAAGCCTTCAAACTTGGACAAACGCTTTTCAAAACAAGATTTTTACGGTTCAAAAATTTAGCAAATTGTACAATGGCACTTGTATAACCATTGATGTAATCAAAAGGAATGGTTTTAAATTTCTTCAAAAGATTTTCAAAAGCCTCATCACTCATATCAAATACTGAAAATCGCAAACGGTTGCTCAACACATCTTTAAAACGTTCTTTGTAATACCCTTTTTTGTCTAATGGAATGCCATAAAAACGCGCTTGTTTTGAGCTGTTGAAATCTAATCCAAACCAGCTGAATCGATCTTGAATAACTGCCCAAGTTAAGGCGTGAGAGAATTTATCTTTAGCAAAAATAAAAGGATCTCCTGACGAACCAGACGTTTTATTGATATAGACATTAGCTTTTGTGTAACCTTGTGATAATCGCTGCTCAAGTGGTTGCTGTAAATCTGATTTGGTCATTATAGGAACCGTATTCCAGTCGTCTAATGTAATTGATGTTCCTAATGTTTTGTAAAAAGACGTGTATTGTAAGTGATGCTGAACGATTGCTTTTCTTTTGTCTTTGACATAATCTTCAAAAGCGGTTTTATCTGTATTCTGAATTTTTGACAAAGCAAGCTTGGCTTTATCTATCGGAAAGCCATTCATTTTTAAAGAAAAATCGAATAATCGCAAGATTGTGAACTACAGTTAAGGTTTGTGTAAAATAATTGTTTTTTCAACTTAAAACCAATTATTTTTGTGCAAACAACAAATTACATGAACATTTTAATTCTTGGCTCTGGTGGAAGAGAACACACTTTCGCTTGGAAGATAGCTCAAAGTCCGTTATGTGAAACGCTTTATGTCGCTCCTGGAAATTCAGGAACTGCAAAAATTGCTAAAAACTTAGATATTAAGGTTACAGATTTTAATGCCATCAAAACTGCTGTCTTAGAGTACACAATTGACATGGTTGTTGTTGGGCCAGAAGATCCATTGGTTCTAGGTATTCACGATTACTTTTTAAATGATGTGCAACTTAGCCATGTGGCAGTAATCGGACCTCAAAAAGCAGCTGCAGAATTAGAAGGAAGTAAAGAATTTGCGAAGGAATTTTTATACAGACATCACATTCCTACTGCTGCATATCAAAGTTTTAATGCATCTAATGTTGAAGACGGTTATGCCTTTCTTGAAACCTTAAAACCTCCTTATGTTTTAAAAGCTGACGGATTGGCTGCTGGTAAGGGCGTTTTAATTCTGAATGATTTAAATGAAGCAAAAGCCGAACTTAAAAACATGCTGGTTGATGCTAAGTTTGGAGATGCGAGTTCTAAAGTGGTGATCGAAGAGTTTTTAGACGGAATAGAACTAAGTTGTTTTGTGTTAACCGATGGTAAGCACTATAAAATTTTGCCAACAGCCAAAGACTACAAGCGCATTGGCGAAGGCGATACAGGTTTAAATACTGGTGGAATGGGAGCTGTGTCTCCAGTGCCTTTTGCTACGGAAGCGTTTTTAAATAAAATTGAAGAACGTATTGTGAAACCAACCATTCTCGGACTTCAAAAAGACAATTTACCATATAAAGGGTTTGTATTCATCGGATTGATAAAAGTAGGCGATGACCCAAAAGTCATTGAGTATAATGTTAGAATGGGAGATCCTGAAACCGAAGTGGTTTTACCAAGATTGAAAACAGATTTAGTTGAAATTTTTAAAGCAATTTCTGAAGAACGTCTTGATGAAATTAATTTGGAGATAGATGACAGAGCTGCAACTACTGTCATGTTGGTTTCTGGAGGTTATCCTGAAGCTTATGAAAAAGGAAAAGCAATATCTGGTTTAGAAAACATAAAAGATTCTCTGGTGTTTCATGCTGGAGCAACTATAAAAGCGAATCAGGTTGTGACTTCTGGTGGTCGTGTTATGGCGATTACGTCTTATGGTAATACGTATGAAGAAGCCATAAAAAAATCGTATCAAAATATAAATCAATTACATTTTGATAAGATGTATTATCGTAAGGATATCGGATTCGATTTATAAATAAGAATGCGATGTGATGCTCTTATCTTCTTCACCGTTTGCATTGTATTTTTTCAATTCAAGCATCCAGTAGGTAAAGGCCACTAAGCCAATGATAATAAATATCCAGGATATAAAATTTGCAGACCACCAATTTTCTAATTCTAGTGCTCTTAAAGCATCAAATGGAGCAAATAAAACGTTTACAAATAAATCCTCTATAGCGTAAAAAAAGTCTTTCATTAGTCTAAAATTAATTCTGTTGTAGGTTTAAATTATATCTTTACAGTACAAAATTACGTTTTTTCAAATTAAAATTGAAAAAAACTGTAAATATTAGTAGTGTCTTTTTACTTTTTAACTTAATTAATGATATCTAATTTTTTTAGCCAGTCAAAACCCATAAACTTTGTAGTAGTAAGCGTGATGCTGCTAATAATATTTAGTATTACAAAGTATGTGACGCTTGATATCGAACTAAATACGTTTTCAATTGTTAAGCAAATCCTTTTTTTTGCAGTGTGTTTATTTTCGGTCTTTGTGTTGGATTTTCTGGTGAATAAAAATAATCTCACAAAAAAAAACAGTTATAAAATCTTATTGTTTGTATTGTTTATTGCAGTATTGCCAGAAACCTTACTCAATTCTAAAACGTTAATTGCCAACCTTTTTATACTTTTTGCATTACGACGAATCATTAGTTTAAGATCAAAAAAAGACGTAAAAAAGAAACTATTTGATGCTGCTTTCTGGATCACAATAGCCTCATTATTATACTTCTGGTCGTTATTATTTTTTATATTAATTATTGCAGCACTAATTGTATATGTGATTACTGATGTCAAAAACTGGTTAATTCCAGTATTAGGTATTTTAACTGTAGCTATTATTAGTGCATCAATAATGATTATTTTAAATGTAGATATCTATAATTTCTTTAATGAGCTAATAGACATAAGTTTCGATTTTAGTTCACTTAATTCAAAACGAATTATCATTGGAGCCACAATTTTATTGTCTTTTGGTATATGGTCGCTGTTTTATTACCTCAAAAATTTGAAGTCTAAAACCAAAAGCTCTAGGCCTTCATTTTCACTCATTGTCATTGCAGCAATTATTGCAATTTCTATAGTTATTATTGCTCCTGTAAAAAATGGCAGTGAATTTATTTTTCTATTTGCGCCATTAGCTATTATTATGACGAACTATCTGGAAGTTATCTCTGAAAAATGGTTTAAAGAAAGCTTGCTTTGGGTTCTTATTTTAACACCAGTAATCACATTACTGTTGTAGCTTTTTACCAAACGCTAAATCACCAGCATCTCCAAGGCCTGGAATGATATATCCTTTATCATTTAATTGTTCATCAATGGTTGCTATCCATAAATGCGAATCACTATTAAAATGTGAAGCTACAAAATCGACACCAGCTTGAGCACCAATAACGCTGATTAAATGGATTTCTTTAGGCGTTCCAAAAGGTTTTAATGCTTCAAAAGTTGCCACCATAGATTGTCCGGTTGCAAGCATAGGATCAGCAAGGATTAAGGTTTTTCCGTTTAAATCCGGACACGCAAGATACTCTACAATAATTTCAAAAGTTTCAGGATTGTGTTTATGATGTCTGTATGCTGAAATAAACGCGTTTTCCGCATCATCAAAATAATTAAGTAAACCGTTGTGAAGTGGCACACCTGCTCTTAAAATAGAACACAAAACAATATCATTTTGATAAATATCTGTTGGTTTTTCACCTAGAGGCGTTTGAATGGTTTTAGACTTAAACGCTAGAGTTTTACTCATTTCATAACCTAAAACTTCACCTATACGTTCTATGTTTCGTCTGAAACGCATTCGGTCTTGCTGAATCGTAACATCTCTTATTTCAGCGATAAAGGAATTTAAAATAGAATTTTCTTCAGATAGATTATGAATATGCATAGTGTGTTGTAACTTTTTTGGAAGCTAAAGTTAATAATTACTTCTATATTTGCACTTTAAATTCAAAGATTATGTTTTCAGAAAAAGCAAATAAAATATTTCAGGAGGTTATTAAAAAATACCATGTCGTTAATACTGTTGACCAACCGTTTACGAATGTATATGACAAAGATTCTAACTTGTTAGAGCATTTATTATACAGAAAATGTTGGATAGATACGGTTCAATGGCATTATGAAGATATCATTCGCGATCCTCAAATTGATCCTGTGGCTGCTTTAAAATTGAAACGTCAAATTGATGCTTCAAATCAAGACAGAACAGATATGGTTGAATTTATTGACAGCTATTTCCTTGAAAAATATAAAAATGTAACTGCAAAGCCTGGCGCAACTATCAATACCGAAAGTCCCGCTTGGGGAATTGATAGATTATCTATTTTAGCACTTAAAGTATATCATATGGAAGAAGAAGCAACTCGTGAAGATGCTTCAGAAGCTCATAAAGCTGCTTGTCAGAAAAAATTAGACGTATTACTTGAACAGCGTGTCGATTTATCAACTGCTATTGATACACTTTTAGACGACATAAGTAAAGGTGATAAGTATATGAAAGTGTACAAGCAAATGAAAATGTACAACGACGACGAGTTGAATCCTGTACTACGTTCGCAAAAATAAATTACTTAATTGTCAGTCTGAGCGCAGTCGAAGACTATTTGGTAAAATGCTCAAAAGCACTTCGACTGCGCTCAGTGTGACGAGAGTTATAACATGTCAAAACCGAAACACATCCTTGTCATTCGTCTCTCTGCAATGGGTGACGTTGCCATGACTGTTCCTGTGTTACGAGCATTAACTGAGCAATATCCAGATCTTAAGCTTACCGTTTTAACCAAAGCATTTTTTAAACCGTTGTTTAGAAATCTTCCTAATGTCACTGTTTTTGAAGCAGACATTAAAGGAAATCACAAAGGTGTTTTTGGTTTGTATAAACTTTCAAAAGCATTAAAAAGAACAGGTTTTGATAGTGTTGCAGATTTGCATAATGTATTACGAAGCAATATTTTGAAGTTCTTTTTCTTCGGAAAGAACGTCGTTCAAATAGATAAAGGAAGAGCTGAGAAAAAGGCTTTAACTTCAGGAAAAATTTTTCAGCAATTAAAAACGACTCACGAACGCTATGCTGATGTTTTTGAACAGTTAGGCTATACAATAGATTTATCAAATCCAACATTTCCTGAAGCTTCACAATTAAATTCGAATTGTCTTCAACTCCTTGGAAGGGATTCTAAACCATTGATTGGATTTGCACCTTTTGCCGCCTTTAAGGGGAAAGCTTACCCATTGCATCACATGGAAACAGTTATTGAAGCGCTTTCAAAGGATTATAGAATACTGCTCTTTGGAGCCAAAGGAGATGAAGCATATCAACTTGAAACAATTGCAAACAACTATGAGAACATTGTTAATCTTGCTGGAAAACTAAACTTAAGTGATGAACTAGATGTGATTTCAAATGTAGAACTGATGATTTCCATGGACTCAGGTAATGCACATTTAGCGGCAATGCAAGGTGTAAAAGTGTTAACCATTTGGGGAGTTACGCATCCTTATGCTGGGTTTTATCCGTTTCACCAACATGATAATTATGCAGTTTTAGCTGATCGTGCAAGGTTTCCTAAACTACCAACTTCGGTTTACGGAAACACATTTCCAGAAGGATACGAAGATGTATTCAGTACAATTACGCCAGAAATGATCCTTGAAAAAGTAAAAACGATTCTAAAATAAAAAAAGCCTCACTCCAAAGAGTAAGGCTCTGATTGAGAACGTTTAGATAATCCCAAATATAAATAGCGTCCTAATCTTGCGCTAAGGTATTTTGTTTAAATTTTAGCATCAAATGATTGTAAGAATAACTTCCATATATTCGACAAAAAGAACGATTTATGGGATTAAACGCAAATTTATCAGACGAAGTCCGATTTCAAGATATTAAACATCATCATAATCAACAGTTAGTGTTTCTGTTATTGGTTGTGCCTGGCATGTTAAAACTAAACCTTCGGCTAATTCACCATCAGTTAGAATATTATTTTGTCTCATCACAGCTTTACCTTCAGTTATTCTTGCAATGCAACTGCTGCAAATTCCACCTTGACAAGAGTAAGGTGCATCAATATCTTTATCTAAGGCAGCTTCAAGAATGGTTTGTTTTTGAGGCATTTCAAAAGTGGTGGTCTCATCATCTAAAATCACAGTGACCTTAGAATTTCCACTAGCAATTTTTTCACTGGTAATTGGTGCTACTTTAGAGGATTTAAAAAGTTCGTAATAAATAGTGCTTTTATCAATATTATGCTCTTCTAACACATCTTTTATCGTGTGAATCATTCCTTCAGGTCCACAAAGATAAAACGCATCAATATCTAAATGTTTGTATTTATTTTTAACAATCAGATTGACCGTACTTTTTTCAATTCTACCAAATATGGCATCATCTTCCTGAGTTTGACTAAATACAAACTGAATTGAAAACCGTTGGCTATATTGATGCTGTAATTGTAATAATTCGTCTAAAAACATGGTGTCATTAGTCGTTTTATTTCCATAAACAAGTACCACATGACTTTGTACCTCTTCTTCTAAAGCACATTTTATAATACTCAACACAGGTGTGATTCCACTTCCTGCAGCAAAAGCGGCAATGTGTTTTGTTTTTGAATCATTAGGCTCAAAGACAAAGTGACCTTTAGGTGTTGCAACATCTAAAACATCGCCAACCTTGAGCTTGTTGTTAGCAAATGAAGAAAATGTGCCATCTTCAACTTCTTTAACAGCCACTTTTAGTTCACCACTTTTAGGCGATGAACATAAGGAATAATCTCTTCTAATTTCATTGCCGTTTATTGAAGTTTTTAGCGTAATATATTGTCCCGCTTTAAAGCTAAAGTCAGTTTGTAAAGCTTGAGGAACTTCAAAACTAATTGCAACAGATTCATCAGTTATGCGATCAATTTGTTTTATGGTTAAAGAATGAAATTGTGACATTGTTTTGTTTTTAAGGTATTAATTTTTAATTCTTTTTCAGACTTTCAAAAATAAGAAATCGAATACTGAATTTGGTTTTGTTTGTAACAAAAAAGATATTATTATTACTAATCTATAAAAATCGACCATAACCATGATTAAACATTTTATACGCTTAGAGTGGAAACAGTTTTTCAGAGCCTCCTATTTTCAAAAAGGTATTGCCATAAAAATTTTACTGGTCCTGGCTGCGATTTATTTTGGAGCTTTTGCAATTGGAGGAGGAGTTGCTATGTTTTTCATTGCTGAAAAGGCATTTCCAGATCTCGATCCAATAGTGACTATAAATAACTTTATCATCTACTGGTTTTTGTTTGAAATGGTCTTTAGGTTTTTCATGCAACAGCTTCCAGTAATGAATGTGAAGCCTTTAATGACGATTCCCATCAAACGAAACACAGTTATTCATTACCTATTAGGAAAAACCAGTGTTTCATTTTTCAACTTTTTAGCTATTTTTCTTTTTCTGCCATTTTGTGTGGTACTCTTAGTTGAAGGTTATGCTGTGCTTAATGTATTGTGTTGGTTTATATCGATTGTTTTTCTGACACTTTCGGTCAACTATCTTAATTTTTTAATTAATAAAAACAATACCATTTTTTATATCATAGCCATTTCCCTTATTTCACTAATAGGATTAGAATATTATGGCATTTTTGCGATCTCAAAACCTATAGGAGTAGCGTTTAATGCGCTTTACAATCAGCCTTATTTAATGATTGTGCCTTTCATGCTTGTTATTGGATTGTACTATGTGAATTTTATTTACATCAGAAAAGGATTTTACTTAGATGATGCGGTTTCTAAAAAAATTAAAGAAGTTAATGCAACAGATTTATCCTGGATGGATCGCTTTGGCAACGTGGCTCCTTTCTTGAAAAATGACGTGAAGTTGATTTGGAGAAATGCTAGACCAAAACAAGTGATGATGATGTCATTTTTATTCTTGTTTTACGGATTGATTTTTTACACACAAGATGCTTATAAAGAGATGCCTGCATTTTTAGCCTTTGCGTCTATGTTTGTTACTGGTGGATTTTTAATGAGTTTCGGACAATTAGTACCTTCTTGGGATAGTGAATACTACAAATTATTAATGAGCCAGAATATTCCATATAGACAATATCTTGAATCTAAGTGGTACCTGATGGTCTTTGCAGTTTCTATATCTTTCGTGTTAAGTATTCCGTATTTATATTTTGGCTGGAAAATCTTCGGAATGATCGCAGCAGGAGCAATTTTTAATGTCGGTTTAAATTCATTTATCACCTTATTTGGAGGTGCACTTAATCGCGTTCCTATTGAATTAAACGTCAAAGCAAAAGCATTTAGTAATACCAATGGGTTTAATCCAACACAAATGCTTATTGCGATGCCTAAAATATTGCTGCCAATCATTTTATTTTACATTCCTTATAAATTTATAAGCTTTGAAGCTGGTCTTATCGCAATCGCCTTAAGTGGCGTTTTAGGAATTATTTTTAAAAACCAGATTTTCACGTTCATCGAAAACATTTACCAAAAAGGAAAGTATAAAACTATCGCTGCTTTTGCTGAAAAAAGCTAAATATAAATTTAATTACAACAAACCATGATTATAACATCAAACCTATCAAAAAAATATAACGACACAACAGTTCTACATATCGAAAACCTAGAGATTCCTAAAGGTCAAAGTTTCGGATTAGTTGGTAATAATGGTGCAGGAAAAACAACGTATTTTAGTTTGTTGTTAGACTTGATTCAGCCTACAACGGGACACATAAAAAATAATGATGTTCTGGTTCATGAAAGTGAAGACTGGAAACCGTTTACGTCATCTTTTATTGATGAGAGTTTTTTAATTGGCTATTTAACTGCTGAAGAATATTTTTATTTTATTGGAGAACTTCGCGGACAAAACAAAGCTGATGTCGATGCCTTAGTAGCTCAGTTTGCTGATTTTTTCCATGGTGAAATTTTAAATCAGAAAAAATACTTACGTGATTTAAGTAAAGGAAATCAGAAAAAAGCAGGAATTGTTGCCGCACTTATTGGTAATCCTGAAGTTATCATTCTTGATGAGCCCTTTGCTAACTTAGATCCAACCACACAAATCAGACTAAAATCCATCATTAAAAATTTAGCCGAAAAGCAAGGTGTAACCGTTTTAATTTCTAGTCACGATTTACTACATGTTACAGATGTTTGCGAGCGTATTGTTGTATTAGAAAAAGGTGAAGTAGTTAAAGATTTAGCAACTAGCACTGAAACATTAAAAGAACTTGAGGCTCACTTTGCAGGTTCTGAAGCTGTATAATTTGAATATCCTGTTGTAAAGTTGTTTGTTGTTGAGGTGTAAAACAATTCCTTAGCAACAATCAACGCAGCAAAAAACAACTCCACAACATACCGATAATTCAAAAAGATGCTTATTTTTACAGCATTACATAATATTTGTAGTCGTTTTTAGTTATACTTAACCAAATACAACCACGTTGAATACATCGTTTAAAATTATAATTTTTATACTTTTCGTGACCCTTTTTGTTACAGGTTGCTCTCGAAAAAACAATACATTCATAAATAGAAATTTTCATGCCTTAGGCACCAAATATAATATTCTTTATAATGGTTATATCGCACTTGAACAAGGCCGTGAGACCGTTGATAATGCAGCAACCGATAACTTCTGGGAACTACTTCCTGTTGAACGCATGCAATTAGAGGAAGATGTTTTTCTTCCAGGTCAATCACGAAATCAGGATTTTGAACGTGCTGAAGAAAAAGCCATAAAGGCTGTGCAAAAGCATGGTATGAACATCAAAGGGAAAGAATACAATCCGCAAATTGATGAAGCCTACTTACTTTTAGGTGAAGCGCGTTATTTTGATCAACGATTTGTTCCTGCCTTAGAAGCCTTTAATTATATTTTATACAAGTATCCTGCAAGTGATAAAATCAATACAGCTAAAGTTTGGAGAGAAAAAACAAACATTCGATTAGAAAATAATGAACTTGCTCTTAAAAACTTAAAACGTCTTTTAGATCAGGAAGAGCTAGAGGACCAGGATTTGGCTGATGCTACAGCAATGATGGCTCAGGCATACATTAATATTAAAGCAAAAGATAGTGCCTTAGCACAATTAAAGGTCGCTGCAGAATACACAAAGAAGAACCGAGAAAAAGCACGATATAATTTTATCATCGGACAACTATACAATGAGTTTGGACAAAAAGATAGTGCCAACTTAGTGTTTGATAAAATTATTGATATGCATCGTAAAATTCCAAGACCATACTATGTGAACGCTCATTTAGCGAAAATAGTAAACTTTGATATTGAAAGCGGTGACAAACTGGAGTTTGAAGAGTATCTGACAGACTTGGAAGAAAATCGTGAAAACCGACCGTTTCTGGATAAAATCTACTATCGTATTGCAGAATACCACAGAGCTAATAATTCAGATTCCTTGGCTGTTGTGTATTACAATAAATCATTACGAACTAATACTGGTGACAAGCAATTAAAAGCGTATGATTATTCTACGCTTGGTGACATGAATTTTGATAGTGCTAACTATAGAGTAGCAGGTGCGTATTACGATAGTACGATGACCAATCAGAAATTAAACTCCAAGCCTTATCGAGTTATTAAGAAGAAACGAGAAAATTTAGATGATGTCATCTATTACGAAGACATTGCTCAGGTTAATGATAGTATTTTAAATTTAGTAAGTTTATCTGAAGCTGATCGATTAGCCGTTTTCACAGCATATACAGACGAACTAAGAACAAAAGCAGAAGAAGCTAAAGAAAAAGCCGAAGCTGCCGAACGTGTCAACTCAGGAATGACTCAAACCACAAATAAAGTTGGAAATAAAACTCAAAGAGCAGATCCTGGTGGAAAACAAGAATTCTATTTTTACAATGAAACGACGTTGTCGTTTGGAAGAAATGAATTTGTAAAGATTTGGGGAGATCGTGAACTTAAGGATAATTGGAGGCTTTCAAGCAAAGCGATTAACAAAGCTCAAGGTCAACAAGGAAATGCTATAGATGCCTTGGCTTCTAATGAAGAGTTATTTGATCCTGAATTTTACATTTCACAAATTCCTACAGACCAAAAAGTAATAGACAGCATTAGTAAAGACCGAAATTTTGCGTATTACCAATTAGGGTCTATTTATAAGGAAAAGTTTAAAGAGTACGGATTAGCACAGGACAAGCTTGAAAAATTACTACTCAATAATCCTGAAGAGCGTTTGATACTTCCGTCCAAGTATAATTTGTATAAAATTTATGTTGAACTTGGTTTAGATGCAAAAGCAGACAACATGAAAAATGAGATTATCACCAATCATTCAGATTCGAGATATGCTCAGATTTTATTAAATCCTTCTTCAGAATTTTCTAAAGACGAAAACAGTCCGGAACGTATTTATGAATCCTTGTATGAGAAATTCAATAACCAAGAGTATGCCGAGGTCATTAGTGGTGCAGAAAAGAATATCATAGATTTTGAAGGTGATCCAATTGTTCCAAAATTTGAAATTTTAAAAGCTTCAGCAAAAGGACGATTATACGGTTTTGAAGCTTATCAGGAAGGGGTAAATTATATCGCGTTAACCTATCCTAATTCCGTAGAAGGAAAACGAGCAGAAACCATATTAAGTGAAGTGATTCCTGTTTTAGCAAGAAAAGAATTTGTTGATAATAATGTGGCAAAACACTTTAATGTGTTGTATCCTTTTGAAGCTGGTCAAACAGAAGCGATCAATGAGTTTGTTAAAAAACTTAACGACGCTGTTTCTAAAGTAACGTATTTTGATCTTACAACTTCTGTAGATGTCTACGATGCTAACACAGTTTTTGTGGTGGTTCACGGACTTAAAAGTGCGGAAGGAGCTTCCGGATTTGCAGAAATTCTTGAAGAGAACAAACATAAAATCGTTCGTGATTTCTATTCAATTTCATCACCTAACTATGAAATTATTCAAAGACATAAAAACTTAAATGACTATTTAGCATCTCAATAAAACAAAAAACCTATGTTTTCTTCAGATAAAAAAACAGGAAAAATGGCAACAGAAACTATCTCACAGCAAAATACTATTGCTAAAGGAACAACCATTACAGGTGATATTATTAGTGAAGGCGATTTTAGAATTGAAGGTTCAGTTCAAGGTAATATAAAAACACCAGGAAAAGTTGTAATCGGCAAAACAGGAAATATCAACGGAACACTTAAAAGTGCAAATGCAGATATTGAAGGTAAATTTTCTGGTAAATTATTTTTATCAGATACCTTGTCTTTAAAATCTTCTGCTCACGTCGAAGGAGAAGTTATTGTGGGTAAATTAGCAGTCGAGCCTGGAGCCACATTTAATGCAACTTGCTCGATGAAAGGTGCTCTAAAAGAACTTAATAATGGCTCAAGAACAGGACAGCAATCCACAACTCAAAGACCAGAACAAACAGGAGGACAACCAGAAAAAGGTCAGTCCGCTTAAAAACGTAGCCATCCTATCTGGAATTGGCATCGAAATGGGTGTCATCATCTATGTCTTTGTGATGCTCGGAAAATGGCTGGACACTTCATATAATGATAATGGTAAACTTTTCGTCGTCATCTGCACGCTCTTAGGCGTTGGGATTTCATTGTTTGTAGTCATAAAACAACTCAACCGAATTAAATATTAAATGAAAAACGCATTTACTTTATTCGCTATAAAGCTTATTCTAATACTATCATTTGCTTTAGCAATTCATTTGTTTGTTTTAAGCTCAAAATCATTGCCTTTATACGACAACAAAATTGTGCTTGCTTACATTATTAATGCACTCTTGGCAATCGTAATATTCGGATTTCTTTTTAAAATGAAAGACAAATACAAAGAACAACTTGGCTTTCTGTTTTTAGGAGGAAGTGTTCTTAAATTTGCTGTCTTTTTTATTGTATTTTATCCAGTTTATAAAGCCGATGGGTCGATTTCAAAATTGGAGTTTGCCGCTTTTTTTGTGCCTTATATATTGAGCTTGATTCTCGAAACACTTAGTCTGGCAAAATGGCTCAATAAAATGGAATAATTACTTTCTTTCTAATTCTAAAAATACCACCCGAAAATAAAGTTTAAAATTGTTTTTGTTTTTGAGATAAAAACCTACCTTTGCAGCGATTTTTAGGCCACTATTATTTTGAGTGATATGCAAAGAAAAATGACCGTTAAGACAATTACCTTATTACTGTGTTTAGTTTCATTCGTTTCGTTTGGCGAAAACAAGGATGCTGCTAAAGGAGATAAAAAAACTGAAATTAAGGAATACATTCAACATCACTTGAAAGATTCGTATGATTTTAGTTTAACATCATACACTAATGATGCTGGAGAAAAAGTGCATTGGGGATTTCCTCTGCCTGTTATTCTTTGGGATAATGGTTTGAAAGTATTTTCATCTTCAAAATTTCATCATGGTGAAACACTTGCTGAGGTTGATGGTAATTATTACAAACAATATCACGGCAAAATTTACAAAACAGACGCTCAAGGCACAATCAATTATGATGAAGAGCATCATCCAACAAACGTAAAACCTTTAGATTTTTCAATCACTAAAAGTGTGGTAATGATCATCATTACGGGTTTGCTAATGTTCTTGTTATTTAGAGGCTTAGCTAAATCTTATGCTAATAATGGTGGAATTGCAAAAGGATTTGGACGTTTCTTCGAGCCAATCGTACTATATATTAGAGATGATATCGCGATTCCAAATATTGGTGAGAAAAAATATATGAAGTATATGCCATTTTTATTAACGGTATTCTTTTTTATCTGGTTTTTAAACATTTTTGGATTAACACCATTAGGAGTTAATGTTACTGGTAATTTAGCAGTAACTGCTTCTTTAGCGATATTAACATTTTTACTGACAAACTTAACAGGAACAAAAGATTACTGGAAGCATATATTTGATCCATTAGGAGATTCTATGCCATGGTATGCTAAAATTCCATTATATATCATATTAATTCCTATTGAAGTATTAGGAATTTTTATCAAACCGTTTTCATTATTAATACGTCTTTATGCAAACATGCAGGCTGGACACATTGTATTAATGAGTTTAATTGGTTTAATGTTTATTTTCAAAAGTTGGATTGGAAGTCCGTTATCATTTGGTTTGGCTTTCGCAATTTCACTTATTGAAATATTAGTAGCATTGCTACAAGCATATATTTTTACAATGTTATCTGCGCTTTACTTTGGTTTTGCTGCAGAAACTCATGATCACGCTGAAGAGCATGATGGTGAGGTTCAACACTTGTAATTAGTATCATCCTGAGCATATGCAAAGGATTAATTTGAATGTTTAATTTTTAAATATATTTATTATGGAAATTCCAGTAATGGTAGGTGCAGGTTTAGTTGTAATCGGAGTTGGTATTGGTATTGGTAAAATTGGTGGTTCTGCTATGGAAGCAATCGCTCGTCAGCCAGAATCTTACGGTAAAATCCAAACAGCTATGCTTATTGCAGCCGCTTTAATTGAAGGTATTGGATTTGCTGCATTATTTGCAGTATAATCAAAACCCAAAAGTAACCTTGTAACGGTTGGTTGCAAGGTTGCTTTAATTAAAAATTAAATTGATATAACAGTTATTTATTATGAATTTATTAGAAGATTTTTCGATAGGTCTATTTTTCTGGCAAACATTATTATTTGTGTTGTTAGTACTTCTTTTAAAGAAGTATGCATGGAAACCAATGTTAAATGCAGTTAATGATAGAGAAGAAGGTATTAAAAATGCACTCGATTCTGCTGAAAAAGCAAAGCGTGAGATGGAAAACCTTCAGGCAGATAACCAAAAATTACTAAAGGAAGCCAGAGCTGAACGTGAAGCAATGCTTAAGGAAGCACGTGATATCAAAAATAAAATGATTGAAGATGCTAAAGATCAGGCTAAAGAAGAAGCGGGTAAATTAGTTGCTCAAGCACAAGCTTCAATAGAAACTGAAAAGAAAGCGGCTATTGCCGAATTAAAGTCGCAAGTAGCTAACCTTTCAATAGAGATTGCAGAAAAAGTAGTTCGTGAAGAACTTTCTAACAAAGACAAGCAAATCAAATTGGTAGAGTCTATGTTAGGTGAAGCGACATTAAACTAAAAGATTATGTCAGGAACAAGAGCAGCAATTCGTTACGCAAAAGCAATTTTAAGTTTAGCAGTTGATCAGAAATCTGAAGCCACTGTTAATAACGATATGAAATTTATCGCAAAAACGATATCTGAACATACAGATTTAGATATGGCTTTAAAAAATGCAATCACAAAACAAGATGTTAAAAAAGAGATTTTAAATCAGGTGTTTACAGATTTAAATCCGTTAACTTCAAAGTTGTTCGATGTGTTAGTAGATAATAATCGAATCAATGTAGTCGCTGACGTTGCAAGTCAATATAATAAGTTATATGACGCTCATATCGGAAAAGAAAAGGCAACAGTGACTACTGCAGTTCCAATGACTGAAGATTTAGAAATCAAAGTGTTGGCTAAAATAAAAGAATTGACCAGTAAATCTGTTGAATTAGAAAATATAGTTGATGAAAACATCATTGGTGGTTTCATTTTACGTGTTGGAGATATTCAATACAATGCAAGTATAGCTAGCAAGCTAAACAAGTTAAAAAGAGAATTTACATTAAACTAAATGAGTTAGAAGAAATGCAATTCGCATTTTAGTATCTAACATCTAATATCTAAATAAAGATGGCAGAAGTAAAACCAGCTGAAATTTCAGCAATTTTAAAACAACAACTTTCAGGTTTTGAAGCAGGTGCTTCATTAGACGAAGTAGGAACAGTATTAACTGTTGGTGATGGTATCGTACGTGCTTACGGACTTTCAAACGCTCAATACGGAGAATTAGTAGAATTCGAAGGTGGTTTAGAAGGTATTGTACTTAACCTTGAAGAAGATAACGTAGGTATCGTATTGTTAGGCCCTTCAGTAGGTGTTAAAGAAGGATCAACAGTAAAAAGAACCAATAGAATCGCATCTATTAACGTAGGTGAAGGAATTGTTGGTCGTGTCGTTGATACTTTAGGAACTCCAATTGATGGTAAAGGTCCTATTTCTGGTGAGACTTACCAAATGCCATTAGAGCGTAAGGCTCCAGGTGTTATCTATCGTGAACCTGTAACTGAGCCATTACAAACCGGTATCAAATCTATTGATGCTATGATTCCTGTTGGTAGAGGTCAACGTGAGTTGGTTATTGGAGATAGACAAACTGGTAAAACAGCTGTTTGTATTGACACGATCTTAAATCAAAAAGAATTTTACGATGCAGGAGAACCTGTATATTGTATATATGTTGCTGTAGGTCAAAAGGCTTCCACAGTAGCTTTAATTGCTAAAACATTAGAAGAAAAAGGTGCTTTAGCTTATACTACTATTGTTGCAGCTAACGCATCAGATCCTGCACCAATGCAAGTTTATGCGCCTTTTGCAGGAGCTGCTATCGGTGAGTACTTTAGAGATACTGGTCGTCCAGCTTTAATTGTTTATGATGATTTATCTAAACAGGCAGTTGCGTATCGTGAGGTATCTTTATTATTACGTCGTCCACCAGGACGTGAGGCGTATCCAGGTGACGTTTTCTACTTACACTCTAGATTATTAGAGCGTTCTGCAAAAGTGATTAACGATGATAATATTGCTAAAGAGATGAATGATTTACCAGACAGCTTAAAGCCTATGGTAAAAGGAGGAGGTTCTTTAACTGCTTTACCTATCATCGAAACACAAGCAGGTGACGTTTCTGCCTATATTCCAACAAACGTAATTTCGATTACTGATGGACAAATCTTCTTAGATGGTGATTTATTTAACTCTGGTGTACGTCCGGCAATTAACGTGGGTATTTCTGTATCTCGTGTTGGTGGTAATGCGCAGATTAAATCCATGAAGAAAGTTGCAGGTACCTTAAAATTAGATCAAGCACAATTCCGTGAATTGGAAGCATTTGCTAAGTTTGGATCAGATTTAGATGCAGTGACTCTGAACGTAATTGAAAAAGGAAAGCGTAACGTTGAAATCTTAAAACAAGCACAAAATGATCCTTTTACGGTTGAAGATCAAATTGCAATCATTTACGCTGGATCGAAAAACTTATTAAGAGATGTTCCTGTTGAAAAAGTAAAAGAATTCGAAAGAGATTACTTAGAATTCCTTAAAGCAAAACACAACGACGTGTTAATGACTTTAAAAGCAGGTAAATTAACTGATGAAGTTACAGATACATTAACTGCTGTAGCTAAAGATTTATCAGGTAAATATAGAGCCTAAAAGTTTAAAGTTTAGAGTTAGAAATTGTTTAAAGCTTTCTAACTCTAAACTAAATTTGAATTGTCACTCTGAGCATAGTCAAAGAGTTATTTGAAAAATATAACATTCTAATCAAATAGAAGAATGGCAAACTTAAAAGAAATACGTAATAGAATATCGTCGGTATCTTCAACAATGCAGATCACCAGTGCCATGAAAATGGTTTCTGCTGCTAAATTGAAAAAAGCTCAAGATGCTATTACTGCAATGCGTCCTTATTCAGATAAGTTGACAGAGCTTTTACAAAGCTTAAGTGCCACTTTAGATGCAGACTCAGGAAGCAAGTATTCAGATCAAAGAGCAGTTAAAAAAGTTCTTCTTGTACCTATTACGTCTAACAGAGGTCTTGCAGGTGCATTTAATTCTAATATCATTAAAGAAGTTACGAAATTAGCTAAAGAGAAATATGCTAATCAAGAGGTTTCATATTTAGCTATTGGTAAAAAGGCAAACGATGCTTTCAAAAAAACGAATAAAGTTATAGCCAACAAAAGCGATGTGTATGATGACTTAACTTTTGATAATGTTGCTGAAATTGCTGAAATGTTGATGGAGAAATTTGTTGATGGCGAATTTGATAAAATTGAAATCGTTTATAACAAATTTAAAAATGCGGCAACTCAAATTGTCATGACTGAACAGTTTCTACCAATCGTACCTTTTGAAAGTGATTCTAACGTAAACTTAGATTATATTTTTGAACCTTCAAAAGTTGAAATCGTTGAGCAATTAATTCCGAAGTCATTAAAAACACAATTATTCAAGAGTATCAGAGATAGTTTTGCCAGCGAACATGGTGCACGTATGACAGCAATGCATAAAGCAACTGATAACGCTACAGAATTAAGAGATCAGTTAAAATTAACATACAACAAAGCACGTCAGGCAGCAATTACAAATGAAATCTTAGAAATTGTTGGAGGTGCAGAAGCTCTAAATAATTAATTTAAATTAGACTGTCATTCTGAGCGAAAGCGAAGAATCTAATATATAAAAAACCTAACTTTTTTAAGTTAGGTTTTTTTGTGTACAAAAATTTCTTGTAACATTTTAGTGATTTTGTATCTAAAAGGAAAAATCAATTAAAATTTAGATTATGAAATCAATTAAACGGATTAGTTTATTAACCTTTTGTATCATTAATTTTTCTTTAGGCGCTCAAAATCATGCCTTTGATGTAAAGGTCGTAGGCAAAGGTGAACCTGTATTGTTATTTCCAGGTTTTACGTGTACAGGTGATGTTTGGAATGAATTAGTAGCAGAACTCTCTAAAACAAAGGAATGTCACATCTTTACTTTTGCAGGTTTTGGTGAGGTGCCTCCAATTGAAAAACCATGGCTTTCTAAAATTAAAGAAGACATTTTAAATTATATCTCCAATAAAAACCTTGAAAATGTTATAGTCATTGGCCATAGTCTAGGTGGAACTCTTGGATTGTGGCTAGCTTCTGATAAAAATGCAGCATACCATAAAATTATTATTATAGATGCTTTACCTTCAACAGGTGCTCTGATGGTACCAAATTTTGATAGTGAAACTATTGTATACGACAATCCATATAATCAACGACTTTTAGATATGGACGAGAAAAGCTTTGATGCCATGGCAACACAAATGGCCTTTGGTATGGCTCTAAATAAAGATAAGCATGAACAAATCAAGGAATGGATAATAAAAACCGATCGTGAAACCTATGTGTATGGTTTTACAGATTTACTTAAATTAGATTTAAGAGAAGCTATTGCTAGAATTACGATTCCCGTAGTTATTCTTGCTGCAACTAAACCCTACGGAGAAGATGTGGTTAAGATTACTTATGAAGAACAATACAAAAACCTAACAGCATATAGCATTTCATACGCTAAGGAGTCTGCACATTTTATTATGTATGATCAACCAGACTGGTTATTACAACATATTAAAAAAGCATTGGAATAAACAATGAGTACATTAGAATCCAATTTTGATCAAATTTATAAGGATAATTACCCTAAAGTCTTTCGATTATGTCAAGGTTATACCAATGGTAACGAGATTCTGTCTAAAGATTTAGCTCAGGAAGTCTTTATCAAAGTCTGGCAAAATTTAAATTCTTTTAGAAACGATTCAAGCCTTTCGACATGGATTTACAGAATTACAGTGAACACCTGTCTTATAGAACTTCGAAAGAAAAAATCAGTATCAATTAAAGGTCATTTACAACACCTTGAAGAGGATTATGAGGAATGTTCAGTAGAGAAAGAATTACAACTGAATCAATTATACAGGTGTATAAATAGCCTAAAAAGTGAAAACAAAAGTATCATTTTACTCGAGCTGGAAGGTTTGCCTCAAAAGGAAATTGCTGACATTATAGGCTTGAGTCATGAGGTTATTAGAGTGCGATTACATAGAATAAAAAACGAATTAACTAAATGTGTTAAGCAATGACAGAATTTAAAGATTTAAAGTCTAAATGGGAACAGCAACCAGAGGTTGAAGTACCAAGTAATGGATTAGAAGATATTATAAAGAAGATTACTTTTCTTAAGTATAAACAGCGCATAGGTAATGTGGTTTTGTTAACTACAGTATCGATTTTAATAGGCTTTTTCTTTTACATCAATGCTTATAGTAATGGTTTAGTAACCTTTGCGCTATCTGTAATGATTGGTAGTTTGTTGATACGTGTGATTTTAGAATATGTAAGTATCAAAGAACTGAATCAACTTGACGTAACAACCAATACTTCAACTTTTAGTGCTATTATGGCAAGGTATTATAAAAGAAGAATTAATATTCACTACATCTTTACACCTATCATAATGCTACTATACATTACAGGATTTGTTATATTATTGCCATTTTTCAAGAGTAGTTTGTCTGAGGGATTTTACACCTATATACTAGTGTCTTCAATATGCATATTAGTAATTATGGTGTTTTTTATAGGCAGACAAATTCAGAAGGAATTACATATTCTGAAACAGATAAAGCATTAAAAATGTAACAAGAAAACCTAACCTAAACGAGTTAGGTTTTTTTATGGCATTAATTTTGAAATCGTATCTTTATAAACATAATAATTGGTCTATGAAATCATTCAATAGGATATCATTTTTAATAGTAATGTTCTTGCTAGTAGCTAGCTTTTCTCAATGCTCAACTGCTCAAAAATTACAAAAGAATCCTCCTGTAGAACTCGGACAAGTTTATGCTCAAAATTGGGTTGCTGGCATTAAAGGAGGAGGTTCAGGATTTAACGTTTTTATTCCAGTCAAAGACACTTCGGTTGTTTTAGATAGTATATTTTTTAGAGGTCAAAAAGCAGGATTAGAATTTAATGATAGTGGTGATCAAACCTTTTACGTAGGGCGATTTCAATCAGATTTTAACCAAAAAGAAGATCTTATATTGAGTTCTGATATGAAAGAAGAATCCAAAAATAAGCTTCCAACGCTCAAGGATGAAATGCCGTTTGAATTCCATGATGATGAATGTGTCATTACTTATCGTGAAGGGGATCAGACCCTATACTATAAGATTTCGAATATTAAGATGGAGCAACCACTTCATTATCCAAGTGCTCCTCCAAACGGTCAATAATATATCTTTGGTAAACGTTAGCTAAAAACGTATTTTTAGCAGAACAAAATTGAACCTTTGAGCGTACTAAAAACTTTTTTCAAAGACACGGTTATCTATGGTTTGGCCATTGTATTGCCTAGGCTAATTAACTTTCTTTTAGTCCGTTTACACACAGATGTGCTTCCAAACGAAGGCTATTCAGAAAACACAGAATTTTATGTGGTAGCAGCTTTTTTTAATGTCATTCTTACTTATGGCATGGAGACGTCATTTTTTAGGTTTTTCAGCAAGAATAAAGATAAAGATAGTGTACTGTCAACCGCAATGATAACTATTGTTGTAAGTACTTTTATTTTTGGAATTTTACTATTCTTATTTAGAGTTCCAATTTCTGAAGCCTTACGAATTAATACCGATTTCTATTCGCTTTTAGTTGGCATCACTCTTTTAGATACCTTGATAGTCATTCCGTTTGCCTATTTGAGAGTTACTGGACGACCAGTAAAATTTGCTGCAATAAAACTGATTAATGTGCTAATCATAGTGCTTCTAAATGTACTGTTATTATCAACAACCTATGGTTCAGATCGATTGAAATCATTATTTACTGTTGAAAATAATGTGGAATATATATTTATCGCGAATCTTATTGCAAGTGCAGTTGTTTTGATTTTAGTATTGCCTTATTTCTTTAAAGCGAAATTAAACTTTGAGGCTAAAATTTTAAAGCAACTTTTAAATTATGGATGGCCAATTATGATTGCTGGCCTCGCCTTTGTCATAAATGAAAACTTAGACAAATGGTTGCTTCCGCAAATAGAAGGTGAGTTTGTTAATGGAGCCTATAGTGCGTGTTACAAACTGGCTGTTTTTATGACCCTTTTTATTCAGGCATTTCGAATGGGAGCAGAACCGTTTTTCTTTAACCATTCAGAAAAAGAAAATGCTACACAAACCTATGCAACCATTTTAAAGTATTTTACCATTGTTGGTGCATTGGGCTTAATGATCGTTGTCATTTATATCGATTTATTAAGACCTATTTTCATTAAAAAAGAAAGTTATTTACTTGCATTGAATATTGTTCCAATTGTTTTGTTGGCGAACTTGTGTTTAGGCATTTACCACAACCTTTCTATTTGGTATAAACTTACAGATCGTACGCGTTTCGGCATGTATATTTCTCTTATTGGAGCAACTATAACTATAGTTTTTAATATCGTTTTTATTCCTGAAATTGGTTTTATGGCTTGTGCTTATGCAACATTAATTGCTTATGGCTTGATGATGTTAATATCTTATATATTAGGTCGAAAGTATTATCCAGTGCCTTATCAGGTAAATCGAATAGCATTATACCTGTTTGTAAGTACAGTATTAAGTTTTATAACTTATTATCATTTCGATAGAAATATGTTGTTAGGAACTGTATTTTTGTTACTGTTTGTAGTTCTGGTTGCATTTTTAGAACGAAAGGAATTGAAACTTTTAACACAAAAGAAAATTAAATAATAATTAAATGTTACCTCAAGTGAAATCGAGAGGTCTTTAAAGATGAACATAAAAATTATCAACAAATCTAATCACGATTTACCACACTATGAAACCATTGCTTCAGCTGGAATGGATTTGAGAGCGAGTCTTTCAGAACCTAGAACACTTAAACCTTTAGAGCGAAGTATTGTAGGTACAGGTCTTTTTATCGAATTACCAGTTGGTATTGAAGCTCAAGTTAGACCAAGAAGTGGTTTAGCTGCAAAAAAAGGTATTACAGTACTTAATGCTCCTGGAACAATTGATGCGGATTATAGAGGCGAAATCGGTGTGATTCTGGTTAATTTATCCAGTGAAGATTTTGTCATCAATAATGGTGAACGTATCGCACAATTGATTATTGCTAAACACGAACGTGCTGAATGGAAAGAAGTCGATGAACTTTCAGAAACAGACAGAGGCGAAGGTGGTTTTGGAAGCACAGGAGTAAAATAATTCCTGCAAAAGCAGGAATCTTTTAGTCGATTAAATGAAATTTTGGTATGTCTATATCGTACAAATAAACCTCATAGAGTTATGTGTATTGGAGTAACAGATCATAATGAGGAAAGAGTAAAAGAACACAAACTGAAGATTTATACTAAGTCGTTCACTGCAAAATACAATTGTGATAGATTGGTTTATTTTGAAGAGTTTAAATGTGGTTCGGAAGCTGAAATGCGAGAAAGACAATTCAAAAAATGGAAAGAGATTGGAAGATTGAATTAATTGAAGAATTGAATCCTAGTTGGTCAAATTTAAGTGTCAATTGGAATTTTAATTATAATAAAATAAGAAATTAAGTTTAATTAAACAGATACCTGCTTTCGCAGGCAATTATATGAAAATAATAGTACCAATGGCTGGTCGAGGGTCTCGTCTCAGACCGCATAGTTTAACAGTTCCAAAACCATTAATTCCAGTTGCAGGTCAACCTATCGTTCACAGACTTGTTAAAGATATTGCAAAAGTTTTAAAACAGCCTATAGAAGAAATAGCTTTTGTTTTAGGAGATCCAGCCTGGTTTGGAGACGATGTTGTAGAGAGTTTAAAAAGTTTAGCCGTTAGTTTAGGAGCAAAACCATCTATCTATCGTCAAGATCAACCTTTAGGAACGGGTCACGCTATTATGTGTGCAAAACCCTCATTATCTGGTCCTGCTGTGATTGCTTATGCAGACACCTTAATTCGTGCAGAGTTTGATTTAGATCCAGATGCTGATAGTGTAATTTGGACCAAACGTGTTGCAAACCCAGAAGCCTATGGTGTTGTCAAACTTAACGCTAAGGAAGAAATTGTGGAGTTGGTTGAAAAACCTGAAACCTTTGTCAGTGATCAAGCAGTTATCGGAATTTACTATTTTAAAGATGTCGCTGTTTTGAAAGGGAAGCTTCAGGAAATTCTTGATGACAACATCATGAATGGAGGCGAATACCAGATTAATGATGGTATCAAACGTATGATGGCCGAAGGTAGAATATTCAAAACCGGAACTGTCGATGAATGGATGGACTGCGGGAATAAAAGTGTAACGCTTGAAACAAATGCCAAAATGCTTGGTTTTTTAGCTTCGGATGGAGAAGAACAGCTAATCGCAGATTCAGTTAAAAATATAAATTCAACTATTATCGAGCCTTGTTGTATTGGAGAAAATGTCGTCTTGAACAATGCAACTGTAGGTCCCAACGTTAGTATAGGAAATAATTGTACTATCGACAATTCAACCGTTAAAAATAGCTTAATACAAACGCATACAACCATTAAAAATGCTAACTTAGACAATGCCATGATTGGTAATCACGTTAGCTATGACGGAAACTTTAAAAGTATTAGTATTGGTGATTATTCAGTTTTGGAATAAAACCTAGTTTGTTATTCTGAACTTGTTTCAGAAGCTGATCATGTTTGGAATAAAATTTGAATTACTTGTCATTCAGAGCGCAAGCGAAGAATCTCAAAATGCTTATGAATAAAAAAATCTATATACTTGTTTTGCTCATCGGAATCTTTTTGTTTCCGCAGGTTGACTATGCACAAGTCGATTTTAATAAGCGACCAGATGACGATTTAGGAAATTATGAAGATGCTTATCAGGAACATTTTTTTGAAGCTTTAAAACAAAAAGGGATTGAAAATTACCAACGCTCGGTTGATGCCTTGTTGAAATGCATCAAAATTGACGATACAGATCCTGTCTTATATTTTGAATTAGGAAAGAACTATAAAGCGCTTAAAAATTTTGGTGCTGCTGAAGATGCGCTTAAAGAGGCTATTTCGAAATCACCTGAAAACGAATGGTTTTTAGATGAACTTTATGATCTTTATATGTTACAAAATGATATCGACAAAGCATTAAAGACAGTAAAACAACTGGTAAAATTTCATCCGGATTACAAACAAGATTTAGCAAGTCTGTACATTGAAGCTAAAAAGTATAAAAATGCACTTGAAATTCTTGACGAACTTGATAAGGAATTTGGCTACAATCAAGATCGAGATTTTTTAAGAAATCAAATCTATGATCTAACAGGTAATGATGATGATCGCATTGAAAACCTTGAAGCTCGTATTAAAAGTAATCCAGACGATGAAGCGAGTTACCTTAGACTCATTTATAGATATAGTGAAACTGGTAATACTGAAAAGGCATTCGATACTGCCAAAGAGTTATTAGAATCAAATCCGGAATCTCAGTTGGTTCATTTAGCATTGTATAAATTTTATTTAGATGACAATAAAACTAACGAGGCAATTCAGTCTATGAAAACTGTTTTGACAAGTGCAACGATAAAACCAGAAGCTAAAACTAAGGTATTAAATGATTTTGTAAACTTTGTGTCGAAGCATCCTGAATATGAGCATCAACTTCTTGAAATCACAGCTCTAATTGATGACGATAAAAGCGTAAAAACGTTAAGGGAATTAGCACAATACCATTTAAAAACTAATGATAAAGAAAAGGCATTGGGTTATTTGGAAGATGTCTTAGCAGAAGATCCAAATGATTTTAATACCATCAAGGATGTACTTTTATTGCGCTTAGACCTGAATAAAGATAGTGAAGCCGCTAAACTAAGTTCTGAAACACTAGAATTGTATCCAGCACAACCTATGTTGTATCTGGTTAATGGTGTCGCCAACAATAAATTAAATCAACCTAAAAAAGCTATAGAAAGCTTAGAAATGGGACTCGATTATGTTATCGATGATTCTAAACTATTATCTGATTTTTATACCCAATTAAGCATGGCGTACAAGCAGAATAATAATATTACCAAATCTGAAGCGTTTGCTAAAAAGGCAGAAGCATTGTCTAAACAGCAATAATAGTATGAAAACCTTTAAACTTAGTTTGGTCGTTCTTTTGATTGGTCTTGCATATTCATGTAAGTCGGCCAGAACAGTTGCGAATTCTGGTAAAATCAACGATAATATTACTGCGAAGCAATTAATAAAGGAAAATTCAAGACAGGATTCAAAATTTAAAACACTCCAGGCGAGGGTTAAAATAGACTATACACAAGACTTACAAGAACAAGGTTATACTGTTAATCTTAGAATGGAAAAAGATAAAACCATCTGGATTAGTGCCACTCTGGGATTAGCGAGAGCTATGATTACACCTGACGAAGTAAGTTTTTACGATAAAATCAACAACCAGTATTTTAAAGGCGATTACACATTGTTGAGTAATTTGTTAGGTGTTGAACTCAATTTTAAAAAAGTTCAAAGTTTATTATTAGGTGAGTCACTGTTTAATTTAAAAGATGGAAGATATATCGCTTCAACAAACGACAAGTCATACGTTTTACAACCAAAAGATCAAACCGCATTATTAGAGCTTTTTCTAATGCTTAATCCGTCGCATTTCAAAATGGATTCTCAGCAATTGATGCAACCCTTAAAAAAGCGATTTCTTCAGGTAGATTATCTGGCTTATCAGGATGTAGATAAAGAAATTCTACCAAAAGATATTAAAATTATAGCTGTAGAAAATAATGATGAGGTCATTATTGCCATGGAATATAAATCGATTTCCCTTAATGAAGAGGTTCGTTTTCCATTTAAAATACCTTCAGGATTTAAAGAAATAATATTAGACGATGCGCCATAAACCAACCTATCTAATTGTATTGCTATGCTTCTTTTTAAGTATGTCTTTTGCTAATTCTCAAAGCGATAAACAAAAGGAACTCGAAGCAAAACGTCAAAAGTATCAAAATGAGCTCAAGCAAATTAATGCCTTATTATTTTCAGACAGAAAAAAGGAAAAGTCATTGGTTTCTTTAGTTGAAGACTTGAGTTATAAAGTGAGTGTGAGGCAAAATTTAATCAAGGTCACCAACGATCAGGCTAATCTTTTAACTCGTGAAATCAATGCCAACCAAAACGAGATTAGCAGTTTAAGAGACCAGCTAAAAGAGCTTAAAGAGAGTTATGCAGCAATGGTGGTTAAGTCTTATAAAAGTAAATCTGAACAAAGTCGTGTCATGTTTTTGTTGTCTTCTGATAATTTTAAACAAGCTTACAAGCGTTTGCAGTATATCAAGCAATATGCTAATTATCAAAAAGAACAAGGCGAGCTTATAAAATCTAAAACCCTTAAACTTCAAGATCTTAATACTGATTTATTACGTCAAAAGAAGGATAAAGATAAACTCGTTCAGGAAAACAAGTTAGTCAAAAAGCAATTAGAGATTGAACTCAAAGAGCAGGAGGAGTTAATGGTCTCTATTCGAAAGAATTTAAATTCTTATGCTTCACAAGCTAAAAAGAAGCAACAGGAAATAGATAAAATAGATCGTGAAATTGATCGTTTAATTCGTGAGGCTATTGCAGCATCTAATAAAAAAGCAGGAAACACATCAACTTCTTCAAATACCTTTGTGTTAACTCCTGAAGCTAAAGCCTTAGCTAGAAACTTTGAATCGAACAAAGGAAAACTACCTTGGCCAGTTGAAAAAGGTGTAGTAAAAGTAAAATACGGAACTCAGCCATCGCCAATTGATAGAAACATATCTATTAAAAGTAATGGTGTTCGTATAGCTACTGAGAAAAATGCTGTTGTAAGAGCGGTTTTTAAGGGTACGGTTTTAGCTGTTATTTCACAAAAAAATGGTAATCCAGCTATATTAATTCAACATGGTAATTATATAACCGTTTACAAAAACCTAAGTAAATTGTATGTAGAAAAAGGAGACGTGGTAGAAACTAAACAACAAATAGGAGAAGTTTCTACAAGTCGAGAAGGTGAAACTATGTTGTGGTTTAGTCTTTATGATTCAAATAAACCAATCAATCCAGCAATTTGGGTGTATAAAATGTGACATAAAATGTCATCCTGAACTTGTTTCAGGAGCTCATATTTTATTTTAGAGTTTCTTAATTACTCTTCAAATTTATACTTTCACCACAATATAACCTTTGCGCGTTTTTTTGTAATGCTTTCCATTCCAGAAATAATAACGCTTGTTCTTTACCTTTACAATTTTGTAGTTTTTTGGCGCTGGCTTTACAACAGTAACTGTAGAAGGTGCCACCACAACACGACGAGCACAAGAGTTGAAACTTAAGAGTCCTATTGCTAACAGAAATATGATACAAGTCTTCATAGTGTCTAATATTTGATTCTATGATAAGACCTACATCCTTTATGAAGGTTTAATATTAAACCAATGTCATGTCGAGCGGAGTCGAGACATCTTTTTAAAATATTCTTACGCTTTAATTAAAAACCAAATATGTCAAATTCGACGAATCTGATAAACGGCATTTGCTATTCAAACAATGCTTTTAGCTCTGTAGCTTCAGTTGGTTTCATTTTTCCAGCCAGCACTAAACTTAATTGTTTACGACGTAAAGCACCATCATAACGTTCTTTTTCCAAAGATGTTTCAGCAACGAGCTGAGGCACTTTCACTGGTCGTCCCATTTCATCAACAGCAACAAAGGTATAAATAGCCTCATTAGCCTTAATACTTTCTCCAGACTCTCGGTCTTCAATCCAAACATCAAGATACACCTCCATTGAACTACTAAAGGCACGAGACACTTTTGCTTCAACAGTGACCACACTTCCTAGAGGTATAGATCTATTAAAAGCCACGTGGTTAACAGAAGCTGTTACTACGATGCGTCTGCTATGTCGTCTTGCTGCAATACTGGCAGCACGATCCATACGCGCTAAAAGTTCTCCACCAAAGAGGTTGTTAATCGGGTTGGTTTCACTAGGTAAGACCAAATCGGTCATTATGGTTTTAGATTGAAATGCTGTTTTCGGTTCCATGAAGTATTCAATTTCATGCAAAGGTAAGATGAATTTAAATCTAAGCTAAACGATTTAATGAATAAAAACTATAAAAATTTGTGCCTAATTTAAAACCAATGTTTACTCAATGAACAATATATTTAACGGTTTGCTATTTTTTATAATTGACAAACTATATTATGTTTACAGTAAGCTAAAAAGTCATGAAACGATTTATTTCATCTCTACTAATACTATTAAATATATATTGCTTTAAAGCTCAAACCCCAATGTTATCTTTAGAAAACTCTGATGACTTTGTAAATGGCGCATATTATAAAGATTTAAATAACGAACTTAATAAATTTGTTGGAACATGGATTTATAATGACGGAAATACTAGTTTTGTGATTCAACTTCAGAAAGTTGAACAATACTATAATGGCGAATGGTATGAAGATTTGTTAATAGGTGAATACCAATATTTAGAAAATGGAGTTGAGGTCATTAATTCTCTTTCTAGATTAAGTAGTCCATTAGTTAATAATGCACAACATTATATAGATGGGAACCAACTCTTGAAAAAAATGCAAATTATCCCATGTGACAATTGTGGTATGGCCGAAAGTCGAGTATTATTATTTTTTACTGATCCACAAAGAAAATATTTACATAATAAATTAGTATTACGCTTTATAGATAACAATGGAGTTGAAACCATTGAAGTGCAATTGTTTTCTGCGGGAAGTTATATATCTCCTTATGAGAATGCTCCAAAAGAACCTAGAGTTCCTTATGGCTCCTATGAATTAATAAAACAGTAAATCTAATCTAAAAGCCCAAATTTGATATTTCAATTTGGGCTTTTATTAAATTATTATGAGATTCTTAATTCTTCCTCCTGAATCACAAAGCAATTAATCCAATGCTTTAACCAACAACCAGGCATCTCTGTTGTGCTCACGTTTTACCTGGCGTAAGGCTTGTAATGCTTCTAATCTGTCAGTATAACTGGCATAAACCACTTCGTGAAGTCCGTATTTGTTAGCACCAATTTTTCTGGCTTTATATCCTAAAGCTCTCAGTTGGTCAACTTTTTTATCTGAATTATCTTCAACTCTAAATGCACCAGCAACAATATGGTAGTTACCTGTTTGTTGTTTCTCTACGGATAGCGTAGCTGCTGGCAGCGGATTATCTATAATAAATGTCGCTTCCTGAACCTTGGTTTCTAACCTTTGATTGGCTTCTTCTTGGGCTAATTGATTATGAGCATCAATTTGATTCATATAATAATTCGAAGCCGTGAAACCTCCAACAGTTAAGGCGATCAGTGCAATAGCAGCATACTTTAAATATGGACGAGATTTGCGTTTTTCAGCCGTAACCGCAATAGGAATGACGTTTTCGATTGCTTCAACTTCTTCCTTATATACTTCACGAGTAATATCACTTGATGTAAACTGTGATAACCCAAATGCATCTGTTAAATAATTGATATGCAGTGAAGGTTCAAAATTAATTTTTCCTTCTTTATTTAATAATAGTTCACCAATATTTTCAAATGCAATTATCTCACCTTCAATTAAATATGATTTAATCGATTTGACATGCTTTGCTACTTTTTCAACAGCAACTTCATAAGGAATCTTCTCAACATCAGCAATATAGTTTGCTAATAAGCCATCGTTATGTTGTAATTGCTCATTAAAAGACAGTGCTTTTTTTGGTGGGTAAAACGCATGAGTTGTGTCATGAATTTTTGCTGAAACACGATGCGTTAAAAATGCACCAAACTCAGGTACAGTAACGCAGTCGTATCTATATAGTAAATCGCTGATGTAAGTCTCTAGTTGCATAAAAACAAAGTTAAAAATTTTTGTTCGCGAATAAAACATCCATTGAAGTATTTATTAACAAGAGAAAATTTAGTATTTTCATAGAAAATAATCTATAAAAATGACAGAGGACGAATTAATCTATGTTTTAGCATTACAACACGTACCAAAAATTGGTGATGTAACGGCTAAAAAATTAATCCATTACTGTGGGTCTGCAGAAGCTGTTTTAAAGGAAAAACGCCAACATCTTCTCAAAATTGAAGGTGTAGGAATAACCACTATTAAAGGATTATTTAGCTCAGAACATCTTAAAGCTGCTGAACATGAACTTAAATTCATAAAAGAGAATTCTATTTCTTGCTTGTATTTTACCGATGAGTTATATCCTGAAAAACTAAAACATTGTATTGATGCACCAATTTTACTATTTCAAACAGGCCACATCAACTTAAAGCAACAACGACTTATAAGTATTGTTGGTACTCGAAAAATTACTACTTATGGTATTGCGTTTTGCGAACAATTAATTGAGCAATTAGCGCCTTTTAATCCGATTATTGTCTCTGGTTTTGCTTACGGAACAGATATTACAGCTCAAAAAGCTGCGATGAAGCATCAATTACAAACGATTGGGTGTTTAGCACACGGATTAAATCAGATTTACCCGAAAACACATAAAAAATACATTGCTGAAGTTGAAAAGCATGGTGGATTTCTAACTGATTTCTGGAGTTCAGATACCTTTGATAGAAATAATTTTTTAAAACGTAACCGGATTATTGCAGGAATGAGTTCAGCAACTATAGTGATTGAGTCTGCCGAAAAAGGTGGAAGCTTAGTCACTGCAGATATAGCAAATTCATATAATAGAGATGTGTTTGCCGTTCCAGGACGCGTGACCGACAGCCAAAGTATGGGCTGTAATAATTTGATTAAATTCCAGCAAGCACATGTGTTATCAAACCCTTTAGATGTTGCCTATATGTTAAATTGGGAATTAGAATCTAAAGCACAACCAGTGATTCAAAAACAGCTATTTGTTGAGTTAACGTCTGAAGAACAAGTCATTTACAATTACTTAAAAGATAACGACAAACAACTTTTAGACGTGATTGCATTAGAATGTCACATGCCCATTTTTAAAGTTGCAAGCTTGTTGTTAACTATGGAATTAAAAGGTGTGACTCGGCCACTACCTGGAAAAATATTTGAGCTTGTTTAACTTGTTTCGTTCCCAGAAAAAATGAATCCAGGTTGCAATAATTAGAATTATTCCACCAATTAATATCCAATCTATACCTTTACTTTCTGATGGGATTCTTGAAGCTACTAAAAGTAACATACCCACAGTATTTATGATGGAAAACATCAATAATTTTTTCATTTTAATAGCCTGCTTTTTCTCTTACACGTTTAAGAACATTATTTGCTACAGTTTTTGCCTTTTGAGCACCAATAGCTAAGGCATCATCAATCTCATTTAAATTTGCCATATAATGGTTGTAACGTTCACGTTGTGTTGCAAATGTAGACAGAATTAATTCGTATAAAGCTTGCTTGGCATGACCATAACCATAACCGCCATTGTCGTAATTAGCTTTCATGATTTCTATTTCAGCTTCAGAAGCTAACAACTTATAAATGGCAAAACAATTACATGTTTTCCAGTCTTTTGGGTCTTCTAAAGGTGTGCTATCGGTTTCGATAGCCATGATTTGCTTGCGTAACTGTTTTTCCGGAAGGAAAATATTGATAAAGTTATTTCGGCTTTTACTCATTTTTTCACCATCGGTTCCAGGAATGAGTTTCGTGTTTTCTTGAACCTTACCTTCTGGTAAAACAAATGTTTCTCCCATTTTAGCATGAAAACGCGTTGCCACATCACGTGTCATTTCGATATGCTGTAACTGGTCTTTTCCTACTGGAATAATTTCGGCATCATACAATAAAATATCAGCAGCCATTAACATAGGATACATAAATAAACCTGAGTTTACATCATCCAAACGATCTGCTTTGTCTTTAAATCCATGAGCAAGCATTAATCGTTTATATGGAAAAAAGCAATCTAAATACCAGGCCAGTTCTGTGACTTGAGGAATATCACTTTGTCTGTAAAACACCGTTTTGTTAATGTCAAGTCCGAAGGCTAACCAGGTTGCAGCAACCGAATAGGTATTGTGACGCAACTCTTCAGCATCTTTAATTTGCGTAAGTGTATGCAGATTAGCGATAAATAAATACGACTCATTTTTTGAATCGTTTGCCATCTCTATAGCTGGTAAAATTGCGCCTAATATATTTCCTAAATGAGGTGTTCCTGTGCTTTGTATTCCTGTAAGTATTCTTGCCATGTTCACTTTCCGGATGAACGGAAATCAATTTAATTAGTATTTCAACTTATATCGTCAGCAAAGGTAATTTTTTTAGTAGAATTGTTGAATAAATTTGACTAGTTTTGAGCCACATGAAGCTATTTAAGTACATCTTCTGGATTTTATATCGTATCTGGTTCTACATTTTAGTAGCGCTTCCAATTATTGTTTTATTTCCAATATTGGTGATTTCAATTCTTAAAGAATCGTGGTATCCTTTCTTTTTTAAGCTGGCTCGTTTTTGGGCACGTTTTATTTTAATTGGCATGGGTTTTAATGTGAAAATAGAACGAGAGCAAGTCCCAGAACCATCAAAAAGCTATATGTTTATAGCAAACCACACCTCAATGGCAGACATCATGCTCATGCTAGTTACGGTAAAAAACCCGTTCGTATTTGTAGGTAAAAAGGAATTAGCTAAAATTCCATTATTTGGTTTTTTCTATAAACGCACTAGTATTTTGGTAGATCGCAGTAATCCTAAAAGTAGGCAAGCTGTATTTTTAAGAGCACAACGACGTTTGAAACAAGGGATGAGTATTTGTATTTTCCCGGAAGGAGGCGTGCCAGATGAACATATTGTTTTAGATGAATTTAAAGATGGAGCCTTCCGTATGGCTATCAATCACCACATACCAATTGTTCCCATAACTTTTGCAGATAATAAGAAACGCTTTTCTTATACGTTTTTTAGTGGCAGTCCTGGGCTAATGAGAGCTAAAATTCATAAGTTTATTTCAACAGAAGGACTAACCATTGCTGATACTAAAACGGTAAATGAAGTATCTCATGAGTTGATATTAAAAGAACTATTAGTTCTTAATAACAACAAAAAAGCTACTCTTGGCACAGAGTAGCTTTTATGTTGTTATTGTGATTTAACAATAACTATCTAACCAACTAAAAAACTTAAAACTTAAAACTTAAAACTAAGTCCAGTGTAAACACCTACAAAAAAGGGTTTAAAATCACCAGATGTATTATTAAATGTATTTATTTGATACTTAAATGTAGGTTCAAGATTAAATTGAAACTGTTCAGAAAAGTTATAATCCAGACCAATTCCAAAATTTGCCGTATAACTCAAATCTTTCACATTAGTTGCTTCACCCAAACGTGTGCGATTACCATTATTTAAAACAGCGTACACATCATTATCACTTAAAAACAATGTGCTAAAACCACCAATTAAATTTAATCCTATTTTACGTTCTATAATATTATATTCAACCTCAATAGGAACTTCTATAAAACCAAGTTGTTGATCTAATGAACCTTGTTCTTGAGTAAATAAGGTCGCAGGAGCATTTTCAAATTTAAAACTTCGTGCGCTGTAAATAGAGTGTTGACTCATACTATCAGTTAAATTCACGTTAGCTATTTGACGTCTTCCTCTGGCTACAGGACTTGTATTCTCAAAAATTAGAACATCTTTTGTTTGATAGCCTAATTGTACTTTGTTAATTCCTGCTCTGATTTTGAATTTTTTATTTACAGCATAACTTCCATTAATACCATAACTCATATTAATTTCAGACGCTTTTGTGTTTTCTACAAATTGATTGTCTAAAGGAGATCCTTCACCTAAAGAACTAAAATAAACAGGTGCTACGCTTGGTGAAACGCTCCACCTGTTTAGTTGCTCTTCCTCTTCTTCTTTTTCCTCTGTATTTTCGGCTTCAGCTATTGCATTTTCAATGGCATTAGTCGCTTCTTCTTCTTCTTTATTTTGTGAATCTTCAGTTGAATTATTTTCAGTTTCAGATGTGCCTTTTTCTTTGGTATTGACGTCAGCAATCGTCGTATTTGAATCCGTTTTATTTGACCTTAAAAGGGCATCAATTTCCGATTTGTTTTTAACGGTATTTTGAGTATCCTGATTGGTTTCAGAATTGCCTTTTGAAGTATTAGCAACCGCGTCTTTAATCAGAGGGTTTTCAATCGGATTTCTCTTCTGTTGCTGTAATTCTTCTTTGAAATTATTATTGTTATCAGAAGAGCTGTTTTTACTAGATTCTTTGCGCTTTTCTCCGTTGGAATACTCTGAAACTGTAAGAGCTTTAGATGTTGGATCAGAAGTAATGTTGTTACTCTTATTTTTATGCTCTGAAGACATTTTATCTTCAACTGAAGACTTTGAGCTAGTGTCAACAATCTCTTCAGAACTATCATTTCCTAATATGTCATTAGAAGTATTGGTTTCGTCTAAGCTGTTGTTTTCTTCTTGAGCCTTAGAATTGTTGTTGGTATTTGTGTCATCAACAATAATATCTTTTGAAAAGTTATCGTTTTCCGAGTTGTTAAAAAACTGGTTAGCTAGAGTAAATAAAAGTAGTAAACCAGCAGCTATTCCAGCTACTTTCCACCAGATAGGAATGACACGACGCTTTTTACGCTTGTTTTCATGGAGTCTTTCCTCTATGTTTTCCCAGACATGATCTTTAGGCGCAACATCAAAATTTTTCAGTTGTTCTTTAAAGAGTTTATCTATGTTCTTTTTTTCGTTCATTATAAACTTTGCGAATTACGATTCGCTTTGTATTGTTCTACTTTTTCTTTTAAAATCATCCGAGCTCTTGCAAGGTTTGATTTAGAGGTGCCTATTGAAATGTCGAGCATTGTTGCGATTTCTTTATGTGAGAAATCATCTAAAGCATATAAATTAAATACCAACCTGTAACGATCGGGTAATTCCTGAATGATTTGCAACAAAAAATCTAAACTTATTGCGTCTTCATCAATCTCAACAGAGACATCTTCAATTTGATTTTCATTAACGATGTCGTACACACCAACACTTCTATAGCGTTGCAAGGCTGTGTTAATTGTTATTCTTTTTAACCATCCTTCAAAAGAGCCTTTACTTTTAAACTGGTCTATTTTTTTAAAAATGGTCACATAAGCATCTTGCAAATTATCTTCTGCTTCTGCATAGTTCCGTGAATACTTCAAGCAAATCGAAAACAGTTTACTCGCATAGAGTTTATATATTTGACTTTGAGCCTGCGCATCATTTTTTTTACATTGTGCTATGAGTTGGTCTAAACTCAAACGGATTGGTTATTAATTAGTACGAATTTAACTAGTCTACTACTACAGGTACTTCAATGATGTAATACACATCATTTCCATTGTCATCTATACCTTGCCAAAACCGAAACACATACGGATCAGTTTCATTGACTTCAAGGTTAAAGGTTACTGTTTCTAATTCATCATCAAAAGTCTCACACTCTTGGTTAGGAAAAACGGCAGTAATTACAGCAACAGTTTTTTGGTTAAAATTACTCTGATAATAAAAATCATTAAATACGTGACACCCAGAAGGCTTATAGTAACTCATATTGATTGCTTGTGTGCTACCAAATTGAAATTCTGAAGGCATACTAACACCAGCGATTGGTAACGTTTCATAATAAAAATCAGGAGAGCCATTGTCGTCAGGGCTACAAGACAAAGCTGAACAGATTAAACAAGTCAATAAAAGTAATTTCTTCATAAATCAAATATTTAGGCCATACATACCACAATCACCTTATAGATGCATTAGTTGCACAAAGGTTGCGTCTAAAAATAAAAAAAATCCCTAATTA
>NZ_JXJP01000015.1 GCF_000826645.1 Psychroserpens mesophilus
TTTTTCATTTGTGCTAACGGTTTTGTGTATGATTTGTGCGGCTGAGAATCCGTAGGATTTTCAGATGTAGCAAATCAGTTGTTGAAATATATGAATTTTAATTGAAGAAAAATGTGAGCATGGATTATTCACATAGTTGGCAACTGTTTTTATTTTTCTTCGGTTTCTATTTTTGTTAAATTTTCATTAATCATTTTCTTTTCTGCAAGTCGTTCACCTTTCCAGAAGAATCTTTTTCCAATTTTCCTCAAATGCTTGTGCCATTCAATATCTGTTGTTAATTGTCCTTTACGTCTATTTCCCATTTTTTGGTAATTTAGGTTTAGGTTTTATTCCGCCTAGAATTTCATTTTTAGAGCAAGCCATACGACTTGTCTTTCTGTCTGATATAAATCCGTAATCAGTCCACATTAATTCAGCTCCATCTTCAATGAATTCCTCGTAAATTGGTATTAAATCACCAACTCCAACAAAAATCCATTCCATTTCGGTTTTTTCAGTATTTGTGAATTTATATTCCGCTTCTTTTCCGAGTTTTTCTGCTTTTTCAAAAGCCTCTTTAGCAGATTTAGCTTTAATCAAATGATGATTTCCCCAAGTTGTTACTCTTCGTAAGTCTTGTTTTTCATTTCGGTTAACTGGTTCACACTTTTCAATAATTTCAGCTATATACCAATTTCCGTTTTCGTTCGATATTTTCTCTTGGGTTTTCATTTTTAAAATTGTTGCCAACGGGATTGTATATGATTAGTTGTGTTGGCTGGAACTAAGTTAGTAAAAGGAAACGAACCTAAGGAAAATTACGCAGGAATTTTCCGAGTACGCACAGAACCAACAATTAATTATATACGTTGTTAGCTGTAGTGTTTATCAGATTAATCAATTTAGTGTAATTTAATTATTTTTTAGGTGCCTTCAGAATGTTATACTTTTTCGAAATGATTTTTCACAAAAGCTACTTGTTCATTATCCGTAATTTTATCTGACGATTCTATATCAATTTTTATATTCTTAAAATGTAAATCTTTATTCAAGTAATTGCGAAGTTCTACTTTTGCATTTGTAGGTCCAAATATCAGTACATGGTTATATTTTATTATTTCATTTCCAATGTTCACATAAAATTGTTCATTCATCTGCTGTCTTTTGTTATGCATAAGACTTTCGCTTCGAATCAAGGCTTCTTCTTTAGTTTCTTTAGTAAATTTTGAAACAATAGAATGGAATTCTTTTTTTGAATTTAAATCAATCAAATTAGCAACTGAATGATCCATCCAGATACCTAAATTATTATTTGTTTTCATTATGTTGAATTTTAGTATTTTCTGAATATTTTTTTAATATTATATTTAGTGAATCTAAATATCCTTTTAGTGCTTTGTTATTTACTTTTTTTCTGTGTTTGTAAAAGAATGTGCTTGGCATTTCATTTATGTATTCAATCAGTTCAGGATGTTCTTCTTGAATTTTTATAGTTGTCAATCGGATTTTATCATTAAGATTATTTTGAGATTTCATTTTAACACTTTAAAAATTGAGTTTTAGTTCATTATTTACATGCCAGATGCCAGGTGTTTTTGCAACAATGTTTTCTGCCTCCTCTTTTTGATGCAAAGAAATTGTTTTTCCAGAAAGTGTCGCTGCAGTACCTGACACTTTTATATTTATGTCGCAATGATTAATAAAACTTTGTCTAAGAGCAATTTTAATATCTTTTTGTTTTTTAGTATCTATTAGATCTGACTTTAATTCTGGATTATTTTTCATCGTTATTATTTTTTGTTTTGTTGTTTTTTTATGGTTGTCTTATCAAAATCAAAATGGTTAGTTAATTGGTTAATATTACCAGTTGGATTTGTTGGATGAGTCTGTTCTTTTGTTCTATTGAATTTCTTTCTATCTTTAAATATTCCCATGATTATTGTTTTAATTGTTCATTCTTAGTATATAGCTTTAAAACTTAAACATTGCCAATACTGTCACAAAAGACATAACTTAAGTAAATGCCTGCTTAAATTTTTAATTTGAAGGATTTTTTAGAAAGAGTAATATTCTGTTGTTAGGAAAATCCGCTAGGATTTTCCGAGTGCACACAGACTAGCAATTAGTTATACACGTTGTTACCAACTGGCTTTTATCATAGTTTAATCCAATTTAATTCGTTTTCCTTAATATTCTTTAAAAAATCAACGTTAATATTTTCCGCTGAATTCGTTTTTCCGTTTTCTATTTTTATACGCTCGTTTTGTAATTCGCCAGAAAATTGGTGATAAAAAATTCCGATTTCGTTTAGTTTGTTTTTCAGTCTTTTGTCAGTTAGAAATTCAGTCCATTTTTCCGCCTCTTTGTTTTCCGCTTTTAATTCGCTTGAGTTTTTTTCAGTAAATTCTTTTCGTTTCTGTTCCAGAAGCAATTCAATTCGGCGTTTTTAGAATCGTTTTCTTTCGAGTTTTTTCTTTTCTTTTTTCCAGTCAGGTTCAGATGAATTGTCTGAATATTTTTTTCCTAAAACAGAACCGCAATCACAATCTTTAGTTGTCGTTAAGAAAGTCTGAATGTCATTAGAATTTGGTATATCCAATTTATATTCTGCGTAATTCAGTCCGAATTCAGAAGCAATTTCCTTAATTTCTGAATTGTTAGATTTCTCATTTGTAACTAAAAAGTTGAATTGGCACATATTTTTTTTTCAGCTTGTTGGTAACGTGTTCGTGTGATGATTAGTTACGGAAAAGGACGCGAGTCATTTTCCGATAAGGACTAAGTTAATTAATTTCGAGGAATTTTCCGCTAGGTAAATCAGTAGTAATTAATTATACACGTTGTTGTAAAACGTTTTTTAATCTTTATTAATTAAAAGCTTATTGCCAAAATATAAAACAGATAAACTTATTAATAAACAAGGGAATAGTCCAGTTACAAAACCTGTTGGAAATCCATGAATTATCATTATAAAAATAAAGTACGCAATATAACCAAATCCGAATTTGAGCATTCGTTCTATTCCGCTCATTTTTTTTGTAAAAACAACTATAAAGAAAGGAAGAAAAATACTTAATAAATAACCTCCAAACATACTATTCGCATTTGCTTTTGAATCTAAAGTTAAAAACCCTATAATTCCCATTAAGACAAAATTCAGCACTAAGAGAAAAAATCCGTTAATTATTGTTGTTCCTATATTTTTTTCTTGATAAGAGTTTTCCTTTAATATTAATTCTTTTGTATCAATTTCTAGAACTTCACAAATAAGGTTTAGGGTTTTTCCTCTAGGTTCGTTTTCAGAGTTTTCAATCCGTTGAATTGTTCTCAAGTTTATTTTTGCTTGTTCAGCCAATTCTTCTTGAGTAAGACCTTTGATTTTTCTGGTTTCACTTATTTTCTTTGCAATCCAATTCATTTGTTTGATACTTTTATTTAACTCTAAAAGTAGTAATTCGATCAAAATTTGATAACGGTTTTCCTGTGATTTTTATATGACATTTGCTTTGTCATTAAATGTCGTAAAGGTTTTTTTAAATGTTTTACAACGGTTTTGTGTATGATTTCGTTGCGTGTTTCAGCAACTAATTTAGCAAATACAAACCGAATAGAAAATCCGCGAGGATTTTCGCAATTAGGCTTGTACTAGCAATTAATTTTATACGTTGTTGGCAGTAGTTTTTTCTTTTTTATATTTTTCTAAATCTTCAATAAATTCCTTTAGTTTTATTTCAAACTTTCTTTTTGTCATACTTATAGAAGCAAATTCACTCGAATCATCGTTCCAATTTTTAGGGAATTCAGTTGATGCTTTGATTTCATAAATTCCTTGTCCTTTTTTCCTTTGCCTCTCGAATTGAGGGTCAACTATAAAACATAGATAAAAGAAAATATTTTGGTCGAATTTGAATTGAACTTTCCAATGTTCATCATCCCACCATTCTCGGCTTTCATCAATTAGTGCTATTTCCCAATTTTTCTTGTCGAGTTCTTGCTCAATTTGATATTTATATCCTGATTTTTTCAATTAACTATTAGTTGAAATTATCAAATTCGGTTTTTCTCCAACTTCTATTTTTCTATAATTAACGAAAGCTCCACATTCCAAAATTGCGTTTAACAATTCAGGTGCATTTTCTTTTAGGTATTTGCCGTTATCAATTTCCAATAGAGTTGGTTTATCAGTCAGTTCGTCAACACAGTCAATCCAAGCATTCATATTTTCGCCATAATAATCTGGAAAATTCATTTCTTTCTTAAATTCAGAGTGGAATGTTTTCCAATTTTTTAATCTCTTACCTTTAATTCTGAATGTATGCATTTCGTTTCTCAAATTACTGCCAACGTGTTTGTGTATGTCTTGTTGCGGAATTAGCCGCAGCTATTTTAGCTTCGGATGAGCCACACGTGGCGAAAATTCCGTTGGAGAAAAATAGCAAGGCTTGAACCTATAATTTTTCCGATTAATTAAATATACAAATTGTAGTTTAAATTTCTAAACTAATAAAAATAGGAGCAATGAGATATACACGTTGTTGGCAGTAGTTTTTTAACTTTCTATATCGAATATTAAATTGTAAAGCCTTCCATATCCATACCAATTGCAACTACCATCTCTTATTTCAAGAACTTCGTCATTATATTCCAAGGTATAAAAATCCGTTGATGAGCAACCACCATAATTCATATTAATTAACTCAATTTCAAAACGTCTTAAATATTCAATTTCCTCAGTTGTAAGTTCCTTTTTTTTATCGTTAGTTTCCGCAATTATTTTGTTCTGTTTTTTACTGATTTTTAATGTTCCACTTCCCAAAGAAACACATCCTTGATTATAGACTTTAATTTTATAATTTTCATTATCTTTTAGTTTATCAACGAAAGAGATATGTTCGGTTGAACCATAATCAATCTTATCAAGACAGATTATTAAAGTGTCAATAATTTTATCGTATAAATTAATACTTAATGATTCCGTTTTCTTAAACATTGATGTATATACAATATTATAATTTCCAGATTTTAAGCTATCAATATTATAGTAATTATTCATTATTTCCATCGTATGTGTGCTTATCAAAGAATCGTTTTTTCTCAATTCAAATTCAGGTAGAAATATGACTCCTTCATTTTCAATATCGCAATATTCTTTCTTGATAACTAATGTATGAAGCCGTTCAGGATTTTCATTTTTACAGCCATAAAAAAGTGTAATAAAGAATAAAAAAATTAGTAAGTTTTTCAATTTTAGGGTTTTCGTTAAATTACTGCCAACGTATTTGTGTATGGTTTCGTTGCGGAATTCAGCCGAAGCGCTTGCGTTTGGATGAGCCGTAAACGGCGAAAATTCCGCGGAAAAAAAAGCGCAAGGTTGAGTTGCACAATTGTTCCGATTATTTAAATATACAAATTGTAGGAGAATTTTCTGGTCTTAACCAACTAAGCAATGAACTATACACGTTGTTGGCAGTAGTATTTAATTGATAACTGCCATAACTATACTAAATATGATCATTCCAATAAAAATTTGTAAAATAAAAATTATATATGTTAAAAGTATAAGCAATACTTTCTTAAGAGTACTTTTTTTATTGAAAAATTGAATATATGTCCAAAAATTAAATCCCATTCCCAACAAAAGAGGTAATAAAACTAAATAGCTATCTCTATCATAAATAAAGCTAAATAGAAAATATATAAACATTTGTTGTCCAGTTATATATATGTTTAAGACAAGATGTTCAAAGTAATTATATTTTGATTTTATAAACGCTAAATAGGACGCTAAAGAAAATAATGGAACCAAAATTAATATAAAGTAAGTTTGATTTTTAGCAATCCAATTCAATAATTGATTGTTTTCAACTTTAGAACCAGACTTAAATCCTGTAATTGCATCATCAATGAATGTTTGGTTTCCAATAAAGTAATGGGACAAAACATATAAAGTAGATGTGAGTATTATGAAAGCTAGTGGTTTAAAATGATTCTTTCTTTTACCTTCTAAAAACTCTCTAATGCTATGTCCAGGTTTTATAAATAATTCTTTTAAAGTAAATAAAAATCCACGATTTATTTGAAAAATACTATTAGGGATTTCATCCATTAAGTATTTGAAATCAACTTTTCTGACGTTTGAATTTTGTCCACAATTACTGCAATAATTTCCGCTAAAATCTTGTTTACAATTTTTACAAATCATTCAGTTAAGTTTACTTTTGAGTGTGTTTTTATATTACTGCCAACGTGTTCGTGTAATGGCTAGTTGAGTTGGCTAGGACTAAGTTAGCAAAAAAGAAACTAACCATTAGGAAAATCCGTAGGATTTTCCGAGTACACACAGACCGAGCAATTAGTTATACACGTTGTTGTACACAGTTTTTCATTTTTTCAGCTAAATCTTTTATGTGATACTCTATATTTTCTACATCTCGATAATTTTTATAGATATAAATTATATCAGTTTTGGCCTCTTTACAATTATTTTTTCCAATGTGGTTTAATGCTCTATTAACATAAGCAGAAGATAAGGTGTTTTTATTAACAGCATGTTCAATAACATAGTTTGTTATTTCAATTCCCTTATCATATTCTTCAATATAAAAATAGGACATTGCTAAATTTACTGCTGCTATGTGATAAGTTGAATCTGATAATTTGTAAGATTCTTGAAAATATTTTATAGAATTATCATAGTCGTCTTCAAAATATTTATTTAAACCTAAATTACTTAATGTCGTTGGATTGTTTGGTTCTAATTCCAATGCTCTCAAAAAGGCTACATTTCCTTCTTTATAATTACCATTTCTACTTAACTCTATTCCTTTTTCATTAAGGTCTCTTGCTTTATTGTTCT
>NZ_JXJP01000016.1 GCF_000826645.1 Psychroserpens mesophilus
CCTAAACACCTAAACACCTGTTAAGATATATACTAAATAAAACATTTTACGCATTACTCACATTATTTGGAGTAGTCACCGTTATTTTCTTCTTATTTAATGTATTACCTGGAGATCCAGCGCAAATGATGCTCGGACAAAATGAAGACAGTGCACAAATTGCTGCTGTAAAAGCCAAATACGGTTTTGATAAATCGATTTCAACGCAGTATTTATACTATCTAAATGATGTGTCGCCTGTATCATTTCATTCTAAAAATAGTGAAGATTATACCCATTTAAGAGATGGAAAATATGCTGCAACCTCCTTGTTTACAATTGGTAATACGACTACAGTTATCAAATTTCCATATTTAAGAGAGTCTTTTACAAAGCAAGGAAAAAAAGTATCGCAGGTTATCTCAGAAACATTGCCTAATACAGCTGTTCTTGCAGTATCTGCAATTTTTATTGCTATTGTTTTAGGGGTTTTTCTTGGCATCATTTCAGCCTTATTTAAAGACCGTTGGTTAGACAAAGGCATACAAATCTTTAGTACACTTGGAATGAGTATTCCATCGTTTTTTAGTGCCATTTTATTTGCCTGGTTTTTTGGATATATTTTACATGAATACACAAATTTAGAAATGACTGGTAGTTTGTACGAGCTCGACGATTTTGGAGAACAGGTGAACATCAAATGGAAGAATCTTATCCTTCCTGCTATTGTGTTGGGCATTCGTCCGTTAGCTGTTGTCATTCAGCTTATGCGAAATTCGTTATTAGAAGTGTTTAATCAGGACTATATCAGAACAGCCAGAGCTAAGGGATTAAGTGAGTTTCAAATCATCACGCGCCACGCAGTGAAAAATGCATTGAATCCTGTTGTGACTGCCATTTCCGGCTGGTTTGCTTCTATGTTAGCTGGAGCTGTGTTTGTAGAGTATATTTTTGGGTGGAATGGTTTAGGAAAAGAAATTGTCAATGCGCTCAACACTTTAGATTTACCTGTTATTATGGGTTCTGTGCTTGTTATTGCGCTTTTGTTTATCATTATCAATATCTTTGTAGATGTGATTTACGGATGGCTTGACCCAAAAGTGAAATTAGAATAACTAATTTATATAAAAGCAGGATTCGCAATGACAATTGCAGAGAATGGCTACGAGGTAATAACTAAAGCATTTTATGAAAAGAATAATATATATAATTTTTGCTGGTCTTTGCTTTACAAGCTGTTCTAAAGACATTCAAACACAGCTTTCAGAAGACGTTTTAAATGAAGAATACATTAATTTAGAAGGAGATTCAGTGTCATTTCAAGAGATGCTTTCAGAACATAAAGGCAAACAAATTGTGATAGATGTCTGGGCTAGCTGGTGTCGAGATTGTATTTTAGGTTTACCAGAATTAAAAGCTTTGCAAGCAGAAAAATCTAATGCTGTATATCTATTTTTATCGGCCGATAGAAATATAGAAACTTGGAAACGAACTATTGAAAAGTATAACATTGAAGGAGTGCACTATTTTATGCCTAACGGAACAAAAGGTCAGTTGGGTGAGTTTATAGATATTGACTGGATTCCACGATATCTAATCGTCGATTCTGAAGGTCATATCGAATTATTTGAAGCCATAGAAGCTGATGATCCTTTAATAAGAAAAACATTAAACTAAGTATAACTTAAAATAAATCTGCCTCAGCAGGAAAAGACATGAGAAAACATATTGTAGCTGGAAACTGGAAAATGAATAATGGTTTAATTCAAACCGAAACACTTATTTCAGAGTTAAAACAACAAACCAAAACCTCAGATGCTGAGGTGATGATAGCACCAACATTTACCAACTTATGGCATGCTTTTGAATCGACCAGACAAGACGATATTGAAGTCATTGCACAAAATATGCACTTTGCCGAACATGGTGCTTACACAGGAGAAATCAGTGCAGGTATGCTAAAAAGTATCGGTATCAAAACGGTTATTTTAGGTCATAGTGAACGTCGTGCCTATTTTAATGAAACCGACGAATCTTTGGCAAAAAAAGTAAATACAGCGTTAGCACATAACATGCGTGTTATTTTTTGTTTTGGAGAAGAGCTTTCAGATCGCAAAGCAGGAAACGAAGAAACTGTTGTCGAAAATCAGATAAAAAATGCCTTGTTTCACTTAGAAGCTTCAGCTTTTAAACACATAGTATTAGCCTATGAGCCTGTTTGGGCAATTGGTACTGGAGAAACGGCGAGCCCAGAGCAGGCACAAGATATGCATGCATTCATCAGAAAAACTTTAAAGAGTAAGTATGGAGAAACTGTTGCCAATGACATGACCATCCTTTATGGTGGCAGTGTGAAACCAGGTAATGCCAAAGAGATTTTCTCTAAACCAGATGTCGATGGCGGATTGATTGGTGGAGCCGCTTTAAATGCTGAAGATTTTTATGCAATTGTAAATGCATTTTAAAACGGCAATAATTTTGGCGTTACCAACCCAAGCTTAAGGCTTTGGTTGGTCGTGCTTTCACTACTCGCTCTTTTTGTTAAAAGACAAAAAGGAGCTCAAACAAACCGTTCAATCACTAACGCAATTCTACAATTTAAATCATGTCAAACACCATATATTTAGGATACTATTTTAAAGTAAAACCACTTCAGCCAGCTGTAGAAATTTTAATAGCCGAATTAGGTTATGCAGGTTTTGAAAGTTTTGTAGAAACAGAAGAAGGTGTCACCGCTTATATTCAAAAGGACGAATGGTATGAGACTATTCTTGATGATATTCAAATTTTAAATTCTAAAGAGTTTGAAATTTCATTTACTTCCGAAGAGATAGAGCAAACCAACTGGAATGCAGAATGGGAAAAGAATTTCAATCCGATTATTGTGGATGATCTTTGTTCTGTTCGTGCGCCATTTCATGAAAAGCCCAATACAACGTACGATATCATCATAGAACCAAAAATGAGTTTTGGAACAGGTCATCACGAAACAACACACATGATGATTCAGCATATTTTAAAGCATGAGTTTACTGATAAGTCGGTTTTAGATATGGGTTGCGGAACAGGAGTTTTGGCAATTCTTACAGAAATGAAAGGCGCAAAACCTATTGATGCCATCGACTATGACAATTGGTGTTACCTTAATAGTTTAGAAAATGTTGAACGAAACAATGCAAACCATATTACAGTAATAGAAGGTGATGCGAGCGTGTTAACAGGAAAACATTATGATATTATCATTGCTAATATTAATAGAAATATTTTATTGAATGATATGAAAACCTATACAAAAGCTTTAAATGCTAGTGGCATTCTATTTTTAAGTGGTTTTTATAATGACGATATTCCAATTATTGAAGCAGAGTGTAATAAATATGGCTTAAAACACGTTGAAACACTTGAAAGAAATAACTGGGTCGCTTTAAAGTTTCAGAAATAATTTTTAAATTTATACTAATACTAACAACCAACCTCATTAAATTTTATTGCTATGCACCAAATAATGAGTACCAAAGAAAAAGTAAAAGAAGACGTTCTGGTTGATACCTTAGAACAGCCTCTAAATGAGATTGTTGTGTATAATGATGATGTCAATACATTTGACCATGTCATTGACACCTTAATCTATGCTTGTGATCACACACCTGAGCAAGCTGAACAATGTTCAATTATCGTTCATTATAAAGGACAATGTACAGTTAAAACTGGTGAGTACAAGGAATTAGAACCTAGATGCACTATGCTTTTGGAAGCTGGTTTAAGTGCTGAAATAATTTAGTTATTTATTCTTCCAATAGCGCAACTAACAAAAGACTTAGCTTTTTTAGTAACCGGATTTGATTCGCCTTCAACAGGATAACCTAGTGTTGATAATTCTGTTATAGCCGATTCTAATTCTTTTCTATTTAAGTAGTTAAAACTTACAGAATGTGCATCATTATCTACAATTACATTTGAGATGCCTTCTAGTTTTTCTAAACGCGTTATAATGGTATGCGCACAGCCACCACATTTTAAATTTTGAATTTGTAATGTGCTTTCCATAATTTATAAAGTTGATGGACAAACAAAGTCTGTCATTGGTAAATCTGTTTTTTTAATCGCTCCAAAACCTCCAGCGACATCTACTAAGTTGTGAAATCCTCTAGCTTTCAAAATTGATGCAGCAATAACACTTCTGTAACCACCAGCACAATGGATGTGATAAGTTTTGTCTTTAGAGACTTCATTCATTTGTGTATTGATAAAATCTAAAGCAAAATGCTGTGCATTTTCTAGATGCATACTTTTAAATTCACCATCTTTTCTAACATCTAAGATATTGACTTCACCATTTTTTACACGATCAGCAAAAGTTTCAGCAGAAATTGACTCTAAGGTGTCAATTTCTCTTCCAGAAGCAATCCATGCTTCGATACCACCTTCTAAATATCCTAACGTATTATCATAACCAACACGAGACAAACGCGTTACTGCTTCTTTGCTTTTTCCTTCAGGAACCACTAAAAGAATAGGCTGTTTTAAATCGGTAATCAATGCACCAACCCAAGGTGCAAATTGTCCATTTAATCCAATAAATATAGAATTTGGAATATGGCCTTTGATATATTCACTTTGAGGTCTTACATCAAGGACTAAGGCTTCCTCATGATTCGCCATCGCTTCAAAATCTTCAGGACTTAAAGGTGAATTACCAGATTTTAAGACGGTTTCAAAACTGTCGTAGCCTGTTTTATTCATCATTGCATTTTTTGCGAAATACTGTGGAGGAGGAGCAATGCCATCTAAAACTTCCTTAACAAATTCAGCTTTAGTCATATCTGCTCTTAACGCATAATTGGTTTTTTTCTGATCACCAATCGTTCCAACTGTTTCTTTACTTAGATTTTTTCCACAAGCAGAACCTGCACCATGCGCTGGATAAACAATTACATCATCAGCTAAAGTCATAATTTTATTACGAAGTGAATCGTATAACATACCAGCCAAATCTTCTTTTGTTAAATCAGATTTTATGGCTAAATCAGGTCGTCCAACATCACCTAAAAATAAGGTGTCTCCTGAGAATATCGCATGATTTTTTCCATTTTCATCGATGAGTAAATAGGTTGTTGATTCCAGTGTATGACCAGGTGTATGCAAGGCTTTTATTGTAATATTTCCTATTTTAAAGTCTTCATTGTCTTTGGCCGAATGAATATCATACGAAGTTTCTGCTCCAGGTCCATACACAATAGTTGCGCCTGTTTTTTTAGCTAAATCAACATGACCAGAAACGAAATCGGCATGGAAATGAGTTTCAAAAACGTATTTAATTTTTGCGTTGTTGGCATTAGCTTTATCAATATAAGCTTGTGTTTCTCTTAAAGGGTCAATGATGGCTACTTCACCTTCAGATTCAATATAATAAGCACCTTGAGCTAAACAGCCTGTATAAATTTGTTCGATTTTCATAATAGTTTTAATTTAAAAACGACTTCTATTACTAGTAGTGTTTTAATCAACTTAGATACAAAGTTAAGAAGTATTCTTTTTCTTTATGTAACAAATGTCACGAATTACTAATGAGGCAGCTTATCTTTCAGAACGCCATAAATATAAGTGCCTAAAATTGCAGCCAATATGACTATAAGCATAGAAAACACACCAGTTCCAACTAAAACATACATTGGTCCAGGACATGCACCTGCTAAGGCCCAACCTAATCCGAAAAGTGTTCCTCCTAGAATATATCGAAAAACGCCTCTGTCTTTCATTGGAACATTAATTTGTTTTCCATCGACATTCTTGAATTTTAGCTGTTTTGATAACAGTAGTAAAATAATGCCTGTGATAATTGCTGTTCCGATAATTCCATACATGTGAAAGGATTCAAACTTGAACATTTCATAAATGCGATACCAGGAAACAGCTTCAGATTTAACCAATACAATTCCGAAAATAATACCGACAACTAAAAATTTTAAAAACTTCATATTAACTAAAGATTAAAGGGAATAGTAAGTGAATCATTATAAGTCCACCAATAAAAAAACCAATCACAGCTATTAATGAAGGTCGTTGTAAGCTACTTAGACCTGTAATGGCATGACCTGAAGTACATCCTCCTGCATATCGCGTTCCGAAGCCAACTAAAAATCCTCCAATTACTAGTATCAGCATGCCTTTAAAACTCAAAACAGCATCCCAACTGTATAGTTCGTTAGGAAGTAAGGATTGACCTGCATTTTTAAAACCTAATTGAGATAAATCTTCAATGGTTTTTGGATTTAATTCAATGTTAGTTGGAACAGACAAATATTGATGCGCGATAAAGCCTCCAATTACTGCACCAAGTACAACAGTGAGATTCCAGAGTTGAGATCTCCACTCAAAATGAAAAAATTTAACTGTTTTACCAGCTCCACCAATGGCGCAAAGTGTTCTCAGGTTAGAAGACATACCGAATGTTTTTCCGAAATAAATCAGTGAAAACATGATAAGTGCAATTAGTGGACCCGAAACGTACCAAGGCCAAGGTTGTAATAGATATTCCATGCTACTTAAGTTTGTGCAAATATATACAGAGCTTTTGATTTGATTTAAGATTTTTCTTATAAATAGTTGGCTAGAATTAGCTTTTGAGTAAATTTTGAAATAAATAGTTTGGATTCTTTTTAATAAAAGTTCTATATTTGCACCCACAAAAACGGCCTCGTGGCGCAACTGAATAGCGCACTTGATTACGGCTCAAGAGGTTACAGGTTTGAATCCTGTCGAGGTCACAAAATTAAAAGCAAGCAACAAAAAGTGCTTGCTTTTTTGTTTTCTGAGACTTTATTTTGATTTTATCAGATTGGATAAAGCTATTTTGGCTTTTTCATACTCTGGATTGATATCCAAACACTTCTGGTAGCATGATTTTGCAGTAAGTGTATCTCCGAGATTAAGATTCGCATTTCCAAGTAACCTCCATGAATACGTAGAGGAGGTATTTAACGTGTTATAAAAATCTAAGATTTCCTTAGTTTCATTCCATTTTTTTCGATTCTCAAGAATAGCTCCTGTGGTTAAGATGTCGTCATCATTTACTTCATAAATATCAGTAGTATCCTTTTTGGCAAAATTCCATATTTCTTTAGCTTTTTCTATCCCATACGCATTATAAGCTTCCGTAAATTTATATTTAGCAGAAATACGATATGGTTTGAGTTCTTCTTTAAACAAAACTTCTGACGCAGCATTAATTAATCGTCCTGTTCGAGAAAAGTCCCGATTTGCCATCACTACGATAGATATGTCGTTTTCAGGATATATGTAAATGATGGATTCAAACCCTGTGTCCTGACCAGTATGCATAATTATTGGACGTTCTAAATACGATTGCAAATACCAGCTTAGTCCTATTTTATTTCCCCAAGGTGTATTAAAATGAGGATGTACTAGAAGTTCAAAATTCTCTTCATTAAAAACTTTGTAATTTTGAAATTTGCCTTTTCCTAGATGAATTTGAGCCCATCTGCACATGTCTGGAAGTGTGGTTAACATTCCAGAGCTAGGATACAATTTTTCGTTATATGGATATGGTGTCCATCGTTGGGTTTGAAGTGCGTAAGAATAGGAATTACAAAAATTTGGAGGCAGACTATCTTTCGGTTTTGAATATGTACTATTCATCATTCCTGCAGGCTGAAGGATATGCGTTGAAACATAGTCAGAGAAGGACATTCCGCTAACTCTACTGATGACAATTCCTAAAATATCAAAAGCAGAATTGCTATAATTAAATTTCGTGCCAGGATCAAATTCGAGACTATGGTTTTTGACTGCTTCAAGATTTTCATCTAAGGCATGAGCTCCATAAGAGGGTTTGGTCCAGTCTTCTGTACTAATATTTGTTGGAATTCCAGATGTATGAGTTAAAATGTGTTTGATAGTTATTGAATCATAACCATCACCTTTCATTTGAAATTCTGGTATGTAGGTTATGATTTTATCATTTAAGTCTAGTTGTCCTTGTTCAATAAGTTTGGCGATAGCTACAGCAGTAAATGGCTTTGATAAGGATGCAATGTGAAAAACCGAATTGAAATCAGCTTTTTCACCTTGCTCAATATTAGCATAACCAAAAGTGCGTGCATAAATAATGCGTTCTCCTTTTGTAACTCCAATTGCTAATCCAGCAGTGTTATGCGTTAGTTTTCTGAGATTTTTTATGTATGGTGTGAGTATGCTATCAAGTAACTCGCCATCTTCTCCTTCGACTATTTTAGTATTATCCTGTTGAATTTGTTTATTGTTGCAACTCATTAACAAGACTATAAAACCAATAAAAAATGAATATCTCATATTATGAATTTACTATAAAGATTCTGAATTTTAAATTTTGTTACAGTTTTCCTTAAAGCTATAGATCAACAAGTTATCATCACAGGTTATTCGCTAATATTTTTGAAGTATTTTTTTCGTAGCCAAAATGAAACTTTCACCAGTAAAATGAGTGCAGGAACTTCAACCAGAGGCCCAATGACACCTGTAAAAGCCTGACCAGAATTAAGTCCGAATACTGCAATCGCCACAGCAATCGCTAATTCAAAGTTATTTCCTGCAGCTGTAAAAGCGACCGAAGCCGTTTTATCATAATCGGCTCCCATGGCTTTGGTGAAAAAGAAACCAATCAAGAACATTAGCGTAAAGTAAATTAATAATGGAATGGCTATGATGACAACATCCATTGGAATTTCAACGATCAGTTCTCCCTTTAATGAAAACATCACAACGATTGTAAACAGTAATGCAATTAAAGTCATTGGTGAAATTGCAGGAATAAACTTCTGGGTGTACCATTCTTCACCTTTGAGTTTTATTAAAATTTGTCTGCTTAAAATTCCCATAACGAAAGGAATTCCTAAATAAATGGCTACACTTTCAGCAATTGTAGCAATTGAAATATCTACAATAGCACCTTCAAAACCGAAATAGGGAGGAAGTACCGTTATAAAAATCCACGCATAAAAACTGTAAGCAAATACCTGAAAAACACTGTTAAGTGCTACCAAGCCTGCTCCATATTCGCTGCTGCCTTCAGCCAAATCATTCCAGACTAAAACCATGGCAATGCAACGTGCTAATCCAATTAATATTAAACCAACCATATATTCTGGATAATCACGAAGAAATAAAATAGCCAAAGCAAACATAAGCACAGGGCCAATCACCCAGTTTAGAATGAGTGAAATGGATAAAATCTTTGTGTTTCTGAATACTTTAGGCAAAAGAGAATAATTGACTTTTGCCAAAGGTGGATACATCATAAGAATCAAACCAATGGCTATTGGGATGTTTGTGGTTCCATGACTAAATGAGTTGATGAAGTTAGGAAATGTTGGTATGAAATAGCCAAGTCCAACGCCTATTGCCATAGCGACAAAGATCCATAAGGTTAGATTTCTGTCTAGAAAACTTAATTTTTTTGTAGCCATGTTTACGATTGAATTTGCGAGAAAACGTATAATAATTCCGTTGCAATTTGCAAACTACGCTCCTGATATTTTTCTGCCTGCTGAGGTGTGTTGTCGAATGCTTTTGGGTCTTCAAAAGTTATGGGAATACGTATGTCTGCTCCAGGAACAAAAGGGCAAGCTTCATTCGCCGAGTCACAAGTCATGATTGCAGCAAATTCAGATTTTGGATTGAAGTCGTCATCTAATTTTTTAGAAAACCCAATGATAGGATGTTCGTTAGCAGCATATTTGATGCTATAAACCGGATTGTTTCCTTCGGAAATTGCTTTAATTTCAAAACCTGAATTTTGTAATGTTTTAGCAGCCATTGGGAAAAGCGCAGTTGCTTCAGTTCCGCCCGAATAACAAAACACATTATTAATGTTGAAATGATGTGCAATAGTTTGAGCCCAAACTTGTGAGAGATGACTTCTTCGCGAATTATGGGTACAGATGAAGTTGATTCTAACCTCCTTAGCATCAGAAACTTTAGATTGTACGAAATCAGCCAAAGGTTGTAAAATGGCTTTTCGTTCTTCACTAATGGTTTCAGGGTTTAATTGTAAGATTACTTTTTCAATTTCAGAAAACAAGGTTGATTGTATTGACATGTTTTGAGATTTAGTGGATTAGCAGCAATTTCCGTTAGGTGAACAACACGGTTCATCGTTTAGTTCTGATAGTTTAACTTTTGGTTTTTCAACAGGGATTCCACAGTTATCCTTTGCCAAACAATCGGTTTGTTTAGAGGTTAGTAAGAAGTGTTTTCCGTTAAATTCCAGTCCAAATTTGCCAATAGTATCTGCTTGATATTCGACTTCAACTTCAAGATCACCAATATTTAAAACCTTTTCAGAAAGTTCAATGATGTTTGCTAGTTTTTCCGGATGAAGTCTGTGGTCATAATCGTTGGCGTTCCACAGCTGGAAATTAACAACCTCCTCATGCCTAACTGTACCGCCACAATCGATAAAGTGTTTTGTAATTTTACCAACTTCGGTCACATGAAAGTGATTGGGAACAAATTCGCCATTTGGTAGTTGAAAGCCAATGGTTTTCAATTTGTTCAATGTTGATTTTACTTCAGATAATTTCATAATTGTATTTGTTTATTGCGATTATGCGATTAATAAATGTAAATTTTTTTAGCAGCAATCGGATTTTGAAAGATCCTGATTTAAAAACTGATTCATAATGTTTTTCATTTTAGCCCAGTTTTCTGTATTAATACAATAGCAAACACTTGTTCCTTCAACGTTTCCTTTTATTAATCCTAATAGTTTAAGTTCTTTTAAATGCTGTGAAATTGTAGGTTGTGCTAATCCGATTTCGTTAACTAAATCACCACATACACAACTGTTAATTTTAAATAAATGCTCTAAAATTGCTACTCTAGCAGGATGTCCAAAGGCTTTTGCGAACAATGAAATTTCATTTTGTTCGTCTGTAAACATTTCCGTTTTTGCTAATCCCATCTTTAATTCATTATTATATTGCAATATTACGATGAATAAATAACATTTCAAAATTTATTTTTTAAATTTAGTCTGTGTTAATTTATCAATTGCTTGTGCGATCCGTCGCAATTTGGTTTTCTTTTTGATAATCCGCAAGTGCAATCTCTTAGGCCGTAGCCATCGAGAATTCTCTGCATACATTTCTCAATTTGGGCTGCTCTTGTTTTTGATTGTTTGGGTTTTGAGAAATGTAAAAAGTAGCCATTTTGTCTGCCAGGAGAAAGATTTTTAAAAGCTTTATCGAACTCTGGATGTTCTTGAAAAGCCTTCTCTAGCTCTTCAGGTTTATCGTAATGTGACGTCTTTTTTTTTCTGACTTTTAAGCCTGCTTTTTCTACTTCTACAGCTTCAAAAACATAGGCTTTTATTGTTGATTTTAAACCTTCAATTTCTGAGAGGTTGGTAAACCTTATTTGCCTTGCAGATTGTGTATTTTCTGTTTGTTGAACCAAAATTTGTTTAGAGTCCTTCAGCAAAACGCCTTTAGGGAAAAGAATGGCACAATAAGTTTTAAATTCATGAATTAAAACTACGTTCTTTCCGTTGTAAGTGTAGCAAGGATGCATCCATTTAAAGTCTTCAATTAATCCACAATCGCATACGATATCACGTAGTAAGGTTAATTCCTTTTTCCATTGTTTTAGATTGTCAAGATATGTTTCGACTTCAGTATTCATGGTGACCAATACAGTTTTTCAGAAACTAAGTTAATAAAAAGTGGCTGAATTTAAACCTGTTTTAGATGATTCCTGAATAATGATTGTGAATGTTATTAGTGTTCTGTACAGATTAAACTTAATCATTTTTGTTTTGCTTTTGAAAGTTTAAAATAGTCATTCGCAGTTTCATCAAGCCTCTGTTTTATGATTTTGAAATTTTCTTGTGTTGGTTTAAAATTGATGTATTTGTCAATGATATTACTTCTTTTAAACAGCAGAAAGGTATTTTCTACCTTAGGATTTATTTCATTCAAATGAATATCTGAATTTTTATCAGTAAATGATGGCACGAAAGTTAGAGCTGTTGTATTTAATTCAAGTTGAGTTCCTAATGTTTCTAATTCTTGCATTCTGATATCCTTATTGTAGTTAGATGAATTTCCATAAACAAAGTACACTTTGAGGTATGTTTGTCTTTGTTCACTCTCCTGATCTAAAAACACTAGCCACTTTCGTATATCTTCCCAATTAGGATTATCACCTACAAAATATAAAATTCCGTGAAACCACCCATACTTACATATTGGACATGTTTTTGTTCCTTTGTCAGGTCCATAAGCATGAAATGGTGTAAAAGATATCATGTCTTCTCCTATGTGTTTTCCAGAGTGCAATTGATTTTCTTTTTTCTTTGGATAATTTGGAATGTTTAGTCCTAATATTATATTTCGTTCACCAATTAACAGACTTCCTTTTCGAACAAAACGAATCACACCACTTCCACCTCGATTTTCCATTTCTATTCTGCGTCTAGAGGTTAATCGTGGATCATCATCAAATACAAAGTCATCAATATAATAGGGTTCTTTCATATTGTTATCTTTAAGAGATACATGTACGTGAGCAGGTTCATCTCTACTTGGATATGTTTCTGGTTTTACCGTGTAAATTGAATATTTACCATGTTTGTCGGTCTTTAACCAGCCTCTTATATAGCCATGAGTTTGACCTAATTTATTTTTAGGCATGTTTCTTTGTTCACTTTCTTTTGTGGCATAAACGCCTTCGCTATTAGTATGGTAATAGTAAAGTATAACATCTGGAACAGGTGTTTTTCCATCTCTGGCATAAACCGTTCCTGTAAGCAGAATTTTTTGACCATGTTGTTTGTATCCTGGACTTGTATCATTAGCCGATAAGTTTGTTGGCATGTGATAGTAGAATGGAAGTGATTTGTCAAAATCATTACTTAGTTTGTTGTATTGTTTATCTGGAGCTTGACCATTACAGTTAACTAAATTTAAAGTTGTTAATAGTAGCAAAGCTATTTTTAAAAGTGGAAACATGATTAGTGATTTTCATTAAATGTAGTTATTTAATGCGTTGTTAAACGTTTGTGTTAAAAGGAATTAGCTGTGTGGAGTAGAAAAATAGTTTAGTGGAGTAGGAGATGCCAATTACTTCTGTAATGCCTGCTTAATCTTATCCATTGACCATTTTTTAGCTTAGCATCATAATCACCATTACTTCTTGATTTTAATTCTTTAATGTAGGTTGAATTTATAATTGTGGAACGATGAACTCTTAGAAAAATAGTTGGGTTTAATAGCGTCTCATATTCTTTTAAGCTTGTATTATCTAATATTTTTTGATCGTCGGTATAAACAAGAGTATATGGCTTATCGGTAGAAATAAATTGAATGGCAGACGTTAGAACCATTATCGTTTTAGAACCAACTTTCAGTTTTAATTTTTCAGGATAGCGCGTTAATGCTTTTGAAGGTGTATGTTTCGAATTATAAACCACAGGGAGCAAAACATACCATAATAAAGCAATGTAGAATTGATTTGAGAATGCTGTATTAAAAATAGCTACAAACCGATGCGAAGGTGTAAATATCAAATAGCTAATAAATACAAAAAAAGCTGTAAATGCGATTAAATGTATGAGGCTGAACACAATTCCAATCCCTATATTATAAGGTGATTTATGAAATTTATTTTTCGGATTAACGCTTGTTACGATACGGTTTGTAATAATGCTAAATGGAATAAAAAATACCCAAAATGTATTATAAAGTAATGATTCTGAGATGTAAAAACCTGTATCCTTAATTTTACTGTATATATAATCTTGAATAACAGCGAATAAAAAAACTATAATCACAAGTATTAAATACAACGGAATTTTACCAATCTGAGGTATTTTGATGTGTTTAGTGATGTGAATTGAAGATTCCAATAGTTCTATTAATTCGTTTAGGTTTTATTATTCCATTTCAATAGCCTAATTAAAATGGTAATCACGTGGCTCGTTGCGTAATTTTAGTTTGTACTTAGTCTTCTTTTTTAACGTTAATATGAGGTACTTTTACAATTTCGAATGTTGCAGAAGCGAGTTGCACTTTGCCTTCTGTGTTTTGAATAGCCTTTCCTATAAGCTCATTCAAAATGTGTTTCGTATATCTTCTTTTTTTATAATCCACAATATAACGTAAGTTGAATTGTATCCAATTGTCTGTCATGGTGATGGCTAAGGTTGGTTCAACTTGAGCATTTTCAATATAGTATTTATTGACAACTTGGCTCCATTCTGTGATGGATTGTGACACATACTCTGATAAGGTTTCAGAAGCAATTTTAACCACGATTGACTTAGCCATTTCGATATCTGAATCATATCTTATAGGCAGATTAAACTCATCCCAAACAAAAGGAAAGTCTTTAGAATAATTATATACTGGTCCTTTAAATACAAAAGCGTTGCTTAGCTTGACTATTCTTCCACTATAATTATCACTTGATACCCATTCACCAATTTCCATCATTGTGGTGTAAACACTGTCGATATCTATAACGTCGCCTTTTATATTATTGATTTCTATACGATCACCTGGTTTATATACACCAACAAAAAAGATATAGAAGGATCCAGCAATACTCAATATTAGTTCTTGTAAAGTAATCGTTATTCCAGCCGTGAGTAGTCCTACAGCCAGCGCAAAATCTTTAATACTACCTGTAAAGTATGATATGGTAATGATTATGATAAAAAAATAGCCTAAAATTTCAATCGCCTTTTGCGATTTATAACGTACCGTAGAATCTGGTAGCTTTTTTCGTAAGAGTCGTCTTAAAAACGTAATGACAAACAATATAAAAGCTGTCCAAACTAAATATTTTATTATGCTGGAAGAAGTTGGATGCTCATTGATCCACTGGTTAATATTTTCTATTATTTCCATTGTTAGTGCAAATTATTAAGACGCTAAACTTCGTTAATTCAGATGAATAGGTTACTGTACTAATTTAGTGAAAGAAAATGAGCCTAAAGGGAAACTGGCCAAGAAAATAGCATCTTTAATGATTCATAAAGATATAATTGGCAAACACAAAATAAAAATTAGCAGAACAAGAGTTTTTATAGACTTTTATTCCTCAACAGAACTCCAATTCTCACCAGTTTTGATTCGGTACAGTTGCGTTTCAGATACTCCAAATTGTTTGGCAATCATTTTCATCCTTGTTCGTCTGTTAGGATCGTTAATCTTTCGTTTTATCAATCTAACTCTGGTTTCGGTTAACTTTGTGTTTGATGGTTTTTTTCGGACAATATTCTTAAATTCAGGATTGCTGAATTGATGAACTTCTTTTTCTCTTTTTGTTGCCCATTTCAAGTTTTCGACCCGATTATCGGTTTTGTCATAATTTAAATGAATGACACAAATACCATCTTTCTTATCTAAAAAATGCTCTGCGACAAGTTTATGGACGTATCTACTTGTCATTTTTCCGTTCTTTTTCTGTCTTACAGGTAAATTTTGATAACCGTTAATAAAGTACTTTTTGACAAGGAATTCTTTATCTGTTTTACAGTTTATCAGTCGGCCATAATTTGATATTTTGAACTTTTCGTCTTCTGAAATATTCTCATCAAATGTAATTTCTTTCCATTTTTCGTTCCAGTTATTTCTAATCATTTATAAAGTTATTAATTATAGGGTAGGGTATTTTTAGAAAATTTGTTCAACCAGATTGCTTAACTAGGGTGTTTAACTGCATGCTGGCAAACAGATTTATAAGACCTAAGTTAATAAAAGAAAACGAACCTAAAGAAAATCTTTAGTGATTTTAATATGTTATCTGGTGTAAAGCTTTTATAATTAGTGATTTATAGTTCTATGATTCTTAAGTAATCTAATCGTACTTTGAGATAATTGGCTTAAATTTTGGCTACTTTAAATACTTGCATTATTTATTTCAATCCAATAACCATCAGGATCCTGAAAGTAAATCTGTTGGATGCCATCATTTCTGATATAGTCTTTATTGGGCGTGTTACGCCAATCTGAGTAATCGATTTCTAAATCTTCGAGATGCTTTATAAATGAATCAAGGTTAGTTGTTGATAAAGCAAAATGAACCGCCTTATTGACTTTAATTTTCGAGTTTGGTCTCGGTATTAAATGCAATTCTTTACCTGCACCTAATGATAACCATCTGGTTTTAGAATTTGAAGCTGTATTTTGAATTTCTTTAAGCTGAAGTACTTTTTGATAGAATTCAATAGATTTGTTCACCTCTTTTACCGAAAGCGCTATATGATTTAATGAAAAATTAAGCATATGTACGTGTATATTCAAATATTGGTTTAACTTATTCTTCTCAAAGATAGAAAAGAGATTTAGAATTTGTAAAGGCTTAGTACTTTATGCTTTACTAATTCTGAATTGATAAACAAAGTTACAAGCTCTTCTTATAGATGCTAGTGCTATTGTCCTTTCTTAATTAATATCGTCTTGGCATTTTGATTGTAAAACGCTTTCTAAAGAGCCGATTTCAGTAAGCATCACAGAATAAAGCTCAATTTGTCTTGTGTTTGCTCCAACATATTCTAAAGACTCATTCAAAAGTCTCAATGTCATTTCTGTTGAAATCTTATCGTTGTCGATTGCTGTGATAATCTCTTTTAAATCCTGGTCAAGCCCTGTTTTAAAGCGGCCATCTTTAATTGACGCTTGGATTGCGCCATTAGCAAAATAGTCGCTATGAGAAAAAGAAATATCAACAGCATGTTTTCCATTAATCATTATGATACTTTTCAATTCTTCAACTTTATTGAAATACCTGTTTAATGCTGTGATTACAGACTTGTCGCTTATGATATTTAAATTTGCACCAGATTTTAAGTCTTCATAAGCAGAATTATTAGGTGCAAAATCGGAATAAATGGCCTTAGTTGAAAGCGATAATTGTGTTCCAACTTCTATTTTTTGAACGTGTTCTTGAAGTAATAACCTCACAGATTGATTAGACGCTATCAAACGATTTTCTGCTAACTCTAAAAGATGAGCTATTTGTTCTTTATCTAATTTAGCGTCTTCTAATAATCTGCAGTAGTATTCATTTTCTAAGGCAACCTGTTTTCTGGAATCATTCCAATCGTTCAATTGTAAGGCTATTAAGATGCCAATAACGACTAAAATGATTTCACCAATCGCATACTTGAAATACGTTCCAAATTTTCCTTCGGAAAGTACATGTTGTCTGATTTTTCTAAAGAATTTTATCATAAGTTCAACAATTATGATATTGAATATTTGCGAGTTGGTTTGTGATTTTAGCCCTTAAGAAGGACATCATTATTAGTCGTTACAAATGGTGTAATTGCTGCTATGAGCAGTAGTTAGAGCGTTTATTTTAAGACTAAAGTCTTCCAGATCAATTCTATTAAAGCTTTTCCTGAAGAACTTTCCAAATCGCTCATTTCCATGCTCATTATGATTAATCCAGAATCTTTTTTACCAACTGATGCTACTTCATAAATATTTATCTCATCATTATAGGTCAGAACAGCCTTGTCTACATCAATTTTTTGTCCAGAAGCTAAAACTCTCTTGTAATCTTTTCTTTTTAATTTGAATCCATAATTGATACTTTCCTTAGTGACTTCATTAATCATTAATTCATTCAATAACGTGGGATTGATTGTTGAGTATTTTTGAATAATAAATCCTGAACCTTCAGCAGTCATAAGCATTAATTGTTCAACTCCACCTTCGATTAGCGTTTTTGCAACTTTATAGTCTTTGAGGTATTTAAAACTGAAAAATTCATCAGAATACAGTAAGGTATCTTTTTGTTTAACTCTAATTTTAAAGGTCTCGTTATCAACATTTAACTCATAGTCTTTGTCTAAATCTATTTCAAATTCTTTGCCATTTATTTCTATTTTATAGTCTCCTTGAGCATGGATTAAATGGGTTGCAAATACGATTAGAATTAGTAGAATTTTTTTCATTTTAATGGATTTAGTTTGATGGTTTTGAAAATGATTAATTGCTTTGTTCAGAACTAAGTTAGTAAAAAGAAAATGAACCTATAGAAAACGAATAACATTTTACAGATGGTGTTCTAATAATCATCATTCAAATTAATTGCTATTTGATTTTTAATGGCCATAATTGTCGCTATGATGGCGATACTTGAGTTAATAAGACTAATTATTTAGGAACTAAGCTAAGATTTTCTGAATAAATCCTGATTACATAGTGATAGCGTCAGTTATCTTTTCGTTTCTAATTCTTCTAAAATATATTTTAGTGAAGCATTTTCGTTGTTGCGATATTGCTCAAAAGTTGGTATAACTTCATAGTGAGGTATTACGCCTCGTCCAATTGGTAGTTTTGGAGCTACATTCATAACAAATTGTAAAGCAGGTATTTTAATTACAATTTTAGAATTTGGCAAAACTAACGCCTTACCATAACCACTTGTGTTTCCTAAATATCCACCACCAGTTTCTTGTCCTACAAAAGTAGCCAAGTCATTGGTGTACATCATATTACTAAATTCACTACCACCAGAATACGTTACAGGACTTATAATGACATATGTCTTTCCTGAAAACTTATAATCGGGCTCTTTCTTATAAGCCATAAGTCCTTTTCCAAAAGATTCTTTTCTTTCTAAAGAACCATCTTTCATTTTTTTATTGGTGAAGTTTCTTTCAAAAAAACCAAATGCTTTTAGTGTAATTGGTTTATCTGTACCATTATCTAAGATAGCCTTTTGTGTTTTTGTTCTTACCTTCTTATATTTTTGGTAGTTATCTCCAAAATAGGAATACACTAATCCTTCATTTCCTTCAGATCCACCACTGTTTTTACTGACATCTACAATAACAGTTTTGATGTTGTTTTCCGCGATGGATTTAAAACTATTTTTCAGAAAAGCACTTAGTGTTTTTTCTTTTGAATTCTTTTTAATAATGTCATTGTTGAAGGAATGGATACCTAAATAGGCAATTGAATTATTGAGTATATGATACTCTAAAACTTTTTTGTCTTTATTTTTTTTAGGCCTCTGATATCTCGAATTCAGATATTGGTTGATGGCTTCTATTTCAAGAGGTTTAATAATTACAAGCTCTTCAATACCTTTAAACTTAATTTCAAACTGATTTACTTGTCCGTAGTAGTAGAAGTAATGTTTTGAAAAGTTAAAGCCTTCCAAATCACTATATTTCACAGTTTTTATATATCCATCGGAAGCAAATAGCTCTCCTATGTTGTTCACTATGCGTGTAGGCGTTTCACCATTAATTGTTTCAATCTGTTTTCCCTCTAACACATAATCTTGAAAATTAGAGCCGTTTTTATTACAATACAGTTCTGTACCCAAGAAAACAAAGGTTAAAGGCAGAAATTTTATTTCCGTATTTATTTTATCCTTAACACTTTTTGGTAAATACATGTTAGTGTGGTCTTCACGAGATAGTGCAACTAAAGGCGCAATAAGTTTATGGAATTCAAGCACATTTAAATCTGTAGTTATATGTTTTCTAACTTCACGAAAAGCCATATCTACAGAATCTTTGGGAGTATACCAATACATTCCTGAATGAAATTTGTCTAAACCTTGATAAAGTATCTCAAGATCATTCAGAAGTTTGTCTTTTTCAATCTTAGGGAAATTCCCAAAATTCTGAGCAAATGCGAATTGAAAAGAAACACAACAAATGATTAGGATGGCTAGAGATTTATACATTTGAGTCGAACTAATAGGCTGTAGCGCTTTAGATTAATTAATGGTTGCGTTGGCTTGCACTAAGTTAGCAAAAAGAATCTTAACCATTCGTGAAACTTGAAGGATTTGTGAGAATGTCCATGCCAGAAGTTGACTACAGATGTTGTTACTACACATTATTATTCGGTAATGTTATTAATTAATTCAATACCTTTTGCAAGAGTTTCATCGACATCTGTTCTTGTTTGGATTATATAATTTGTTGGCACGTATTTTTCTCTTGGTGTACCGTTTAAATGATAAAGCTTTGCTGTCGAAAGTTGATAACCAAAGGTTTGATGTTTTAATGTGAAACTGTTGATTTCTCCAGCTAATCTTTCCATTTCTGAGCCTACAATTTCGGCTCTTTCCATGCCTTCAAATCCGATGGCAAGCCCTTCGCCCATACTTCCTGTCCATCGCCCAACTAATATTACAATGGGCTTTAGATATGGCTTTTCTCTCGGACCAACATATTCAACCCAACTTCGTTCAATCCTTGTGCTTCCATCGAATTGTTCTGTTGTCCAATGTTTTTGATAAGGTTTGGTTTCTGTAATAAATCTACTCATAATACCACGAGCGACATAAGAGTTTCCTCCATCTACTGTGTTTCTCAAGTCAATTATTAATCCTTTAGTATTCATTAAATTCTTAAGAGCTTGATCAAATTCACTTATTAAATTATGATTTCCTAAAGCGTTGTTTATTCTAATTATTCCTATTTCGTTCTCTATTTTCGAAGTTAAAAGATTAGAGGTTTTTAAAATTTTGAACTTATTTAAATCGAATTCAACGATTTGATTGCTCTCTAATTTCAAGGTTAATAATCTGGGTTCATTATAACGTCCTGCCAAGATTTTATTTACAATCCATTCTCTAACATGCTGAGAATTCTTGTCATTACAATGCGTCGGGAATTGCTCAATTGCTTGTAATAAAGGCATGTGATTTATTTTTAGTATTTCTGCTCCAATAATATTATAATCAATATGTTCTATTTGCGTTTGCCAAACATTTGAAACTTTTGCTGTTCCATTTTTAACTGTAGCATAAATTGATGAATACAATCTAAAGGATGAGGTTCTATTTGTATTTAAAATTAAATGACTGTCATAAAATTCGTCTAATAAATATTCGAAAAAAAGGACTGTGTCTTCTTCAGTTTGTAGATCTGTTATTTGATTTTCGTAATAGTTTTTAATGCATTTTAAATCAATATTTTTTTCTTTTAAATAGACGTAATTTTGTGATATATCATTTAAAATTTCGTTTAAATCTTCATTAATTCTAATCTTGTCGACTTTATTTTCCTGTGGTACAACGTAAGAGATATTAAATGCAGCAATTATTATAAAAATCAGATTTCTCATTTAGACTCTATGTTTTTAACGGATTGCAACGTCGTGAGATTTCGCTGCTTATCTTGGCATGAACTAAGTTAGTGAAAAAGAATTCGAACTAAAAGAAAATCTATTGGGTTTTCTTAGTGTAAGCTGTATATAAATAATTGACTACGTATTTTGTTTATAGGATCTCTTAAATATATAAGACCAGTTCATCTCATAATTAATTATTATTGGTTTTCATATCCCAATTGTTTATAAAGTTCAGGTGATTGTTTTAAGTACATATTTTTATTAGTTTCCATAAACCATGCCTTTGATATTTTGTCATTATTAAAAAGACGAGAATCTTTCCAACTAGAAATTCCTGGAATATTAAGGCTTGTCCAATCTTCATTTATGAAGCTAACAGCTTTGATATTCTTATTATAAATGAAGGTGAAAAAATTCACAAACCACTGATCCCAAACATCAGTATTGTCATTAAAAATACCATTGATTGGATTCGATTCAGCAATCATTACAGGTTTTTTCTTTTGCTTGGCAAATTGTAGAAGGTTTTCACAATGTATACCAAAATTATAATTATCGTACGCATGACCAAATACTGAAATGCCTATCCAATCTACATAATTATCACCTGGATACCAATCTGATAATTTATAGTTTTTATAAGGTATGGAAGCGTAAGAGTGCCATACAAATGCGATGTTATTTACGCCTTTCTTGCGTAAAAGATCAACGATGTGTTTGTAAGCTTTTACATATTCCTTGGGCTCTAGTTCATTATGAGGTCCATCAAATTCGTAGCCTATTCTTAAGTAAATCGGTCGATTAGTAGATTTAGCCCAAGCTCCATATTTTTTAATGACCTTATCATACTCTCCGTTGCTAGTTTTTTTTGCAATATCCCATTTGCCTACCATCCACATGGCACTTTGAATAACTGTATTAGGAAAGCTGTCAATTAACATCTGATGATTTTGTGTATTGCCAGAATTGTTTTTATGAGACCTAGTAATCCCTTTAAATTCAGGAATTCCCCAATAAGCTGACCATCCACCAGGAACGGCTTCATTCGGAAAGTTATCTTGATACTCTTTTATGCGTTCAACAGTTTGTCCCATTATAAGTAACGTTTTTCCCTGTTGAGGAACAAATTTTGTTTTCTCATAATCGTAAACAAATTCAGGATTTACTGCAGTGTTAATTTTTGATATCATCTCTTCAATTTCAGATTTAGCCATTACCGAACCTTCAATCTTTTTATCCTGAGATATAACCAATGTAGATAAAAATAACATTGCAGAAGTCATGACATATAAAACACGAGATTGAAATGCTTTTTCACTAAAACACATATTTATGGAATTTTTATCTTTAGAACCGTTCTTATAATATAGCCAACCTGTATTTGTAATGATGATTAAGAGAGTAGGACATAAGATATTTTTCGCTTAGGACTAAGTTAACTAATTTCGAGGATTTTCGGAATGAGAAACAAGAAGTTATTTAGTTTACGTGTTGTTAGTCCTTGTTGTTTTTTAAAATGTGATTATTTAATTGAACAATCCAATCCTCATCTGCATTTAAAGTTACATCTGGTTCAATTCCGTTGGATTCAAATTCGAGGTAATCTGAATGCTTTTTTGAAGTAAGAACAGCTACAAAATTACCACAAGGTAAGTTATAACTGCTATCCTTTATTTCGTATGCAAGAGTGCCGTTGGTTCTCGTGCCAAATATCTGGCTATTTTCTAATGTGCTTAATTTTTTTGTGAATTGCTCTGCGTTACTTACTGTTCTGTGATTAACTAAGACATAAATTCTATTTTTTTTAGAGTAATCTTTCAGTAATTTATATAGAATATTAGAGTTTCGTTCGCCACCACCACCATTATTTCTCAAGTCAACAATTAAGTTGGGTTTGTTTAAGTTTCCTTCTAGGGATTTGTAAAATTTTTCAGCCTCTGATAGTGTTGGGTTCCAAGAATTAAAACTTCCAATTTTTATATAGGTCAACTTATCTGATAGTTCTTTTCGATAATAGGTGCTATCAGAGAGTGTTTTGGTAGAATAATTTATTTGACTAAGGTCTTTTTGGAAGCCCATAAAATGAAAAAATCCGTTTTCTAATCTTTCAGTATATGCAATTAATCTTTTGGATGTTATACTTCCACCGATGCTTAAAAGGTAATCATTACCAAATGGAATTAGTACGTATATTATTTCACCTACTCGCCATACATCAGATACTGAATCGAGAACAATCGCTTTGTAATTATTCTGAGTTCTGTATACACCAATGTTCATGTAGTTATCCATGTTGTATATGCCTTCTATATCTGTTTTAGCTTTAGAATTTAATACAGTTGTTAAACTGTCTAGGTTAATATTAGGTTTCGGGTAAGCATTAAAAAGTTCAGTTTGTTTAAATGCATTGAACTTTTCTGAATTTGAAGTGACATCGTTTGTGGCTCCGAGTTCGAGACCATAGACTTTACTATGGTTATCGTTTAAAGCAATCAGTAATTTGTTGAGTAAAACATGACAATCGAAGATAGTGCTTGAAGACTTAGCTTCTTTTGAAATGTCTGAATATGTAGTGTTATATGCCTTTTTATTGACTTTGTATGCAGGTGTTTTTCGTATTTTACTATCTAAGAATGTCAAACTACTCTTGCAATTACAAACGTCATTTTGAGAGTAAGAATTGATAATTAGGCTACCTGTAAATAATAATAAAAATAGTCTTTTTTTCATTTAGTTTTTTTAATTAAAGTTAACGTGTTCGTTATATGGATCGTTATATTAACCAGAAACTAAGTTAGTAAAAAGTCACGATCCAATAGGTGATTTTAATAGTATTCCTAAGTAAACACAGATCAAACAATGAGTTTACATGTTGTTGGTCAATGTATATATTAATACCTTTTAATTTGTCATTATAATTCCTATAATTATTCCCACTATAAATAGTTGAATAATAAATAGCAATATTCCAGCAAATGACAATAGTAATGATAGTAAGTTATTTTTTTCTGGCTTAAAAATGAAATATATCAAAAGAAACATAGCTAAATATAGGATCGGGTTAAAAGGTAAAGGAAGTTTAAAAACAAAAAACCCGATAATACTTATTAATGTTGCTTGACCAATAACAAAAGCGTTTATTGCTATGTGTTCGATGTAGTTATATTTCCCAAAAAACAATTTAGTTACATTGGCTAGAAACAATACCGACAAAATCCAAAAATACTTGAAATAATTAAATATAATTTTTCCTCCAGCTCGACCAATGTCATAACCCTTTGAGGATAAAGCAGACCTGTCCTTATTTTGTATTTGCTCTATTGGTAATTTAAAAATAGTTTCTAAAATTAAATATATTGAAATAGAAATTATTAAGAATGAAATTGGGTTGAGAATACCTTTTCTTTTACCGTTAATATAATCTACAGATATTTTTTTCGGATTTAATGAAAGAGTTTTAACATTATAAAGGAAACCCTTGTCCATATTTGTGACGGTTGAAAGTGCACTTTGAAGAATTGTATTAAAAGTAATTTTCTTAGTTCCGGACTTCTCTCCGCAATTAGGGCAAAAATTTGAGTTATGTTCTGTATTACAAGAAATGCAAATCATATGTATTTTTTGATAAAAGGTGCTCTTTAGGATTTTACTAAAAATGCTAATTTAGTTAAAAATCCACTTATGTTTTTGCTAAGGAGGTTTGTATATGTTTAAGTCGTATTGGTAAGGACTAAGTTAATAAAGGAACGAACCCATAGGACAACCTGCTGGGAATTTTCGAGTATTGACAACCGATTAGTTAGTTGTACATGTTGTAGTAGTATTTAATGGATTATTGCCATAACTAAACTAAATAGGATCATTCCTATAAAAATTTGTGTGATAAAAATCAAATACGTTAATAGTATAAGTAATACTTTCTTGAAGGTACTTTTCTCATTAAAGAATTGAATATACACCCAAAAATTATATCCCATTCCCAACAAAAGAGGTAATAAAACTAAATAGCTATCTCTATCATAGATGAAGCTAAATAGAAAATATATAAACATTTGTTGTCCAGTAATATATATGTTTAAGATAAGATGTTCAAAGTAATTATATTTTGATTTAATAAAAGCAAAATAGGATGCGAGAGAAAAAAAAGGAACCAAAATTAATATAAAGTAAGTTTGGTTCTGAGAAATCCATTTCAATAAATAATTGTTTTCAGATTTAGCGCCAGACTTAAAACCTGTAATTGCATCATCAATAAATGTTTGGTTTCCAATAAAGTAATGAGAGAGAACGTATAATGTAGAGGTTAGTATTATGAAAGCCAGAGGTTTAAAATGATTCTTTCTTTTTCCCTCTAAAAACCCTCTTATACTATGTCCAGGTCTTGTAAATAATTCTTTTAGCGTAAATAAAAATCCACGATCTATTTGAAAAATACTATTAGGAATTTCATCCATTAAGTATTTGTAATTAACTTTTCTTACGTTAGCATTTTGTCCACATGTACTGCAATAGTTGCCTACAAAATCCTGTTCACAATTTTTACAAATCATTCAGTTAAATTTACTTTTGATTGCGTTTTTAAATTATTGTCACGGTTATAATATGGTGTGTTTGGAATGTTTAAGCTCCAAATTTTCAAGGTATTATTACATTCATCTATTGCTTTTATTTTTATTTTTTAAAGCAACAATTCCTTTCTAAATTCATAATGTTCTGCTGTATCTTCATATCTATGTAAAACGCGTTTAGCATTCTCCGGAATATATGCGGTTTTATAATCTTCTCCTACAAAAGTTTTTACAGAATCGAGACAATCAAATTGAAGAATTAGAAAGAATTCTACTTCACTTTCTTTTTCTTGAGTAGAAATACTGACCTTTTCTAATCCTTTAACTCCTTTCTTTTTTACAGTAGGAAAGACTTCATTAATAAGCATGTTTTCATAGACTGGAGCATTTTCTTTGGTAGTCCAGCCTCTCCAGGTTCTTATGATTCTTGTTTTATCATTCATTTATGTTGTGACTTATTTCAAATAATTTCTAAAATTGTCTATGTGTTTGCGGTTGATGAGTTACGTTGGCTGGAACTAAGTTAGTAAAAAGGAACAAACCATTAGGAAACAACGCTAGGATTTTCTAAGTACATAGAGACTGAGTAATGAGTTATATGCGTCTTAAGTTGTTCTTTTAATTAAACAAAAGTTTTATTAATTCTTAATTCTTAAAGAAACATAAGAACCGTTTAATATTTTCCAATTTCCATTTTCTTTAATTAGAGTAAAATAGTCTAAATTGTTATTTCTTGGTTCACCATTTATGGTAAAAATGGCATCAGCTCTTACAAACGCTAACATTCCCTTTTCCATATGGACTATAAAATCAGAAACAGGTTCTGTGTATTTTGTTGGGTTATCATAAGATTTTAAGCGCTCTAAAAACTCCTGGATTGTATAAGTCTTAGTAATCCATTTTCCATCTCTTAAAGAAGCTCCATATATGTTAGCCTTATCACTAAACAGTGTCTGTACAGTTTCTATATCATGATTACCAATAGCAGTTAGAAATTTCTCCACTAAATTTTTAACAATTGCTTTTTCAGATTCTATATCCAATTCTTCAGCTGGCTGTTGGGCAGAAGCTAAAAAACAAAAGGCGAGTGCAATTAATCGTGTAAAAATTTTTTTCATTTTTGCTTTTGTTTCGTTGAGCTAAAGTTTATTTAACATTGTTGTCAAGGCGTTCCAGTAATGATTAGTTAGGCGAAAGGTTTTTAGTCGTTTACTTATAAACACTAAGTTAATTAATTTCAGGTATTTTCCGATAGGTTATTCAGTAGTAATTAATTATACAACTTCTTTTACTTTCGTTATTTCATATTATCTAGTTCCTTATCTAACATCTGTATCGTTGTATTAATAAAATCTCTTAAGTTGAGTTCATTTATTACAATGTAGTCGTGATTATGTTTATGATGCCAAACTTGATTCTCAAATTCCATGAAATCTTCTGAAGATAAATTGAGTTTAAATGGTGATTTTTTTTCATAAGTAACTAAATAATTGCTCTTATCAAATTCAAGTTTTTTAGTAAGTTCACCATTTGAAAGCGGAAATCGTTTCATTAAAAAAGGCATTAAGTTCATGGTATAATTGTCTGACCTAAAAAGTATATCCTCTTCGCAATCTGCTATAAGTGTCAGCCAGTTTCCTAGTTTTGTTCTAATCTCGTCATTTTTCAAAATGCTTAACTTTCCTGAATTAACAACTTCGCCTGTTATTCCAATTCTTGCATCGAATGAATTGAATCCACCTATGTTTACCAATGACTGGTCAACAATTTCAGGTACTTTGGTTATTGAATCCGATCTTATGAGTTTTGTGAGTTTAACACAAGATTGAGTTACTTTTTTATTAACTTTTATAGATTGGTTTATTTCGCTCAAATTATAATGAAACTCCTCTTTTATAGACGTAAGTAATTCTATTTCTTTCTTATCTTCAATCCGTTGTTGATTCCAACTATTAATTTGAAGTGCAAGCAAAATTCCAATAACCACAAGAATAATTTCTCCAATCGCATACAAAAGATATTTACTGAATTTATTTTCTGAGACTAAGGTCTGTCGGATTTTTCTAAAGAAATTTATCATTTGGTTAGTGGTTGGTCATAATGAATTAGAACTATTCTGATATAAGAAATGTAGCTTAAAAAAGGAGGATGAATTTTCGGATTATGTACAAGCCGAATTTTTTATTCATTATTTTCAGTTTTAAATATATAAAATTGTAAATTTGGTGTACTTGGCTGGTATATAAGCCTCTTGAAAACCGCGTCATTGCTGAAATCTATTTGTATTGTTGCATGCAGTATTTTTTTTCAAGCCATCAGTCTTAGGCAATACACATTTGGTTTAAGCCATGAGATCCTCTTAAAACTTGTGCCAGTTAAGTCAGCACAGACCTAGAAATACTCACGTACCTGTTCAAAAGTTATCTTCTCAAATGGTTTTTCAGAAATAGTAATTTGTGGACTATACTTTAATGCTATCTAAAGCTTTTTTCTTTTTGTAATTTCGACCATACCATAATAAAACTCCGGTTACAGGTAAACTTGCAGTCAATAAACTAACCAAAAAAGCAATTATTTTTCCTGCAATTCCACCAATTGCACCAATATGGATGTCATAATTCATTCGTTGGATTTTGTCGGCTACTTTAGCATTTTCGTATTTTCCATAAATACTTGGTGTTTCAATTTCCTCCAAGGTGTTTTGGTCAAAAAACCGAAAATCGGAATCATAATAAAGTCCTTTGCTGTTTGATACTTCAACGTAAATACTTTCGTCTGCAGTTTTTGGGTAATGCAATTCAAATCCTTCAGCTTCTGGGTTTTCTTTTAGCAGTTTTACAATTAAATGATCCATTGGAATTGTTTTACCATCAGCCAAATTTTCGCTTTGATTTTCAGGGATAATAAATCGTGCTTCTTTTTCGCCACCTGTAGATTTGTAAACTACATATTTTAGCCAATTATAAGACATCATTGAACCTGTAAAAGCCACAATTATCGCAAGAGAACAAATGTAAAACCCAATTACAGTATGCAAATCAAAATTTTTGCGTTTCCATCGTGTAGTTTTTTTCCAATCAAATTTTAAACGTTGCTTGAGGTTTTTCCGTTTTTTAGGTAGCCAAATAATGACACCTGAAATGATGATAAGAATAAAAATTAAAATGGAAATACCTACAACTTGTTCACCAATAGTTTTAGGAAGCCAAAGTCGCATATGACCTTTTAAAATAAAAGCAAAAAATCCTGAAAAGTGATCATCAACTTGAATTACATCTCCTGAATATGGATTTAAAAATACGCTTTGATAAAATTCAGGTTCTGCATCATAAAAAATAACTTCGATGGCATCGTCAGCTTTTTTAAATACAGTTCCGTGAACGGTATTATTTGGGAATATTTCTTGTGCGAGTTGTTTTGCTTTTGTTGGTGTTAAAATAGGGTCATTTTGTGGTGTTACCGTTTTGTAATTATCATAAAGACTTTCAATTTCGTCTCTAAAGGCCCAGCAACAACCGGTTATAGCTACAATAAAAACAACTAAACCCGTCGCTAAACCTAAATATTTGTGTAATTGAAAAATTATTTTTTTTGTAGTCATCATTTTGATTTTATAATAAAGAGCAACCTTTAAAAAAGTTGCTCTTTAACTTAGACTGGTTAAAACTGATATGAAATGTTTACTAATAATGCTCTTGGCATTTGAGGATTGATTGTTGTCCAACCTTTATAATACTCTTTGTTAAATGCGTTATTTAGCTTTAAACCTATTCTATACTTGTCTGCTTGATAAAAAACCGAAGCGTTTGCAATGGTATAACTTGGTAAAATAAAATTGCCTGTTGATGCATAATTTATTGCAAAACGTTCGCTTGCGCCATTAAATCCAGCACCAAGACCAAAACCTTCTAAACTGCCTTCTTGAAATTCATAGTTTGCCCAAAAATTATACAATGTTTCTGGTCCAGCTTCAAGTGGTCTTCTGTTTAGAATTTCTGTATTGTCTGATACTGTAGTTTCACTATCATTATAACTATAGCCAGCTCTAATATTTAAACCTTGAATTGGATTTGCATTTATTTCAATTTCAAATCCTTTACTTACAACTTCGCCACCTTGAATTTTATTGAAAGGTGAAGATGGATCAGTAATTACACGATCTTTTACTTTAATATCATAGTAGCTAATCGTAGCATTTAATCTGTTGTTAAACAGATTTGTTTTTATACCAAATTCCATCTGATTGGCTTGTTCTGGATCAAAGGTTTGTAAGGTTTGCGGACCATTATCAGGATTTCCAACCAGTTGAGGTGCAACATTTGTAAAACCATTTTGGTAGTTTCCGAAAACAGATAACTTATCTTTTATGGGCTGATAAACAATTCCGAATTTTGGTGATAATGTAGTTTGATTATAATCATCATCAGGATTTGCTATATCTCCTTCATTATCAAAGTGGTCTAAACGTAAACCAACCATTGCTGAAAGATTATCGGTAATATTGAGTACATCAGACGCATATAAACTATAGATGTGATATTTTGATTTTACATTACTAACACCTTGTGATGCCAATACTGCATCTACACCAGAAGTTGAAAGTGGAAACGTATCGGTTTCTATATCTGCTGTAAAGGGATTGTCGCCATTTGTTTCACCATTTGGAGTTATATTACCATAAAAGCCATATCCAGTGCTATTATTGGTTTCCGTTTCGTTAAAATAATCAAGGCCAATAACAACTCTATTTCTAAATGATGCAATTTTGAAATCGCCAATAAAGTTTTGTTGAATATCGGTTGTTTGGGTATTGGCATTTTGCTTGTTGATAAATCTAGAATATGTGTTTCCTTCTAAAATCCCAAAATCAAATAAGTAAGAATAATAGCCTTTTGTTGATGTTGAACTTTTAGAAAGTAAGGTTTGAGATTGCCAGGTATCTGATAATTTATAATCCATTTCAATTCTGTAGTTCTGTGTTGGATTTTGTAAGGTTAAATCGTTACTTGTAAATGATAATTTATTATTGTAACCTAATTCATCAAGATTTGAAGCCACTGTAGGCGCACTTCTGTTTAAGAATAAAAAGGTTGGATTGGTTTGTTCTGCTTGTGTAATTTCGCCGTAAAATGAAAACGATAATTTGTTGTTCACTTTGTAAGATAAAGATGGTGCTACAAAAAAAGATTTTCTAAAACCAGCATCTTGAAAACTTTGTTCCGTTGTATAAGCTGTGTTTAATCTAAAGTATAAGTTGTCATCTTTACTCAAAGCCGTATTAAAATCGCCCACGATTTGATTCAGTCCGTAAGTTCCAGAAGTAAAGGATAATTCTCCACCAGTGCCTACATAAGGTTTTTTGGTAACAACGTTAATAAGACCACCATAGGAGCTAACAGCATTACCGAACAACGTCGCTGAAGGTCCTTTTAAGACTTCAATACGCTCAATATTTGCAGGGTTGATTGTTCCGTTTGTCAATCCAGGCAAACCGTTTACTAACTGTGGTTGCACAGAAAACCCACGAAGTGAAAAATAACCAGCTCCATCACCACCACGACCAGTTGAAGTCCATAATTGTTCTACTCCTGTTGCATTTTTTAAAGCGTCATCAAAATTTGTAACTACTTGCGATTGTAATAGTTCATTGGTTACTGTGCTATAGACTTGTGTGTTTTCAATATCTTTTAAAGGAAGTTTTGAAACATATGCTGTTTTCTTTCTCGAAAATTTATTTCGACGTTCACCTTCAATTATAACTTCACTTAAGATTTCATTTCCCTCGTAAAGTATAATAGTTCCTAGATTTGTGTTTTGATTACTTACAACTGAGATAGGAATTTCTTTTGTTTTGAAGCCCAAGTAAGAAATCGAAAGTATATAATTTCCGTTTTCTAAATTACTGATTTCAAATGCTCCGTTTTCATTAGATTGTGTTCCTTTTAAGGTGTTTTTTAGGTAAATGTTTACTCCGACAAGAGCTGTTTTGTTATTGTCTGTAACAATTCCAGAAACTGTTCCGTTTTGTGGAAAAGCTAGATTGGTTATGAGGAGGAAGGTTAAGGATAGTAGTAAATTTTTCATTGTTTTTATTTAGACTTATTATAAATAATTAATTTTCGACAAAAATATATTTGTCTGTAGAGATATCCAAATTATTTATAATAATTCTAAATAATAATTTTTAAGCTACTGATTTACTGTTTTTAAGGTGTGCTTTTTTTAATTTAAATATGAAAAGAAACAAATATCATTACAATATCTGTCAGCGTGAATTTTTGTTTTAGCAGAATTTAGCACTTAATTTTCTGAAGACTTTTTTTGCGAGAAAAATTCTAAAAAAAAGTCCATTTCTGAAGGGTTTTTGAAGTTCAGAATGCGATTTATTAGATTGTTTATAACATGTTCGTGTAAGCGTTAATAACGGAAAAAGGTATTTGTGTATTTCTACTAAGTTAAGAATTTCAAATATATTACGAAAGGTTCATTATTAGTCAAAATATCGATTCTGTTGTTTTGTAAATTTTCAAGAAGAACGATTTCTATTGCTCTTTCTTTTCTATTTTCATTCCAATTGTTAATCTGAAGTGCAATTAAAATTCCGATAACTACAAGAACAATTTCTCCAATAGCTTATTTCAAATACTTTCCAGTTTTATTTTTTTCCATAAGGTCGTATCGTATTTTTCTGAAGAATTTTATCATTGATTAGCGATTGGTTATAATTAAGCACAACGTTTTCAGTTGTCGGTTTGTGGTGTTGGCTAGGAACTAAAATAACAAAAAGGAACGAGCCATTAGGGAAATCTGATCGGATTTTTCTAATACGCACAGAACGAGCAATAGGCTTAACACGTTTTAGCTAATGGTTTTTTTAATTTGAATAAGCACCTGAAGAATAAGTCAGTTCATAACTATGAGTATAGATTTCAAATACAATTCCAAATGGATCTTCTACATAGCACATTTTGAAAGGCTTTTCATTTGGATAGTATTCTCTAATGGGCATTCTTTGTTTTCCTCCAAAAGCTATAATTTTTTCAATGAGTTCTTCAATGTTTGGGTCTTGTACACAAAAATGAAATAGACCAGTATTAAAAGGATTAAATTCAGGTGCTTTTTTAATTCCATTTGGAAAAGAAAATAATTCTATCCCAATTCCGTCAGAAGTTGCTAAATGAGCAATTTCAAATTCTGTCCAATCATTTCCAAAAACGTCAATGCACATTTGACCGATAGCAGTTTCTTTTTCTTTTTTGACTTTTGAAGGTTCCATAATTATGTACCATCCCATTACTTCTGAATAGAATTTTACAGCTTCTTTTATGTTTGGAACTGTTATTCCGATATGCGAAAATGATTTTGGATAATTTTTATTAGTTGTCATAAGTTATATTTTAGATTGCTAAATTAATTTATATTTGCTTAAACGACAATAACTTACCATAATGTAATATAGTTACTCAAACGAGTATAATAATGATAATCAATTATATAAAATTTTAATTTTGAATAAAGTTAATAGTTGTCCTTTGAATTTTACAATGAATTTAATAGGCACAAAATGGAAACCTTTGATACTATTTCATTTATTAGAAGGCAGTTTGCGATCAGGAAAATTACAGAAAAAGATTCCAGAGATTTCAAATAAAATGTTTACTCAAACAGTAAGAGATTTAGAAAAAGATGGACTTATATCCAGAAAAGTTTTTCCTGTAGTTCCACCCAAAGTTAAGTACAGTTTAACGAACAAAGGGAAATCACTTGAGGATATTTTAAGAAGTCTGGATAAATGGGGTTCGGAAAATTATCTGGATTAATCAAATAGGCTCGATTTGAAACTTGTTGGCTGACATGTTCGCATAATGGTTGGTTACGGGATAGGACATTAGTCATTATCCGATTTCGCACAGACTAAGTAATTAGTTATACATATTATTGTGCTATCGTTATTTACACTTTTTGTCTTTTAATAGTTCGATGGGTTCTTGTATTTCTTTCTTTAAATTAGAAAAATGTTGTTTTTGCCTAATTTGCATACCCAAAATAAAAACAAGATTATCTTGAAATTTTTTGAATATAGGGTGAGTAGGGTCGTTTGTCCAATTAATTTTCGGCAAGAAGGCAATATGTTCTCTATCAAGTTCTCGTTTTATATATTGAATATCTTGATACCCTAATTCAGTTATAAGTTCAAAATCTGTATATCTTTTAACAATTTCATTCCGATTTTCTTTGAGTAGATTTAAAGAGTTGTTTAAAAATATGCTGTGTTCAATGAGTCTGTTCTTTAATTTAATATCTGTTAACAGTTTTAATTGTCCCGAAGATGTTAAATCTTCAAAAGTAATGTTACTAGGTGTAGAAACATCTTGCCTTAAAGCAACTACAAATTTATTCAGGATTGTACTTCTATCATTAGGTATGTTGTTTAAATCTTTTATAAGCTCTTTGGTAAGTTTTATTCTGTTCGTTGTCTGTTTATAATTTTCATCAATTAACTTCTCATTGAGTTCAAAGTCATCTAAAATTCTACAGTAATAATCAGCTTCAGTAATCTTATTTTTTCTGTTTTCATTCCAATTATTAATTTGAAGAGCAATTATAATTCCAATAACAACTAATACAATTTCTCCAATAGCATATTTCAAATACTTTCCAGTTCTTCCTTCTGAAAGTAAATTTTGTCTAATTTTTCTAAAGAATTTTATCATTGGTTTGTGGTTGGTTATAATGAAGCACAATATTTTCGTGCTATGATTAGTTACGGAATAAGCCACTTGTGGTGAAAAATCTTCTGGAGAAAAATAGCAAAGTTATGATTTGCTAATTTTCCGATTACGAATCTAACGATTTTCATCTAAATTATCCACTTAACCAACTATCGTAGCAATTACATATACACGTTGTTCGCTGCAGTCCTTTTTAGTTTGTCCCAACTTCTAATTGTCGCTTGTATTCATTCTCATCAAAAGAACCAGTAGATTTTTGGATTAACCCCTTATCATTAAAAGTCCATTCTTCAAATCCGCTAATTTTAACTTTATTTCCTGTTCCGTTAAGTCCGTTATTAGTGCCAGTAAGCGTCCAATAAAATTGGGTTTTATCTGATTTGGTTTTAAGGCTGTCAAGTGAAACAATCATATCTGGAAAAGCTTCCATAAATCCTTTAGCAACATTAGTAATTTCCAATGTACCTTTCGCTGGTTCTCCATTATTAACTGTTAATTCACCATCTTCTGCAAAAAAGGAAGATACAAAATTTGGTCTTTGACTACACCAAGCTTGAGCATATCCACGAGCGAATATTTCTACATCATATATCTGTTGTTCATTTGGAAGCTCTTCTTTAGTCCAAGAGATATTGAGTATTTTCCATTTCTCATTTTCTTTAATGAATGTAAAATGATTTACTTCTCTTGATTGAGGAATTCCCCATCTGTATAAATTGCAATCAGCTCTTGCGAGAGCTAACTGACCTTCTGTAATTAATATGTCATAGTCATTAGGTAATTCGCAGTAAGGACTACGTTCTCTCTTTTCAATACTTTTAAAGAAATCATTAATTGCTATTTCTGTATTGAACCAAGTACCATCTTTTAAACTGCTTATTCCAAGCATTGCTTTATCAGACACCATCGTTTTCAATGCCGAAACGTTATAATTTCCAGCATTGAATAACAATTCGTTAATAGTTGTTTTTATTTCTTCTTCATCTGGATTCAATTCTGTTACCTTTGATACGGTCGGAACATTTTTAGATAATACGGAACTGTCTTTTTCTTGTTTACAACTTATACCAAATGCACCAATTGTGATAAATGATAGTATTGCATATCTCAATTTTCTATTCATAAACGGTTTTCTTTAATTGCTGCCAACGTGATTGTGTAATGTTGTTAGTCGTTTTTCGATAAGTTACTAAGTTAATTAATTTCGAGGATTTTCCGATAGGTAAATCAGCTGTAATCAATTATTGACGTTGTTGTGCTTTCGTTATTTTTTTGCTTTTATTTCTGAATCCAAAAGTTGAATAATTTGCTTGTTAAGGGCCATACATTCTTTATATCTGTCTTTTACTATATTGAAAAATATTATTTGATTTTCTATTCTATTTTCAAATTCAGGTAATCTTAGCATTTGTTTATTGTCAATGTCAAATCCAGATTTTGGTAATTTTATATTTAAGCTATTATTGAAACCAATGACTTCATCAACTTTCAACCAACTACCGTTTTTCATAATAAAATCAATTAATGCAAAATCAGATTTCTCAGAAGCTAATTCTCTTAAAGTTAATTCGTCTAATAGAGTAGGCCATGAAGATAAAAGGTTGCGTAAAGCATTATTTTTGATTAGGCCAAGGTTTCCTGAACTGACTAAATCATTTAAAAATCCGTTTTTAGCAGCGTAATCTGGAGATCCAGCAGCATCACTTAAATATTTTTCCACAATAAAATCTTCTTTATATCTTTTGCCTGTGTGGTTAAGTATTATTAAACAAGACTTAATATTTCTTGTATTCACACTATCAATATGACGTAATTCTGTTAAATTAAAATCAAAATCTTCTTTTAAGTTTATTAATGCTTCTAATTCTAATTTATTTCGGTTAGAATTTTGATTCCAATTATTTATCTGCAATGCAATCAATATTCCAATAACGACAAGGACAATTTCTCCGACTGCATATTTCAAATACTTTCCAGTTTTTCCTTCTGAAAGTAAGTTTTGTCTAATTTTTCTAAAGAATTTTATCATTGGTTAATGGTTGGTTATAATGAAGCACAACGAGTTTGTGTGAGGTTTGGAAACAAAACGTAAGGCTAAACTCAACGAAATGTTTCTTAAGTAAATGTACTAAAGTTTTTGTGATGATTATTCCGATGGAATAGAGAAGTAGCAATTAACTTTACACGTTGTTGTGCTTTCGTTATTTTATTTCTGAAAGTACTTTTTTAGCATTTTCATTATCAGGATTCAATTCTAACGATTTTTTATAAGCCTTAATGGCATTTTTTTTGTCTCCTGTTAGTAAAAGGATTTCTCCATAACTATCATAAGTGTTAGATGCATTTGGATGCTTTTCTGTGTTTAGTTTTAATATCCTCAAAGCGTCATAGTTATTATTTGCTGCTATGAGTCTATATCCAAGACGATTAACAGCTAATTCAGATATATCATAACCTTGGTCATCGGTATCACCTTTATTAATGATATCAATAATGCGGTCTACTGCATTTTCTTGGTCAATTAGATGATCTAGTCTTCTTATTTGTGATAATTTGATTTTTCCCTTGATTTTTGCTTCAATCAAATTTATAGTTTCAACAGTGCCCCTTTTGGCCTCTCTATATTTAATTATTTTCATCATTCTCCAACGAATACTGTTGTCAAGAAGTATAGTAAATTCAGGATCGGTTCTAAAATGATCATAGTCCGTAGGAACAAATCTTGACAAATAGCCCCATCCAACCGCACCTAATTCTGAACTGGCAATATCTTTGACCTTTAATCCAGATTTATAAAGTGTATCTAGTGAAATCGCTCTAAAGTTATTTTTAACATAATCGGAAAAGTACTCTTTAATATCTGGTTCGAGACTTGTAATTGTTGCTAATCGTGGATACATTGCTTCATAAAGGTAATCCAATTCTCTTCGGATTTTATCGTTTTTTATGACCTTAAACCCTGCAGACTTCAATGCTGTATACGTTTTTGAGTTCGTAAATAAATATTCGTCTCGTGTCATCTTCAGTAAATCAGCTCCAAGGCTATCGGGAAATACTTCAGAAGTATTAATGGCTCTTTTGATTTTCCAGGCACTTTCCAACCAATTACTCATGAGACTAAGATTTTGATTAATATCAATCATTGAATTTGCAAGATCATCTCTTACCTCGGACATTGCATTGATTTCTAGCTGTTTTTCTTTACGTCGTTCGTTCCAGTTATTGATCTGTAATGCAATCAAAATGCCAATAACTACTAGTATTATTTCACCAACAGCATACTTTAAATACTTTCCAGTTTTATTTTTCTCCATTAAGTCGTAGCGTATTTTTCTAAAGAATTTTATCATTGGTTAATGTGTATTATACTGAAATAGGTTGACCTTTTTTTGGTTCATTTTTGTTTAATTAAAAGGTCAAGTATTCTAAATTTTGTTTGTTCTTTTTGTAGGAACAGTATTTTACATTTTGGTTAAGATGAACAAAAGCTGGCGTTTTTAGTTTTAAGCTGAAATGTGTTCTTTTGTTGTTGTAAATGTTCACAGCTTTTTTGATCATCTTGTTAGCTAAAGTACTATTTTTTATGGTTTGTTTGAGTCCGTACTCGTATTTTAATGTTCTATTGATTCGTTCCGCTACTGCATTTTCATAAGGGTCGTACTGTTGTGTCATTGAAAGTGTTATATTGTTTTGTTCAGCAAACTGGGTATATGCTGGATTACAGTATTGAATTCCTCTATCCGAATGATGTATTAGTTTTTCATTAGGATATTTACGATTTTTAATGGCCATAGCGAGTGCATCTATGCAAAGAGATGTTTTCATATGTGATATAAATTTATAGCCCATAATCTTCTTAGAATAGGCATCAGTAACCAGAGCCAGGTAACAATGTTTGTTTTCTGTTTTGATATAGGTGATATCGCTTACCCAAAGCTGTTCAGATCGAGTAGGAGCCTTGTCTTTTACCAGATTATCATATTTATAAAACTGATGTTTAGAATTAGTTGTTACAAAATACCTTTTAGTCTTTGGAACTAAGAGGTTATAAGTTCTTAAGAGTTTATAGAATTTGTCTCTTCCCATTTTTATTCCAAGTGATTCCATTTTAGATTTAAGATTGTCATGGAGCTTAATGCCACCGGTTCTTTGTCCGACTTCGTTTCTATAATCCTTAATCATTTGAATTACGATTTGGTCATTGTTTACTTTGGTTCTGTGTGATTTCAAGCGTTTATAGAAGGCTTGTTTACTAATCCCAAAACATTGGATCAACCATTTTCTTTTAAACGGTCTTGTTTCTTTTTTTCGATCTCGTCTGCTAATGTTTTGGGCAATGACTTTTTTGACATATCAACACCAGTGATGAGTTCCATATCAGCGATAATGTCTTGTTGAAAGTCCTTTACGAATTCTAGTTCTTCGATACGTTCCTTAAGTTTTTTGATTTCGTCTTTTTTGCTCATGCCAAGTTTCTTTTGTTCTAAGGTACTATATTTTTTCAACCAGTAATCAATAGAGGATCTAGAGACTTGATATTTTTCTGAAGCATGATTCACGGATATCTGTCCGTTTTGAATCTGATCAATGATTAAAAGTTTTAAATCAAAACCTACTTTTTTGTAAGAAGTTTTTCGGCAGTGTTGTTTTTTGTCTTTCATTAGGTATGTTGCTAAAAGGTTTAATTTTTAGTCAACCTATTTCAGGAAAGTACA
>NZ_JXJP01000017.1 GCF_000826645.1 Psychroserpens mesophilus
CAGGACTAGACATTTGAAAAAACTCGGAGCATTCATATTAATCGTATTTATTTCAATAACATTATCAGTTGTTTATGGAGTTGCACACGATTTTATTACGTCGAAAATATCGCCTGAATTTTACACTAAACTGACATTTTACAATTTTGGAATTTTAGACGATTATGAAAGAGAATTTAGCGGAAATTGGACTTTTGCGCTTGTTTGGGTTGGATTTTTCTCTACTTGGTGGTTTGGCTTTTTAACCGGAATTGTTCTCGGAATATTTGGACTGAAATATAGTGACGGACAAATAATGCTGAACAAATCGCTGAAATCTTTAATCATCGTTATCGGAATTGCAATTCTGTTCGGATTTGTCGGATTTGGAATTGCGGAATTATTTCCATCGGAAACTATTACGAATTATAACTTCCCATTTGAAATTGAACATAAAGCGGAATTTAATAAAGTGGCGAAAATCCATAATTTCTCATATTTCGGAGGAATTGTTGGACTGATAATCGGAACGTTGAATCAAATAAAAAACTGGTGGTAACAACGTGTATAATTAATTGCTTGGTCTGTGTGTACTCGGAAAATCCTACGGATTTTCCTCTGGTTCGTTTTCTTTTAGTAACTTAGTTCTCGCCAACGCAACTAACCATACACAACACGTTGTAGGTAATTAAAACTAAACTAACCAATAAAATAAAATTATGATGAAATTACAAGATTCACCACCTGAACAACCAGTTTGTGGAAGTTGTGGAGAAAACATAAGAGATTGTGAATGCACATTTGGACCTCAAGAAGATTAATTTATGAATTATTATTTTAACACTTTAGGTATAATGGTTTTATGTGTACTTGTAGTTTTTGCTGTTTTTGGAATAATGTTATACATCAAGAATTACAAGCTAAAAGAAGAATTAATTCTTCTCCGTAATTTAATGGAATCTGATAATCGAAAAAACGAAGTCAAAAAATTAAAACTGAATCTAAAAAAAGAAAAAGTTGACACAGAAAAAGAGTTTATCAATAAAATTGCTGAACTCAAAGTAGAACACGCAAAAAGTATTTTAGAAATTAAAGAAGAATTTCAAAACAGACAAAGCGAGGATTATAAAAAAGCTTTTGAAGAAGGTAAAGACTCTTTAGACTTTGAGATAAGAATTACACCTTTGAAAAGAATAATTGAAAATAAAGGAGTATTCTCAAATAAAAAAGTTGTTGAAGTAGGTTACAGCCATAGGTTGTATATAAACGGAATTCCTTGTTTAGAACAGAATGATGTAATAACAGATAGTTTTAAAGCAAAAGAAATTAACGATAAGAATGTAACTTTAGCTCTTGAAAATATTTCAAAAATAATTGATAAAATACCCGACAAAAGAGCAAAAGTTATTGGCTCACTTGTAGATTTAGGAAAGTCAGTAAAAAGAGAAGCAATCACGAAATAACTACCTACAACAACGTGTATAACTAATTGTTCGGTCTGTGCGTACTCGGAAAATCCTATCGGATTTCCCTAATGGTTCGTTTCTTTTTGCTAACTTAGTTCTTGCCAACACAACTAGCCATTACACGAACACGTTGGCATTAATTTGAATGAAAGAAATCCTAAAATCAATAATTCGTCCAATCTTTTTTGGTTTTGCATTTTATTTGTTCATCCTTTTAGGATACAACACTAATTTCATATCGAATGACTCAATTCGAACTTGGACAACAATAATAGCTGGAACCTTATTTATCTATTTAATTGTTTACGCAGCAATTAATAAAAAAGAAAGTTTTGGAATTAGCGCAATCGGATTTTACATCACGCATATTTTATTTAGTATTGGATTACCTATTTTCTTAATTATTAATCAAGTTTTTTTTACTAATCATATTAAAAACGAACCACAATCCATGTTAGAAAAAGATAAAATAGAATTTGTTTCCAATCCAATAGATTGCAATAAAATAAAATATGGGACTTTCATTAATGGAATCGATACTATTATTCGATACTCAGAAAACAATAAAGATTTTGAACTTATTAAAGCTATTGGATTGGAAGACAAACTAAATCGGATTAAATGGCTTGACAGTTGTTCCTATGTTAGAATAATAAATAATGGTTCTATGAAAGAATTCATACAATTAGGAAATATAAAAAGTGGAGAACATCAAATGTATGAGAAAACTGCTATAACACACAAAATGTCCGAGGAACACATAACAACATTAACTGAATTAAAAAAAACTAATGCCAACAACGTGTATAATTAATTACTGCTGATTTACCTAGCGGAAAATCCTTGAAATTAATTAACTTAGCAATATGCGGAAAATGACTCACGTCTTTTTCCGTAACTAATCATTACACGAACACGTTGTAAAACATTAAGGAATAAATTGAAATTCAACGTACAAAAAGCAAAAAAAGGTTGGGCTAAACAAATTTTAGGATTTAGTTCGTTATTCGTTATGAATCCATATTCAATTATATATGGATTACCATTTTACTTAATTGGATTGATTCTTTTATGGAAATCTGATTTAACCAAAAAAAATAAATTACAATGGACATTCCTTCCTCTATTAATTGTTGGTTTAATTTATCTAATTATTGAAATAATAATCTACATTTTTAACCTATAATGAAATTAATAAATGGCTTAGCATATACTTATTTTATGTCTGAAACACTTTATATATCGGAATCTGAAATTGTAAAGAAAATAATAGAATTAAAAAAAGTTTTACAACAACCTGTATAACATTAGAAGAACACCACGAAATTGATAGATAAAAGAGAAAAATTAATCTTAGAAGCATTAATTGAATTTGAAGAACAAGCAAATAAACTGATTGAAATGCTTGCGAATGAATTTGAATTAAATCTTGAAAATAAGGATCCTTTTAATAAATTGATTACTAGATCAAATAATCTTTGGAAAGGTTCTATAAATGGAAAATGGAACTATCAATTTCACGGAGATGCTTGTAGGTTTGAGAATAATGAATCTGGACAAGTAGTGGACATAAAAATTAATAGAAATGGAAATTATGGAACAATTCATAATTTCGGATTGTTGCATTTCATTGAAACCACTCAAAGTTTGAGTCACATACTGAAAGAAATAAATACTGATGAAATTGTGTTCAAAACTCTAGCGGAACTTGAAAGAAAAGAATTTATTATTGAAATTGACGAACCACCATTTAGTACTAAAATATTGAATAGGAATAAAAAATAACGTTTTACAACAACGTGTATAGTCAATTGCTCGTTCTGTGTACACTCGGAAAATCCTATCGGATTTCCCTAATGGTTCGTTTCCTTTTACTATCTTAGACCTAGCCAACGCAACTAACCATTACACGAACACGTTACCAACCATAGTGCAAAAATCATCTGAGTTACTTATTTACAAATCTGATTTACTAGCTTATAACTTTCCTACTTTCAATTAAAATTTATCGGAATTATCCTTTTTTTGAGAACTAAACGCTTTAGCGTTCTGATTCGTTCTTTTCAAAAAAAGGCGTTTGTGGTTTTCCTGTGTGCAACCTAAATGCTATTGTGGTCTTTTTTTTTCTGCCAAAGTTGCGGAATCTTGGGATTGTTTGCTTAAGTCTGTGAATCGCATTCTGTTTCGGTTGCTGTCTGTGTTTACTTTTTTCTGTGATTACCAAAAACCTGTCATGCACTACAGTAGGTAACACTGTGTATAATTCATGCTTTACTCCTACTTCAATTAAAAATTTATATATTTAACAATATGATTCGCAACGACTGAAAATCCTACGGATTCTCAATCGCACAAATCATACACAAACTCGTTGTAAGTAATATTTGTTTCATGAAAGTATTAATTATATTTTTGTTTATATTTACTTCATTTTCTGGAGCTCAAACCATTGTTTTAAATCAAGATTATTATTCGATTTCGAAGAATAATACTGTAATATTTAAACAGAATAATGATACTTTGACAATAGCTAAATGTATTCGATTGGAAAAATGTGATACTTTGAGAAAACTAATTTTCAAAATAGAAAAAGATTCAGTAGTCAATAAGTCAACAAAAATCATTTTTGTTAAAGCACTCAATAAAAAAGCCGAAAACAATATTATTAATAACAATGGAATAACATTAGTTCAATATGACAACGGTAGGATCGGAATTAGAGAAAGTTATAACTTTAAAGGAAAAGAAAAAATTCAACATGTGATTTTATATCCCAAATCGGAATTAGAGAATTTAAAGCCAATATCTAAGATTTCTAAAAAAGAGGGCAAAGAAATTTTTGATAACTACTTATCATTCATAAATTCTATTAATGACGAGGATGACTTTGATTTTGAAAACTATACAACTATGGATAAATTTACTGAACTTGTTATTAAAAAAGGATATAATCCAATTGGAGCCTATAATATAATTGGAAATAATTAACAATAAAATACTACTTACAACAACGTGTATAGTTCATTGCTAAGTTGGTTTAGACCAGGAAATTCTCCTACAATTTGTATATTTAAATAATCGGGACAATTGTGCAACTCAACCTTGCGCTTTTTTTCCGCGGAATTTTCGCCGTAAACGGCTCATCCAAACGCAAGCGCTTCGGCTGAATTCCGCAACGAAACCATACACAAACACGTTGGCAACAAGTTTAGAGCAACATTATGAAAATTGATAGAACAATAGAAATTTTGGAAGCATTGGCTTCAGGATGTTCACCTCAAACAGGCGAATTGATTGAAAATGATAGTGTCTTAAATGAACGAGATGTAATAAGAGCATTGGAAAAAGCAATTTCCGAATTGGAAAGAATTAATCGCTCGACTGAAAACCAACCTCAAAAAACTGAATTAAATATAAGTACAGAAGAGATAGACAAAACGATTAAACTATTTCAAAGCGTTGAATATAATCCAACTTATAGTCGTTTAACTCATTTCTTCTTAAAATCTAAAGAATTTGAATTCCCAATTTTGAACTCAAATGAACTGTATGGAAAATATTTTGGTTATTACACCAAACAAGATTTACAGAAATTTTTTAAGCATTATTTAATTGAAAACGGTTATTCACTTCACGGAAAAGTAAAAAAAGAAAGAAAACCACAGCCTTGGAAAGATATTGACTTTTTCCAAAAAGATAAATTTAACAATCTGACAGAAAAAGCGATTGAACAATTAAAAAACAAAATAAACGAAATCGGAATTTTAAAAACAGAAGATTTATCCGAATATATTGTTAATGCTAGAGTAAGACACTTTAGAGCCTACGAAAGTTGGTCAGATAAAGAAAAAGAATTACTCGAAAAAGCAATGGAATACACTAATGACCTTGAATTACTATCAGAATGTTTCCAAAGAGGAATTGGCTCAATCGAATCTTGTGGAAAAAGATTAATTTATGAAAAAAAACCAGTTGCCAACAACGTATAAAATTAATTGCTACTACAAGCCTACTTACGAAAATCCTCGCGGATTTTCTATCCGGTTTGTATTTGCTAAATTAGTTGCTTAACCACGCAACTAATCTTATACAAATCCGTTAGCAACCATAGTGCAAAAATCATCTGAGTTACTTATTTATAAAGCTGAATCACTAGCTTGAAAGTTTTCTTTTCTTAAATCAAAATTCATCGGAATTATCCTTTTTTTGAGAACTAAACGCTTTAGCGTTCTGATTCGTTCTTTTCAAAAAAAGGCGCTTGTGGTTTTCCTGTGTGCAACCTAAATGCAATTGTGATCTTTTCTTTTCTGCCAAAGTAGCGGAATCTTGGGCTTGTAAACTTAAGTCTGTGAATCGCATTCTGTTTCGGTTGCTGTCTGTACTTGCCTTTTCTGTGATTACCAAAAACCTGTTATGCACTACAGTAGCTAACAATGTGTATAATTCATGCTTTACTTCTACTTCATTGGAAAATTCATATATTTAACATTATGATTTCCAACGACTGAAAATCTATCGATTCTCAATCGCACAAATCATACACTAAACCGTTAGCACCAATATAAACTGAACCTTGAACACAAAAACATTATTCCGAATATTTTTAACATCTGGATTCATTTTATGGGTTTTATCTTGGATTGGAGATTCTAAAGGAATACTTCCTATATCAACTTATGGAATGATTTTTTCTGCTCTTTTAACCGGATTAGGAATTTATTTTTGGTTAAAATCTTATAAAGAAAAAAGAGGACACTATCCAAAGTTTTTAAAAATTTACGGAAATTTATATAAGGAAATGAGAAAGAATCCATTTAATGGAATTTTCTTTATGGTAAAACATTTGCTTAAATTTTACACTCTAATACTAATTTTTTCAATGATTTTATTGTTTATCGGATTTATAACTATCGGACAGTCTGAACCTGTAAAAACAGTTCAAAGCTATTGTGAAAACAACTCTGAAATAAATAAAATAACTGGAAAAATTAATCATTACGGAATTTTACGAAATGTTAACTCTAAATGGAGTTCTGAAACTGGAAATTCTGAATTATCATTAGTTTTTGTTTCTGATAACGGAGTTTTTAATGTGTCCTCAAAATTGGAAAAAGAAAATGGAGAATGGAAAGTTAAAAAACTAGAATTGAAAGATAAAAATACTGGTGCTAACAACGTGTATAATTAATTACTACTGATTTACCTATCGGAAAATCCTCGAAATTAATTAACTTAAGTGCTTATCGGAAAACGACTCACGTCCTTTCCCGTAACTAATCATTACACGAACACGTTACCTGTAATTTATGAGAAACTTTGTGCTAATCATTTTAGCTGTTGCAATTACAAGTTGCAAATCTCTTAAAACAGAACTTTCTGAAGAATTAAATGTCCTCTTTATTGGAAACAGTTTGACCTATTATCATGAAATGCCTCAAACTCTTCAAATGATGCTGAATGAAACAAATACGAATATTAAAATTGACCAAAGTACTTATCCAGGATATTCTTTATCCCAACATTTATCTCGCAAAACCGAATCGACAACTGAACACGGAATTATAACTCGTACCGAAAAAAAAATTGTCGAAAAAAATTGGGATATAATAATTCTACAAACTGGAACTGTTAGTGTTTTAATTCCAGAAAATCGTGAATTAAAAGTAGAAAAAGCAATTTCTAGAATTAAAGAATTGGCTTCCAATAAAGACTGTAAATTTATACTATTTAATACGTGGCCATCTAAAAGAGAATATCCAAAGAAATATTGCTATTCTGGTTATTCTATTGACAAATCAATTAAAGATATTGATTATTGCTCTCCTGTTATGGAGAATTTAGAACAAGAGATTACAGCAATCAATGAATCATATAATTTAGTTTCAAAATCTACTAAAATAGAAAAATCGGATAATGGAAATAAATTCTATGAAATCAGAGTATCTCATCCTGAAATTGAACTTTACGAAGACCATATTCATCCGAATAAATACGGAGCTTTTTTAAACGCTTGTATTTTTTACCAAATCTTGACTGACATGAAAGCATCTGAATTAAATTACAATGGAGAAATTGAACCGAAAACGGCTGAATTATTAAAGAAAATAGCGGAATAAAAACTACAGGTAACAACGTGTATAATTAATTACTACTGATTTCCCTAGCGGAAAATCCCTCGAAATTAATTAACTTAGTCCTTATCGGAAAACGACTCACGTCCTTTCCCGCAACTAATCATTACACGAACACGTTACAAACAAGTACTCCTAAATCGTAACTACATTTAAAACTAATCTTTAAATAACTATCATTCGCAGATTCCTACTCTTGCGGATTTATCACTACATCAAAAAGATTTATATGAATCATAAATTATTTTAAGAATGAAAACTAGCGGAATCTAACTCTTACGGAATTTCATTGGAGCGAAAAAAAGCCAGGTTTTTTTTCGCGATTTTTTTTGAGTTTAAGCAAGATAAATCCAAAACAACATTCTGAAAATTTTTATTTTTTTGAAATGATCTATAAGAACAAAATACGCCTTTCAATAAAAAATTATTAATCAATTTAACTCGCTGTATGTGATTACTCTTTTGTGTCGTACCAATATGTAACAACGTGTATAATTCATGCTTTAACTAAACTTCAATTTAAAATCTTATATTTAAGCATCTGATTTGCTACTTCTGAAAATCCTGCGGATTCTCAGCCGCACAAATCATACACAATCACGTTGGCAATAATTATGAAAAAACTCATTTACATCTTTTTAGCTATATGCTTTTATTCAAACGCGCAAAAGAAAGAACTTACGAATCAAAAATTCAAGAAAACATCTGATTCTCTGATAATAAGTGTCATAAACAATGAATATTACGAAAACTATTTTAAGACTAAGAGCATTACTTATAAGTTTGTTGAGTACTCAATTTTAATTGATGTAACTGAATACAAAAAAATTAAAATCTTTTTCGACGATGAAGGAAAACTAAGAACAAATCGGCATATTTTAAAACGAAACTTAAAAGAGTTTTTAAATATTGAAAAATTAAATCCAAAAGTATCAATAGAAAAAGTATTTCAAATTTGTGAAAAAGTTGGATTTAAAAACATTAATGAATTTGAATTACATAGGCAAGATTCGAAATTGATATGGTCAATTTATAATCATTATAAAAATGGAACGAACGGAATAGATATCGATGCCAAAACAGGGAAAATTTTAAATAGATATTCTAATCAAGTTGTTGAAAAACCTGAATAAATAACTATAGCCAACAACGTGTATAACCAATTGCTTGTTTTGTGTGTACTCGTAAATTCCTAACGGAATTTCCTCTGGTTCGTTTTCTTTTGTTAACTTAGTTCTCGCCAACGCAACTAACCATACACGAACACGTTACCACACATTTAATGAAATGTACTTTCCTGAAATAGG
>NZ_JXJP01000018.1 GCF_000826645.1 Psychroserpens mesophilus
TATAATTAATTACTACTGATTTACCTAGCGGAAAATCCCTGAAATTAATTAACTTAGTACTTATCGGAAAACGACTCATGTCCTTTTCCGTAACTAATCATAACACGAACACGTTGTACCCAATTTGAGAAAACACAAAAATTATGTCATATAAAGGTTTTTTAGATGCTCAGAATGATTGGTTAAACAGAAAGTCAAAAAACAAGAATCAACTTTTTCAAGGTTTAAAGCCTAGAGATAGAATTGAGAAAATAATTATTGAAAAGATTATTCCTAAAATTGACAATCTAAATTTTAAGTTTCGGAAATCTGACTTAAGAATAAAGAGAAAAGATGGTGATTTTGAACAAAGTTTAAAATTCATCATGAATCATAAAAACTACAAAAACGAAATAGTATCGTTTGAAATTATTCTTCTAGTTTATTCAAAAAAACTAGAGACTTGGCGCGCTGAAAACTATTCTGATAAATCTTTAAGGCTAAATGGTATAATTGCCACTAACTCTGCTGAACGATTAAAAGATTGGAATCAGCAGTTTGAAAGAGGTTGGTATAAACTTCATTTAGATGATAACCACAAAATAGTAGATGAAATTATTAATAATATAATCAATGTTGCTGTTCCTTATTTTTCTCAATATGAAAGTTATGATCAAATAATTGCTGATTTTAATAAAAATCCAATAACAAATTTTATCGATTTAATAGATATTAACCTTATGCTAGGAAAATATCAAGACGCAAAATTAGTTCTTGAACAAAACCGAGACTTTTTTGAGGAAAAAATAATTAAAGAAGAAAAGGCTAATAGTAATAGTTTATTTTTAAGGAATGAGAAGCCTCTATACTTAAGTAGAAAAAAGAAAATAGAAAACTGGGTACAACACCGTGTATAATTAATTGCTTCATTTCTGCCTACTTGCGAATATTCCTTCGGAATATTCACAGGTTCGTAAATGTTTGCTAACTTAGTCGCTAAACCACGCAACTAACCATACACAAACACGTTAGGGCAAATTAGAGAAAAATCGAATGTTAGATATAATTGGAGAATTACTTATTTGGCGTGAAGATTACAAATAATCCATTAAGGAAAAAGATCACTTTGGATTATTGGAATAATGAGTTCTATTATGAACAAAAAGAAAATGGACTAGGTTATGTTCTTATCTCGAAGGGAAAAGACGGAATTTTAAAAACAGAAGACGATATTAGCGGAATAAAAACTTGCCCTAACAACGTGTATAACTAATTGCTCGGTCTGTGTATACTCGGAAAATCCTACGGATTTTCCTATTGGTTCGTTTCTTTTTTGCTAACTTAGTTCTCGTCATCGCAACTAGCCATTACACGAACACGTTAGCCACAATTTGAAAAATGACTTTTCCAATAATAAACATATCGACTGAAAAATGGAATGATGATGATATTCTTGACTATATTCTTTTTAGTAATCTGATATACACAGATAAAAAATCAATTTTTGACAAATATTATCGGAACAAAATGTTTTGTGATTGTGACGGAAAAATCTTTAGAGTTAATGGTCTTGAAAAACCGAAAGAAAGATGGCGGAATTGGTTAAAATTTCTACCTGGAATTTATAAATGTGAGATTAAATTTGAACCGACTCAAAAGAAAATGACCGTTAACGAATTGCGGAATTATTTTTTAAACGGAATTTCGGACTTAACAAAGAATGACTATACAGAAGAATGGATTTTGGACATAAAAAACGCTGCAAATCATTCAGAATTAATAAATGGAAAACAAAAAAACAGTGGCTAACAATGTATAACCGCAATTACGGCGGATTCGACTACGTCCGAATCCACTCGGAATTGCGAGCGTCAGTGCCAAACCGAAAATTAACGCATACAAACCCGTAACTGACGGTTATACGAGACCGTTAGGTGCAATTTGAGAAAAACTTTAAATGAATGAGTATTATTCAGGAAATAACAGAAAAATATAATGGAGAATACTCTGAAAATCCAACTGCAAGTTTTAATAGTCCTGCGGGAAAATATTCTTACCAACCAAAAAAAGGAATTATAAATATTGATGGATCAAAAATTAGCATTAATCTTAATGAAGTTGGTAGAGCAATGTACGGAACAGAACCTTTTCGAATTACTCTTTATCTAGATAATGAATACCAAACTGAATTTAATCTATTTCCAAAAGATTTATGGAATAAATTCTTGGATTTTCTTTTCCCAAAAAGAAGAGCATTTGTTCCGCCAAAGATTTTAAAACAATTCTGGTTTGGAGGTGATATAAAACTAATTAGAAAAATCACTTCAGATAAGCTATTCAATGATAGTATAATAGATGAAAGAATTTATATAGAAACAATGCCTGGGAAATCGACAAATCGAATTGTACTAACACCAGAACGAGGAATAAATAATATTGAACATTTTGAAAAGTTTATAAGTATCCTAAAACTGGTTGAAAATAAAATAAAAAACTGCACCTAACAACGTGTATAATTCATGCTTTCATTCAACTTCAATTTAAATTTAATATATTTAACTATATGATTAGCAACGACTGAAAATCCTGCGGATTCTCAATCGCACAAATCATACACAAACTCGTTAGGCAACATTAGAGAAAACTTTGGAGAGACGACAAGCAATAGAAAAATATGCAAGAATAAAACTGACTGAACTATCTCAAAAAGAAAGAGATGAACAGTTGGAAATTATGACTTTGGAACATTGGAGCGATGTAGATGAATGGAATTCTTTACCTGAATCTATACAAAAGGAATTTGAAGATGGCGAGGAAATCCAAAATCCTGAATTGGAACAATATGATGCTGTGTTAATGATTTGGCTAAAACATACTCTTCAATCAAAGACTAACGAATTTCTCTGTCAAAAACTGAATATAGAAAACATAATTGGAGAACCAATAGAATTAGAATCCTGTCCTTGCTGTGGATATCGAACAATCGGAGAAAGAGGAAATTATGAAATCTGTAAAGTTTGTTGGTGGGAAGATGACGGACAAGACAATAAACATTCGGATGAAATAATGGGTGGACCGAATTACGGAATTAGTTTGGTAATGGGAAGATATAATTATCTGATTTACGGATTGTATGACCCAAAACGAACAGATTTGATGGAAAAGAAAGCAGACGAAGTAGAATATAAACGAGGTAGAATTTTTGAAATTATTGACAATGAATTTCTCGTTGAAAAAGGAACTAACTGGAAATGGAAAATAAACGTTGCCTAACAACGTGTAAAGTTAATTGCTACTTCTCTATTCCATCGGAATAATAATTACAAAAACTTTAGTACATTTACTTAAGAAACATTTCAGTAAGTTTAGCCTTGCGTTTTGTTTCCAAGCGGAATTTTCGCCAAAAAAGGCTCAGCCTAACGCCAAAACGCAAGGCTAAAATCCCGCAACAAACCTTACACAAACACGTTAGCAGCAAGCAAGAGAAACTAAAGTAGATGAACAAAAAGAAAGTATTTAACATAGTCGTCATTCTAATCGGATTATTTTTCGTGATTAAAAAATTTTATAAATCAGCAGAATATTCCAATGTGAAACGAATTAATGAAATATACTATTCTGGAGAATACAATAAAGCCAAAAGTGAACTAGAATTACACTTGCTAAAATACCCTAAATCATCTGAAAGCTGGGCTTATCTTGGATTAATTAATATAGAGCTAAATGATACAATAGGTGCTGAAAAGGCATACCTTAAAGGACTGGAGCTTGATTCTAAAAATGATAAAGCAATTATTGGTTTAGGAGTAATTCAGAGAATGAAAGGAAACTATGAAAAAGCTAGGAATTATTATGAGAAAGCCATCAAATTGAATCCTAAAAACCCTGATTCTTATTCAAGTTTATTGGTATTAGAAATAAAAAATAAGAATTACCAAAAAGCTGTTGAGTTAGGTGAAAAAGCCAAAGAATTGAAATTGACTGACACTAGACCTGGAATTCTTGGAAACTTAGTTGTAGCCTATCATCTAAACAATCAGTCAGAAGAAAGAGATAATGTCCTAGCTGAATTAGAAAAAATGGATTATGAAGATATCGAATATATAAAAATGATAATTAGTGGAATGGTTGACATTAATGACTTTATTTGAAAAGTGCCAGCTGCTAACAACGTGTATAATTAATTGCTACTGTCAGTTATTCAGAAAATTTCATCTACAATTTGTATATTTATGTTATTGGAAAATTTACAAGTCATAGCCTTGCTATTTTCCTCCAGCGGATTTTTCGCCAAAAATGGCTCATCCGAAGCTAAAACAGCTTCGGCTCAATCCGCAACATAATCATACACAAGCAAGTTATATGCAAGCTTTGGAAAGCGCCAAACATTCATCAATGAAATACTTTAGATTATTACTATCTTCCATTTTATTAATAGTTGTGTTGACCTCATGCAAAGAATCAGAGCATGAGAAATTAATTCTGAAATGTTATGAAAAAGAAATGCAGAAAAAGAATACTGATTTTAAAATTTCCAATTTAGTATTCATAGAGAAACAAATTGTAGGAGACGAATATTATCAAAATTTAATAATTGATGACTTCAATTCAATTATAATGGATAGCGAGAAAATGATTAGCCTAAATGAGGAGAATATTGAATTATACAAGGAACGCATCGAGGAAATAAATAAGGTAACAAAGGTTAATTATTCGGAAGGAGTTGATAATTTCAAAATTGGAGAGGCTAAAGATCAAATCAAAGTATTAAAAGATAATATAGCCTATTATAAAAAAGAATTAAGAAATTTTAAAAAGGAATCGGATTCATTAAAATCAGAACAAACTTTTACAGTATTAAGACATTATATTGATGCTAAATTCAATGGTCAAAAAATAAATGATACAATAGATTGTATATTTAATTCAGATATGAAATTTTTGGAATTTAATCCTGACTTTTTTAATGTTAATTTATAAACATATTTGACATATATAAGCTAAAAACAAAATAAGAATGACACTAAATGAATTAGTACAAAAAAGAATGTTTCTACTAACTGTCATGTTATTTGTATTCATAGGTTATTTTGGCGGAATTTCAAATATTGAAATAAATAAAACTGTTGGTTGGGCTTGGAATTTAACAAGTTGGCTATATTTTATAAGAGTCTATTTTATTCCAATTTTTATAATAGGATATGGTATACTAGCATTATTGAAATATTCAACACATCGGAATCTTTCTTTTTTTCATCTGATTTTAATTACTTTAACTCTTATTTTGGATGATATAGTCTCATTAACATTAAATCTTATAATCATTCTGAATCTAATTTCATTTTTGACTTTCTTGTTCAATTTTATATGGTCGATTAGAAATAGAAAATCAAAATTAGTGTAGTAAGCCAGCATATAACAACGTGTATAATTAATTACTACTGATTTACCTATCGGAAAATCCTCGAAATTAATTAACTTAGTACCTAATCGGAAAATGACTCATGTCCTTTTCCGTAACTAATCATTACACGAACACGTTGTAAGTAATATTGACCCGTCCTGAATAAA
>NZ_JXJP01000019.1 GCF_000826645.1 Psychroserpens mesophilus
ACACGAACACGTTGTAAAACATTATGAAGAAACCTCTGAAAATAACATTAATCCTTCTCGGCATTTTATTCGTCATATATCATTTATTGAGTTGGACAGGAATTTTCACTGTTTATAGTAATCCGACAACATCGAATTTGCCAAATTTAGAATTGGATTCAAAAATGGTTGCTTCGAACCTAACTGAACCAAAAAATGGAGACTTTATTTGTTACAAAAATCAAAATGGAAGATTAGGGAATCATATCAGAGTTCATAGACTTTGTGGAATGGAAAATGACATTGTGGAAATCAAAAACGGAACGTTATTCATTAACGGAAAAAATGCTGATAAAGGAACTGATTTTGTACATTTCTATGTTTTGACCGAAGAAGAATTTCAAAAATCAAAAACGGAATTAAAACCAGACCTAACTTTTATTTCTAGAGTTGGAGAGAAAAAAGATTCAATAATGATTCCTTTATCTGACCAATACGCTAAAGCAAATAGATTGGAATTAAGACGCAAAATAGCAAATGAATTAGATGAAAATTCAATAGTTCAAAAAATATTTAATGAGAATTGGAATTTGGACAATTTCGGACCTCTTAAAATACCTTCTAACAAAGTTTTTGTTTTAGGTGACAATAGAGATATTGCAGAAGACTCCAGATTTGTTGGACTTATTGACAAGTCCGACATTGTTGGAACAGTAATAATAAAATAACGTTTTACAACAACGTGTATATCTCATTGCTCCTTTTTTTATTAGCATAGAAATTTTAAATACAATTTGTATATTTAACTAATCGGAAAAATTAAAGGTTCAAGCCTTGCTATTTTCCTCCAACGGAATTTTCGCCACGTGTGGCTCATCCGAAGCTAAAATAGCTACGGCTTATTCCGCAACAAGATATACACAAACACGTTACCTCACATTTTGACCCGTCCTGAAT
>NZ_JXJP01000002.1 GCF_000826645.1 Psychroserpens mesophilus
AGGTGGAGGGAATAGTTATGATTTTGGAGCTAGAATGTTGGATCCTAGAATTGGAAGATGGATGAGCCCAGATCCTTTGATGGATCTTTTTCCTAGCCAATCCCCTTACTCTACTTTCGACAACAATCCTATCTTTTGGATAGATCCAAATGGAGCTGCTCCTCAAAGCAATGACAAAGATAAGGAGAAAGAGAAAGAGAAAGAGAAAACAAAAGTTAATGTGTTGATTGGGCCAAAAGATAAGACTTGGTCAGGAAATGAAAAAACTAAAGACACTAAACAAAAAGATGTAGATGCAGCAATGATGAATTTTATTTCTAATGCTAAAAGCGAATCTGAACTTATTGTTATTGAGGCAACTAATATAGATGATGCGCTTGTTCTTTTGAAAGAAGCACTAGGTGATGATAAGGAAATAGAAAATTTATTTATAGCTTCGCATGGTGGGTATAAAAACGCATCATTTAGGATAGGCAACAATGGTGCAAATGGGTCACTTTATCATGCTTGGAGTGTTTCAAATGATAAAAAGCTAAAGAAGTTGGGTGAATCATTAAGTGATAATTCAAATGTTATTTTGATGGGATGTCATGCAGGATCTTATCATAATGGAGGAGATAAGCTAGTCCAAAACCTATCTATCGCATTAAACGCTACTGTTTATGCAAATCAAAGTTGGGGCTGGAGTCCACAATCTAATCTATTTTATGATGACACTTGGACAAACTTGTGGGGAGCTTTTGACGATCCATATTATCAAGCAGGCTATTCGAATCCAGCAGAGTTTCCTTATGCTAGTAGAAAACAAGCATATGATAATGCGGGAAAATGGACAAAAGCTAGCCCTGTTTTAGAGAAAGGCGAAGCTAAAGCTAATTTAGAAACTGTTAACGCTGTTTACTATAAAGCTAATGGTACAATAGGTGTTTCTGATTTTGATTGGAGCGAAACCCAAGAGAACAAAGTAGAACTCAAAAAAGTTAAAGAACTTAAAGATTAGGTAAATGAAATATAAAATACAAATATTGACCATAATAGTTTTTCTTCTTCTTTTCGTTTTAAGTGGATTTAAATTAAAAAGTATGAACGATAATATTAAATATTATAAAGATTTTGATGAATTAACATTAACAGGTTTTGGATTAATTAAGGACAAAAAAAAACTGAATTATCCTTATGTAGAAGTGAGATACGATGAGGACAATAAAGTTAAGGATGTTTTTATACACGTTTCAGAGAAAAGGGTGTATGTAAAGGATATAGTTGAAATAGAAGGGAAAAGATGTTTAAGATACATAGCTGGGCATCAAGATGAAGGTTGCTTGAATCATTATTACACTTTGTATGTTGAGAATTTATCTTACACATTTGAATATTGTGGTAATCTTGATAATGACGAAAACTTTTATTTAAGTAGTCTTAAAATTAGTTCTAAAGATAAAGAGGTAACTTATATTTATGAGCCTTATAAATATAAATCTAAACCTACACTAGATTTTATAAATGATATTCCTAAGCCAAAAGTAACCTACAATATTCATATTGACATTGATGAAAACAACTGTTTAAAATATACAGAACAAAGAGTTGATAATTGGGACAACAACAGTATTGGTTATGAGGAAGTATCTTGTTATGAATTAGGTAATTATTCATATTTTTGGTGGACATATTTTGGAAACAGGATGAAGAAAGTCTCATGTAGATAATTAATTGTCTTTATAAGGAATAATAAAAAAAAGTTACTTTTTACTGTAGTTTTATTATACTTAATGCAAAGCCATATTCTCATCGAAGAACTGATTGAATTAGAAATCAACAAAAGTAAAGTTCTGAAAACCCTATTGCTATAATAAGCTTAACAGTTGTCTAACTAAAAAAAGTTAGATACATTTATACAAAATACTTTTCGTGAAAAAAAAATTACTACTTATAATCTGTTTTAGTTTGTTATTATCTGTTTCATCAGAGATGCAACGTAAGTATATTAGAGCAGGAGATTTTGACATTGTTTGTCATGTGGCGCTTAAGCAAGTTAATAATTACCAAAATGGCAAACTTTACTATTGGTTTAAGACAGGAGAAATCCATACAAGTATTTCCAATGCAGGTGGCTTGGTATTACATGAAGACTATTCAAAATTTTATAGATCAAAACAATTAGCCGAAAAGGGTGATTTTAATTATGGTCTTAAAGATGGTGAATGGCGTTCTTGGTATGAAAATGGAAGTTTAAAAACCATAATCGATTGGAAAAGCGGTCTTAAACATGGTGTTTACATCTCTTACGACCAAGAAGGAGAATTAAAAGAATCAGGTACTTATACCAACCATAAAAAGAGTAGAATGTGGATTAACCACAAGCTTAAAGACACAACCTATTACAAAGGTGATAGTGCTTATGCAACGAAGCCAGTAAGTAAAGTTAATGGTTTTTTTAGTAAGTTGTTTAGAAAGCGAGATTCTACAGAAAAAGCACAAATTAAATTTGATCGCCAATTAAAACGAAAAGCAGATTCGACATCTAGAATTCAACGAAAAAAAGAGAAGCAAGATGCTAAAGAAAAAGCTGAAATGCAATCAAATAATTAGCGTTCTAATATCTTACTTAAATTAAATATTGGTGAATACATCGCAACCATAATAAACCCAACAATACTACCGATTAAAAGTATCATTACAGGTTCTAAAATAGTACCAATAAGTTTTGTTGAATGATCAATGTCTTCATTGTATTGATTAGCTAAATTATCATACATTTTATCTAATTCATTAATCTGCTCTCCAATAACTGTCAATGAGATTATTTTGGGTGTAAAAAACGAATGCTTAGCTAAACTATTTGCTAATGTTTCTCCTTTTAAAACATCTATTCTAGTATGATATAAAGCTGTTTTAAGTGGGTAGAAACTAATCATTTTTTCTGTCAAATCTAATGCTGTTATTAATGGTGTTTTTGCGGCTAACAATAAACTAAATGATTGACAAAATCTAGCTAAATATATTTTAGTAAAAAGTGGTCCAAAAAATGGAATATTCATTAGTAATTTGGAAGTTAAATGACGATATTTTTTATTGGCTTTTAAAAGCTTATGACCAAAAACAAATCCTAAAACGATTAATAGAAATACAAGGAGTATGGTGTTGAAATTTTCAGATAAATCCAGAACAAATTGTGTAATTCCTGGCAGTTCTTTTCCAAATTGTTTGAAAATGGAAGAGAACATAGGAACCACAAAATTTAACATAAAATATAAAACACCAAAAGTGATAAACAACACAAAAACAGGGTAGGCAAGTACAGAAACTACTTGACGTTTCATCTTTATTTTCCTAGCAAAATATTTTTGTAATTGATCAAAAACTTCAGGTAACCTACGTGTGTCTTCACCAATTTTTATACTGTAATATTCGTAAGGTGAAAAATGCTTAAAATCTTGAATCGCTTGATGAAGAGGCCTGCCTTTAACTATTGCGCTATTAATTTGCTCATAGATTGTTTTTAGAAATTTTGATTTTTGTTGACCAGACAGTATTTGTAGCGCCTGATTATAATCTACACCAGATTTCAAAAGCGTTGAAAATTCTCTGTAAAAATCTTCTTTTTGTTTATTTGAAAACCTTTTGAATGAGGGTAATTTTGTATCATAACCCAAGCTTAATGAAGGCTTTTTAGTTTTCTTATTATTTTGAGATAAATCAATCTTCATTAAATAGTTGTTTGTTGATTTTTTTAGCATTATTTTCTTTAAAATAATAGCTTGTTGTAATGGTATCTTTAAGAAGTTTTAGTTTGATTTCTAGGTTATTCTTTGCTTTACGACCTTCTTCTACTAAAGAGAAATTTATGGTATGTATTTTAAATGAGTTTTCGAAATTGTCCTGACGTCTTAAAATTGCATCATCTAAAATATAATAATCAATATGAGCTTTGCTGTAAAAGTCTAAATGAATATGATTTTCATTAACTAAAAACCCATTAGCATTATTAACGTCATTCATAAATGTTGAATTAAATAAATTATACTCTAATATTTCAGTGTTTTCTTTTTCAAATAGGCTTAACTGTCTTCCAATTAAGTCAATTAAGGCATAGGAAAGTGCAATAATAATACTTATCAGCATTAAGGTAATTAGAGACTCTAATAAGGTAAATGCATGTATTTTAATTACCTTTTTCAAATTTAACAAGTTTAATAATATTATATTTTTTATTTCCAGTAGTGATAGTGTAGTCTAAAACAACTATCTGTTCATCAGCTTTTATAATTGCATTTTTTGTTATAGTGTAATGATTATATTTGAAAATGTCATTTTCATAATCTTGATTTTTTATAGCTAGATGAGTTAATTGTTCAACCTTGTGTTTGGCTTCATAATAATGAACAGGGCTATTTTGGCTTATAACATTTATATATACGGATAATGCTACTAATGAGCATATCGAGATTAATACAATTGCTATAATAGTTTCTACAATTGAAGAAGCTTTTAATACCTTAAAATTCTTTAATAATTTCATGTGTCTTAGTATTAATTTCTAAACCTGATAGAGTTAGGTTTACAAAATTTTCAGGCAAACTATCTCGACTTATTTTTCCATCTAAGATAATATTTTGATAATCTAATGTTTTTGTTTTTAAAAAGAAACGATCTGTATATATTTCTCCGATGACTTCGCCTTGCAATTGAGTATTACCATAGCAATAAACACTGCCATAAATTTTAGAAGACTTATCGATTATAAGTTTTCTTTTCAAAGATCCTTCATATGTATTACCATCAATTATGATTCCTCCAGCAATTTTTGAGAATTCTTTTAAATGTACTTTAACTGAATCTGTGTCATTTTTAATATAAATACTGGAAGGATATTTTAGTTGGCTATTTTTATTTAAAGTAACCTCATTATTTGAAACGATTTGTAGATTGCCTGAAAAACCTGATTCTATTATAACTTTTTTTGCAATTAATACTACATCACTTAATTCAGTAGAAGGGGAAATAGTAAGTTCATCTGAAGTATATATAATAACATTGCCTTTAATAGTGAGATCTCTTAAGTCTGAAATGTTGGAAACATCAATAACCAAGGTTTCTAAATCAAATGAATTTATAATAGAATTAGTTTTAACATCACTAAGAATAACTTTTTTGTATAGAGAAAGATCGAAGTTATATTTTATATCTAAAGTTGGTAGTTTATCTTCTGATTTAAGTTGTTGTCCACTAATAGTTATGGAGTTAGTTTGTTGATTATTTATATAAGCCTGCTCAATTAATCCGTTTGGAACTTTAGATATACCTTTTATAGTAGTATTTCCAGCTACTTTTATAGGGCGATCATAATTTGTAACATATAAAACAGGTGAGTTTTTTTTGTTTTGGAAATTTCCAATTAAACCAATTCTACGAATAGTATCGCCTTTAAATATGGTTTTAGAAGATAGCAAATCATAGAAACCCCATTTTTTTTTGGTTGTATGAGTTCTAATTCCATCTTCAAAAATATCTTTTGTACTACTAATATCATATTCTAATTTGTCAAGATTTAAAGAATAGTATGTAAAAGCAGCATTATTTGAATTAATTAATGATTCTCTTAACTCTAATTTTAGATTCAGTAAATTTTGATAATGAGATATAAGCACTAAGCAACCCGAAAATATCGAGATCATTAAACACACAAAAATAGCATTGCTTAAGGAGGATGCTTTTAACAAGATTTTAAAATTTTATTCAATGTCATGATAATATTTTTATTTTGAAAACATTTGTGCGTAAAATGAAGATAAAAAAATCACTAAGTTTGAGAAGAATGATTTTAGTAATATTTTTGAAAATGATAAAGCCTATTAAAACTATTTTAGCTCTATAATCTTAGATTGACAAGTTTTAATTTGAAAATTACCTTCATTAATTATCGTAAACCCATCTTTTGATACTGAAAAATAAAAGCCTTCAGGAGGAAGGTTTTTAATACAACCGTGATTTCCGCCATTAACAGTTATTGTTCTATATGTTGAAGAGAGCGTTTTACCAATATCTTGAATTTTTATTACATATTTAGTATTTGAATTATTTTCAAAACAAATGTCTCCAACATTTTCCTTATCACAATTTGGGTTACTGCTTTTATTTTTTTCAGCTTCTTCTATCGTCACTTTCCAATCTTTTAAACCAATATAGTTTGCTATATCATAAGTTATAGGCAATTTACCAGATTCAGTAGTTATAATTTTGCCAGTTTGAGTATCTGTGACAGTAACTCTTAACCTAATGATACTATTAAAAACATAAACCATACCTGTTATGTAAGCATCAGCAGCGATTAACATACCAAATTGCTTTTCTGTTTTAGGGTCAATCAAACCTCTACTTTTTAATTTATGTTCTTTAAAATATTCATCAAAGGTAGCTCTATCCATTACTTCATAATTAATCGCTGACTTGGGCATCAAATCCCAAAACTCCTCTGTTACATACTCTGCGAGGACATCTTCATTTTCTTTTTTGAACTTAAAAGGATAAATGGCAATTTGAAAATTATCATTATAGTTATTAAGATCTTTTGCAATGCTTCCAATAACCTTAGCTAAGCTTGAATCAAAATCTTGAGCATGATTAACTTGAGTCATTAGAAAGAATAGGCTTATTATGCATATTAATGTTTTAGTCATAATTTATTTTTTTGATAGCGTTAATTTTTGCTTCAGTGTTAGTGTATCCTGATCCAATAGTTTTTATTGTTTTGGAATTAATTTCATTCCAGCTTTTTTTAATATTGACGTAGACAGTTAATTCTAAATTTAGATTACAAGTAATCATATTTTGTATATCGATATCTTTTGAGAAATGATATGCAGATGTACCTAAAACAAGTGTGTCAACTTTAATTTGCTTTCCAAATAAGTAGAGTTTTTCATTTGGATTGAATTTGGAAATAAAACTTTTTTGATAATTATTTGAGTCTCTTAAATTTATCACAGAACTATTTTTATCTAAATAGTTTGACTTCAAATTTGTTACTAATTCATTGTCAAAATCATTATCATTTAAAATCAAAACTGCTATTCTCTTATTTATAGAATTTTCGTTTTCATTAGAAATAAAGGAATCAGGTTGAGTCTTGTGGATTGGTACATATTTTTGAATCATTCCTTCAGTTATTTTTTTTAAAGTTTCTCCATTTACTGGGTGCAGTCCAGGCGAGGTAAAGTATTCTAACTTATCTTCTTTAGTTTTGTAATACCAAACTAGAGGTTTTCCTGTTTCTTCTGAAAAAAAAGTAGTTGAAGCATCGACTTCGATCTTTTTCATTTTACTTTTAGATAGTAGAAAGGGCTCTACCTTAGTTCCATGATCTGGATGTAATTGAAATCCACAATCTGTAATTTCATAATGATCTTTAGCCCAAGCCATGCATTCTATTGGTTGTTTATCATCGGTTTTGTTTTTCCATATATGGTTACTGGCAATCTGATAAAGAATAAGTGTAAGAGCAGATACAATAATTATTTGAAGAGTTAAAATCCATTTTCTTTTTTTACTATTGTTTTCTTCTTCTTCTTCTATTGGATCAGAGGTATCTATTTTTGTGTTTTTAGGTTCTATTTCATTCTTGGGTTCTTCGTCTTTCAGTTCAATTTTTATGTTATTTTTTAAATAATCTTTATAATCTTCATAGCCTATAAACTTACAAAAGTTGTCTATAGATTGCTTTTTAAACTTTCCTATACTATCATCATTTTCAATATATTTTTTATGAGCCCTTTCTGCTGTTTTATAACTAATCCTATTTTTTGGATCAGATTGTAATTCAATTTCATTAGTCCAACCAGTTATTGAGTCTGTAGTTGAGGTCAATTTGATTTTATCAAACATCTGTTCAACTATCTGTTTAATATAATAATGATGATCCATACTTTAAAGTTACAAAATTTCATTAGATATATATGACATGATGTCTCAAACACCCTGATATTAAAGGTGTCTTAAAGAAGTCCTTTAGAAGTCTCATCCTTGTCTGCAATAAATGTACAATCTCTTATTTACTTTGCTTCAGTGATTGGTTCTCGTTATGCCTTGCTAAACATAACTCTTGTACAAAACTAATTATTATGGAAACCCGTAATGCGGTTTGTTGATAGTCAATAAGGAAGTTACTAAAGACGATCGCAAAGGGTTTCAGCTTCCTTAAATAATTTTTATCAGATGGCAAAGCGCCATTCACGTCTCTAGGTAAAAAACCTGGACAGGGACACTGATGTTTAATTCAAAAATTTTAAAATCATGAAAAATATATTATATGTTATAATTGTTTTGTTTATGGGTGCTAATATTACGTCTTGCACACCAGAGAATATTGTTGATGAGGTTACTCAACCACAAGCTTGTTGTGACGATGGAGGACACATCCCTCCACCACCTCCGCCACCAGGAGGAGACCCTGTAGGAGGATAATAGTTAACTAAATAATTAATACTTTAGAGGTATGAAACTAATTAATACTTCATTCCTCTTTTTTTTTGTAAAACTTGCCTTTATGCTACTAAGTGGTGTGTCTTTTGTTTACGGACAAGAAGAGTCAATTGATAGTTTAAGCTATTATTATGAGCTTGCAAATAATCCCAAGGATAAAATTGATTTAACATTAGCTTATGTTTATTATGAAAATCATAAAGATGATAGTTTACTAAAAAAAGATACTATAAATGCCATTAATGATTTACGGCAGATTGCAATTATTCAATATGAGTTAGGCCTTATACACGAAAGTGAGATAACAGCAACTGAAGCTTTAAATTTAATTGATAACCTCAAATTAAATGATTCACTCATTTATGAGCCTAAAGTTGGTATTTATAACCACTTAGGAAGGGTTTCAGATTATTTAGGGGAATATGATATTGCGTTAAATCACTATGACAAAGTGTTGTCTATTGAAAAAGATTCGTCTAGAATTAATGTGTTACTTAACAATAAAGCTTTAGTATATTATAAGCAAGGTAAGTATGAATTATCATTAAGAAATTTTAAAATAGTATATGAAAATAGTTTGAAGTATGGCGAAAAAAAGGAAATGGCAAGAGCTTTGAATAATTTAGGAATGGCTAAGTCAAAATTAAATCTTCCAGATGCGTTATTAGACATTCAAAATGCTTTAAATATTAGAGAAGAAATTAATTATGACATTGGTAAATTTTCAAGTTATCTTGATTTATCAGAATATTACATTGACAGAAGCAACAGAATTAAAGCTAGAAATTATATTCAAAAAGCATTAGATATTTCTGATAAAAACAAGAATATAAAGTTAAGGGAGAGCGTTTTATCTGCTTTAATTGATTTAAATAATGATTCAATTGTAATTGAATATAAAAAGCTAAATGATAGTTTAAATAAGAGTAAGCAAAATATTAGGAATATATATTCATCAAAAAAATATGCATATGATAAACAAGAAAAAATAGCTAATGAAGTTAAACTTAAACTTAAAGACAGTGAATTAATGCGTGAAAAACAAAAGTCTAAGATAACTGTATCAATTGTTGTTGCAATATTTGTAGCGTTGTTATCAATGTTTATGTTTTTCATTCTTAAATCAAGACACACAAAAGAAAAGCAAAAAAAGGTGCTAGAAACCGAATCTCGTATTTCAAAACGTATTCATGATGAGCTAGCTAATGATGTATATAGTGCTATGGTTCAGCTAGATAACAACTCGGTTCCAGTAGCTGAAATTCTTAATGATCTTGAAAACATTTACCATAAAGCAAGAGATTTGTCTCAAGAAAAGTCTACAATAAAAAGCATTAAGGAGTTTATGGAAGATCTAAAAAAAGCATTAGCGTCATTCAATAATGATATGACAAATGTTATAGTTAAAGGTTTAGTTCCAGACATATGGATTGATGTTTCAGACGAAAAAAAGCTAGTTGTCTTTAGAGTTATCAAAGAACTTATGGTAAATATGCGTAAGCATAGTAGAGCTAATATAGTAAGTATTATTTTCGAGAGAAGTAATAATATAATAACTTTAAGGTACGCAGATAATGGTGTAGGATCATATAAAAAAGAAGTTTCGAAAGGGGTAGGATTGGTAAATGCGGAAAACCGTATTCAAGCTATTGGAGGTAATTTTATATTTGATGCATCCTCAGAAAAAGGGTTGAAAATAATTATAGAAATTCCAGCATAAAAAATTATGTTTAAAAAAGTATTAGTTGCAGAAGATCTAGGAACAACCAATTATGGTATTGCCAATATCTTGAAAGAAAAGCTTGATATTCCAGATGTGCAACAGGCACTTTATTGTGATGATGCCTTTATGAAAATGTGCAAGGCAAATAAAGATAATACACCTTTTGAAATTCTAATAACAGACCTTTCTTTTACCAAAGACTACAGAGAACAAAACATTAAAAAAGGAGAGGAATTGATAGTGAAAACTCGTGAAGTTATTCCTAATATCAAAATTCTAGTGTTTTCCATAGAAAATAGGCCGTCAAAAATTAAATCATTATTTAAAAACTATGCTATCAATGGTTATATATGTAAAGGTAGATATAGTTTAAAGGAGTTAGAAAAAGCTATGCCCCAAATACATTTAGGTATTAATTACGTGTCTAAAGACCTTGAACGAACACTTAAGTCTTCAATCATCTTTGAACTCAAAGAATTCGATACTATATTGCTACAACGATTGTCAGAAGGGCTTTCGCAAGAACAAATTTCACTTCAGTTTAAAGAAGAAGGCATTTCACCAAGTAGCCTAAGTAGTATAGAAAAGCGATTAAATAGCATTAAACTAGAGTTCAGGGCAGGAAATACCATTCAACTTATTTCTATTGTAAAAGATTTAGGTTTGATTTAGAAAAATTTCCATACGATAAGGTATCCCGTAAAGTAAATCTTCAAATGACTATTAGTTTTGTTTTAAACAATTTAAAACATTAAAACTATGTCTCGTTATTATGTAAACAACAATGCCCAATCAAATGGAGATCACGAAGTCCATAAAGAAGGCTGCTTTTATCTCCAATTTGTAATCAGTAAAAAAGATTTAGGTTATCATACCACTTGTGAAAGTGCTGTAAGAGAAGCCAAAGAAACCTATGCTACAGCAGATGGTTGTAAAACTTGTTCTGAGGAATGTCATAACAGCTGAAAATAAAGATATTGATAATTAAAAAATAAATAATGAATAAAAATCAAGCAATTAAACCAGGGCCAAAACCAAAAAAAGAAGATGGAACACCTGATAAAAGAAGACGTGTAACACCAGAAAGGAGACCAAAACATCCAGGACTAAAACCTCACAAGCATAAACGTGGGGATTAAAGCTTTTGATAGAATAAAAATAAATTTTATGATTGAATATTTTATAAGATACGATTTAAGAGATAGTCAAGACTATCAGAAATTATATGATGAATTAAAAAGATTTAAAGCTATTCAAGTATTAGTATCTCTTTATTGCCTAAAATATCAAAATGATAAAACTGAAGAACTTTGTAATCATTTTAAAAAATTCATTGATGGTGATGATGGACTGATAGTTATTAAATCTGCATTTTGGGCAGGAGTTAATTTAGATAATAGTCCAAACAATATTTAACATTATTTATGAGATATATTAAAAGTAATTTGAAAACACTATCCTTGGCAATAGGATGTTTTATTTGTATTCAAATATTTACTTCTTTCACCCTCAATTCTAATATACGGCAAACACATTCAACAAATGAATTTATTAGTTCCAATGTTTCTCATAAAGTTTCAGATATTCAAGTCTACATTTGTAAAGGTCCTACTAGCAAACGATATCACTACAATAAATCCTGTCGAGGATTAAATTCCTGCTCTACAAAGATTTATAAAGTTTCACTTTCAGAAGCAGAGGAAATAGGAAGAACCTTATGTGGTTGGGAAGATTGAACTCAAAACTTTTTTTCATTTAAATTCTCACTTTACGGAAATCCGTAATAAACTGATTTTCAAACTTGCTAGGTTTGTTGTTGATAAAGGTTCTTGTCAAACCTTATCTAGAGGAAGCCGAAAATCTATACAGAGTAGGTTAGCATAAGAATAAACAATATGGGATTATTTAGTAATGTTTTAAAAGGAAATGAATCTGATTCTTCATTTACAAACGAAGAAGCTTTTTTAGGTACCATAGTTGCGATTACTGCTGCAGATGGTGATATATCAGATGAAGAAATGTCTGATTTAAAATCGATCATAAACAAATCGCAAACATTATCAGATGTTGATGATAACACTTATAGTAAAATCGTGAATAAAGTATTTAGGGTTCTACGAAAAGATGGTGTGGATCATCTAGTTAACCTTTCTGTAAACGGCTTGTCCGATAGCTTATATGAGGGTGTCTTCGCGTTAGTTTGTGATCTAGCTTACTCAGATGGATTCATTGAAAAAGATGAAGAGAGAGTACTGGAGCGTCTACAGCAAGAATTTAATATTTCAGATAGTACTGCACTTAATATTGTTAAAGTCATAACTGTAAAAAATCTAGTCTAGACGTAAAGCGTTTAACACTTAAGTTATAAATATTCAAAGAAACAATTTAATTATTATGGCAAAAGGAAAAAAATGTCCGTATTGTAGTACAATACTATATGTACAATCAGAAAGAGAAGAACCCAAAGGAAATTGGGTAGTTTACATATGTCGAAATGGTAATTGTAGGCATACTGAAAAAATATTTGAAAGCAAATAATAATTTATTAAAAACCAACAACTATGCAATACAAAGTCATTCCTTTTCCCCAATCCAAAAATATAAACAAACAATTTCAATCTATAATTGACGAACATGCTGTAGATGGTTGGGTTTATGTAAACCACAATTACTCGCATTATTTATTGCCTGGAAACGCAGGTTGTTTTGGTATAGGTGCAAAGCCAGATACTATTTGGCATGTTGGAAATGTGGTTCTCCAAAAGGGATAATATGAAATATATTTTATTGGTCATCATTAAATCCTATTGGCATTTAATTCCAGCTAAAAAAAGAACGCTATGTATTTATAAAGAAAGCTGCTCTCATTATGTTTTTGACAAAACTAAAACTGAGGGTTTTTCAAGTGGATTAAGAGCATTATGGTTTAGATATCAAAATTGTCGTCCTGGCTATTATTTAATGACAATTAATAATTAAACCATTTTAGTTACTGTAAATAATGAAGTTTTTTCAGAAGAAGAAATTGATTCTAGACTATTAACTCAACAAAACCAATGAATTTGTTTAACCGCTATAATTTTACAATTCTATATATACTTTTGAGTATCATATTTGTTTTTTCTACAACGAGTTGTAGTGATAAAAATGTTTATGAACTTTCCACAGAGCAAGAGACTCCTGTTGATACATTAGGCTTATTAGGTGTTAATTTCTATTTAGAGACTTCAGCAAGTATGAGAGGATACGTTAATTCTAATGTACCTGGTAATTACCCATTAAAAGATTTAATGCCTTTTATAGTGACTGACTTCGACAATACATTCGCTATTGAGAGTAATTTGTATACGATATCAGATAAGCAACAAAAGTACAGATATTCGAAAGCAAAGTTTTTTGACCAGTTAAGAGCTGGTAAAGTTTTCACAGGTAAGTCATCAAAACTACAAAACATTTTCGCTGATGTTATTTCAGCTACAGGTAATGGTACAGTAAGTATTTTAATCACAGATTGTATTCCAGATTTAGGAAAGATTAATACTAAAACTGAGGGGTCTAAAATCACAAGCCAGTTATATAATCATTTAGTAGGTAATAAATCTCTTGGTGTAGCTGTATTTAAGTATAGTAGCAATTTTAATGGGACTCATTATTTTAATCGTGAAAATAATAACGGAGTGCCTCAAAGTAAAAGACCGTTTTACAATCAAATTTTAAACGATAGACCATTTTACATATGGGTATTTGGAGAACCAACACTAGTTACAAAAGTATTATCAAAAAATATTATAAAAACTTATCAAGCTGCTCACACCTATAATTTGCCATTGCAAAAGATGGAAGTTGGATTGTTGAAATATCCTAAATCTGGAAAAATTTCAATTACTCCTGAAAAAAATACGATTTTGATAAAAGAGATTGAAGCTAAAAGACCAGCTACATTTACTATAGGATTGGATTTAAAGGAGCTTTCAGATCTTCAAAAAAATCAACTTTTAGATTCCTTGAACTATGAGGTGTATCCTAAATATATAGCAGAGACTATTAGCTTAATTATAAAAGATAAAAACACATTGCTTTTAGAAAAAATAAAAGATAAATCGGTGATTGAAAGCTCAAGCTATACTCATTTTGTACAACCTACTCTATATGATTTCAATGTAGGGACAGAGAAAATATATTTCAAAAATTTTAATAAGGAAGCTGAGTGGATAAATGATACTGATTTAGAAGATGATGTAGATATTTCAAAAAGTGATTTAGAAAATAAAACCTTTGGTTTTCAATTTATCACCAAAGCCTTTAGCAGAGCTTTTTCAGCCGAAAACGCAAGTTTGCAACTAACACTCACAAAACAAGAAAAACGATAAACATTTATACTCATGGAAGAATTTTATTTCTTATTTGAAGACTTAAATAACTGGGACGTTTGGACCGACACAGGCTACACAACTGCATTCATCATTTTAGTAACTACTTCGCTCATTGTTAGTGCAATTTATTACTTGTTATTAGGGAGAATAAGTATGCGATATTCTACTATGGGGAAGTGGTTTCTATTTAGTATGATTAATTTAATGTTAGTTTTTATTCTAACTATAACAATAGAAGGTATCTTAATTTTTGATTTGGTTTTCGGAGAGTTTTTTCCAAAACTGTGGATTTTTACAATTATAAATTCAATCTACAGCTTTGTATTGTATTTATTATTGTCATTAGTTTTTAAGCGATTCTCAATTTTCTCAAAATTCATACCTGTAAAATTTTAAAACGATGTCAAGACCAAAATTATATTTATTTGCAATTGGAGGTACAGGATCAAGAGTATTACGATCATTAACTATGCTTCTAGCTTCTGGAATAAAAACGAATACCGAAAAAATAATTCCTATGATTATTGATACCGACATCAATAATGGAGATGTTGAGAAATGTAGAAATATTATAAAAAACTACAATGATATTCATAATGCTATATATAATGGCGTAAGAGAAGAAGAGAACCAAGGCGAGTTTTTTAGAACCAAAATTATGCCTCCAAAAGAGTTAAACATCAGTGGTACAGATTATGGCACACTAAAGGATATGGTGGGTTATAATTCATTGGATGCTAAAGGTTATGATAAAACTAGAGCTCTTTTTGATTTGTTGTATAGTAATGATAATAAAAATATGCCACTTGAAAAAGGGTTTTTGGGTAATCCAAATGTTGGTAGTGTAGTGCTTAAAAATGTGGTTGAATCTGCTGTGTTTAAGGAATTTACTCAAGATTTTAGTCAAAATGATAGAATCTTTATAATTAGCTCAATTTTTGGAGGTACTGGCGCAGCTGGGTTTCCTTTATTGATGAATGTTTTTAGAGATGAGATGAGTACTCTAAACAATGGTAATTATATAAATAATGCTATTATAGGAGGTGTTTCTGTATTACCCTATTTTCAAGTAGATGTAGATAAATTTAATGAAGGCGAGAGTGCTATTAATTCAAGTACATTTATTACAAAAACTAAAGCAGCATTAGCATATTACAACCGTAATTTAAAGCAGTTAGTTAATGCCATGTATTATGTTGGAGATACTCGTCAGAGTAATTATGAAAATTTTGATGGTGGTATCGAACAAAAGAATCCTTCTAACTTTATAGAACTTACAGCGGCAACTTCAATTTTAGATTTTTTGGATTATGATTCAAATGCAAATACAAAAGAAGATTTACAAGTTGAATCTAAGTTTTTTGAATTTGGTATCACTACTGATACAGGAGTTGTTGATTTAAATCATATAAAACGAGATGATCTTAAAGAGCATTTACTACACTTTCATTATTACAATGTATATGTCTCTGATTATATGAAAGATGCATTGACGAATGAAAAATTAGCTTGGTGTAACGAATTAAAACTTTCTAATAATTATCACAGACAGAACTTTTTTAAAGCCCTTGAAAAATTCACAACTGTACACTATTACAGATGGTTAATTGAAAATGCTCTTGATAAACATGATAGAAGGTTTCTACCATTTGATAATTCTATTATTATTAACGAAGACGATATATTAAAAGACGTATCTGATACACTTCCAGTAAAAACGTTTGTTGATGATAAAAAACTATTCACACTTATTACAGGTATTCCTGCAAAGAATAATAGTAATTTTTTCAAGAAGGATTACATAAAATATGATGAAGAGTTTTCTAAAATAGCACAAAAAATAGTTGCCTTACAATATGGAAATACAGAACGTATGGTTCATACATTATTAAATAGAGGTGTTCGAAACATCATAGCCGATAGATATGTATTGTAACAATTATAAATATTAAAATATTAAGATATGCCATATAAATTAAGTTTGATACGTGAACAACAGATTAATGACCACGGTTGGAATCAATACGATGGTAATCCGTATAATGCAAATACCATAAAGGAAATTACCGATAACATAGGGAAAATGGAAGTTCCTGTAACGTCTATTCCTTCTCCTTTTGCTCAAATGCATCTTTTTGAAACATCTTTTGAGTTTATTAACAAAGCTTTCGAAGAATCTAATAAAGATAAAACGTCATTGGAAGGTAAAACGACATATCATAAAAATGTATCACGTTGTTTAGATATTTTTGAAATGCTTTTTCGTTTTGAAACGCTCAAATTGAAAGATCGTATTTCGGTTAAAATATGGCATGTTGATGAACTTAAGAAAGTGGCTAAAGATCATAATCTTGGAATTAAAACATTTGCTGAAACATTACAAATTTTTATTGGTAATTATAATAGTGATAAGCGTTTTAAAAATCAAGGTATTCTTAATGCGTTTAGTGATTTCACGCTTATATATCTTAACAATGTAATTATTGCTGGAACGTCTCCTTATACTGGGTTTTTTACTATTGGTGAAGCATTACCTCAAACGATTTTGAATGAAGACAATAGAGCATTTTTTTCAAATAACTTACCACTCTATAAGCGAAAAGGAGATTTTCAGAAATATATGAATGTGCTTTTTTTTAAAGAACCTAATTTAGTTGAATCCTTCAAAGAAGTATATGCTTACATGCAACATAGTAATAAAATTTCAGAGATTTCTGGATTAAGACATTTTGTTGGAAGCCTCTCTTCAGAAGATCAAAACCAGCTTACACAAGGTTATACTATTCTCGAAGTTAGTAATACTGAAATAACTTTTTTAAATGGAAAGGTACCTTTCTTGTGTGAAAAGTACAATAAGCAAGAAGATGAAATAATTGCTAAAAATAGTGATTACGTAATTGTTACTTCTAAGCAATTAAGGCGCCCTCCTTTGGCCCTTTCTATAAATGGAGTTAAATCAAGATGGAATTATCTTGATGGTAATTCTTTTCCTAAAGATGGAAAGACAACATCAACTAAAATTATTGAAAAAAGAAAATTACCACAATCGGTTATTGAGTATCCTTGGATTAATAGAAATGACTTTTTATCTAAGCATCTTATCCAATTAGATTATAATGTTAATACATCAAAATTTTGGTTGCCAGGTGGAGAAGTCAAAAATATTATACTTCCTATTGCTACAGCATATTTCGATTATTTCACAATAGATGATCTAAAAAAACATATTACAGTTGAAAAATTAAACTTGGGAGCTATTGTTGTGACACTTAAAATACCTATCAAGGCAGATAATGGAAGAGGAACTATAAAATTTGAACGTATTTACGATTATGTGGTTCCTGAAACCATTGATAATGATGAAAATGGAGCGGTTATTAAATCATCATTGGCTTTTGGGATTTATCCATTTTTTAAAGTGTCAGATCCTGTATTTAATGATAGATATAAAGCTTTGTCATATCATATGAAAGGCGAAGAGATAAATTATAATTTTTTACGTGAACTCATAACCGAGCCAAACACAACTAAAGTTGAAGCTACAGAAATATCGAGAACACGTAAAGATGAAAACTATCCAAGTGTTTCAAACTATTTAGATATTTCTTCAATTAAATATAATAGTCAAGGAGAAGTTACTTATTGTATAGATAAAGATATAACTTTTGATTTAGTTTCTGTTGCGGTTACCAACCTGGACAAAAATATTTCTTTACACGGCATTTTACTTCCATTAATGGGAGAGCAAATACAATTGTCAGATGGGACTTCTTCTATTGCCTTCGATATTGGAACAAGTAATAGTTTTGTAGCATTTAAAACGGTTAATACTGTAGAAAACCTTTCAACCTATAAAGGGAAAGGAACAACAATTAATCCAGACTTTGTGTTACTCAATGAAGTTTCTAAAGATGGGGAACAGTATAAAAAATATGATTTAAATAAAATTAAGCCCATTTATGGAGCAGTACAAGATGCTGAATTTTTACCGAGTGTTATTGGTGACGAATCTCCATTTAAATTCCCAATTCGCTCTATTATAAATATAGATAACGACACAAAACCCGAACAACCAGGTAATATAAACATCTTATCAAATGCCAATATACCTTTTGCATTTGGGCATAGTAGTTTAAGGTATGAATATGACTTTACACATTCTAATATAAAATGGGGAGTTACAGATAGTAATAATAACTCTGCTCAAAATAAACTGCACGGTTTTATAGAACAATTAGCTTGGATGGGTAGAAATAAACTATTGAGCGAAGGTTATAACCCTAGAGCAACCAATGTGATATGGTTTAAGCCTTTAAGTATGAGTACTAATCAAATGACAGTATTCAATAGTATTTGGCAAGAACTCTTTGCGACTTATTACAGCAAATCTGAAAACTATAAAAATTTAGTTTCAGTAACAGAGTCTTGGGCACCATACTATAGTTATCCTAACGATTTTGGGTCTGGAAAAGTATTTATGAACTTAGACATTGGTGGAGGTACCACAGATTTAATTGTATTTGAAAATGAAAAACCTACTCTAACAACATCATTTCGATTTGCAGGAAATAGTTTGTTTGAATCCAGAAATAGTAATAAACCATTTGACAATGGTTTTGTTACGCGTTATGAGACAGCTATGCTCAAATATTTTGGTGAAGATTTAAAGAAAAAAGAAACCGTTAAGTATATTAAAAACTCAAATGGATTACAGTCTACGGATTTGTTGAGCTATTTTTTTAATTACAAAGAATTTGGCAAAAAACTAGCAATGGATAGTGAGTTTAAATTATTGTTTTTAATTCATAATTCTGCAATTTTTTATCACTCTTGTCAAATGCTTAAAATGATTTATTGTAAAGATTTACCAACCTATATAGGGCTAAGTGGTAATGGAGCAAAACTCATGGAGGTCACCAATGGTACTTCAGATTTAAACAGAAGAAATGGAATTTCAAAACTAGGGTCACTTATTTTAAAACAAGTTTTTAGTTTGGATAAACTACATCAAATAGAGATTCAAATTCTAAAAAACCCAAAAGAGTCAACTGCAATTGGTGGCATAGATGGATTAAAAAACATAAAAGATAAGAGTGAAGCTGACATAGAGAATTATTATATCTCTGTTGGTACTGAAAATGATTTGATTAAAAATAATGACGCAATTCAGAAGCAAGCATTTAAATATGTGAATTTTCTACAAGAAGAAAATTCGACTATTGACAATGTAACCGACAATGTCGTTGGATTTTTCACCTATTTTTTCGAAAAATTATGGTTTGAAGCAGATTTTGTTCAAAATTTTGGTGTAGATAAAGCTTACAATACTAATAAATTGAAAAACTTTTTTACTGATAGAACTAAGATTAGTGATACTATACGTCAAACAGTACATCACAAAGTAAATATCGAAAAGGAAACACCTTTAAATGACACTCTATTTTTTGAAGCTATAAAGGCATACTTATATGCATTTTCAAAGTATATCGTTACAGATAAAATTAATCAATATAAAGGTGCTTAAAATGTTTCGAAAAGTCATACAACATAGCTTTTTAGCATTAGTAATTCTATTACTAGTATCTAGCTGTAGTGATAACAATAATGCTTACGATGAAAACAATGATAATCAGAATGAAGAATCTATTGAAAATGTTTACTCTGAAGAAGACTTCTTAGAATTAAATAAGAATGAGATAATAGCATTCTATGACAATATAGGTTTTGAAATTATTGATCTTATACTTGAAGATAGAGTATATGAAAAAAATGGTAATATAAGACAACTAAAAGGAGTCGCTTTAGATGATTATCCTAGGAGATTGAATGACAGTATGAACGAAAAAAAAGTGAAACTTTACTCTGAACGATTAATTGAATTTAGAAATGGATTTATTGACTCTATTTCTAATGAAACTATCCTTGAGGATTTTATAAACTCTAAAGATATGTTATTGCAGAGTTCTTTTTTCAATGATACCATTATTGGTTTAGATACTGAAAGATTAACTAGAAAAGATAAGCCTAAGTATATTTCGCTGGTTGACATCATTAATAAAAATGCTGATGAAGCTATCACAAGGCTTTCAGAGATTAAGAATCAACCAATAATTGAATCTAATGCTAATGATGCATTAAGAATAGAAAAACAAGATGTTTTTAATGAAAAAATGAAAACAAAAGAGAATTCTTTAATATGGATTTCTTTATTAGGAGTTAGTGTATTAATTAATATTTTTCAATTCGTTTTTTTTAGAAAAAACATCAAAGATATAAAAGAGCAATCTAACAATAATCAAAATAAGTATCTAAAAGAGAATACAAAAGAATATAAAAGAAGTTCTCAAGAGAATTTAGCCACATCAATACCTGCAAAGCTTAAAAGAGATAGAGTAAAAGAAATAATAAACGAAGCATATAATAATATGCAACAATTATTATCTGATAAATATCATCAAGATTGTGTTATGTTAATTTCTGATCAATTGAATAGTTATAGGTCTAAAGCTATAGATGGTTTAAACTCAATATCGTTTCATAATCAATTAGAAGTAGAAAAAAAGGTTAAACCAATAATAGACGAGCACCAATCAATTTTAGAGCGTGAATTAGAGATTTGCATTCCGAAATCTAAAGCAGAGATTGATATTAAAAATACTGTCAAAAGAGAAAACTTCATCGAGGTTGCAAATATTGAATTACTATCAGAAGATGAGATTAATTCAATAATTCAACAGATGAAACAGATAACCTTTTTGGATCTAACTCCTACTATTAATAAAAATCAATTAGCTGCTAAGATTGATGAACTTGAAGAGAATATAATAGAAGCACTACAAAAAAAGATTAAAGATAACTTAGTATACTACTTCCCTTTTACTGATGCTAATGGCAGTCTTGACGATGAAAAAAAGACCAAAGCAATTGAAAGGGATAGTGCCATTAAATTGTCTATTAATAATGAAGATATGTCTAAAGCAACATTTACACTACTGTATGAAGAAGATGATATGATGCAAGCTGGCATTATGAGTTATGATTCTTTTCTAGTTCCGATATGTGAATTAAAAAGTGAAGATTTTAATAGTACTGGAACAAGAATAGAGCAGACTGGTGATGACGGTACAATGGAGTTGGAAGATGGTTATTGGAAAGTAAAAAACAAACTACCTATAAAAGTAATCTAAATTATGATCTATCTAGTTGTTGTACTCATTATTAGTCACTTTGTGGTATTATATTATATTAATAGCTTTATTAAAGCCTATAAACTCAATAATCATAACTATTTGACTAGAGAGTTAAAAAAATTAGAGGCTCTGTTTTTGGAAGGGCTTGTTAACATTGATAGTGGCGTAAATCTTCTCACTGAAAAATCAGTACAGTCGTTTGAGAAATTAAAATTAGAAAACATAAATTTTATAAGAGCACATAAATCGAGTTTTAATGATGTAACTAGCTTTATACAAAATGATTATAGATCACTAACCCAATCATTAGAAAAGAACAATGATTTATTAGTAACTCTTTTACAAAAAACAGAAGAAAATATCACAAAAAATATAGAACTGAAACCATTATTAATAAATAGTAATGATGAATTGGAAAAGATTTACAGTAAAATAAAGATGCTAATCACAAATTATGAAAAAAGCATCAATGATATTCAAGACGAAATGGAAAGTTCGCTTAATGTTATCGAAAGTACTTTGGAAGGTAAAATAAAACAGTTGGCTACAAGTGGAGAAAAAACAATCCGCGAATCTATTGAGAACAGTAAAACTACAATTACCAAAATAACTGAAGAAACCAATAACGGACTCAAAAAAGTTTTAAAGGAGAATCAAATAAAGGTACTTACTGAGAAAGTTGAAACTATTGATAGTGAGTTTAAAAGTAGTATAGAGGAAGTAATGTTATCTATTAATGGATTAGATGAAATGTTTTTTAATAAACTAAAAGAATACAACGACAAAGAAGGAAATAAGAAAGGTTTTTTTGGATTTTAGAATAAAATTATGTTTAGGAAAATTTTAATACTGTTGTTATTGTTTTGTCTTGTTTTGAATTCTTGTTCTTCAAAGTAAAAAAGCAATCATACTATACAAATGATTCTTGAATCACAATTTAAATATGCGTCTAATAAATTTTATCCACTAGCCGATTTTAATGTTCTAGAGACTACTTCATTAATGAATTATTCAATAAACCATATTGATGATACATCAGGCCAGATTATTTTGCTTTCAAGTAGACCTTATAATGAAGGACAGAAAATAAGAGGTTTAAAAATCAAGTATATAAGATTCTATGGTGATTCTAATGAAACTATTGGGTTATTGGTAGATGAGGAAAGTAGTAAAATCGTAGATAGATATGGTTCGATATTGATTAACACAATTATGGAATTATCTTTTTAAAGATAATTTTAAAACCATCTAAAAAAAGTTAAAGATTATTCAATGTGAAAAATTTGCGTCATATTTATCATTAGGTTTATTGACTAATTTGTTTATTTCTCTAGAGATTGTAGATCGAGATCTATTGAGTTGTTTAGCGATATAAGCTTTGGATCTATTTCGTTTAAAAGTGTCTCAATAATGACTCTTTCTTTTAAGATAAGTCTCCTATGTTTTTTTACTTACATTATAACAAATCTATTAATTTAGATTTGTTGCGTTAAGTTATTGAATAGAGCTAATTGACTCTAAAATAATTACGACCTGTATAAATAACACAAATATTTCAGATATGTTTTATAATTTATTTGGTAATGATAGTGATTGTATTAAAACAATTGATTTTGAAAGGCTAGAAATGAATAATGGCACCATTGTAAAGCAAATAAAATTTTCTTTCTAGAAAGAGGAGAGATTTTTCTTTGATTAATAGACAATAATAAGCAGTCATTATATCACCAAAAAATGATTTAGTGATTGATACTTCGTATAATATAATTTACCTTAGTTAAGCTTGAATTCAAAATAGACTGGAAGATGGTCAGATAATTTCCGAGCGTTTTCGATTTGATCACACACCAATACAAAATCTATTACACCAGATTTTATTTTTGAAATATCCTTAGAGTAGTATAAGTTATCAATATTATAATTAAGATAATTGCCGTTTTCACATTTTTTTTTAAGTGTTGTTTTTTTATTATATAAGGCTGGTAAATATGCATTATTTATGAAGTTTTTAAAAGCATCATCGCTTTCATTGATATTAAAATCACCAGCCAATAATAATGGAGAATCTTTAAAATTAGAAGTAATGTAATTTGTCAGTACTTTTATTTCTGGTCTTGGGTTTTTTGAATAAGGAATAGAATGATAATTTATTATAGTGAAGCTTTTTTCATTTATAAAAAAATCTACTAATAACGGCTCTCGTTCTATTACATCTTGCAATTCTTTTAGGAGTCTACCTCTGTTTTTTATCTTTATAAACTTTGTCTTCCAAATAAAAGCATACCGTTCAGTCATATATTTTGAACTAATTGTTGGGTCACTAACTATATAATCCCATTTAGCTCCTTTTCTATTCAAAATGTCACTTAATTTCGCAACAGCCTGTGCACCACCATAACCAGCTACAACCTCCTGTAGAGCTACTATATCTGCATTTTTAATGATATCTGCAATTTTTTCTAATTCTTCACTATTTTTACTCCTTCCAAAATCTTTTATATTCCATGAGATAATTTTAATTGGATCATTTTGTGATAGAATTATTATTGACTGAAATAAGAATAAAAGAAAAATAAAATAGCGTTTCATATATTTTTTGATTTAGGTGTAAAATATATAAAATTAAATTTTTGTATTACGGTAAACCATAAAATAAGGACAGAAGCGTATATTATTAAAATTTAATCCTTAACATATTTTCAAATACAACTATAGTCTGGTTCGATAATAGGTCAATGTAGTGTACAGAAGAAAAGCCAGATCGAAAGTTCTGGCTTTTTTGTTTTATACGTGATCATATAAAAAAAAGGCCTGATTTACATCAGACCTTTCTTTATAAAACAACTAAAGCTTAGTTATTTTTTTTCATTTTGTCAGCCGCATTTTTAACTGCATCCTCACCGTCTTTTTTAACTTTTTCAACAGCATCTTTTGCATCTTCTTTAGCTTTAGCAGCCGCATCGTTAACTGCATCTTTAGCATTGTTTAAAGCATCTTCGGCTCCTGCTTTAGCTGAATCAACAGCGTCACCAGCAGAATCAGCAGCATCTTCCATTGCATCTTCAACAGCTTCAGCACCATCTTCTAATGCATCTCCAGTTGCTTCTGCAGCATCTTCAATAGCTTCTCCAGCTTCTTCAGCAGCATTTTCAACAGCATCAGCAGCGCTTTCAGCACCTTCCTTAGTTTCTCTACATGATACGGATACAATAAGTGCCAATACCAATACGATGTTCAATAATAATTTTTTCATTGTAATAGTTTTAGTGTTAATTAATAATACACGAAATTAATAAGTTATATTGAAATGACCTTAAAAAAATTAACTTTTTGTTAACAGCCTAAGGCTTTACTTACAATTTACAGTCTTATATACGTATGTAATCTGTGATTTGGTTGACAGCACCTTTATTTTTTTGAATAAAAGTTTTGTTGAGAGAACCGAGTTGAACTCTTTTATCTGAGTTTTTAACTAATTCATTCAGCTTCTTTTCAAGAATATTGAAATTATTTACCGAAAATACGCCCCCGTTTTTGATCATTAATTCAGCTTCTGGAAATTTGTCATAATTACTACCAATAATGATTGGGACACCAAATACAGCTGGTTCTAAAATATTATGAAGTCCTGTAGTTCCCATTGCTCCACCTACATAAGCCATATCTGCATAGCTATATATTTTAGTTAATAATCCTATTGTATCCATAACAAAAACAGGAGCATCTTTGATATTTTGATTTTGCATGTCTGAAAACAAGACATAGTCAGGCTCAAGTTTAGTGGTAATGTTTTTAATTTGAGTATTCTGAATGTTGTGAGGAGCAATGATAAATTTTAAATCTTTTGACGCATTTTTATTAATGTATGGAATTAGAAGTGCTTCATCTTCTGGCCATGAACTTCCAATCACTATGCATAAGCTGTCACCTTTAAAATCTGAAATAAAATTTAGAGTATTATCTTGTAATAATTGATTTGAAACACGGTCATATCTGGTATCTCCAGAAACGGTAACATTAGTGATGTCAATATCTTCAAGTAACATTTTTGAATTTTCATTTTGAACAAAAATATGCTCAAAAGCTCGTATGGCTTTCCGAAGATGATTGCCATACCATTTAAAATATGAATGATTTTTTCTGAATAAGGCTGAAATGAGAATAGCTCGTCCTTGTCTTCGTTTTAATTCATTTAGAATATTTGGCCAAATATCGTATTTTATAAATACTGTAAATTCAGGATTAACAATATCCAAAAAGCGTCTTGAATTACCTTTAGTGTCTAATGGTAAATACACAACAACATCTGCAACAGGTGTGTTTTTGCGAATCTCATAACCTGAAGGCGAAAAAAAAGTTAGTACGATTTTATATGCAGGATACTTTTTTCTAATCGATTCGAATACAGGTAGACCTTGTTCATATTCACCTAAGGAGGCACAATGAAACCAAATCGTTTTATCGTTAGGAATTAAATGGTTTTTTAATATTTCAAATGTTTTTTTACGACCTTCAACACCTTTTTTAATCTTATCATTAAATAATGCAAGTGCTTTTAAAATGAATGAAAGTATATGTATTCCTAAATTATACAATATATAAACGTTTAGTTCCTGCTAAAATACTGTTCTTTGAAATAATTTCATTGCTTAATGCTTATGAATTTTGTAATTTCGTCTTGTATGAAAAAAATTCAAATGGTTGACCTTAAAGGTCAATATAGCAAAATAAAAGCTGAGGTTGACAGCTCTGTTTTAGAGGTGTTAGATTCTACGGCATATATTAATGGGCCAAGAGTTCATGAGTTTCAGAAAAATCTAGAATCCTATTTAGGTGTTAAACATGTAATTCCATGTGCTAATGGTACAGATGCGTTACAAATAGCGATGATGGGATTAGATTTGAAACCAGGTGATGAAGTTATTACGGCAGATTTTACATTTGCTGCAACTGTTGAAGTTATTGCGCTATTGCAACTAACACCAGTATTGGTCGATGTAGATCCTGTAACATTTAATATCGATGTAGATGCTATTAAAAAAGCAATTACACCAAAAACTAAAGCGATTGTTCCTGTTCATCTCTTCGGAATGTGTGCCAATATGGAGGCAATTATGACTATTGCTAAGGCTCATAATCTTTACGTTATTGAAGATAATGCTCAGGGTATTGGTTCTACATACACCTACAGCGATGGCACTAAGGCTAAAGCTGGAACTATTGGACATGTAGCTTCGACGTCCTTTTTTCCATCTAAAAATCTGGGATGTTATGGAGATGGTGGTGCGATTTTTACAAATGATGACGATTTGGCACACACCATAAGAGGTATTGTAAATCATGGCATGTATGTGCGTTACCATCACGATGTTGTTGGCGTAAATTCGAGATTAGATTCTATTCAAGCTGCTATTTTAGATATTAAATTAAAACGACTCGATACATATAATCAAGAAAGACGAAAGGCAGCAAGAGCTTATAACACTGCTTTTAGTGGCATTGACAATATCATTATACCAAGTGGCAAAACAACTTGTCAAGGCATATGTGACACATGTGACTGTCATGTGTTTCATCAATATACACTACGGATTTTAAATACAGACAGGGACGCATTGGTAAAACACTTGAATGACAATGGAATTCCATGTGGTGTGTATTATCCAATTCCTCTACATTTACAGAAGGCATATCAAGATTCTCGATATAATGAAGCAGATTTTCCGGTTACAAATCAATTAGTTAAAGAAGTTATTTCATTGCCAATGCATACTGAATTAGATGATGAACAAATTGAGTTCATTACGTCTACAGTTATCAATTTTGTAAATTCTTAATACTAATGAAGAAAATTCTTGTTACTGGTGGATTAGGGTTCATTGGTTCACATACGGTTGTAGAGTTACAAAATGAAGGTTACGACGTTGTTATCATTGATGACCTGTCTAATGCTTCTATCGATGTTATAGAAGGTATTACTGAAATTACCGGAATTTCTCCAATGTTTGAAAAAATAGATTTAAAAGAAAAGTCTTCAGTAGAACATTTTTTTCAAAAGCATAATGATATTTCTGGAGTCATTCATTTTGCGGCCAGTAAGGCAGTTGGTGAAAGCGTAGCAAAGCCTTTGTTGTATTATGAAAACAATCTCAATACACTTATTTATGTGTTGAAAGAAGTTCTTAATCTAAAATCTTCTAATTTTATCTTTAGTTCGTCATGTACTGTTTATGGTCAGGCAGATGAAATGCCAATAACTGAAAATGCACCTGTAAAACCTGCTGAATCTCCGTATGGAAACACAAAACAAATAGGTGAAGAAATTATAAAAGATACCTGTAAAGTCAATGCTAATCTAAATGCAATTGCCTTACGATACTTTAATCCTATTGGTGCTCATTCGTCTGCTAAAATTGGAGAATTACCTATTGGTGTCCCTCAAAATTTGGTGCCATTTATAACGCAAACAGCTGCTGGACTTCGAGAGTGCTTGTCTGTTTTTGGAAATAACTATCCAACCTCAGATGGGACTTGCATAAGAGATTACATTCATGTTGTGGATTTGGCTAAGGCTCATGTTGTTGCTTTACAACGACTTTTGGAAGCTAAGAATTCATCAAATTTTGAAACATTTAATGTTGGTACTGGAGTTGGTAGTTCGGTATTAGAAGTGATTCAGTCTTTTGAGAAGGTTTCAGGGCAATCTCTTAATTACAAAATAGCGCCTAGAAGAGAAGGTGATGTGGTTAAAGCCTATGCAAACACTAAAAAAGCAAATGCTGTTTTAGGTTGGGAAGCAAAATCGACACTTGATGATGCCATGTTATCTGCCTGGAAATGGGAGCAAAATATTAGAAATCTTAAATAAATCGTCATCATCTCATTGTAAAACTGTTAGTTGATAGGCGATATCCTTGTGAATCTGTTAATAATAATAGCTTATAATTATTGGTTTTACATTTAACAATTTGATTAACAATCATTTAATGCTTTAAACTTGGAATTGGTTATTGGTATATGTTCCTTTGTCTTTAATGATAAATGAAAACCAATGAAACTGATTAGTATTAAAAGAGAAACGAAGCCTGAAGTTAGATTTACTAAAAAAATGGGAGCATTGTCCATCAATGTGACTTACATTAAGAAACAATTTCTTAATATTCCATTTAAAACACTTCATAAATACAGAGAAACCTATTATGGTGAAGTGAAAGATTGTGACAATATTAGTTTAGCAAGATAAAACAAAAAGCCTATTCCATTGGAATAGGCTTTTTGCTTAAATTATGAGACCGTGTTTTTTTTTGGTGCTATGATCCAGGTGTATATAAGAACAAGCATTCCGAAAGTTACAGACATATCAGCAACATTAAAAATACCAGTTTTAAAAACACCTCCTAAGTCGATAAAGAAAAAGTCAGTTACTTTTCCGAAAGCAATGCGATCAAACACATTAGCAATTCCTCCACCAGCGATACAACTTAATGCCATCGTACTTAATTTGTCTAAGGTTTTGTTAACTATTATATAGTAAATCAGGTAACCTAATACTAATGTTGGAAGAATCAATAAGAAAATAAGCCTCAGTGTCTCATTCATTTCGCTTCCCATGCCAAGAAAAGCACCTTTGTTTTCTACATTGGTAAGAATAAATTTGTCACCAATAAGTTCAATTACTTCTCGTAGTTCAATATTTGCTCTAACAATTACTTTGGAAATTTGGTCAATTGCAATATTGAAGATGATAAGCAATACAATGCTTACGTTTCTAGATAACTTCATAGAATCTTAAGCATTAGTTTCAAAAGTTGCTGAAGCCGTTTCAGATTCTCGATTTATTTTTTTAACAAGACCTTGTAAGACTTTTCCTGGTCCAACTTCAGTGAAATGAGATGCGCCATCCGCAATCATTTGTTGTACAGACTGAGTCCATCGTACAGGAGCAGTTAATTGTGAAATTAAATTTGCTTTAATTTCGTTTTCATCAGTGATAGCAGTAGCTGTTACATTTTGATAGATAGGACACTTAGGTTTGCTAAATGTGGTGTTTTCTATGGCAGCCGCTAATTCTTCACGAGCTGGTTCCATAAGAGGTGAGTGAAAAGCTCCGCCAACAGGCAAAACTAGAGCACGACGAGCACCTTTTTCTTTTAATGTTTCACATGCTTTGTGAATAGCTTCAACTTCACCAGAAATCACCAACTGACCTGGACAATTATAATTTGCAGCAACCACAATGCCTTCAGTGTTTGCACATACATTTTCTACAACATCATCGTCTAAACCTAAAACTGCAGCCATCGTGCTTGGTTGTAATTCACAAGCTTTTTGCATTGCTTGAGCACGTTGAGAAACCAGTTTCAATCCGTCTTCAAAAGTTAAAGCACCTGCAGCTACTAAAGCTGAAAATTCTCCAAGTGAATGGCCAGCAACCATATCTGGCTTAAAGTTGTCACCAAGTGTTTTTGCTAAGATAACTGAATGCAAAAAAATAGCTGGTTGCGTCACTTTAGTTTCTTTTAAATCGTCATCAGACCCTTCAAACATGATATCTGTAATAGGAAATCCTAAGATATCATTAGCTTTTTCAAACAACTCTTGAGCTAGAGGTGAGTTTTCATAAAGGTCTAATCCCATTCCTGAGAACTGAGCTCCTTGACCTGGAAATATATATGCGTTCATTTTAATCAAAAATTTATTGTGCAAAAATAGGAATAATATTGAACTTATAAGTTTGAAGTTGCAGCTTCTGCACAACGTTCGCCATCCATAGCAGCAGAAACAATTCCTCCAGCATAACCTCCACCTTCACCACAAGGATATAAATTAGTGATTTCAGGATGTGCTAAATCCTCGTTTCTAGGAATGCTTACAGGTGATGAAGTTCTAGATTCAACGCCTATGATATTGGCTTCTTCAGTATAATAACCATGCATTTTTTCACCAAATGCTTTAAAGCCTTTTCGAAGTGAGCCACCAATTAATTTTGGTAATAAAGAATGTAAAGGAGCAGATTTCAAGCCTGGTTGATAGGATGTTTCATTGAGACTTGAAGATAGCTTGCCTGCTACAAAATCGGTTAATCGTTGGCCAGGAGCAGATTGTCGTCTTCCGCCTGAAGTAAATGCTAAGCGCTCTAAATCTCTTTGATATTCTAGCGCTTTCAATTCGCCAAAATGTTCGTATTTGTATAAATCTTTATCCGCATTAATTTCTACAACAATGCCAGAATTTGCAAACTTGTTATTTCGTTTTGAAGGCGACATGCCATTAACGACGACCTCTCCATTTGCAGTCGCAGCAGGAACTATAAATCCGCCAGGACACATACAAAATGAATACACACCTCTGTCATTTACCTGTTGTACTAAACTGTAAGCTGCAGGAGGTAATAATTCGCTGCGCTTTTCGCCTATGCAGTGGTATTGAATGCCGTCAATAATATCTTGTGGATGTTCTACCCGAACTCCCATGGCGAACGATTTTGCTTTTAACTGAATGTGTTTGTCGTTCAATAAATAAAAGATATCACGAGCTGAATGACCAGTAGCTAAAATAACTTTTTCAACAGCCAATTCATTGCCATTTTGAAGTTGAATTGCTGTAATTTTTTTGTCCTTAATTGTAAAGTCTGTTACTCTAGTTTCGAAATGAATTTCACCGCCAAATTTTAAAATGGTTTCTCTAATATTCTGAACCACATTAGGTAATTTGTTAGTTCCTATATGTGGATGTGCATCAACTAAAATTTGTTCTGTTGCACCATGGAAGACTAAATTTTCAAATATGCGACGCACATCTCCTCGCTTCAAACTTCGCGTATAAAGTTTGCCATCACTATAAGTTCCGGCTCCACCTTCTCCAAAGCAATAGTTTGAATCCTCATTAACAATATGATCTTGATTTATGGCTTTTAAATCGCGACGTCTGTCTTGAACATTTTTGCCGCGTTCTAATACTACAGGCTTAAAACCTAATTCTATGCATCGTAATGCTGCCCACATTCCTGCTGGTCCGAAACCAATAATATGAATTGGTTTTGATTTCGAAACATCTTTATAATCAAATGTATAGTCTGACGTTTCTGGAACAGGTTCATTGATGTAAACTTCAACCTTGTAATTGAACATGATTTGGGACTTACGTGCATCAATCGATTTTCTTAGAATTTTAATTCCAGTTATCTCTGAAGGGTTGATACCTAAATCATAGGCTGCCTTGTTAAGCAGACCGTCAGTTTTGGCTTCTTGATGTAAATTAATGCGTAACTGTAAGGCTTTTATCATGGTTCGAAATTAATGAATATTCAAATAAAAAAAACACCTTAAGCTAAATTTAAAGTTTAAGGTGTTCTGTTATAAACATTGAAATCTTAATCTTCCTGACTGATACTTTTTATATTATCATTAAATACACGATCAATCAAAATATGTCTAGGGTCAATAGCTGCCTTAACTGGCAAAGAATCTAATTGAACTGTAATCGAAGATGTTTCTTTATCAAATTTTAAACGCTGTTGTTGATATAATTTTTCTTCATCACTATCCATAAAGAAACCAATATCAATCCAGTCGTTAATTGGAACTTTTGTTTCATTACCAAGGCTATCAGATTTTATTTTAGAACTTTCAATCTCCATAGTAATTTCATATTTCCCGTTGTCTAAAGTTTTGTAAGTAGCTTCTTTTAATCTATTGTCGTAAAGTGTGATTTCCTTGAACCAATCTTTAATTAAATAATTGAGCGAATCTGGAACTTGTGGCTCTAAGTGACGCAAGAAATCATGTGAGCTTGGATAGGGAGGACCTTTATAACGATATTCTTCTAAAAAGCCTTTCATTGCTGTATTGACTTTGTCTTCTCCAATATAGTCTTGTAAGGCATATAAAATGACACTTCCTTTTCCGTAATGAATATAGCCTTGATTTTCAACTTGATATAATGGCAATTCTTTAAGTCGTTCACCACTTCGTCCGCGTAAATACCGATCGTGATTGTACTTTAAAAATTCTCTCATTTTCATCGGATTTTCAGTAATGTTTTTTAAGGTCATTAAGGACGAATATTCTGAGAACCCTTCACTTAACATTGTGCTACCTTGCATATAAGCGCCAATAACCTGGTGAGCCCAGTACTGATGTGCCATTTCATGAGCAATAACTGCATCTACTACATTGTTTTCTGTTTCATCTTCCAGATCAATTACAAATCCAATAGCTTCTGAATATGGCATCGTTCCAGGAAAAGCTTGAGCGAATGATGCATACCTTGGAAATTCAATAATTCTGCATTGCTTGTGAAAATAAGGACCAAAATGTTCTGTGAAGTATGTTAAAGACCGTTCAACAGCATCTAACATCATATCTACATTTTCAGGATGTTTTTCATCATAATAAATTTCAATATCAATGCCATTCCACTTGCGTTTTTTAATTTTAAAATCAGCAGACATGAATGAATAAAAGTTTAATGAAGGCGTATCGACTTTATAATGAAAATAGTTTCGACCATTTTCTTCCCACTTATTAATTAAGGAGCCAGGAGCAATAGCAGTTTGATTACCAGAAGTTGATATCACTGTTTCAACATTTATAAAATCTGATTGTCCATTAAAAATATAATTGCCCATATGCAAATCGGTAACACCTTCAGTAAGTTCTGGCATTCGATCCTTCTCAGGAAGATCATATTTTTTTCGGGTATTTTTATCGCTTAGTTCATAGCCTTCATTATATCCCATAGTAGGTAAAATATCACCATTATTGAAGAAGCTACCATTTTTAACAATCTTAGTATTACCTCTGTTGTTGCTAAACCCTTTGGTTATGTATTTGTTATTTACAGTCATGGTTATTTTTTCACCTGGTTGTAAAGGTGGACTCAACCTGTAAATTTTAAATAAATAGGTTGTGTCTTTATAAACTACAGTTCCATTTGGAATATTCAATTTCGTATCCCAACCATCACTATTATAAAAATGAAGTGAATCGATGGGCTGGTCTGAAGCATTTGTTAATTCTAAATCTGCTTTAACATGAATGTCTCTTTTGTCAGGAAAAATATCAATATAATATTTTGCATCTGTGATTTTTGGAGTAACAATGTCTCTGTATTTTCCGTACTTTTTTTCGTAATCTGCAGATAATTGTTCTAAGGTATCACCAGAGTAATACGGATTTAAAATCTGAGTGTTATAATAGACAAAACCTGCAACTCCAATCCACGCAATTGCTGTAATGGCAATAACACTTCGGTAGCTTTTTGGCACTTCTTTTCTGGCTGTTTTAATACGACTAAATAATGAATTTTTAGAACCTCGATTCCATAAAGCACCAGCGATGAGTAAACCTAATACTGAAAATAAAACCCAATAGAGATTAAACCACAAAGCACCTTTAACACCTGGGCCAAAGCCGTTCATATCAGAATAATAAGTAGAAACACCACCTCCAACATCTAACATATTTGAACTTATATCCATAATACTTAATACAATTTCCCAGACTAAGAGAATAAGAATAGCAATGAAATATCCAATATATTTATTACTGGAAAGGACCTGCACTAAAATTGTAATGCCGCCAAAAACAATAAAAAGCGGTAAGTTGTCATAGAAAAAATCTAAAAGATACACATCAAGCTCGATACGAGTGAAGCCATTTAATAATTGATAAATAACACCAATTAAGATGAAAAACAGATTCAAAATGGTTGCAATGCTAACTAACGATAAAGCTTTTGCTGCCATAGATATAAAGGAAGTGTGTGCAGTGGCATCAACGACTTCATTTATTTTATAATCACGATCTCTCCAGATTAATTCTCCACTAAAAAAGACCACAATAATGATAATGAAAATATCAGTATTATCTTTAATAGAGTCGATAAGTTTATACGTTACAGGATACGATTGTAATCCGAAGTACTCAAAGCCACCACTTAAGTCTGCTACCAAAATAATGATACAGAAGAGGAATAGAATTTTAAAAGTGACACTTTTTATGATGCTTAAGAAATTTGTGTAAAAAAAGCTTTTAAACTGAAGCCAGTTTGTAGCATTATTAAAAGAAGGATTTAGTTTCGGAAGTGTAAAAACAGTTTCCTCTTTTCGGGTGCTGATTTTCTCTTTTTTAACCTTTTTATTTTTCTGTTTAAATGAAAAACTAAAATAGGATAAAAATAAAATTAGTAATCCAACAGCAATCCAGATTAATCTATTATACAATAAAAGGCCTGAAAAACCTGGGCTAATAGTGTTTTTTTCAACTGGAGTGAAGTATTTAGTTTCAATAGCGTAGGTGTTAATGCCAAAAATATCAGATAAACCAGCTATGGTTTCATTGTCAACATCACTCATTAGAGAACCTGAAACAATATAGGCAACAATAATAACTAAGCCACCAACAAATGAAATCACTGTACTCTTCCATTTATTTGCCATTGCAAAAATGACCGTTCCTGCCAGAAACATGTTTGGAAGAATAAATAGTAAGTAATTGTTTAAGAAGGTTTCAAAATAGAATGGACCAAATCGCGATGGATCTATCCATTCAAAAATTGAATTCAAATACGTGCCCAAAAGCATTCCAATGAAAACGCCTACAAGAGGTAAAGTTGATACAAACAAGGCGCCAAGAAAGCGACCAAAAAAGTAACCAGATTTACTTAGAGGTGTTGTAAAAAGAATTTCGTTAAACTCGTTATTATGATCTCTTAAGGCGGCATTATTAAAAAAGGCAACTGCCATTAATAAACTAAATATGCAAAATATAGTTACATGAAGCGTAAGCGTGTACGGCGAGTTTCGATACACGTTTCCAATAGCCCCTCCAACCTGAACGTTATCACTGACCGTTGCAAAAAACTCCATGAGAGCTAAAATGAACATAAAAATATACACCATAGGTTGCTTAAGTGTGTATTTTAATTCTGAAAGAAAAAATGTTTTAAACATGATTGAAAATGGTTAGATGGGATTAAACAAGTACGTTTGAAGTGTTGATTTTAGAAAAGAAAACATCCTCTAAATTAGGGGTTACTTGTTCAAATCCGTTTTGTGGATCAGCTTCACTAAAGATGTGAATTAGTGGTTTTCCACCAACCATTTTATTTGATATAATTTTATATTCCTTGGCATAAGTTTCAAGATCTTCTCTGCTTACAATTTTCTGATATACTTTACTACTTAAGTCGTCAATAGCTGTTTGAGGCGAACCATGAAAAACGATTTCGCCTAAATTCATAATGGCCATTTTTGTGCATAATTCACGTACATCATCAACAATATGAGTTGATAAAATAACAATAACGTCTTTACCAACATCGGCTAGTAAATTGTAAAAACGGTTTCGCTCACCTGGATCTAAACCTGCAGTTGGTTCATCAACGATAATTAATTTCGGATTACCAATGAGCGCCTGAGCAATTCCAACACGCTGCTTCATACCACCAGAAAACCCTTTGACAGATTTGTTTCTTTTATCGTATAAATTCACTTTATCAAGTAGATATTTGACGAGTTCTTTACGTTCTGAAGTATTTGTAATACCTTTTAAAATTGCGAGATGTGTTAATAGTTGTTCGGCTGTAATTCTAGGATATACGCCAAATTCCTGAGGCAAGTAACCCAATACTTTTCTCAATTCTGCAGGTTGATTTAAAATATCAATATCGTCTAAAGTTGCTGTCCCTGAATCGGCTTCCTGAAGTGTTGCTAAGGTTCTCATCAACGATGATTTTCCTGCGCCATTCGGTCCTAAAAGTCCGAACATGCCGTTTTCAAGTTCCAGATTTACATTGTCTAATGCCTTTACGCCATTGGCGTAAGTTTTTGATAAATTATTGATTTTTAAGGTGCTCATTGAATAGTGTTTTTTGATTGGTTATGTAAATATGACGACGCAAAAGTGAAAGCGTTACAAATTAAAAGTATCTCACTACAAGATACTACTTATAATTAAGACGCAATTTGCCAGCAAAAGGTTGCTTCTATCTTAAGCAGATAACAAAAGAATATTTAAAAGGAAAGTTTATTTCCTTACATAGGTAATAAATGAAAATGCATGCGCATGTTTGTCGTCAGCTTCATGAGAGATATTACTTATTTCTTTCCATTGCATGGCATCAATCTCAGGGAAATAGGTGTCGGCATTTTCAAAATTTGCATGCACACGTGTGAGTTCAATCTTGTGAGCCAAAGTCATCGATTGTTTGTAGATTTCACCACCACCAATAATAAACGGTTGCTTATCATGTCTAGCTGCATCAATAGCATCATCTAAATTGTTCACGACAATAACACCTTCAGGAGCTATGTAACCATTTTGTCTGGTAATAACAATATGCGTTCTGTTAGGAAGTGGTTTTGGAAAACTCTCAAAAGTTTTTCGTCCCATGATAATATGGTGACCGTTAGTGAGTGCTTTAAAGCGTTTAAGGTCATCGCTCAAATGCCAGATTAAATCATTGTCTTTTCCAATGGCATTATTTTCACCAGCTGCAACAATTATTGTGAGCTCAGGAGTTTTTTTTTCTGGAGTTATTTTGCTATCTAAAATTTGATTGTAGGCTTGAGATTTAGCAATTTCTTTCTCTTCCTTTATGTATTCCTGAGTAAGCTGATCAATGCGTTCTTGTTGTTTTGCTACAAGAGCTTCACGTTGTTGATCTTCCCATTCTTTGCCCATAAACTTGTGCGTAATAAACACAGAGATAAAGTGGTATATAAATAAGAATAACCATAAGACAATAGCGATGACAAACCATTCGAGTCCAGCAATTTTTAAATCTTTTCCTATACCCAAAACTGTGTTTGCTAGAATAAGAAAGACAGCTCCAATCAAGAAAATCACAAAATGAATGTATAAACGTTTTTTCTGTTTGATACGTTTTTCTGCAGCTTTAATTAAAGCCAATTGCTCTTGATCTATACTTGGTTTTGTTTTCTTTTTTCCGAACATAATTGTAAATATTTACAACTATAAAGTTATGATTTTTTACGCAAACGTTGTAATGATTTTAATTTAATCTTCCTGTATGTAAACGCAAACGTTATCGTTCTAAAGTTGTTGAAAATCAGCATCTAATAAAATATCTAATACTTATTAATCTCATAATTTTTATCTGTATTTTATTCATACTTTAAATTAAAAAGGGTTTAATTTTATCAAAATGATAATTCTTTGGTTTTGAACTTATTATTAGTTTGAGTGTGTGTGTTTCTTTTATACCTTTGACCTATAATTAAATTCTTAGTATTATGGCAATTACAAAACAATACTTAAAAAGCAAACCGGTTTGTAAAGTAACTTTTACTGTACCTGCTGAAGAAGCAAAAAAAGTAGCAGTTGTAGGAACATTTAACGAGTGGAACGCAAAGAAAGCAGTTCAGCTTAAGAAATTAAAAAACGGAAACTTTAAAGGGACTGTAGATTTAGAAAAAGACAACTCTTATGAGTTTAGATATTTAGTTGACGGAACTTACGTCAATGATGACCAAGCAGATGCTTATGCATGGAATGACTTTGCAGCAGCTGAAAATGGTGTCTTGAATTTATAGTAGATTCCGTTTTATAACCTTAAAAAAGAGCTTTCAGTCATGAAAGCTCTTTTTTATTTATTGAAAATATAGCGTCATTAACAAGCTAAAAGGGGTATCAACTGCTTCACCATTTGAAAAACCAGGCTCCTTAAATTTTGGAAGACGTTTAGCAACCTTTATAGCTTCAATAGCTATGGCTTTATGATTAGCTTTAGCATTTACATGTTCTATTTTTCCTTTTGTATTGATTGTAAACTCCAAGAGGAATTGCGTTGATTGTTCCAAAGGCATCACTCGACTTGCCATGTCAATATCAAAACTCATTTTGATAAAAGTCATGATTTTGTGTTTTGAACAGTCCTCTAAAGCTTTATTACTTGATTCTTTATCGCAACCTCTGTACACTGGATATTTAGAAGAATCTTCATTTTGGTTTTCAGTAGATTCTTGTCCAAATAGAATACTTCCACATACAAATATTACTAAAATGAGTGTATTTTTAATCATAACGTCTAAACAGCTACCGCACCTTTGATATGTGGATGCGGATTATAATCTACCAATGTGAAATCCTCAAAATCGAAATCGAAAATATCTTTTACTTCAGGATTTAAAATCATTTTAGGCAATGGTCTGATATCACGAGAAAGTTGGAGTTCTAATTGCTCAAAGTGATTGCTGTAAATATGCGCATCACCAAAGGTGTGAATGAATTCTCCAGCTTCATAACCACAAACCTGAGCCATCATCATCGTTAACAACGCATACGAAGCAATATTAAAAGGTACACCTAAAAAGATATCTGCACTACGTTGGTAGAGCTGACAGGATAGTTTTCCGTTAGCTACATAAAACTGAAAAAAGGCATGGCAAGGCGGAAGTGCTGCCTTCCCATTGGCTACGTTTTCGTCGAATGATTTTGAAGTGTCTGGTAATACTGAAGGATTCCAGGCAGAGACCAACATACGACGACTGTTAGGATTGTTTTTTAAAGTTTCAATCACATCTTTAATTTGATCGATGTCGTCGCTATTCCAGTTGCGCCATTGATGACCGTAAACAGGACCCAAATCACCATTTTGATCGGCCCAATCGTTCCAGATTCGGACACCGTTTTCAGTTAAATACTCAATATTTGTATCACCTTTTAAAAACCAGAGTAATTCGTATATAATAGATTTTAAATGTAATTTTTTTGTCGTTACCATTGGGAAACCTACACTTAAATCAAAACGCATTTGATATCCAAATACACTTTTGGTTCCAGTTCCTGTGCGATCTCCTTTTTCGTTTCCTTGTTCTAAAACGTGCTTAACTAGGTCGTGGTATTGCTTCATGTTCATTTCCTGCGAATGCAGAAATCTATTTAAATTAAACTTAATTCTTGTTGGGATGAGATGCTAAAATCAAAGATTCATGAATTTCTAAAATTAAAGTAGATTTTAATGAATAAACAAGTTCAGCATGACGTAAAGCGAAAATAGAAAAAAGCCATAAAAATTAATTCTGATGGTCTTATTTTATATTAAAAGTTATTAACGTTTTTTTTGCATTCGAATGCTCTAATTATCATCTTTAGCGATTCGCCACTAGCCAATAATCATTCCAGCGATAGTTGCTGAAATAAGTGAAGCAATTGTTCCACCAATTAAAGCCTTCATACCAAATTTAGACAATTGCGTACGTTGTCCTGGAGCTAGCGATCCAATTCCGCCAATTTGAATTCCAATAGACGCAAAGTTGGCAAAACCACACAGCATATAGGTTGCCATGATAATTGATTTTTCATAAGTTAAATGCGTTGCACTAGCAGCATTTTTAAGATCTGCTAATTGAATATAACCTACAAATTCACTGGCTGCCAATTTGATTCCTAAAAGCTGTCCCATGAGCATAATATCTTCCTTTGCGATTCCTATTAACCACATTAAAGGTGCGAAGACAGTGCCTAAGATGGCTTCTAACGATAAGGCATCATAAGGAGAATTTGCACTTACCCAATCATTAAGACCTCCAATAGTACCTATTTTTAATAAACCATAATTAATCATTGCAATAAAAGCGACAAATACGAGAAGCATTGCGCCAACATTAACGGCTAGTTTTAAACCTTCAGTAGTTCCGTTCGCAATAGCATCTAAAAAATTAGAACCTATTTTTTCTTGAGATACAGCAACATCAGTATTGACTTGTTCAGTTTGGGGATATAATATTTTTGAAATCACAATTGCTCCAGGTGCTGCCATAACAGAGGCGGCTAATAGGTGCTTTGCATAGACCAATCTTAATACAGGATCATCTCCTCCGAGGAAACCAATATAAGCTGCTAATACTGCACCAGCAACTGTAGCCATTCCACCAATCATGACCAATAGAATTTCTGACTTGGTCATTTTTTCTAAATAGGCTTTTATAAGGAGAGGAGCTTCCGTTTGTCCTAAGAAAATATTTCCTGCAACACTTAAGCTTTCAGCTCCCGAAATTTTCAATAGTTTAGACAATAGCCATCCAAATGCCTTTACTACTTTTTGAATAATTCCTAAGTAGAATAAAACCGAAGTTAATGCTGAAAAGAATAATATCGTTGGAAGAACTTGAAAGGCGAAAATAAATCCGAAAGTATCCATATCTACCACTAAGCCTTCAAATAGAAACTGACTTCCAGCCTTGGTGAAATCTAGGACTTTAATAAAAACTTTTCCAATAGATTCAAATATGGTCTTGACCAATTCAATCTTTAATACACCAACAGCAATAATAAGTTGAAATGCTAAACCTATTCCAACAGTTTTCCAATTTACAGCCCTACGATTACTACTAAAAAGAAAGGCAATAAAAATTAAGGTTGCCATACCCAGTATCCCACGCCAAAGGCTATTAAAAGAAAAACCTTGACTTGGTATTATAGCAGCAGTATTATCAGTTACCGATGTAACGGCTTCGGCTACTTTTGGTGATTTGAATTTGTAAACGGTTTTGTTTTCAGAAACGACTAAGGTAGAATCGGTGAGTTCAGAAATTTTATAACGTTGAATCGTATCATTTGGTTTTGAATAATAGAAAACCAATAGATTATTTTGATACATATAATCGCCTGAAGCTTTAAGATTTTTGGCTTGAAGCGTATATTCAAATTCGCCAGCACTAAGATTTATGACATCAGAATCTGATATTTCAAGAAGTGATAATCCATTTTCATCCTGTATTGCATCAAATTGCCATTTCTTTTCTATGTCTTGACTAAAGCTAGTCGTAAGTCCAAAAAAAATAGCTGCAACAGCTAGTAGAACATGTTTCATCTGAAAGTGTATTTAACGTTTGGATATTTCGTCTCGAATTTTGGCTGCTTTTTCATAATCTTCATTATTAACAGCTTCATCTAGAAGAGCATTGAGTTCTTTTAGGCTTTTATCTTTGTAGTTTTCTTGAACACTTGCTTCAATTTCTTCAGCGACAAAATCATCTACCAAAATACTATCTTGTTCTTCTTCTCCTTTTTTCGGATTCACTTTTAAATAAATTCCAGCCTTATCTAAAATATTTTTGTAGGTAAAAATTGGTGCTTGAAAGCGTAATGCTAAAGCAATGGCATCACTGGTTCTGGCATCAATAATTTCCTCAATTTTATCTCGTTCACATATTAAACTAGAATAAAATACACCATCAACCAGTTTATGAATAATAACTTGTTTGACAACGATATCGAAACGGTCTGCAAAATTTTTAAATAAATCGTGAGTTAGCGGTCTTGGAGGTCTGATTTCTTTTTCTAAAGCAATAGCAATAGATTGCGCTTCAAAAGCTCCAATAACGATTGGAAGTTTACGATCACCATCTACTTCATTCAGAATTAAAGCATAAGCGCCATTTTGGGTTTGGCTATATGAAATTCCTTTTATATTTAATTTTACTAAGCTCATAATATATAAAACGTAAAGAACTGTTTAAATTAGGACTTTACCAACTGCAAAATGCAGATTTGTAACTAAAGAACCAAATCTAAACAGCCCTTTCTAAACACAATTTAAAAAAAATTATGCGTTTTGAGCTTTAAAAGCTTTTAATTTTTCAATGAGTGTAGGTACAACTTCAAAAGCATCACCTACGATACCGTAATCTGCAGCTTTAAAGAAAGGGGCTTCAGGATCTGTATTAATCACAACTTTTACTTTTGAAGCATTAATTCCTGCTAAATGCTGTATTGCTCCAGAAATACCAATAGCGATGTATAAATTTGATGCTACAGGTTTTCCTGTTTGACCAACGTGCTCACCATGTGGTCGCCATCCTAAATCTGAAACGGGTTTAGAACAGGCAGTTGCAGCTCCTAAAACATCGGCTAATTCTTCAATCATTCCCCAGTTTTCAGGACCTTTTAAACCTCTTCCAGCAGAAACAACAATCTCTGCATCAGCAATTGTGACTTTATCTGTTGCTCTATCAACTGATTCTACTTTTACTCCAGAAGCTGGCAAAGAAGGTGAAAAGTCTTCGGTAGTTGCATTTCCATTAGATTCAACTAAACCAAATGCATTTTTAGATACACCAACCACTTTAGCATCTGTATCTATTGTGGTCATGTTAAATGCTTTGTTAGTGAAAGCAGTACGTTTTACAGTAAAAGGAGTAGTGCTGGAAGGAGCGTCAACAACGTTAGATGCATAACCAGCATTTAAACCAATAGCTAAAATTGGAGCTATGTATTTACTGTCTGCACTTGAACTTACAATAACAACCTTGGCATCTTCTTGCTTTGCCGCTTGTTCAATTGAACTTGCATATGCATTAGCATTGAATGACGCTAGATCGTCATTTGTTATTTTTAATACTTTATCTACTCCGTAGTTTCCTAATTCTGAAGTGTCATTGGCATTGATGGCTACAGCAGTAACTGTTGTACCCATTTGGTCTGCAACAGCTTTGGCATAAGAAGCCGCTTCTAAAGCTGTTTTTTTAAATTTTCCTTGTTCTGATTCTGTATATACTAAAACTGACATGTTGTATTTTGTTTTGACATCCTATATATGTTTCAGGATCTCGTTATTGTTTTTATTTCCTTTAAATTACCTAATTAGACATTTAGACTGTACTCAATGTGACAACTTAGTAAGGTAGAGCTCATTTAAATGACTTTCGCCTCATTATGAAGTAAACTGATCAGTTCATCAATATTATCGGCATCCACTAAAGTTACAGCACCTTTTGGAGCTGGTTTTTCAAATTTAACAGATGAGGTTTCTGCTGAAGCATTTACTGGCTCAACGACAGACAATGGTTTTTGACGAGCCATCATGATTCCTCTCATATTTGGAATACGTAAATCACTTTCTTCAACCAAACCTTTCTGTCCGCCAATAACTAAAGGTAAACTCGTTGAAACCGTTTCTTTTCCTCCATCAATCTCACGCATTGCTGTAGCGTTTGTTCCATCAACTTCCAAACTAATACAATTCGTTACAAAATTTGCATTGGTTAAAGCAGCCAACATTCCTGGTACCATACCACCATTATAATCAATAGATTCTCGTCCTGCAATTACTAAATCGTAACCACCTTCATTGACTACATTGGCTAATTCTTTGGCAACTTGAAAACCATCTTTGGCTTCAGTATTTACTCTAATGGCAGCATCTGCACCAATGGCTAAAGCTTTGCGAAGTGTTGGTTCTGTTTCTGGTCCTCCAACGTTAACAACAGTCACATTGGCACCTTGTTTTTCCTTAAACCACATGGCGCGAGTTAATCCAAATTCATCATTAGGATTAATTACAAATTGAACTCCGTTTGTATCAAATTTTGTATCGCCATCAGTGAAATTAATCTTTGAAGTCGTATCAGGTACGTGACTAATACATACTAATATTTTCATATCGAAATTTTTTATTTTGAGTATACATTTTTTTTCTTGAGCACGAAGATAATTATAATAATTTGAATTTTACTATGCATGCATAGTAAAATATTGTTAAAAGTGGGATTGATAATTTACGTCATCATTAAATAGTTTAAAAAGCATCTCGCTCATGCAGATAGTCATATTCAATGTAACAACTTATCAAGTGTTCTAGATCTAGTCTTGAAATTACAATATTGGGTAAGTATTACCCAATTGAGTAAATATTACCCAATGTAAATTTTGGCATAACTACGTAACTAATTGATTATAAATGTTGTGTATAATTAGTTTAGATAAGGATTGGTAATTGATGACTCTAAAAGTAATACCATAATAACATCAAACAATCATGTCTAATAAAACAAATATTTCCAATAAGATTAATATCGGATTTGCCCTTCTTATTGTTTTTCTTCTGGTTTTTGCAACAAATAGGATAGACAAAATTCATTTTGAAACTGTCCAAAACGCACTTACTACCGTTTATAAGGATAGAGTTGTAGCTCAAGATTATGTTCACAAAATGAATACTGTAGTGTATAAGATACGATTGCACCTTGTTAATGGCAATGGTATTCATGTAAATCAGAATTTAAATAGGGAATTTCAAACACTTCTCGATGCATTTGGCTCTACGAAACTAACACTAACAGAGGCAAAAACGTTTGAGAGTCTAAAAGACAACTTTCTTAAGTTTACACTCAAAGAGGAAACATTAACGAAAAAGGAAATTGAAAATCATTTAGACCTTCTTCAAGCTGATTTAAGGGGTTTGGCTGTGATACAAGTCTCAGAAAGTAAATATTTGACTGACATTGCACAGAAATCATTAGATAACAATAGATTAATATCTCAATTAGAAATTGGGTTTTTAATTTTAGTCGGTTTTCTAGTCCAATTTATTATCTTTTACAGAACAAAGAAAGTGAAAGATGAATAATATCGAAATAGAATTAAAAGAGCGTATTAAAGAATTAACTTGCCTCTATGAAGTGTCTTCAATAATTGCAAATACAGATTTTGAGACTATAGAACCTACTGTAAAAGCAATTGCATTTAGTTTAAAAAAGGCTTTTCAATATCCAAATAAAACTGATATCATTATTGATTGTGGTGAAATTTCAATGTCTACCAACGAATTTGCAGAAGACGATTTAACGATCTATAGCGATATAATAATTTTTAATCAGGCTGAAGGGCAAATTACAGTTCACTTAAATACGACTGACTCAAAAGAAATTAACTTTTTAAGAGAAGAGCAATTGTTGTTGAATAGCGTGGCATTAAAAATTGGAAACTTGTTAGAGCGTGTAGAAATTCAAAAAAATGAAACTTCACTTAAACGCCAAATGGAGCACGCAGATCGCTTGAGTATTCTAGGTGAAATTACAGCTGGAATAGCACACGAACTTAATACGCCTTTAGCTAATATTTTAGGTTTTGCCGAATTGTTAAAAAACGATTTGAATAAGGAAGACAAATCATCTCAGGATGTCGATAAGATTATTAAAAACGCAATATTTTCAAGAGAAGTTGTAAAAAAATTGATGTTTTTTGCTTGTGAGATGCCACAGGAAATGAAACGTGTCGATTTAGTGTCTCATATAAAAAATGCAATTAATTTGCTAGATGCTACATTTAAAAAGGAGCAGGTAAAATATGCTGTTAAAATTAAGGACAAGGAACTTTGGTTAAAGGCTGACCCAATTCAACTCACACAAATTATTTTTAATTTGTTGATTAATGCTATTTACTTTTCACCTAAGGATGGATTAATAACTATAGAAGCTCTTAAAACAAAAAATGATATTACTCTAAAAATATCTGATGAAGGTTTGGGTTTTGCCGAATCTGATTTAGATAAAGTGTTTCAGCCCTTTTATACGACTAAGCCAACTGGTGATGGTTCTGGATTAGGACTCAGTGTTGTGCATGGTATAGTGGCTTCTCATAAAGGAAAAATAACCGCAGAAAATAACATTAAAAAAGGCGCTATCTTTACCGTAAGCCTTCCTAAAGAGTAATTTTGATTATGCAATTACGAAAAGAAAACATACTAATAGTCGATGATGATGTCAATATTCTTGAGCTCTTACAGCGTCATTTGCAATCATGGAATTACCATGTTTTTAAAGCAATTTCGGTTAAAGAAGCTGTAACAATATTAAGAGATACTCCTATCAATTTGTTGATTACTGATTTGAAGATGCCTGAAGTTGATGGATTTGAACTCATAAAATTTGTGTCTGAGCATTATCCGAAATTACCAAAATTAGTAGTAACAGGTTACCCATCTGTTCAAGGATCTTTAGAGGCAATTAAATCTGGAGTTGTTGATTATCTCACCAAACCATTTACAAAAGACGAGTTGAAACTTGCATTAGATAAGACTATGGTTGCTTCCGAAAAAAATGTGCTTCAGGCTAAGAATTCTTCCGAAGAAATACAACAAGGCTATCGCGAAATAATTGGTAATTCTGAAAAAATTAATACCGTTATTCAAATTATTGAACGTGTAAAAAACAACAAAGCTACAGTTTTTATAAAAGGTGAAAGTGGAACTGGAAAAGAATTGGTTGCGCGTGCTATTCATTATCAAGGCAAATTTTCGAGAGCACCATTCATAGCCGTAAATTGTGGTGGTATTCCAGAGAATTTATTAGAAACTGAATTGTTTGGATATATTAAAGGAGCGTTTACTGGTGCTGAAACTAATAGAGAAGGGTTTTTTCAAGCTGCTAATGGAGGTACGATTTTTCTAGATGAAATAGGAAACGCTTCATTAACAGTTCAATCAAGATTGTTACGCGTGCTTCAGGAAAAAGAAGTTGTTCGCGTTGGCTCAACCAAAGCAGAAAAAGTTGATGTGCGAATCATTGCAGCAACCAATAGCGATTTACAGGATATGATTCAAAAACAAACCTTTAGAGAAGATTTGTTTTATCGGTTAACTGTGGTAGAAATTAATGTGGCACCTTTACGAGACCGAAAAGATGATATTCAATTATTAGTTGAAAAATTTCTATTCAAATATGGTGTAGAATACAAAGATCGATTTTTAAAAATAGCACCTGAAGCTTTAGCCATTTTAGAGCGATACGATTGGCCAGGAAACATAAGAGAATTAGAAAATATCATCCAACGTGCTGTAATTATGAGCGATAAAATTGTAGATATCGCACATTTACCTGAACACTTAAAGCATAGTATAACTTTCTCTCCAGAAGCTTTAGTGCCATTAAAAGTAGTTGAAAAGCAATATATAGAAAAAGTATTGCGAGCTACTGGAAATAATAAAACCAAAGCCGCAGAAATTCTTCAAATAGACCGAAAAACCATTCGGCAAAAACTTTTAGATTAAGAATTATTAATTGATACATCTTTCCTCGCTTGGGTGATTTTGTACCAATACATTATGTTCTAAGGTTTAACTAAAAATCATTAAGACCTTTTGTTTATAAGGGTTTTTCTTGTTTTATAATTTGTTTAAATTCTTATGGCATAGGTGTTGCCTTTTGATATGTCAATAACAATAATGCGTTTAAGTATGAACCACATTAATATTTGTCAGAGCTGTATGCATCGCACCAATTGTGTGTTAACCGCACAAAAAGATGACGTTTGGTCTTGTAGCGAGTTTGACGAAGAAACCCCTAAGAATTACGGTTTAATGGTTATTGATGAAAATGAACAAAAGAAAGAACAAGAATTAGAATTAGTTTAACAATTTAATATGAAAGCTTATGATTTTTAATGCCCTAGTTGCAGCAGTAACAGCTCAAAACTCTACAGATAAAACATCGAATAGCAGAATAGCTCGACGAAGATATGTCACTGAGAAATATCACGAAAGATCTATTGCTAACCGATATTTTAAATAACACTTAAAACAACTGACGATTAGAGATAAAAAAAACTTGTATCAAAATACTATTCAGAATTTTTATAAAAGACAAATCATGAATTTTATACAGCCTTGAAAACCATCGGACGACCTATGGAATATTCACATTTGAAACCATTTAAACAAGTCCTTACAAATTTCCAAATAGAATAAAGTTTTAATAATCATTTAGTTACAATCTAAAATATATTAGAAATGACACCAATAACAGCAGAATTAAAAAAAGAAACAAAAAACATACCTGTACGAGGTATGATGGATAACGTTATGGAGCAATTTAATAGTGCTGCAGACCAAATTAATCTACATCCAAATATTAGAAAAATATTAAGTATTACAAATAACGAAATCATTGTAAACTTTCCAGTAAAAATGGACAATGGTGACGTCGAAATCTTTACAGGATACCGAGTGCAACATAACAATGCATTAGGTCCATATAAAGGTGGTTTGCGTTACCATCCAACGGTTGATATTGATGCTGCAAGAGCATTAGCGATGTGGATGACCTGGAAAACCTCATTAGCAGGTTTACCTTATGGTGGTGGAAAAGGAGGCATTAAATTGGACCCTTCAAAATATTCTCTAAGCGAGTTAGAACGTATCACAAGACGTTTCACATTTGCTTTAGCTGATAACATTGGGCCTGAGCATGATATTCCTGCGCCAGATGTAAACACAAATAGTCAAACTATGGCTTGGATTGCAGATACATACATGAGTACACGTCCACCAGCTGAGCGCACAGCAAATCAACATGTTGTTACTGGAAAGCCAGACGCAAGTGGAGGATTAGAAGGTCGTGATCGAGCAACTGGTTATGGTGTGTATTTATCAATTAAACTTTGGTCTGAAAAGAATAATAGAACCTTAGAAGGAAAGAAGTTTATTGTTCAAGGATTTGGTAATGTAGGCTATTGGGCTGCCCATTTTTTAGAAAAAGATGGCGCTAGATTAGTTGCTGTACAAGATGCTTTTGGCAGTATTCAAAATCAAAAAGGTATTAAGGTTGAAGACTTATTTAATTACAGTAAAATTAACGATGGTAGTATTGTAGATTATCCAAATGCAAAGACAGTAAACAAAAATAAATTCTTCGCTTTAGATTGTGATATCTGTATTCCGGCAGCATTAGGAAATCAAATCACAAAAGAAAATGCATCAAAAATAAAAGCAAGACTAATTGCAGAAGGTGCTAATGGACCTACTAATGTAGAAGGAGAGCAAATTTTGTTGGAAAGAGGCATCACTATTATACCAGACATTTTATGTAATTCTGGTGGTGTTGTTGGTAGTTATTTTGAATGGCTGCAAAACCGAAACGGCGAATTATGGCAATTGGATGAGGTGATGGTGAAGCTTCAAAAAAAGTTGAAAGAATCTTTTGATAAAGTATATGAGTATTCAGAACGTGAAGCAATGGATATGAGAACTGCAGCATACTGTATCGCCATTGAGCGTATAGAGAAAGCCTACATACAAAGAGGGATTTTTCCTTAATATCAATTTAAAGCTTTAAGACATGAAGTACGGAAGTTTAATATTAGAAAAGAAAGAATATGTATACCTAAAACGCATACTCAATATATCTGGATATGCAGAAGACCACGAAACTCAAAAATGTTTAATGGCATTAGCTGAAGAGTTAAAAACCGCACACATAGTTGATGAAGAAGAAATGCCATATGACATTATAAGGTTTAATAGTAAAGTAACTGTGGTTTTTGAAAGTGGTTTAGAAAAAACGATGCAATTGGTAATTCCTATCGATAAAGATGTAAAAAAAACTAAGATTTCAGTACTCACGCCAATGGGATCAGCTTTGATAGGTTATTCTAAAAATGATGTTATTGAATGGAATTTTCCTAATGGAAAACAAAAAATTGAAATTGCAGAAGTAACTCAGGAAGAAACGTTTAATGGTATCGATATAGTAATTTAACTCAATAAGAAATGAAAACTCAAAACGCCGAAATATTAAAACATGATTCTGATGTTGATATAACTCATAAAATAAATACCATGGAGTTAGATAATTGGATTAATCATCTTAAATATGTAAAGAAAGAATTAGTCAATCTCATAGGTATTTGTAATAAAGGGCTTAACAACAAATTAGGCGATATTAGTGTGGTAAGTCGTTTTAAGAAAAAGGAAGTCGAAAACGAGACTTTATTAAACGCCCTTCTAAAGTATGCTCAGTCTAGAGTTCATATAGTTGAATGTGAAGACGCACATTGTGATATGATTTATATCACAGAGCATGAAAGTTACCGAAGAAGTTATTTATATCATTTAGATAAATATAGACGACTCAAGGATGAGTTTTTCAATAAAGTGCAAGGTAAATTTACACTGGTTAAAGTTGACTAATTTCTTGAGTATTTGACTTCAAATTCCACATACAAGCTTGATGAGCACCGAAGGTTGTGCTTACAAAAAGATTTGATAGAATTGAATTTCTGGATTCATACATTAGAATATGTCAACAGTGAATTAAATCACTTATCTGATATTGAAAAACAACTCATAAAACTCACATCTGTTTCAGTGTCAATTCAAGCCATCCGTAGAAAGAATGTATTGAATATGGCAAGTTTATGTAAATATGAACAAGAGCTTAAAACCGAATATGAATACGGAAAAGTTAAATATGATAACCTAAGATTAAAAGCTCATGAGCAAAAGCGAGAGAACTATTTGAAATTTATAAATGAATACAATTCATTTAAAGAACAATGCTATGTGTTGCTAAAAAAGTATCAACGGAAATAATTAATAGGAGTACTGACTATGATTTTTAAATATAGTTAACAATTGATGCACACATTCTATATTGATTAATAGCAAAATAATTCGTGTTGGTTTTTGTGTTTAATAGCCGTGGAATCAATTTTTTTCACGGTTATTTCAAAAACGTATAAAAACGTGTGAGTCATATCAATCTAAATAAAAAGAAGATGAAAAAAATTTTAATTCCAACAGACTTTTCACTTAATAGTTATCAGACGGTTGATTATATAACGACGCTTTTCAAAAACGTCAATTGCGAGTTTTATTTATTAAATACATATTTATATGAAGCATCAGGTTTGACTGCAATTGAAATGCTTCAAGCCGATGATGAATGGTTTGATAAACCAAAAGAGGAATCTTTGAAGAAGTTAGGAAGATTAGTCACACGTTATACTTTAAAATGTAATAATCCAAAACATTCGTTTCACGCTATTTCAGAATGTAGAAGTGTCGTCGAAGGTATTAAAGAAAATGTTGAAAAAATAGGAATTGATGTTGTCGTGTTAACTAGCAAAGGTTCAAATTCATTAGGATCAACTATCGAAGTTATATGAGCACAAATAAGGTCTTGTCCAGTTTTAATTGTGCCACCACATGCCACTGCATCTAATGGTATCAGTTTAACGGTCGCATCAGATTTTCAAGAAAAAATTAATACAGTCGAAATACAACGATTTTTTAAGGCCTTAACAAATACCAATACCCATATGAGCATTTTAGTTTTAAAAAAACAGAATACGCTTTCGGATATTGAAGCAGATTATTTAGAGTTATTATTAAACTATCTTAAACAATTATCGAACAAGCCAATAGGACTGGAGTTTTTAAGTCCAAGAGATAAATTAGCAGATTATGCTATTTCGCATCGTGATGAGATTATGTGTGTTATAGATAAAAAGCCAGATATATTTAGGAAAATTGGACTTGTCAATTCTAAAATCATTGCTATTTTAAAACAATTAAAAAGTAATTCAGTTCTAACAATTCATCAGTAAGTGGAATTGTTTTTAAATGGTTTCTTCTGTTCATTTATTAAGTATTCAAAAAATTAATCACTTTTTTATCGATTACTTAAAGTTTAGGACTTATAAGGCTTTATTTTCTTTGAATAGCAGATAGCCGGTTTTTAATGTTATTTCAACTCTAATTTTATGTGCTTTTATTGGCAATAATTATTACTTTTGCTATTCGATAAAAAAACGGATACATGAAGACAATTCAATTTAGAGAAGCTATTTGTGAAGCCATGAGTGAAGAAATGCGCAGAGATGAAAGCGTTTACTTAATGGGAGAAGAGGTGGCAGAATACAATGGAGCTTATAAAGCTTCTAAAGGTATGTTAGATGAGTTTGGACCAAAACGCGTGATTGATACACCTATTGCTGAGCTTGGTTTTGCAGGTATAGCTATTGGTTCTACAATGACAGGAAATCGTCCTATCGTTGAGTATATGACCTTTAACTTCTCTTTGGTTGGAATTGATCAAATTATAAATAATGCTGCGAAAATTAGACAAATGTCTGGCGGACAATTTAAATGTCCAATCGTATTTCGTGGACCTACTGCTTCTGCAGGTCAGTTAGCAGCAACACACTCTCAAGCGTTTGAAAGTTGGTTTGCAAATACACCTGGTCTAAAGGTAGTTGTACCATCAAATCCTTATGATGCCAAAGGTTTATTGAAATCTGCCATTCGCGATGACGATCCGGTAATTTTTATGGAAAGTGAACAAATGTATGGCGATAAAGGTGAAGTGCCAGAAGGTGAATACACCATTCCGTTAGGTGTTGCAGAGATTAAAAGAGAAGGAACTGATGTGACGATCGTTTCTTTCGGAAAAATCATTAAAGAAGCTTACAAGGCAGCAGACGAATTAGAGAAAGAAGGTATTTCTTGTGAGATTATCGATCTAAGAACAGTTCGTCCGATGGATAGGGATGCTATTATCACATCTGTAAAGAAAACAAATCGTTTAGTGGTTCTTGAAGAAGCTTGGCCTTTCGGAAACGTTTCAACCGAAATTACATACCTGGTACAATCGGAAGCATTTGATTATTTAGATGCTCCAGTTGTTAAAATCAATACAGCAGATACACCTGCACCATATTCTCCAGTGTTACTCGAGCAGTGGTTGCCTAATAAAGACGAGGTGATTAAAGCTGTAAAAAAAGTAATGTATATAAATGCTTAGTGGTTTTTTATAAACCATCTAATAAAGCGTAATTTTTTACGTTAATAAACTTCATCAACACATTTTTGCATGATTGTTGATGAAGTTTTTTTGCCTATGAACCTTAAATATCTTCTTTTTTTCTTTTTCTTCGGAATACTCTTCAGTTTTTCACAAACTAAAGTCAGTGGTTATGTCTTTGATGAATATGACCAGCCTGTGGCATTTGCTAATGTGATATTTAAAGGTTCTACTGAAGGAACCATTACCAATGAAGACGGTCGCTTTTATTTAGAGTCTGAAAACACTTGGGATACACTTATCATTTCGTTTTTAGGTTTTGAAATGAAAGAAGTCATCCTTGAAAAGAAAGTGAATTACGATTTAAGATTTATCTTAAAAGAAGAGGCTGCCGCACTTGATGAGGTTGTAATTGTATCTGGAAAGCAATCTAAAAAAGCTTCCGAAAATCCAGCGATTAGAATCCTGAAAAAAATATGGGAACGCAAACGTAAAAATGGATTAAGCCAGTTTAAACAGTACGAGTACGATAAATATGAAAAAGTAGAATTTGATCTCAATACCATCGATAGTGCTCTTATTAAAAGTAAGTTGTTTAGAGGTATGGAGTTTGTATTTGAGGAAGTAGATACTTCTAAAGTTACTGGAAAAACCTATTTGCCAATTTTTATAAATGAAGCTGTGAGCAGAGTTTATGGAGATAATGTGATAAACAAAGAAAAAGAAGATCTTAAAGGAAACAAGAATTCAGGTTTTAGTAACAATCAAGTGATTATTGACTTTATCGACGATTTATATGCCGATTTTAATGTGTATGATAATTACCTGAAATTCTTCGATAAAAGCTTTGTAAGTCCATTATCTAGAACAGGAATTCAAACTTACAACTATGTGCTTTCAGACAGTGCGTTTATTGATAATAAATGGTGTTATAACATAATCTACTATCCTCGTCGTAAAAACGAGTTGACCTTTAAAGGCGACTTTTGGGTAAACGATTCAACCTATGCCATTAAGGATATCAACTTGCAGGCGTCAAAAAGTGCAAACATTAACTGGGTTAAAGAAATCTACATTGAGCAGGAATTCGAGGTGCTAAATGATTCCGTTTTCTTGATTAAGCGTGATTATATGTTGTCGGATTTCGCTTTAAACAAAAAGGAAAAATCCCGTGGTGTTTATGGTAAACGGACAACACTTTACGAAAATTATGTTTTTGATCAACCTAAAGGCGAACCATTTTACGATGAAGAAGTCTATGCTTTTGATGAAGACATTTACAATCGAGATGATGCTTTTTGGGAACAAAACCGTTTAGAATCGCTTAATAAAGACGAGAAAGGCGTCTATAAAATGTTAGACACGCTTAAAACCGTAAAAAAGTTTAAGCGCTTGTATAATATAGGAAGTATTCTGGCATCTGGTTATGTTGAATTTCCAAGTATTAATTTTGATTACGGACCAATATTTTCGACTTTCGGATTTAACGATGTTGAAGGTTTGCGATTGCGAACAGGTGGTCGAACTTATTTTGGACCAAATGACCTTTGGCGATTGGAAGGCTTTATAGCTTATGGTTTTAGAGACGATAAGTTTAAATACGGAATTTCTGGTAAATGGTTGCTCGACAAAAAAAGCAGGCTTACCATTTTTGGTGGGAATCGACGAGATGTCGAACAAATTGGAGCAAGCTTAACAAGTTCTACAGATGTATTAGGTCGAAGTTTGGCATCGTCCTCAGTTATTGGAACTGGTGCAAATGATAAGCTCACCAATATTTCCTTAACTAATTTAGGAATGTCTATTGAGCCCTCTCGTAATTTTGAAATACGCTTAGATGGAAGTTTTAGAACATTACGTTCGGCATCACCAACGTTTAGTATGGATTATAATGATCCAGAATCGGCAACAGGTATTTCTTCAGAAGTAAAACAGTTTGAAAGCCGATTGTCTTTAGGATTTTATCCTAAACGACAAATGACCGGTTATGGCGTAGAACGTAGAGAAAAGAATGATAATTTTGCACGATTATTTGCTCAGGTAAGTCGTGGTGATCGCAACTGGTTCGATAGTGATTTTGATTATACTAAAGTTCAACTTTCATACATACAGCCATGGCAAGTTGGTGGTTTTGGCCGATTGACAACGTCTATAGAATCTGGTAAAACCTTTGGAGACGTACCTTTGGGATTATTAAGCGTTGTACCAGGAAATCAAACCTATTTTTCAATTTATAATACGTTTCCACAACTTGATTTTTATGAATTTGTAACCGATACCTATACGTCTATGCACGTTGAACATAATTTTAATGGACGACTGTTTTCTAGAATTCCGTTTTTAAAAGATTATAATTTGCGATTTGTATTAGGTTTAAGAGGAGTTTGGGGAGATTTATCTAATGAAAATATTGCGTTGAATAGCACTGGAAATCCAGTTGAAATCCCTTTGATTGCGCCTAATAATCGTATATATTACGAATACAGTTTTGGTGTAGCTAATATTTTTAAAGTTCTTAGAATAGATTTTAACTTCAGAGGAAACTACCTCGATACACCAGATGCCAGACGTTTTGGTGTTACTGGAAGTTTTGGATTTTACTTTTAATTTGCTTTTTTTGATCTGGATAGCTCTGCTCGACGCATAGGCATACGGTCAATAGTATTGCATAACTTTTCAATACTAATGCATTCATTTTGCTCCAATTTAATACGGCCGTCTAGACCAATTAATACCACTTTAAATGATAGTGATTCCGAATTAAAACTGCTGTATAAATTTGAGCTTTTAATCCAAATGTCAGATGCTACAAATCCTGTTTTAAAGGCTTTTGAAGTGACCTGATATACAATAAGTTTTCGATTATCAAGAGCGTTTCGGTGTACTTCCAGACTTTGCATTTGCTGTTGAAATAATAGATTAGTTTCACTATCGGTAATGACAAGTAAAACTCTGTCATTCCATCGATGAGATTTTAGATTTTGACCTTTTATGGAATTTGTTTGTGCGATAAGAATTAGTGTAATTAAGAGTAATTGCAATTTCATTCTTTGAAAATGATTTTTTATCGTTACTAATGTCAAATACGCTGACTTGAAACTATTAAATCAATAGAAATATACGCATTTTTTAAACAAATCATTGATTATTTATCGATTCAACCCAAACAATATATTATCTTTGCAGCCCGAAATTAGATTTAAAAATATATGACACCAGCAGGAAAATTAACTTTTGATGTACTGATAGAAATCCCAAAAGGAAGTCGTAACAAATACGAATACGATTTTGAACTTAATAAAATACGTTTCGATCGCATGTTGTTTTCATCTATGATGTATCCTGGTGATTATGGATTTATCCCAGAAACTTTAGCTTTAGATGGCGATCCTTTAGATGTTTTAGTGATGGGAACTGAACCAACATTTCCGATGTGTGTGATGGAAGTAAAACCAATTGGTGTATTTCATATGGCTGATGAAAAAGGACCAGATGAAAAATTAATTTGTGTGCCAGTAACAGATCCAATTTGGAATACTTACAACGATATTCAAGATCTGAATCCGCATCGAATCAAAGAAATCACACACTTTTTTCAGGTATATAAAGATTTAGAAAAGAAAAAAGTTGATGTAGGTGGTTGGGGAAATGCTGAAGAGGCTTACGAGATTTTAAATAACTGCATCGATAGATACGAAAACAGCGAACATAAGGCTAATGGTGATTTCACTATTTAGTTTTTAATTCATAACTCATATGATAGCCCTTTTGTAATAAAACAAAAGGGTTTTTTTTGTTTTAATGGTTTTCACTACTTTTGCCCAGCTAATTAACAAATCAAATAATATTAAAATATGGAATCACTAATGATTTACATGCCAATTGCTTTGGCGCTTTTAGGATTAATTTACATGCTCATTAAGAAATCTTGGGTTATGAAACAAGATGCTGGAGATGGTAAAATGAAAGAAATTTCAGATCACATCTATGAAGGTGCTTTGGCTTTCTTAAATGCTGAGTATAAATTACTTGCTGTTTTTGTTGTTATTGTAGCAGCTTTATTGGCTGTAGTCTCTTTTATTGTGCCAACAACACACTGGTTAATTGTCATTGCGTTTGTTTTTGGAGCTGTATTTTCAGCTTTCGCAGGAAACATAGGAATGAAAATTGCAACTAAAACGAACGTTAGAACTACACAAGCCGCCCGAACCAGTTTGCCTAATGCCCTTAAAATCTCTTTTGGAGGAGGTACAGTCATGGGTCTTGGTGTAGCAGGTTTAGCTGTGTTAGGGTTAACAGCATTCTTTATATTTTTCTTTTGGTTCTTTATGGGAAGCGAATGGACAAATACAATGGACATGACCATCGTATTAGAAACTTTAGCTGGTTTTTCTTTGGGAGCTGAATCGATTGCATTATTCGCAAGAGTAGGTGGAGGAATTTATACGAAGGCTGCCGATGTTGGAGCTGATTTAGTTGGTAAGGTTGAAGCTGGTATTCCTGAAGATGATCCTCGTAATCCTGCTACTATCGCAGATAACGTAGGTGATAATGTTGGTGATGTTGCTGGTATGGGAGCCGATTTATTTGGATCGTATGTGGCAACAGTATTGGCCGCAATGGTTTTAGGTAACTATGTAATTAAAGATATGGGAGGAGCAATTTCTGATGCTTTTGGAGGTATTGGTCCAATCCTTTTGCCAATGGCAATCGCTGGTGCTGGAATTATAATTTCTATCATTGGAACCATGTTGGTAAAAATAAAAAACAACGATGCTAAAGAAGCTCAAGTTATGGGAGCTCTTAACGTTGGAAACTGGACGTCAATTATCTTAGTGGCTGTGTCATGTTTCGGATTGGTAACTTGGATGTTACCTGAAACAATGCAAATGAATTTCTTCGGAGAAGGATTGCAAGAGATTTCTTCAATGAGGGTATTCTATGCAACTTTAGTAGGTTTATTCGTAGGTGCTGTTATTTCTTCAGTAACGGAATACTATACAGGATTAGGTAAAAAACCAATTTTAAATATTGTACAACAATCGTCTACAGGAGCAGGAACAAATATTATTGCTGGTTTAGCAACAGGTATGATTTCTACGTTCCCATCCGTTTTATTATTTGCTGGAGCAATCTGGGCATCGTATGCTTTTGCTGGATTCTATGGTGTGGCTTTAGCAGCTTCTGCAATGATGGCAACTACAGCGATGCAATTAGCTATTGATGCATTCGGACCAATCTCTGATAATGCAGGTGGTATTGCTGAAATGAGCGAGCAAGAGCCTATCGTAAGAGAACGTACTGATATTTTGGACTCTGTTGGTAACACAACGGCTGCAACTGGAAAAGGATTTGCTATTGCTTCTGCAGCGTTAACGTCATTAGCCTTATTTGCGGCTTACGTAACGTTTACAGGAATTGACGGAATTAACATCTTTAAAGCACCAGTATTAGCAATGCTATTTGTTGGTGGAATGGTACCTGTTGTATTTTCTGCTTTGGCAATGAATGCTGTAGGTAAAGCTGCCATGGAAATGGTAGAAGAAGTTCGTCGTCAGTTTAGAGATATTCCAGGAATTATGGAAGGTACAGGGAAACCTGAATATGATAAATGCGTTGCGATTTCAACTGAAGCTTCTTTAAAAGAAATGATGTTACCTGGTTTATTAACCATTGGATTCCCATTAATTATTGCTTTTGTGCCAATGTTATTTGGTATGAATCCTTTAGCGATTGCTGAAATGTTAGGTGGTTATATGGCAGGTGTTACAGTTTCGGGTGTGTTATGGGCAATCTTTCAGAACAATGCTGGAGGTGCTTGGGATAATGCTAAGAAATCTTTTGAAGCTGGTGTTGAGATTAATGGCGAAATGACTTTTAAGGGTTCTGATGCTCACAAAGCGGCTGTAACAGGTGATACTGTTGGAGATCCTTTTAAAGATACATCTGGACCATCTATGAATATTTTAATTAAGTTAACATGTTTAATTGGTTTAGTGATTGCACCAATCTTAGGTGGACATACATCTGATGAAGGTGTCACAATGACTAATGATATTAACATTGAAATGACTTTAGATGCTGAAGATATAGCACAAGCGACTGTCACTTACACTACTATTGAAAATGGAGTGGAAGTAAGTAAAGAAGAGGTTTTCAACGGAACAGAAGTTGAAGTTGAAGCAAAGCTAAGAGCTTTTGAAAAATCTCTTAAAGAGGCTAACGGCAAAAATGTAATTAAAGAAATGGAAGTAACCAAACAATAGGTTGCACCACATATAAATATTAAAAAGCCACGTTAGTCGTGGCTTTTTTTATTAATTTTAGTTTTTTAATTCTAATCTATTAGATGAACTGGTTCAAAAAGGATCCCTTACAAATTGTAATCTTTCAAAGTTATGGTACTGACACACATTTTTATATGCGAGGACGTGCATTGGAAGATGAAACAATTAACCTAGAACAAAAAGGGCTGTTGGGCTTATTTATCAATTCATGGAAACGGTTTGAAACCGATGAAATTAAACACACGGAACTCAAAATCTCCTTACCCGACAAAACGGTTCTAAAAACTATCACAGACGACCATGGGTATTTCAAAATTGATGTACAGTTAAAGAACTTAAATGCTATGGCAAATGATGAAGGCTGGCTCAAAATTGAAGCATCCTATAATGATGTGAATATTAAACGCAGTATTCAGAATGAGAACCGATTTCCTGGTGAACTATTAATACCTTGTCCGAAAGCAGACTTCGGAGTAATAAGCGATATTGACGATACCATTATTCATACTGGAGTTGTGTCTACATTAAAATGGAAAGTACTCTTAAATAGTATTTTTAAAAATGCTGCTAGTCGAATTCCATTAGAAGGTGCGGCTGATTTCTATCATAAGTTACATCGAGGAGCATCTGGCGATAATGCTAATCCGATTTTTTACGTAAGTCATAGTCCGTGGAATTTATATCGCTATTTAGAATTCTTTCTTAAACAAAACACCTTTCCAAAAGGGCCTATTTTATTGCGAAGTTTTAAGGATATTTTCAAAAAGAAATCTGGTGATCAGCCACAAAAACATATTGAAATTGTAAATATTCTGAAAACCTATCCGCATTTAAAATTTATTTTAATAGGAGACAGTGGTGAGCACGATGCCGATATTTACATTGCTATTGCGAAAGCATTTCCATCTCAAGTTGCAGCTATTTATTTGCGAAGCGTTTCTCATAAAAAGAAAATGCAACGCGTGAAATTGCTGTTTCAAGATTACAATCAGATTCCAGTCTTATTAGTTGAAAGTAGTGATCAGGCGATTAAGCATGCTCAACATAATGGCTTTATTGCTTAAGGATTCTATCAATTCGTTTTTTGTTTTGCTGTTGTAATAACGAAGGATACAGGTTGAAAACGATATTACACATAAACAAAATAGCAGCATACATTAGTGCTCCATTTACCAATTTTATTATGACAATAATAAAGATGAATAGGAAAGCAATCAAGTGACCAATTTCAGAATGAGTCATTTCATTTCTAATGGCTTGTAGTTCTGTGCTGCTTGGTCTGGTTTCAAATTTTATTTTCTGATTAAAGTATTTAAAGAAAGAGTTTTTAAGTGCCCATTTAAAAGCTGTCATTCCGATCGTGTGATAAGTCGCTTCGTTCTTTATAAAATTAAAATGGGAGAGTTTTGAATAAAACGCCATGTTTTTAATCGCGTTATTTAGAATCAAACCTATGGTCCATGAGCCCAATGTAAAGGCGATTGAATTAAAAATATAAATAGATATCATCTTAACATGAATTAAGTTCTAGCTATGCGTTAAGGATAGAACGGCATGTTTGAGCTCCTTGAAAAGAGCGAGTAGTGATAGCCTGACCTTTCGCAGCTATAGCGAAGGAAGGAAACGCCCTAAAATAAGCCGTTAATCTGTGCATCAATTTTATTGATAATACCTCCTAAATCTTCGGGATTGGCCACAAAGTCTAATGGATCTACATCAATAATAAGCAAGTTGCCTTTATCATAACCATGAATCCAGGCCTCATAACGTTCGTTAAGTCGACTGAGGTAATCAATGCTTATCGAATTCTCGTAATCACGCCCTCTTTTATGTATTTGAGCTACAAGGTTTTGAATAGAACTACGCAAATAGATTAATAAATCTGGACCTTCAACAAAGGACTCCATCAAATCAAAAAGTGAACGGTAGTTTTCAAAATCACGATTGGTCATCAAACCCATGGCATGCAAGTTGGGTGCAAAAATATGCGCATCTTCGTAAATGGTTCTGTCCTGAATAATGTCTTTACCACTCTCACGAATTTGCGCTACTTGACGAAATCTGCTATTTAAGAAATAGACCTGTAGATTAAAACTCCAACGTTCCATCTGGTTATAAAAATCATCGAGATACGGATTATCGACAACATCTTCAAGTTGAGGTTCCCATTTGTAATGTTTAGCGAGTAGTTTTGTGAGTGTTGTTTTACCAGCACCTATATTTCCTGCAACTGCAACATGCATATCTAATTGATTTTTAGTTGGTATTTATGGAGTTTTTCAAGATCGTAAATATACAAGGTTTCATTGGTCAATAAAAACTGATTTATTAACAATTTTGGAAGTTTAATAGGTGTTAAATCTTCCTTTTTCTTGTGTTTGAAATACAAAGAGTCTTCCTTTTTTAAAATGAGATGACCATTACTTTTAGATATTTCGGTAAAGCCTGTATTTTCAATTTTAGAAATCATACTACCAAAATAATTGTATTGATATAAAAATTTTTCGGTAAGTAGCCAGCAAAAATTATAATCACTCTCTAAATCTAATACTAACGATTGTACAGGCACTGCTGAGAATCGTGTTTTATTGGCTTTGTAATCGTAGAGTTCTAATTTCTGAAAGTCAACATTAAACACCCAAAGCGTATTATCAAATCCGGTTGAGACATGACTCACATTTTTATAGGGTTGGATGGTATTGAAATCAATTTTGAAAATTTCAGCTAAGCGATTGTCTAATATAATAACCATATTAAAATCCTGATAAAACAAATTGATTTTCAAAGGGTTGAAGGTGTTGGCTGTCGTGATTTCTCCTAACTGATAATTACTGTAGTTTATTGAAGTGCCATCCTTGTTTTGCTTATAAATCGTATTATCTCGAATGAAATAAAAGGTTTCAAAATTATCAAGATCCACAACCTGATCTACTTTTAGATCGGTTGAACTGATAAGCTTAGCATCTATTACAGATTCCTGACTAGTAATAGTCATTGTGAACAACAAACAGATGTATATGATATATCGCATAAGGATTTGAAAAGTACAAAAATCAAACCACTTTTAGCAGATTAATTTATATCCAAAACCTCTAACGTTTAAAATTTGAATGGAATTGTCTTTACTGAGCTTTTTACGAAGTTTAGAAATAAAAACATCCATACTTCTGGCATTGAAAAAATCGTCATTTCCCCAAAGCTTATTTAAAATTAGCGAACGATCTAAAACTTTATTTTTGTTCTTTACCAGATGAAATAGTAAATGTGCTTCACGATGTGTTAGCAGAATAGAATCGTTGTCTTTAAATCCGAGAGTTTGCTTCGGGAAATTAAATGTATAGTCACCCAGTTGCAGTATTTCAGACGTTTTTTGAATGGTCGTTCTGTGGAGTAAATTATTGATTCTCACAATCAACTCTTCCATGCTAAAGGGTTTTTTTAGATAATCATTGCCACCAATTGTAAATCCTTCTACAACATCTTGAGTTTGAGATTTAGCCGTTAAAAAAATAATAGGAATCGTGTCGTCAATGGCTCTAATGTCTTTAGCGAGACTGAAGCCATCTTTTTTTGGCATCATAACATCTAATACTAAGAGTTCAGGATGCTGGGTTTGATAGGTTTCTAGAGCTTTTTCACCATTATCACATAATAAAACCTTGAAGCCTCTTGTCTCTAAACTTTCTTTGATAATTTGTCCTAATGCAGGTTCGTCTTCAGCGAGTAAAATAGTAGTTTTAGGCATTTGGTATGACAATTTTAAAGGTTGTTTTTTGTTTATCTAATTCAATTTGGATAGTTCCATTATGCTTTTCAATAATTTTCTTAGTGTAGTATAATCCAATTCCAAAGCCTTTGATGTCATGTGTATTACCTTTAGGAATTCGGTAAAACTTTTCAAATACCCGATTTATATTTGCTTTTGTAAGGGTTGTTCCATTGTCTGAAATAGCGATTTTTATTTGCGAAGAATCACTTTTGACGTTCACCTCAATTTGATTGCCACCATACTTAAATGCATTATCAATGACATTATTTATAGCATTTTCAAAATGAAATACATCTACTTGAGCAAACAGATTGTCATCGATCTCATAGTTCACCAATTTGTCATTTTGCATTTTATGTTTTTCGACGATGGTCGTTACTACCTCTGAAATGTTATATCGATCTTTAATAAGTTCTAAATTCTCGCTGTCAAGCGTCGCTGTTTCGAGAAGTTTTTCAACCATAATATTCAATTTAGACAATTGATTGTTAGACATGGCTAAGTATGTTTTGGTCTTTTCTTTGTCATTGATGATATTAAAATTCTGAATGCCTTCTAAAGCGACACCAATAGTAGCGATAGGTGTTTTAAATTCATGAGTGATATTGCTGATGAGGTCGTTTTTAACTTCAGACAATTGCTTTTGTTGTTTGATAATTTTAAGTAAGTAAAACAAACAACTTATTACTGCAAGGATTAATAATGTAGAAAGTGAAATACCCAGAAGACTCCGTTTAAATGTTTCTTTAACTGGGTTTTTGAAATGTAATGTGATAGTTTCATCGCCTTTTAAATAGGTAGTTTTTGCATTCTTTTTAATAGGGAACTCAGGTTGAGTGCTTGACTTAGAAGCGTATAATGTGTCTTCATTTTTGAAATGAGTCAGATAAAAATCATTATAAACACCTTTATTTTTTAATTCTGAGACAAGCAGAGAGTCTAGCTTTTTATAGTCTAAAGAATCTTGCTGCATAGCAATATAAATAGTTTTTAGTCCTTTTATTAGTTTTAAACTATCTCTAGATTTTTTACCCCAAAACACCTTATTTTTTGAGATAGTTTGCTTGCCTTTATCAAAGGTTAATCCACTTTTTTTGTCTTTAGAAATTTGTGTAAATTTATCTACAATTACCTTATCGCTAGCCAGTATTTTTTTATTGAGGCTATCTTCATAAGTATTAAATACGTCATTAAAAAATAAACCATCTATGCTGTCTAACTGCGATTGGTCATCACCAGAAATATCAATTGTAGTAATTTTAAGCGAAGCATCGTTACCATTGTTTTGATCTTCAATAGTTTTGAGTTTGCTTTTGAAAGGTTGCAAAATACTGTCCCAACCAATATCACTAAAATCAGTTTGGTCATCAGCCTCACTTCCATCTACGATGGTTAGAAAATTCTTTTTAGAAAGCATTGAATAATACGTTTCTACAGCATTATCTAAACTCCATTGAATGTCATTGTAAACTTGCTGCTTATTACTCTGGTAGTTTTTGTAATTCCAGAACACCTGAATTGCAATCGTACTAAGAATCACAAAAACAATAAGATATAAGATGTATTGATAACGTTTGTCGTTCATAATTCAAATGTAAATGTTAAAGTGGTTAAAAACTAATCGGTTAACACACGTTAACATTGGTTAACTAAAAGCCATGATAGTGCCACATATATTTGCAGAGTAATAATCTAAAAACCAATAAATATGAAAACTGCATTTACAATTTTATTTCTTTTTTTAGCAACAATTAGTGTTGCTCAATCTCAAAATTCTGATCATTCTAAAAAGATTCAAGTGACTAAGGTTACCGATTTTAAAATTTCGGTTGTCGTCAATTCTTTAAATGAAATAAAAAGAACATTTACCATGAATGATATTAAAGATATTTTAAATGACCTGCCAGAAAATGAAAACGTATCGTTTGAAATGATTTGTAATGGAAAAGAAATGTCTGATAACAAAAAAAGTAGCGTATCTTATAAAGTAATGGGTAATGTTGATGATCGCAGAGGATTTTTAAAAACGATTGAAAAAGTAAGACAAGGAGCCATTAACTATTACAAAAGCAAATAGTAGTCATGAGAATCATTATTAATGTTTTAGTTGTCGCACTGGTTTTAGTTAATACTAAAGTTTATGGACAAGAATTTAAAGGAAAGGCCATATACAAGTCACATCGTAAAGTTGATTTAGAGATGGATGAAGATGATAAAAATGCTGAGATGAAAAAGCAAATTCAGGAGCAATTGCGTAAACAGTTTCAGCAAGAGTACACCTTAACTTTTGATAAGTATCAATCATTTTATAAGAAAAATGAAAAGCTAGCAGCTCCAGCACCTGCTTCAAGTGGTTTCCAAATAACAATTTCTGAAGGGTCTGAAGCACTGTATAAAAATATTAAGGAGAAAAGATACAGTAATGCAACAGAAATATTTGGAAAGCTATTTTTAGTTAAGGACAGCCTCGTGTATAGAAAATGGGAACTCATAAATGAAACTAAGAATATTGGTCTTTATACATGTTATAAAGCTGTGTTTAAAGATTCCTATACAACTGAAACAATAACTGAAGAAAATGAACTAGAAACAGTAGAAAAGGAAAGAACTACTATTGTATGGTACACACCTCAGATTCCTGTTTCAAATGGTCCAATGGATTATCATGGATTGCCTGGTTTGATACTGGAAATTAATGATGGTGAGCTCACTTTGGTTTGTACAAAAATTGTACTTAATCCGGAAGAAGATATTAACATCAATGAACCCAACAAGGGAAAAGTGGTAACTCAGGCTGAGTTTGAAAAAATCATGGACGAAAAACAAAAAGAAATGATGGATCGTTTTCCGACAAGAAGAGATGATGGTAAGACAAGATTTATTAAAATTGGAGGATAATTTTAGGAATACTTTAACTTTTGTTTGGTTTAACTAAAGTTGCTTTTTAAAGTCTAATTTGTATTTATGACCTATTTTTAGACTCTTAACTTTAGATACAAATTTTATGAAATCCGTAACCATCAAAATTTTCGCAGTATTATTTTTTGTAAGTGGTTTGCTTACAGCACAAGACTTTCAAGGACAAGCAATTTATCAGACTAAAACAACTGTTGACATGAGTAATTTTGGTGGAGGTCAAATGAGTGATCAGCAAAAAAAGATGATTGCAGAACGTATGAAAAGTATGCTAGAAAAAACCTATGTATTGAATTTTAATCGTAGTGAATCTACATACAAGGAAGAAGAAAAATTAGATGCTCCAGGTTCGGGAGGTAGTCCATGGCGAGGAATGATGAGTAGCTTTACAGGTGGTCCTCAGTATAAAAATATTAAGGAGCATCTCATATTACAAGAGCAAGAATTTTTTGGAAAACAGTTTCTAGTCAAAGATTCACTACCTAAATTAGAATGGAAGCTTGAAAACGAAACCAAGTTAATTGGTCAGTATACCTGTTTTAAAGCAACAACGGTAAAGCCTGTTGACGACATGGATTTTATGAGTATGCGAAGACGAGGTAGAAATAATGACGAAAAAAATGAGGGAGACACTAAAAAAGATTCCATACAATCAGAAAATCCTTTGGATGAACTTGAAGTACCAAAATTTGTTGTAGTTACGGCATGGTATACACCTCAAATACCAGTAAGCACTGGTCCCGGAGAATATCATGGACTACCAGGTTTGATTCTAGAGGTACAAGCCGATAGAACCGTTATGCTTTGTACAAAAATTGTGATGAATCCTGAGGAAAAAGAAGCGATAACTAAACCGGATACTGGTGAGGTTGTTACCCGAGAAGCATATAATGCCATTATGAAGCAAAAAATTGAAGAGATGAGACAAATGTACGGCGGAAGAGGCGGAAGAGGTCGAAGAGACTAACATGATGTCATGATTCAATTTTTTAAAAGCAATTAATAATAGAAATATAATACGACAAATGAGAAATATAGTCTTACTAATGTTGCTTCTAGTAACAAGTGTAGCAAGTTCGCAAATAACGGTTCGAGGAGTCGTAAAAGATAGTATTGGGTCACCTCTTGAATTGGCTAATATAATAGCCATTAATAAGGAAACACAAGCGATGGCTTCATATGCCATATCAAATGATAAAGGTCAATATAAACTAGATCTCGATAAAAGTAAAGTCTATATCCTACAAGTCAGTTATATCGGCATGAAGTCGGTTTCTGAAGAGTTATCTACTCAAGAAGATGATATTTCTAAAGATTTCACGCTTCAATACGATAATGCACTTGATGCCGTAGAATTAACGTATGAAATGCCTGTGACCATAAAAGGAGATACCTTGGTCTATAATGCCGATTCATTTAAAGATGGCTCTGAACGAAAGCTGGAAGACGTTCTCAAGAAATTACCAGGTGTTGAAATAAATGACGATGGACAAATTGAAGTCGAAGGTAAAGTCGTCAATAAATTAATGGTTAATGGAAAAGACTTTTTTGATGGAGATTCAAAGTTAGCAACAAAGAATATTCCGTCTAATGCGGTTGATAAAATTCAGGTATTGCGTAACTATTCAGAAGTTGGTCAGTTAAGTGGTGTTCAAAATAACCAAGATAATGTTGCTATTAATATTAAATTAAAAGAAGGGAAAGAAAATTTTTGGTTTGGAGATGTTACCGCTGGAGTAGGTACTTCTCCTGATAAAGAATTGTACTTAGTACAACCAAAGCTATTTTATTACAGTCCGAAATATAGTTTAAATGTCATAGGTGATTTGAACAATATTGGAGAAGTTGCTTTAACCAATCGAGATATCAGAAATTTTGGAGGCGGATTTAGACGTCCTAGTCAAAGTAGTGGTACCAATATTAATCTCGGAGATAACGGATTGGGAGGACTAACAAATCTTGGTAATGCTCAAGACATCGAAACAAAATTGGCAGCAGGTAATTTTAGTTACTCACCTAACAAAGCTCTTGATTTGAGTGGTTTTTTAATTTACAACAGTAGTCGTTTAAGAACACGGGAAGAAAGTTTTATCAGATATATAGATCCTGATTTAGGAATTCCTAATGAAGAAAAAGTGCAAACGGGAAGAGAGGCTACTAATCAAGGGATTGCAAAGTTGAGTGCAACTTACAAACCAAACTTTAATAACCAATTAGATTATGATTTACTAGGTCGAATTTCTAATGATTCTGAAAGGCAATCTGAAGTGTCCTCTGTAGTTGGAAATACCAATCAGTTAAATGAAGTAACCCCTTTTAGTATCAATCAAAACTTAAATTATTACTATACGCTTGACGAAAAGAATATTTTTGCACTTGAAGCACAACATCTCATAAAAGATGAAGACCCGTTTTACAACGCGTTACTTGTTAATGACCCTACTAATAATAGTGCGCCTCAGCAAGATCAAGATGCTTTTGATAACACAGCCTTAGCTTTAGGGTTTGACAGAGATCAATTTGGATATAATCTTAACCAAAATAGACGTATCAAGTCAAATCAATTAGATGCTAAAATAGATTACTATTATATCTTAAATAACAAGAGCAATATCAATTTAACTTTTGGAACGATATTAAGCAATCAAAAATTCAATTCTAATATTTTTCAATTTTTAGATAATGGTTCTTATTTTGACCCAGTTGCAACGTTAACAGATAGTGATGGAAATATTTTGCTTAACCAAAATGACACCGAATATAATTTTAGTGATGTGTATTTAGGTTTTCGTTATAGAGTTAAATCTGGAAAATTCACGATTACACCTGGATTTTCTCTACATGCTTATGGTAACCGAAACATTCAATATGGTGAAGAATACAAAGATAATTTTTTCAGAGTCTTACCTGAATTCGAAACGCTTATTCAATTTAAAAAGAGTGAAAGTTTAACCTTTCGCTACAATATGAGTAATTCGTTTACAGATGTAACAAGCTTAGCTGAAGGTTTGGTCTTAAACAGTTTCAGTAATATCAGTTATGGTAATCAAGAATTACAAAATTCATTATCACATAATTTGAGTTTGAGATATTTTAGTTTTAATCTTTTCAATTACACCAATGTGTTCGCTATTGCTAATTACAGTAAAAATATTGATCAAATAAGAAGCACCACAAATTTTGATAATGTTATTAGGACCAGTTCATTTTTCAACTCTAATTTTGCAGACGAATCTGCTACAGTTTTCGGACGCGTAGAACGTACCTTTAAAAAAATAAGAGCACGATTAGGAGTGCGTTTTTCGTACGCTAAACAAAATCAGTTTGTACAAGATATTCGCACAGTTAATGAAAACTTTACCCAAAGTTATACACCTGAGTTACGAACTAATTTCAGAGAGGCTCCTAATGTTCGATTAAGATATGCCTATTCAATTACCAATAATGACCAAGGTGCCACGTCAACTAGGTTCGTTACTAATGCACCATCAGTAGAATTTGATGCATATTTATGGAAATCAGTAACCTTTAGAACCGATTTCACTTATACCAATCAAGATGATGGCGTTAGACCGTCACAATCATTTCAAACATGGGACGCGAGTTTAGCCTACAGAAAAGATAAAGATGCTAAATGGGAATATGAGGTAAAAGCTTCTAACTTACTCGATATTGACTCAAACGTCAATAATAGCGCTAATAATATTTCAGTATTTAACTCAGAAACATTTATTCAACCAAGATTTGTAACGTTTAGAATCATTTATACCTTGTAATTTGGGCGTTACTAACCTTCGCTTAAGCTACGGTTAGTCAGGCTTTCAAGGCTCGATCTCAGTGAGGAGCTCAAACAAACCTTTCAATCCTTAACGCAAAAAAACAGTCTTCCCCTAAAAGAAGACTGTTTTTTTATGAATTCATAGTAGAACAACTTTACTGTTAATTTTATGATAATGCCGAACAAAATGTTTAACATTTTTTTAAATTTGTTAAACAGTTAATCAGCTATTTATAATATTATGGAAACAGTTGCCAGCAAAATAGGTCTTTTTGTAGTCGCTCTACTTCTGAGTTTACATGTGCAAGCACAAGAATTTCAAGGACAAGCCACGTACATTTCTAAGTCTACATTAGATTTAGGTAATTGGGGAAAACGACTTAGCGAAGCCCAAAAAAAGCAAGTCATGGCCAATCTGAAAAACAGATTAGAAAAAACATACATTCTTAATTTTAATAAGGAAGCGTCTTTTTTTAAAGAAGCTGATAAATTAGATGCCATGTCTGGAGCAACTGATTCTTGGGGTAAAAATTTTGCAGCAGGAGATCAATATAAAAATGTTAAAACCAACACTCAAATTCAAGATCAAGAATTCTATGGGAAACGATTTTTAGTCAAAGATAGTTTACAACCCATCGAATGGATTATGGGTACAGAAACGAAACAGATTGGTAATTATACGTGCTTTAAAGCTACAGCGTCAATACCCACAGATGAATTAACATGGTATTCGTTTTCTTGGGATAAATTGAGAAGTAGTAATGCAACAGAAACAGCTGACGGTGAAACCAATGCGCCGGAAATTCCAATGACTGATGTAGAGGCTTGGTACACACCTCAAATACCTGTGGCTCATGGGCCATCAGAATTTTGGGGACTTCCTGGTTTAATTCTGGAAGTAAGTGCTGGAGACACAACCATGTTATGTTCTAAACTGGTTATTAATCCGGAAGAAGACTTAAAAATTGAAGCTCCAGATAAAGGAAAAGAAACCACAAAAAAAGAATATCAGGAAACACTTATTTCGAAAATGACAGAATTTCGTAATAATCGTATGGGCAGAGGTCGTGGCTAAAATTGCTTATGAAAAAGAAAAGCCTTTTCAATTCTGAAAAGGCTTTTTTATTGTATTTATGAAATATATTTATGTGGATCCATCGCTTAAAACACCGTTATCCTTAAAAATGTTTTAATCGATTTCGTCTTTAATATATAGATGCGAAATCTTTAAAATGGTTGCGTAAATTGAAGATATTTTTAGCTTTAATAATCTCTTAATACATGAAGAGTTCCTTTTACGTTGTGAGGATTTCCTTGATTATCTGTACAATCAAAACCAAAACTCATATCAATATATTCTCCAACTTCACCAGTATAATTTAAATGGTAATACTGATTCTCAAAATTAGAATAGTATTGACTGTTAATGTATGAGTGCGTGTAAAATCCAGGCTCAACCGAGTAATATGAACTATAATTATAAGAGTCGATATAAGGTTCTGGATTAAGAATTCCGAACAGAGATATTGTAGTACCATCAGAATTTCCAGCACCTATAGTTAATGTTGGTTGGTAGTCATAGCTTTGACTCGAAGCGTTTAAAAACACATCAGGATCACTTAGAATTAAGAAATTTTCAGAATCATCAAAAGTAAATTGAATAAATTGATTGATTGAATTACAAGAATTTAGTACACCTAAATATGTAGTTGAAGTATTAAAAGTATAATATAAAAAATCTGTTGACTGGAGATTATTAAAGTCGTGACCTTTAATTCTAAAAGAATCATTAGTAGCGCATCTTAAAATAGTTATTTCAAAATTGCCATCAGAGACTAAATCAATATAATTTTGATAAGCATAATCTAAGGACACATACCCTAGGGATACGAAATTGCCATTACATGTCTTAAAATCTCCTGTAACAGTTTCCGAAATAAATTCAGTAGAATTAGGTATTGTAATATTCAAGTTAGAATCTCCTGAAAATGGTCCAATAGCTTGAGTCCCTATGGGAGACGTTCCGTTAATATCGCAATAATATAAATTTAGTTCAAGAGTTTCATTCACTGGGATTTTACCACAAATCTCACCATTTTCATTCGTGTAATTCCCTATCGTACCATAATTAATACTACTAAGAGTAACCCATAAATTTGAAGGTGCATTTCCATCTTCATCACTAAAATTAATACATAAATTAGAATGATTGACAGGTACTCCGCAAACCCAAAACGAAAAATGAGATACAGTCCCAACATAAGTATTTCCTGTAAATGTGGCTTGGCCATCTTCAATCCAATATCCATTTACTTCATCAAAATGCCATAACGGAATTGTACTAGGAGCAATGCCTATTAAACTTGCATCCAAAGGCATTGTGATTTCTGCAGTAGAACCTTCGGCTAAATTTAGATTTTCACCACTGTCACCTTTTAATTCTACAGCTAACATTCCAAACGTTTGTAACATGCGTTCTTCCTTTTGTGCATTGGCAGCATATAACATTCCAGGCATTTGGTATTGCATATTATCATCAGCAGGATCTAGATGATGCATAATTACATTGACACTCCCTGAATAACTTGATCCATCAGATTTTATATAATCGCCTTCCAATGCCACTTTAGAACCGTTAGGTAAGCTAATTGTTTCTTGAGTTCCGCTGGTCGTTGTTACTGCAATAGTTTCTGGTAACATCATGATACGAACCTTATTTGTGCCTTCACTAGGAACAACAGCTCTTGAAGCATGAATAAAACCAGCCTTTTCTGCAGTTACGTATCCAAAGCCTTCATTTACTGGAGCGTTTTCAATTATAAAAACACCATTACTGTCAGTCATAGCTGTAAGGTTTCCAACCTTAACAAGTACATTTTCAATCGGATTGTCATTGGTGTCAACAACCTTCCCTAAAAAATTTCTAAAAATACTATTCCCAAAATAGTTTTCAGCAAAAGCAGTTGGGTCTGGATCTTGGTTTTGTTCTTGCGGATTGGAAATATTATCATCATTATCACAAGAAAAAGTGATACCAGTACATATTAGAAGAGTCACAAAAAATTTTGGTAGTAATTGAATTGACTTCATAGAGTTTTTGTTTCTATATATTAAACAACTTAGAAGTTAGAAACCCTAACTTTCTATTATTTAATAGACGCAGAATATTAAAAAGGTTGCTTTAAAGTTATAAAAAAACCTCTAAGTAAAACTTAGAGGCTTCATTATATAATATCTACTAGGAATTGATTACAATCCAAAAGCATCTTTTACTTTGTCTACATGATCTAATTTTTCCCAGGTAAACAATTCTACATCAAGAGTAACAGGTTCACCATTAGGTTGCTCAAATGTTTTTCTAACCGTTTTAGATTCTCTTCCCATATGACCATAAGCCGCAGTTTCACTGTAGATAGGTTGACGTAACTTTAATCGTGCTTCAATAGAAGCTGGACGCATGTCAAAGATTTTAGAAATGGTTGCAGCAATTTCGCCATCAGTAATGTTAAACGGACATGTTCCGTAAGTATCTACAAATATTGAGGTTGGTTCAACAACACCAATGGCATAACTGACCTGAACTAAAATTTCATCACATATACCTGCTGCGACCATATTTTTTGCAATATGTCGTGTGGCATAAGCAGCACTTCTATCCACCTTACTCGGATCTTTTCCTGAGAACGCACCTCCACCATGAGCACCTTTTCCGCCATAAGTATCTACAATGATTTTACGACCTGTTAGTCCAGTATCGCCATGAGGTCCTCCAATTACAAATTTACCTGTCGGATTAATATGATACGTAATGTCATCATTAAATAACACTTGAATGTGTTCTGGTAATTTAGCAACAACTCTCGTAATTAAAATTTCAATAATGTCTTTTCTAATTTGCGCTAACATGTCCTCTTCTTTAGCAAAATCATCATGCTGTGTAGAAACCACAATAGCATCAATACGTTGAGGAACATTATCATCACTATATTCAATAGTTACTTGGCTTTTTGAATCTGGACGTAAATACGTGATATCTTTATTTTCGCGTCTAAGTTCAGCGAGTTCTATTAAAATTCTATGCGATAAATCTAAAGCCAAAGGCATATAGTTTTCCGTTTCACGAGTTGCATAGCCGAACATCATCCCTTGATCACCTGCACCTTGTTCTTCTTTGCTTGCTCTGTCAACACCGCGATTAATATCTTCAGATTGCTCATGAATTGCAGAAAAAACGCCACATGAATTCCCGTCGAACATGTATTCGCTCTTCGTATAACCTATCTTATTGATTGTATCACGAGCTATTTTTTGAACGTCTAAATACGTGTTCGATTTTACTTCTCCTGCAAGAACAACCTGACCAGTTGTAACCAAAGTTTCACAGGCCACCTTCGATTCGCTATCAAAGGCCAAAAAATTATCTATTAAAGCATCACTAATTTGATCTGCTACTTTATCTGGATGTCCTTCGGAAACACTTTCTGAAGTAAATAAATATGCCATAATCTCTTATCTGTTTAATTTCTAAATGTTGTTAAGATTGCAAGGTAGCTAGAGAAGTTATAAATTAACTGCTTTAGCATTTTTCAATTCTGAATGGTTTCAGAATCTGTCCGTTAGAACAGGCGCAGAACTAAATTCTGCACTAGAGGTTGCAATCAGAACAAATTTTTCCTCTTTTTTGTTGACGACAAAAGTACATATAATATTGAAACTAGAAAAAGAAGAATTAAAAGGAAATTGAAATCCGTTTAAATTCTATCTTCGCACGTGAGTTATTTATAAAATTTGCATTTATGTTGAGCAGTACTTTTATTATTTGCATATGTATTACTCTTTTTGTTTAACTTGGGATGTTTATCGTATTAAGCGTTAGTTTTCATGTCTAAAGACCAAAAAGACAATTTATTTGTACTGGTTAAATCCTTAACCAAATCGGAAAAACGACAATTCAAATTGTATGTTGGTCGCCTTGATGTTAATCAGGACTCTAAATTTTTAAACCTATTTAATTTTCTGGATAAATCAAAAGCTTATGATGAAGCAGCAATTTTAAATCGTGACATTGTTAAAAAGCAACAATTAGCTAACGTTAAAGCGCATTTGTACAAACAAATCTTAATAAGCTTAAAATTAAATCCGTCCCATCAAAATATCAGATCACAAATTAGAGAACAATTAGACTTTGCTTCAATTTTGTATCATAAAGGGCTCTATAAACAGAGTTTGAAAATATTAGACAAAGCGAAGGAAGTTGCCATACAAAATGAAGAGAAAAATTTGGCTTACGAACTTGTTGAACTTGAAAAAATAATCGAATCTCAATACATTACAAGAAAGATTAGTAAAAGAGCTGATGAATTAACAACACAAGCCAAAGAACTTAGTGCATTAAATTTGATTTCAAGTAAACTTTCCAATTTGTCATTGCAATTGTATGGTATTATTTTGAAATCTGGTTACATAAAAAATGAAGTAGAAAGCAATGAGATTAAAACATATTTCAGCGACAGATTCCCAGAATTTGATTTTAAAGATTTAGGTTTTAGAGAAAAATTGTGGTTGTATAATGCCTATTTGTGGTATAGCTTTCTGCTACAGGATTTTAAAAATTGTTATCGATATGCACTTAAATGGGTCAATTTATATCAAGAATATGAACATATGATTACAGTAAATCCTGTGTTTTTTTTAAAGGGAAATAACTATTTATTAGAAGCTTTATTTTTTATTGGTAACAAGCAAAAATTTCAAGATAACTTACTCAAATTTCAAGAGGTTATTTCTGAAAAGACATTCCCAAATGATGATAATGTTCAGGCATTAACTTTTCTGTATCTCAACCTGAATTCTATTAATTTGTACTTTATTGATGGCAGCTTTCAGGAAGGCGTCAAAATTATTCCAAAAATTGAAAGTGAATTAGATGTATTCAAAGATAGATTGGGCGACCATCATGTGATGATTTTCTATTACAAGTTTGCCAATATGCATTTTGGTCATGGAAACATTAAAGCCTGTATCTTTTATTTAGATAAAATTATAAGTAACAAGTCCTTGCTAATACGCGAAGATTTGCAATGTTTTGCACGTGTATTAAATCTGGTAGCTCATTATGAAGCAGGTTTAGACCATAATATTGAAGCCTTATTAAAAAGCACCTACAAGTTTTTACTTAAGATTAACGATTTGTATGAGGTACAAAAGGAGTTGATTAAATTTTTAAGGAGTTTGCAAGATATTTATCCTCAAGACTTAAAACAAGCTTTTATAACTCTTAGAGATACTTTGAGGAAATATGAAGATCATCCTTTTGAGCGCAGAGCGTTTTTATATTTAGATGTCATCTCATGGCTGGAAAGTAAAATTCAAAATGTGCCTATTGGAGAGGTAATTCGTCAAAAATATTTAGAAAAAAATAATTTGAATTCTTGAAATAAGCCTACATAACCCTTTTACGAAATTCTATATTACGTAATATTTAATTATTTGACGGTTGAAATGAGAATGTCATAATTCTTTTTTAAATCTGGTATTAAATTTGGAATTTAACCTTTCTGTTGCAATATTTGTATTCATAAAGTTCAATACCGTATTGAAATGTTATCAAGAAAGGTGGAGGGATTAGACCCTTTGAAGCCTTAGCAACCCTTTGAATTCATCAATGAAGGTGCTAAATTCTACTAAGTTATCCGATTCATTTATCGGAAACTGGATAGATAACCCAAATGTAATATCACATCTGTTATTGCATCGTTTCTTTTTAACATTTTTCTATGAAGTAGGCTTCTTACAGGGCTTATTTGACTTTTGATTTAATTCATTTATTGACTAGATATTTTAATTCTAAAGACATTAGAAAGCATGCCAGTAAGCAAAATTTATAAAGAAATTTCAAATCGAATTTTAGTTCTCGATGGCGCAATGGGAACCATGTTACAACGCTATAATTTTTCAGAAGAAGATTTTAGAGGTGAACGTTTTAAGGATTATCCAACATCGCTTAAAGGGAATAACGATTTGTTATCCTTGACACAGCCACATGCGATTGCAGCAATTCACAGACTCTACTTTGAAGCTGGAGCAGATATAGTAGAAACCAATACCTTTTCAGGAACTACGATTGCCATGGCAGACTATAACATGGAAGATCTGGTGTATGAACTTAACTTTGAGTCAGCCAAAATAGCTAAACAGGTTGCTGATGAGTTCACAAAAGCAAATCCACAAAAGCCACGATTTGTCGCAGGTAGTATTGGTCCGACAAACAAAACAGCAAGCATGTCGCCTGACGTTAACAAACCAGAATACAGAGCCATAACTTTTGAAGAATTGCGAGTGGCTTACAAACAGCAAGTCGAAGCATTAATCGATGGAGGTGTTGATGTGCTGCTTGTTGAAACCATATTTGATACACTCAATGCTAAAGCGGCTTTATTTGCTATTGAAGAGGTTAAAGAGGAACGTCAGATTGATATTCCTGTTATGGTTTCAGGAACGATTACTGACGCTTCCGGACGCACATTATCTGGACAAACGGTTGAAGCTTTTCTAACCTCAATTTCACATATTCCTCTGTTGAGTGTGGGATTTAATTGCGCTTTAGGAGCTGAACAACTTAAACCTTATTTACAGCGATTATCTCGTGAAACTGAGTTTTATACGTCTGCTCATCCCAATGCTGGTTTGCCTAATGCTTTTGGTGAATATGATCAGTCTGCAAAGCAAATGCAAGTCCTAATTGAAGATTACCTCAAAGACGGATTAATAAATATTATTGGTGGTTGCTGTGGAACAAATCCAGAGCATATCAAAGCTATTGCTGAGGTTGTATGTAAATATAAACCAAGAAAAGTGAGTGTTAGTGTTTAGTTTATGGTTTATTGTGTATAGGAATTAAAGTAATCATATTATGAAAAATTATACAGAATTAGATGTTTGGAAGACAGCAAGGAAATTAGTTAAGACTGTTTATGACTTGACGTCTAAATTTCCAAATACTGAAATATATAGTCTCACAAATCAAATTAATAGAAGTGTGGTTTCAATTCCTTCAAATATTGCTGAAGGTATAGGAAGGCAAACAGATAAAGAGACAATTCAATTTTTATACATCTCAAAAGGGTCCCTTTTTGAGCTTGAAACACAATTGTTTTTAGCAAATGATTTGAATTATATTTCAGAAAAACAACTGTCAGAAGTTTTAGAAAATATTACCTCTGTAAAAAAGCTATTAAACGGATTCATTAATTATTTCAAAAACAAAAAGTAATTATGAATGCTACCAAACACCAAACACAAAATACCAAATATCTTGAACTTTCAGGTTTAGAACGGCTAGTTGTTACACCAGAAAGTAATTTTATAAACGTAGGCGAACGGACTAATGTTACAGGTTCAAGAAAATTTCTTCGGTTAATAAAGGAAGAAAAATACGATGAAGCATTAAGTGTGGCTAGAGATCAGGTTGAAGGTGGCGCACAGATTCTTGATGTCAATATGGATGAAGGCATGCTGGATGGAAAAACAGCAATGATTAAATTTCTGAATCTTATTGCATCAGAGCCTGATATTTCTAGAATACCAATAATGATTGACAGCTCTAAATGGGAAATTATTGAAGCTGGATTACAAGTGGCTCAAGGGAAATGTGTCGTAAATTCTATTAGTTTAAAGGAAGGTGAAGATGAATTTATTAGACAAGCAAAACTTGTAAAACGTTATGGAGCTGCAGTTATCGTTATGGCTTTTGATGAGAAAGGTCAGGCAGATACTTACGAACGTCGCATTGAAATTTGTAAGCGTTCGTATGACATTCTGGTTAATCACGTCCATTTTCCACCTCAAGACATCATTTTTGATCCCAATATTTTTCCTGTGGCTACAGGTATGGATGAACATCGTTTAAATGCATTAGATTTTTTTAATGCAACGAAATGGATTCGTGAAAATCTGCCTTACGCTAATGTTTCAGGTGGTGTTAGTAATGTGTCCTTCTCTTTCAGAGGCAATTCCATTGTTCGTGAAGCGATTAATTCTGCATTTTTATATCACGCCATTCAGCATGGAATGAATTTAGGAATTGTGAATCCAACGTTACTAGAGGTTTATGATGAAATTCCGAAGGATTTATTACAGCATGTTGAGGATGTTTTATTCGACAAGCATGAGGATGCTACTGAGCGATTATTAGATTTTGCTGAAACTCTAAAAGACCAGAAAAAAGAAGACACAGTTAAAATTTTAGAGTGGCGAAGTGAGCCATTACAAGACCGAATTACTCATAGTCTCGTTAAGGGAATTGACACGTTTATCATTGAAGATGTCGAGGAAGCGCGTTTAGCTTCTGATAAACCTATAGAAGTTATTGAAGGTCATTTGATGATTGGGATGAATGTTGTTGGTGACCTTTTTGGAAGCGGAAAAATGTTTCTGCCTCAAGTGGTAAAATCGGCTCGTGTGATGAAAAAAGCCGTAGCGTATTTACAACCTTTTATTGAAGCTGAAAAAGATGGAAAGCAGGAGTTTGCAGGAAAAATTTTAATGGCAACTGTAAAAGGCGATGTACACGATATTGGTAAAAATATTGTGAGTGTTGTTTTGGCATGTAATAATTATGAAATCATCGACTTAGGTGTGATGGTGCCTCCCGAAAAAATAATTGAGGCAGCAGTTAGCGAAGACGTTGATGTCATTGGACTTAGTGGTTTGATAACACCATCACTTGATGAAATGGTTTACCTTTCTAAAGCTATGAAAAAGGAAAATTTAAGCATTCCATTAATCATTGGTGGTGCAACCACATCTAAAGCGCATACGTCAGTTAAAATTGCTCCAAATTACGATCACACTGTGGTTCATATTAATGATGCGTCAAGAGCAGTAACTGTCGTTGGAAACTTGTTGCAAAAAGACAATCATATCTATAAAGAACAAGTACGACAGGAGTATGATACATTCCGTGAGCAATTTCTAAACAGAGGCAAACGAAAAGAATACCTGTCGATTGAAGCTGCTCGAAAAAATAAATATCAAATTGATTGGAATACCACTGAAATAGTAAAACCTAATCAGTTAGGTATTCAGGTTATTAATGATTTTAACATTGCAAATCTTGAAGCGTTTATTGACTGGAGTCCGTTTTTTAGAAGTTGGGATCTTCACGGAAAGTATCCAGATATACTAAACGATGAGGTCGTTGGTGAACAAGCTAAGGAGTTGTTCAAGGATGCACAAGCACTATTGAATCGGATTATTGACGAACAACTGTTGACCGCAAAAGCTGTTTTCGGATTATTTCCTGCTAACACCATTAACGATGATGACATTGAAGTGTCAATTAAAGGCTGTCATGCTGAACTTGATTCAGCATCTCATGAAGAAGATGTGATTTCTCCTCGACCAGACACGTTCAAATTCCTAACCCTTCGACAGCAGTTAAAGAAAAGAGAAGGCATACCAAATCATGCCTTAGCCGATTTTATTGCGCCAAAAGATTCAGGTATTCAAGATTATATTGGTGCATTTTGTGTTACCACAGGTTTTGGTACTCAGGAACTGGCTCAACAATTTGAAGCTGATAATGATGATTATAATTCCATAATGATTAAAGCTTTAGCCGATCGATTAGCTGAAGCTTTTGCTGAATATCTCCATAAAGATGTAAGAACCAAACATTGGGGTTATGCTAAAAATGAAGCGTTAACCAACTACGATTTGATAAAAGAAAGTTATAAAGGGATTCGTCCTGCACCAGGTTATCCTGCTTGTCCAGACCATCTAGAAAAAACCACATTGTGGCAGTTATTAGATGTTGAAAACCAAATAGGCGTAAAATTGACAGAAAGCTTAGCCATGTGGCCAGCGGCAAGCGTAAGTGGTTATTATTTTGGGCATCCTGAAGCTAAATATTTTGGACTTGGGAAAATCACAAAAGACCAATTAAAAGATTATGCTCAACGTAGAGGCATTAGTGAGGCTGAAGCAGAAAAATGGTTAAATCCAAACCTCTCAGAAACTTAACAATTTCTTAGAATTGGGATGATAATCAGATGATCGTAAAGTTGTTGCTTTGCTATAAAATTTAAGAATCTAAATTATGAAAAAGTACAAATTAGAATTGAGATTTGCTTTGCACTTAGTTCTTCTTACGATTGTCGCGTTGCTTGGAGCAAATTTGATTAGTTAGTCTTTGCGTTAGTGATTGAACGTTTCGACTGCGCTTAACGCAGGCTAATTGTTTGAGCTCTGCACCTTAAGTGCAAGCGAGTAGTGAAAGCACGACGTTTTGCGATCCTGCAAGGTTTTCAGAACCTTGTAGGTATGAGTAAAACGTAACGCCATAATAAAAATTAAATAGAGAATTGCATTTACAGAGATGATATGAAAGTAACTGAACATATAAAAAAAGCTAACGGAAACACGCAGTTTTCATTCGAAATTTTGCCACCTTTAAAAGGTCAGCATATCCAATCTATATTTGATAATATTGATCCCTTAATGGAATTTAAACCTCCTTTTATTGATGTCACGTATCACAGGGAAGAATATGTGTATAAAGAACTCGAAAATGGATTGCTCAAAAAGCAGGTTGTTAAAAAGCGACCTGGAACGGTTGGAATTTGTGCGGCCATTCAAAATAAATATGGTGTGGATGCTATTCCACACATTTTGTGTGGCGGATTTACAAAAGAAGACACTGAAAACTTCTTAATCGATCTCGATTTTCTGGGCATAAATAATGTGATGGCACTTCGTGGTGATGCTGTTAAAACCGAAACCTATTTTAAAGCCGAAAAAGAAGGTCATGCCTATGCCAGCGAATTAGTGAATCAGATTACCGACTTAAACAAGGGTATCTATTTGGATGAAGAATTAAAAAACTCATCAGAAACTAATTTTTGTGTTGGTGTTGCTGCTTATCCAGAAAAACATGCCGAAGCACCAAGTTTGGACAGTGACATTTATTTTTTGAAAAAGAAAATAAAAAATGGTGCACAGTATATCGTGACACAAATGTTTTTTGACAATAGTAAATACTTCGAATTTTTAAATAAATGCCGAAAGGAAGGTATTACAGTACCAATCATTCCAGGTCTAAAACCCATAGCAACGAAGAAACAACTCAATTTAATTCCGCATCGATTTCATGTAGATTTACCTGAAGATTTAATTATTGAAATTGTAAAATGTAAAGATAATAGCGCTGTAAGACAAGTTGGGATTGAATGGTGTATCGACCAATCAAAAGCCTTACAAAAAGCCGGAATTCCAATTTTACATTATTACTCTATGGGAAAGAGTGATAATATTCATGCTGTGGCTTCTAACGTGTTTTAAAAATCCATTTCTAAAATCGTTTATTTAAGCTTACTTTTGCAGCACGAAATCGATATAGTTTATAGCCATGCAAACATCAAAATTAGCTGAAGGATTAAAAGGGTCTGAAATTATTAAAATCGCTGGAGAAGTGAATGCTCTTAAAGCTCAAGGCGAAGTGATTTATAATCAAACCATTGGAGATTTTGATGCCACTATTTTTCCTATTCCAGAAGAATTGAAAAGCGAGATTATTGCTGCATATCATAATAACCAAACAAATTATCCTGCGGCAAATGGGATGGAAGTGTTGCGTGAAAGTGTATCGTCTTATTTATCTAACCGTCTTGGTCTTGACTATTCTAAAAATGAAATTCTAATTTCTGGAGGTGCTCGACCATTAATTTATGCAATTTATCAAACCGTTTTAGATCTTGAAGATACGGTTTTATATCCAGTGCCTTCATGGAATAACGATGCCTACACTTATCTGGCCAGAAATAATTCGGTTATTATCGAAACAACACCTGAAAATAAATTCATGCCTACGGTTGAGGATATTAAACCTCATATTAAACATGTGAATTTAATAGCGCTGTGTTCACCTTTAAATCCGACAGGAACAACCTTCGATAAACAAACGCTTACAGATATTTCGAAACTTGTTGTTGATGAAAATAAACGCAGACTTCAAAATAACGAAAAACCATTGTATGTGCTTTATGACCAGATTTACTGGCAACTGACTTATGGTTCAACTGAGCATTACAATCCTGTAGAGTTAGTTCCTGAAATGCGAGATTGTACCATTTTCGTAGATGGGATTTCAAAAGCGTTCGCTGCAACAGGTGTTCGAGTTGGTTGGGCTTTCGGTCCTGTCCATGTGATTAATAAAATGAAAGCCATGCTGAGTCATATTGGTGCCTGGTCTCCAAAGGCTGAACAGATGGCAACAGCGTCTTATTTAAATCAGACCGAAGCTGTTTCAAACTACTTAGAGCATATAAAAAGTGAGCTGGATTTTAGATTGCATCGTTTTTATGATGGTTTCCAGAGTCTGAAGTCTGAAGGATTTCCTGTTAATGCTATTGAGCCAGAAGCTGCATTATATTTAACGGTTCAAATTGATCTTATTGGAAAGACAACTACTGAAGGAAATACCTTATCGACCATTCAGGAAGTAACAAGTTATTTGCTTACGGAAGCTAAACTGGCCATCGTACCTTTTTATGCCTTTGGAACTTCTGAAGACTCAAACTGGTTTAGACTTTCAGTCGGAACTTCTAAAAAAGAAGATATTTCAACCATATTTGAATTGTTAAAGCAAGCACTAAACAATGTATCGTAGTTGTTATTTCAATTATTCTTTTACTTTTGTTTCAGAATAAATTGCATGAAGTTTTACCTAACTATTTTATTTACGCTTTCCTTTGTTTCTTTGTTTTCGCAAGAGGAAGAGCCCAATATTTTTACCATAGACGCTAATTTTTTTTATGGTACTATTTTAGAGCATAATCCCGACATCTCACATCTTATTACTGAACATCCAACAGGATTGATTTTAAGTTACAACAAAAAAACTTACGGTTTTAAAGATTGGGAAAGTAGATACAACTATCCAGATTGGGGATTTTCATTTATTTATCAGGATATGAAAAATGAAAATTTGGGTCAAAACTATAGTTTGTATGCACATTACAATATGTATTTTCTAAAACGACGTCTTAATTTGAGAATCGGACAAGGTTTAGCTTACAATACAAATCCTTATGATAAAGCCACAAATTTTACTAACAATGCCTATGGATCGCATCTATTGAGCACCACGTATTTGATGTTTAATTATAAGAAAGAAAATATATTTAAAGGCTTCGGACTTCACGCAGGAATTTCAGTTATACATTATTCTAATGCCAATTTTAGAGCGCCAAATACGTCTACAAATACATTTGTATTTAATATTGGAGCAAATTATATGTTTAATTATCAAGATGAACCAGAATACCTACCATCTACAGAAGACAAGAAGTTTAAAGAAAAGATAAAATATAATCTTGTATTTAGATCTGGAGTTAACGAAAGCGATGTGATTGGTGTTGGTCAATTTCCCTTTTATATTGTGTCTGCTTATGCCGATAAGCGATTGAACCGAAAAAGCGCAATCCAACTTGGAGCAGATGTATTCTTTTCAAAATTTCTGGAAGAGTTGATTTACTATTACTCTGTCGCGTTTCCAGAATTTGACGTTAGTGGTGAAGAAGATTGGAAGCGTATCGGTATTTTCGTTGGACACGAATTATTTATCAATAAAATGTCGATTATCACGCAATTGGGATACTATGTTTATTATCCTTACGATTTTGAAGGACGCGTATATAATAGAATTGGATTAAAACGTTATTTTGGAGATACATTTTTTGGAGCTATTACCTTAAAGTCTCATGGAGCTAAAGCTGAAGCTGTAGAATTTGGAATAGGAGTTAGACTATGAAAAAAGTGTTATTTATAATTTTTGCAACTGTACTGTGTTCCTGTAATAGCGAAGATGCACCAGACTGTTTTCAAAATTCTGGAGCAATTTTGCAACAGGAATTTAGTGTTAGTGACTTTTCAAAAATCACTGTTTTTCCAAGAGTAGAACTCATAATCAAACAGGAAGCTACTCAAAAGATTGTTGTTGAAACGGGAGAATATTTATTGAATGATATTGAAATCAAAGTAGAAAACAACCGATTGCTCATTACCAATAATAATGCTTGTAACCTCACAAGAAATTATGGGATTACTAAAGTGTATGTGAGTGCACCCAATGTAACCGAAATTAGAAATGCATCTGGTTCAACCGTCAAAAGTGATGGAGTTCTGGGTTATGACAATTTAAAACTAGTTTCCGAAGATTTTAATGCTGAAGGCGATGTGAATAACAATGGAGACTTTCATGTACAAGTAGATAGTGTTACGTTGGATTGTATAGTGAATAATTTATCGTCTGTTTTTGTAAGTGGAACGGTTGATGATTTGTTCGTTGGGTATTACTCTGGTGATGCACGTTTTGAAGGTAGACATCTTGTAGCTCAAAATATTGCCATATTTCAAAGAAGCAGTAACGATCTAATTCTTAATCCTCAGCAATCACTAAGTGGTGAAATTAGAAGCACAGGTAATGTGATTGTCGTAAATACACCTCCAATCATTGACATTGAGCAGTTCTACACAGGTCATTTGATTTTTGAATAACGATTAATCTGAGGTCAATTCTCTAAATAAACTTTCGAGGCTAGCATTTTTCTGATTCAATTGAAGGATTTTCAATGCATTATCGTGAGCAAAATCAAAGACATGAGAACGCATATCATCAGACGTTGAAAATGTAATTTCATAGACAAAATCATGGGTATTTTTTACGGTATTCACATGCGGTAATTTTAATAAAAAGACGTCTTCTACCCGATAATCAAATTCTACAATAACCGTTTGCTCTTTTTCATCACGAAGCTCTTTCAGCTTTTTATCGGCGACAATCTTTCCTTTATTAATAATGATAACGCGATCACAAATCGCTTCAACTTCCTGCATAATGTGAGTTGATAAAAATACCGTTTTATTTTTGCCAACCGTTTTTATTAAATGTCGTATATCAACCAACTGATTTGGGTCAAGACCAGTTGTAGGTTCATCAAGAATTAAAACATCAGGTTCATGTAATAACGCGTTTGCTAATCCGACACGTTGACGATACCCTTTCGACAATTGTCCGATTTTTTTATGTGCTTCAGGTGTTAAACCCGTTAGCTCAATCACATCATGAACTCTGGATTTATCTGTATTGTAAACATTGGCGTTAAACGTCAAATATTCTCTAACGTACATGTCGAGATATAAAGGATTGTGTTCAGGAAGATAGCCAACACTGGTTTGGACACGCTGTTTGTCTTTTGAAACATCAAAACTATTGACTTTTGCTGAGCCTTCAGAAGCATTGATATAGGTCGTTAATATTTTCATTAAAGTTGATTTTCCTGCGCCATTCGGACCCAGAAAACCTACGATTTCTCCTTTATTAACTGAAAATGAAATGCTGTCAAGGGCTTTCTGTTCACCATAAACTTTCGAAATGTTTTCAACTTCAATAGACATAGACCAATTTGTTTTCTCAAAAATAGTAATTATAACGAATGACCACCTTCAAATTATGAATTCTTTAAAACTGAAACGTAAAACTCAAAAATAACGTATAACAATTTTGATTTGTTAAAATAATAATTACATTAGCATCTTAATAATGACATGAACACATCAAATCATACATATTATAACTGGTTTTATTTCTTTTTTAGCGAAAAGAGAGAGACGTTATATGTATAATTTATACTAATAAATATAATATGAGTCTCGATGGAAATCGGGACTTTTTTTATGATAAAATCTGTAGCCATACAAGGAGTAAAAGGATCATTTCATCACATTGTGTCACAGCAATATTTTGATAAAACGATTGCTGTTTCAGAATATCTAACATTCGATGGAGTGGTAGATAGCATTCTGAAAACTACCAATGATGCCGCTATTATGGCAATCGAAAATTCAATTGCTGGCTCTATCATTCCAAATTATGCGTTGATTGATACCTTTAATTTGCATATTGTAGGCGAACATTATTTAGATATTCAACATCATTTAATGGCATTGCCAGATCAAACCATTGACGATATAAAAGAAGTATATTCACATCCAATGGCCTTATTGCAGTGTAAAACGTTTTTCAAACAGTATCCACATATCAAATTAATTGAGGACAGAGATACAGCTGAAGTAGCACAACGCATCCAAACGCATCAACTAAAACACGTAGCTGCAATTGCATCTCGATTGGCTTCCGAATTATTTGAACTCAAGATTCTGGCAGAAAGCATTCAAACCATAAAGCACAATGAAACACGATTTTTTATTGTAAAGACTCAAAATTCTGAAATCCCAGAGGAAGCCATCAACAAAGCTTCCATAAAATTTGAATTAGACCATAAAAGAGGAAGTTTAGCGACTATTTTGAACGTATTAAGTGATTGTAAACTAAATTTAACAAAGATACAATCACTCCCTAAAATTGAAACACCTTGGAAATACGCTTTTTTTGTTGATGTCACCTTTGACACATACAACGATTATAAAAAAGCGAAGTCCATTATGGAAATTATGGCTCAAGAGTTTAAAGTCCTGGGAGAATATAAAAATGCAAGATTATGATACCTATAGCGAATCGATTACAACATGTTGATGAATACTACTTTTCAAAAAAATTGAGAGAAGTTAACTTGCTCAAAGCTCAAGGTAAACCTATCATTAATTTAGGCATTGGAAGTCCGGATTTAAATCCGCCTGAACGTGTTCTTAATGCTTTGGTAGAAACCTTCAACGAAGATGGAGCGCATAAATATCAAAGTTATCAAGGTCTTCCAGAATTGAGAGAAGCGATAACCGACTTTTACAAACGACATTTTAATGTGCCTTTAAGTCCGTTAACGGAAGTATTGCCACTCATGGGAAGTAAAGAAGGAATCTTGCATATTTCTATGGCTTTTTTAAATGCAGGAGATGAAGTTCTTATTCCAAATCCTGGTTATCCAACGTATCAATCGGTTACTAATCTGGTTGGAGCAACACCAGTTTTATACGATTTAACTGAAGAACATAACTGGTTTCCAGATTTAATAGCTTTAGAGAAAAGAGGCGTGGACAAGGTAAAATTAATGTGGGTGAATTATCCTCACATGCCTACGGGAGCCACAGCAACTAATAAGTTATTTGAAGATTTAATCACTTTTGCTAAGCGTAATGATATTTTAATAGTCAACGATAATCCGTATAGTTTTATTCTTAATAAATATCCAAGAAGTATTTTAAAATACAAAGATGCTAAAGAGGTGTGTTTAGAACTTAATTCTTTAAGTAAAACCTTTAATATGGCAGGTTGGCGAGTAGGAATGCTCTTGGGAAAACCCGAATATATCAATGCGGTTTTACGTGTTAAAAGCAACATGGATTCTGGAATGTTTTTAGGAATTCAAAAAGGAGCTATTGAAGCATTGAATTGCTCAGATATGTGGTACGTTAGCCTCAATAGCGTTTACGAACAACGACGACAAATTGTCTGGAAAATTGCTGATGCACTTAACTGTACTTACGATGAAAACGCAGCAGGATTGTTTGTCTGGTGTAAATTGCCAGATTACTTAGATGCTGAAGAGTATATCGATTTAATCCTTAAAGAACGATCTATATTTATTACACCAGGAACCATTTTTGGGTCTAATGGAAACCGATACATACGAATATCACTTTGCGCTTCTCAAGATGACCTTGAAGAAGCTTTAGCGAGATTAAAACCAAAGAATGAATAAGATATACATTATAGGCGTTGGTTTAATTGGAGGAAGTATGGCTTTAGATATAAAGTCTATTAATAAGCAGGCTAAAATCTTCGGAATAGATACCAATGCATCGCATTTAGACGAGGCTATAAAACTCAATATCATTGATGAAAAAGCCACGTACGATGATTTGGAAGCAGCAGATTTAGTCGTGTTGTCTATTCCTGTCGATAAGGCAGTTTCCGAATTGCCTAAAGTTCTTGACCGTATTTCAGATACAACCTTGGTTATTGATGTAGGTTCTACAAAATACCCTGTTTGTAAAGCTATTGAACAACACGAAAAGCGTCGTAATTTTTTGGCAACACATCCTATTGCTGGTACTGAATTTTCTGGACCGAAAGCAGCTATTCATAGCTTGTTTCAGAAGAAAACCAATATTATTTGTGAAGTTGAAAAAACAACATTTAAACTTCAGGAGAAAGCTTTGCAGTTATTTTCAGACTTAGGTATGCGTATCAGATATATGAATCCGGAAGCGCATGATAAACACATAGCTTATGTATCACATTTGTCGCATATAAGTTCGTTTATGCTGGGAAAAACAGTGATTGAAAAAGAAAAAAACGAGCGCGATATTTTCGATATGGCAGGAAGTGGTTTTGAAAGTACAGTTCGATTGGCAAAAAGTTCTCCTGTCATGTGGACGCCAATTTTCAAACAAAATAAAGATAATGTCATTGAAACACTTGATGAATATATCACCAATTTAAAACAATTTAAGGCGTTCATGGAAACTGATAATTTCGATGAGATTTTTAACGAAATGCAAAATACAAATCATATAAAGGACATATTAAACGGAATACAATAAAAAAAATGCAAGGTCTAAGATTGTCTCACTGAGCGTAGTCGAAGTGCAATCAAGACCTAATTAAAAACTTACTATGGAAAATAAAAAAGAAATGAGAACATGGTTAGATGATTTAAATTTAAGTCATCCTCTGGTCATCGCTGGACCATGTAGTGCTGAAACCGAAGAACAAGTGTTGAACATAGCACATGAGCTAAAAGATACCGATGTAAATTATTACAGAGCTGGTATTTGGAAGCCTAGAACGCGTCCGGGAAACTTTGAAGGCGTTGGCGCTTTAGGTTTAAAATGGTTGCAGAAAGTAAAAGAAGAAACTGGATTAAAAACGGCAACCGAAGTCGCGAATAGAAATCATGTTGAACTTGCTCTGGCACATGACATCGATTTATTATGGATTGGTGCTCGTTCTACTGTGAGTCCGTTTATTGTACAAGAAATTGCCGATGCCTTAAAAGGAACCGATAAAATTGTATTGGTGAAAAATCCAGTAAATCCCGATTTGCCTTTGTGGTTAGGCGCTGTAGAGCGTTTAGCGTCTGCTAACATTAAAAACTTAGGCGCAATTCACAGAGGGTTTTCTACCTATGAAAAATCGAAATACCGTAACAATCCAGAATGGCAAATTGCTATTGAGTTACAAACGAGATTTCCAGATTTACCACTAATTAACGATCCATCTCATATTACTGGGAAGCGTGATATGATTTTTGATGTTTCGCAAACAGCATTAGACCTTAATTTTGATGGACTGATGATTGAAACACACACAACTCCAGATAAAGCATGGAGTGATGCTGCTCAGCAGGTAACACCTCAAAATCTGGTACAAATCATGACCGATTTGAGAATTAGAAAGGAAACAGATCCTGAAGCTGAATATAATACGCAGCTTAATAACTTAAGGGCTCAAATTGATGTTGTCGATAACCAGCTGATCGAACTTTTAGGAAAGCGAATGAAAGTTGCCGATGGCATTGGTCAGCTTAAAAAACAAAAGAATGTTGCTGTTTTACAAAGTAAACGCTGGAATGAAATTTTAGGTAAAATGGTTCTTGAAGGCAATGACAAAGGACTAAGCGAAGAGTTTATTTTGCGCTTGTTTAAAGCGATTCATCAAGAATCTATTAATCATCAGGAGAAAATTATTAATAACTAACCTCATAAAACAAAGCCTCGTTAATTCGAGGCTTTGTTTATCTATTGCTTGTTTCGTTTAAAAATAAAACGTGTTATAAAAATACCTTGACCATCATCGGTACCACTATCACTTTCTACAGCACTTGTTACAAATGCTAATTCCCAGCCTTCTTCAATCATCGTGTTTATTTTTGATGACAAAACAGCATCATTTGCAGCAATATTTTGAAAACGAATACCTCCCAAATTATAAAAATTCAACAATTTTGTCTCTTCAAAATCTTTGACTCTAATATCACCTCGCTTCGATTTATTTCTCGAATTGTCGTCTTCGGTTTGTTCTGAAGTGAAATCTTTATAATCTCTGTCTTCATTAGCTGAAATAAGTCTGGAACGACCCAATCCATTTGGTACAATAGATTCTACACTTGTAATAATTTTATACTCTACCTGAGCATAGAAATCGGCTAAACTGAGTAAACCAATAGCTAAAAACAGTATTATTTTTTTCATGTTAATTATGTTAATAATGATTTCACTAAGATAATCTTTATCCTTAAGCTTTTAAAATTGTGGTGACTAATAGACCCTAAAATTTGAAAAGTAAATTAAAAGTCTATTTTTGTTGCCGAAAGCGTTTTCTTTCAATCAACAACAACAACAAGATTTTATGATTAAAAAAACAATGTGCCTGTTAATGATGCTTGGTCTCTCAGTAATAGTGAATGCACAAAACATCGGACCAATTTCAATTACTCATGGAGAGGAAATTGAAGCAGATAAAGAAAAAATTGTCAGAATTGCTGGTGAAGCCAACGGTAAAATTTACACTTTAGCAACGGCAAAGAAAAACTTCTACATCAAAGTATTTAATTCTGATGACATGTCTTTGATTTCAACCAATGAAATTGAGATGGACGATTTTAAAGATAAAGAACCAGAGTTCGAAGAAATCGCTGTATTAGATGGTAAAATGTTTATCCTTGGTAGTGTTTATGATAAAAAGGCTAAAGAAGCTAATTTGTTAGCTGTTGAAATTTCTGAAGATGGAAAACTCACCACAAACGCTAAGAAGTTATTTACAACCAAAGTGACCAAAAATCGGGAGCGAGGTGCTTTTTACATTAAAGAATCACCAGGTCTTGACCGACTTCTAATTTTACATGCAGCCTTATTTGATAAGGAAGAAGTAATTCAGTATGAAGTGAAACTCATCAATAATAATCTTGATATTATGATGAGTCATATTGAGAAAGTTCCATTTAACGATAGAAAAGATTTAGAGTTTGATATTGCAGATTTTGATGTCAATTTTAATGATGATGTTTTTATTGTTATTAATGAGAGCTATAGAGACAGAAAAGCCAAAACGAATCATGAGAAATTTCAATTACATACGTTTAAATCGGCTAACGGTTTCGAAAAAGAAGTCGTAGATATCGCATTTACTGATAAAGAAATTATTAATTGTGAAATGTTAGCTGATGAAAACGGTAAAGTGCGATTAGTTGGTTTTTACTCTAGTGTTAGAGACAATGGAAAGGCTAATAAAGAACTGAAAGGTGTTTATGCTTCTGTAGTTGATGTTAATTCTAAACGTGTAGACCAGTTAAAATTTAATGAGTTTGATTATGATACTAAAGTGAAATTACTTGGTGAACGTCGAGCTAAAAGAGGAAAAGATGTCAAACCACTTTATATTACACACAGTTTGGTTCAGAAAAGTGATGGTGGAGTTATACTGCTTTCAGAATATCAATTGATAATCGTCGGAAGAAGTTCGGGTATTGGTCCATTGCAAATTACACCTATAACACATATTAACAATGAAATTATCGTAACCTCAATTAATGCTAATGGTTCTGTTGATTGGGCAAATGTAATTCCTAAAAAACAAAAAGCAGCCTATTCTTCGTTAGCAATAGGATTTGCAGCCTTTGCAGGAAATTCAAATTTTACGGTGAGTGCAGGTGTAAGTGTGCCCATTGGAGTTTTAGGAAAAGGACCTGAATATTTAAGCGCAATGCCAATTTATGAAAACGGACAATTGACTGTTTTATTTAACGACAACACTAAAAATTACGGTGTAACAGATATTGAAGAAATAAAATGGTTAGGAAATTATAATAAAGCTGTTCCTGCTGCAATTATGTTTGATAGTAATGGTGAAATGACACGTGTTGATCAGGAAGATGTAGAAAAACAGCAATTGGTGTTAAGACCAAGAGTACATTTCAGAAGTTCACCTACAGAATATATTATTTATTCATCTAGAAAGTCTGAAGACAAACTAGGTCGAATGAAAATGAACTAGTATAAAATTAATAATCGTTAAAAGACCGTCAAGCTGACGGTCTTTTTTTATTGGTAAATGCTATAATAATTAGCATCTTTGTTATAATGACAGGAATCGTTTATAAATCTACAGGAAGCTGGTACACCGTTAAGACAAATCTTGGTGCTGTATATCAATGTCGAATTAAGGGAAAATTCAGATTAAAAGGAATCAAAAGTACTAATCCTATTGCTGTTGGTGATGTGGTCGATTTTGAATTGGAAACAAAAAATGATACCACGACAGGTGTAATTAATTCCATTCACGATCGTAAAAATTACATCGTACGTAAATCGGTGAATTTATCTAAGCAAACACATATCATTGCCTCAAATATAGATCAGGTTTTTTTACTCGTTACAATAGATAATCCACCAACATTTACCACGTTTATAGATCGTTTTTTAGTCACAGCCGAAGCGTATTCTATTAAAACGATTCTGCTTTTCAATAAAATTGACACCTATAATGAAACGACTTTAGATGAAGTGCGATACTTAGCACATATTTATAGAAAAATTGGTTATGAATGTATCGGAATTTCAGCAGAAACAGGAAAAAATGTCGATAAGGTAAAAGCACTCATGGTCGATAAAGTAAGTATGTTTGCTGGTCATTCTGGAGTTGGAAAATCTACTTTGGTAAATGCTATTGAACCAGAGTTAGATTTAAAGACTAAAGCCATATCTACACAACATAGTCAAGGTCAACATACCACAACATTTGCAGAAATGTTTGACTTAAGTTTTGGAGCAAAAATTATTGATACACCTGGTATTAAAGGTTTTGGAATAGTTGATATGGATAAAGAAGAAGTAGGTGATTACTTTCCTGAATTTTTTGAACTAAAGCAAGAGTGTAAATTCAATAATTGTTTGCATAAAGAAGAGCCTAAATGTGCCGTAAAAGAAGCTCTGGAAAGGGATGACGTGTCATTTTCGAGATATAGAAGCTACCTTCAAATTTTGGAAGGTGAAGATGAACATTACAGAACTGATAATTGGGACGAATAATCTAAATAAGTTCAAACTATGAAAGCAGTCATTCAAAGAGTAACAAGAGCTAGTGTCACTGTAGATGCAGAAATTCTTGCTGTCATTTCAAATGGTTTGCTAATTCTTTTAGGTATCGAAGAGGAAGATACTCATGACGATATTACTTGGCTTTCAAGTAAAATAGCAAATCTTCGGATCTTTTCTGATGATAATGATGTTATGAATGTCTCTTTAAAAGACTCAAAAGGTGATGCAATCGTTGTTAGTCAGTTTACACTTCATGCCAGCACCAAAAAAGGAAACAGACCTAGTTACATCAAAGCAGCAAAGCCAGAAACTGCAATTCCATTGTATGAAGCATTTGTCAAGCAATTGGAATTAGACTTAGGCAAACAGGTTAGAACAGGACGCTTTGGAGCAGATATGAAAGTTGAACTTTTAAATGATGGTCCTGTAACTATCATTATTGATACCAAAAACAAAGTTTAATGGCTTCACTTTTTGGTCATGGTATTTTGGCTTATACGATTTCTAAAGTTATAGATCAGAAAGATTTAAAACGTTTAACTTTACTGGCTATAGTGTCGTCAATTCTCCCAGATGCAGATGTCATGGCGTTTAGTTTTGGGATTCCGTATGAGCATATGCTAGGTCATCGAGGTTTTACGCATTCTATTGTTTTTGCTTTGCTTTGGTCATTAATGTTAACGGTTATATTTTCAAAGACTAGAAAAATTATCTTTTTTAGCGTTTTATTCTTGTCAACAATATCTCACGGAATTTTAGACGCCATGACTTCAGGCGGTAAAGGTGTTGGTTTTTTTATTCCTTTTACAGATGCTCGCTATTTTTTTTCTTTCAGAGAAATTAAAGTGTCTCCAATTGGTATTGAAAAATTCTTTTCCGAATGGGGAAAACAAGTCTTGTTGAGTGAAATGACCTATATTTTGCTGCCTTGTTTAGTTGTGTTGATAGTGGTTTTTTTGACAAAATCATATAGAAAATAGTCTTAAAGTTTTGTTCTCAAATATAATTTTCTTTCTTTTGGTTTAAGAATTTATTAACAGTTTGCATGCTTAACAAAGCACTTCTTTTCCTCAGCTTCATTTTTTTGTCGTTTCCTATGATGGCTCAAGAAGAACTCTTATTACAATCAATTCTAATTCCTTCAGAGTTACGAGAAAATGCCAACGCTGTTGTTCGATTTGAAAATACCAACATCGAGATTCTTGCAATTGACAAAATGATTTATAAAAATAAACGGATTGTCACCATTTTAAATTCTTCAGCTGATTCAAAACATGGTGCGTACATGCATTATGATGAAAATACAAGTATTAAAAAGCTGGAGGCCAAAATTTATAACCAACAAGGAAAGGAGATTAAGAAATTTCGAAAAAACGATTTTAAAGACCAATCTGCAGTTGAAGGAGGTACTTTGTATTCAGATAGTCGTGTAAAATATCTGGACTATACACCCATAAATTACCCTTATACTGTTGTTTTTGAAACTGAAGTCGAATATCGTTCTACGGCATTTATTCCGTCATGGCGACCTATTGAAGGTTATTATACAAGTTCTCAAAATGTGAGTTATAATATATCAAATCTTTCAGGTATCGATTTAAATATTAAGACCTCAAACTTCGAAAATTACAACATAGAGAAACACCATGAAATGCATTACTCTGCTGAAAATTTGTATGCTTTAAAATACGAATCCTATAGTCCGCCATTTAGTGATTTTGCTCCAATATTAAAGGCTTCATTAACTCAATTTAATATGGAAGGTGTTCTGGGTGTAAATACCAGTTGGAGCGATTTTGGAAAATGGATGAATGATAAACTCATTCAAGGCACACAGGAATTACCTCCTAATCTTATTGATGAAGTAAAAGGTTTAACTGCAAATGCTCAAACCGATTTGGAGAAAGCTAAAATTGTATATCAATTCATGCAAAATAGAACACGTTATATAAGTGTTCAGGTAGGTATAGGAGGATGGAAACCTATGTTAGCTAGTGACGTCAATAGGCTGGGATATGGTGACTGTAAAGGTTTAACTAACTATACTAAAGCCATGCTTGATGAATTAGGTGTTGAATCCTATTATACTGTTATTTACGGAGGAAGAGATATTAGAGATATCGATGAATCATTTTCATCAGTTCAAGGTAATCATGTGATTTTATGCATTCCAAATGCGTCTGATTATGTTTGGCTAGAATGCACGAGTCAAACAGTCCCTTTTGCTTATAATGCAAATTTTACCGACGATAGAGATGCGCTTATCATTACTCCTGAAGGTGGTAAAATAGTGCATACTAAGGTCTATAAAACTGAAGATAATTTACTGGATACCAAGGCAATTATTAATGTCGATGATTCAGGAAATATCACTGCAGAAGTCGTCTCAAAATCTTATGGAACACAATATGGTCAACATGATGGTAAAGAAAATTTATCAGTTAAAGATCAGATTTTAGCATACAAAGATTATTGGAGTCATATCAACGGATTAGATGTTTCTGAAATGAATTATGTCAACGACAAAGATAGTATTGTATTTACCGAAACCGTAAAAGTATCAGCAGAACGCTATGCTGCTAAAGCAGGTAACCGACTTTTATTACAACCGAATCTATTTAACCGATTAGATTCTGCTCCAACACGTTATGATGAACGTACACTTCCTTTTGAAGTTGACAGAGGGTTTGTTGATACCGATAGTTATGAAATTAAATTACCAAACACTTTACAGATTGAAGCCTTAATGAATCCGGTTTCCATTGAAAACAAATTTGGAACCTACAAAGCCTCAATAACACAAATCTCTGAAGACACATTATTATATCAACGCGAATTCACGATGAATAAAGGCAATTATACCAAAGAAGAGTATGAGGCTTTCAGAGCCTTTTGGCTTGACGTTGTAAAATATGACAAATCTAAAATAGTATTAAAATCTAATTCTTAAATGATGAAAAAATTATTAGCAATAGCTGTGTTAATTTTGGCGCAAACAATCACTGCGCAGAACTATAAATTTGGTAAAGTGAGTGAGGAAGAACTTTTGGAAAAGTCACATCCTGATTATCCTGAAGCTAGTGCTGCTATTTTATATAGTAAAAATCAAGTGAGTTTTGATTATCAACAAGGAAAAGGATTTGTACAAAATAATGAGGTGCATCAACGTATTAAGATCTACACGAAAGAAGGATTTGACTATGCCACTAAGATTATTGGGTTGTATCAAGGGGAACGAAGTACATATACAGAAGATATTATAGGTCTTAAAGCCTATACTTATAATCTGGATGGCGGAAAAATAATTAAGGATAAATTAGCTAAGGACGGTATTTTCAAAGAAGAAACCAATAAATACAGAAGGACTACCAAGTTTACCATGCCTAACATTAAAGAAGGTTGTGTCATTGAATTTGAATACACTGTGCAGTCGCAATTATTAGGAATTGATGATATCACATTCCAGCAATTAATACCAATTAAGCGCATGGAATTTAAAGTTAAAACACCTGAATATTTTAAATACTCTAAGCTGTTAAATCCAAGAGCTAGTTTTATTCCAACTATTGAAGAAACTAAAGAAAGTGGTCGAATTATAATAACATCAAGAGCATCTTTCACAGCTGGTCTTTCGAGTCAAGGAGGAGGTCGTAATAAATCAAGTGGTGGAACTATAGATTATCAAGCTGATGTGCTCATAGGAAATATGGACAATATTCCACCTTTAAAAGCAGAGAATTATGTTGATAATTTGAGTAATTATCAGGCAAAATTAATTATGGAATTGGAAGAGGTTGCCTACCCAAGTGAACCCATAAAATATTTATCAACCTCTTGGGAAAAGGTAACTAAAACCATTTATGATGATACAGATTTTGGAGATCAATTAAAAAAAGACAACTATTATAAAGACGACCTTAATGCCTTATTGTCTGGAGTCCCAGAAACCGATCTTCAACAAAGAGCTGCTTTAATATTTAATCATGTCAAGTCAAAAGTAAAATGGAATGAATATTTTGGCTATACAGCGGAACAAGGTGTTGCTAAAGCTTATAAACAAGGCTCAGGAAATAGTGGTGATATCAACCTTATGCTTACATCAATGTTGCGATATGCTGGTTTGGATGCCAATCCTGTATTGGTAAGTACTAAAAGTAATGGGATTCCTTTAATCCCAACACGTTCTGGATTTAATTACGTAATTTCTGCTATACAATTGGAGGATTCTGTAATTCTTTTAGATGCAACACGTAAATTTACTACGGCTAATATTTTACCTGTTAGTACACTCAATTGGTTAGGTCGATTAATTAAAGAAGATGGCAGTTCAGGTTGGGTTGATTTAATCCCTAAAATGACTTCTAAAGAATCCGTATCTCTCAATGTAAAATTAAATTCAGATTTAACTGCGAGCGGTAAGGTTAGACATCAATACACCAATTATCAAGCTAAAAATATTAGAAACCGATTTAGTAATTATAATACAGACGAGATCATCAAAAGTTTAGAGAAGGACAAAGGTGAAATTGAAATTTCAGATTTGGAATTAGAACATATGTATGATATTGGTGAACCTATTAATGAATCTTACAGCTACGTTCTTAATGATGCCATGGAAGATATTGGAGGAAATTTATATGTGACGCCATTATTATTTTTAGCTTCCGAAGAGAACCCATTTAAACAAGACACACGCTCTTATCCAATTGATTTCGTGTATCCTATTGAGGATAAGTATATGGTTAATGTGATGCTTCCTGAAGGTTATGCCGTCGAATCAATGCCAGAGAGTGTTAAATATCAATTTAATGGTGTAGATGGTGAATTCACCTATCTTGCAAAACAGAATGGTAATTTTCTACAGTTTATTGTGTCATTAGATTTAAACAAAACCTTAATTTTACCAGAAGAATATGAGCAATTTAAAGAGTTTTATCAATTAATGATTGAAAAACAAACAGAACAGGTTGTTCTCAAAAAAATATAATGGATATTAAAAACGCGCAACTAGAGGTTGATAACTGGATAAAAGAACACGGAGTTCGCTACTTTAATGAACTGACAAATATGGCACAACTCACCGAAGAAGTAGGTGAGGTAGCTCGTATTATTGCCAGACGTTATGGTGAACAAAGCGAAAAAGAAAGTGATAAGGATAAAGATTTAGGTGAAGAGCTTGCAGATGTGATGTTTGTAGTGCTGTGTCTTGCCAATCAAACAGGGATAGATCTTCAAACAGCTTTTGATAAAAAAATGGATAAGAAAGCCAAGCGTGATCATGATAGACATCATAATAATCAAAAATTGAAGTAACAATGAACATTGTACTTCAAAAGTCTTCAATAGAGAATCACTCTTCAGTTGTTATCACAGGTTCTAAAAGCGAATCCAATAGATTGCTATTGCTTCAGGCACTATTCCCAGAAATAATTATAGAAAATCTATCCAACAGTGATGATACTAAAGTCATGCAAAATGCCTTGCAGACTTCCGATGATATTATTGACATTCATCATGCTGGAACAGCCATGCGTTTTCTTACAGCGTATTTCGCTACCGAAGAACATAGAAATATCACACTAACAGGATCGTCTCGGATGAAAGAGCGACCAATAAAAATTCTGGTCGATGCTCTAAATACGTTAGGTGCAGATATTTCCTATCTCGACAATCAGGATTGTCCGCCTTTGAAAATTAACGGACAAACACTTAAGAAAGCTAAGGTAACTCTTAGTGCCAATGTAAGTAGTCAATATATTTCAGCCTTGTTACTTATTGCTCCAAAACTAAAAAACGGACTAGAATTAACGCTTGAAGGTAAAATCACATCTGTTCCATACATCAATATGACCTTAAATTTATTGAATCAGATTGGTGTGAAGACTGAATTCACTAATCAGATTATTAAGGTCTTTCCAAAATCAACTACAGGTGCTTTGCAACCTTTGGTGGTTGAATCAGATTGGTCTTCTGCATCTTATTTTTATAGTATTTTGGCTTTATCACCTGTGGGAACTCAAATAGCATTGTCTTCTTATAAGCAAAATAGTTTGCAAGGTGATGCTGCATTAATTGAAATTTATAAAGATTTCGGAATTGAAACAAAGTTTATAAACAACTCAATTCTACTGAAAAAAACATCGGAAAATATTAAAGCTAAAAAATACGACTTAAACAGTTCGCCAGATATTGCTCAAACGATTGCTGTCACATGTCTTGGATTAGGAATTGAATGCCAGCTTACAGGGTTACATACTTTGAAAATTAAAGAAACTGATCGCCTCGTAGCTTTAAAGACTGAAATTGAAAAACTTGGTGGAAGCGTTGATATCACTGAAGATTCACTTCATCTGCAATCATGTAAAATCATAAATGAAGATGTTTCCATTGATACTTATAATGATCACAGAATGGCTATGGCATTTGCACCTCTAGCTCTTAAAAAAAGGATAAAAATTAACGAAGCGAGTGTAGTTTCAAAATCATTTCCAACATTCTGGGAAGATCTTAAAACCATCGGATTCAAAATTTCTCAATAAAATCAGTCCATTTACTTGACAACGCCTACTTTGAGATTGTATATTTGCAACTTGCTAAAACGCAAGCATCTTATGAAATGAGCCAAAGCAAAATTTTGGCGAATTCTATTTGATCTATTTAAATAAATAAAAAACAACAAATGAAATTATCACACTTCAATTTTAAATTACCAGAAGAATTATTAGCAGAACATCCATCAGATATCAGAGACGAAGCTAGGTTAATGGTTTTAGATAGAAAAAAGAAAACTATTGAGCATAAACTTTTTAAAGATATTATCGATTATTTCGATGAAGGTGATGTGATGATATTAAATAATACGAAAGTGTTTCCAGCACGTTTGTATGGTAATAAAGAAAAAACAGGAGCAAGAATTGAAGTGTTTTTATTAAGAGAACTCAATGAAGAACAACGTCTCTGGGATGTTTTAGTTGATCCTGCAAGAAAGATTAGAATTGGTAATAAATTATACTTTGGTGATGATGATACCTTGGTAGCTGAAGTGATTGATAATACGACTTCGAGAGGAAGAACTCTACGTTTTCTTTATGATGGATCTTATAGAGAATTCAGAAGAAAATTAACAGAATTAGGCGAAACACCTTTGCCTAAATATATAAAAAGAGATGTAGAGCCTGAAGATGAAGAGCGTTATCAGACTATTTTCGCTAAAAAGGAAGGTGCTGTAGCTGCTCCAACTGCTGGTTTACACTTTTCAAAACACTTGTTGAAGCGACTGGAAATTAAAGGTGTACACTTGCCAGAAGTAACGCTTCATGTTGGTTTAGGAACCTTTAATCCTGTTGAGGTTGAAGATTTGTCCAAACATAAAATGGACAGCGAAGAAATTGAAATCCTTGAAGATGCAGCAGATGTTATCAATAAAGGTATAGCCGAAAAGAAGCGTGTGTGTGCCGTTGGAACAACTGCAATGCGAGCTATTGAGAGTTCTGTGTCATCTAGTGGAACGCTAAATGAATATTCTGGATGGACGAATAAGTTTATTTTTCCGCCATACGACTTTAGTATTGCTAACAGTATGATTACGAACTTCCACACGCCAAAATCTACGTTATTAATGATGGTCTCTGCGTTTGCTGGACACGACTTTATTAAGGAAGCTTATGAAGTTGCAGTGAAAGAAAAATACCGTTTTTATACTTATGGTGATGCCATGTTAATTATATAAGCGCATTAATTTAATATTATATTACATAAAGCCTTGTCTAAAAAGATAAGGCTTTATTGCTACATTGAAGTTCAGTAATTTACTTACACATCAAAAAACCTTTGCTTACTTTTGCAGTACACATGGACATAAAAAAGAAAGACATACGAGCATTAACTAAAGAGCAATTACGTGACTTCTTTGTAAGTCAAGGTGATAAAGCATTTAGAGGTAATCAGGTTTATGAATGGTTGTGGAGTAAAAGCGCTCACAGTTTTGAAGATATGACGAATATTTCATTAGAAACTAGAGAGATGCTTGAGGCGAACTTTACAATCAATCATATCAAAGTTGATCAGATGCAACGTTCTTCTGATGGAACAATTAAAAACGCTGTTCGATTACACGATGGTTTAATCGTAGAGTCTGTCTTAATTCCAGCTAAAAACCGTACTACGGCTTGTGTATCTAGTCAGGTTGGTTGTAGTTTAGATTGTAGGTTTTGCGCTACAGCAAGACTAAAGCGAATGCGAAATCTAAATCCAGATGAAATTTATGATCAGGTTGTCGCTATTGATAGGGAAAGTAAATTATACCACAACAGACCTCTAAGCAATATTGTGTTTATGGGAATGGGAGAACCGCTTATGAATTACAATAATGTTCTGAAGGCAATTGATAAAATCACATCTCCTGAAGGTTTAGGAATGTCGCCAAAACGAATTGTGGTCTCTACTTCTGGTGTGCCTAAGATGATTAAGAAAATGGCAGATGATGAGGTGAAATTTAAACTGGCTGTATCGCTACATTCTGCCATTGATGACATTCGAACATCGATAATGCCTTTTAATGAAACATTCCCTTTAAATGATCTTAGAGAGGCTTTAGAATATTGGTATGCTAAAACTAAAAACAGAATTACTTACGAATATGTGGTTTGGGACGGGATTAATGATACGAAAAGAGATGTAGAAGCTTTGATTGAATTCTGCAAATTTGCACCGAGTAAAGTAAATCTTATTGAGTATAATCCAATTGATGATGGCGAGTTTCGACAAGCCAATTCAAAAGCTATTGACATGTATGTGTCAATGCTTGAAGCTAATCGTATTACTGTTACAGTAAGGCGTTCAAGAGGTAAAGATATTGATGCTGCTTGTGGGCAATTAGCAAATAAGGCGTAAAAAAAAGAGTTTCATTGCTGAAACTCTTTTTTGTTTATTTATGTTTTTATTACAACACAATTTTCTTGCGAATGACTGACTTGGAGTTTGCACTAGACAACTCTAAGATGTAAACGCCATTAGCGATACCATTAGCTTCGATAACATAATTTGTATCGTTAGTTGAACCTTGTAAAACAGATTTTCCTGAAACATCAAATACATTAAAGTTTGTAGTTTCTGATAAATTGTATAATCCGATACTTTTGTTCACAGCAACAATTTTTACCGAATTCAAAGAAAACTCATTGACACTTAAAGTCGTTTGTCCTGCATTAATGGCTTGGTCAGGAGTTGAATTATAAGCATATTCCTTAACTGTAAAACTGTCTCCAGATGCACTAACATCTAGTTTAGCCCAGCCATAATGTGTGTTTCCACTAATTTGAAAACGTAATCCTAAAAATTTGTCAGTCACACCACACCAATTGCTTCCGCCAATTCCACCATAACAACTTACATAGTTCAGTGTTCCTACATTTGAAGTTCCACCATACCAGATTGATTGTGCAGAGCTAATAACATCACCACTGTTTAAAGCAAAAGGATATTTAAATGAAGGGTTTGATCCTACCCAAGAATTTGATGGCAATACACCATAAAATCCAACAGCAGGAGCACTGGATCCAATTATTCCAAAGTCAACAACAGTGTCATTGTCCATGTCTAAGCCATAATTTATTCCATTTCCACCAGCAAAATCTGGCGTCACGTCTGTATACACGATTTGTCCGTTAGATTCTGAAACACCTGCAATAGCAACTGTCAAAGCTCCATATTGAGCAAGTCGTTTAGTTAATTTTGAAGAAGTAGTTTTTTTCATATTTTTTAACGAATTGATTATAAAGGACAATATATAAAAAAATATTAACAATAAGATATTTAATAGTTTTGGGTTGTTGTTTTGTGGTATTGTAAATTATCTTATAGCGTTTTTGTTAATCTATTAATTCTTGAGATATGTAGAGCGTAATAATTAGGATATTGGCGATTAGTTTTGTTTTTTTATGAACTAAAATCAAAAATATGTCTAATAAAAAAAGCAAATTAAGTAGCAAAAATGTGTTTGAGATTTCGAAAGAAGGATCATTAGGCTTGTTGGCTTATGGCGATATTGGTCTAAGGGAATGGCGAAAAGTTAAAAAAGAAATAAGAGAAAACAATACACCAAATGAAACGAAATAAAGTATTATTAATTGGTTGGGATGCTGCAGATTGGAAAATTATCTGGCCATTAATTGCTAAGGGCGAAATGCCAGCATTAAAGAAATTAATAGAACGTGGTGTTTATGGTAATATGAGCACGATGAATCCACCATATTCTCCCATGCTATGGAGCACAGTCGCTACTGGTAAAACGCCCGATAAGCATGGTGTATTAGGGTTTATTGAGATTATGCCAAATATGAAAGGAGTACGACCTGTGACTACAAATTCTAGAAAAGCCAAAGCAATTTGGAACATATTACATCACAAAGGTTATAAAAGCAATCTGGTAGGGTGGTGGCCAAGTTTTCCAGCTGAACCTATAAATGGTGTAGTCGTTTCAGATAAGTTTCAAAAAGTGAGTAAAGATCCAAATAAAAAGAGTCCAATTGTAAAAGGTACTATTCATCCAGAAGCCTTTACGAAAGAGATACAAGACTTGCGTATGTTTCCACATGAAATCACTGAAGCGCACATTTTACCTTGTATTCCTAATGCTTCAAAAATAGATCAAGAAAAGGACAAAGGATTAGAGAATTTTGCAAAAATGCTTGCAGAAAACACTTCAGTACATGCTGCTGCAACCAATTTACTACGTACGACTGAATGGGATTTTATGGCAGTGTACTACGATCTTATTGATCATTTTTGTCATGCCTTTATGAAATATCATCCACCAAAACTAAAACCAATATCACAAAACATGTTTGACATATACAATCAGGCTGTTGTTAGTGCATATAAGATTCAGGATATGATGCTAGAACGTACTTTAGAATTGGTTGATGAGGATACGACTGTAATTGTCGCTTCAGATCATGGCTTTGAGTCTGGTCATAGACGAATCCTAAAAATGCCAAAATATCCTGCAGCTCCTGCTTTAGAACATCGTCAGTTCGGTATTTTCGTGGCTGCTGGTCCTAATATCAAAAAAAATGAAAAGGTGTTCGGACTGGGTCTTATTGATATTGCACCTACGATTTTGCACATGTTTAATTTGCCCGTTGGTAAAGACATGGATGGTAAGGTCGCTTTAGATATTTTTAAAGACCCTAAAGATGTTAAATATATTGATAGTTGGGAAGCTGTAGAAGGTGATTTCGGTCAGCATGAATCAGATTCGAATGAGATCTTGGATGATCAGGAAACTATGAAACAATTGGTTGATTTGGGATATATTGAAAAACCTGATGAAAACATTGAGATAGCCATTCTGAAAACAAGTTGTGATTTAAAACATAATTTGGCAAGGGTGTATTTAGGTAAAAAAGATTATGTAAAAGCTAAAGCATTACTTTTGGAATTAATTCAAGGTGATTATCCTGTCTATGATGAAAAAGCTTTTGAAAAAAAGAATAAAGATGCCCTAATCAAACAAGGTTTTAAAGTTGGTGATTCCGTAATTGATACAATTCCGTTCTACATGGATTTATTAACAATTGCACTTTCTGAAAAGGATTATGACTTGGCTGATAAATACCTCAAAACGCTAAGAGCGTCTGATGTAAAATTCGAAATTAACACTTCTGTTGCTGAAGCCACTATTTTAGTAGGTCAAGGAAAAATTGAAAAGGCATTGAAGTGTTTAGAGGATGCGAAAAATAAAAAACCAAATGGAAGTATTTGGTATCAAATAGGTAAAATCCACAGAAAATTAAATCATTTTGAAGAGGCAAAGCGCGCTTTTGAAAATGCCTTGAAATTCGAAATCGATAGCTCCAAAACACATCAATCTTTGGCAGAAACGTTACTCAGATTACATCAGTATGAAGAAGCAGCCGAGCATGCTTTAACAAGTATAGAATTGGTGAAATACTTTCCTGATGCGCACTATGTTTTAGGTGAAGCCCTAGAGAAATTAGGCGATTTAGAAAATGCTAAGATTGCTTATGAAACGGCTGCAAGTTTGAAACCAGTCGAACATGTAAGAGCTGAAAAAGCGATAGAAAATTTAGAGGAAAAATTAGAAGAACAAAGGACATTAACAGATAAAGCCGAATATAAGTATAGAAAAGATCAAATTGTAATAGTTTCTGGTTTACCTCGATCTGGTACTTCTTTGATGATGCAAATGCTTAATCAAGGAGGTATTACTGTTTTAACCGACGAAAATCGAAAACCAGATGTGTCTAATCCAAAAGGTTATTATGAATATGATCCTGTAATGGCTTTACATAAAGATAATTCTTGGTTAGGATTGGCAAAAAACAAATCGGTTAAAGTCGTTGCGCCTCTTTTGAAGTTTCTTGATCCTCAATATCGCTATAAAGTAATATTTATGAATCGTGATCTTGATGAAATTGTTAAATCACAACAAAAGATGATTGGTAAAGATCCTGAAGTACTACCAACACGGCTTTTTGACGCTTATAAAAAACATCTCAATCAGGTTGAAGTATGGAAAGACAAAGAGCCAGGAGTTGAGCTTATCTATATAAACTACAAAGATGTTTTAGAGAATTCTAGTGAGGCATTAGAAAAAGTTACTTCCTTTATTGGTGTTGAGATGAATAAGAACGAAATGGCTAAATGCGTCGACAAAGCCTTATATAGAAACAAGTCATAAAAAAAGAGCTGCAATTTGCAGCTCTTTTTTAAAACGTAAATATAGTTATTGTTTTAATATCTTAATAGTTTCTGTTTTGCCTTGTATATTAATTTTTGCAAGGTAAATTCCATCATTGAGATTAGACATATTTACCAATTCATCATTACGAGATAATGTTTGCTTCATAACACGTTGTCCTAAAACACTGAAAAGTTCAATTCCACTTATAGGTAAACTTGAAGAAGTTAATTTAAGATGGTCTGTGTCTTTGTTGTAGGAATGCGTAAATGTGTTTGTATCAAATTCATTTACTGATGCTGTTGGTTCATCATTGGTTCTGAAATTGTCAATGTGAGCGAATCCAGCAAAATTATCATGTGCAAATCTAACCTGCTCAATATCAGTATTTGGTGTAGCAACAAGTCCAGAGTAGATGGACACATCATCAATAAAAACATCAACATTTGTTCCTCCCGTCATCTCTATACGTACGTTGAACCATGTGAGAGGCGTCCAATCAACCATAGTGTCATCCAATATGATGGTTCCTGCACCATCATCTGCTAGAACACTTATATTGCCTTCAAAAGTAAATCTAACATAAGTTACAAATACGCCATCAGTGATGTTAACAAAGCCAAATATATAATCGGAAGTATTTGCTGAATCAAAAGTGTCAATAAACATATCTGCAGAAAATGTAGCATCAATGTGTGGAACAGCAGTCACATAATTATAAAAAGCACCTACAATAGGATTTGCTTGTCCTGCAAATGCTCCTTCAGTGTCAATTTTTAAAGATAATGACCCATCGCTTGCCTGTTCATTACTAACCACTTGATTCATAATAAAACCTCCAGTACCATCTCCTGTGGTCACCCATCCATTTTGAGTATTGATATTTCCTGAAGCATAACCCTCAGAGGTTTCAAAGGAAATAGTTTGTTGAGCATTACTCAAAGAAAATGCTAAACACATAAATAATAGTAAAGTAATTTTTTTCATAAAGTTCGGATTTTGAATTAATTATAATGAAATATACAAAATTTAGCATTATTCTGGTTTGGCTTCTTAAAATTTAACTAATTAATGTCACTATTTAAAAACGGTAAGTACTTAATTAGTAATTTAGCAATTCAATGCGTTTAAATTGAAAATAACCGAACAAATAAAACAACCCATTGCCTATGAAATGGAACTTTTCGAACAAAAGTTCTTATTATCAATGTCTAGTAAGGTTGCGTTATTAAATAGAATCACACATTATATTGTCAACCGGAAAGGGAAACAAATGCGTCCTATGTTCGTGTTTTTGGTGGCTAAAATGGTTGATAACGGACAAGTTAGTGAGCGAACCTACAGAGGTGCTTCAGTTATTGAGCTTATTCATACTGCTACTTTAGTCCACGATGATGTGGTTGACGATAGTAATCGAAGGCGCGGATTTTTCTCTATAAATGCGCTTTGGAAAAATAAAATTGCGGTTCTCATTGGTGATTATTTACTCTCGAAAGGTTTATTACTATCCATTGATAATAATGATTTCGATTTGCTGAAAATTATTTCGGTTGCTGTTCGTGAAATGAGCGAAGGCGAATTACTTCAGATTGAAAAAGCCAGACAGCTCGATATAACTGAACATGTTTATTATGAGATCATCCGTCAAAAAACGGCAACATTGATTGCTGCTTGTTGCAGTCTCGGAGCAGCTTCAGTAAAACCCAATTCTCAAGATGTGGACACTATGAGGAAATTTGGTGAACTCATCGGAATGGCGTTTCAAATTAAAGATGACTTATTCGATTATGGCGAAGACGCTATAGGTAAACCAACAGGAATTGATATGAAAGAGCAAAAAATGACCTTGCCTTTAATTTATGTTTTGAATAACTGCTCTAAAAAAGAAAAATCATGGTTGATTAATTCTGTTAAAAATCATAATAAAGATAAAAAGAGAGTTAAAGAAGTAATTGCATTTGTCAAAGAAAACAATGGTTTAGAATATGCTGTGAATAAAATGAAGTCTTTTCAAGCCGAAGCGTTACAATTGCTAGATGCTTATCCTCAGTCTGAATACAAATCTGCTTTAAAACTCATGGTCAATTATGTGATTGACAGAAAAAAGTAGCTTAGTTTAGTTTAAAGGTGTTGAATTGTGAAGTCCTTATTACTACTGAATCAAAATGAGATAACTTAACGACAAACACATCAACAATAGATTTTTTTTTAAACTCTCAGGCAACCATGTACTAAAAACTTGCGTCTTTATAAATAGAAGACTTAAATAAGCACATTTGAAAGTTATTCATTTACATAACAACAATACGACACTTTTAAAAAAAGCAGCCAAAAACAATCGTGAAGCGCAACACGAACTGTTTAATGCACATGCGCCAAAAATGTTAAGTATTTGTCGGTATTATATAAAGGATATTCAAAATGCAGAGTCTGTTATGCTCAATGGATTTTTTAAAGCATTTGTAAATCTTAAGCATTTTAAGTACAAAGGAAGTTTTGAAGGATGGTTACGGAAAATTATGATAAGAGAATCTATTTCGTTTATCAGGCAACAGAAGCATATAGAATTTTCAATTGAAGATATTGTGCTTCCTCATGAGCAGTCAAACAATATTAATACTGAAATTGAAGTTGCTCAGATTCAGCAATTAATAGACGAACTTCCTGAAGGTTATAAACTGGTATTCGTAATGTATGCGATTGAAGGTTATAGGCATTTTGAAATTGCAGAGATGCTTAATATTTCGGAAGGCACGTCTAAATCACAATTATTTAAAGCAAGACAAATGCTTCAGAAAAAAATTAAAGAATTAAATCAAACGAGTTATGGCACCAATTAAATTTGAAGATAAGCTAAAAGATAAGCTCGAAAATCGAAGTCTTCAACCATCTGAAGATGCGTGGAGTACTTTGGCTAACAGACTGGATAAAGAAGAAGATAAGAACAGTAACACAAGGTTTTGGTGGCTTGGTATTGCTGCCAGTATCATAGGTGTGATTTTGATAACGACTCAGTTTTATAAATCAACTGAAGAGGTAAAAGATTTACCAGTTGTAGTTGATACAAAAGCAATGCCTCAGCGTGATTCAGGAGTTGTGAATGATGCGCATGTTATTGATAATGTTCTAACAAATTCCGAAGAAAAAAATAATATTATTGAGACTGAAAATGCGACTAATATAGCTGCTGTATCTAGTAATAAAGCTAATCAAAATCAGAAGTCTGATAGAAAAGAAAATGGTACAGAGCAATCGGAAGAATTACAAAGCATTGTTGCTTCTCAAGAAAAATCAACACCTGAAAGAGTTGGTAACAATCAAGTAAAAACATTAACTCAAGAAGAATTAAAAATTATTGAAGTTGTAGATGTCATCAAACAACTTCAGGCGAGTGAATCTTCGGTTTCAGATAAAGAAATTGATTCGCTTCTTAAACAAGCTCAAAGAGAAATTTTAAAACAACGCATATTTGACGAAACGACAAGAACAGTTAATGCAGATGCTTTACTTCAAGACGTTGAAGTTGAGCTCGAGCAGTCTTTTAGAGATAAAGTATTCGAAGCTTTAAAATCCAGTTACAATTCGGTAAAAACTGCAGTTGCCGAACGTCGTAACTAAACTATATCAAACAAAAAACGAAACGTTAAACCCAACATCAATTAAATTACGAATATTATGAACACTATTACTAAATGCGTAGTGCTGCTCACCTTATGTCTTTTTGTGAGTTTTGCAAGCGCTCAAGAACAACAAAACGACTCTATTGTAACTAAAACTATGCCTTATCGTGAAAATGGTTTAAAAATAGACAGACTCGAGGAAACTAAGAAATCGATTACAGAAGAGGAAAGGGCGTATTTAAAACAGGAAGTCGAACTAATTAATCAGCGTTTAGACAGAGGAGAAATTACCAGCACTGAAGCCGAAACCTTAAAAAAAGAGGCTGCTTTAAAGCATGCTGCAAATATAGAAGATCGTATTGCGATTATTGATGCAAAAATCAGTCTGCTAAAACGAAATCCAGATATTGAACATATTTCAGACGATGAAGATAATTCCATGTCTATAACCATAGGTTCCAAAGGGTTCTTAATAGACATGGCTAACAAAAAACGAGAACCACCTAAGTACGATATTAGAACGACCAACAAATTATTATTTTCTCTGGGATTCAATAATGCCATTGGAGATGGTCAAAATTTAGGAAATACACCTTATGAACTTGGTGGCTCCGGTTTTGTAGAATTAGGATGGATTTGGGAAACACGATTGGCTAAGAATTCCAATTTTGCGAGAATTAATTATGGATTTGCTTTTCAATGGAACAAACTTAATGTGAAAGATGATCTTTATTTTGTGCAGAATGGAAATGAAACAACACTAGAAGAGTTTCCTGTAGATTTGAGAAAATCTCAAATTAGAGTAACCAACTTAGTCGTGCCTGTTCATTTCGAGTTTGGACCTTCTAAATTGAAAGATTATGGTAACAGAGTTCGCTATTTAACTTATAATAAATTTAAAGTCGGAATTGGTGGTTATGCTGGTGTAAGATTAGCGACGCAAACAAAATTACGCTATAAAGATGAAGGCGATATTGTTAAAAATAAGACAAGGCGAAATTATAATGCTTCAAATTTTGTTTACGGATTAAGTGCTTATGTAGGTTTTGACCAAGTGTCACTTTATGCGAAGTATGATTTGAATCCATTATTCAGAAACCAACTGGTAGATCAACATAATGTGTCCTTAGGATTGCGATTTGATTTACATTAGAAAAAAACCTGAGTATCATAAAAAAAAGCTTCATTGTCATATGCAATGAAGCTTTTTTGTTCGCTAATAATACCCTAAATTTACCATTCACTTTTACTTTACAATTTGATATCACAACGCAGTATAGAACAAGTTTTTGAAACCGCTCGAGTAGAGGAGGTTATTGGTGATTTCGTGCAATTAAAAAAAGCAGGAAGTAACTTCAAAGGCTTAAGTCCGTTTAGCGATGAACGCTCTCCAAGCTTTATGGTGTCTCCTGTAAAACAAATTTGGAAAGATTTCTCTAGCGGAAAAGGTGGAAATGCAGTGACATTTTTAATGGAACATGAACATTTTACCTATCCTGAAGCCATTAAGTATCTAGCTAAAAAATACAATATTGAAATAGAGGAAACAGAGCAAACCGACGAACAAAAGCTAGAAGCCAATGAGCGTGAAAGTTTGTATCTGGTAAATGAGTTTGCTAATGCGTATTTCCAGAAAGTCATGCTTAAAACCGATCAAGGTCAGGCGATAGGCTTGAGTTACTTTAAAGAGCGTGGTTTTACAAATGAAACTATAAAAACCTTTAATCTTGGTTATTCCCTTGACGATTGGCAGGCTTTCACCGATGATGCTTTAAAAAAGGGATATCAATTAGAGTTTTTAGAAAAAACCGGACTTACAATTGTTAAGGAGGATAAGAAATTTGACCGCTTTAAAGGTCGTGTGATGTTTCCTATTCATAGTATGAGCGGACGTATTTTAGGGTTTGGTGGACGTATATTAAAAACTGATAAAAAAGCTGCTAAATACCTGAATTCGCCTGAGAGTGAGGTATATCATAAAAGTAAAATTTTGTATGGCTTATTTCATGCGAAGCAAAGTATTGCGAAAGAAGATAATTGTTATCTGGTTGAAGGTTATACAGATGTGATTCAATTTTACCAAACAGGAATTAAAAATGTGGTTGCGTCTTCAGGTACTGCATTAACTCCTGAACAAATTAGATTGGTTAACCGACTCACAAAAAACATAACGGTTCTTTTTGATGGTGATGCTGCAGGAATTAGAGCGTCCATTAGAGGTATCGATCTCATTTTGGAACAAGGCATGAATGTAAAAGTTTGTACTTTCCCAGAAGGCGAAGATCCAGATAGTTTTGCTAAACAAAATACTTTAGAAGAATTAACAAGTTATTTAGACAGCAATGCCAAAGATTTTATTCAGTTTAAAGCCTCATTATTGATTAAAGAAGCAAATAATGATCCTATTAAAAAGGCTGAAACAATAAGAGATATCGTTAACAGTATTTCTAAAATTCCAGATCAGATAAAAAAAGAAATCTATATTCAGGAGTGTTCCCGAATTATGGATATTAGTGAGGATGTATTGTTTAGTACCTTAGCGCAGATTAATAAAAAAGATTATCAGGAAGTAAATAAAGCATACAAATCTCAGCAAAAAGCCTTTGAAGTTGTTCGTCCAGAAGTGAAAGCGCCTAAAATAGATTTACAATACGAATTGGAACGAAAAATTATTGAAATCTTATTGCTCTACGGAAATAAAACAGAAGATTTTGAAGATTTGGTTTTAAAAGAAAGTGATGATGGTGAATTACAGCTTGAGCCTGTAGTTCACAATGCTAAAGTGTTTGAAAAGGTATATTTGGATTTACAGGAAGATGAAATGCAATTCACCAATGAAACATTTAAAAGTTTGTATTATACCATTATTGATACGCTGCATCAAGAGCCTGAATTTTCGACACGAAATTTTGTAAATAAATTAGATCAGGATTTAGCGTCCGAAGTCACTACGATTTTAATGAATGATGAACGTTATAGCTTACACGATTGGGAACGCAATCACATTATTCCTAAAGAAAAAAATCATGGTATATCGCAATTAGTGAATCAAACAATTTTGACTTTAAGGTGTTATTTAATTGATAAAAAAGTGGCTGAATACCAAAATGAAACGCTTCGAGAAGAAAGCAATTCAAGAAGTATTTTAGAAGACGTTAAAGATTATCTAGGACTCAAAATGTTGCTGTCACGAAAACTAGGGAAAGTGATTGGAGGAAAAGTTTAGGTAATCTCCATATGTTTGCCTTGATTTACCAGATCGATTAAGTTTGTTACATTAAGTTTTTTGAATAATCGGGCTTTGTAGGTGCTCACGGTCTTTTCATTAATATCAAGCTCCAAAGCAATTTCTTTATTCTTTTTGCCCGAGGATAATAATTTTAAGACTTCTACTTCACGAGTTGATAAACGTTTGTAAATTCTGCTTTTAGATTTTTTCGTGTCATCATATTTAAGGTGTTTAGACATTTTTTCACTTAAATATAATTCGCCTTTATGTGCCATTAAAATCGCTTTCTCAATAATATCAGTAGATTCAGTTTTTGAAACATAGCCTGACGCTCCGGCTTTAATTGTACTAATGGCATATATTTCTTCAGGATGGTAACTAAACATAATAATATTAATATTACTATGCTCTTTTTTAATAGCTCTTAATGCAGTAATACCATTGAGTTCAGGAAGATCAATTTCAGAAATGATAACATCAACTTGGTGACGCCTTACAAATTCAAATATTTCAACTCCACTTCCAACTGTTCCTATGACTTCTATCTCGCTATGTTCTTTGAACAATAGTTCTAAGCCAGTCCTGATAATAGGATGGCTATCTACTACTAATACCTTGATCATGATATTTAATTTAGTTGGTTACTAAGTGTCCAAAACTCAACAATGTTAAGTTCTAGATAGTGGAGATTTCAATTGTAAAAATAGAAAAAAAATCAACAAGTACGACTTTTAATAATGATTAATTCATTGTTTGTTTTAAATCTTTAGGAATTTCGCAAATTGGTATCGGAATCATTTTATGTTGATTATTGCGATTATACCTCATAAATATTTGAAAGACTTCACGTTGTCTGCCTTCAAAATCATCTACCGTTCTCCCTTCGTCTTTCTGCTGCATGGCCCATTCAAGTTCTGGATAGGATGCACCTATTTGATCTTCATCACTCCTAGCATCTCCAAATAGTCCATCGCTTGGCGCAGCCTTCATAATAGATTCAGGAACTTGCAGTAATTCTCCTATGGCATAAACTTCAGATTTCATCAAATCAGCAATCGGACTCAAATCTACGCCACCATCACCATACTTAGTATAGAATCCTACACCAAAATCTTCCACTTTATTTCCTGTCCCAGCAACCAATAATCCCAAAAGTCCTGCATGGTAATATAAAGTCGTCATACGAAGTCTTGCTCTGGTGTTTGCTAAAGCCATATCTACAATACTTTGCTTGCCTTCAAGCGACACTTCAGTTTTAAATTCTTCAAAAACAGGTGTTAAGTCTGTTCTGGTGTCCTTTACATTAGAAAAACGTTTTTTTAATTGTGCTATATGTTCTTGAGCTCGGCTCACATGACTAGCCGCTTGATGAATTGGCATTTCAATACACAATACATCTAAGCCTGTTTTTGCACAAAGTGTAGACGTTACAGCAGAATCTATTCCTCCGGAAATACCAACTACAAAACCATTAACTTTAGCATTTGTAGCATAATTTTTAAGCCAGTTTACAATATGGTCAATAACTTTATCTGTCTGCATTTTTTATAGTATTTAAATGAAAGAATAGTACCTTTGCAAAACAAAAATAAAGGAATCACGTTAGTTATAAAAATTAATAATACCTAAGTTTCTTTTAAATCAGATATGAAAAAAATTTACTGTATTTTCTTCTTATTAATAATTGCTTTTTCTTGTAAAAAAGAAGATCAAATTGAAAGTGAAATTGCTAAAGTTGAGGTTGATTTTTTGGTGGAACGTTTTGATCGAGCTTTTGCTGAAGCGACACCAAAAGATCTAAACCAGCTTAAAGAGACGTTTCCTTTTTTGTTTTCAAAACATGTACCTGATTCTGTTTTTATAGCACGAATGACAGATACCTTACAGAATGAATTATTGGATCAAGTCGATAAAAAGTTTAATAATTTTTCTGATATTGAAAACGATATTACCCGACTTTTTCAACACCTAAAATATTATGATGTAACATTTTCTGAGCCTCGTGTGGTCACCTTAACTAACGATGTAAAATACAGAGATAAAGTTATAGTAACAGATACCATTGTGCTCATTCCTCTCGATAACTATTTAGGAGAAGATCATGAGTATTATATGAATATTCCTAAATACATAACCCAAAACATGAAGCCTTCTCAAATTGTTTCTAATTTGGCTTCAGAATATGCTAAACGTTACACGTTTCAATCTCAAAAGAAAACACTTTTAGACGATATGATTTATTTTGGAAAGCAGCTGTATTTTAAGGATAAAATGACTCCTTTTATGTCAGATGAAGAAAAAATTGGATATACGACTTCACAACTGGAATTTGCTAAAGCCAATGAAGCTCAGATTTGGACAAACTTTATTGAAAATGAATATTTATACAGTACCGATAGTAGTCTGCCAGGACGCTTTATTGCTGATGCACCATTTTCTAAATTTTACTTGCAACTGGATCGTGAATCTCCAGGAAGACTAGGTCAATATATAGGTTGGCAAATTGTGAGAGCTTATATGAATAATAATGATATCACTTTCTTGGAGATGATGAAGAAAGATGCTGTTGAAATTTTTAATAAATCAAATTATAAACCACCAAAATAATGTCGAAACAACATACATCAAAAATAGAGCTCAATGTAAAACTTGACGAAAACAGAGTGCCAGAACAATTGCATTGGACGGCAGAAGATGGAGGAATCACAAATGCTGAAGCTAAAGCGATGATGCTCGCTGTTTGGGATAGTAAAGCTCAAGAAACACTTAGGATTGATCTCTGGACCAAAGATATGCCAGTTGATGAAATGAAGTTGTTTTTTCACCAGACTTTAGTTGAAATGAGTAAAACCTTCAGAAGAGCGACTCAAGATGAAAAAATGTCTGCAACGATGATGGATTTCTGTGACTATTTTGCTGAAAAATTAGAACTTAAAAGATAAGTTAACGGTTTTTTTTCAGATTTAAGAATTAGGCAATATTTCGACTTCATTAAATGAACTGTAATAAGGGACTATATTAAAGTATTTTGACCTCTTAACTGTGCTATAATATTTCGGATTTCTAAATTGTTTATTCATAAATTTATTTTTATCATAAATAGCATAAATAACAAGCGTATTATCTTTTCCTATATCAGATTGTAATTCTAACCTATTTTTCTCAATCAATTCAGGAATTTCATCTTTATAAACTAATTTCATAGATTTAGTAGATCCGAAATTAGAGTTGGTTTTTTGTACAGCCCAGTAATAAATAACCTTTCTGCTTTTTTTCTTGTTTTTATTTGGTAAAGGTTCTGGCGATTCTAAACCAGTATTTTGGGTTTCTTTATTTCTCTGAGAATAAGCTACAATAGCACTTTCTCGCTTCTGAACATACATGATAATTCGTTTTTTACCTACTCTGGCTTGTACGATGAAATTACCAGCAGGAAGCATGTTGAGGTCAATTTTTGTTTTATCGCTATTAACATCTACACTTTCCAGAAAATCCTCATTAAAAATATCTACTTGGCTTATGTTATGTTTAGAACTTTCTAGAATAAGGCTATCTCCACTGCTGTTGAGCCCTTGTTTTAAATTACGGGCTTTATGATTTACATTGGGTTGAAACTTTATATTCTGAAAATTTTGACCGTAACTGAATACAGTGAATATTGCAAATGCTAATAGGTATAAATTCTTCATAAAGTAAATGTAACTTTATAATGTGACAGGAATGTACGTTATGTGCGAAAATTTTGACTCATTTGGCTGCGCCTCTAGGGAATTCAAATAATTTTATAGGGTTAGAAACTTAAATCATTGACCTTTTAATTCATAAAGGCATAAACAGGTACGACGTTAAAAATCGTTGAGGTTTCAGATTTATAATACTCAGGATTTCTAAGTTGTCTCGTCATAAATTTTGATCTGTTATATATCTCATAAACGAGGAGTTTGTTGTTTTTGCCGATTGCTGTTTTTAATTCTAACTTCGCTTTAGAAATTAATTTCTGAATATCGTCTTTATATTCCAATCTCATCGTTTTACGTGATCCGAAACTTGAATTGCTTTCAGTGACAACCCAGTAAAAAAACGTGTCATCCTCTTCAAGGGTTTTCAAAGGTTTGTGAATAGGCGTTAAACGTTTAGTGCCTTTAGTGTTTAACTTTTGGTGTGAAGATGACAGTTCAAGATCCTTTTGTGTTGTCTTAAGATGTTCAGGATCAATGTTTAAATCGTCCTTTTTCTCTAAATACATGACAATCCATTTTTGGTCTAATTTGGCTTGAATAACAAAATTTCCCAGAGGTAACATTGTAAGATCAAGCTTGGTTTTGTAGCTTCCAACAGCAATGCTTTCTGAATAATCTTCATTAAATATGTCGATTTTGAGGATTTGATCCGTTTTGCTTTCTAATAAAAGACTATCGCCTTCTTTGTTTAGGCGTTGATCTAACGTATTAGCTTTGTAATTTAAGTTTTTGTGAAAAGTTATTTGCTGTCCATAGTTGAGTATGGAGTATAGCATGACTAATGCTAAAATGTAGGTGGTTTTAGACATGATTTTGGGGCGTTAAAGAATCTAATATATCAAATATTACTGAAATATGCCAATATATATCAATTTATAACAAATAACTAGGTGCTTTAAAAAGAGTTTTCACTGCAATTAAACCCTCAAAATGTTAGTTATTATTTAAATGATTTTTATACACTTTTAAAAATTAAATATAACGAACAATCCTAAATTTAGGTTTTTGTAATATTTCTTTGTTCACTTTTGGAAATGTAAAAAGGTTCTGTATTGAAAATAGAAGTTTGTTCTACGGATTTATAAAACCCGGGATTTCTAAACTGTTTGTTCATGAATTGTGATTTGTCATAAATCTCATAAATCTCATAAATTAAAAGTTTATTGTTTTTCCCTGTATTTGATTTTAGTTCTAATTTATTCTTTTTAATTAAATCTGGAATTTCATCTTTATAAACTAATCTCATAGACTTCGTGGATCCAAAACTAGAATTGATTTGATATACAACCCAGTAATAGCTTAGATTATTATTGTTTGTTTTATGATTAAATCCAGTATTCTTTATAGTGTGTTGTTTGCTAGTAAAACTCGTTTTAAGATCACTAACAGCTGTTTTGGTATTGTACGTTTTCTCTAAAGCCATAATAATCCATTTTGTGTCAACCTTGGCTTGAATAATAAAATTCCCTAAGGGTAACTTTTTTAAACCAATTTCAGCTTTAGTACTGTCAATGTCATATTTTTTTGAAAACTTATCATTAAATATAACTACTTGTGAAATTTCTCCTGTTTTACTTTCCAGAAAAAGACTATCTCTATCTTTATTCAAGTTTTGTACTAACAAGTTGGCTTTATAATTTACATTTTTGTGAAATGTAATTTGCTGACCATAAGCCATTAAAGAGCAAATTATTAAAAATAGAATTGAAATTGATAATCTTTTATTCATTACGATAATTTATATTATTTTGCTAGTAAATAGTAAGACACCTATTCTTTGAGTTAGTCACAATTAACTGATAAATATTTGAAGGGTTTGAATGTTTTTTATCAGTGATAAGAGGTCCTAGTTGATTAATATTTAAATTAGCCTATGCGAAAAATACTTTTTGGTGTCGTAGTCACTTTAATGATCCTCTTCACATTTAAATATTGTGGAGATAAAAAGGAAGCTAAAATTACGCTTCAGGAGAATTCTGCATTAATTCAGAAGCAAGTTAAAAACGTCGGAAAACTAATCGTTACCGAAGGTCATTTTAGTGAAGTCTTTAGTTATCAAAATTCAAAAGGTATTTTTGGAGATTTATATGAAGCTGAAAAAAAGGCACTGGTAGTCGTAAATGCAGATGTTACTATTGGCTATGACTTAAGTAAAATAGAATACAAGATTTATGAAACTACCAAAACACTTCAGATTATAAGTATTCCAAAAGAGGAAATCAAAATTTCGCCGGATTTTGAATATTATGACATACAAGCTGATTTCTTGAATCAATTTGAAGCTAAAGATTATAATGCCATTAAAACAACTGTTAATGCGTCCTTGATGAAGAAAGTGGAAGCTTCCGAGTTAAAATCAAATGCTAAAAACAGATTGATTAGTGAGCTGGCAAAGTTTTACATTCTAACCAATTCTTTGGGATGGACTCTAGAATATAAGGAAATCCCGATTGCTAGCTATGAAGATGTTCAATCTATAAAATTATAGCTTATCCTGTAATCGCACCCAACCTCCGCCATTTGTTGCTTCAATGTTTTGTAAGTTTAAAAATTTTGCTGCTTTAGCTGAACGAACTCCGCTCTCACAACACACAATTACGGGTTTGTTTAAAGCCTTTACGTCATTCACCCGATGTTGTAATACATCCAGAGGAATATGAACTGAATTTTCAATGTGTCCAAGATTCCATTCCCGATGAGTTCTAACGTCTAAAATAACGGCTCCGTTTTTCAGGTAATCTTCAACCTGGCGCTTTTTAGCACCAAAAATAAAACTAAAAAGTCCCATAGTTTCTTTTTGTTTAAATTTACGAAGAATTTGATTACAAAGTTTTTGAAACAGGAAACGCATAAAGATATAATCATAATCACAGCAGCCGATCTTTTTAAATTAAAGGGCTCTAGTGCTATTACGATATGCTAGATTTAGCTATAGCGATGGGAGTTCAAACTGGTTTTAAATTTTAATTTAGATCGCAGATTACTTATCGTCTCAACGAGGTTATAGCTTTCAATATCTGGTAAGGAAACTTAAACTAGTCTATATCAATTGGTAATACAACTAAGTTTTTTCCATCAAAAGCTGGATGGTTTTTTTCGTATTTTTTAACTTTAAAAATAGAAGTATTAGTTTCTATTGGGTTTTGAATTTGCCAAACGATAGCATTAGTTTGGGTTATCTCATATAGCGTTCCTGCAACTCCTTCAGTAATTAAAGTATTACCATTAGGCAGTCGTTGCGCTCCGGCAAGACGTGAGGAATAGATCATATCGTTTTCATAAGACCAAGCATAAGTTTCAGGAACATTCATGGTGTTTGGTAATAATTGGTATGTTCCATTTGATGCTTGTGGAATTAAAACTTCGTCAACCGAGGATTTATCTGGATATTTATTGTTATTAAAAATCATAAAATTTCCGCCATTGTTTACCGTATTACCTATCCATCTAACATCATGTTGTTCAAATAATCGTTGATTTTCAATGGTTCCCATATTATATGCTTTTGGGTTTCCCCAACGGTATAATAAATCGCCTCCTTTATTACTGTTTCCGCCCATATGAGAAGCAGCTTCCGCCGTAGTTGTGCTATGGTCAATAATCCAAAACTCACTAAAAACTCTTGAACTGACTACAATTTGATCAAATTCTTCAATATAATCGATGGAGTTTAAGTGGTTAAAGTTGGCATCACCACCAGTAAAATTGATATTAATTAATTCTGGATGATTAGAAACTATTCCAAAATTTTCTTTTGTTTCATCATGATCTTGAATTAAATGATCCCAAACAGACCATTCCCAAACGATATTTGCTTGGTTGTTTGCTAATGGTTCAATCTCAATAATCTTACAAGGCCAGACTTTGTTTTCAAAAAGTAGACTTGGATTTCTTCCTTTAGCAATTGCTTCATTTACAGATTTGTTTTCCCAAACAATAGCTAATATATTTCCGTTTGGTAAAATGTTTAAATCGTGATGTAGTACATAATCAGTGGTATTATACTCCCAAAACCATAATTGATCTCCATCAAAATTTAAAATTTCTATTGCTCCAGTGGCTCCAGATCCAAACGTAGTATTAGGTTGTCTTAAAGCTCTTACTAAGTTTCCATCATTAGTTAAATAAGAAATTAATGCGGCAGTGTCAGATTCCCATTGATTAACTACAAACCCCTCATTGTTAATAAGAAACGTGTTTGTAGATCCTAAAGGAGACAATAATGTATATCCTTCATAAATACCATCATCATAAGTAATAACATTTTCATGCAAGACTATTGGTTCATATCCTGAAACATTAAAATCATCATCGTTTTTACAATTAAAGAGAAGTAGTATAAATATTAAAAATTTTAATATTCTTGATTTCATAATAAGGATATTCATTTTTATTAAAAAAGCAAAATTCTATTTTTACAACACATATTCATGCAAAAATAGAATTCTACTTTATGTACTAGTTCAGATTTTGTTATTTAATAACGATTTTAAAAGTCTTTATACTATGTTCTATATTAACCTTTACAAAATACATTCCTGAGTCAAAATTATTAAGATCAACATCATGAACATTTGTAGATAATTTTGAATTTAATACTTCCTGACCTAAACTATTAAATATTAAAAAATTGGACATATTAGTGCTTGCTTGCATAGTCAATACATTGGTGTCGTAGTTTAAAAAATGTTTAAAATTAGTAGTGCTATACGCTTCTGCACCTAACGTTGGGCTTTCTGTAACACTTAAATTAAAAACCATTAATAGATTAGCAGAGTTTGCGGTTGTTGCACGAATTGCAACATAATACGTGCCATCGGAAGGTGGTGTGAAAGATTCTGAAGCTGTATATGCTTGGCTAATTAGATCATTTCCAGTTGTTTCACCAAAAATACCAGATTGTGTAATACCTGTATATGTCGCTAATAAAGATTGATATGTTGCTGTGGAAGATTGGCTATCTGTAATGTATAGCTCATAACTCTCGTCAGAAATACTATTTAAATCGAATGCATTGTATAGTACATCTATGTCATATTCGTTTGCTGTTGTCATATCCATTTTTTTAGAAAACAACCAATCATTTTTGGTAACTTCAGTTGAAGCTTGTGGAAAAACAACCATAAAACTATCATTAGCACCATCGCCATCTAAATCGTTAGTGTCGGTGTTATATGACCACACTGGACTTGCTGTATCTGCATCTTCAGTTCCCCAACAGTCTAAGATTGTTCCGTCTACAAAACTTTCGGAATATGGATATGTAGCAGAAGCAGAGCAATCTCTTAGTGTTCTAAATCCAATTGGTCCAACCCAATTACTGTCTCCATTAGAACCACCACAATTTGTGCGAATAAAAAAGTCGTATTCTGTGTTAGGACTCAATCCTGAAAAAGCAAAATTAGCTGTTGTAATATTAGATTCTAAATTACCAAATCCTTGTGTGAATCCATCTGTTCCCCATTCAATTTCCCAAGATGGAGTACCTGTATTCGTATCTGTCCAGCCTAAATCAAAAGTAGTAGAAGTGACTGCGTCAGCAACAAATCCTGTAGGCTCTATACAAACTGCAGGAGCTTCAGATAGTGTAAAGTCAAAACCAAAAGAACTCCATCTATTATCCCAAACAATATAATACGTTGTATTTGCAGTGGTGTTAAATATAGCTTCAGATAAATAATTTCCTCCTGGGTAATCAACATCGTCACTTCCAGTTACACAAACGAGTGCACCACAAGTTCCTTCGTAAATTTGAAGTCTCGTATCGCCGTTTAAATTTGCTGGTAAAATGTTAGAAGTTACAGTTGCTGACCCGGAAGCTGTTGGTGTGTATGTATACCATTCAGCAGCAGCAGCGTTTGTTGTGCCACCAGAACAAATAGTTGTTGTGCCTTCAGTTCCGTTTACACCAGTTACTGTATAAGCGCCAGCTGTTATTGCTGTAGCAGACGCACATGTGTCTTGAGCAATTCCTAGGTAAGGAAAGGTTAAAAAGCAAAAAAGTAATAAAGTAATTTTTTTCATAATATTAATTAGATGTTGTTTAGATGTCAAATATAGAATAATAATATAGGTAAGGTTTTATTAATTAAATAATTATTTCAAATGATAAGTAATAATAGTTTCAACTTATTTTTTATCTTCCAAAGGTCTATGAAAAAAGAAACTAGAAAACAAGAAATTATAAATACAGCTGCTAAGCTTTTTAAAGAAAAAGGCTATAGCGCAGTAACGATGCGTGATTTGGCTACGGCTATGGGGATTAAAGCCGCTAGCTTATATAATCATATCAATTCCAAACAAGACATTCTCAAAGCTATTATTATTTCTATTGCCGAAGAGTTTACCAGTGGAATGTCTAATATCACTAATTCTGAAGTGTCTAGTATTTCAAAATTAAAAAGTATTGTTAAACTGCATGTCAATATTACATCAAATAATACCTATGCAATGGCATCTTTAAACAATGACTGGATGCATCTTGAAGATCAATTAAACTATTACCTTAGACTTCGAAATGATTATGAAACCAATTTCCTTAATATTATAAAAGACGGCATTTCTTCTTCAGAAATTAAAAATAGTAATCCCGAAATCGTCATGTTTTCCATGCTAACCACTTTGCGCTCATTGTATTTGTGGATACCCAAAAAAGAAGATCTTAACGCAAACGATTTAGCACATAATTTAAGTGAAGTGCTCATTGAAGGAATTAACAAATAGTTAGCAAAATATTTTGTAAATTTGTAAACTAAACTAACAAGTGTTAGTTTGGTATTTAAGGATGACATATGGCAGAATTTCACAACGTTAAGGTTGCAGATATTTATAAAGATACAGAAGATACCTCAGTGGTGACTTTTGAAATCCCATCTGAATTACAAGAGGAGTTTAGATTCAGACAAGGGCAGCATTTAACACTTAAAGCTGATATCAACGGTGAAGATGTACGTCGATCATACTCACTGTGCTCTAGTCCCACAGACAACCAATGGAAAGTTGCTGTGAAACTTATTCCTGGTGGCAAGTTTTCAACCTACATTAATGAAACTTTAAAAACAGGAGATCAGCTTGAAGTCATGGCTCCTAGTGGCACATTTGGTGTTGAGGTCAATGCGAATTCATCTAAGAATTATCTCTTTTTTGCTGCAGGAAGTGGTATTACGCCAATCTTATCCATGATCAAAACTCATTTAAAAGCTGAGCCCAACGCTACTTGTAAATTGTTTTATGTGAATAAAACAGCAAAATCCATTATCTTTAAAGAAGAGTTAGAGCAATTACGAAATGCGTATTTCGGAAGATTAGAAATTTACTATTTCTTAACTAAAGAGCGTCGTGATATCGACTTGTTTAACGGTCGTTTTGATGATGATAAAATGCGAGTGCTCACCAAAACGTTTATTGATATTCCAGATACGAGTGAAGTGTTTCTTTGCGGACCAGAACAAATGGTCAACTATGTGAGTGCTTACTTAATAAATGCAGGGTTACCCAAAGAACTTGTGCATTTTGAGTTGTTCGTTAGCGGACTTTCAGAAGAGGATATCAAACGTGTCGAGCGCCTGTCTCAGCAAAATGTAGAAGGTGTTGAAGTGACTATCGTAGATGGTGGAAAAGAATTCATATTTACCATGACTAAAGAATACGATAATATTTTAGATGCAGCTTTAGGTGCAGGAGCCGATTTGCCTTTCGCCTGTAAAGGTGGTGTTTGTAGTACCTGCAAATGTGAAGTGAAAGAAGGTGCCGTTGAAATGAAAATAAATTATGCTTTAGACGAAAAAGAAGTTTCACAGAATTTGGTGTTGAGCTGTCAGGCAGTGCCAACTTCTGATAAAGTGGTTGTCGATTTTGATGTTTAAAAGATAATGATATTCCGACCAAAGTGGAGGAATCTCAATAATTGGAATAATGATTTTGGCGTTACTCTACTTCGCGTAAGCTACGTAGAGTCAGGCTCTCGCAAGTCGCTATCAGAGATGAGCTCCAACAAATGCTCCATCCTTAACGCAAAGCGAAAGTCAATCATAAAGTGTCATTCCGAGCGCAGTCGAGGAATCTCAATAACAAAGTGAAAGGTCATTCTGAACTTGATTCAGAATCACACGAGTTACAAAAAAGAGTTCTATAATAAATGTGGAATCAAACAAATATTGAAAAAGAAAGAAAAGTTTAACGTGCTAAAGGCCAAAAGCTAATAGCGAATAGTGATCAAGATGAGCGAAGAACAAATTAGAAGTTTAGAAAAACAATTCGATGAACGCATCGCACGAGATGAAAAAATCGAACCCAAAGACTGGATGCCTGAAAAATACCGTCACACGCATATCAGACAAATGTCGCAACATGCACATTCTGAAGTCGTAGGAATGCTTCCCGAAGGCAACTGGATTACAAGAGCGCCTTCCTTAAGACGTAAAGTGGCATTATTGGCAAAAATACAAGATGAAGCAGGACATGGTTTATACCTCTATTCTGCGACCGAAACTTTAGGTGTTACTAGAGAAGAATTGTATGATCAACTCCACTCTGGAAAAGCAAAATATTCAAGCATATTTAATTATCCAACATTAACTTGGGCAGATATGGGAGCCATTGGTTGGTTGGTTGATGGTGCAGCCATTATTAATCAGGTGCCTTTGTGTAATACGTCATATGGACCTTATGCTAGAGCTATGATTCGTGTATGTAAAGAAGAGAGTTTTCACCAACGTCAAGGTTATGAAATTATGATGAAGCTGGCTAATGGCACTCCTGAACAAAAAGACATGGCTCAAGATGCATTGAACCGTTGGTGGTGGCCAAGTTTAATGATGTTAGGGCCAACCGACGATAAGTCTGTTCATACAGAACAATCCATGAAATGGAAACTTAAACGTAAAACTAACGATGAATTACGTCAGCAGTTTATAGATCAAACAGTGCCTCAGGCAGATTTAATCGGCTTAACAATTCCTGATCCAGATTTAAAATGGAATGAAGAACGTCAAAGCTATGATTTTGGAGCGATTAATTGGGATGAGTTCTGGCAAGTTGTTAAAGGCCATGGTCCATGCAATAAGGAACGAATGAAAGCCCGAGTGAATGCATGGGAAGAAGGAGAATGGGTTCGTGATGCGGCAATGGCTTATGCCGAAAAGAAACAAGAAAGAAAACAAAAACAAGCTGTTTAAATTGTTTGTCACCTTGAGCATTGGTTGAATAAAAATATAGTTTTATTGAAAGCACATTGTGTAGCAATTAGAAAGGTCTTCAAACAAACAAATAAATATATCATGTCAAATAAAAAAAACTGGCCTCTTTGGGAAATCTTCGTAAGAAGTAAAAACGGATTAGAACACAGGCACTTTGGTAGCCTTCATGCAGCAGATGCTGAAATGGCTCTTGAAAATGCTAGAGATGTCTATACACGACGCAATGAAGGCGTAAGTATTTGGGTTGTAGAATCTAAACATATTACAGCGTCTAATCCTGAGCATAATGGTGAACTATTTGAGCCAGCTCAAGATAAAGTGTATCGTCATCCAACATTTTACGATTTACCAGATGAAGTGAAACACATGTAATGCTAACGTTATTCTGAACGTGTTTCAGAATCTCATAAATAGTAACAAATGTCACCTCGAGCATTACCGAGTTAAAAATATATTTTGAATGAAGGTAGCTCGCAAAGCGAATCGAGAGGTTTTAATGGAAGAAAAATAAATGTCATTCAGAGCAAAGCGAAGAATCTTATTATTTAAAGATTAAATATGAAAAACGAAAACTTATACAATTACATACTAGGCATAGCAGATAACAGTCTTATCCTTGGTCAGCGTATGGGAGAACTTTGTGGCCATGGCCCAAGTTTAGAAACTGATATCGCTTGTACCAATATTTCATTAGATTTATTCGGACAAGTACGAAGTTATTTTCAATATGCTGCTAAAATTGCAGGAGATAAGAGAACAGAAGATGATATCGCGATGCTTCGCAAAGAACGCGAATATAAAAATGTATTACTGGTAGAACAGCCCAATACAAACTTTGCCTATTCTATTGGTCGTCAATTTTTATTTGATGTCTATCATTTGGCCTTTTTAACGGAGTTGCAGAAAAGTTCAGATTTAACATTGTCAGCAATAGCAAACAAGTGTGTCAAAGAAGTGAGTTATCACGAGCGATTTTCTTCAGATTGGGTAAAACGTTTAGGTGATGGCACTGAGGAGAGTAATCAAAAAATGCAGGAAGCTATTAATGATTTGTGGACCTATACAGACGAACTATTTCATCAAACTCCAGCTGATATAGCTATGGTAACTGAAGGCGTTGGTGTTGATGTAACCAAATTAAAAGAAAAGTATTACAAACAAGTAAGTGAACTATTACAAGAGGCCAATCTCGAAGTTCCTGAATCAAAATGGTTTCAAAAAGGAGGTAAAGAAGGTATTCATACAGAGCATTTAGGGTATTTATTAAGCGATTTGCAATACATGCAACGCACATATCCTAATATGGAGTGGTAAAAATTCCTGCGAAAGCAGGAATCTCATAAAACGATAAAAGAAATGTCATCCTAAAATTTTCACACTGAGCGCAGTTGAAGTGTTATTCAGGATCTCATCATAAACAGAATTAGATGTCATTCAGAGCAAAGCGAAGAATCTCATTTTAAATTATGACAACAACAGAACAAAACATAGACGAAATTTTAATTCCAATTCTGGAACAGGTTTCTGATCCAGAAATCCCAGTATTATCCATCATGGATATGGGAGTTGTGCGTTCTGCTGTTATCAAAAATAATATAGTTAAAGTCGAAATCACACCAACCTATAGTGGTTGTCCAGCAATGGATGTGATTGGTGACGACATCAAAAAAGCATTACAAGAGGCAGGTTACGAATCTGAGATTGATTTGATTTTGCATCCAGCTTGGACAACCGATTGGATCACACCAAGAGGTCGAAAAGCTTTAGAAGATTATGGTATAGCAGCACCTTTAAATGCCGAAGCAGATAAAGAGGTTCTGCTTAATGGAAAACGAATCGTGAAATGTCCACAATGTCGATCAACAAACACACGATTAGTCAGTCAGTTTGGTTCAACAGCATGTAAAGCACAATTTCAGTGCGATGATTGTCAGGAACCTTTTGATTACTTCAAGTGCTTGAAGTAATCAAATTTCTGCGAAAGCAGAAATCCTATAAATAGAAATAAAATGTCACCTTGAGCGCAGTCGAAAGGTCTCAATATAAAGAAATATGAACGAAAGCATTCAGCTTAAAATTGAAAATAAAGTAGCGTACATCACGCTCAATAGACCAGAAGTCTTTAATAGCTTTAATCGTGACATGGCTTTATGCCTTCAATCAATTCTAGATGATTGTGAAACAAATTCAGAAGTAAGAGCAATCGTTCTTACTGGAAACGGAAAAGCATTTTGTGCTGGACAGGATTTAAAAGAAGTCACTGATCCAGATTTAAATCCTGGATTCAAAAAAATACTTGAAGAACATTACAATCCCATAATCACAAGAATTCGTGCAATTAAAAAACCAATTATTGCAGCAGTAAATGGTGTGGCAGCAGGTGCTGGAGCAAATATTGCGCTGGCTTGTGATATTGTTGTAGCACATGAAAAAGTGAGTTTCATTCAAGCGTTTAGTTTAATCGGTTTAGTTCCTGATAGTGCAGGAACCTTCTTTTTACCAAGACTTATCGGTTTCCAAAAAGCATTAGCATTAGCCATGTTAGGAGACAAAATTGGAGCTGAAGAAGCCGAAAAACTTGGTATGATTTACAAAGTCATTCCCTTAGAAAATTTTGAAGATGAGGTAAATAAGTTAGCCTTGAAATTAGCCAACATGCCTACCAAAGCTCTAGGGTTTATTAAAGAATTATTTAATCAATCGATGACCAATGATTTAGATGCGCAATTAGCTTTAGAATCAAAATTGCAAATTGAAGCAGCACAAAGTGAAGATTATGCAGAAGGTGTAGCCGCGTTTATCGAAAAACGTAAACCAAATTTTAAAGGAAAATAATTTAAAGTTGTCACCTCGAGCATTGGTTGAAATAAAATGTAATTTTATTGAAAGCACATTGGAAAGCAATACGAGAGGTCACATTGAAAGATAAACAGAATTATGAACATAGGAATAATTGGTTCAGGAACAATGGGAAGTGGCATCGCACAAGTGGCAGCTACTGCTGGTTGTCAAGTAAAATTATACGATACCAATCAAGCAGCTTTAGATAAGGCAAAGACATCATTGGAAAAAATCTTGTCGCGTCTAATAGAAAAAGGACGCATAGATGCTTCTGAAAAAGATAGAATTCAATCTAATATTAGTTATGTTAATACTTTAAAAGATTTATCAGATGCTAACCTTACCATTGAAGCCATAATCGAAAATCTGGAGATTAAACAAAAAGTCTTTTCAGAATTAGAAAGTTATGTAGCTGAGGATTGTATCATCGCATCAAACACTTCGAGTTTATCAATAGCCTCTATCGCAGCATCTTTAAATAAACCTGAACGTTGTGTCGGTATTCACTTTTTCAATCCAGCACCTTTAATGAAATTAGTTGAAATCATTCCTGCGATTCAAACATCTAAAGAGGTACTTCAAAAATCAATTGAAACCATTTCCGACTGGAATAAAGTGGTTGCAGTTGCTAAAGATACTCCAGGATTTATCGTTAATAGGGTTGCAAGACCTTTCTATGGTGAATCATTACGAATTTATGAAGAAGGAATCGCAGATTTCGCAACTATAGATGCTGCCATGAAAGATGTTGGAGGTTTCAGAATGGGACCTTTTGAATTGATGGATTTCATCGGAAATGATGTGAATTATACAGTAACAGAAACGGTTTTTACAGCCTTTTATTTCGATCCGAGATACAAACCAGCATTCACACAAAAACGTTTTGCTGAAGCTGGGTACTTAGGACGAAAATCAGGAAAAGGTTATTACGATTATGATGAAAACGGAAAGCTAATTTCACGTCATTCTGAACTTGTTTCAGAATCTCATAACAGTAAATTATCAGAGCAAATTTTCAACCGTGTTTTAGTCATGCTCATCAACGAAGCTGCAGATGCATTATTTCTGAATATTGCTTCAGCAAAAGATATTGATAATGCCATGACTAAAGGTGTCAATTATCCAAAAGGATTATTAGCTTGGGCAGATGAAAAAGGAATCGATTGGTGTGTGAATACCATGGATGAACTATATAGCGAATATCATGAAGATCGCTATCGTTGTAGTCCGTTGTTACGTAAAATGAAAAAAGAAAACAAAACATTTTTTTAACAAAAGGAATTAGGGATCAGGTAAAAGGGATTAGTATGAAGAGTAGCTATCATTTTAAATTTGAAGATTTATTAGTGTATCAAAAAGCTATGGATTTTGGAGAAGAAGTTGACGAATTAGTGAAAAATTTTCCTAATCACGAATTATATGCTCTATCATCACAATTTAGAAGAGCAGCAGATTCTATTGCTTTAAATCTTGCTGAAGGCTATCCTGGTTCAGATGCGCAATTTATCAAACACATCAATCATGCTATTTATAGCTCAAACGAATGTGTTAGTTGTAGTACAAAGGCTAAAAGAAGATCATATATTAATTTTGAACAAGATGAAAAAAACAGAGAACAGATATCAGAGTTAACAAAAATGATGACCTCATTGAGAAAGACCATTTTAGAAAGAAATGCAAAAACTAATCCCTAATACCAAATAGCTAATGCCTTTAACAGGAGAACAAATTCCCTACAAAATGCTTTCGCAAGACGCCTATAGTCAATGGCTAGGAATAGAAATATTAGAATGTGAAATCGGACGCTGTAGAGTGGCAATGACCATTAGGAAAGATATGCTCAATAGTATGAATAAAGCACATGGCGGAATTAGTTATTCATTAGCAGATACTGCTTTTGGTTTTGCAGCCAACACGCATGGTAAATACGCAGTGTCTATTGAGACAAGCATCAACCATATTGAAGCTTTAGACGAAGGTGATTATCTCGTTGCAGAATCAGTAATAGAGAAAGTAAACAATAAGCTAGGCTTTAATATTATAGAAGTAAAACGAGGAGACGAACTGGTAGCACTTTTTAAAGGTGTTGTCTACAGAACTCAAAAAGATTGGGAATAAAATTCCTGCGAAGGCAGGAATCTCTTAGTAGAAAGAAAATGAATTTTGACTAAGAAAAAAACATAGCAAGTAGAAGCGTTAGGGATTGATGTGGCATCCTTTTTTACATCCGTTCGAGTGAAATTGCTTTTAGCAATTTTGTAAGGTGAACAAGTAAAAAAGATATAACGGAAAGCCCGACCATTAGGGAACGCCAAAAAGAATATTAATAATTAAAAGATATCTGGTTTCGCAGGCATTTAAAATGAAAGAAGCATACATCATAGACGGAGTAAGAACTCCAATAGGAAATTACAAAGGCACATTATCTGCTGTACGCACAGACGATTTAGCAGCTTTAGTAATTGAAGAAATCGTAAAAAGAAATCCAAACATCCCAAAGGAAGCGTATGACGATGTCATTATGGGTTGCGCCAATCAAGCTGGCGAAGATAATCGTAATGTCGCCCGAATGGCATCCTTATTAGCAGGATTGCCTTTTACAGTTCCTGGCGAAACAGTAAACCGTTTATGTAGTTCTGGTTTGTCTGCAATTATTCATGCAAATCGTGCTATTAAAGCTGGTGATGGTGACCTGTTTATTTCTGGAGGTGTTGAAAACATGACACGTGGTCCTTATGTGATATCAAAATCATCGACAGGATTTGGAGGCGATTCAAAAATGTATGACTCCACTTTCGGCTGGCGTTTTATAAATCCCAAAATGCAAGAACTATATGGAACCGATGGTATGGGAAATACGGCTGAAAATTTAGTAACTAAGTATGCCATTTCAAGAATTGATCAAGATAAGTTTGCATATTGGAGCCAGATGAAGGCAACCAAAGCTCAAGAAAACGGACGATTAGCTAAGGAAATTGTAACCGTAGAAATTCCACAACGTAAAAAAGATCCTATCCGATTTTCGAAAGATGAATTTGTAAAACCAACGACATCATTGGAGGTTTTAGGAAAATTACGTCCTGCATTTAAAAAGGAAGGTGGAAGTGTTACAGCTGGAAATTCATCTGGATTAAATGATGGAGCAGCAGCAACCATTATAGCTTCCGAAGAGGCTGTAAAAAAATATAACCTAAAACCATTGGCTAGAATAGTTAGTTCTGCTGTGGTTGGTGTTGAACCAAGAATTATGGGAATTGGCCCAGTTCAAGCATCAAATAAAGCTTTGAAAAAAGCAGGATTGACCATGAATGATATGGATATTATAGAGCTTAACGAAGCGTTTGCTGCTCAAGCCTTAGCCTGTACAAGAGCTTGGGGATTGGCAGATGACGATCCAAGACTAAATCCAAATGGAGGATCGATTGCTATGGGTCATCCATTAGGAGTCACTGGAGCAAGAATTGCCTATTCCGCAGCTTTAGAATTGAAGGAACAACAAAAAAGATATGCGTTGGTTACCATGTGTATTGGTGTCGGACAAGGATATGCTGCGATAATTGAACGAGTTCCTGCGTAGGCAGGAATCTCACTATAAAGAAGAATGATACATTGGTACGTCTATATAATGGCAAATAAACCAAGCAGAGTAATTTATATTGGTGTAACAGATAATATTGTTGAAAGAGTAAGAGAACATTAAAAAAAGATTTATCCAAAATCATTCACAGCACGTTATAATTGTGATAAGCTTGTGTATTTTGAAGAGTTTGAAAATGGAGAAGATGCTTCTAAAAGAAAACGATAATTCAAAAAGTGGAAACGTGAATGGAAAGTGAAATTAATAGTAGATATGAATCCAAGTTGGTTTGATTTAAGTACAAATTAGAAATTAGATAATAGAGAGTTTAGAATTAATAAGTAAAAAATACCTGCTTTTACAGGCATTAGTTATGAACAAAATCCAACACTACGTCCAAGGAAACTGGACGACAGGAAAAGAAGAAGGAACACCAATACTGGATGCTATAACTGGTGAAGCATTTACAAGTGTAGCTATTGAAGGATTAGATATTCCTGAAATCCTTAACTACGGAAGAACTAAAGGTGGCGAACAACTTCGTAAAATGACTTTCCAAGAGCGTGGAAATATGCTCAAAAAATTAGCATTGTATTTGACTAAAAGAAAAGATGCATTTTACGATTTAAGTTACAGAACTGGTGCAACGAAAGTGGATAGCTGGATCGACATCGAAGGTGGTTTCGGAAACTTATTTGCCAATGCATCATTAAGAAAATTATTCCCAAATCAGCCGTTTCATGTCGAAGGTGATCCTGTTGATTTATCTCGTGGTGGACGCTTTATGGCGCATCATATCATGGTGCCTAAAAAAGGCGTTGCAGTTCATATCAATGCTTTTAACTTTCCAGTTTGGGGCATGTTAGAAAAATGTGCAGTAAACTGGATGGCTGGAGTTCCTGCAGTGGTGTTACCTGCGCCTTCATCGTCATATTTAGCAGAAGCTGTTGCTCGTACCATTATAGATTCAGGTATTTTACCAGAAGGTGCTTTGCAAATTATAAACGGAACGGTTAAAACAATCCTTGATACTGTAGAATCTCAAGACGTGGTAACGTTTACAGGTTCAGCTGCAACAGGACGTTTGTTAAAAGCGCATCCAAGACTCATTCAGGAATCTGTGCCTTTTACTATGGAAGCGGATTCGCTTAACGCATCAATCTTAGGTCAAGATGCTGTTCCAGGAACTCCAGAATTTGATTTGTTTATTAAAGAAGTTCGAAAAGAAATGACCGTTAAAGCTGGGCAAAAATGTACAGCAATCCGACGTATCATAGTTCCTGAAAATTTAGTGGAAGATGTTCAGATTTCTTTAGGTAAAGCCTTAGATAAAGTCACCATAGGCGATCCTAGATTAAAGGAAGTGAGAATGGGATCACTTGTGAGTCATCAGCAAGTTCAGGCGGTTAGAGATTCTGTAAACGACTTAGCCAAAGAAGCTCAAATCGTTTATGGCGATTTAGACAACATTAAAACCATTGGAGCTGATGTTAATAAAGGTGCATTTATCAGTCCGATTTTATTAAGAGCAGATCACCCGTTCCAGAATACAGTCATTCATGAACGTGAAGCTTTCGGACCAGTAAGTACAATAATGCCTTATAAAAACTTAGAGGAAGCCATTACATTAGCGCAAATGGGCAAAGGATCTTTGGTCTCTTCAATTGCGACAAATGATGATAAAATTGCTAAAGAGTATGTAATCAATGCTGCTTCTCATCATGGTAGAATCCTAGTGCTTAATAGAGAAAGTGCTAAAGAAAGTACTGGTCATGGTTCGCCATTACCTTATTTAGTTCATGGTGGTCCAGGTCGTGCTGGTGGTGGTGAAGAAATGGGTGGCATGCGTGGTATTAAGCATTATTTACAACGCACAGCTATTCAGGGTTCTCCAACCACAATTTCAGAAATTACGGGTATTTACCAGCAAAATGCAAAGTATAAAGAAGCAGAACATCATCCATTCAAATACCATTGGGAAGACATTCAACCAGGTATGTCGCTCAAAACTCATAAACGTACGTTAACAGATACTGATATCATTAACTTCGCAAATCTCACTTGGGATCATTTTTATGCGCATACAGATATCACCTCTTTAGATGGTAGTATTTTCGAAAAGAGAACAGCTCATGGCTATTTCATCATTTCAGCAGCAGCAGGTTTATTTGTATATCCAAACAAAGGTCCAGTCGCTGCTAACTATGGTTTAGATAGTATTCGATTTCTTAGACCTTTATATCACAACGATACGATTTATGTTAGATTAACCTGTAAGCAAAAAGTTGATCGCGATGTCGCTTCAGCTGAACATCCAAGTGGCATTGTAAAATGGCATGTTGAAGTGTTTGATGCTAATTTTGAGGATAGACCTGAAAGTCAAAAAAGTGATAAAGACAGTCCTTTAGTAGCAGTCGCAACTATTTTAACAATGGTTCAAAAGAAACAAGAAACTTTTGTTGAAATGACATATGATAAAATCGAAGAATGTCTATCTAAACTTTCGCAAGATGCGAAGCCAAAATGGGGAATTATGACGCCTCAGCACATGATCGAGCATTTAGAATATACTTATAAAATTGCCTCAGGTGAAATTCAGGATTTTGAAATTGCGACGCCAGAAAAGATATTGGATAAGGTTAAGAACAGTTTATATAACTATGATAAATTTCCGAAGAACAGTCAATTCCCACAACTGGAAAAAGACACTTTAGATGATTTAAAACATCCTAATTTGGTAACTGCGATTGAACAATTTAAAGCGCAAAGAGAAAAGTATGTAGAATATTTTAAAGAAAATCCTGATTCTAAATTAAAGAATCTGGTTTTCGGTGAGTTAAACAGATATGAATCCTATTTATTAGAAAGAAAACACCTTAACCACCATTTTGAACAATTCGGATTATTAGATAAATAAAAACAAGAATCAAGAGCCAAGACTGTCTTGATTCTTGATTCTATAAATCTTGATTCTTAAATCATGACACAACCATACGTAACTTTAAACATACAAAACGAAGTAGGATACATCGAATTTTTTCATCCTGCCCACAACTCATTACCAGGAGATGTCCTGGCGAAATTAGCACAAACCATTACTGATGCAGGACAAAACGATGCTATTAAAGTTATCGTTCTTAAAAGTGGAGGCGACAGAACCTTTTGTGCTGGAGCAAGCTTTAAAGAATTGATCAATATCAATGATGCAGCAACAGGAAAAGTATTCTTTTCCGGATTTGCTAATGTCATTAATGCCATGCGCAAATGTCCGAAATTTATCATCGGACGCATACAAGGAAAAACTGTAGGAGGAGGTGTTGGACTAGCAGCCTCAACCGATTATTGTATGGGAACAAAATTCGCTGCGATTAAACTGAGCGAATTAAATATTGGTATCGGACCATTTGTTGTCGGACCAGCAATTGAGCGAAAAATGGGATTGAGTGCCATGTCACAAATCGCTATTGATGCCAATTCGTTTTATCCAGCAGAATGGGCAAAACAAAAAGGACTGTTTACTCATGTCTTTGAAAGTACTGAAGAACTCGATGAAGCTGTTAAAACTACAGCAGAACACTTATGCACGTACAATACTGAAGCGATAATGGAAATGAAAAAAGTATTCTGGAAAGGCACAGACGATTGGGATGAGTTACTGGCAGAACGAGCAGTAACGAGCGGTAGATTAGTACTTTCAGATTTTACAAAAGAGAAATTAAAAACATATAAATAACTAATTCCTGCGAAGGCAGGAATCTCATAATGAATAAGTAATGACGTTTTGGTATGTCTACATAATGGCATATAAGCCAAATGGAGTAATTTATATTGGTGTGACTGATAATCTTGATGAAAGAGTAAGAGAGCATAAGTATAAGATTTATCCGAAATCATTTACGGCTAGATATAACTGTGAAAATCTTGTTTATTTTGAAGAATTTGATAACGGAGAAGACGCTTCAACTAGAGAAAGGCGATTCAAAAAATGGAAAAGAGAATGGAAAGTCAATTTAATTGAAGAAATGAATCCTAGTTGGACAGATTTAAGCATTAATTGGAACTTAGATAATAATAGAGAGTTTAGAGTTAATAAATAATAAGATTCCTGCCTGCGCAGGAAGTAATAATAATGATATATCAATTCAAAGGCTATACACCTGTTGTTCACGAAAGCAGTTTCGTGCATCCTCTGGCAGCTGTAACAGGTAACGTCATCATTGGCAAAAACTGTTACATTGGTCCAGGTGCAGCTATACGTGGAGATTGGGGACAAATCATTTTAGAAGATGGCGTCAACGTTCAGGAAAATTGTACAGTGCATATGTTTCCCGGAAAATCCATTACGCTTAAAGAAAGTGTACATGTTGGTCATGGTGCCATTATTCATGGTGCTAATTTGGGTAGAAATTGTTTGATTGGGATGAACACTGTCATTATGGACGATGCCGAAATAGGAGACGAGTGTATTATAGGAGCTATGGCATTTGTAAAGGCAGAAACCATCATTCCAAAACGGAGTTTAGTGGTTGGTAATCCTGCAAAAGTTATAAAAGAAGTAAGTGACGAGATGATTGCCTGGAAAACGAAAGGCACGCAATTGTATCAGCAATTACCACAAGAATGTCATGATACCTTGAAAGAAGTTGAGCCATTGCGTAAAGTGCCTAAAGATAACATGTTGCAGCAAGATGTTTATCAAACATTACGTGATTTTATGAAAAAGTAGTTGGGCGTTACCACAAGGGTCGCGCTTTCACTACTCGCTCTTTTCAAGGAGCTCAAACAATTAGCCTGCGTTGAGCGCAGTCGAAACGTTCAATCGCTAACGCGAAAGAAAAAAAACAACATATAATTGTCATTCCGAGCACAGCCGAGGAATCTAACAATAGAAACAAAAATGTCAAAAGTAGAATTTAAAATGCCCAGATTGGGTGAGAGTATTACAGAAGCAGCCATCATAACGTGGTTCAAAAATGTTGGTGATACCATTGAAGAGGATGAAATGCTTCTAGAAGTCGCTACCGATAAGGTAGATTCTGAGGTGCCTTCAAATGTTTCAGGAGTTATTGAGGAGATTTTATTTGATGCCAATGCGGTTATCAAAATAGGCGAGACCATTGCTGTCATTAAAACCAATGGTAATGTTTCTTCTTCAAAATCTACAAAAAAACAAGATGACACGTCGAGCACAGTTGAGATGTCTCAAAAGAAAAATGAAAAGCCTAAAAAGAAGCGCACTGTCACATCGAGCGCAGTCGAGATGTCTCAATCAAATGCATTTTCAGTTTCAAATAGTAATACATTCTTTTCTCCATTAGTTATTAAAATCGCTAAAGAACATCATATTAGTTTTGAAGAGTTGGCTCGTATACCTGCAACAGGTCATGAGGGTCGCTTACGTAAAAGTGATGTGTTTCAATATATAGAAGATGGTCGACCATTTAAATTTGCGCAACCTGTTGCTCAACAGGATCCTACAGCTTATCGTATTCCACAGTTAACTTTCGACAAGGGTCAAGGGAAAGTCATTGAAATGGACAGAATGCGCCAAATGATTGCTGATCATATGGTATATTCTAAGCATACATCACCTCATGTAACCGCTTATGTTGAAGCCGATTTAACCAATATGGTCAATTGGCGAAATGCTAACAAAGATGCTTTTCAGAAAACATATGGTGAACGTCTAACCTTTACACCTTTATTTGTTGAAGCTGTTGCTAAGGCAGTCAAAGACTTTCCTAATATCAATGCCTCTGTCGACGGCAAAAACATTATTGTAAAGGACAATATCAATATTGGTATGGCAACGGCTTTACCTAGTGGGAATTTAATTGTTCCAGTAGTAAAAAATGCTGATACGAAAGACTTACAAGCTTTAGCCGCAAATGTGAATGAACTTTCTAATAAAGCCAGAGAGAATAATTTAAAAGCAGACGATATTCAGGGCAGCACCTTTACGATTTCTAATGTAGGAACCTTTGGAAGTGTCATGGGAACACCAATTATCAATCAGCCAGAAGTTGCTATTCTTGCTCTTGGAATCATAAAAAAACGACCTGAAGTGATAACAACAGACAAAGGTGATGAAATCGCGATTAGAAGTATGATGTATCTATCTTTATCCTTTGACCATCGAGTCGTTGACGGGTTTTTAGGTGGAAGTTTCGTACGTCGCGTAGCTGATTACTTTGAGCAGTTTGATGTAAATAGAAAAATATAATTAATGTCATTCAGAGCGAAGCGAAGAATCTTTGAAAAGATTGTTACGTCGTTTCACTCCTCACAATGACAAAATGAATAAAATGAATAAAGACATACTTAAAAAAGGATTTTCAAATTTGTGTACTGCCAAAGCTATGGCAGAATTATATGAAGCGAATTTCAAACAAGTTTCAAAATATGTACATGCAACCTCAAGAGGTCATGAAGCCATTCAAACGGCTTTAGGAATGCAATTGTTACCACAGGATTATGCGTTTCCGTATTATAGAGATGATGCTATGTTATTATCATTCGGATTGGAGCCTTATGATTTAATGTTGCAATTATTAGCCAAAAAAGACGATCCATTTTCAGGAGGTCGAACCTATTATTCCCATCCAAGCTTAAAGGATGATGATAAACCTAAAATTCCACATCAGTCTTCTGCAACTGGTATGCAAGCCATTCCTGCAACAGGAGTAGCCATGGGAATGCAATATAAAGAATTGCAAGGTATTGCGGATAAAGCAGCTCAGTTGTCACCTCGAGCGGAGTCGAGAGGTCTTAAACCCATAACAGTGTGCTCATTAGGTGATGCTTCAGTCACCGAAGGTGAAATTGCCGAAGCTTTTCAAATGGCAGCTCTAAAGCAAATGCCAATTTTGTATCTAGTTCAGGATAATGGTTGGGATATTTCTGCTAATGCAGCGGAAACCAGAGCTCAGAATGCTTTTGAATATGCTCAGGGATTTCATGGCTTAGATGCAATTTCTATTGATGGCGCAAACTTTATCGAAAGCTATGAGGCATTAGAAAACGTCATTAAAACCATTCGTAAAGAAAGACGTCCATTTTTAGTGCATGCTAAAGTTCCGTTATTAAATCATCATACGTCTGGTGTACGAATGGAATGGTATCGTGATGATTTGGAAGAAGCCAGATCGAGAGACCCTTACCCGGTTTTAAAACAGCAGTTATTAGATCATGGTTTTTCTGAGACTGAAGTTGATAACATAGAAAATTCTGCGAAAACGAAAGTAGAACAGGATTTTAAAAAAGCGTTAAAAGCCGAAGACCCTAAGCCTGAAGATTTATTTACTAACGATTTTGTGCCAACGCCAATTACTGAAGAGAAGGGAATTCGTGCTCCTGAAGGTGCAGATAAAGTAGTCATGGTCGATTGTGCTTTATTCGCTGTTGAAGAACTGATGAAGAAGCATAAAGAGTGTTTGCTCTATGGACAAGATGTTGGAGGACGATTAGGAGGTGTGTTTAGAGAAGCAGCTACATTAGCTCAAAAATTTGGTGATGACAGAGTTTTTAATACACCAATTCAGGAAGCTTTTATTGTGGGCTCTACTGTAGGAATGAGTGCTGTTGGCTTAAAACCTATTGTTGAGGTTCAGTTTGCAGATTATATTTGGCCAGGACTGAATCAGTTATTTACTGAGGTAAGTCGCAGTTGCTATTTGTCTAATGGAAAATGGCCTGTAAGCATGATTCTTCGTGTACCAATCGGAGCTTATGGAAGCGGAGGCCCTTATCATTCGTCTTCCGTAGAAAGTGTAATAACGAATATACGAGGCATTAAAATAGCTTATCCGAGTAATGGAGCCGATTTAAAAGGCTTGTTGAAAGCGGCTTATTACGACCCGAATCCTGTTGTTATTTTAGAACATAAGGGTTTATACTGGTCGAAAGTACCAGGAACCTTAACAGCGACCTCTGTTGAACCATCTGAAGATTATGTGTTGCCATTTGGAAAAGCTTGGGTCTTACAGGAAATCTGGAAACAAGATGATGTTGAAACCCTTACTATTGTGACTTACGGCATGGGAGTGCATTGGGCATATAATGCTTCAGGTGAATTAAATATGCGCGACCAAATTGAGATTATTGATTTAAGAACCTTATATCCATTAGATGAGGATACAATTATGACTTCAGTTAAGAAAACAGGAAAGTGTTTAGTGGTTACAGAGGAGCCTTCTAATAATAGTTTTGCAAGAGCTTTATCAGGGAAAATTCAAGAAGAATGTTTTAAATATTTAGATGCACCTGTTATGACTATTGGTAGTGAGAATATGCCAGCGATTCCTTTGAATTCAACTTTAGAAGAGACCATGATCCCTTCAACTGAAAAAGTAAAAACAAAAATAGAAACCTTATTAAACTATTAGCTTTTTAAAAATTTTAATGCTAACTACTTCAAATTTCGTATATTGAACCATTAATTTATCTAACTTTATTATGAAAAAAAACATACTATTAATTGCCGCAGCGACGTTTCTGTTTTTAGGAAACCAATCAATGACTGCTCAGACTAAAATAAAAAAAGAAACTCAGTCAGCAGTGATTCAAAAAAGCAACATTAATGCAAAAGAGAAGACGATGAATTTGATTCGTCCTTTAGGATTAAATGATAAACAACAAGAACAAGTGTATAGTCTTTTTGAGAAAACTGAAGAGAAAATGGGTAGAGCTGGCACTGAGGCTGATGCCAAGCAACTGGAAGCTAAGCAAGCTAAAATTGACCAATATATTATGTCTAAAATGAAAGAGATATTAAATGAGGAGCAGTATAATAAATATCTTGAATTAGTTAAAGATTTCTAGTGTATTACATTTAAATAAAAAAGCGACCCAAATAAGGTCGCTTTTTTTATATGTTATATTCTGATAATGGTTTCGTGAATTTTTCGGGATCAGCTGCTAAATGGTATCTAGGATCATCAATGTCTTCAACTATAACTTCTTTAAATTTCGGACTTCCCTTATATAATAATATTTTACAGTCTTCACTTAGATGTCTTAATTTTATCGATTTGCCTTCTGCTTCATATTTGTTCACCAAATTGAAAATAGCCTCTAATGCAGAGTGATCACTTACTCTTGATTCAATAAAATCTATTTCTACGTGTTGAGGGTCGTTTTTTACATCGAATTTCGAATTGAAATTTTGAATAGAACCAAAAAATAATGGTCCCCAAATTTCATAGGTTTTGGTGCCATCAGGTTGGATGCGTTTACGCGCTCTAATCATTGTTGCATTTTTCCAAGCAAAAACTAAAGCTGAAATTATAACTCCTGCAATCACTGCAACAGCAAGATCTTTCCAAACTGTAATTGCTGAAACAGCAATTAAAACAATAGCATCTGATAATGGTATTTTTCTAATAATTCTAAAACTACTCCAGGCAAATGTTCCTATAACAACCATAAACATAACGCCTACCAAGGCTGCAATTGGAATCTGTTCAATCAATGGCGCGCCAAAAAGTACAAAGCATAATAAGGCTACTGCTGCAACAGCACCAGACAATCGTCCACGACCTCCTGAATCAACATTTATAATAGATTGACCAATCATAGCACAGCCTCCCATTCCTCCAAACAAGCCATTCAGCATATTTGCACCACCTTGAGCAATACACTCTCTGTTGCCATTTCCTCTAGTTTCAGTCATTTCATCAATGAGATTCAGTGTCATTAATGATTCAATTAAACCTACAGCTGCCAATATAAATGCTGTAGAAAAAATTAAATCCCAATGTCCAGCTAAAGTATTGAATAATCCAAATATTTGATCCTGAAACGTTGGTAATCCACCTTCTAATCCCTGTCCTCCTCCTTCTTGAATAAATGATCCAACGGTACTCATTTCTATACCTCCAAAAATAGTAATACATGCAACTACAACAATAGCAATTAGTGCGGCTGGAATCTTTTTGGTAAGCTTAGGTAAGCCATACATGATTGCCATAGTTAATCCAATAAAGCCCATCATTTTCCAGAAGGTTGCATTAGAAAACAAAGCAGAAAACCACTCTGATGTATTTGACCAAATTGATAAGTCTTTGGGAACTGCATTAGGAAACAAACCCAATTGGGATAAAAAGATAACTATGGCTAAACCATTTACAAATCCCATCATTACAGGATGTGGTATGAGTCTGACGAATTTTCCTAACTTAAAAACACCAGCTAATATTTGAATAGCACCAACAAACAATAAAGTAATAAATAGCCATTGAAGTCCGAGATTTTCTATAGGTATTTCGAGGTTGACACCAACTTCATTTCCTTTTTGAATTAGGTGCACCATCACAACTGCCATCGCTCCAGTAGCACCAGAAATCATTCCTGGTCTTCCACCGAATAGGGCTGTCACAATTCCCATCATAAAGGCTCCATATAAACCAACTAACGGATCAACTCCTGCAACAAATGCAAATGCTACAGCTTCAGGTACAAGTGCTAATGCAACTGTTAAACCTGATAAAATATCATTTTTCGGATTTTGAGTAAAGTTCTTTCTGGTGGTTTGACCTAATATCATAATATAAACTCTTAAAAGTCGGCAAATATAGGCTTTTATAAATGAAGCTTAAAACTCAAATAGAGAAACAAAAAAAGCATCAATGGGATATTGATGCTTTTTCATATATGATTTAAACCGTTTACCGGTTTATTTCTGGAGGATATTTTTCCATTATTTTCTGAACAAATTCTTTAATTTGCTCTTCTTTTTTCTCCATTTTTTTAGAAATATAGCCGGTTCCCATTCCTTGCCAAATCAATTCTTTTTTTTCCATATCAATAAGGTCAATAAATAAGGTGCCTTCCGTTTGGGTTGAAACTACAGGTTGATTATTCCAGCCCCAGCCCCAACCTGGACCGTAACCACCCCAACCTGGACCAAAACCTCCCCAGCCCCAAGCATTATTGTAAATATCAACCCGTTGTTGTGATTTGGTAAAAATGCTTACCAGCATGTCTGGATTTTCAGATTTAGTATATCCTTTTGCTAACAATTCTGCTTCAATAGCTCTTAAGATTCTACGTTTATCTAGGTCACTTATTTCAGCTTTATCTATTCCTGTTTTAAAGAAGGCAAAGGTTTTATAAGAATTAAAATCGGCAGTTTTATCATAATCTGCAGCAACTTTTACAGATGAACATGATGCCATTAAGATGCCAAATAGAACAATTAATGATTTTGTTAAAAAGTTTTTCATAGCAATGTTTTTATAATTTATAACGAGTTCAGTAAGTCTTCATCAACTAAGTTTGGAAGCGTTACCTTTAAATTAGGTTCAGATTCCATCGCACGTTTAATAGCAAATACAGCACCTTCATTTCTAGCCCAGTTTCGTCTCGCAATTCCGTTATTGACATCCCAGAATAGCATCGATTTTAAACGTCTTTCAGCATCATTACTACCATCAAGAACCATACCAAAACCACCATTAATAACTTCGCCCCAACCAACACCACCGCCATTGTGGATACTAACCCAAGTAGCACCTCTAAAGCTATCTCCAATTACATTTTGAATGGCCATATCTGCTGTAAAGCGAGACCCATCATAAATATTACTGGTTTCACGATAAGGAGAGTCTGTTCCTGAAACATCATGATGATCTCGTCCAAGGATTACAGTACCAATGAGTCCGTTTTTTATTGCATTATTGAATGCTTCAGCGATTTTCATTCGTCCTTCGGCATCTGCATATAAAATTCTTGCTTGGGAACCTACAACCAGTTTGTTTTCTTGGGCACCTTTAATCCATTGAATATTATCAGCCATTTGTTGTTGAATTTCTTCAGGAGAATTTTTCTTTATCTCTTCTAAAACATTGCAAGCAATCTCATCGGTCTTTGCTAAATCTTCAGGTTTTCCTGAAGCACAAACCCATCTAAAAGGTCCAAATCCGTAATCAAAACACATAGGTCCCATAATATCTTGAACATAACTTGGATATTTAAAATCAATACCATTTTCAGCCATGATATCAGCACCAGCTCTTGAAGCTTCCAATAAAAAGGCATTTCCGTAGTCAAAGAAATAGGTGCCTTTAGCAGTGTGTTTATTGATTGCAGCTGCATGACGACGTAAGGTTTCCTGAACTTTTTGTTTGAATAATTCAGGTTTATTTGCCATCATGTCATTAGCGTCTTCAAATGAAATACCGACAGGATAATAGCCACCTGCCCAAGGATTATGTAGCGACGTTTGATCACTTCCTAAGTCGACATGAATATTGGCTTCATCAAATTTTTCCCATACATCAACGATGTTTCCTAAATAGGCTATTGAAATGGTTTCTTTTTCAGCTTTAGCTTTAAGAACTCGGGCAACCAATTCCTCTAAATCTGTAATTTTTTCATCTATCCAACCTTGATCTAATCTCACCTGAGTGATTTTTGGATTCACTTCGGCACAAACCGTAATACAACCAGCAATATTGCCCGCTTTTGGTTGTGCTCCAGACATGCCTCCTAATCCAGATGTTACAAATAGGTTTCCTTTAGGTTCTTTTTTTATTTTTCTAAATCCGTTTAATACCGTTATTGTCGTGCCATGAACGATACCTTGCGGACCAATATACATATAGCTTCCAGCAGTCATTTGTCCGTATTGCGTAACACCTAAAGCATTAAATTTTTCCCAGTGATCAGGTTTAGAATAGTTAGGTATCATCATTCCGTTAGTGACTACAACTCTTGGCGCATCTTTGTGACTAGGAAACAATCCCATGGGGTGACCAGAGTACATGACAAGCGTTTGTTCGTCATTCATTTCAGAAAGATATTTCATGGTCAATCTGTATTGTGCCCAGTTTGAAAATACACCTCCATTTCCACCATACGTAATTAATTCATGAGGATGTTGCGCAACAGCATAATCGAGATTATTCTGAATCATTAACATGATTGCTGCGGCTTGCTTAGATTTTGCAGGATACTCATCAATAGGTCTTGCATACATTTTATAATCTGGACGAAGACGATACATGTAAATTCTTCCGTAGGTATCTAATTCGTTTTTGAACTCTTTTATTAATTCAGCGTGATGTGATTTATCAAAGTAGCGCAATGCATTTTGCAGGGCTAACTTTTTTTCTTCTGAAGTCAGAATTTCTTTTCGCTTAGGCGCATGATTAATTGAGAAATCATAAGGTTTAGATTGCGGTAAAGTTTTAGGAATTCCTTCTGTAATTTGTTCTTGAAAAGATATACGTGTTGTTTGCATTACTTTTTTTTTAACATGTTTTTGTCGAAACCATAAGGGCAATGTCTGCATCCACTTTCGCAGCAATAGCCTCGCTTTAATAGATATTGCTCAGTGAAGCAACGATAGCCTTCAGGTGTTAAATAATAATCACCTTCTTCTAGAGGTATGATTTTCTTCATATCTTACAAAGATAGTGCAAATTGGATTGATTTTTGAATGCATGGAATTATGATTTTAATCTCTAAATATTTGGTGCCAAAAGGCTATGTTGGAATAACGATTTTTCCCTTCGTTTTTCTGAAACATAAGTATTTGAAAACCGATATTAATTTGGTTAATCATGAAAGAATTCATTTGAGACAACAATTAGAACTGCTAATTGTTTTGTTTTATCTCTGGTACTTTATGGAGTTTCTAATTCGACTAATTGTTTATAAAAACTGGAATATGGCTTATAAAACTATTTCATTTGAAAGAGAAGCTTATGCAAAAGAAAAAGACCTTAATTACTTAAAATCAAGGCCTTTTTGGAATTTTATAAACTTTATAAGATTTTAATTTTTCAAGACTATTTTTTGAGCCTTAGATACACCACTTGTTAGAGTAGCTTTTACAATATAAGTTCCAGCTGATAAGTTATGATTATTTAAAACGAATTCAGATTTGCGAATAGCGTTTTTCTCATATAAAATTCTGCCTAGCAGGTCATATACTATAACCGAATCTATTGGACTTCTATCTGAATTGATTTTAATATAATCGCCTTTAGGAACAATGATGCTTAAAGCACTTAATTCCAATTCGCTCATACTTAACGCTTCATTAGTATATCTTAATATAAATCTGGTATCATAATCTATTGCTTCAGTTTCAGTAAACGTATAAGGAGCAGCTCTTAAATCATGAATTATACCAGTATTTAAATCTTCTAAATAGATGTTTTGATTCTCATCTAAAAACAGTCCGTCTACATTGTTTATTGCAATTGTATATTGTCCTGGTTGAGGAATTACTGTTCCTAATGGAACTTGATCATTCGGATCAAAAGGTAAGGCACGTCCCTGAATAATCATACGTTGATTTCCAATCTTAGAATACATGCTCAAACTATTAACTTCTCTTGCATAGGCGTCATATAATCGGTCTTTTTCTTGAGTAGCTCCTTCAATATAGCCTACTAAGATACTAGATGTTGATCCGTTTTGGTCTATTAAATTTAGCCATATACGGTGTCGCTCAATAGCATTTGAGTCAGAATCTTCGTTTGAATTTCTATAAAAAGCAGTGTTACTATGCGATCTATCACGCATACTGTTATTGAATGTGACACTACCACTTTCGTTGTCATTTAAGGCTAGTACAAAGAAGCCTTGACCTGAAGCAATCTTTCCTGCAAAGGTTTCATCATCATATGTATTTGTTCCAGAGAAATTATAGGTTGTATAATCAGCAACATCATAAGTGAGTGAATAATCTTCATAGAACGAGTCACCATTATTGCCAATTTGTGTGCCATGAGTCCATATATGCACGGCACCTTCTATAATAGAATTACTCGGATGTGTCAAAAATGTTTGCGCATCTAAAGCAGAAGGATAAGGATTTCCTAAGAGATTCCAGTTATCATCAAAAGGCGTTACAGTTAAATCATCTACGCCATAAGGATTATAGGTATAATTACTGTTTCCAAAACTATTATTTCCACTAAGTATTTGTTGGGTAATAACACCATTATTTGGCACTCCATTAAATACAGCTGTAGCGATTGAAGCACCTGCTGTGTGATTTGTTGGAGCTCTTACAATGTAACCTTTACCGAGAGCCATGTTGCCAGAACTATAAGGATCCCAATTTCCATAACAAATTGGCATGCCACCAGTAGGCAGAGTACCTGGAGCATTAGTTCCGGTAGGAACAGTTGGAGTCCATTGATAAATATAATTAGAAGGCGTGAAACCACCATAAACAGTAGATACATCAAACCCTTGTACAGGACTCGACCAGTAAACATAATCTGTAAGCCTGATATTAGTATTTCTATCGAGTGTAATATTTCCTGAATTTGCAGCACTAGGTGTTGGTACTGTCGTACTATCATACACCTGAATTAAGCTGGCATCATCTTGAACAAATAGTTCACCAGAACCTTGAATGTCTATATAATCTTGAATTGTTAAGGAAGACGCAAAACCATTACTATTTGTATCTGATGTTAAAGTCAGTGTAGCTCCGTTTTCAATGACCATGTATAAACCATCTCCATTAGCATCATCATAAATGATTGGGTCATTTGCTGTTGCCGGAATAATTACGCAATCGGCAGCAGTCGGTACCAAATTGTCAGACCAGTTAGTTGGTTCCATCCAATCACTTGATGTTGATCCATCCCAGACTTTTCCGTTATGGGTAATCACAATTTCATCCGTGAGTGTTACTGTTGAACCACTGCATGTGGTATACGTGGATATTGCAGTATATGTTCCAGCAGCAGATACAGTATATGTATTGGTTGTTGCATCTGGTGTTCCTGAAGTGTCCGTTCCGTTATACCATTCCACACCTGTAAGTCTAGAATTACCACTAGGTACAAATCGCCAAGCTTCGTTGGTGGTTTCCCAGTTGGTGTCTAAACCATTTCTACAAGGGGCAACAGAATATTGATTGTTTGGTAATAAAGGCGTAATGTCACCTTGTATACCCACAATAGCATTACCTCCATTCCATGGGTTAACGTCACCATTTTCAATTCTTTTTTCTTCAATATAGACTTCAATAATATTCGTTGTTTCATATAAAACGATTAAACCAGAATATAATCTAGAAGCATCACTATACATTGGGATGTCGCGCCAACTGGCAACAAATAACCTACATCCTGGAGTACCTTGAGTTCTAGTGGTTATTGCATTAGCCGGAAGACCTCTAGGATCTATATCATGATATACACCATAGATTGTCTGTTCAAATAAAGAATTTGCCGTACTTGGTAAATCATCACTGAAATCATAATCACAAGAAGTACCAGGTGTATTTGTACCAGTCATAAAATAAGGTGCACCTGGAGCATTAATATCAAATGTAATCATACTGTTTGCTCCTGCTAATGTATAGTCATATTCATTGTCATAAAAACAAAAAGGAAATCCTATAGCGGTAGGATCATCTGCCCAATAATCATCGTTAGTAATAGATGAATTATCTATTGTTGCTCCTGAACTTCTTATAGTTTCATAAGGTATTTTAATTACATCATAAGATGTTGTTTCATTCATTTGTGCGTTGGTTGCTAATTCTATAGTATTCGCATTACAACCTATGGTATAATCAGGATTCGAATTGTATGGTGTTATCGCAAAAGGATCAATACCAACTTCTGCAATTACCATTTCACAAACGTTAGGTGTATAATCAAGATCAACACAACCAGTATTAAAGCTTATAGTAAACCAAATGCCGTTATCAACAGCATTACAAACACTTCTAACAAAAACGTAATACATTGTGTTTGCAACTAGTCCTGTTAAGTTAATACTAGTTCCAGTAGTTGTTCCAGTTATATCTCCTGCAGGTGTTGAAGTTGTATTGTCTGTTGAGATGATATATTCATAACCATTACCTGGTGGCGTTGTAGGATCAGTCCAACTCACAGTGGCAGTTGTTGTAGTTGTTGCAAATGCAGTTAGATTTTCAGGATTAGAATTACAGTTTAAAGGTGTTACAATTAAAGTGTAATCATGCGTTTCACTATCGTCGTCAAAACCGCAAGACGATGGATCACTATTGAGCCAATCTGAGCGTACCCTCATTCTATAGGATCCTCCTGCAACTGCTGCTACTGTAAAACTTCCAACTGTCGGGTCACTATATCCTGGGGAGTCATAAACTTTTTCACCTCCATCCACAAAATCACCATCATTGTTCCAGTCTACCCAAATATTGGTTTCAAAAGTACCTCCAACAAAATTAATAGTAAAATCAATGTTAGAACTAGCAAATTGCTCAACACTCAAGGTCGTAAAATTGCCATATCCATTTGTTGAAAACCCTGTTCCAGTATGGTTGATATTAGTGATAGCACCAGTTGTTATGAAATCATCTATATAATAATTGGTGTCACTTGAAGACGGACTACAATAAGTGTCTGTTGTTTCATTACCTGTTAAAGGGCTCACCGTATTGTATAGTGGTCCACCAGTACAACCCACATCATTAAAAGCATAGATAAAGAAATAATATGTTGTATTTGCTGTGAGTCCAGTAGCAGAAAAATTAAGATTTGTATCATTATCTACAACAGTGGCACCCAATGCAGTATTACCTATAGCGTAAGTTGTACCATTTGTAGGCGCAGTTGGTGCTGTTCCAGTGGTATTCATCAAAACCAAGTAATTTGAAGATGCTGGTGCAGATGCCGTAAAACTACCATCAATGGTTGAATTGGTCACTGCGCCAAACGTTAAACCTGTAGGTTGTGCCAAAGGCGTAACACATGGGCCTGGTACTGTTACAGATATGGTATAGTCCTCAAAACACGCAAAGGAACCCGTGTAGCATGGATCTGTCATGGGTCCAAAATCCATTCCTCCAATACGCATTCTATGTAATCCAGTACCTAATCCTGAAGTTGAAGCTCCAACTGGGATAGTAATTGATGCGGCTAGAGTCGTTGGATTTGCTCCTAAAGAAGTTCCAGTGTAGGCGACTTCGCCAGCATCAGCAAAATCAAAATCATCGTTCCAGTCTACCCAAATGGTAGTGTCATAGGTGTATCCTGTTTGATAGGTTATATTTATTGGTAATGCTGAACCTTCTGTTCCCGTACCAATCATAGCGGAATAATCACCATAATTACCAGCTTCTGCGCCTGTTGTATTATTCACAGCACCAAATGACACATTGGTAATGCCTAAATTATCAACACTTGTAGGATTGGGAGTACAGTAACTTGTGTTTGTATCAGATATTAAAGAAATATTATCTATAGCTATAGGTGGATTACCTCCAAGTGAAGCGTCATTGCGCCATTCAAAAACTAATCTAAATGTTGTTCCAGCATAAGCTGTAGGTAGGGTTTCCGTACTATTTTGCCATGTATATTGCTCACTGTAATTTCCGCCAACCTGAATTCTACCAGTAGGAGCCGTTCCAGCCGCTCCAATTTCTGTGCCGTAAGTTGGTGTCCAAGTCGTTGGTACAAGCCAAATACGCATTCTGTCATACGTAGTTTCTCCATCACATATCCAATCAAAATTTAATGTGATATTTGATTCTCCAGCAGGAACCGTTATATCGCGATAAATGTGGGTCACTCTTCCGTTATTATTCGCATAAGTGTGAGGAGGAGGGTTTGCATTTCTAGCATTGGTAACATAAGCCGCACGTATGCCAGTAAATCCAGTAGTAGCTCCAGTATTACAAACCCATTGGTTTTGAGTTGCACCACCAGTTGTGGCAGTCCATCCATTGGCAGCAAAAGTTGTACCTAATTCAAAACCACCATTGGTCGCTGGATTTAAATGTGTTGTTTGAGAATGACCTTGAAAATCAATAGCAAAACAAATTAAAAACAGTAGGCATAATCCTGCATACTTTACTTTTTTGTAAAAAGTATCTAAAAGTAATTTTTTAATCATAGGTATCAGATTTAATGCATAACAAAATGAAGCTACGCAAATAGCTAGATTGATGTAGGTACCACTATGTTAGATAGAAATGTGACGTATATAGCCAACAATGTAATTAAAATCTAATAAATTTAACAAAAAATTAATGATTATTTCTGATTTTTTGTTAAAGTGTTTTTGTTTGGGGTTGAAAGACCTATCCTATCTGGTAATCATGTTATTATGATGGTTTCGCGATATCTAAGATTTTTTCATATTCAGATTTTAAATGAATAGAAAATACCGTAAAGTTATGAGTTGCTATAAATTATTTTTCGAGTAGTTAATAGCATTTAAACCACAAACAAAAAAAGGTCTTGATTTTTTAAAAAATCAAGACCTTTTTTTTTATTTGAATATACGGTTAACTTACCGTTTTAATATCACTTTTTGAGTTTTAAATAAGCCATTACTCAGTGTCACTTTAACGACATACGAGCCACTTGATAAGTTATGGTTGTTTATAACAAATTCTAAATCATCAATATTAGTTTGTTCAATTAATGATCTACCTAAAAGATCGTAAACTGTAACAGAATTAATGCTACTGTTATAAGAATTAATTTTAATATAGTCGCCTTTAGGAGCAATGATTTTTAAAGCATTTAATTCAGTTTCATTAATACTTAATGCGTCATCTGTATATCTCAGTACAAAACGATCTTCATAGCTTTCGTTATCTGCAACAGTAAATACATAAGGCGCAGCTTTTAAGTTATGAATTAAATTTGTGTGTGTGTCTTCCAAATAGATATTCTGATCATCATTTAAGAATAAACCATCCACATTTTTGATAGCTAAGGTATATTGTCCAGCCACAGGAATTACAGCTCCCAGAGGTATTTGGTCATATTGGTCAAATGGTAAACCTTTACCTTGTATAATCATGCGTTCGTCATTGATTTTAGAATATAAACTTAAATTATTTGACTCTCGTGCGAAGGCATCGTATAATCTATCTTTTTCTTCTGTTGCTCCTTCGATGTAACCGACCAAAATGTTAGATGATAATCCGTTTTCATTATCTATTAAATCTAACCAGATACGGTGACGTTCAATGGCATTGGTATCATTTGTGGAATCAGCATTTCTATAAAAATCAGTATTACTAATACCAGCACCTCTCATACTATTATTAAATGTCACACTACCTGATTCGTTATCGTTCAATGCTAATACAAAGAAGCTTTGTCCAGAGCCTATATTGCCACTAAAAACAGGATTAGGATTTGTTACACCTAATAAATTATAAGTTATATAATCTGAAGGGCTATACGATAATAAAAAGTCATCGTAAAACGAATCTCCGTTATTTCCAATTTGAGTACCGTGAGTCCAAATATGAACAGCACCTTCAATAATACTATTACTTGGATGCGTCAGGAAAGCGTCTGCATCAAGTGCTGAAGGATAAGGGTTTCCAATTAAATTCCAGTTATCATCTTTATCTGTAACGGTTATCATATCTGTACCATAAGGACTGTACATAAATGTGCCTCCCGTATAATCACCACTGTCTAGAGCCTGGGTAATCACGCCATTGTTAGGAACACCATTAAATGTTGCTGTTGCTGTTGAAACTGTAGCCGTGTGATTGGTTGGTCCTTGGATGATATATCCTTTTCCTGGAGACATGTTACCAGACGAAAGAGCGTTCCAATTTCCGGTAATAACTGCAACAGGACCTGGAGGTGGTGAAAAATAACCAGTCGCTGTTGTAGGAAGCCACTCATAAATACGATTCGTTGGTGTAAAAGCTCCATATACGTCAGATACATCAAATCCTTGAACAGGACTAGACCAATAAACATAATCTGTTTGTCTGATGCTTGTATTTCTATTTAATAAAATATCACCACTATTTGCTTGAGATGGCGAATCGCTAACTTGTATTAAACTTGCGCCATCAGGAATGATTAATGAGCCACCTGCTTGCACGATAACTGCGTCTTGTAAGGTTAAAGATGATGCCAAACTATTAGCATTTCCGTCTGATGATAAATTTACAGAAGCTCCTGTTTCAATAGTTATATTATAGCCATCTGCATTTAAATCATCATTAATTATCGGGTCATTAGGTGTGCCTGAAGGAATGAAAACACATTCCGAAGGACTAGGTACAAAATTTCTATTCCAATTGAGAGGATTAAACCAATCAGCTGATGCCGAACCATCCCAAACCATGCCAATCACATAATCAGCCTGAACTCTTACACCAGGAGTAGTTGGACATTCAACCCAAAATGAGTAAATACCTGGAGTGTTTGTATCAGGTAATCCTGAACCAGCGACACCAACAGGATTAAAACCGTCGCCAGAACCTATAGAAGTTCCTCCAACTGCTGTGGTAAACCAATCGGGTTGGGGCGTTGTAGTAGCAAAGCTGATGTTCCATGTGTAAGGTCCTGAGATCGTTACTGGTCCGAAACCAAACACTGTGGTTATTAAAGTATAGTTGACGCCAGCAGTAAGGTTCGCTGTTATTTGTGGCTCATTACTAACCGGATTAGAATCGTCATCACCAGCAATAAAACCTGGTCCACATATTCCAGGAGTAAATCCAGCCTCGACAATATAACCCATCCCATCATAAGCAGCACTAGTAGCCATTTCAAATACATAATCACCCGTTACGGTAACAGTAAAATTTGTGGCTGTATAATTTGCAGTATCAGGCGGGTCAAATTGACAAGGATCAGTACTTACTTGAAAAATGCCAAGTTGATTTGCAATAGGGTCAGTTGCTGCGTTTAAATTTCCATTAATAGTATTTCCTAAACTGGTAGTTCCTGCTACTGCTCCACACGTAATCCCAATGTCTGAGGTAAGTTCACGAGGAAACTCACCAGGACAATCCATAATCACGCCATGGGTGCCAACAGGTACTGGCGTAGTAATACATATATCAAATGTACCATTATTATCATTTCCAAATTCCCATACTCTAATGTAAACAATTTCACCAGGTGCTCTGCCAGTGATTGTAATAGAAGACATAAAACCATTTGCACTACTATCATCATCACATGCTAAAAGTGTTAAGCCACCACAAGTACCTGAATATACTGCAAGCCCACTGTCAGTTATAACTCCAGTGTCCATGTCAATTGTAAAATCTCCCGTAGAATTAACTTCATAAGAAAACCAAACATCACCTCCTAAATAGCTAGAACAACCAGGAGCAGGAAGTTCTCCAGAATCTGTTGCTGCTTCGTTAGTGAATGTTTGATATAAACAGTTTACATTGGAATATAATTCAATAGCATCAGCACACAAATCGTTTGAGGGTGGTACGGCAGGAGCAGAAATTGTTAATGTGAATTGTGGAGTACCTCCAAAGGTTGCGCCATCAACAACGATATAATAGGTGCCAATAGGTAGGTTAATGGTGACAGTGCCATTTCTGTTACCAGCAGTATAAAAGCCACCTAAACAGTCGCCTGGAACAACAGGGCAAGCAGGAAATACAGATAGCGTCTTAAATGTGCTTCCTGTGACCGTATATGAGAACGTGTGGTCACCAGCAGTGGTCACATTAATGGAGTAAACACCATCGATAGCACCTGCAGCGAAACCAGGAAAAGCAGCCGCACCTACACAAGTGGGTATGGCTGTATAAGAGTTAGAAAGTCCTGCTGTGCTTTGTAACCCTGTATTGAGTGTGCCTCCAGGAATTAAAGTAAGCGGTGTAGCTGATGCACAATCTTCTCCAGGCGCTTGACCCAAAGTGAGTTGTGTAGTACATATCAATAAAAAAAAGAAAAGTAGCTTTTTAATCATAATCTTTTAAATTTAAGGCATAACAACATTGACTATAATACAGGCAATTTTGTAGGATTTATAAGATTCGATCAGTACTCTTAGGGAATAATGACCAAATTTAGTCAAAAATAAATAAATTTAACAGAAATTTGTTGATTTATTAACTTATTTGATGAAGTGCTTATTTTTATGGATAAAAACCTTATTTCTATTGACAACCATGTTTTTATAAAGCCTGAATACCTTAACCATCCTTACGTTTCTGGTAATAAATTGAGGAAGCTCAAATACAATTTAATTGCGGCAAAAAAGAGAGAAAAAAAGGTGATATTGACTTTTGGAGGCGCTTTTTCAAATCATATTGCTGCAGTTGCTTATGCAGGAAAAGAACAAGGGTTTCAAACCATTGGAATTATTAGGGGAGACGAGTTGAAAAATGTAAAACCATTAAATGCCACGCTGTCATTTTCAAAAACGTGTGGTATGTCGTTTAAATTTGTTTCCAGAGCGCATTACAGAAATCGAATGTCTCAAGATTTTATTGCCCAATTGGAAGAAGAGTTTGGTGAATTTTTTCTAATTCCTGAGGGAGGAACCAACGCACTGGCTGTTAAAGGTTGTGAGGAAATTCTTGAAGATACAGATTTGAACTATGATTATGTCTGTTGTTCAGTTGGTACTGGAGGTACTATTTCTGGTTTAATAAATTCTAGTAGTACCAATCAAAAAATTATTGGTTTTCCGGCATTAAAAGGTGATTTTTTAAGAGAAGAAATCACTAAATTTGTATCTAAATCCAATTGGGAGCTTATTGATGATTATCACTTTGGAGGATATGCCAAAATAAATGACGATTTAATTCAGTTTATAAATCGGTTTAAGGATAATCATAAAGTGCCCTTAGATCCTATTTACACAGGTAAAATGATGTATGGTATTTATGATTTAATTTCTAGAGGTTTTTTTAAAAAAGGCTCAAAAATATTAGCAATTCATACAGGAGGTTTGCAAGGTATTGCAGGTATGAATGTAAAATTGAAACAACAAAATAAGCCCTTAATCGTTTAATAATTTATGAAGAGAATTAGTATTATTTTTTTGATTTCACTATTACTGATAAATTGTGGTTCTAAGCGCAAAATTGTTACTAAAAAGAAAAACAATACACCTAAAACGGAACGCGTTATTATAAAAACGGAACCTGAAAAACCTGTATCTTCTGAAACATCTCCTAAAGCTACATCCTACGCAAATGCAACGGAAGCATATATTGCCAATTTTAGTGCTATTGCTAAAGAGGAAATGAGAAAGTATAAAATACCTGCCAGTATTACGTTGGCTCAGGGCATACTAGAATCAGGTTCTGGTAAGGGACGACTTGCGGTTGAAGCAAATAACCATTTTGGGATTAAGTGTCATGGCTGGACAGGTCAAAAAATTTATCACGATGATGATGCCTCGCAAGAATGTTTCAGAAAATACCAGCACGCCGAGTCTTCATTTGAAGATCACTCTACATTTTTAACGGGTAGAAGTCGCTATTCTAAATTGTTTCAGTTAAGAGAAGATGACTATAAAGGCTGGGCAAAAGGTCTAAGAGCAGCAGGTTATGCCACCGATAAAAAATATCCAGATAAATTAATTAGTTTAATAGAACGTTATCAATTATACAAATTTGATGATGAGGTTTTAGGTAGAATAGAGGTGATTCGTTCAGATGAAAAAAGTAGTTACATCAGCCATACTGTGGTTAAAGGTGATACCCTATATTCCTTATCGAAAACATATAATACAACGGTTGAAGAACTTAAATTACGTAACAATCTTTCTAATAACGAATTGTCTATTGGACAGATTTTAATCATAAAATAAATACTATGTTATATACGCGAAGTAGTGCGCTTTTCAGAGATGCGGAACAGGTTATTCCTGGAGGTGTTAATTCACCTGTGAGAGCGTTTAAGGCTGTAGGAGGAACACCAATTTTTGCGAAATCAGCTAAAGGTGCATACGTTTATGATGAAGATGGTAATCGGTACATCGATTATATTAATTCTTGGGGACCAATGCTTTTAGGTCATGCTTTTGAGCCTGTAGTTAATGCCGTTATAGAAAAAACCAAACAGGGAACATCTTTTGGAATGCCTACTGAAATAGAAACAAAGATTGCGGAGTTGGCAGTATCTATGGTTCCAAATATTGATAAAATAAGGTTCGTGAATTCTGGTACTGAAGCTTGTATGAGTGCTGTGCGTTTGGCTAGAGGGTTTACAAAAAAAGATAAAATCATAAAATTTGCTGGGTGTTATCATGGTCACAGTGATGCCTTTTTAATTCAGGCTGGAAGTGGCGCTGTTACCTTTGGAAGTCCGAATAGTCCAGGAGTAACCCAAGGTACAGCGAAAGATACTTTGCTGGCTAGGTATAATGATATTGATAATGTTAAGGCGTTAGTTGAGGCTAATGTCAATGAAATTGCTTGTGTGATTCTGGAGCCAGTAGCTGGTAATATGGGATGTATTCCGCCAAAATCTAATTTTTTACAAGAACTCAGAACCCTTTGTGATGCGCATAACATATTGTTGGTTTTTGATGAGGTGATGACAGGTTTTAGATTGGCAAAAGGGGGTTGTCAGGAATTGTTTGGTGTCGATGCTGATATCGTTTGCTTCGGAAAAGTAATAGGTGGTGGATTGCCAGTTGGTGCTTTTGCAGCTCGCAATGAAATAATGAATCATTTGGCGCCTTTGGGTAATGTATATCAAGCAGGAACCTTAAGCGGAAATCCTTTAGCTATGGCAGCTGGTTTTGCCATGTTGAATTCGATTAATAATGATGCTGAATTGATTCAGCGTTTAGAAGATAAAACAGCTTATTTACACAAAGGTTGTGCTGAAGTGTTGAAAGCTTCAGGAGTAACACATACCATAAATAGAGTTGGATCAATGATATCCATTCATTTTTCTGAAACTGAAGTTGTAGATTTTGAAAGTGCTGCTACAGGAAATAATGATACGTTTAAAGCGTTTTTTCACGGCATGCTTAATGAAGGGATTTATATTGCACCAAGTGCTTTTGAAACCTGGTTTATAACAGATGCGCTAACTTATGAGGATTTAGATGAAACTATTGCAGCAGTTAAAAAAGTTGCGAAAACACTATAAAAAAAAGCCTGCTCAATGTAAGCAGGCTTTTTTTTTATAATTCATTTTTCAGAAGGTTATTCAGCTCTGAATATTAACAGGTATTTATCAAATTGCTCTTCGTTTAAGATGCTTTTTAACTTCGTGTCTAAAATCATATTGATTTTTTCTATCTGTTTCTGATTACCATCTAGGTCATCACCAAATTGGACATAACTAGTTTGGTACTCTTTGTAAGCCTGATAAACTTCTTCTAATTGATTATTGTCAATCTTAATTGCTTTTCGGACTTCCTTTGCTTGTTCAGATGCAAATGCATTGATATCTTTAATGTTTTGAGCATCTAATCCTTGAGTGCTAAATAAAAGTGCAAAGGCAAAAAAGCAGAGTGTTATTAATTTTTTCATTGTTATGAATTTTATAAGGAAATTTAAGTGACTAAATTAATGATTTTTAATTTAAAATGACAAAAAAAGCATTGATTAAAAAACCAATGCTTAATTACTAACTAACCAATCAAACTAATATTAGTCTCTTTTACCAGACCGTTTATCTTTTCTTGCTTTGCGAATTCCTTTCTTTTTATTAGCTAATGTAGCTTCCCATTTGGTATACTGTTCAGCATTTAGGATGCTTTTCATTTGTTTTTTCATTTCAATTTGTCTGTCTAGTCGTTCGTTAGCCATAGCATAACGTTCTTCTTTACTGGGCTTTTTGAAATCCTCGTCATTTTGTTGTTGTTGGCGCTTTGTTCTTAAGAGCTCTCTGTGTTGAGCTTCCTTCAAAACTAAGGCCTTTACAGAAGCTTGCTGTGATTCGGTAAGATCTAATTCTAAAGTCAGTTTTTTAGTTTTTAAAGTTGCGACTTCTTCAGCAGATAAATCTTTAATTTGATCTCTTCCGTTTTTTTTGTCTTGAGCTGTTGCATTTAAGGTTAAAAATGCAATCGCTATTAGCATTAATTTTTTCATAATATTCAAGTATTTGTTTTTAATTGATACTATTAAGACTTGAATAGGTTTTAAAAGTTTAATGCATTTTTGATTTTAGCTTTTATTTAACTTTCTGGGCTAATTTAACCAGTTCTAAAGTGGATTCATAAAGAGGTTTGTTTTCCATTTTGCTTTTTAGCCAAGCGAAAAAACTCATCACAAAGATGTCTTCCTGCTCAGCTTCTATCCAATTAAACGAGGTTTCGACTTTGTTTATAAAAGCTTCAGACATTACAGATTCAGGATGTTTGTAGTAGTAGGTTACCAATTTCAGATAAGTAAGCACACGTTCTTGACGTATTTGTTTTAAATAGGACGTGTAGTTGCGTTTAAAACTTAGTAATCTGGATTCGACCAAATCAATATGTCCCAATTCGATATAAAGAATAATTTCCATCAAGCTCTTCTTGAGAACCCATTCTCTTCCTGCTTTTTCAGTGTAGTATTGATCTGTGTGATAAAATTTTGAAAATATTTCTGAAGCATCTTTAAATCGTGAGCTTTGCATATAAAACATGACCAGGCTTAATTGGATGTCGAGGGCAGATTCTAGATCTTGATGTTTGGCTGGTTTATAATGTTCTAAACAGGCTATAGCTTCATTTTGAACTCCGGAATAATTCAGGTTTAAGCCGTGTAGCAAATGATATTTATCTTCAAACGTCTTAAAATATTTTCTGCGTTGCTTTTCCATGAGGTGCTTCATTTCCTCTAAATAGCTTAAAGACCTTTTAAATTTTTTATTTCTGAACAATGTATTCGCAATCATATACACAATTTGAATGTGATAATAGAGCTGCTTGTCTTTTAATTTATGCGATTGGATTTTTGAATAGGTGTTTAATAGGAAGGGTTCTATCTTCAGATAATCATTGGTGACGAACGCTGAAATACTTACGATTTTCATCAGCTGATACAACGATTTAAACGACATGGAATCTGTGACATTAATATTATGTTCGGCTAAAGTGTTGTTTAATATGGTTTGAAAATCTAACACTTCACCTTTGTAAGTCATACTGTTAAGGGTTTGTCTGATTTTGGCATAGACCATATTGAGTTCTTCCTCAACAAATTGGTTTTTTTGATTGGCTTTAAAACTAGAAATTAAGGCCTTGATATCTGCTGAAGGGTTTAAATACGCATACTGGATTTTAGTGTGATAGATTTCATTTAAGATAGGAAATAGTGAGTGTTCCTGAGCTAAAACTTCTGCTTTGTCTAAAATATCATAAGCTATTTTGAATTGTTTGTTGATTAGGAATGTTCTGGAAGCTAATATGTATTTGATAATCTGCATATCCATAGAATTCTCTTCTTCAAGATTTGTATTGGCTATAAAATCGATAAGGGATTGGTATAACCGTTTACGAAGTGCGTGATATGCCACCTTGTTCTCGTTTTTGTAAATGGCTTTACATAGTGCTTTAGAACTTAAATCTTCATTTGCAAGTAATTTGAATAGTTGAATGTTTTTGGTGTCGTTTCGTTTGTTCTTTTTCTGAAGGTATTTGATGAATTGTTGCTGTTCATCCAAAGAAAAGGTTGAAGCTATAGCGTTTAAATCGGTCATTAAGTCGTCAGTATAAAATTTAATATTATAATAAAAATAATACTTTATAATAAAATATTAATTATATAATCGTCAGTTTTTTAACAAACCTGTGTTTTTAAAATGCACTTATGGTTGCACATTTGTTTCATAATCAACAAAACAAATCATTATGAAAACAATTTTTAAAACTACGATTCTGATAGCTTTTATGAGTGCTATTATTATGTATTCTAAATCCATTCAGACAGAAGTTATCGAAAGTTATAATAAGGGAATAGCTTTTTTATCAAGTCATACGATTAGTAAAGCAAACCTAACAGGTTTTTAATATGAAATTAAAGCAGGTCAATACAGCTTTTATTATCACGACAGGTGTTTCTGTAGTTGTGTTCATCTATCTGGTGTTTTTAGGATATGATGAAATAAAAACCTTAAAGGATGTGGTTAAGATTATAGCATCGATTTTATTTCCAATTCCAATGTTGTTTTTTGTTCGCTTTCTTTTGATAGAACATTTTTTACCTCAAAATACTGACGAATACAAACAGAAAAATCAAAAACCAGCAATTCTATTACTCATGGCAACCATAATTGTTAGTCTTGGAAGTATGCAATTGATAGAATTTTTTACACAGCAAAAATTAGAAGATCATCTCATTTTTGCACATTTAATCAATTCATCAGCCATTAGTAGTTATGTATTGAATTACATCTTGTATAACAATTTAAAAGCCAACGGAATTTTAAGTGGTGTGCTGCTTTCATTAGCGATACACGTCTTTTTTCTTACGGCATAACTTAAAAAATTAGTCAAATCATCAAAAAATTAAAATTATGAATCCAATTATTGAGAGTCCAAAACCCAAATCAAATTCAAACAAAAGAGAATTATTATTCACGTTTCAATCTATTATTGTCACAGGTTTACTCGCGTTTACAGCGATTGCATTTTTCTTTTACTTCGACTTAACTATAGTCAAAGGGATTAAAGTGATTTTTGCTCCATTTCTATCTGTAGTACCACTCTTGTTTATTCTCTCTATTCTCAGAGATTTACGACAAGGCTTTAAAGAGGGGAATTACACCAAAAATGAAATTATTAAGTTTTGTCTTATAACGTTTGGTATTACTGTCGCATTTACTGGTATCACATTTTTGCTCTCTAAAATTGAAGCCTTAGAAATTTTACTGGCAGCCATTATGGCTATTCTAAGTGCTGTGTTTTTCTTAAGAAGTAAAATCAAAGATATTCTGGGCATGAGTATCATCACAGGAATAGCCGAAGGGATTATTGTGTATATGATCTTTTTGTTTTGATGATGGTTAGCAGATTGATGCTAACACCAAACCTCGTGGCTTTTGTTGCGAGGTTTTTAAACCAAAACCTATGAAATCTAAACTCACAAAGTATTTAATAGAATTTTCAAACGTTAGTTTGACTCGACCTGTTTCTGACAAAGTCAGATTGTTAGAAATCATTGCTGTGGCCCTAACTGGCATTGGCAAATTTATATTTATGGATCATTTAAATTGGCGATTACCATTTGTGGTTTTTGCCATAGTGGCATGGTCACTTTACATGTACTATCGTTATAGGAAAGATGTATACGTTTTAAAAGATTGGGGATTTCGACTAGATAATTTTAAAAGTGTTTTTAAACTCATGTTGCCTTTTACTATCGTTTCTGTGCTATCCTTTTTAGTAATTGGATATGTGCAAGGCACTTTAAATTTAAGTTGGCATATTATACCATTATTAATTACCTATCCAATTTGGGGAACTGTTCAGCAGTTTTTAACTATCGGACTTGTAGCTGGTAACTTAAGTACTTTCAAATCTGTGAAATTTCATAAGCTAACAGTTGTTGTCTTAACTGCTGTGTTATTTTCATTGGTGCATTATCCGTCAAACTGGCTAATGATTGGTACATTTATATTAGCATTGTATTATGCCTATATCTATTTAAAATCAAAAAATTTATACGTTTTAGGTATATTGCATGGCTGGCTAGGTGCTTTGTTTTATTACACAGTAGTTAATCAAGATCCATTTGCAGATGTGTTTTTGAAGTTTATAAATTGATTTCTTTACAATTCAATATTAAAAAAATAGAGGTTCCTTTCTTAAGAAACCTATTAAATTAATTAACTTTGGGAAACTTAATAAACGCATTAACATTTATGAAAAAATTAATAGCCTTACTATCCGTATTAGTGATAGTTACATCGTGTAAAGAAGAGAAAAAAGAGGAGGTCGTTGCAGAGGAAAAAGAAATGACAGACATGGAACAAAATCTCAGTAAATATGTAAGTTTTAAACTCACTGCAGATGTTAGCAACTTATCTGAAAATGAACGTCAAATGCTTCCGTTGCTTATTAAAGCTGCCGATAAGATGAACGACTTATTCTGGTATGAGTCTTATGGAGATAAAGAAGCACTTTTAAACTCTATTTCAGATGAAGCAACAAAACAATTTGTAAAAATCAATTATGGTCCTTGGGATCGACTCGATGGAAATGCTTCTTTTGTTGAAGGTATTGGTGAAAAGCCAGCTGGAGCAAATTTTTATCCGAAGGATATGACTAAAAAAGAATTTGAAGCTGCAGACATTGAAAATAAGTCGAGCATTTATAATTTTGTGCGTCGTGACGACAACGGGAAATTATATTCTATTCCGTATCACAAACAGTTCGAAGCTGAAGTAAAAGAGGTTTCAGATTTATTAAGTAAAGCTTCACAATTAGCAGAAGATGAGGGTTTAAAAAAATACTTAGAATTGCGATCTCAAGCTTTACTCGATGACAACTATCAGCCTAGTGATTTAGCCTGGATGGATATGAAAACCAATACACTTGATATTGTGATTGGCCCTATTGAAACTTACGAAGATCAACTCTTTGGAAACAAAGCTGCTCATGAAGGTTATGTGTTAATTAAAGATCAGGAATGGAGTAAACGATTGGCTAAGTTCAGTGCTTATTTACCTGAATTACAAGAGAATTTGCCTGTTGATGATAAATACAAGCAGGAGAAACCAGGAACAGATAGCGATTTAAACGCTTATGATGTTGTGTATTATGCAGGAGATTGTAATTCTGGAAGTAAAACCATTGCTATTAACCTTCCTAACGATGAAGAAGTACAATTACAAAAAGGAACGCGTCGTTTGCAATTGAAGAATGCGATGCGTGCCAAATTTGATAAAATTTTGATGCCAATTTCTGAAGTGCTAATTGATGAGAGTCAGCGTCAACATATTACATTTGATGCATTTTTCGCCAACACTATGTTTCATGAAGTAGCTCATGGTCTTGGAATTAAGAACACTATTAATGGGAAAGGAACAGTTAGAACATCTTTAAAAGAACATGCCAGTGCTTTAGAAGAAGGTAAAGCAGATATTTTAGGTCTGTATATGATTCAGCAATTACAAGCCAAAGGTGAACTAAAAGAAGATTTAAAAGATAACATGGTGACCTTTATGGCTGGAATTTTCCGTTCGGTTCGATTCGGAGCATCTTCAGCTCATGGTAAAGCCAATATGATTCGTTTTAATTTCTTTAAAGAAAAAGGTGCCTTTTCTAGAAATGAAGATGGGACTTATAAAGTGAACTTTGATAAAATGGAAATGGCTATGAAAGATCTCTCAAACCTGATCTTAACACTTCAAGGAAATGGAGATTATGATGGAGTAGCTCAATTAGTGGCTGATAAAGGAATTATTTCTCCTGAACTTCAATCCGATTTAGATCGATTGACAAATGCTAACATTCCTGTTGATGTTATTTTTGAACAGGGAACAGATGTATTAGGTTTGTAAAAATTTGAAAACATGAAAAATAAAAAAGCCTTTCAACCATTAACTGCTGAAAGGCTTTTCTATTTTTATAAATTTACTTTATCCTAAAATTCTGTTGACTAGTTTTTGCTTGGCTGCTTCGTTATCACCACACAGCCATTGAATGACGTTGTCTTCCCAGATGGCATCACGTTGGGTTTCATCAATAATGTGCCTATCAACTGCTAGATCTAATATTTTTCCTGGATACGAACTTTGTTTTACACTTTCCATTTCACCTAAGGGATAAGGGTCGTCTAATCCCATTAAAACTTGTTTTGAACCTTGATTTTTAATAAGTAATTCAAGTCCACCAGTATCATGAACTAAAGTGTCAAAGAATATGTTTTTATGACCTACAGCCTTTCTAGGATGAGTTTTGCCTTCAAATAAATCTGGACGACCATCAAAACCCTGGATTCGTCTTCCTAGGTTAATTTGAGCTAATTGTCCGCCATGCGCAAAGCAAATTCGCATGTTTTTGTATTTTTCATAATAACCGTTTAAGGTTAAAAAGTGATAAGCATCAGCACATTGCGCTAACATCCAAATCAAATGGAAACGCCAGGATGTGTTTTCAAGTTTTATAAATTTTTCACCATCATAAGGATGCACTTCAACGGCTAAGTTGTACTTATCTGCTAATTCAAAAATGGGCTCATTTTCTTCATCAAAAATACATCGCCAAGTTCCAATCGTATCCATATAATGGGTTGGCAAGCATAATAACTGCATGCCTAATTCTTCAACACAACGTTCAATTTCCCAGCAAGCACCTCTTACAAAACCAGGATGCACTACAAAACCTGTTGTGAATTTACTCGGATTTTCCCTCTGAATTTTAGCATTGAAATCATTTTGAAACCTTAAGGCTTGTTTCATTTCTTCCAGTCGTAAGCCATTGCCATAGAGCTGTGATAAGTTTAAAACAACGGCATGGTCAATTTTAAAATGCTCCATCCAGGCCAACTTTTCGTTTAAAAAGAAACTGGAATCTGTAATGGGACGATTCCAATCTTTTTGAAGCATAAATTTTCGGTCTTTATCGACCCAAAAAATACCTTTGTCCTTCATAAAATCCGGAATTTCTTCCGGATAAGGAAGTAAATGTGAATGACCGTTGATTCTAAGTTTTCGTTTTTCCATAGTTGTCATTGCGAGACTTTAGTCGTGGCAATTTTTATATTATTTGTCATTCCTAGACAGGTAGGAATCTATTTTTGAATAGCATTATAAGGGATTCCACATCAAGTGTGGTATGACAGTACTAATCCAATTGAACCTTTTTTGGTGGTTGCATCACTTCGCCACAATTCGGGCAACTACGCTTGTCTTTATCACCATAGTACTTGTCAAAAATCGCAGGCATATCTGTCTCAATATTGTCTAAGGTGAAATCTTCTTCATATAGCTTTGTTGTGCAGTTTTCGCAAAACCATAATAAGGCATCTTGCACACCTTCTTCACGTGGATATTCAATGACCAGTCCTACAGTGTTAGCTCCTCTTTGCGGAGAATGTGGAACTTTTGGTGGTAATAAAAATATCTCACCTTCTTTGATATGAATATCTTTTGGAGTGCCTTTGTCAATTACTTTCAAAACGATATCACCTTCAACTTGGTAAAAAAATTCTGGAGTTTCATTATAATGATAATCTTTTCTGCTGTTTGGTCCACCAACAACCATAACAATGAAATCACCATCTTTCCAAACAACCTTATTACCAACTGGTGGCTTTAAAAGATGTCGGTTTTCTTCAATCCAGGCTTTAAAATTTATAGGAGGATACAGTTTACTCATAGTGTTTTATTTTGGGCGTTACCCATAAAGGGTCAGGCTTTCAAGGCTCGCTATCAAAGATGAGCTCAAACAAACCTTTCAATCCTTAACGCGTGATTTCGTTCTTAAAATTAAGTATAAAACTCCAAAACAAAAAGTCTTTGCTCTTGGTTCTTTTATCTTTATGTTCCTTTTTATAAACTTTTAGTTCGCCCACCATCAACCGGAAGATTAATTCCGTTGATATAAGCAGCGCGTTCACTCGCTAAAAATGTTATGGCATCAGCTAATTCTTCTGGTTTTGCAAAGCGTTTTGCTGGTACTGCATTTTTCATAGCATTGGCAGCTTCATCTTCTGTGGTTCCTGTTTTTGCCGATTTATTTTTAATAATTTCAGTTAAGCGTTCAGTCCCTGTAGCACCAGGAAGTATATTATTAACCGTAATTCCAAATTGTCCTAATTCATTGGCTAAGGTTTTACTCCAGTTTGCTACAGCACCACGAATGGTGTTACTCACGCCTAAGCCATCTAAAGGTTGTTTAACTGACGTTGAAATTACATTAATGATTCGACCATAGTTTGCACTTTTCATAAATGGAACTACTGCTTGCGCTAAGACATGATTACATTTTAAATGCTGTGTAAAAGCTCTTTCAAATTCTTCAATTTCTGCAGAAAACACTGGTCCACCTTTAGGGCCTCCAGTATTGTTTACTAAAATGTGAAACCCATGATTCGATTTAATATAGGCTTCCACTTTCGATTTTAATTCAGTTGGATTTGAAAAATCGGCAACGATATAGTCGTGATTTCTATGTTGTGGTAGTTCAGCTAAAGCGGCTTTAAGCTTATCTTCGTTTCTGGCAATTAAAGTGATAATTGTACCTTCTTCAGCCAAAGCTAAAGCGGTTGCTTTTCCAATACCTGCTGTGCTTCCACAGACTAATGCGTATTTGTTATTTAAGTTTAAATTCATCTTTTTTGCTCTAGTTTTTTTAAAATTTAATACACACATTCTTTGCCTCAGTAAAAAAACGCAAGGCTTCAAATCCGCCTTCACGACCAACTCCTGAGGCTTTAACACCACCAAAAGGCGTTCGTAAATCTCGCATCATCCAGGTGTTTACCCAAACAATACCAGCTTGCAATTGATGGCTCATGCGCATGGTGCGTTTTAAATTGTTCGTCCATAACGTAGCAGATAATCCATATTTAACCTTATTTGCCATTGTTAATACCTCTTCTTCAGAATGAAATGGCATGATGGTGACTACTGGCCCGAAAATTTCTTCCTGATTCACACGACATTCATTATTTGGAACTTCAATTACGGTTGGTTCTAGATAGTAACCGTTTTCAAAACCATTAACAGCAACTTCATTTCCGCCACATAAAACCGTTCCGTTATCATCTTTAGCAATTTGAATATATTCTTTTACTTTCTCTAAATGTGGTTTTGATACCAAAGCACCAATATTGGTAGCCTCTTCCGATGGATGTCCTACCTTGAGCTGTTTTACTTTTGCCACAAAATCGGTTTTAAATTTGTCGTAGATTGCTGCTTCCACAAAAATGCGACTACCACAAAGACAAATTTGTCCTTGATTAGCAAACGACGAACGTACAGTTGTATTCAGCATATCATTATAGTCGCAGTCCGCAAAAATGATGTTTGGATTTTTTCCACCTAATTCCAACGATAATTTTTTAAACATTGGTGCAGCTACTTTGGCGATATGCGCTCCAGTAGCTGTCCCTCCAGTAAACGAAATCGCTTTGATATCATGATGTTCAATAATAGCCTGACCAGTTGAACCACCCAGACCATGAACAATATTCAGGACACCTTTAGGTAAACCAGCTTCATTACAGATTTCTCCAAGTAAATAAGCAGTCATAGGAGTTACTTCACTTGGTTTAGCAACCACACAATTTCCGGCTGCAAGTGCAGGAGCAATTTTCCAGGTAAACAAATAGAGTGGAAGGTTCCAAGGCGAAATACAACCGACGACTCCAATGGGTTGACGTAAAGTGTAGTTAATGGCTTGCTGACCAACACTTTCGTGACTTTCACTGGCAAATTGGGTTATGGCATTTCCGAAGAACCTAAAATTACTAGCAGCTCTTGGGATATCAACAGATTTTGCTAATGAGATAGGTTTTCCATTGTCTTTAGATTCGGCTTCAGCAAAACGTTGTAAGTTGTGTTCTAATAATTCTGAAATTTTAATTAATATACGACTGCGTTCTTCTAAAGTGGTTTGTGACCAAACAGGAAATGCAGATTTTGCTGCGATGTATGCATTTTCAACGTCTTCTTTTGATGAGTTTGGTATCTGACTGTAAACTTCACCATTAGAAGGGTTGTAGTTATCCAACCATTGATTATGAATCGGATTATGAAAGTTGCCGTTGATGTAGTTTTGAATGTTCAAAGTTTAATTTTTCTAAAGTTAATCAATCACGAGCAGGATAAATAGAATCTATTTGAGTAATACAATGATTATAAATGTCTGATAATTCTCGTTCGTAATAAAACAAATCGGTCATGGTCATTTGAACTTTAGCCATTGTTTTAGCAAAATTATTGGCATCGGTAAAATCAGCATTAAAAAAAATTTGACTGGATTTCGTGTTAAACTCATTATAACTGTCTTGATAGGTGTACAAATTATTGAGCGTGTTTAGCAGAACTGGATTAAACTCTCTGTTCATTCCAGATTGAATACTTGTTTGAAAAGCCGCATTTCTAAGGCGTGGAGTATTCATTCCTCTCCAAAAACCCAATGCTTCATTGATGCCTTCTTCAGTTTTTGGTAAATCCATTTTTCTTAAAGTATCTCTAACCATAATATGGTAGTCTTTAACATTGGCAATGCTGTTTTTATTTGAAATAATTTCATCTTTCAAAATGGTTAGCGTAGTTGTGATGTTTTTTTCAATCTTTTTGCGTTCATTCCAGTTATTGAATTGAAGCGCCATGAAAATACCTATGAAAACCAAGATGATTTCTCCAAGAGCATACAATAGATATTTACTGAATTTGTTTTCAGCAAGCAATGATTGACGTATGCTTCGGAAGAATTTAATCATTAGTATTATTGTTTCTTATAAGCCATAACCTTAATTTCAATGACCAGATCTGGATGAGGTAGTTGATGCACAGCAACTGTGGTTCGTGTTGGTCCTGTAGCTTTGTCAAAGAACTCACCATAAGCCTTGTTGTAATCTGCGAAATCATTCATATTGACTAAAAACGAGGTGACATCAACCACATCTTTAAGGCTAGCACCAACTTTTTTTAAATTGGCATCAATGTTTTTTAAAACTTCCTGAGTTTGTGTGTAAACATTGAGTCGTTTAGTTCCCATGTCATCAATAAGGTCAACTCCTGCAATAGAATTGTCAGGTCGTCTTGAACTGGTTCCTGAGACGAAAATGAAATCGCCTACTTGCTTTACATGTGGATATGCTCCTCTTGGTGTTACTCCAGTTCCTGCGGAAGCAGGAATCTTATTGTCTTTTTCTTCCATATTCTTGGTATTCAGAGCTTATCTCAGAATCTCATTTTTATTATTTATTTGATTTGCACTAATCACTAATCAGTGCAATCCAGCAATTCTATCATCTTCTAAAATGGCTTCGGTTGCTGATTTAACTTTATCTAAAATATCTTTTATGTCATCTTCTGTTGAGATAATGCCATCAGCTAGCATATTTAAAATGGCTTTGTCTTGAGCACGACCTTTCAGCATGGCTTCTCTGTAACCAATATGCTCATTAAAGGTGACTAAGCTATATTTAGATGAATAGTCGTCTGGAAACTCTCGTTCCAATGCCATTTCAATTTTTCGTTTCTCCTGAAAAATCGCTTGACCAACGTGGTCTTTCATTTCGTGAAAATTATCAATGGCTAAATCAGCAATTGCATCGGTGTCTTTCTTTCTGGTTTTTTCATATGCTGAAAATATAGTTTCCCAATCGCCTTCGTGCTGATCTAAAACCGCATCAAATTCTACTACATCTTCAAAAGACGCATTCATCCCTTGTCCGTAAAAAGGTACAATCGCATGTGCAGAATCTCCCATTAGCAAGGTATTTCCTTTATAATGCCAAGGCGAACATTTTACAGTTCCTAAAGGCGCTGTTGGGTTGTCGAAAAAATCTTCAACCAGATTTGGCATGAGTTCTAAAGCATCAGGAAATTCTTTCTGGAAGAATTCGGTAACCATTTCTGGCGTTGTTAAATTATTGAAATTGTATTCGCCTTCATCATAACTCAAGAATAAAGTTACTGTAAAACTTCCGTCTAAATTAGGCAGCGCAATGACCATGAAGTCACCTCTTGGCCAGATATGTAGTGCGTTTTTATACGTTTTGTAATCACCTGTTCTGGTTGGAAGAATAGATAATTCTTTGTAACCATGCGTTAAATAATCTTGTGAAAAACTAAATAAAAACTTACGTTCCAAATAGTAACTTCTTCGAAGTGCAGAACCTGCACCATCGGTAGCTATGATACAATCGGCATCTTCAACAAACTCATCTTTAGTTAGATGGTCTTTGAATCTTGCTGTAGTATCTTCAAAATTTACCGATTTACATTTTTTGTTAAAATGGATGGTGACATTATCGTGTTTTTCGGCTTCGTCAAGTAAAAGTGCGTTTAATCCACCTCGAGAGATAGAATTGATGTATTCGTGATCTCTTCCACTGTAGTTTGATAAAAAAGTATTCCCTTCTTGATCATGAATCATTCTACCATTCATTGGAATACAGAGCGCTTTTACTTTGTCTTCAATCCCAACCAGTTTCATGGCTTTGTTGCCTCGATCTGAAAATGCTAAATTAATAGAACGACCTGCTGAAATATCTGTCTTTCGTAAATCAGGACGCATTTCGTAAACGGTTACATTATAGCCTCGTTGGCCTAAACGTAATGCGAGAAGACTTCCGCAGAGACCTGCACCAATAATAAGAATGTTTTGTTGTTTGCTCATATGTTTTCTAGTCTAGCGCAGTTGAAACTTTTTAAGACCTTTCGACAGCGCTCAAGGTGACACTTTTTTAATTCAAAATTGTTTTCAATCGCTCTACAAATCCGTAAACATCCATATACGAATTGTATAACGGAACTGGAGCACATCTAATCACATCTGGTTCTCTCCAATCGGTAATGATTCCGGCTTTTGTAAGCTTATTGTGCAATCCTTTATCTGCATTTTTGACCTGAATTGACAATTGACAACCACGTTCGTCTGGATTGCGTGGTGTGATTATTTTTATATCTGAATTGTTGAGTTCATCTAATAGGAACTCAAAATAACCAGTTAATTTCCTTGATTTTTCACATAATTTATCAAAACCAGCAGCCTTAAATACATCTAAAGATGCTCTTATTGCTGCCATAGATAAAATAGGCGGATTGCTTAATTGCCAACCTTCAGCTCCAGGCAGCTGATCAAATTCATCACGCATTTTAAAACGCGTTTGCTTATTGTGCGACCACCAACCTGTAAAACGATTAAGATCTTTTCTATGTGCATGACGTTCATGAACAAAAGCACCAGACAAGCTGCCAGGTCCTGAGTTCAAATACTTATACGAACACCAAACTGCAAAATCGGCTCCAGAATCGTGAAGATTCAATGGTACGTTTCCTGCGCCATGCGCACAATCGAAACCTACCATGCAACCGTGTTTATGTCCTAAAGCAGCAATGCGTTTTAAATCGAAAAATTGACCAGTGTAATAGTTTACACCACCAATCATCACCAAAGCAATCTCGTCGCCATGTTGATTAAAAATGGTTTCTAAATCGTCATAATTGGCTAATTCTTCACCTTTGCGGGCTTTCCAAAGAATTAAGCCTTCTTTATCATCATAACCATGGTGACGTAATTGTGATTCCACAGCATATTTATCGCTAGGAAACGCATCAGCTTCAATTAAAATTTTATAACGTTTAGGTGTTGGTTTATAGAAACTCACCATCATAAAGTGGAGGTTGGCTGTTAGTGAATTCATCACGACAACTTCCATGGGTTTTGCGCCTACGATATTCGCCATGGTTTCAGTTAAAAATTCGTGATAATGCAACCATGGATGTTTGCCTTCTGTATGACCTTCAACACCAAGATTTGCCCAGTCATCAAGTTCTTGATTGATATAATCTTTTGTGATTTTAGGCTGTAAACCTAAAGAGTTTCCTGTCATGTAAATGAGCTCGTTTCCGTTGTTGTCTTTCGGAATATGAAACTGTTTTCGATACGATGATAGTTCGTCATTCTGGTCTTGTTGTTTTGCGAATTCAAGACCTAATTTATAGTTGGACAAGGTGTTTGGTTTTATGGTATCTAACAAAAATAAGAATAATTACTGTAGTAAAGAACTGTTGAAAGCGTCAATTTTTAGTGCTGATATAAATTGCTTTTTTTAGTATCTTTAAAGAAATCAAAACGATATGGGAAAGACAAAAGCGTATAGCAATGGAGATGTTACAATCGTCTGGGAACCTGAAGCTTGCATTCATTCTGCGATATGTGTTAAAGGGCTTGGTGAGGTGTTTCAGCCTAAAGAAAAACCATGGATTAAAATTAATGCAGCTTCAACTGAAGCATTAGTAAACCAAGTTAAAGCTTGTCCGTCTGGTGCATTGAGTTATTATATGAATGATGAGAAGAATAATGAATCTGAATCTTTAGAAACAAAGGTTGAGGTGCTTGAAAACGGTCCGCTTCTCATATATGGAACTTTGAAAGTCACTTATAAAGATGGTATAGAGGAAACTAAAAATAGAACGACGGCATTTTGCAGATGTGGTGCTTCACAGAATAAGCCCTATTGTGATGGTGCGCATATTGATCATCAATTTATTGGTTGATTTTTTTTAAGAGTTACAGACAGTAAAACAAAAGTTTATTAAAGTAAAAAGCGCTTCAACTCAATAGATGAAGCGCTTTGAATATATATAGACGCATACTGCGGAATATTAATATACTTTATATACGTCTAAAGGTCATGGTTTAGATGTTTTAAAATGACTTTATTTTAATATTGCTAAAGTAAAGATTGAAATTACCCTCTGTCATTTTATGGTCGTGAGCGAATTTAATGCCATTGACATCTTGATAGTTTTCAAAGGTTGTAGTCATTGATGGCTCTTCAGAGTTTCCTTTTCGAAATACCCATTCCTGAATTATGTAATCCTTATCGAAATAAATATCATAAGCGTCTCCAGGAGTGTAGCCACCTTCGTTTCCATAGGTTAGTGTTATTTTGTTTAATTCAGTTTTAGAGATTGGCGCAACTGCTGTTGATGATTCTGAAATGGTTGTGCCTTTATCCCATACCATTTGAAACGGAATAAGCAACCAGAATTTATCATTAATAAAAGCTTTATCAGCATTTATTGATAAACTATCAACAGATGTTCTATTGTATTGAATGGTATCAGTATCTGTTACTAATCTAACATCATCAGATTTTGGATTCCAAGTCCAAGAGCGTTCAAAATGACTGCTATCGCGATCTACATTAAAAGTGAATTGTATGTCGTTAACATGTTTCCAGTTTTCAAAACCATGAGCTAGGGCAATTTTTTCAGCTGTAGTTGATTCAGTTTTTAATTCTGAATCTGCTTCGACTGTGGTGGTTTGTTCTTTTGTGTCTGTTTTACAAGCCGAAAAAAGAAGTATGAAACATAAAAAGGATGATAGTCGTGTCATTAGTTTTTTGTCAAAGATACTTTAATCGATAGATACCTACAAGGTTTTGAAACCTTGCAGGATTTGTATGATATAGGTTGTGTTTCCGAAGTTATTATTAATTTAGTCATTTAATAGTGATGTTATGAATGAAGATTATTTTGAAGTCAACCGAAACACCTGGAATGAGAAAGTGAAAGTTCATTCCAAAAGTGATATGTACGATTTAGAAGCTTTTAAAAGCGGAAAGTCATCTTTGATGCCTTATGAATTAAAAGCACTAGGAGCAGTGAATGGGAAATCATTATTGCATTTACAATGCCATTTTGGACAAGATACGTTGAGTTGGAGTAGAGCAGGAGCAACATGTGTTGGTGTCGACTTAAGTGATGAGGGCATTGCTTTAGCGAAGGCTTTAAATGAAGAATTACAACTTGATGCAGAATTTGTGCGATGCAATGTTTTAGATACTTCAAAGTATGTAAAAGACACATTTGACATCGTATTCACGTCTTATGGTGTTATTGGCTGGTTGCCAGATCTAAAACCTTGGGGAAACATGATTGCTGAACGTTTAAAACAAGGAGGAACGTTTTATATGGCTGAATTTCATCCTATAGTCTGGATGTTTGATTATTTAGACGGAAAACCAATTATGAAATATGGTTATATGCAGGACGAGCCTATTTATGAAGAATATGAAGGGACTTATGCTAATCAAGGTTCAAAAATGACTAGCAAAGAATATGGCTGGAATCATGGATTGAGCGAAGTAATTAATGCGCTAATTGAAGCTGGATTGACCATTGACTACGTAAACGAATATGATGAAAGTCCATACAATGTTTTGCCAGATTTAATACAAACTGAGTATGGTATGTATACCACTAAGGATAAGTTGTATCCTCTTATTTTCGAAATTAAAGCGACTAAAGTCTAGTTGTTTTAATTATGTGATGTCATGCAGAGCTAAATGGAATGAAGCGCAGCATCTTTAGTTTACGTTTAGATTCTTCGCTCTACTCTTAATGACTATTATCCTTTAGAACGTCTGGCATTTTTGCCTGAAAACGTTTCAATCTCGGAATCGATACATTTCTAATGTAACCATTATTTGGGTGAAGTCTTTCATAATTTTGATGGTAATCTTCAGCTACCCAAAACTTTTGAAATGGATACACTTCTGCGGCAATCTCAGCATCGAGTTGTTTCGCCAGAGCTGATTTTTTCTCCTCAATGATTTTCTTTTGCGTATCATTTTGATAAAAAATTATAGATCGATATTGCGATCCACGATCTGGTCCTTGACCGTTAACCTGTGTTGGATTTTGGGAAGCAAAATACACGTCAACTAAGGTTGCAAAACTTACCACATTCGGATCGTAAATAACTTCGACAGCTTCTGCATGACCAGTTCTTCCTGTATTGCTTAAATCGTATGTAGGATTGTCTGTAAATCCACCAGAATAACCACTAATGACTTCATCAACACCTTTTACACTTTCATAAATAGCTTCTACGCACCAGAAGCACCCACTGGCAAAATAGGCTTTGGCTTTTCCGTTTTTTAGAGGAACTTCAATAGGTTTTGCATTAATAACAGCTTGTTGCTCCTTACTCACTTGCGCCATGTTTTGACAACTGAATAATAAGGTAATGGCTAATGTGGTTAAAATTGTTTTCATTTTCATGTTTAGGTTTTCTTTTTCTTTAAGTCGATAAAAGATAAGAAACCTTAATGCGAAGTTTGTGAAAGTTTTATTAAAATAAAAAAGCCTTCAATAGATGAAGGCTTTTTAAAAACGTATTTAAGGTTTACTAAGAAAGTTTAGCAAACATTTTTTCCATTTTTTCTTTTTCTTCCTGAGCTAATTCAGCATCAACAAGAATTCTTCCACTATGTTCGTCTGTAATTACTTTTTTACGTGACGCAATTTCAACTTGAATTTGTGGTGGAATTGTAAAAAATGATCCTCCCGAAGCACCTCTTTCGATGGCAACAACTGCTAATCCATTTTTTACGTTATTTCTAATTCGTAAGTAAGCGTTTACCAATCGATCATCTAATTTCTTTTGGAAATCTTCAGATTTTTTTAATAAAGCATCCTCTTCTTTTTGAGTTTCAGCTAAAATTTCGTTTAACTCACCTCTTTTGTGCTTGAGGTGTGTTTGACGACTTTTAAGTTTGTCTTTCGTTTCAGCAATGACTTCTTTCTTTTGTTCGATTTGAACTTTAAATTCTTTAATGTGCTTTTCAGCCAATTGAATTTCTAATTCTTGAAATTCAACTTCTTTAGTTAAAGAGTTATATTCTCTGTTATTTCTAACATTTTTTTGCTGTTCAGAATACTTTTTGATGAGTGCTTTCGCTTCTTCAATAAGATTTTTCTTTCCTTTGATTTGATCATCAATAAGCTCTAGATTAGTACTTAGTTTCTCTAGTCTAGTGTTTAAACCTTCAACTTCATCTTCTAAATCTTGAACCTCTAAAGGGAGTTCTCCTCTTAGGTTTCTAATTTCATCTACTCTAGAGTCGATTAATTGTAAATCATACAATGCTCTTAATCTATCTTCAACAGATGTTTCAGCTTTTTTTGCCATAATTATAAATACTTTACCGGATTTGTATTCGTCGTTGATAAAACGACTGCAAAATTAGTAATTTTTTTCGAGAGATAGTCAACTAAAAAGTTTTTTGTGAACTGTTCGCTTTCATAATGTCCAATGTCAGCCAATATAATGTCGTTTTCTGCTGAAAAGAAATCGTGATATTTTAAATCTGAAGTAATTAAAACATCAGCTCCAGCACCTTTAGCTGCTGAGATCGCGAAACTTCCGGAGCCACCTAACACGGCAACTTTAGATATGTTTTTTTTGATGAGCTTTGAATGTCTGATACAGGCGACATTCATTTTTTCTTTTACAAACTGAAGAAATGCTTCCGTTTTTTGATGAGTTTCGAGCTCACCAACCATGCCGATACCAATATTCTGGTTATAATTATCTAGTGTGGTGACTTCAAAAGCAACTTCTTCATAAGGATGATGCTCAAAAAGGACATTTAAAAGTCGAGACTCCACATGTTTGCTGAATGTCACTGAAATTTGAGTTTCAGGTTCTTCGTGTAATTCGCCTTTTTTGCCCACTTTCGGATTTGAAGACTCATTGCCTCGATACGTGCCTTTTCCTTCAGTATTAAAACTGCAACTATCGTAATTGCCAATGTTTCCTGCTCCAGCTTTAAATAATTCAGATCTTAAAGCATTTGCATTTTTTGTCGGAACATAAGTGGTCAGTTTTTTTATGGTACCTTTTTGTGGTATTAAAATCTTCTTATTTTTTAGTCCTAGAGTATTGCAAATAATATCATTAACGCCTTTTAGCGCATTGTCTAAAGCCGTATGAATGGCATAAATAGCGATATCATTTTTAATGGCTTTTAAAACGGTTCTTTCAACATAAGACTTACCCGTTATTGTTTTTAAACCTTTGAAAATAATAGGATGAAAACTCACAATTAGATTACAGTTTTTTGCGATCGCTTCATCAACAACCGCTTCTAAAGTATCTAAAGTCACTAATATACCTGTAACAGGTGCTTGTTGATCTCCAACCAGAAGTCCGACATTATCAAAGTCTTCTGCATAATTAAGAGGAGCTAAATCTTCTAAATAGTTGATGACATCTTTTACGATCATATTTGTGAATTTGTTTCAAATATAAAATTTTATAGTCATTTGATATGATTATCTTAGCAATTGATTTTGCAAAAATGAAGCTAGTTCGATACTTATTATTACCTGTTGTGCCCATATATTATTTGGTAACCTGGTTGCGCAATATGTTTTATGATTTAGGTTGGAAGTCTTCAACCTCTTATCAAATTCCGATTATTTGTGTTGGAAATTTAAGTGTTGGAGGAACAGGGAAAACGCCAACTATAGAATATCTTATCAGAGTTCTAAGTCAAGATTTTAAAGTTGCAACATTAAGTCGAGGCTATAAGCGAGAATCTTCCGGATTTATTATTGCTGATGAAAAAGCAACTGTGCGTTCAATAGGTGATGAGCCCTTTCAGTTTTATAATAAGTTTAAAGAAGTGACTGTTGCTGTAGATTCTAACAGACGACGTGGTATTTCCAATTTGATTGATAAAAAGCAACCAGATATTATTTTGCTCGATGATGCCTTTCAGCATAGAAAGGTAAAGGCTGGATTTAATATTTTATTGACAGCTTATGACAAGCTTTATTGTGATGATATGGTTTTGCCTACTGGTGATTTAAGAGAGCCAAAAACTGGTGCTAAGCGTGCTAATGTAATTGTGGTGACCAAATGTCCTGAATCGCTTTCTGAAGCCGAAAAGGCTATAATTAAGAAGCGATTAAAACCATTGCCAAACCAAGATGTGTTTTTTAGTTCTATTGAGTATTCTCAACGTATTTTGAATGAAAAAAAAGATTTAGGTTTAAACGAATTGAAAGATGATACATTTACCTTAGTGACTGGAATTGCAAATCCGAAGCCATTAAAAAAATACCTGAAGCATAAAGGATTGAAGTTTGAGCATTTAAATTTTAAGGATCATCATAATTTTACAGATGATGAGATTCTAAGTCTGAAAAAGAAGAATAGAATATTAACTACAGAAAAAGATTATGTCAGGTTATTACCTTATTTTAAAGATAGTGATGCTTTATTTTATATGCCTATTGAATTTAAAATAGAGCACTCAAAATTATTTGAAGAAGCACTTGCTTCGTTTTTGAAAACGTAATTATACTGATGGTGTTGTTTTTTCATTTTCAGAAAGCACCTCATATAATTTCTTCTCGAAATCTTCTTGTTTGAAAGGCTTAGAAATGATGTCATCAAATCCGGCTTCATCAAATTCATGCATTTTGTCTTCTAAAGTTACCGCAGTAAGTGCAAAAATAGTCAGTTCTTTGTCGAATGTCCTAATGATTTTAGTAGCTTCTAATCCGCTAATTCCTGGCATATGAATATCCATGAGTACAACGTCATAGTTGTTTTCTCTCACTTTTTCAACTGCTGCTTCACCATTGTCTACGATTTCACACTCAAGTCCCATCTTATTCAAGATTTTCTTGGTAATCATTTGATTAATCTTGTTGTCTTCAACAATCAAAATCTTAATGTTGCTAATGTCCAATTTGCTAATGTTTTTAGAGTAGTCTTCTTTAATAATTTCAACTTCTTCTGGAGCGTAGGTTAATGGTATTTCGAAAAAGAAAGTTGTTCCTTTTCCGAGTTCACTTTTGAGGTAAATTTTTCCTTTTAATATTTCAATTAATCCTTTTACAATAGAGAGGCCAAGTCCTGTACCTCCATATTTTCTGTTAATCTGAATAGAGCCTTGGGAGAAGCTCTCAAACATATTGTCTTGTTTCTCTTTGGAGATTCCAATACCATTATCTTCAATTTCAAATCGAAGGATATGATCGTCTCCATTTTGAGAAATACTATATACACGTACCCAAATATCACCATCTTTGGTAAACTTGATGGAGTTACCAATAAGGTTGATTAATATTTGAGATATTTTTAAATTATCACCAATAAACGTGTGTGGCAAGTCTTTTTGATATTCGTAATGCATGATAACATTGTTATCTAATGCCGAATTGTTTAAAGCAGACACTACGTTTTCAACTTTCATTTTTAAGTTAAACTGCACTGGGTCAAGTTCAACTTTATTCGCTTCAATCTTGTTGATTTGAAGAATGTCATTAATGAATGTTAATAAATAATCACCTGAAAACTTTAAAGACTTTAAATGTGGTATCTGATGTTCTTTTGGGTCTTCATCTAAAAGCATATTGGTTAATCCAGTAACAGCATACAGAGGAGTTCTTAACTCATGAGTTACCGTAGAAAGGAAGTTGGCTTTTGTTTTTGATGCTTGTTCTGCTTTACGCATGGCTTCAATAAGATCATCATTTTTTTCATGCAGCATGTTATTAGACTTCAGTCGAATATTATTGTTTTTATAAAGCGCTAATGTTAGCAACGATAAGATAGTAATTAAGGCAATACTGAGTATTGTAGTGATTTTAGCCAAGCTACTTTCGGATTCTTGTTCTTCAATTATTGTTTTCAATTTTTCATAATCAGCAGCATTATAAGCATCGATATATTGTACTCTTTTCTCTGGCGTTAAATTTTCTCTTTTGATATTTAGAATAGAGTCAGATAAATGCACGTGCTTTGCTAAATAGTCGTGAGCTAATTTGTAGTCAGCCTCATTTTCATAAATATTACTAAGCGTCAGATAGGCTTCATTGGTGTTTTCAATAAATCCGTTAGCATCAGCGATTTCTAATCCTTCTTGAGTCATTGAAATCGCTAACTTGTTATTGCCTAGTTTGTCAATAGTTTTTCCACTATAAATAAGAGCATTTGATAAAATATTATTTTGATCATATTTTTTTGCTAATACGATGGTACGTTCAAGCAATGATTTAGCAGTTTTATAATCTTTGATTGCAAGATTTACTTTAGCTTCGTTAAGAGTGACTTCAGGAATAAAGCGCTCTAGATCTTCCTCTTCAAATTTTGTTTTTGCAGAATTAAAATAATCTAATGCTGTTTGGTATTCTTTTTTACTTGCATGAAGTGCGCCTCTAATATTATAGGTCATGGCCAGGTTACCATAATCATTGATTTCGCGCTGAATTTCAGCCGCTTTTGTCAATGAAACTAGAGCATTTTCATGTTCATTAACCGTAAATTGAAGCTTGGCAATTTTAGTATAGATTTCGCCTTCACTTTTTCTATCACTAATTTTTTGAGCTATTGTGAGTGCTTTTTCAAGATTATCTTTGGCATTAAAATAGTCACCTCTCTCATTATCGAAATTGGATTGAGTCACTAGGTTTTCAATGCGCATTTTTAATATATCAATGTCTTCTTCTGAATCTTCCTGAGCAGAAACAAACATTGATAAAGTGATTAAAAAAGCTAATATGTAATATTTAATTTGGGACATATTTTTGCCACTTTATTTGGACAAATATAATTATTTATTCGATAAACGTACTAATTTCATCGATAAATTGCAAATTAAATCTAAAATTCTTGTAGCATAAGCAGTTTCATTATCATACCAACCCACGATTTTTATCATGTTTCCAATCACAGAAGTCATCTGAGAATCAAATATGCACGAATGCGGATTTCCAACAATATCTATAGATACTATAGGGTCTTCAGTGTATTCAAGTATATGTTTTAAGTGCGTTTGAGAAGCGCTTTTAAAAGCAGCATTAATTTCTTCGATAGTGACTGTGCGTTTAACATTGAAGGTTATGTCGGTTAAAGAGCCATTAGCAACTGGAACTCGAATTCCACAGCCACCAATAACATCTGATAAATTTGGAAATATCTTAGTTAAGGCTTTTGCAGCACCAGTCGTTGTAGGCACAATAGATTGACCTGCCGCTCGAGCGCGTCGTAAGTCCTTATGAGGTTGATCGTGTAAACTTTGATCTGTGGTATAGGAATGAACTGTTGTAATATACGCTTGTTTTACACCGCAAAGTTTATCAATAACAGCAATCATTGGAGCTGCATTGTTGGTGGTACACGAGGCATTGGAAATAATCTTTTCATTTCCTATAATCTCATCATCATTAACACCTAAAACCACAGTTTTGATGTCATCTCCAATTGGAGGTACAGAGAGTATAACTTGTCTTGCACCATTTGTAATATGGTATTCTAATTCTGACGAGGACTTGAACTTTCCACTAGATTCAATGACGTAATCAATATGAAACGGAGTCCAGTCAATATCTTTAGGATGATTATAGTTTAAAAGAGGAATAGATCTGCCATCAATTACAATTGTACCTTCTGAATATGAAGTCTCATGTTTTGACACGCCATGAATACTATCGTATTTAAGTAAATGGCTAAGTGTTCTAGCATCTGCAAGGTCATTAATGGCTACCACCTGAATATCTTCTCGATCTTGGATGAGTCTAAAAACGCGTCTTCCAATACGACCAAAACCATTAATTGCAATGTTAATCATCTAGTTGATGTGTTTTTGCGCTTTATATGACGATCTTACTAAGGCACTACTTTCAACATGACGAAAGCCTAAATCTAGTCCTATCGCTTTGTACTCGTCAAATTGTTCAGGAGTGATAAATTGTTTTACAGGTAAGTGCTTTTTACTAGGTTGAAGATATTGACCAATAGTTACAACATCGACATCATTCGCTCTTAAATCATGAAGTGTTCCGATGACTTCCTCACGAGTTTCGCCTAAACCTAACATGATACCAGATTTAGTACGACGCTGACCTTGTTGTTTTAAATATTTAAGCACGTGCATGCTACGATCGTATTTTGCTTGAATACGAACTTCTCTAGTCAATCGTCTTACAGTTTCAATATTATGCGATACGACTTCTGGCGCAACATCAATAATTCTGTCAATATGTTGTTCTAAACCTTGAAAATCTGGAATAAGTGTTTCTAAAGTAGTGTCAGGATTCATACGTCTAACAGCTTTTACCGTTTCGCTCCACATAATACTTCCCATATCTTTCAGGTCGTCTCTATCGACACTCGTTAAAACAGCATGTTTGATACTCATGATTTTTATGGAACGTGCCACTTTTTCTGGCTCGTCCCAATCTAGAGTTTCTGGTCGTCCAGTTTTTACACCACAAAACCCACAAGATCTCGTACATACATTTCCTAAAATCATGAATGTTGCAGTACCTTCTCCCCAACATTCACCCATATTTGGGCAACTACCAGATGTGCAAATGGTATTCAATTTGTACTTGTCAACAAGTCCTCTTAATTCGGTGTATTTTTTACCCGTTGGAAGTTTAACACGAAGCCATTTTGGTTTTGGCTGACGTTCGGTGGTTGTATTTGAAACTACTTGTGTATTCATTCTTGAAAATTTCAATTACAAAGATACAAAGTATTCTTTTAAATAAATCTTAATATATGAGATACCAAATGCTAAAGCTTACCAAGAATACAATTCCAAAAACACTTAACAAATGCAACACTTTTGTTGGTCTCCATGCTTTTGGAGTGTGTTGGCTAGAGATTAGTACATAGTTAATTATTGCATAAAAAGGCGCTGTTAAAAACGAAAGTATTGTCGCCACTTTTATTAATAATCCCATTTCTGAAGCGAAGAAAAAGAAAATGATAATGGTACCAATAGTTAAAATGAGAATCCAAAATAAGTACCCATTTTTTAAAATATGACCAAGGAGTAATTGTGTCGTTTTTGCCATAGCTCTTGGTGACGCATCTAATGTGGTTAAAGTTGTGCTAAACATGGTTGTAAAAGCCGCTATGCCAATAAATACATAAGCCCATTTGCCTAAATTTTTTGTGTACATATCTAACAGTTGATTGGCAAATGCTCCTGCTGAAGGACTAAACGTTTCTCCACTTTCAAACATGACCAAAGCACCTAAAGCTAAAAATGCGACACCTAAGATGATTGTGCCAATATATCCGACATTAAAATCGAATATTGCAGATTTAGGAGAAAATTTTCCTGATGATTTCTCTTTTTCGAGCGTCCATAGCGAATGCCATACAGATATGTCTAAAGGTGCTGGCATCCAACCCATAAAAGCAATTAAAAAAGCAATCTCTATACTGTCACCTGGAAGTATTTGTTGAAATGAAATGGCTTGTGTTTTATTTCCTAAAGCAAAACAAACCGCAGTTATTGTGCTTAGAGTGAGTGTTATAATAATTAGTTTTATGAGTTTGTCAAGAAGTTTATACTTTCCAACAAGTAATACTAGAAGACAGATAGCTAATATAATTACGGTCCAGATTTCAATACTGAAAATATCTCCGAATAAAGAGGTCGCAATTCCCGCAGTGACTATAGTTACAGCTGTTTGAATGGTAAACATTGTTGCAAAAGTGAGGATGAAATAGGCAATTAATACCGGTTTTCCAAGTTTTTTATAACCATCTAGGAGTGATTCTCCAGTTGCTGATGCATATCGAGGTCCAAACTGGAAAAAAGGATATTTAAAAAGGTTAACTAAAAGTAAAGCCCAAAGTAAGCCGAAACCAAAATCTGCTCCTGCTCTTGTAGATTGAACTAAGTGTGAAACTCCGATAGCTGCACCAGCAAATAATAATCCTGGACCTATTTTTTTGAGAGTAATCTTCACGTTTTGCTATTTCTTCTTTATAATCTCAGCTAATAATTTTTTGGCTCGAAGTAATTTAACCTTGACATTATTCATAGGTTCATCAAGTTGTTGAGAGATGTCTTTATAACTTAGTTCTTGAAAATATCTTAAATTGATTACCTCCTGATAATGTGGTTTCAACTTTTTAATATCGCGAAGTAATTTAGCAAGATTTTGCTCTGTAATTAGTTTGTCCTCAGGTGAAGGAGATTCATCAATAATGGCGTGAAAGTCATCATCTTCATCACTATTCGACGTATGGGCAACTGAGGATTTACGTTTTCGTAGTAAATCAATATGAATATTTTTCGAAATGGTAATTAGCCAGGTTTTAAACTCAAACTTTTCATCGTAAGTATGTATTTTATCGAATGCTTTTGAAAACGTTTGAATAGTTATGTCTTCAGCATCATTTTCATTTTCAGTACGTTTTAATTGAAATCCGTAAACGCTATTCCAAAACGTATCCAGTAAAAAATTAAATGCGATTTGGTCGTTGGCTTTTGCTCTTTCAATGGCTTCTTTTACTTCCAATACTCCGGTTTTGATATCATATTTTTTATAAATATAAAGAATTGAAAGGCAATTAAAAATAACTCAAGTACAGGACTAAGAAAAGGGAGGTCATTTTCATCGAGTTTTTTCGACGCCAAAAAGAGGTTTATGAGTTGAATTATAAATCTTAAAACAATCAAGCTTAAAACCAGTTTCCATTGAAACATAAAACTCATTAACACGATTGCTAATAACCAAAATAGTAACTGAGAGCAATAGAAACTTGCTAAAAAAATCTTATGTCTAAGCTTATAATAATTTGCAGTACTGATATGTCTTCGTTTTTGTAATGTCCAATCTTTTATTGATTGTTTAGGAATCGATTCAGTAAAACTTTCTTTAGAAATACATATTGTCGTATTTGAAGCAGTGGCTGTTTGATTAATAAATAAATCATCATCACCAGATTTTAAATGCATATGTTGCATAAAGCCGTTAGCTTCAAAAAATTGTTCTTTTCTATAGGCTAAATTTCTTCCTACAGCCATGTATGGTTGCCCTAGTGATGCGTAAGATAAATATTGAATAGCTGTTAAAAAGGTTTCATAACGTATCAATTTATTTAAGAATGAACCTTTCACTTTTTTATAAGCACCATAGCCCAATACGATAGTTTTTTCATTAGTAAAATGCGAGTTCATTTCTTGAATCCAATACCGAGAACGTGGTTTACAATCTGCATCGGTAAATAATAGGAAATTGTGAGTCGCTGCTTTAATGCCAAGAGTTAATGCGTATTTTTTATTGCCCCAAAATTTTTCAATGGGCTTAACATTGACGATTTTAATATTTCTGTGTTTTTCTTTGAAGTGTTCTAAAACCTCTAAAGTATCATCTTTTGAATTGTCATTGATAAGAATAACTTCAAAATCAGAATACGCTTGGTCCATTATTAATGGTAAAAAGGTTCTGAGGTTGTCAGCTTCATTTTTTGCACAGATTATAACTGAAACTGAAATATTTTTTTGATGAGGTGTAACAGATTGGTGTCTCGGTAAGCTGTTGAAAATGATTCCGTAAAAAACAAGTTGTATACCTACAGTAACGATAAATACGTAGAATGCTATTTCTAAGATAATCATTAAAGATTAAGAATGTTGTGATTCGTTGCAATTTTCGAATTGGTCAGGTGTTTTACCACAAAACCCACAAGCTTCACCTTCTTGATTGAGCATAGGGTTTTGGCTTGCACATGTGCCTGCAAACTTGCCGTCTTTTTTTGCCCAGATTTTAATGGCAATACCAGCTACACCTAAACTTAAGAGTATTAATGTTATGATAATGAGTTTCATAAACGAAGGTTAAAAATTTGAAGACAAAGATACAATTTTTCAGATGTTTTATCGAATAAATAGAATGGATAGTCTTGTTGTGGTTTGAATATTAGTGATCTAGTGACTTTTTAACAATTTTAGTGTCTTATTAATAATTATCATAAATTTAAATTCACTAACTAATACTTTTTATCACTTATGAAAAAATTATTCGCAGAGTTCTTCGGAACATTTTGGCTTGTTTTTGGAGGATGTGGTAGCGCTATTTTTGCCGCTGCATTTCCAGAATTAGGAATTGGTTTTGTTGGCGTTTCGCTAGCTTTTGGTCTTACAGTGTTAACAATGGCTTATGCTGTAGGACATGTGTCAGGAGCACATTTTAATCCGGCAGTTTCACTTGGTTTGTGGGCTGGAGGCAAGTTTCCTGCAAAAGATCTTGTAGGATATATTATAGCCCAAGTTGTTGGAGCTATAGCTGCTGCTGCTGTTTTGTACATTATTGTTTCAGGTAAAGCTGATTTTGTGGATATAGGTAGCTTCGCAGCCAATGGTTACGACGAATTATCTCCAGGAGGTTTTAGCATGATGTCTGTATTAATTGCTGAATTTGTACTCACGATGTTTTTTCTATTGGTTATTTTGGGAAGTACTTATCCAAAAGCACCAAAAGGTTTTGCAGGAATTGCCATTGGTTTGGCACTGACCCTCATACATTTAATTAGTATTCCCATTTCTAACACATCAGTTAATCCAGCACGATCTACAAGTCAGGCATTGTTTGCAGGAGGAGAATTTACGGCTCAATTGTGGTTGTTTTGGTTAGCGCCAATTGCTGGTGCCATAGTTGCAGGATTTATACATAAGGCGTTATTTGATAAAGAATAGATACTATCATTCTTAGAACTAATAAAGAAAGCCACTTTTGACTCATTCAAAAGTGGCTTTCAATTTTAAAAACTAGTGGCTATTAATTATTTCGTTTATTGTTTAAATCTATTTCTGCAACTGCACTGTCAGCTTCAGTTCTGTTTAAACGATCTTTATCTTGAATTGTAATACTTAATGCTAAAGCGTCTTTAACATAGGGTACAGATTGTAACTGTCTTTGTGATGCATCTAATATTCCAAGGTTAATCATTCTATCTTGCATTTCAGCCCATAGTTGATAAGTTTGATCTTCAGGTAATTGTGGTAAAGATACTACATCAATCATAGACGTTTCGTCTACAGGATTAATGTAAGCTACTGTTTTCAAATCTTTAGCACGATCATTTCCTCTAAACACATATTTTTCGGTTTCAGGATTATTGAGTTTCATAAACTCATGCATCAAATTGTCGAGTCTTTTATTATTTTCTTCTATATCACTTCTTAAGTCAAAAATTTCTTCAACCACAACTTGATTCTCTTTTAATAAGTCTAAATTTTGTTGTGTTTTTAAGTAATATCCACCAGCAAAAAGTAAAGCAACAACGCTAGCAGCAATACTATACCATGGAGTTTTACGTTGTTTATTAACTAATTGAATCACAGGGGTTGTATTGTCTTCAATGTCATCTAAAATTGCATCTAAAATAGATTCAGGCGCTTCAACAGCACTGGCTTTAGCGATAATCTCAAGGTTATCTTGTAACCTTTTGTATTCACTTTCCACTTCTGGATAGGTGTCAATAAAATGTTCTACTTTCAGGCGTTCTGAAGCAGAAGTTTCATCTAGTATGTACTTATCAAGTAAACCAGACTGAAAAAAAGTATGTAGTTTTTTTTCCATATATCATAAATTTAAGGATCATAAACTTTTTTTAGTTCTCGTAATCCTATTTTTAATCTAGACTTAATTGTACCTAACGGAATGTCTAATTCGTCGCTTGCTTCTTGTTGCGTCATCCCTTCAAAAAATAGGGCTTTCAACACGATTTGGTACTTTTCATCTAACCTTGCCACATGCTCTTTTAAATCGAGTACATCTTGATTTAAATTTGCTGTTGGTAAGATATATACGTTTGATTTATCAATTTGGACTTCCTTATCGAATCGATTGTTGAAACTTCTTAATTTATCAATGGCTGTATTCTTTGCAATACGATATAACCAAGTAAATAATTTTGCTTTTTTGGAATCGTATTTTTTTGCGTTTTTCCAAACTTTTACAAAGGTTTCCTGTAAGGCATCTTGAGCTATTTCTTCATTTACAGTAACTTTCAATATGACACCATATAAACTATCTGAATAATTTTCATAGAGAAGACTAATGGCTCTCTTGTCTCCTCCTTCAAGTAGTTGTACGATTTGTTGTTCTAAAGGTGTGCTCAAAAAAAATTAAATTTTGTAAAAATTGAATTTGAAATGATCCAAATGTCTATTTGTGTTCGTATATATATAAGGTTGGTAAAGTTAATTAAAATTAACAGTACAAAATTAAAATTTATATCTGTAGAAATTAAACTTCTTTCTTAAGAAATTGATTAATAGCTTTTTCAAATTTCTGCAGTAAGACTAAAGCCTCAAATTATTGGGGCTTTTTGTTTATTATATGATGTTTACTTCAGCTTCAATGGTAATATCAAATAGTCGTAAAATGGTGTGTTGTATAAGTTTTGAAAGCTCTAAAATATCATGACCACTAGCTCCACCATAATTCACCAACACCAAAGCTTGTTTTTTGTGGACACCATAATTCCCAAACGATTTGCCTTTAAATCCTGCGGTTTCAATTAACCAGCCTGCAGGAACTTTAACTTCATCTTCTGAAACCACATAATGTGGTACATTTGGAAAATTCTCTTGTAGTTTTACGAAAGCATCTTTACATATCATTGGATTTTTAAAAAAACTCCCGCTATTGCCAATGTCATTGGGATCTGGTAATTTACTTTTTCTAATGGAAATAACTGCTTTGGAAACATCTTGAATCGTCGGTTTCGAAATTTGCATTTGCTCTAATTCGGAAGCTATTGCGCCATAGTTAGTATGAATTACATGGTTGTTTGTGGTTAACTTAAAAACAACACTTAAAATGATGTATTTTCCTTTAGCTTCCTGTTTGAAGATTGAGTTACGGTAGCCGAATTTGCAATCACTATTTTTAAAAGTTTCTATCTCTAACGTATCAAGGTTCAATACATCACAAGAATAAAATGTATCTTTTAATTCAACACCATAAGCGCCGATATTCTGTATCGGACTGGTCCCAACATTTCCAGGAATAAGTGATAAATTTTCTAAACCACCAAAGTTGTTATCTAAAGTCCATAGCACAAATTCATGCCAGTTTTCTCCAGCACTTGCTTTAACAAAAGCATAATCTTCGGTTTGCGAAATGATATGTTTTCCTTTTAAATTTATGTGTAATACAAGCGCTTCAATATCTTTTGTGAGCAACATGTTGCTTCCTCCACCAAGAATGAATTTAGATACTTCACGCCGTTCAGAATAAATAGATTTTAAATCTGTAATTGTGGTAACAGATATAAATTGTTTGGCCTTTACATCAATACCAAAGGTGTTATATGGTTTAAGTGATATGTTATGTTGAATTTGCACTAATCTTTATAAACTTTTAAAGCTTGTTTTAAAATATTTACTGCTTTGATAAGACTGTCTTTGTTTAATACGTATGCAATTCTAATTTGATTTAAACCAACACCAGGAGTGCTGTAAAATCCAGCTGCAGGAGCAACCATGACTGTTTCTCCATTGACATCAAAAGATTCTAACAGCCATTGTGCAAAAGCATCCGAATTTTTAATGGGTAATTGTACGATACAATAAAAAGCACCTTTTGGTTTAGCTACTTGAACACCTTCAATTTTGCTGAGTTCTTCTATGACAACATTTCTTCGTTCTACGTATTCATTGATAACATCATCAAAATAACTTTGTGGTGTATCTAAAGCAGCTTCACTTGCAATTTGAGCAAGGGTTGGCGGACTTAATCTTGCTTGAGCAAATTTTAAAGCCGTTTTGATGACCTCTTTGTTTTTGGATACCAAACAACCAATTCGAGCGCCACACATGCTGTATCGTTTAGAAACAGAATCGATTACTATGGCGTGATTTTCTAAGCCCTTTTCTTGTAAAATAGAATAATGACTAATACCATCATATGCAAATTCTCTATAAACTTCATCAGCTATCAAAAACAAATCATGCTTTTTTACAATCTCTGCTAACTTCCGTATTTCATCCTTTGAATATAAATAACCTGTTGGGTTTCCAGGGTTACAAATAAGAATCGCTTTGGTTTTAGGAGTGATTAATTTTTCAAATTCCTCAATTGGAGGTAAGGCAAAATTGTCTTCAATTTTAGAAATTACCGGAACAACTTTTACACCTGAAGCAGTTGAAAATCCATTATAGTTGGCATAAAATGGTTCAGGAATTATAATTTCATCATCAACGTCTGCTATACTTCCGAATGCAAATAACAAAGCTTCACTTCCTCCAGTAGTTACTATAATGTCATCGTGTTTTACATGAATATCATGTTTTGCATAATAATTTGCAATTTTTTCTCGGTAGCCTTCAGATCCTTCAGAACGTGTGTATGCTAAAATATCTAAAGAGTGAATTTTAACTGCATCTAAAGCTATTTGAGGTGTTTTGATATCGGGTTGACCAATGTTTAAGTGATAAACTGTTTTTCCTTGTTTGTAAGCTTTTTCAGCAAAAGGAACTAACTTTCGAATAGGAGATTCAGGCATTTGTTGCCCTTTTTTTGATATTCTTGGCATGTTAAAATTATTTAAGTGGTAAAGTTCTGAAAATTATCTTAAAGTTTATTTAAAAATTGATGCTAATAAACGGACTTCATCCGAAGATTTGTAAATTGAGTTAATTACAATCCAACTAATGCTAAAAAAAAATCTTTATATACTGTTTTTACTATTTGTTTTAACCTCGTCTTTTTCGCAAACAGATTTTAATTTGCCAAGTTTAGAAAAAGATAAGATAAGATTTGATTTGGTTGGTAATCTTATTCTTCTTCCTGTTGAACTTAATGGTGTTGAGTTATCTTTTGTCTTAGATTCTGGAGTTAGTAAGCCCATTTTGTTTAACCTCGCAAATATTGATTCACTTCAAATAAATAAAGTAGAAACTATTTTATTACGTGGTCTTGGTGGTGGAGATCCTGTGGAAGCGATTAAATCAAAAAATAATTTCTTAAGCATTGGTAATGCCTTAAATGTCAATCAGGATATTTATGTGGTTTTTGATACTTCAATAAATTTTACACCGAGATTAGGAAAGCCAGTTCACGGGATTATTGGCTATGATTTATTCAAAGATTTCATAGTTGAAATTAATTATGCCTCCAAATATATTGTGCTTCATAAACCTGAGCGTTACATCTATAAATCTTGTAAAAAGTGTGAGACTTTTGAGCTGTCTTTTTACAAAAATAAGCCATTTATTACAGGTGAAATAGAAGTCGATTCTAATTTTGTGCCAGTAAAACTTCTCATTGATACAGGTAGCAGTGATGCCTTATGGATTTTTGAAAATGAAGATAAAGGCTTAGTTCCAACTGAAAATATGTATTTTGAAGATTTTTTAGGAAAAGGGCTAAGTGGTAATATCTATGGTAAACGATCTAAAATAGAAAAATTTAAATTGAAGAGTTTTGAACTGAATAATGTCAATACTGCTTTTCCAGATTCAACATCAATTAGTTTTGCTCGTAAGAATACGCATCGAAATGGTAGTATTTCTGGAGAAGTACTGAAGCGATTTAATATGATCGTTGATTATAAAAATAAAAAGTTAACACTTAAGAAAAATAGAAACTTCAATGCCTCATTCTCGTACAATAAAAGTGGAATTATTATCGAGCAGAATGGGGTTGTTTTAATCAAAGAAAGAGAGAAACGTTCTGGATTGGGTTATGATGATAAAACCGATTTTAATATTCATGTTGAAACCATTACCCATTATAAACTTGCTGTAAAGCCAGCTTATACGATTGTCGAAATTCGTAAAAATTCTCCTGCTGAAAAAGTTGGACTATTACGAGGTGATGTTATATTAACAATAAATGGAAAGGATACGCATACTTTAGAACTTCAACATGTAATTGGTTATTTTAAATCTAAAACTGGCAAATTAATTTCTCTAACGGTAGATAGAAATGGTGCAATTATGTCTTTTGATTTTAGATTAGAAGATGTGTTTAAACAAAAAGAACTCCCTTAAAAGAGAGTTCTTTCTTATACATATTTATTAGAGCTATAGTTGTTCCATAACACTTTTGTCTTTTTTCTCTAGTGGATTTTCCTTACTAGAGTCTACGACTAATCCCTTAATTTTAAGAGCTACTGTTGGTGTTTCAGCGTTAGACGTTACTGTAATTGTTTTTCTAATCGGATTTACTCTGTTTGTGTCATACTTTACAGAAATCTCACCAGTTTCACCTGGCATAATTGGTCCGTCTGGTTTTTTTGGAACCGTACAACCACATGTTGACTTCACATTAGAAATAATTAAAGGTGCATTTCCAGTGTTTGTAAATTTAAATACTCTAACACCATCAGAACCTTTTTCAATGGTTCCATAATCAATTACGTCGGTTTCAAATTCTATTTTAGCAACTTTTTCCTGAGCAAAAGAACCTAGGCTTAGTAAACCAACAAATAAAATTAACATTACATTTTTCATCATTTAAATTTTAAATTGATACTATCAAAACTACTTACTTTTTACGATTCTGCAAAATTAATTAGATGTAATACATTAATATTAACAACCTCATTAAGAAATCTGACAATAATATGCCGACATTAATTTCGCAAAAAAAGAAATATAAGTACTTTTGTCTGTCATAAAGCAAAAACAATACCAAAGCATGAACATACCAACAAAATATTCATCATCTAGTGTAGAGAGCAAGTGGTATAACTACTGGATGGAGCATAATTATTTTCATTCTGTTCCAGATCAAAGAGAGCCTTATACTATAGTTATTCCTCCTCCAAATGTGACAGGAGTTTTACATATGGGACACATGCTTAACAATACCATTCAGGACGTGCTTATTCGTAGAGCAAGATTGCAAGGGAAAAATGCGTGTTGGGTTCCTGGAACAGACCATGCCTCCATTGCGACTGAAGCTAAAGTTGCTGCTAAGCTTAAAGCTCAAGGAATTGATAAAAATGATTTGAGTCGTGAGGAGTTTTTAAAGCATGCTTGGGAATGGACTGAAGAATATGGAGGAGTGATTCTTGAGCAGTTAAAAAAATTAGGTTGTTCATGTGATTGGGATCGTACCAAATTCACAATGGATGACGATATGAGTGAAGCTGTAGTTAAAGTGTTTGTCGATTTATATAATAAAGGACTAATTTACAGAGGATATCGCATGGTAAATTGGGATCCTGAAGCTAAAACAACACTTTCTGATGAAGAAGTGATTCATGTGGAGCAACAAGGTTTACTGTATTACCTAAAATATCAAATTGAAGGTAGTAATGAAACATTGACCATAGCTACAACAAGACCAGAAACTATTTTTGGCGATACTGCAATTTGTATCAATCCAGATGATGAGCGTTTTTCTCATCTAAAAGGAAAGAAAGCTATTGTGCCTATCTGCGGAAGAGTGATTCCAATCATTGAAGATGAGTATGTCGATATCGAGTTTGGTACAGGTTGTTTAAAAGTGACACCTGCACACGATGAAAATGATAAAGTTTTAGGTGATAAATACAATCTTGAAGTAGTAGATATTTTCAATGAGGATGCAACTTTGAATAGCTTCGGAATGCATTACGAAGGTCAGGATCGTTTTGCAGTTAGAAAAGCTATAGCTAAAGAATTAGAGGATAAAGGTTTATTGTTGAAAACTGAAAACCACATCAATAAAGTTGGAACATCAGAACGCACCAAAGCTGTTATTGAACCGCGTTTAAGTGATCAGTGGTTCTTGAAGATGGAAGAATTAGCACAACCTGCTATTGATGCTGTTTTAACCAATGGTGAAGTGAAATTATTTCCGAAGAAATTTGAAAATACGTACAGACATTGGATGGAGAATATTCGCGATTGGAATATCTCTCGTCAGTTGCGTTGGGGACAACAAATTCCTGCTTATTATTATGGAGATGGAAAAGAAGATTTTGTTGTTGCTGAAAATATTGATTTAGCTCTAGAATTAGCAAAAGAAAAAACAGCCAACCATCAACTAACAAACAACGACTTACGACAAGATTCAGACGCTTTAGACACTTGGTTCTCATCTTGGTTATGGCCAATAAGTGTGTTTGATGGTATTAGACATCCTGAGAACGAAGAAATTAAATATTATTATCCAACAAACGATCTGGTAACTGGTCCAGATATTCTATTCTTTTGGGTAGCACGTATGATTATTGCTGGATATGAATATAAAGATGAACGACCTTTTGAAAATGTGTATTTAACAGGATTGGTTAGAGATAAGCAACGTCGAAAAATGTCTAAATCGCTTGGAAACTCTCCAGATGCTTTAAAACTAATAGAAGACTATGGAGCTGATGGCGTCAGAGTTGGACTATTGTTAAGTGCTGCTGCAGGAAATGATTTGATGTTTGATGAATCCCTTTGTAATCAAGGTAGAGGCTTTGCTAATAAAATCTGGAGCGCTTTTTATTTAACAACGCTTTGGGAAGTTAAAGATATTGAACAGCCAGAATCTAGTAAAGTTGCTTTAGAATGGTATCAATCTAAATTTCAGGCTGCATTGACAGAAATTGAAGATCACTTCAGTAAGTACAGATTAAGTGATGCATTGATGGTGATATATAAGTTGATTTATGATGATTTTTGTGGTTGGATGCTGGAAATGGTAAAACCTGCATATCAGCAACCAATAGATTCTAAAACGTATAAAGAAGTGATGTCTATATTTGAGGGCAACTTAAAAATAGTACATCCTTTTATGCCATTCATAACAGAAGATATCTGGCAAAGAATTGAAGAGCGTTCCTCTGAAGACGCTTTAATCATTGCAAAATATCCTGAAGTGAAGGCGTTCGATTCTCAGCTTATTTCAAATTTTGAAACAGTTAAAGATGTGGTTTCAGGAATTAGAACCATTCGTAAAGAAAAGAATATTGCGTTCAAAGATGCTATTGAATTGATGGTTTTGAATAATGAAGGCTTTGATTCTAAATACAATGCTGTCATTTCTAAAATGGGACATATTTCAGAAGTGAAATCAGTTTCTGAACCTGTTGAAGGTGCATTAACATTTAGAGTGTTGTCAAATGAATATTTTATTCCGATGGAAGGAAGTATTGATGTTGAAGCTGAAATTGAAAAATTAAATGAAGAATTAAAGTACACTGAAGGCTTTTTAAAATCGGTTCAGGGCAAGCTGAAAAACGAACGCTTTGTCAATAATGCTCCAGAGCAGGTCGTCGCTTCAGAAAAGAAGAAAGAAGCTGATGCTTTAGCTAAGATTGAAACCTTAAAAGCTAGTTTGGCTAGTTTGAAATAATTTTATCATTGGAGTAAAATTCTCAACCTGCAAGGTTTTTAAAAACCTTGTAGGTTTTATTATTTACCATTCATTAATCTTATTACTATCCAACTTTACAAAAATAAACAGTAAAATAGTAAATCCCCAAAGTCCGGAACCACCATAACTAAAAAACGGAAGTGGAATTCCAACGGTTGGGATTAAACCCATAACCATGCCTGTATTAATTGTAAAGTGAATGAATAGGATAGAGGCAACGCCATAGCCATAAACACGACTAAATTGCGATTTTTGAGATTCGGCTAAGATTAAAATTCTTACGATAAGTGCAACAAAAAGCAGGACAACGAATGTGCTTCCTAAAAATCCCCATTCTTCGCCAACAGTGCTAAAAATATAATCGGTTTCTTGTTCAGGTACAAATTTTCCTGTCGTTCGAGTACCTTCCAAAAAACCTTTTCCAGAAAAGCCACCAGAACTTATTGCTTTTTCAGATTGTATGAGATTGTAAGCCTCTTCCTTTTTCATGCGTTCGAGTTTTACAGGATCTTTTTCGAGTCGAAGCCAAAGGCTAATTCTGTTTTGTTGATGCGGTTTTAAGACATGTTCATAAAACAATTTTACACCAGTTGAAAATGAAATACAAATTAAAAGAACAACAACAGATTGAATAATGGAAGCGCGTTTTTTTCGTCTAAAGAAATAGATTCCGAAGATGACTAAAGCAGCAATACTAGCAGTGATTACAATTCCGAATTTAAGAGATAAAACGGCCAAAATAATGATTGATAGCGCTATTGCTAAATATATTTGTTGTAGACCTTCTCGGTAAAACACAAAAAAGAAAGACACATAAACCAATGTACTACCAGCATCGTTTTGAAGAAGAATTAGAATGGCAGGAAGGACAATAATTGCTACTGCTCGCAATTGATCCTTTAAAGTATTCATGTCAGTTTGTAAATCACTCATGTATTTTGCAACTGCCAAAGCCGTTGCAAACTTTGCAAATTCGCTGGGTTGTATGGTCATACTCCCAATGCCGTACCAAGATCTTGCACCATTGACATCTTTTCCGAAGATAAACAATCCAACAAGAGCCAGCATGGCAACGATGTAAATAATACTTGCAAATCGTTCATAAAACTTAGCTTCTACAGAAAGTATCAATACAATCAACACAAATGTGAGTCCAAGAAAGACGAGTTGCTTTCCGTAAAGTTGACTCATATCAAAATAGTTTTCAATCTCACCAACATGAGATGCAGACATGATATTTAACCACCCAAAAGAAACCAGGAGTAAAAATAAAACGATTATTACCCAATCAAATTTAAAACCTCTGTGGTTTTCTCTATTCATGATTATTGATTTGGTTGATTTGAGTTAGTCGATATAGAATTATCATAATCAATGCTTTTTGGAGCCTGAACTTTCTCAACGACTTGCAGCGTAGTTTCGCCATTAATTTTAAAAGGCTCACCAGAATATGGTTTTGCGTATTCGTTTTCAAGACTGTGAGTTAAGATCCAGTCTTCCATATCTGTTCTCGTAATTTCTCCTTTAATGTATTTTTCAATCATTAAACTTGCCATTCTGCCCGCAAAACGACTTCCCCAATATCCATTTTCAACAAAAACAGCAATAGCAATTTTTGGATCATCTTTAGGAGCAAAAGCAACAAATATGGAATGATCGGTGAGTTGAGTTTTGACGCTATCAATTTTCATAAAGTTTTCAGCAGTTCCTGTTTTTCCACAAATATCAATTCCAGGAACTCTCAGTGTTTTTGCAGTTCCTTCATTATACACATCGAACATGCCTTGAACGACTGGTTCAAAATGACGTTTATCAATGGTTGTATAATTTGGTGTGGTGTATTTACTCGGAATAGTATCACCTTCAATGGCTTTTATAATGTGAGGTGTGTAATAATAACCTCGATTACCAATAGCGGCAGCCATATTGGCTAACTGAATTGGAGTGGCTTCAACTTCACCTTGTCCAATTGCATTAGAAACAATGTACGTAGAACCCCATCGATTATCACCATAAGCTCTGTCATAATAATCACCATCTGGAATTCGACCAGGTCTTCCAACTTGTAAATCGTAGCCTAGGAAATCTCCGAGACCGAAACTTTTAGCATGTGTAGCCCATTTATTCATGGCATCTCCAGCATCATCATAATTATCAATAATTCTTCGGTAAATATTCACAAAATAGGCATTACAAGACTGAGCGATTCCGTCGTTCATAGCAACGGGACTTTTATGATGGTGGCAACCTGTAAGTTTACGGCTGCCATAATAATACCCCATTCTGCAGGTGAATTTATCATTGGTGTCAACAACACCTTCTTGTAGTGCTATGAGGGCATTAATGACTTTAAAAGGAGATCCAGGAGGATATTGTGCTTGTAAACCTCGGTCAAATAAAGGCTTTGCAATACTGTCTCTAAATAATTTTGTAAAGTTTTTAGAACGACCTCTTCCAACCAGTATGTTCGGATTATAACTTGGAGCAGAAATTAATGCTAAAATTTCTCCGTTACTTGGATCAATAGCAACAATACCACCTCTTTTATTGGTCATTAATAATTCGCCATATTGTTGTAATTCAGAATCGATGGTAATCGTAATATCTTTTCCTGGTTGTGGTAGGGTGTCAAATTTTCCCTCTTTATATGGTCCGATATTTTTGTTGAATCTATCTTTTTGTATAAACTTAATGCCTTTAACACCGCGTAAAACATTTTCATAAGAAATCTCAACACCTTGTTTGCCAATAAGATCTCCCATTTTGTAATAAGGATCATTTTCAATATTACGATTGTTAACTTCGCCAATGTCACCTAAAACATTGGCACCAATAGTGGTCTGGTAATCTCTGAGCGAACGTTTTTGAATATAGAACCCATCAAATTTTCTCATTTTTTCCTGAAGAACGGCATAGTCCTTTTTGGATAATTGTGGCACAAAAACCGAAGGTAAACGTGGTGAGTAATTATAAGCTTTTTCGTATATTCTTTTGAAATCTTCTTTTGTAATTTTAAGAAGACTACAAAACTCTAAAGTGTCTAAAGGCTCAACCTCTCTGGGAATTACCATAACATCGTATGAAGGCTGATTAGCTACAAGAAGTTTGCCATTTCTATCATAAACATAACCTCGTTTAGGGTAATTGTATTCTTTTCTAATGGCATTATCTTCGTAAAGACTATACGCTTCTTTATTGTAAACTTGTAAATAAAACAAGCGACCAATAAATAATAGTCCTACTATGATTACCATGAATAAGAGTAAAAGTTTTCTCATCGTTGTCTATTGCTGAACAGCACTGATATTAATATACAAAGTATAAGCGTAAATACACTTGAGAACAACGTCTTTTTTAGCACTAAAAGTATGTTTGATATGTTAAAAACTTCTAGGGAGAAAATAATGAGATGATGGAGAATTATCAAAATCAGAAAATAGATAACTCTATTCCCAAATTCAGTATTGTTGAATTTTATATTCTGGTGTTCGTAAACCATACCAAATGCAAATTTTAGAATTGGAGGTCTTGCAAATGCGATAGTCACGCAGGCTGCAGCATGTACTCCACCAGAATCTGAAAATAGATCAACAAACAACCCAAGCATAAAACTTAAGAAAATAAATAAAGTTCGGTTATTATTTACAGGAAATAACAGAATAAACAGGATGTAAGGATACGGATTTACCGAATCCATAAAATTGATATGATTAAAAATCAAAGCCTGTGCTAATACTAACACTACAAATCTTATGATGCTATTAATATTTAAACTATTCATTCACCGGATTCTCTAATTGTTTTATTTCTTGAGCATCTAAATTTTCTATTATATAGGTGTGTGATAAATTGGTCATATCGTTAAACGGCTTGACGTTAATTGTGTAAGTGTCACCACTTATATCTAATATGAAATCTTCAACCAGTCCAATAGGTATTCCTTGAGGAAAGATAGACGATTGTCCTCCTGTTACAATAGTATCTCCTTGCTTTACTGGTGCAAATTTTGAAATATCTGTTAGCTGAACCATGGCTGATGATTTGGCATTCCAAACTAAAGATCCAATGTGGTTAGATGATTGTAACTGTGCATTTATTCTGCTTTTTGTATTTAAAATGGAGAGTACTCTTGCATATCCATTTGACGTATTATCTATAATTCCAACAATTCCTTTTGAAGTAATAACTGCTAAATCTTCTGTAACGCCATGTTTTTCACCTTTGTTAATGGTTAGATAGTTCTTAGAAGATGTATAATTGTTATTAATAACCTTTGCTGTTTGAATTTTATAGCGACCGTTATATGAAGTTGAATCAATTTTAGAAATTGAAGTGTCCATAGAATCTATACCATTCAGGATAAGCGAACGTAGTTTGTTATTTTCCTCAACCAAAATTTCATTTTGTGTTTTTAAATCAAAATAATTGGAAACATTGCTGGCACTTTCATAAATACCACCAGTAAAAAAGTTTGCAGAATTAATAAATTTACTTTTATGATAGGAATGCGATTGAATCGTAAGAGCAATTGATACAAAAAACAGCAGCAGAAACAAAAGAGAGGTTTTGTTTCTAATGACAAAGTTTATAATCTGTTGCATGTTAAGTAGGTATTCTCAGTTATTTTATCAATACACTTTTAAATTTAGGTAAGTTTTTAAGTGTAATTCCTGTACCACGAACAACAGCTCTTAATGGATCTTCAGCAATGTAAACAGGTAAATCTGTTTTTTGAGATAAACGTTTGTCTAATCCTCTTAACATCGATCCACCACCTGCTAAATAAATACCTGTATTGTAAATATCAGCAGCTAGTTCTGGAGGTGTTTGTGATAAGGTTTCCATCACAGAATCTTCAATTCTTAAAATTGATTTATCAAGTGCTTTTGCAATTTCACGATAAGAAATCTGTACTTGTTTCGGTTTTCCGGTCAATAAGTCACGACCTTGAACACTCATTTCTTCTGGTGGAAGATCTAAGTCTTCGGTTGCAGCACCAATTTGAATCTTGATTTTTTCAGCAGTACGATCGCCTACATAGAGGTTGTGTTGCGTTCGCATGTAATAAATAATATCGTTAGTAAATACGTCACCTGCAACTTTAACTGATTTGTCACAAACAATACCACCTAGGGCAATCACAGCAATTTCTGTGGTTCCACCACCAATATCGACAATCATGTTGCCTTTGGGTTGCATGATATCAATACCAATACCAATAGCTGCTGCCATTGGTTCGTGAATTAAATACACTTCTTTGCCATTAACACGCTCACAGGATTCTTTTACGGCTCGCATTTCTACTTCAGTAATTCCTGAGGGAATGCAAACTACCATACGAAGTGCAGGTGTAAATAATTTCTTTTTAAGCGCAGGAATGTTTTTAATAAACATGCTTATCATTTGTTCAGAGGCATCGAAATCGGCAATTACACCATCTTTCAATGGTCTAATAGTTTTGATATTTTCATGTGTTTTTCCTTGCATCATGTTGGCTTCTTTACCAACAGCGATAATTTTTCCTGAAATTCTATCTCGTGCAACTATGGAAGGACTATCTACAACTACTTTGTCGTTGTGGATAATAAGCGTGTTCGCAGTTCCTAAATCTATGGCTATTTCTTCGGTTAAGAAGTCAAAAAATCCCATGTGTTATTTTAAAATTATGAGGGCGTTATTGTATTCAGTTTTTGGTCTTTTGTAAATGTAGTAAAACTTACTAAATATTTACAGTTTATTTCTATTTCAATTTATATGAAAGCTAAGCGATTAACATTTTATAGTTAAACGTTTAGTTTTTAGTTTTGGATGTTTATAATTTAATAAAAAACTACCATTCATCAGATTCCTTTCTCTAAAGGAACATTAGTGTTTAAAATGTCGTGTTCCAGTCATCACCATGGCGAGATTGTGCGCATTGCAATAATCAATGGTTAACTGGTCTTTAATCGAGCCACCTGGTTGTATTACAGCCGTAATTCCTGCATTGTCTGCAATCTCTACACAATCTGGAAACGGAAAAAAGGCATCACTTGCCATGACTGCTCCTTTTAAATCAAAATTAAATGACTGTGCTTTATGAATGGCTTGATTTAAGGCATCTACACGACTTGTTTGTCCGGTTCCACTTGCACATAATTGTTTATTTTTTGCTAAAACAATAGTATTAGATTTGGTATGCTTACAAATTTTCGAAGCAAATATTAAGTCGTCTAACTCGTTTTGAGTTGGCTTAGTGTTAGTAGCATACGTTAAGTCATCAAGGCTGTCTGTTTTATTGTCTTTGTCTTGAACCAAAACACCATTTAAGCAGGCTCTTACAGTCGTTTTTGAAAATTCAGTATCCTTAAGAATTAGAATAATTCGATTTTTCTTTCCTTTTAAAATGACTAAGGCATCTTCAGAAAACGAAGGCGCAATGACAACTTCACAAAAAAGTGTATGAATCTCTTCAGCAGTCGCTTTATCAATTTCAGTATTAGCAATTAAAATACCTCCAAAAGCCGAAACAGGATCGCCTGCTAAGGCATCAACATAAGCCTGACGTATAGTGTCACGTTGTGCAAAACCACATGCGTTGTTGTGTTTTAATATAGCAAATGTGGGAGCTTCTCCTTTAAATTCGTTCATTAAATTCACAGCAGCATCAACATCTAAAAGGTTATTGTAGCTTAATTCTTTTCCGTGGAGTTTTGTAAATATATCGTCAAAGTTTCCGAAGAAAAAACCACGTTGATGAGGGTTTTCACCATAACGCAATACTTTACCGTTTGTTTCACTAATTTTTAATGAAGCAATTTCATGTTTTGCATTAAAGTAGTTGAAAATCGCAGCATCATAATGTGATGATACATTGAATGCTTTGGCTGCAAAATGTTTTCTATCTGCTTCAGAAGTAGCGCCATTTTTGGAAGTCAGCAGATCTAAAAACTCTGAATAATCATCAACTGAAGATACGCAAATCACATCTGCATAATTTTTTGCAGCAGCTCTAATTAATGAAATACCTCCAATATCTATTTTTTCAATAATATCCTGATTGGAAGCGCCAGAAGCTACAGTTTTTTCAAAGGGATATAAATCTACTATTACTAAATCAATTTGCGGAATATCGAAATCAACTAGTTCTGCCACATCACTTTCATTATTTTGACGGTTTAAAATACCTCCAAAAACTTTTGGATGTAGGGTTTTTACACGTCCACCAAGAATTGAAGGATACGAGGTGACATCTTCTACTGGTACGACATTTATACCTAAATCCTTGATGAATTTTTCGGTACCTCCTGTTGAATAAATGGTGACATTTTGCGCGTTGAGTTGTTTTACGATTGGTTCTAAGCCTTCCTTGCTAAAAACTGAAATTAATGCAGATTTAATTGCTTTGTTGTTACTCATTGTTGTGTTGTTGTAGTTCGTTTTTTCTTAAGAAACGATGTTGTAAAAATTAAAACCCAAAAATACATAATATCAATAGTTATTATTACCGAAAAATGGAGTTTATTTAAGTTTTTTGTAACAATAAATTGTTGAAAACGTCCTACCTTTATAATTATAGTAGATTTCAAGAAAGCAAAACCAACTCTATGCTCGTTTATCTTAGATTATTTAAAGAAAGTTTCTCATTTGCTCTTAATGCTCTGCGTAATAATAAACTTCGTACATTCTTATCGTTATTAGGAATTACCATTGGTATTTTTTCAATCATTGCTGTACTTGCTGCAGTAGATTCGTTAGATAAGAATATTAGAGAGCAATTAAGCGGACTTGATAGTAATACAATGTATGTTGCTAGATTTTCTTTTGGGCCTTCTGAAGTCCCTAGATGGAAGCGATTACAGTTTCCTGAAATATCCTACAATGAGTATAAGTATTTAAAATCGTCCTTAGATGATGCCGAGCATGTTGCCTATCAATTATTTGTAAAACGCGAGAACATAAGAAATGGTAAAGAAATTGTTAGTAGTGTAAATACGGTAGTTGTTAGTAACGAATTTGAAGACATACAGGCCTTGAAGTTTTCTAAAGGTAGGTTCTATAATGAATCAGAATCAAATTCAGGGAAGTCAGTAGTCGTTATTGGTGACGAAATTGCCAAGTCGCTTTTTGGAGAATTTGATCCAATTGGAAAAAAAGTCAGACTCTATGGTCAAAAATTTACAGTTATTGGTGTAGTTAAAAAGGAAGGTTCTGGATTGTTTGGCGATAGTAACGATGTATCCATATTTCTTCCAGCAAATTATGTTAGAAATCGTTTTGGTGATAATAACAAGAATATGAATCATATCGTTATTATTAAACCTAAGCCAGGAGCTGATGTCGATGAACTTAAGGCTAATGTGGTTCAGAAATTACGCACCAAGCGTGGGCTTAAGTCAGATGAGATTGATACTTTTTTCATCAGTGTTATTTCGGGTGTTCAAGATGTTATTGATGGCATGATTAGTTTTTTAAATGGAGCTGGTTGGATAATAAGTGCATTTTCGCTGTTGGTAGGTGGATTTGGAATTGCGAATATCATGTTCGTTAGTGTAAAGGAGCGCACAAATCTTATTGGTATTCAAAAATCTTTAGGAGCGAAAAATAGATTTATATTATTTCAGTTCTTGTTCGAGGCAGTTATTCTATCTGTTTTAGGAGGTGTTATTGGCATAATTATGGTTTGGATTGTAGCTTTCATCACAAATATTTACATAGACGACTTTGAGTTTATTTTATCGTTTGGAAATATTTTCTTAGGATTTGGATTATCTACATTTATCGGATTGATTTCAGGTGTTATTCCTGCCATTTCTGCTTCAAAATTAGATCCTGTGGAAGCTATAAGAACTGGAATGTAATTAGGCGTTTTTAACTAAGAATTGTAGAGACATGACTACAAACAAATTCTAAAAATCGCTCATCTTCTTCAGTAAAAGGATCAGGTGTATTTGAGTCGATATCTATCTGACCTATATTCTTTCCATTGACAAAAATAGGGATGACTATTTCAGCTTTTACAGTGATGCTACAGGCGATGTAATTATCTTGTGCAGCAACATCAGGCACTACAAAATTTTGATTTGAAACAGCTACTTGTCCGCAAATCCCTTTTCCGAAAGGAATAATGGTATGGTCAGTAGGTTCACCAACATAAGGCCCAAGTTTAAGCTCATTTTTATCTCCATTTTTAAAATAGAATCCAACCCAATTGTAATGTGGTACGTTTTCTTCCAAAAGGTTACAAATAGCGAGAAGTCGTTCGTCTATAGATATAGAATTACGTTTAATGATGTCTTCAACTTGTGGTTTTAGGGCTGCTAATGTCATGTTTATAAAATTTTGGTAAAAGTATTTAAAAAGGACCATTTCCCGATTCATTTTATATAATTTTAACTGAATAAAATTGATAATTATTGAAAGCACTTTTTCTTAAATATAAATCGGTCGTAAAGTTCATTGTAACCTTTCTTACCGTTTATTTTGTTTTGACATTAGCCTATAAATTTTATTTAGATGCATCTGATGGTTCTAAATATTATCCTGATTATTTCACCAATTTGGTAGCAAAGCAATGTGAAACCTTATTGCATGCAACAGGATATGATGCCCAAGTTCTTCCACATCCTGATGAACCATCGATGAAATTGATTATCAATAATAAATTCGTTGCAACAGTTGTTGAAGGTTGTAATTCAATAAGTGTTATCATCCTTTTTATTTCTTTTATCGTTGCATTTGCAGGGAAATTCAAGACCACCTTATTATATATTGTTTCTGGGAGTGTATTAATTTATGTAGTCAATTTGATTCGTATAGTCATATTGTCTATTGGTTTGTATAATTATCCTTGGCGACGCGAAATATTGCACACTGTCATTTTTCCACTCATTATCTACGGAATGGTTTTCCTGCTGTGGATGTTTTGGGTGAATCGATTTTCAAAACAAGAGAAAGCCAATGCGTAATCCTATAACTATCATATTAATTTTAGTGCTTTTCATTTTACTGGTGCTCATTCGTGTATTTGAAAACGAACTTTTTTATGATCCATATCTGTCATTTTTTAAAAATGATTACTTGCATATTGATTCACCAAGACGAGAGGTTTTTAAATTAACCATGTATACAAGCTTGAGATTTATTCTTAATTCAGGCATTTCACTTGGGATTATCTACCTGTTCTTTAAAGACAAATCTATTGTTAAGTTTTCAGCAGGAGTATTTGGAGTAGCTTATGTAATTTTGATAGGTTTGTTCCTGTATTTTGTGATTCATCCTCGTCAGGAAGATTATTATTTATTTTTCAATTTGAGGCGGTTTTTAATCCAACCATTACTGTTATTACTTTTATTACCAGCATTTTATTATTACAAGCTAAAACAATAAAACGTTAATGCTAACCTAAAATAAATCTGGGTAATCAACTTTTTTGTAACTTTGCGTTTCAAATATTTAGATGTTAAAACAATTTTTACATAAAACCTTTTCAGCTTTCATGGCTGTTTTAGTATTGTTCTCTACCGTATCTTTTACTGTGGAAAAGCATTTTTGTGGAGATGTTTTAATTGATGCTGCTGTATTTACAGAAGCCCAAAAATGTAAAATGGAAGCTTTTGAAAAAGAGCAATCTAAAATCACAAAAAAGCATTGTTGTAAGGATGAATTAGAAGTTGTTAAAGGTCAGGATAAACTGAAACGATCACAATTTGAGGACATCACTTTTGAACAACACGTTGTTGTTTTCTCTTTCATTTATTCTTACACTAATAGTCTTGAGGAATTACCGAATCTTATTGTTCCTCATAAACATTATTCGCCTCCCATTCTCATAGATGACATTCAGGTTCTTGATGAGGTTTTCTTAATTTGATTTTTTGTTTTTAAAGGATGTTCTTATAGACTTTTAAGTTTATAAGACAATTATTATTTACAAAAAAATTAAAATCATGACACATACATATCGAATTACAGGTATGACCTGTACTAATTGTAAGGCTTCGGTTGAAAAGGCTTTACATTCTTTAGACCATGTTGACAGTGTAACCGTAGATTTAGAAGCTTCAGAAGTAACCATTAGCATGTCTAAACACATTTCAGTTAACACATTACAAGACGCTTTGTCTTCTAAGTATTCAATTTCAGAACTTAAAGAAACCAATGTTTTTAATACAACTTATACTGAAAAAACAGCCGAAGAAAGTGCATTAAAACAATTGTTTCCGCTGTTCTTAATCTTTGCGTATATCATTGGAACTTCCGTTTTATTAAATAGAAATCCGTGGAATACTGAAGGTTTTATGCTCGATTTTATGGGTATATTTTATATCGTATTTAGTTTCTTTAAACTATTAGATTTAAAAGGCTTTCCAGAGTCATTCAGAATGTATGATCCTTTAGCAAAAGCGATTCCAGCTTATGGGTGGATATATCCTTTTATAGAGTTAGTTCTTGGGTTGTTATTCTTAATGCGAATTGAAATCACGTTGGCTCTTGTTGTCACTTTAATAATTCTTGGAATGACAACTATTGGAGTTACAAAATCTCTAATGAGCAAAAAGTCAATTCAATGTGCTTGTCTGGGAACTGCTTTAAAGTTGCCTATGACTAAAGCGACATTTATAGAAAACAGCATTATGATTATTATGGCTGTGGTCATGTTATTAAAAACCTACAATTAAATGAAACATATTATATATATAATATTAATGCTTCCAGTCTTGATGTTTTCACAAGATCAATTATCTGGTGAGATTCTGGAAGCGAATACCGAAAATAAAGCAATTCCAGTAGCAGGAGCCAATGTGTTTTGGCTCAACACGTCTGTTGGAGCTGTATCTGATATTGATGGAAAATTTTCCATTCCTTATGAAAAAAGTTACAAAAAATTAGTGATTAGTTATGTTGGTTATCAAACGGATACTTTGACAATTAATCAGCCGAAATTCATTACACATTATCTTAAAGCATCCAGCGCATTAGATGAAGTTGTGATAACGTCAAGAAAGCAATCTACGGTTAAGTCTTATATGAAAGCAGCTAATGTTATTACTGTGAGTAGTGAAGAATTGCTAAAAGCAGCTTGTTGTAATTTATCGGAAAGCTTTGAAACCAATCCTTCAATTGATGTTAATTTTTCAGATGCACTTACTGGAACACGCCAGATTAAAATGTTAGGATTAACAAGCAAATACATTTTAATTACGACAGAAAATGTCCCTTCAATTCGTGGGTCATCACAAGCGTTTGGTCTGAGTTTTATACCAGGAACTTGGGTGGAGAGTATTCAAATTACGAAAGGTGCTGGAAGCGTAACTAATGGATTTGAAAGTATTGCTGGACAAATTAATGCAGAGCTTCAAAAGCCCTCAACAGACGACCGTTTTTTTGCTAACTTATATGTTGCAAATAGTGAGCGAATGGAATTAAATACGCACATCAATACAAAAGTAAGCGACAAATGGAGTACAGGTTTTTACATTCATGGAAATACACATCAACAAAAACACGATGTGAATGATGATGGTTTTTTAGATATGCCCTTATACAATCAGATTAATGTGATGAATCGTTGGCAATATACCAATCCTCAAAAAGGTCTGGTGAGTTTTCTTAATGTACGCTATTTAAATGATTCTAAACAAGCAGGACAGGTTGATTTTGATCCAGACAGAGATCAATTCACAACTAATTTCTGGGGCAGTGAAATTGAAACTGAACGCTTTGAATTAACTACCAAGTTCGGATATGTAAATCCGGAAATACCATGGCAGAGTTTAGGTGTGCAACTTGCATTTAGCACTCATAATCAAGAGTCTTATTATGGTTTAAACCGTTATGACATTAATCATAACAGTGTGTATTCTAATGTAATCTATAATTCTATCATAAGTGATTCCAGACATAAGATCAAAACCGGACTTAGTTTTACGTATGATCATTACGATGAATTAGCTTTAAATTCTGATTTTGAACGTAGTGAGCGCTCATTTGGTGGTTTTTTTGAGTATGCTTATGATAATTTGGACAAGTTAACCTTAACTGCAGGACTAAGGTTTGATACACATAATTTATTGGGTGAATTTTTTACACCTCGATTGCATTTGAGATATACGCCTTGGGAAAAATCGGCTTTGAGATTTTCAGTTGGAAGAGGAAAACGAAGTGCGAATATTTTTGCTGAAAATCAAAGCATGTTTGCAACATCAAGAACCATAAATATTTTGAATACCAACGGAAACATTTATGGCTTAGATCCTGAAATCGCATGGAATTATGGTGTGTCATATCTTCAAGGTTTTAATCTCTTTGGAAGAAAAGGAGATGTGACTTTTGATTTCTACAGAACCGATTTTCAAAATCAAGTGGTTGTCGATTGGGAAAATCCGCAAGAAGTTAATTTTTATAATTTGAAAGGCGATAGTTATGCCAATAGCTTCCAATTGGAATTAAATTATAACATTTTCGAGCATTTCGACTTAAGAACCGCTTACAAATACTACGATGTGCAAACTGATTATCTCACGGGGAAATTATCTAAACCGCTAGTGCCTAAACATCGCTTTTTTGCAAATGCTTCTTATGTTACAAATGCAGAAGAAGGTGCTAAATCTAGATGGAAATTTGATGTCACTTATAATTGGTTGAGTGAACAGCGTTTTGCTTCAACAAGTTCAAATCCTGTAGAGTATCGGTTACCTGAAGAATCTCCAACAGTTGGAACCTTGAATGCACAGGTAACTAAAGTGTTTTCTCCTAAATTTGAAGTTTATGTAGGAGGTGAGAACGTAACCAATGTAAGACAGGATAATCCAATTTTAGGAGCAAATGATCCTTTTGGTTCAAATTTTGATACTACATTTGTATATGGTCCAATTTTTGGAAGTATGTATTATGCTGGATTACGTTTTAAAATAAAGTAACTATAAATCATCACTAAAATTTAAATTATGAAAAGAATATTGATTGTATTAAGTCTAATGATTACAACTATAACTTTTGCTCAAAATAAAAATGCAAAAGTATCTTTAGAAGTCGATGGTGTGTGTTTAATGTGTAAAGAGCGCATTGAAAAAGCAGCCATTAGAACCAAAGGTGTTAAGTCTGCCATTTGGAATGTTGAAACGCATGAATTAAAACTTATTTATGATGAGCGTAAAACAAATCTAGATGCCATAAAGCAAAGTATAGTTGCTGTTGGTCATGATACTAAAGATTTAAAGGCTACTGATGAAGCTTATAATTCGGTTCATCCATGTTGTAAATATCGTGATGAAGAAGTTCAAAAGGATCATCAAAACTAATGCCCTTTCAACATAACAATTAAGCTGTCACAGCTTTTAATGCCACGTTCAGTGGCATTATTTTTTATTATAAGTGAACCTGTAATGCTTTGTAGAATGCTCTTAAAAAGTTGTTTGTTTTTAAAACCAAACTCACCTCTTTTCATCACAACCGAATTAATTTGTGGTGAAAGATTTGATTTCTGAAATTAACTCTCCTGTTTTAGTAAACCCCTGAATGATTAAGACCATGTCATTGAGTCCAAGATCTTTAATTTTATAGCTAAACATGCCTATGTCGTTCGTGGTAATATCAGCCTTCCAGTCGAGGCAGGCGTATTTACTTAAAACGTCGTCTGATTTGAAATAATAAGCAGGTATGTAAAACTTTTTTTCAATTGAAAATCCGTCATTTATAACAACATCTCCATAATCTCTTAACTTCATTTTCTCCAGAGATTGGCTTCCGTTTTTTCTATACACTCTTATAACTCCAGCTCCAGCTGCTGCACCATATCCAAGACCACTCGTATTTATATAGATTTCGTCAATATCTTCAAAAGTCATATTAAATAAAATGTCGTAATTATTACCAAGATTTATGTTGTCAATGATTAAAATGGGCTCGTTGCTTCCTAAAAATGTAACGGGATTTCTGTTCTTAATTTTTGTAAATCCTGTTCCAGCAAGATCTTCAACTACAAATCCGTTTGCATTAATTAGATCAGAAATATTAAAATAGGTTCGTTCAATGGTTGAATCAATTTTTATACCGTTACTGTATTTATTTGCGATATATGATTTTTCATGTTTTAGAGGCTTCTCGATAGTTTTTTGCTTGGTGTAAGACAAGTTTACAGTATCCAGTTTTTCAATGTTATAGGCTTTAAAGGCAGTTCTCAAACTTGACTCTTTAGATCGTCTTTCGACAGACATTCGTTGCCTTGGAAATGGATGTGTCAAGTTGCGTTTGCCATTTATAGTTTTTACGACTGGATTGACCTTAGGGATAACTTTATCATTTTCATACAACGAAAAATTAAGCACAGCTTTGTCTTTTATAAAATAGTTGTCAAAAGTGAATCTATTCGTATTCGTATCTATGATGGCATATTCATTAACGCCGTTCGTCATAGAAAACATATGAGTTCTGTTTATTTTATTTTTCTTGGCATCGCGATTAAATGTACCTTCAATTTTGAGACCTACTTCAAAATCGTAAGTAACTGGAATTCCACCTTTACTTATATTTTTCCATTCATATTTGCTCCATCCTTGTGTAAGTAAAACTAAATCTAAATCGTATTTTTTTAATCGATCTACTTTATTAAAATAATAGCTGGCATTTTGAATTTGACCGTTTACATAAGGCTGAATCAAAAAGGAAGAAATGATATTGGCTTTAGTGGCATTGGTAATATTTGAATTAGCTAAAACACTTACACTTAATCGCGATAGCGGACTCGAATTATTCTTGGTTTTGATTTTTAAATTGACAGCAATAGAATCGCCTACTTTTTTGATATTTGAATTAACCGATGCCAAGTTTAGATTGTTGTAATTGAAAATAAGGCGTTCTAAAATTGGATTTAAATTATCATCAAATAAGGATATAGTATTTACACCAGGAACCAAATTAGCAGATTCTACTGGAATGGTATTTTCAGTTTTAAGTTGATTAAGATCAAGGTTGACGACTGAAATTTTAGAATTCTGATTGATGACAAGATAATAGGTTTTATTTTGACTTAGTTCAAGTGTTTTGTTATTGGTTTTAAGGTTTATAAATGTATACTTCTCATTGGTGTAATTATCAATTGTGATGTTAAATCCAGTCGATTTAGATGTTGGTAGATTCACCTTTTCATTGTTGTTGTCAATTGAATAAATGGCATAATATGTTTTGGTTTCTTCATAGGTAAGATTGAATTTACCAAGACCAAATTCATTAGTTTCAAAAGCTGAAATCTCTGTGTCACTAGAGTCGAATATAGAACCCTTTATTTTTAAGCCTTCTCCTGACTGATGTGTGAGTTTTACGCCAATAGTATTACTTGTGTTTGCTATGACATTACCACCTTCAGGTAAAAATTGAATATCATGAATGATAGATGTTTCAGGGTCCTCAAATTGTTTTACATCTTCTTTATAAGGGTTTACGACATTAATTGGAAGCGATACAAAAGATTCATCTTCTGGAAAATTATTCATCCAGTTGGTATATGCTCGAAGGTAATAACTGCCTGGTTGCACATTTACGCCTAAATCTATAGAGCCACTAACAACACCATTTTGAGCAAAAAAAAGTTTTTTTTCAAGTTCTACGCCTTCATCGTTATACAGGGCCACAAAAATGTTTGTCGAATTTACTGAAGGTTTATTGGTGTCTTTATTGTATACATAGGCTTTAAACCAAACCGTTTCTTCGAGAATGAAAACCGTTTTATTAAGATGTAAGTAGATATTCTCTCGCTCTAAACTGTAGTAGGCTGCATACGTAGTTTGTAGTTGATTGTTTTTATCAACTTGAGCCTGAGTTGTATGGAATAATAAACCTAACAAAACAAGCAAAAGATAATGCAGTCCTTTCATAATTTAGCGATGTTGAATGCCCTCAATTTAAGAATAATAATCGACCTTGATATTAATTAGCGCTGCTTTTCTTAATAGAAAGTTCTTTAATTTCAGAAATTAATTTACCATTTATTGAAAACCCTTCAATAATTAATAAAAGATTTTCTGTTCCGGTATTTTTAATCTTAAACTCAACATTGCCATTTTTGTCAGAAATCAATTCAGGTTGCCAGTCGATAGCTCCATAGGAATTAAAAAGACTCGATGATTTGTCGTAAAAAAGAGGAGAATAAAATTCTTTTTGATCAGCAAATCCACCACTTACTAATAATGAGTTTGCATATCTGGCGAGGCTATTATCTGACAAAATCCCTAAATTGTTTTTGAGATATATTCTAATCACACCTGCACCACCTTGCGAACCATAACCTAAGCCACTTTTGTTAAAATAAATTTCGTCAATTTCATTGGTGCGCATACTGGTTAAGATTTCATAGTTTCTACCAAAGTTGATACCATCTACAATGAGTAGAGGCGAGTTACTGGCAAGTATAGAAACAGGTTGTCTGTTAAAAATTGTAATACGTCCAACGTCATTTCTAGCAGTAAATCCGTTAGCATTAATAAGATCTACAACATAATGAAACTGTCTTTCAATATCTGGAATTACTTTCACTCCTCTACTGTAAGCGTTGCCTATATACTTTAAAGGATTCTCTCGTTGTTTTTCCTTCACACCAGTTTTAGCATAAAGATTGATAGTATCTAATACTTCGCCTTCAAACTCAATATTAGTGTACTTAATAATATTGTCTATTGGTTTATAGGCAATTTCACAGGTGCTAGGAGTTTTAAAAATTTGATTTAAGGATGATCTGTCCTTGTTTATTGGTCTAGCATAAAGTTTTGGTTGCGTGATTTTCTCGCCATCTTTAAAAACACTAAAGTGAACTTTTGTGGAATCTTCAATGAAGTAATTTTCGAAACTAAAGGTTTTATCCTGACCGATAGTTCGTGTTTCATTGATGTTATTTACCATCGAAAACATTTGAATTTCATACTTCGATTTAGGGTCTAAGGTTTCGTTTAAGGTGCCTTTAATCGTAACGCCTTTATCAAAAGGAATGCTCAATGCTTGAGTCCCTTTTTTAATATTATCCCAGTTGTATTTACTCCAGCCTTGTGTAAGCAAAGCAAGATCAAGATGAAAGGATTTAATTCTGTTCATATCTTCAAAGTAGAAGTCTACATTTTCAAGATTGCCATTGATATATGGATCAATTAAAAGTGTGCTTATGATATTTCGTTTACTATTAAAAGTTTCAGTTTGTTCAGGTAATACAGAAACACTAAGGTTTGAAGAATATGCAGCTCTATTTTCATCTTTCAAATTGATTTGAACAGAGATAGAATCTTTAGTTATTGATTTTGCGGTAAGATTAGATTTTATAAAATCACCTTCTCTGTAATTAAATATCATACGCTCTACCAGTGGTTGTAGCTGATCGTTAAATAATGTAATGGTATTTACACCAACAGGTAATGATTTATTATCAACAGATATGATGTTATTCAATTCGAGATCATCGATTTCCAGATTAACAATAGAGCTTTTGTTATTCTGATGTATCACCATGTAATATGTTTTTCCAGCCTCTTTAACTAAAGTATTTGTATTTGTTTTTAAGGCGATATAGGTTAGGTCTTTAGTGGTGTAATTCTTAGTTGCTATTGTAAACCCTGTAGGGCGACTTATAGGTAAATCAGTTTCATGCTCTTTTCCATTAATGGTATATTGAGCTGAGTATGTTTCACCTGTTGACATTAATAAGTCAAACTTGCCGATTCCAAACTCATTACTTTTAAAGGATTTTATAAATTCATTTTTAGAGTTTACAACATTGCCTTCAATCATAATGCCTTTTCCTTCACAATTAACAATTTTATAACCAATGCTATTAGTAACATCAGAAATGCAGTGACCCCCTTCTGGTAAAAATTGTAAATCGAATAAAGATGTTCTGTTTTGGGTAACTCTATTACTTTCAGAATTAGGATTGATAATTTGAATAGGCTCTGAAGTGAAGGATTCGTCTTCAATGAAATTTTTCATCCAATTGGTGTGAGCTTTAAAGAAATAAAATCCGGAAGCTAAGTTTTTGGTGACCTTGAAATGTCCTGAAAATGTTCCGTTTTCAGCATAATACAAGTTCGTTTTTACGCTATTTCCAGTTGCATCATAGAGCGTTACGTATATGTTTGATGTTGTGATGAAAGGAATATTGCCTTTTTTATCATAAATATAACCTTTGAACCAAATGGATTCATTCAAAAGAAAGGTTTGCTTATTTAAGTGAAGGTAAATCGTTTCACGTTCAGCATTAAAATAAGAGCTATAGCTATTCTCTATTTTGTTTTCTTTGGTTTGAGAAGAAGAATTAAAACTTATAAATACTAAGCATAAAAGTAATGAGGTCGTTGTATTTGACAATCGATTAAGAATTAAGCTAAATAAAAAGGTATAGAAGTGCTTCATAGTATTAATAATTAATAGATTATGCGAATTAAAAGTGTGCAACTTTTCCTATAAATATAGCCAAAAAAAGAGCCTTTAAGATATTTAAAGGCTCTTTTTAGTTTTAAATTAACATCTCAATGATGGAGAAGATGTTACATCATGCCTGGCATTCCGCCTCCCATTGGTGGCATGCCACCAGCTGGTGAATCTTCTTTAATATCAACTAAAGCACATTCTGTTGTAAGAATCATTCCTGCAACAGACGCTGCATTTTCTAATGCAATACGCGTTACTTTTTTAGGATCGATGATTCCAGCTTTTAGCATGTCGACATAAGTTTCAGTTTTAGCATCAAAACCAAAATCTTTTTTACCTTCTAAAACTTTATTTATAACTACAGATCCTTCTCCACCTGCATTAGAAACAATAGTTCTTAAAGGTGCTTCGATAGCTCTTGCTACAATTTGGATACCAGTGACTTCATCAAGGTTTTCTGTAGTAATTTTTTCTAAAACTGATTTAGCTCTCACTAAAGCAACACCACCTCCAGCAACAATGCCTTCTTCAACAGCAGCTCTAGTGGCATGTAATGCATCATCAACACGATCTTTCTTTTCTTTCATTTCAACTTCAGAAGCTGCACCAACATATAACACAGCAACACCACCAGCAAGTTTTGCTAAACGCTCTTGAAGTTTTTCCTTATCGTAATCACTTGTAGTCGATTCAATTTGCGCTTTGATCTGGTTAACTCTTGCTTTGATATCTGAAGACTTTCCAGAGCCATTTACGATTGTTGTATTATCTTTATCAATCATAATTGATTCAGCAGTACCTAGCATGCTTAAATCGGCGTTTTCAAGAGAAAACCCTCTTTCTTCTGAAATTACAGTTCCACCAGTTAAAATAGCGATGTCTTCAAGCATGGCTTTACGTCGATCTCCAAATCCTGGTGCTTTTACAGCTGCAATTTTCAATCCGCCACGTAATTTGTTAACTACTAAAGTTGCTAAGGCTTGACCTTCTACATCTTCAGCAATAATAAGTAACGGACGACCAGATTGTGCTACAGGTTCAAGGATAGGAAGAATTTCCTGTAAGTTTGAAATCTTTTTATCAAATAATAAAATGTACGGATTTTCTAAATCGGCAACCATTTTATCAGAATCTGTTACGAAGTAAGGCGATAAATAACCTCTGTCAAATTGCATACCTTCAACAACGTCGACATAAGTTTCCATGCCTTTAGCTTCTTCGACAGTAATAACACCTTCCTTACCAACTTTACTAAACGCTTTGGCTATTAACTCACCAATAGCATCATCATTGTTAGCTGAAATAGAAGCGACTTGTTTAATCATTTCAGAAGAGCTTCCAACTTTTTTAGATTGTTTGTCTAGGTCTTTAACAATAGCTTCTACGGCCTTGTCAATACCACGTTTTAAATCCATTGGATTAGCGCCAGCAGCCACATTTTTCAAGCCTTCTTTCACGATCGCCTGAGCTAAAACAGTTGCGGTAGTTGTTCCGTCACCTGCTAAATCGTTAGTTTTAGAAGCAACTTCTTTTACCATTTGTGCTCCCATATTTTCAAGCTCATTTTCAAGCTCAATTTCCTTTGCAACTGTTACACCATCCTTGGTAACTTGAGGTGCTCCAAATGATCTGCTGATAATTACGTTACGACCTTTAGGTCCTAATGTTACTTTTACTGCATTAGCTAATGCATCTACACCACGTTTCAATCCGTCACGTGCTTCAATATCAAATTTTATATCTTTTGCCATTTTTTGTAATTTTTTTATTCCTGCCAAAGCAGAAATTTATTTGTTTTAACTGAGTTTAATTGGATTCCGCATCAAGTGCGGAATGACAAAACGTTTATACGATTGCCAAAATATCACTTTCACGCATGATGAGGTAATCTTTGCCTTCTAACTTTAATTCTGTTCCTGCATACTTTCCGTAAAGCACAGTATCACCAGATTTAACTGTCATAGGTTCATCTTTTGTGCCTTTACCAACAGCGACAACTTTTCCTTGTTGTGGTTTTTCTTTAGCGTTGTCTGGAATAATGATTCCTGAAGCTGTTTTAGTTTCAGCCTCTACAGGTTCAATAAGAACTCTGTCTGCTAATGGTTTAATGTTTAAGCTCATTGTTATGTAAGTTTTTAATTAAAAAATTTATTGTTAACGCTTAAGCGTTATGCTAAAAATGTGCCACCTATTTTTTAACTGACAAACTTTCAGACTGGTCTGTCTAAAATGGATAGGAATAAAAAATGCCAACTAAAAAGCTGGCATTTTTATTATTTTATGTTCTGAATACTTATCCTCCAATAGAATCTGCTGGTGTTGCAGTATCATTTGCCGAAGTATCTGGAGTTGTCGCTGGAATTGAATTCTCGGTTGCTTCTCCGTTGATTACTTTTGAATCTTGAGATCCTCCTGCACCAGGAATAGCAAAGTTAGATGCTAAAATTAATGCTAACAATAAAGTTGCTAAAGCCCAAGTACTCTTGTCTAAGAAGTCGGTTGTTTTTTTAACACCACCTAATTGTTGAGTGCCACCTCCACCAAAAGAAGATGATAATCCGCCACCTTTTGGGTTTTGTACCATAACAACAACGATTAGTAAAAATGCTACCAACACGATAAGGATTAAAAATATAGTAAACGTATTCATTAGTTCTGTGTATTATTTTCTTGTAATTGTTTGACTGCTTTAATTTGGTCTGCAAAGAAACCACTTTTTTCTGGATATTTCAAACTTAAAATTTTATAAGATTGAATTGCCTTTTCATAATTTTTTTGTTCGAGATAAATTCTCGCTAAAGTCTCTGTCATCAAGCCATCGTGCTTCACTGAGTCTTCAGATTTTAATTCTATTTTAGGAATATCTTTAGATGGAATAATTTTAGGATTACTCTCTAAAAACTTATCAATAAGCTCAAATTTTTTGCTAATTGCATTTTCTGCCTCATCACTAGTTTCTTCATTTTGTTCTTCTGAAGTTTCACTTGCTTCCTCTCGTTTAATGGGTTTAAAACTTGTGATTTTAAGCCATTCTGAAAAGGAATGTGTTTCAGATTTATCAAAATTTAATGGTTTCCCAATTTGCAACGTTTCTTCAGGAGTTTCCTCAATATGTTTAGCATCAATATCTAAAATGACCTGTTCAGGAGCTGAATTTTGAAGTGATAAAAAGTTAGCAACGTCTTCAATTCTGACTTTTTCTTCAAATAAATCGGGATCTAAAACGCCTTCAGTATTTTTTATATGTTCTTTTAACGCATCATCAATGGTCACACTCTTGTCTATAGAAATATCATCAGCTTCATTAACAACAATGGCTCTAAGATGTTCGGAATTTTGCTTTATAATTTGCGAAATTTCATTTTGATTAAAGGCTTCAGAAGTGATATAGTCAAACAAGATGCTTCGGTCTGTTGTGTAAGCAGCTGTTGTTTTCAGTTCTTGATTGTACTTGTAGCTGTCTTTGTTTTTAAGCCCTTTAAGATACAAGGCTCTTGCTGATTGCGCATAGGGAAATTCAGAAATCAATGTTTGCAATTGCTGAGTTTGGTCAGCAGTGATGTTCTGCGGATTTTGAAGTATGTATGTGAAATCGGTTGGGTTCAATGTAAAGTTGTAAAGTTGTAAAGTTTTTGCTTATAAGATGTAAAATTACAATTTTTCTAAACATCTAAACATCTAAACATCTAAACATCTAAACATCTAAACATCTAAACATCTAAACATCTAAACATCTAAACATCTAAACATCTAAATCACCATTTGGCTAAAGTAGCATTAAAAATATCTTGGGTGATGCGTTCAAATATTTCTTCAAGTGCAGTGTCTTTTTGTGCTCCGATTAATTGCGAACTTGCAGGATAATCATAGAAAAAAGAAAAGCGTTGCTCAAATTCTTCATCTGGTTCATTTTTATCGTAAAATCGAACATTAACACTTATGGTAAGTCTGTTTTGCGCAGCAGTACTGTTGGCTTGAGCTGTCGTAGGAGAGATTCGGTATTCTGTAATTTCACCTTCGTACACTAAATCACCACCAGAATTTACGATACTCAAATTGGTTTGATTTAAAATTAAATCCTGCAAAGCTAATGTGAAATCTCTGTCTAAACCAGGTTCTATTAGATTGGAAGCATTTTGAAAATAATTCACCTGAAAGGTTTCAATATTATCGGCTATTGAAGTTCCTGTAAATGAATATGGACCACATCCAAAAAAGAATATTGGCAAGCAAAGTATGATGAGTTTTTTTATTGATTTCATTAATACGTATTTGGTTTTTTCATGGTAATAAATGCATAAATATAACCTGCATTATCAGCGATATCAAAATCTACATTTATTAATCTGTAACCTTGATAATGCTTATCGTTAATTAAATCTTCAGCTTCTTGTCTGATAGCTTCAGAGCTATTTCTTGCAAACGACTTACGTATCATAAATATTTCGACAGCCTTCATAAATTTATCTTAAAGATCATACTGTTTTATTTTCCTATAAAGCGTACGTTCACTAATGCCTAGTTCGGCTGCTGCCAATTTGCGTTTTCCATTGTGACGTTCAAGAGATTTTTTGATGAGTTCTAATTCTTTATCATGTAAAGATAGGGTTTCTTCTTCTTCAATCTCTTCAGCAAAATGATATTTATCTTGTGAGGTGTCTTCAGTAGTTTCAACAAAGGCATCTTGCTTTTCAGTAATTGGCAATACTTCTAAATCTTCAAAATCATTGTCGTATGCTTCTTCTTTCTTTCCACCATATATTTTCTGAATTAAATGCTCATTGTCTTTTTGAACCTCATTAGCATTACCACTTTTCATGAGTTCCATAGTAAGTTTTTTAAGGTCGTTCAAATCACTTTTCATATCGAAGAGTACCTTGTATAGAATCTCACGCTCGTTACTGAAATCACTTTCAGCTTTGGAGTTGCTTATAACGGCTGGTAAATTGGCTGAAGCATTTGGTAAATAACCTCTTAAGGTTGCAGCAGTAATGGTTCGGTTTTGTTCAAGTACAGAGATTTGTTCGGCAACATTTCGTAACTGTCTGATATTTCCATTCCATCTAAACTTTAATAAAATATCAACAGCATCATCATTTAGCTTTATGGTTGGCATTTTGTATTTCAGAGCAAAATCACTTGCGAATTTTCTGAATAGCAAATGAATGTCTTCCTGACGTTCTCTAAGTGGTGGAATATTAATTTCGACAGTACTTAATCTGTAGTATAAATCTTCACGAAATTTTTCTTTTTTAATCGCTTCAAACATATTGACGTTTGTTGCTGCCACGATACGAACATTGGTTTTCTGGACTTTACTTGATCCAACTTTTATAAATTCTCCATTTTCTAAAACACGTAATAAACGCACTTGAGTTGTTAATGGTAATTCGCCAACTTCATCTAAAAAGATGGTACCTCCATCTGCAACTTCAAAATACCCAGATCGGGTTTGGGTTGCTCCTGTAAACGCACCTTTTTCGTGTCCGAATAGTTCACTATCAATGGTTCCTTCAGGAATGGCACCACAGTTTACAGCAATATATTTACCGTGTTTACGATGTGATAATTGGTGGATGATTTTTGGAATACTCTCTTTTCCAACACCACTTTCACCTGTTACCAATACTGAAATATCAGTAGGCGATACTTGAATCGCTTTTTCAATGGCACGATTCAGTTTTTCGTTGTTTCCAATAATTCCGAAACGTTGTTTTATAGCTTGTATACTTTCCATATTTGTTATTCGTAGTGTACTTCGTAATTAATTGTATTAAAATCGGCAGTATATATACTAGTTGGTAAACTATTAGATTGAAGATTATGAACTCCATAACCAAATGTGTGACTTAATGTTCCAGCATCTGTCTCATCATTAAAGGAATTATACGCCAGAAAGTCTGTGCTCAAGCAACCAATGGTTGGAAAAAAAGTTCTACTGTATAAGTTTACATTACTAAAATGAATAGGCGATAAAATAATGTTCATTCGTATGTTTTGATATGCCTCATAGAATGGATTGACGACGTTGCCTATATCGTGATTATAACCATATTGTCTAGATCCAATATAAGTCCCATTTCCAAATGATAAATCATAGAATTCGCCTGAATCAAAATCGTAGCCACGTCTTATGATTTGAGAAGACAATAAGTTTGAAAAATTAGCGTCATATTGATAAATTTCTAAATCATTTCTAGTTCCATTAGATAAAAATTGTTCTCTTGAAATTAGTTTATTTTGGTTGTTAAAGGTGAACTTCTGAGAAAATAGTCCAGGGAGTTCAGTTCCGTCATAAGTGTAAATGATATTTCCATCATGTATTACTTGTATCGTATATATATTGCTGCCTTGAGTTCTTGTAATTTGTGAAATTTGGTTGTTAGTGTAAGTATAAGAAAAAGTAACATCTTCACTACTATAGCCATAAATAAACGCAGAGATTAGTCTGTTTTGACTATCATATTCAAAATCAGTTAAAACTGAACCGTCAGCACTTTCGATCTTGTCGTACAGCATGCCATTAATGAACGTATGTTTTTGATTATAGTTGTTTTTGGTTCCTAAATAGATTTCTTTTAAAATATTTCCGGCACCATCAAAATCTGTTGGATCAAGAGGGTCGGTACCATCATTAATTTCTCTTTCATTTGTTCTGCTATCGTTGTCACAGTCGGATTCTAACCATGAGTTTGAAGGTTGTAAGTCTTGATTTCCAATTAAAAAATCACAGCTATCAAATACATCAGTACCATCTTCCAACTCTTGTCCGTTAGAAAAGGGATCACTGTCACAATTACTCGCCAGCCATTCATCACTAGGAGGTAAAATTTGTTGTTCAAGATTAACACTACAGCCAGAGATTGGGCTCGTACCATTATTGCTAACGCTACCATTTCCATCTGGATCTAATTCGTTCCAATTAGTTACTCCATCACCATCACAATCTAGGTTTTTCCAATTGTTTGAAACAGATGGATAATACTGACTACCAAGATTAAAACTGCAAGGATCATTAGGATTTGTGTTATCAACTACTTCCTGTTGATTTGTTACACCGTCACCATCTAAATCGTTGGGATCGACTTGTTCTGTTTCAGCTTCAGAAGTATTTTCATCACTTGCACAGCCAAATGCTAATGGTAAAAATACAAGGCAAAAAAAGTAAATCAGTGTTTTCATAATTATAAGATTTAATTATCTTTTGAATATCCTGTAGCTTTACCTATCAGTGTTGCACTTGTACAATCATGAACATCTACATAAACTAAATCACCAACTTTATAATGTGCCTTAGGGAAAACTGCGACAATGTTTTGTGACGTTCTTCCAGACCATTGGTCATTAGATTTTTTTGATTCACGTTCAATTAGAACTTCAACAGTGGTGTTGAGATATTCTTTGGTTTTAATTTCACTGTGTTCACGTTGCAGCTGAACAATTTCAGCCAGACGTCGTTTTTTTACTTCTTCAGGAACATCGTCATCCATTTTGCGTTCTGCCATCGTTCCAGGTCGTTCAGAATACGTAAACATATAACCAAAATTATATTTTACATATGCCATTAAGCTCAGTGTGTCCTGATGATCCTGTTCTGTTTCCGTTGGAAAGCCAGCAATTAAATCCTGACTAATAGAACATTCAGGAAGAATTCGTCTTATATTATCAATGAGTTCAAAATATTCTTCTCTAGTGTGTAAACGATTCATTTCTTTCAAAATACGATTACTTCCACTTTGAACAGGTAAATGAATGTGTTTGCAGATATTATCAAATTTCGCCATGGTTTCCACAACATCAAGTGTTAGATCCTGAGGATTGCTAGTTGAAAACCGAATTCGCATTTTTGGTTGTGTTTTTGCGCATAATTCTAATAATTGCGCAAAATTAACCGCAGTCGCTTTTTGTAAGTCGCTCGCTTTTGAAAAATCTTTCTTAAGTCCGCCTCCATACCACAAATAACTATCGACATTCTGACCTAAAAGTGTAATTTCTTTGAAGCCTTTATTCCATAAGTCATTAACTTCTTCTATAATACTTTGTGGATCACGACTGCGCTCGCGACCTCTTGTAAATGGAACCACACAAAATGTACACATGTTATCACAGCCACGAGTTATCGATACAAAAGCCGTTACACCATTGCTGTTTAGACGTACAGGAGAGATGTCACCATAGGTTTCTTCTTTTGAAAGGATAACATTAATAGCATCTCGACCTTCATCAACTTCGGCTAAGAGGTTAGGTAAATCTTTGTAGGCATCAGGACCAACAACTAAATCGACGATTTTTTCTTCTTCTAAAAATTTTGTTTTTAGACGTTCAGCCATACAGCCAAGAACGCCAACTTTCATTTTAGGATTAATACGTTTTACAGCATTATATTTTTCTAATCGTTTTCTAACGGTCTGCTCAGCTTTATCTCTAATTGAACAGGTATTTACCAGTACCAAATCGGCATCTTCAAGGTTTTGTGTAGTATTGAAACCTTGTTCAGACAAAATAGAAGCCACTATTTCACTATCGCTAAAATTCATGGCGCATCCATAACTTTCTATAAAAAGCTTACGATTATTCCCTTGTTTAGCTTCCAGAATTAGAGATTCTCCTTGTTTGCTTTCGTCTATTGTTTTTTCCATAGCTAAGTATTGGCTTGTGCCTACAACAATTATAATTACAGTGTTGAGTCAATAAGCATGCAAAGATACACTATTTTTAAAAATTATGACAAAGTGTCAGCGTCGAATTTCCTTTGAAACGAGTCTTTAATTCATTTACTTTGGAAACTAAATCAATATAAAAGCAGACATGTTACTAGCTGAAATTCAACATAAAATTCAACATGCAAACCATTTAGATTTCGGTCAGATATTTAGTGAAAGCATTGAGTTATTTAAAAAAGTTTGGATTCAGGGTTTAATAACCGTTTTATTAAGCCTCGGATTTTCGATACCATTTACATTTACGATTACCATTCCAATGTCTTTTTTGGGAATCTTAAGTGAGAATCATCCAAGTATGGCTAATAATATTGTGCCTTTAATTCTCCTGATTGTTGTGTTGGTGAGTTTTGTTTTGGTGGTAGGATTGACGATAGTTCTTTTAGGTTTAAAGGCTGCCTTTTATAGAATCATATTTCAGTATGATTTGGATATGAAGGTAAAGGAAGACTATTTTTATTTTTTGAAACGACCTTATCTCAGTAAAACCATAGCCTTGTCTTTTTCTTATTTAGGCATTATATTGCTGGCAACCTTATTGTGTTATTTTCCAGTCATCTATGTTATGGTTCCCATGAATTTTCTATTTGTGATTTATGCTTTTAATCCTGAATTGACAGTTTCTAATTTGGTAAAAGTGAGTTTTGAATTGGGAAATAAAAAATGGTTTATCACATTTGGATTAACATTGGTAGCCGGAATTTTGGCGCAAACGATAGGATTTATGATGTGCTTTGTTGGGATATTTGCTACAGCTTCATTTGTAAGTATACCTTTATATGTAATTTATAAGCAAGTGATTGGATTCGATACTTCGGAAATTGTTAAATTTGATAATAATAAAAACCTATAACGCAACCTTTTAATGCTTAAAGTATCTAATAATAAATTAAGGTTATGAAATTAGTTAAAACTCTTTTTGTTTGTATGTGTTGTTCATTGTTACTAATGAATACGCAATGTGATGAAGACGACGATTTTCAGGTGAGTAGTTGTGGTCAACCAGTAATTATTGATAACGCATTTTTTGAAACTGCAGAATCCAGTGATTATGTCTTAGTAGATTCTAGTATAACTAACGATTGCCTAACTGTTGAAATTTCAGCCAGTGGATGTGATGGTGAATCATGGAGTATGGTTTTGGTTGATTCAGGGAATGTTGCAGAGTCATCACCAGAACAACGCTATTTGAAATTTGTTTTTACAAATAATGAAGCCTGTCTGGCTGTATTTAGTCAAGTTCGTGAATTTAACCTGTCGACATTACGCGTGGATGGTAGTACTGAAGTTGTTTTAAATATTGAAGGATTTCCTGAGCCACTTCTCTATAGTTATTGATGCTACGAATCCTTAAAAAAATGTAAAACCATAAATTTTAATATGTTTTCGTTACATATTATATAGATAAACACACGCTTTTTTAAGATAAAATACAATTGAAATTTTTAAAAATTAGGATGATAAATTTTTTTTCACATACATTTGTAGCCTGAAAAAATCAAATATGCCGAAGAATTTAGTCATTGTAGAGTCACCAGCAAAAGCCAAAACCATAGAGAAATTTCTTGGAAAAGATTTTAAAGTAGAATCTAGTTTTGGTCATATAGCAGACTTACCTTCAAAAGAATTAGGAGTCGATGTAGAAGGAGATTTTAAACCAAAATATCAAGTTTCAAAAGATAAAAAAGACGTTGTTAAAAAACTGAAGGATCTCGCTAAAAAAGCAGAAATGGTTTGGTTAGCAAGTGATGAGGATCGAGAGGGAGAGGCTATTGCTTGGCACTTAGCTGAAACTTTAGGTCTTGATAAATCTAAAACGAAGCGTATCGTTTTTCACGAAATAACGAAGTCGGCAATTCAAAAAGCAATTGAAAATCCAAGAGGTATCGATTATGATTTAGTAGACGCGCAGCAGGCGAGACGTGTACTGGATCGTATCGTTGGATATGAATTGTCTCCTATATTATGGCGAAAAGTAAAAGGCGGATTGTCTGCAGGTCGTGTACAATCAGTTTCTGTGCGATTAATTGTTGAAAGAGAGCGTGAAATTAATGATTTCACACCGGAAGCGTCTTATCGAATTGATGCTGAGTTTTCGAATGAAGACGGACAAACATTTAAGGCGAAGCTTCCGAAGAATTTTTCATCAAAAAAAGAAGCTTATGCATTTTTAGAATCTAATGCAAACGCCAATTTTAAAGTTGCTGATCTTCAAAAGAAACCAGCCAAAAAATCACCGGCAGCACCATTTACAACCTCTACATTGCAACAGGAAGCTTCAAGAAAGTTGGGGTTTTCAGTAAGTAGAACCATGCAAAATGCACAGCGTTTATATGAAGCCGGTTTGATCACTTATATGAGAACAGATAGCGTTAATTTATCTGTTGAAGCTCAAAAAGGAGCCAAAGCTGAAATTGAAGATGCTTATGGTTCAAAATTTAGTAAATCAAGACAATATAAAGGCAAATCTAAAGGCGCTCAAGAAGCTCACGAAGCGATTCGACCTACAGATTTTTCAAAACATACAGTAAATGTCGAAAGAGATCAGGCACGTTTGTACGATCTAATCTGGAAACGCGCTATTGCTTCTCAAATGAGTGATGCTGAATTGGAACGTACCAATGTTAAAATTGAGGCCTCAACGCATGAAGAAATTTTTACTGCCAATGGAGAAGTGATCACTTTTGAAGGCTTTTTAAAAGTGTATTTAGAAGGTACTGATGATGAAGATACTGAGCAGGAAGGTATGTTACCAGCCATGAAGGTAAACGAAACTTTGTTGAATAGTTACATCACAGCTACCGAACGTTTTTCGCGTCCACCATACAGATATACTGAAGCATCATTGGTAAAACAATTAGAAGAACTTGGTATTGGTCGTCCGTCTACGTATGCACCAACAATTTCAACGATTCAAAATAGGAATTATGTGGAAAAGGGTTCTAATGAAGGTGTTGAAAGAGATTATACGCAATTAACACTTCAAAGTGGCCAAATCAAAGATAATTTACTTACTGAAAAAGTAAACAGCGATAAAGGTAAATTAGTTCCTACAGATATTGGGATGATCGTTACCGATTTTCTTGTAAACCATTTCGGAGGCATTTTAGATTATAACTTTACGGCAAAAGTTGAAGCTGATTTTGATGAAATTGCTGAAGGTAAAGAAGACTGGACGAAAATGATGAAAGATTTCTACAAAGACTTTCATCCAAAAGTAGAAGATGTAGCTGAAAATGCCGATCGTGAGTCTGGCGAACGAATTCTTGGTAAAGATCCCAAAACAGGAAAGCAGGTTAGTGTGCGTTTAGGGAAATTCGGACCAATGGTTCAAATTGGAACTGTTGATGATGAGGAAAAACCTCAATTTGCAAGCCTATCTCCAGACCAGCAATTAACAACCATTACTTATGAAGAAGCAATGGAATTGTTTAAATTGCCAAAACAATTAGGAACCTATGAAGGAGAAGTCATTGAAGTTAATAACGGTCGTTTTGGACCTTATGTAAAGTTTGGTAAAAAATTCGTGTCGCTTCCAGCTGGTACAAATCCAACTGATGTTGAAATGGATCAGGCTATTGAACTCATTAAAGAAAAACAAAAAGCTGATGCACCTATATATATGTATCAGGATTTACCAGTTCAAAAAGGTAAGGGACGTTTTGGTCCATTTATTAAATGGAACAACATGTTTATTAATGTAAACAAAAAATACGATTGGGATCATTTATCAGATGATGATATTATTGAATTGATTGAAGATAAAATCCAAAAGGAAAAAGATAAATTAATCCATCACTGGGAAGATGAAGGTATTCGTGTTGAAAAAGCTCGTTGGGGAAGACACAATATTATTAAAGGTAAAATAAAAGTAGAGCTTCCAAAAACTGTTGATGTTTCTGAGATGACTTTAGAAGAAGCAAAAGCTTATATCGAAAAGAAAACACCTAAGAAAAAAACAGCTACCAAAAAGAAAACGGCTAAAAAGAAAACCACTACAAAAAAGTAATCTAAATGAATTTTAATTTTTTGGCACCAGTTACAGATGCAGTCTTAGCTCACAACGAACTATTATCTGAGCAAGCTCTTGGCAAAAAAATTAAGATCCATTCCTCTCAACAAGGCATTCCCGATTTAGATGGTGTTGAACTGGCTATCATAGGTGTTAAGGAAAATCGTAATGATGTCAACTATATGGGAGAAGAATTAAGCTTCGATACCATTCGAACATCATTATATTCACTTTTTCCAGGAAACTGGCATACTTCTGTAGCAGATTTAGGAGATATTCCTGCAGGTGCAACAATTGAAGATACTTATTATGCAGTGCGTACAATCATTTCAGTTTTAATTGAAAAAAGAATCATACCTATAATTATAGGAGGAAGCCAGGATTTAACCTATGCTAATTATCGCGCTTACGATACAATGGCTCCAATGGTTAATATTGTTAATGTGGATAGTAATTTCGATTTAGGAGATGCTTCCGTTGAAATGAAGAATAATAGCTTTCTTGGGAAAATCATTTTAGAACAACCTTATAATTTATTCAATTACTCAGCCATTGGCTATCAAACGTATTTCAATTCGCAAGAAGAAATAGATTTGATGGACAAGCTTTACTTTGAAGCTTATCGACTTGGTGAGGTTACGCACAATATTCATATGGTCGAGCCTGTGATGCGTGATGCTCATATTGTAACAATAGATTTGAAATCGGTTCGCGCAGCTGAAGTTGGTGCAAAACAAAAATATTCGCCTAACGGATTTAACGGAAAAGAAATCTGTGCTATTTCTCGTTATGCAGGAATAAGTAACAAGGTCTCGTCATTTGGTGTTTATGAATTTAAGATCACAAACGAGTTAGATGCAACGCCAATGCTTATATCACAAATGATATGGTATTTTATTGAAGGTGTGAATTGCAGGATAAATGATGATGATTTTGAAGACGATTCTAATTATCAAAAATACAATGTGCTCATCGAAGATGAAGAGCTCATATTTTTAAAAAGTGTCAAAACAGGTCGTTGGTGGATAGAAATTCCTTTTTTACCAAACGTTAATAATAAATTAAAAAAGCATACGTTATTACCTTGCACGCACGAAGATTACGTTGAAGCTAGTCAGGGTAAAATACCAGAAAGATGGTATAAAGCGTATAAAAAGAACAGTTTTTAGTATATTTAGCTCATAAAAGATTAACGTTTTTTTAATCGATGAAATGTTAATTTAATAGGATGAAATGCAAAAAAACTATAAAAAAAATTGTTTTTTACAAAATATATAAATATGTTTACTGCCTTAAAAAAAATAAATACGTTTTTAAGATATATAATTACAACTAAATAATTTAACCTCGAGTTTCTATGAATATTAAGAAGTTTGCTTTATTGACCGCTGTTTTAGCTCTATTAGTCAGTTGTGGCTCTGGTGACAGAGGAGAACTGGTTGGAGTTAAAGGAAAAAAATGGCATCCCGAAAAACCTTATGGTATGGCACTTGTTCCGGGTGGAGCATTTATAATGGGAAAATCGGATGATGACCTTGCAGGTGTTCAAGACGCACCAACACGAACTGTTACAGTTAGAGCGTTCTATATGGACGAAACTGAAATCACAAATAGTGAGTATCGTGAGTTTGTATATTGGGTTAGAGACTCAATATTAAGAACTAAACTTGCCATTTTAGCTGATGAAATTGGTGAAACTCCTGGTAATGGAGGTATTGGAGAGTTTGCATTTAATGATGCAGATCCAGAAAACATGACTGTATATGAAAAATACATGTATGATAATTACAGTGGATTAGGTCCAACGGGTTATGAAGGACGAAAACTAAATCATGAAGTTGATTTAATTTTTGACACCAATGATTACCCAGATGAATACTATGCTGAAGTTATGGATACCATGTATCTTCCAATTGAAGAATCATATAATGGTCAACGTACTTGGGATGTGAAAAAATTTAAGTTCCAGTATAAGTATATGGATATCCAGAAGGCTGCAAAAGATCGTAGCTTGAGACGTAAGGACGTAATCATTACTGAAGAAGTTGAAGTGTATCCAGATACTACAGCTTGGATTAGAGATTTTTCATATTCTTACAACGAACCAATGCATAATGACTATTTCTGGCATGATGCCTATGGTGACTATCCTGTAGTAGGCGTATCATGGAAACAAGCTAATGCATTCTGTCAATGGAGAACGTTGAAGAAAAATAGTTACCAGAAAAGCAAAGGAAAACAGTTTGTGAATAAATTCAGATTACCATCTGAAGCAGAGTGGGAATACGCTGCAAGAGGTGGTCTTCAAGGAGCTACATACCCTTGGGGTGGACCTTACGCTAAAAACGACAGAGGTTGTTTTATGGCTAATTTTAAACCACTACGAGGTGATTACGCAGCAGACCAGGCATTATATACTGTTGAAGCTGATGCTTATGAGCCAAATGATTTCGACCTTTACAATATGGCAGGAAATGTTTCAGAATGGGTACAAGGCTCTTATGATCCTGCATCTTATGAGTATTCTGCGTCTTTTAATCCAACAGTGAACGATCCAGACAACGAACGCAAAGTTGTTCGTGGAGGTTCTTGGAAAGATGTTGCTTACTTTTTACAAGTAAGTTCTAGAGACTATGAATATGCAGATTCAGCAAGAAGCTACATCGGATTTAGAACAGTTCAGGATTACATGGGGACTGAAGTAACTCAAAATGCAGCAACTAACTAATTTTTAATTAACTAAACTAAATATTTAATCTACTTAAGTTATTACTTAGGACTAAAAACTAAAACAAAATTATGGCACAAAAAGGAAAAGTAACCGTAACTAATATGATCTACGGATTAGGAGCAGCAATTGTAATTGTTGGAGCTTTATTTAAAATTCAACACTGGCCTTTCGGATCTGAAATCCTTACCCTAGGGATGATTGTTGAGGCACTTGTATTTACGTATTCAGCTTTTGAAAGACAACAAGCAGAATTAGATTGGTCCTTAGTTTACCCTGAACTTGCAGGAGGAATGATGTCAAATAAAAAAGCTAAGAAAGAAGAACCTAAAGATGCTGAAGGATTATTATCTAAAAAATTAGATAACCTTTTGAAAGAGGCTAAAATTGATGGTGAATTAATGGCAAGCTTAGGTACAAGTATCAAAAATTTTGAAGGTGCTGCAAAAGGAATTAGCCCTACAGTTGACGCCATGACTGCTCAAAAGAAATACAGCGAAGAAATGTCTTTAGCTGCAGCACAAATGGAATCACTTAACAGTCTTTATAAAGTACAAATGGAAAGTGCTAATCGTCAAGCCGCAATTAATGAAGAAGCTGTTGAAAACGCAATGAAATTAAAAGAACAAATGCAATCTCTAGCATCTAACTTATCATCATTGAATGGTGTTTATGGAGGAATGCTTTCTGCAATGAATAAAAGCTAATTAGTTTTTAAACTAGAATTAATAACAACTATTAACAAACTAAAAAACTAATTTAAAATGGCAGGAGGAAAATTATCTGCAAGGCAGAAAATGATTAACTTGATGTACTTAGTATTTATTGCTATGATGGCGATGAATATGTCAAAAGAAGTACTATCCGCTTTCGGTTTAATGGAAGCAAAATTTGCTGACTCAAATGAGTTAACAGGCGAACGTAATGAGGCATTGCTAGCTGATCTTGAGAAAAAGTCAGATGAGAAGCCAGAAGAATTTATGATTCCCGCAGCAAAAGCTAAACAAGTAAGCGCAGCATCTGAAAAGTTCTATAACTATATCGAAACTTTGAAAGCTGATCTTTTGAAAAATGGAGATTATCAGATAGATCCTGAAACAGGAAAACTTCCTTTTGAAGCAATGGATAAGACAGATATTCTTGATGAAGCATGGTTTACTGGTGACAGATTAACTAAAAAAGGTCAGGAAGTGATGGCTAAAATTGAAGAATATAAAACTTCAATTCGAGATATCTTAGGTAAAGATGTTAAAGCTTCTAAAGTGTTATCTAACTTTGAAAAAACATTTAGCACAGAAAAAGTAGAAAATAAAGATGGTAAGAAAATAGATTGGTTAGATTACCACTTTAAAGGATTTCCAGCAATTGCATCATATACCAAAATGACAGCATTTCAAAATGATGTTGAGGTTACTGAAGCAAACATCATCAACTACTATTTAGGAAATGTGTTAACTGATGCAGTTTCTTTAGATAAATACAAAGCTATCATCTTAGCTGATAAATCAGCGTTCTTCGCTGGTGAAAAATTCCAAGGTAGAGTTGTCATTGGTAAATATGCAAAAGTACCACCTACAGGTTTAAGTATTGGAGGTCAGGCTATCGATTTAAATGAAGCTATTGATTCAACTGGAGCTGCACGTTTAGATTTTAACGTTGGTGGAGTTGGAGAGCATGAAATTGATGGAACATTTACTTTCATGGAAGATGGAAAGCCATTAGAAATCCCAATTAAAGGAAACTATGTGGTTGTACCAAGACCTAATTCTGCAACAATTTCTGCAGATAAAATGAATGTTGTATATCGTGGTGTTGTAAACCCAATGACGATTTCTTTTGCTGGTGTTCCAGATAATAAAGTTTCTGCTTCAGGAGCTGGATTGAAAAAAGGATCAGGTATGGGTAAATATACTATGGTTCCTACTTCAGGTAGAGAAGTGACTATCAATGTGACAGCTACCTTAGATGATGGTTCTAAAGTAAGTGATAAAGCAGTATTCAGAATTAAGGATATTCCTAAGCCATCTGGACAAATTGCTGGTCAGATTGGAACTGCTAAATTACCTAGAAATAACGTAGAGATTGGAAGAATTGAAGCTGTGTTAGAAGATTTTGATTTTGATTTACCTTTAACTGTAACAGGATTTAAAATGAAAGTAGAAGGGAAGCCTTCTGTAACGTGTTCTGGTAATAGATTAAATGATGCTGCAAAATCAGCTTTAAGAAGTGCTAAACGTGGTTCTCAAGTTCAGATTTTTGACATCAAATCAAGAAGTAACGGACCTGCTATTAAACCAGCATCTCCAATTATTATTGAGTTGAGTAATTAATCAGCCAACTTTAAGAATAACCCAAATTAATATTAAAAAGATGAATTATAAATTCGTATTATCAATTATTGCTACTGTAGGTTTAACATCTAGTATGTTCTCTCAGGCAAATATTTTAAATGCTAAAGTGCCACAAGAAGTTGGTGTGAAAACTGAAGCTCAGTTAGCATTAGATAATGACAAACCATTAGAATACGGCTATGTTGATGATAGAGACATATTGTTTTCTAAAATGACTTGGGAAAAAGTGGTTTTAGACGAGCGTGTGAATTTTCCGTTATACTTTCCTGTAGATACCAACAACATAGGAAAAGAAAGACGTTCTTTATATCATACATTGATAAAAGCCGTTAAAGATGGAAAAATTGAAAACGTGTATAATGATTCTTATTTTACTCAAAAGCGTACTGTAAAAGAATTGAATGACATTACAACTAAAGTAGATACTTTAGATATTGGTTATGATCAATTAAACGCAGATGGATATGTAGATCCTGAGTACATTACTACAACTAATATTGAAGCATTTCACATTAGTGCCTATTTAATTAAAGGGTTATGGTATTTTGACAAGCGTCACGGAGAATTAAAGTACAGAATTTTAGGTATTGCTCCTGCAGCACCTGATGTTAACTTTTTAGATTCAGAAGACGAGTCTTTAAAAACTCCAAATGCTTTATTTTGGGTGTTTTTTCCTGAAGCCAGAGATATATTACACGAAGCTAAAGCGTTCAATAATAAAAATAGCGCAATGCCAATATCGTTTGATCACTTGCTAAATTCAAGACGTTTCAACGCTTACATGTACAAAGAAGAAAATGTGTATGGTGATCGTGAAGTTAAAGAATATGTAGCTGATAATGCATTAATGCAATTATTAGAATCAGATCGAATAAAAGATAAGATTCGTAATTTCGAACAAGATATGTGGGCTTATTAATAGCATACAAGTTTTTAAAAAAACGTTCGCCTTGTTAGGTGAACGTTTTTTTTGTTCTTTATTGATTACAGAATCTTTTAAGAAAGCCTAACTATACTCACATTATCTTCGTTATTTTTGCAGTAATGAAACAGGTAGATTATATAATCGTAGGTAATGGATTGGCTGGTATTGCCTTTTGTGAACAACTTAGACAACATCATAAAGATTTTGTGGTCTTTGATAACCAATCCCAACAATCGTCCAGGGTTGCAGCAGGTTTATATAATCCGGTCGTTTTGAAACGTTTTACAAGTGTGTGGAATGCGCAATTTCAATTAAAATTTGCAATTCCTAAATATGCAGAACTTGAAAAATTGCTTGATGTTAAATTAGATTATAAACTTCCTATTTACAGGAAACTGACATCAGTTGAGGAACAAAATGACTGGTTTACAGCTTCAGATCAACCAGTATTATGCGATTTTCTATCAACAGCACTTATTAAAAACAATAACCCATCAATTAATGCGGAATTTGGTTTTGGCGAAGTACTTCATTCAGGCAGAATTAATACGTCTCAATTGATAAAGTCTTACAGTTCATTTTTGAATTCTGAAAATAGATTATACAAGGAAGAGTTTCATCATAATCAACTGGTAATTCATCAAAATGCTGTTAGCTATAAAAATATTACTTCAAAATATATTGTGTTTGCTGAAGGATATGGAATAAAGAGGAATCCGTTTTTCAAACATCTTCCTCTAAATGGCACAAAAGGTGAAATGCTTACTATTAAAGCTCCAGAATTGCATATGAACTTCATATTAAAGTCATCTGTGTTTATTGTTCCGCTTGGTAATCATTTATATTGGATTGGAGCCACTTATGAGTGGGAAGATAAAACACACGTCACCACATCTAAAGGTAAAGAGGAATTGATTAAAAAATTAAGAAAGGTAATTACTTGTGATTTTGAAATTGTCGATCAAGTTGCAGGTATTCGTCCAACAACCAAGGATCGCAGACCTTTAGTTGGTGCTCATCAGGAATATAAAAATGTATTTGTATTGAATGGTTTAGGAACAAGAGGTGTAATGATGTCTCCTTTTGTAGCTGACCAATTATTTAATCATATTGAAAATAACAACTGCTTAGATAAAGAAATAGACATCATACGGTTCCAATAAATAATCCGTTTTTATTTATTAGCTAAATTCTTATCATAACTCATAAACAGATTGATCCAGATATTTCTTGAAAGACGCATGATGATTGGTCCAAAAACAATCATGGTGACTACTATTGAAATAAAGGCAGTTAGTAGAGAGGTCTCTAAAAATAAATAACTGATTACAAAAGCGGCTACAGCAAACGCAATGCCAACACCATAACTCACATACATAGAACCGTAAAAAAAAGAGGGTTCTAAACGATAGCGTGTATTGCAGTGAGAGCACTTGTCGTTAATTTTTAAAACATCACTTAGCACGTAAGGGTTTTTCGTTTTGTACATCGATTCTTGATGACATTTCGGACAAGCTCCCGTAAAAATGCTGTAAACTTTTGTGCCTTTTAACATGATTTAAATTTGATTACTTTTGCGCTTTGTATTTAAGTGCAAATTTACGTTTTATTAATAATTTCATTGTAACAAAAGTAACAAATGCTTAATATCCATAATCTTTCTATTTCTTTTCAAGGCGACTTTCTCTTTGAGGATATTACGTTTAAGCTTAGCCCAGGAGATCGCATAGGTTTAATTGGGAAAAATGGTGCTGGTAAATCTACCATGCTTAAAATTTTGTCAAAAGAGTTAGAACCAGATTCCGGACAAATTGCAGCTGATAAAAATTTGAGTATTGGGTTTTTAAAACAGGATATTGATTTTATCTTCGGAAGAACAGTTCTTGAAGAATCCTATGAAGCTTTTAAGGAAATAAAAGATCTGGAAGCTAAAATGGAAGATGTAAATACCCAGTTAGCCGAACGTACAGATTATGAAAGTGAAAGTTATCATCAATTAATGATAGATCTCAATGAAATTCAGCATACCTATGAAATTATTGGAGGGTATAATTATCAAGGTGAAACGGAAAAAATATTACAAGGCCTAGGCTTTAAACGTGACGACTTTAATAAGCTCACAGATACCTTTTCTGGTGGCTGGAGAATGCGTATTGAGTTGGCGAAACTGTTATTGCAAAATAATGACATTCTGCTTTTAGATGAGCCAACAAACCATTTAGATATTGAATCGATTATTTGGTTGGAAAGTTTTTTAAAAAACTATTCAGGTGCAGTTGTTATTGTATCTCACGATAAAATGTTTTTAGATAATGTAACCAATCGTACTATTGAGATTTCTCTCGGAAGAATTTACGATTATCCGAAGCCATACTCAAAGTTTCTAATCCTTCGTCAGGAAATTAAAACACAACAACTTGCTTCTCAGAAAAATCAACAGAAACAAATTGAACAAACCGAAAAGCTTATCGAGAAATTTAGAGCCAAGGCTAGTAAGGCAACTATGGCTCAGTCACTGATTAAAAAGTTGGATAAAATTGATCGCATCGAAGTTGATGAAGATGATAACAGCGTAATGACTTTGAATTTCCCCGTTTCTGTGACACCAGGAAAAGTTGTGGTTGAAGCAGAACATATCTCAAAACGTTACGATGATAATCAGGTACTAACTGATGTCAATTTAATGATTGAACGTGATAGTAAAACGGCATTCGTTGGTCAAAATGGTCAGGGAAAATCGACATTAGCTAAAATTATTGTCGGTGAAATTAAATATGAAGGCCATTTAAAATTAGGTCATAATGTGCAAATAGGATATTTCGCTCAAAATCAGGCAGAGTATTTAGATGGTAGTAAAACCGTTTTAGATACGATGATTGATGCTGCGAATGAAACCAATAGAAGTAAAGTTCGTGATATTTTAGGATCCTTTTTGTTTCGAGGTGATGAAGTAGAAAAATACGTTAGAGTACTTTCAGGTGGTGAACGAAACCGATTGGCTTTGGCTAAATTAATGCTTCAACCGATTAATGTTTTAATCATGGATGAGCCTACAAACCACCTTGATATCAAATCTAAAAATGTATTGAAAGAGGCGCTTAAAAAGTATGAAGGAACTTTAGTATTGGTATCTCACGATAGAGATTTTCTTCAAGGGCTTACGAATAAAGTGTACGAGTTTAAAGACCAAAAAATTAAAGAATATTTAGGAGATATAGACTTTTATTTAGAACAACGTAATGTTGAGAATTTGCGAGAAGTCGAGAAACGAACAATAATAAAAGAAACACCTAAAACAACCAATAAGCAATCGTACGAAGATCAAAAGAAACTCAAATCACTTAATAACAAGTTGAGTAATGTAGAGTCTAAAATAAGTCAATTAGAAAAGGATATCAAAGCAGATGATGTTGAATTGGCAACAAATTATGACGCGACAGTTGCAGATACCAGTTTTTTTGATCGCTATCAGGCTAAAAAAGATAAACTGAAAACGTTAATGTCAGATTGGGAATCAATCACCATCGAATTAGATGAATTTAGCTAAGAGGAAATCTGATGTGCTTTTTTAAGGAATAATTAACAACAGGACACTAAACTTACCAATACTTTTGTGGTCTAATTTTATTTACCAACTTAGACAATGCGAAATATTATACTTTCTGTTTTAGGCATCTTACTCATTATTGGATCTTTCTTATTTGCAAGATATCTTATAAATAACAAAACAAAACCAAAACCAGTTGCCGCAAAAATTGTGAAAACGGTATTCACAGACACGATTTTAAATACAACAGTGCCAATCGTAATTCCGGCAAACGGAAGTTTAGTTGCTAAACGCAGAGTAGAGTTATATTCAGAAGTTCAAGGTGTGTTTAAATCTGGTAATAAGTTGTTTAAACCTGGACAAGAGTACAGCCAAGGTGAAACCCTTATACGTATTGACGCTTCAGAATATTATGCAAGTGTACAATCTTCAAAAAGTAACCTTTATAACTCTATTGCGGCTATTATGCCTGATTTAAAGTTAGATTTTCCAGAGGTATTTCAAAAATGGCAAACGTATCTTAACGGATTTGATTTAAATAAAACCACACCAAAATTACCTGAAATGTCTTCTGAAAAAGAAAACTATTTTATTACAGGTAGAGGCATCGTTTCAAGTTATTATACAGTGAAAAATCTAGAACAACGTCTCGTAAAGTATAACATAAGAGCACCTTTTTCTGGAATTTTAACAGAAGCTTTAGCGACTGAAGGTTCATTAATTCGAAGCGGACAAAAATTAGGAGAGTTTATTGATCCATCTGTTTATGAGATGGAAGTCGCATTGAGCAAAACCTATGCGAGTCTTTTAAAAGTCGGTGAAAAAGTAGCATTAAATAATTTGGAAAATACCGAAACTTTTACTGGTGTGGTCTCTCGTGTTAATGGAAGTATAGATGCAACAACACAAACTATAACTGCCTTTATTGAAGTAAAAAACGATAATCTTAAAGAAGGGATGTATCTGGAAGCTAATTTAAATGCTAAAGAGGAATCGAATGCTATTGAAATAGATAGAGGTCTTCTGCTTGAAAGCAAACAAATATACATTCTTAGAGATAGCATTCTAGATGTTTTGGATGTTAATCCAGTATATTTTTCAGAAACAAAAGTTATATTGAAAAATGTACCTAATGGAACGGTTATACTTTCAAAACCGGTCCCTGGAGCTTATGCAGGAATGCTGGTCAAGCCTTTTGAGGATAAAAAAGAAAACAGTGCTATTTCTTCTGAAGCAAAATCTAATAAAACAGAATAGGTTATGAGAAAAATAATAGCCTATTTTATTCGTTATCATGTAGCCGTAAATGTATTTATACTAGCCTTTGGTATTTTTGGAGTATTAGGTTATAAATCACTTAAATCTTCATTTTTTCCATTAGTAGATTCTAAAATTATAAATATTAGTATCACATATCCTGGCGCTTCTCCTCAAGAGATTGAAGAAGGTATTGTACTTCAAATTGAAGATAATCTCAAAGGGTTAAAAGGAATTGATCGCGTCACGTCAACTTCAAGAGAAAATAGTGGTACAATTACAGTCGAAATAGAAAAAGGCGAAAATATAGACTTCATGTTGTTAGAAGTTAAAAACGCTGTGGATCGTGTGCCATCATTTCCTTCTGGAATGGAGCCTTTGGTGGTTGCAAAACAAGAAGCTGTAAGGGAAACAATATCGTTTGCTTTGAGTGGTACCAATGTGCCTTTAGCCACATTAAAACAAATTGGTCGTCAGGTAGAAAATGACTTACGTGCTATTGATGGTATTTCTCAGGTAGAAGTATCGGGTTATCCTGCTGAAGAAATTGAGATAGCTGTTAATGAAACTAATTTGTTGGCTTATAATTTAACTTTTGATGAAGTTTCACAAGCCGTTAGCTCCTCAAATATACTGGTCACTGGTGGAAATATTAAAACAGATGCTGAAGAGTATTTAATTCGTGCGAATAACAGATCTTATTATGGTGACGAATTGTCAAATTTAGTGATTAGAGCAACATCAGACGGTAAAACGGTTCGTCTTAAAGATGTGGCTATTGTAAGAGATCGTTTTTCAGAAACACCAAACGCAACTTATTTTAATCAGAATTTATCTGTCAATATTTCGGTGACTAGTACAAACAATGAAGATTTAATTTCGTCTGCGCAACAGGTTAAAGATTACATTGAAACCTACAATCAAAAACACGAAAATGTAAGATTGGATGTTGTTCGTGATTTATCAATAACATTAACCCAGCGTACAGCACTTCTAACAGAAAATGCTGTAATCGGAATGATTCTGGTTTTACTGTTCCTATCATTGTTTTTAAATACACGTTTGGCATTTTGGGTAGCTTTCGGTTTACCGATTTCTTTTCTTGGTATGTTCATTTTTGCAGGTCAGTTTGATGTTACTATAAACGTTTTGTCGCTTTTCGGTATGATAATCGTTATTGGTATTCTAGTTGACGATGGAATTGTAATTGCCGAAAATATTTATCAGCATTACGAAAAAGGTAAATCACCAATCGATGCTGCAATTGATGGAACGATGGAAGTTATTCCTCCTGTAGTGTCTGCAATTATAACAACTTTACTGGCATTTTCACTATTTCTGTTTTTAGATAGTAGAATTGGAGAGTTTTTTAGTGAAGTGGCAGTCATTGTGATTCTTACTCTGGTTGTTTCTTTAGTTGAAGCTTTAATAATTCTTCCAGCGCATTTGGCGCATTCTAAGGCATTAAGAAAGCAGGTTATAGAAGAAAATCCTTCTAAAATGAAGCAATTTTTTGCTAAAATGCGTGGAATTAATGCTTTTGGAGACCGAATCATGAGTTTTTTAAGAGATAAATTCTATGCGCCAGTTTTAAGTTTTGTGCTTCAATTTAAAATCTTGTCTCTAGGTATTTTTGTTGCATTATTAGTGTTGACTTTTGGTTCCATTGGAGGCGGTATTATTGGTGTTACCATATTCCCATCTATAGCAAGTGATCGTGTGTCTATTGAACTGGATATGCCAAACGGGACGAACGAGAAAATCACAGATTCTATCATTTCTATGATAGAAGAAAAATCTTTTATAGTCAACAAAGAGTTTACAGAAAAATACCTTAAAGGAACCGATAAAGAACTTTTTGAAAATACGATATTAACACTAAACAGCAGTTCTAGTGCACAGTTGGTAATCAATATGTTGCCAGGTGAAGAACGTCCAGATGAGATAAAATCTTCACTGGTTGCGAATAGATTACGAGAATTAGTCGGTCCTGTTGTTGGAACAGAACGATTAATTTTTGGATCAGGAGGTAATTTTGGTGGTAGTCCAGTTTCCGTAGCACTATTAGGAAATAATATTGAAGAATTAAAAGCGGCTAAACTTGAACTAAAACAAGTATTATCCGAAAATCCGTTACTTAAAGATATTGAAGACAATGATCCAGCTGGTATTAAAGAAATAAGACTTGAGCTCAAAGAGAGTGCTTATCTTTTAGGTTTAGATTTAAGAACCGTAATGTCGCAAGTGCGTTCAGGATTTTTTGGTGTACAAGCGCAACGATTTCAGAGAGGACAAGATGAAATTAGAGTATGGGTACGTTATGACCGAAGTAATAGAGCTTCAATCAACGATTTAGATGATATGCGAATTGTAACACCTACAGGAGAACGAGTTACTTTAAAGGATATTGCCGTTTATACCATTGAAAGAGGAGACGTTGCTATTAACCACTTGGAAGGTCAAAGAGAGATTCGTATTTCAGCAGATTTAAAAGATCCAAGTTCAAGTGCTACTGATATTTTAGATGATATTAAATCTAATACAATTCCGACTTTAAAATCTAAATACCCGACAATTTCAGCTTCTTTTGAAGGGCAAAATAGAGAAGCTTCAAAATTATCAAGTTCATTGGCAAAAGCAGGTATTCCAATTTTATTGCTAATTTATATTACTATTGCCTTTACTTTCCGCAGTTATAGTCAACCACTGTTATTGATACTATTGGTGCCTTTTAGCTTAACAGCTGTTGCTTGGGGACATTGGCTTTTAGATTTTTCTGTGAATGTATTATCTCTATTAGGAATCATTGCTCTCATTGGTATTATGGTCAATGATGGCTTAGTGCTCATTGGTAAATTTAACACCAACCTTAAGGAAGGGATGAAATTTGATTTGGCAATTTCTGAAGCTGGTAAATCTCGTTTTAGAGCGATATTCTTAACCTCACTTACAACCATTGCAGGTTTAGCGCCTCTGCTATTAGAGAAAAGCAGACAAGCACAATTTTTAAAGCCTATGGCAATTTCTATTTCCTTCGGAATTGCGTACGCTACTATTTTGACCTTATTAGTGTTGCCATTATTTTTATCATTTAGTAATAGCATTAAGAAGAATGCAAAATGGTTATGGACTAATAAAGAGGTTACAAAAGAAGAAGTAGAACGTGCTATTAAAGAACAAAATGAAGCAGATGAACATTAGAAATCATATCACATACTTTTTAGTTTTCTTCGTATTAGGTCTTAATGCACAACAAATGTTAAGTCCGGAAGAAGCCGTAGAATTAGCTTTAGAGCATAACTTCGGAATAAAAATAGCCAACAATACTGTTGAAATTGCCGATAATAATACCAGTATTTTAAATTCTGGATATTTACCTACAGTAACTGGAAATGCAGGTGTTACTTACAATATTGACAATACGGAAGCTGAATTTAGTGACGGACGAGTAACAACGCTAAATGGCGCAGAAAGTAATCGTTATAATGCATCTGTAAACCTAAATTATACGCTGTTTGACGGATTGGGACGTTTGTACAATTACAAGCGTTTAAAGGAAGAGCACCAGCTTTCTGAATTAGACGCAAGAGAAACTATTGAAACAACTATGCTTCAAATTTTCTCAATTTATTATACAGTGGCTCAGCTTTCTGAAAATACTGATGCTATAGAGCAAACGTTGACCATTTCAAAAGATAGATTAGTACGTGCCGAATATCAGTTTGATTATGGACAAAGTACAAAACTGGGAGTTTTAAATGCGCAAGTTGATATCAATAATGATAGTATTAGTTTAATAAGCCTTCAACAACAATTGAAAAACACAAAGCGAGATTTGAATGTGCTTTTGGGTAATAAGCTTTCCGAAGAATTTAATGTGGATACTAGTATTGAGTTTATGCTTCAGCTAAATAAAGAAGACTTATTAGAAAAAACGAAAGCAAATAATGTGTCTTTACTTCAAGCAGAAAAGAATATCAGCATCAGTAAGTTCGATATAAAAACTAATAAAGCACAATTTTTACCAACTGTTGATTTAACTGGGACTTACGGTTGGAATAAGAATAATAATAATGCTGCTTCATTTGTTGCAGTATCTACAAATACAGGATTGTCTGGAGGTTTAAGTTTGTCTTGGAATTTGTTTGATGGTGGAAGTACATTAACTCGAGTTAAAAATGCTCAGATTACATTAGAAAATCAGCAATTTTTAAAAGATCAATTGGTTATTGAAATTGAGCGAAACTTTAATAATGCTTGGGATGATTTTCAAAATAAATTATTGATTTATCAAATCCAGGAAAATAATATTATTACCTCGCAAAATAATTTTGATCGTACCCAGGAAAAGTTTAAAATAGGGCAAGCTACTTCAATTGAGTTTAGACAAGCTCAACTTAATTTACTCAATGCAGAATTAAGTAGAAATCAGGCTAAATACGATGCCAAATTAGCTGAGTTGACTGTACTTCAACTGGGAGGAGAATTATTAAATGTTGAGTTTTAGATACTGAATAAAAATCTATGAAAGAGCATTTTTTTCAATGTCCATATTGCTGGGAAACGATATCAATGCTTATTGATATTTCACAAGAAAATCAGTCTTATATTGAAGATTGTGAAGTATGCTGTAATCCTATTCAATTGAATATCAGTGCTGAAAATAATGAAATTTTAAGTTTTGAGGCTCAAAATATTGAACAATAGTCAATTTTTAATTACCTAACAATCAGTTATTTATAATCTTTTCGATAACTGACAATGCATTTCGTCGAAAAAAGTTGGTAGATTATCGGTATTCTGCTATTTTCGTTATAGTAAATGTGCTCCCTCACAAAAATCTACTATTATGAAAACCGCTAAAATTACACTGTTGTTATGCTTGGTAACGTTATTTTCGTTTGCTAAAGTTTCTACACAAGAAAAAGATGCACTAGTTGCACTTTACAACTCAACTAATGGTGCCTCATGGAATACAACTTGGGATTTAAACAGTCCAGTTTCAAATTGGTATGGAGTTACTGTTGAAGATGAAAAAGTTGTAGCCATTAATTTAGAATTTAATAATCTTGAAGGAGAACTTCCAGAATCAATAGGAAACTTAGTAAACCTTAAAGAGCTTAATTTATTTCGAAATAATATTTCTGGAGCTATTCCAAATTCAATTGGAAACTTAAAAGCGCTTAAAGTAATGAATGTTGCTTTTAATAAGTTAGATGAAGAATTGCCAAATAGTATTGGTGATTTATCGTCATTACAATCTTTGCAGTTATTCATGAACAATATCATAGGCTCAATTCCTGATTCTATTGGAAATTTGTCACAATTGCAAACCCTAGAATTATATAGCAATAAACTATCGGGAGTTCTACCAAGCTCATTAGGAAATTTATCTAATCTTAAAGAATTACTGATTAGTAGTAACAATTTAACTGGAAAATTACCTCAGAGTATCGGTAATATGACAGATTTAAAAGTATTAAGTGTATTTGACAATAGCCTTTTAGGAATCGTTCCTAATGCGATTTCAAGTCTTGTAAACCTAGAAGAATTGGTTTTAGCCAATAATGCTTTTTTTGGAAATCTTCCAAATGATTTAGCCAACTTAACAAACCTGAAAGTATTAATGATTGGTAATAATGATTTTAAAGGTGAGTTCGCACAGTTGCAAACACAGTTTCCAAATATTGAGCAATTTGATTTTGCTAATAACAATGATAAGGGCGTATTGGCAACTTTAGATACAGAAGATTAATAATTTTATAGTTTTAATTATTGAAATAACTCTTAATGTGAAAAAATTAAGAGTTATTTTTTTTTACATTTATTATTGTTAAAATCAAAAAGCATTGTATATTTGCAGTCCTAAAATGATTGAGTCGGCATTATGAACCGAAAGTTAAAAGCTAAGACAATCATTGTAGATTTTAAATCGCGGGATAGAGCAGTAGGTAGCTCGTCGGGCTCATAACCCGAAGGTCACTGGTTCGAGTCCAGTTCCCGCTACTAAAAAAAACCTCTTGAGAAATCAAGAGGTTTTTTATTTTTGTAGAATGAACGATAATCTCAAAAATGAGTTCTTCGGTATAGGAATTCAAAATGGAAAAACACCCGAAAACTTAGGAGTGCTTTGGAGATCTGCTCAAAATTTAGGTGCTAGTTTTATTTTTACCATTGGAAATCGTTATGCTAAACAAGCTTGTGATACGCATAATGCTGTAAAATCAATGCCGTATTTTCATTATGAAACGTTTGAAGATTTTTTTAAAAATTTACCAAAAGGAACACGACTGGTTGGTGTTGAATTAAGTGAAGACGCCGAAGATTTAGAGACCTTTCATCATCCGAGACGTTGTGTATATTTGCTAGGAGCCGAAGATCATGGTTTGTCACAAAAAGCGATTGAAAAAAGCCATTTTCTTGTAAAATTTAAATCAGAATTAAGCTTAAATGTATCTGTCGCTGGAAGTATTGTGATGTATGATAGAGGAATAAACAAACCAAGGTCGTAATTTTATAATCTAAGGTTATTAACCAATAAGATACTTTTCAACTTAAATATCTAGTGATTAATCGAATAATTTTAGAGTTTAAAGTATAGCAATTTGTTATTGATTGAATTTTACTATATTTAATTTTTTAGTCGTTTTTTGAATGAATAAAATAGTAATTAACTGTCCTAGATTTACAATTTGTTTAATAACCGCTTTTTAGATACTGTATTTTCATTCTCTAAAATTATACACGTGTTAAGGCATATACTAACCAATATAACACATATTATGAAAAAACAGTTTTTGTTTTCACTAGCCCTTATGTTTGGTGCTTCTTTTTTACCTTTTAATGCACAAATTCCTAATGACGATAATTTAACACAGCCTCAAGATGTCAATGCATTAAACATTAATTGTACAAATCAATCTTTTAACTTAAGCGAATTAACTTGTGGAGAAGACTTAATTGTAATCTCACCTACCATAAGTGAAGTGCCTAGTGCTGTTAATACTACATTAGATTTTGATGGTTTCAATGATAGAGTATTAATATCTAATAGTGCATCTTTGACTTTTACTACAGAGTTTTCGGTTCAGGCATGGATATATCCAAGAGCCAATACCTATTCAAGAATATTTACTAAATATTCTGGTGGTGCTAGTTTCCCAGGCGAGTTTGTTTTTGATACTTACGACGGATCAAACCCTACATTTTTAGCAAATGGTAGAGGCTTAAGATTAGTCTTTACAGGTGCTAATGGAGGAGGAGTTATTAGTTCAAATGTATTAAACTTAAATTCATGGAACCATGTAGCAGGTACTTTTAATAATGGTGTGCTTAAGCTATATGTAAATGGTGTTGAAGTGAATTCAGGTACGACAATATTTACCTCAATTCCTTCATCTTCTCTGGGCTATGCCATTGGAGAAGATGTTAATGTTAATCAAAATGAACATTTTAACGGGCAAATAGATGAATTAAGTTTATGGAATAAGGCCCTAAAACCTTCTGAAATAGAAAATGCTTATGATAAACTTTTAGCAGGAACAGAACCTGGTTTAGTGGCTTACTACGATTTTGAAGATGGATCAGGAAATTATGTTTTGATTGATAAATCTGGTAATAGTAATAATGGAGTACTTATTAATATGGACATAAATTCAGATTGGGTAACATCTATAGCACCTATTACACCAGTAACATTAGTAAATGACCTTACTGGAATATCGGATGCGTCTGGTATTTATCCTTCTGGTGATACTACCATTACGTGGACAGCTACAGATGTAAATGGTAATTTTGAAACTTGTATCCAAACGATTTCAGTTAGTGGTAATGCTTGTGGAATCATCTATACTTTCGACAATGGCGTTTGGTCACCAAGTAATCCGGATGGATTGGCCACTGCTGATGATGATATAATTATTGAATCTGGAAATGCAACTTTATCGTCTACGACAGTCTGTAACAGTGTTACTGTAGAGCCTGAAGCAAGTTTAGATTTTGCTGGAAGTACGTTAGTAATTAATTCATCACTAGTGTTAAAATCTACCTCTACAAGTTATTCTAGTCTTTTTCCTGGTAACATTGAAAGTGGTACAAGTGCTAATAATATAATTATTTATAGACGTTATGTGAATTCTAATGCTAATGGAAATGACTTAATTTCCTCACCAATATATAATCTATCTTTTGCAGATTTTTTAAATACGGCTAATAATGCTTCAGAGTTACTAAATGATGGAAATACATCACCTACGACGTATGCTTTTGCACCTTTTAATAAAACAGTAGGTGATTATGTGAACACAAATAGCAGCACCAATTTACCATTAATTAGTGGACGAGGTTACAGAGCAGCGACAGTTTCTGGTTCAACACTCTCTTTTAAAGGTCAGCCTAATGGAGGAAGCATCGACTTTAATATTGAAAATTCTGGACCCATAAGAACCAAATGGAATTTAGTAGGAAATCCTTATCCAACATATCTCAATGTTCAAGATTTTCTTACTCATGAAGTTAGCCCTGGAGTTACTAATCTTAGTTTATTCGATTCAGGTACTGCAGCTATGTATGGCTATGATGGAAATGCAACTAACGGTTGGATCATTTATAATTTAGCGACAATAACAGCATCAACGCTTATTGCTCCTGGACAAGGGTTTTTTGTCAGTGCTAATGCAAGTCATGTTGCAGCTTATGATCTCGAATTTGAAGAAACTATGCGTTCATCAGGAACTGGAGACGATTTCATAGCAGGAAGAAATTCAGAGTTAGTCTATCTGAAACTGAATTTAAGTACGAATGCTAATACAGCTAGAACCGAAATCTATTTTAATCCAAATGCGAGTCAAGGATTCGATTTTGGTTATGACGCTGAAGCTTTTGAAAGTACAGTTTCACAGTTTATGTTCTATTCTCATTTAGTGCAAGACAACGAAGGCAAGGCGATTGCTTTACAAACGCTCAATTCAGCAAACCTCAATAATGAAACAATTCCTTTGGGAGTTCATGCAAATCAAGGAGAACAACTTACATTTAGTATTGCTGATAAGAATTTGCCAGCTTCAGTAAATGTGTATCTTGATGATGTGGTTGAAAATACGTCAACATTATTAAATACTGGCGAATATGTGATTACTCCACTTACAAATTTATCTGGAACAGGTCGTTTTTACTTAAGAACATCAGAAGATGCTTTATCAACGATTGAAAACAGTTTGAATACGTTGAACATATTTGCATTAAACAGGGCTAAAGAACTCGTCATAACTGGAGAACTCAAAGATATTACATTATTAAATCTCTATGATATTAGAGGAAGAACAATACTGACAACCAAACTTGATGCTACTAAACTTGAAAATCGGATTGATGTTTCTAATTTAAATACAGGTATGTATGTCGTGAATGTTCAAAACACTACGCAACAAAAATCGCAGAAAGTAATTATTAAATAATGTACTGACATTAAGTTACTAAGACAACACAGGCTTTTTTTAAATGAAACCATACATATTATTTATTGTTTGATAAAGGTCGTAACTTTGTAACCAGTTATAAAAGGGTATTATGAGTCATAAAGCAGGTTTTGTAAATATTATTGGAAATCCAAATGTTGGTAAGTCAACGTTAATGAATGCCTTTGTTGGTGAAAAATTATCCATCATCACGTCCAAAGCGCAAACCACTAGACATCGTATTTTGGGTATTGTTAATGGTGAAAATTTTCAGATGATTCTTAGTGATACTCCTGGAATTATCAAGCCAGCTTATGAGCTGCAAGCATCAATGATGGATTTTGTAAAGTCGGCTTTTGATGATGCTGATGTGCTTGTTTATATGGTTGAAATTGGTGAAAAGGAATTAAAAGATGAAGCTTTTTTTAATAAAATTACCAATTCAAAAATTCCGGTTTTATTGTTGCTGAATAAAATCGATAATTCAAATCAGGAACAACTAGAAGAACAAGCCGAATTATGGCAGCAAAAAGTACCAAATGCTGAATTCTTTCCTATTTCAGCTTTGCAAGGCTTTAATGTGCAGAATGTTTTTAATAGAATTATAGAATTATTACCAGAATCTCCACCTTTTTATCCTAAAGATCAATTAACAGATAAACCAGAACGTTTTTTTGTAAACGAAGCAATTCGCGAAAAAATCCTTATGCATTACAAAAAGGAAATTCCTTATGCTGTTGAAGTCGATACTGAAGAGTTTTTTGAAGAAGAAAACATCATCAGAATGCGATCGGTTATTATGGTCGAACGCGACACTCAAAAAGGAATTATAATTGGTCATAAAGGCTCAGCATTGAAACGAGTAGGTGTCGAAGCGAGGAAAGATTTAGAGAAATTCTTTGGAAAACAAGTCCATTTAGAATTGTACGTTAAAGTGAATAAAAACTGGAGAAACGATCAAAGACAACTAAAGCGCTTCGGATACAATCAGAAGTAATTAGTCTTCGGCATGAATACCAACACTTCTTAGAGTATCTCGCATAAAATGATGTAATTCATGCATTTCAGCCATTCCGGCTTTTTTTCCTAAACGTCCACCAAAATAAAGGGCAAACCAAATAACGACTGCAAATAAGGTGAAAAACAACTGGAACGTATAGGAATCACCTAAAGACCAATTCACATAAGCCCAAATACCAAAAGCGATAAATAATCCTGCGACGAGAAAGTGAAAAAACATAAACATCGTCCAAACTGTAGGATTTGGGCCAAATAAGCCATAAATAACACTACCTTCTTTGTCAAATTCCTTGTTGATCTCTAAATGGAGTTGAGGTGACCAAAAATGTTGCTTATCCTTCGGAATTCTTATAAATACGTGGTCATCAATTCGAGATACTATATAATCAGATTGTGTTGTTTTTTTGTCTTCGAATAGCTTCAAAAGCATGTTATTATCTTGCTTGACATAAAATTTAAAGCGAGGCCTTAAAACAATAGTATTAGTTGTTGACATTTTAACTTGAAATGGTTACTCAAAGTACTATTTTTTATTTAATTAATAATTAAAAAAATAGGTTTACTCTAAAATAACCAATTCATCTATACATATTTAGTATCTTTGCAGCCGCTTACAGGATATGTAATGCAGATAAAAATAAAATTATGAGTAATATAGTTGCTATAGTAGGAAGACCAAATGTTGGAAAATCAACATTTTTTAACCGTTTAATTCAACGTCGTGAAGCCATTGTTGACGCTGTGAGTGGTGTGACACGTGACAGACATTACGGGAAAAGTGATTGGAACGGAAAAGAGTTTTCATTAATTGATACAGGTGGTTACGTTAAAGGAAGTGATGATATATTTGAAGCTGAAATTGATAAACAGGTTGAATTAGCAATCGATGAAGCTGATGCCATCATTTTTATGGTAGATGTTGAAACTGGTGTTACTGGGATGGATGAAGACGTAGCAAAACTACTCCGTAAAGTCGATAAACCCGTTTTTTTAGCCGTCAATAAAGTTGATAACGGAAAACGTGCTGAAGATGCAGTGGAGTTTTATTCACTGGGTTTAGGTGAATATTTTACCATCGCGAGTATTAATGGCAGTGGCACTGGAGATCTCCTTGATGCACTAGTTGAAGCCTTACCAGAAAAGGAAGAAGAGGAAGAGAAAGATGAACTGCCACGTTTCGCAGTTGTTGGCCGTCCAAATGCTGGTAAATCATCTTTTATAAACGCACTTATTGGTGAAGAGCGTTACATCGTTACAGATATCGCTGGAACTACCAGAGATTCAATTGATACAAAATATAACCGTTATGGTTTCGAGTTTAATTTAGTGGATACCGCTGGTATCAGACGAAAATCTAAAGTTAAAGAAGATCTTGAGTTTTATTCAGTAATGCGAAGCGTAAGAGCTATTGAGCATTGTGATGTTTGCTTATTGGTTTTAGATGCTACGAGAGGTTTCGACGGACAAGTACAAAATATATTCTGGTTAGCACAACGTAACCGAAAAGGGATTGTGATATTAGTCAATAAATGGGATTTAGTTGAAAAAGATACCATGACTACTCGTGATTTTGAAAGAAAAATAAGAGAGGAAATAGCACCTTTTACAGATGTGCCTATTGTGTTTATTTCAGTATTGAATAAACAGCGTATTTTTAAAGCAATCGAAACTGCTGTTGAAGTTTATAACAACCGAACTAAAAAGATTAAAACAAGTAAGCTTAACGAGGTACTATTACCAATTATTGAAAATTATCCGCCTCCAGCATATAAAGGTAAATTTGTGAAGATTAAATATATCATGCAATTACCAACACCTCAACCTCAATTTGCATTTTTCTGTAACTTGCCACAATATGTAAGAGATCCATACAAGCGGTACTTAGAAAACCAATTAAGAGATCATTTTGATTTTAAAGGTGTTCCAATTAGCGTTTATATGCGTAAGAAGTAAAACATAGAATCAAATATCAGTGAAACACTATTCTGTAAAAAGATAGTGTTTTTTTATTTTGCACTAACAACTAACAACTAACAACTAACAACTAACAACTAACAACCTACCAGCTTCCACCAGCACCTCCGCCAGAGAAACCGCCTCCTCCGAAGCCTCCTCCAAATCCGCCACCACCAAAGCTTCCGCCTGAGCTGCTCCCAAAGCCACCTGAGCGACCTCCATAACTTCCACGTCCCATATTACTTAAGATAATAGCATCAAGAATACTAGTACCATCAGTTCGATGTCCACCTCTTCCATTATTACCACCTCGTCTGTTTTTAGAAATAGCAATCAAGAAAATGATAAAAATGATAAATAATAAGAAAAAGAGACCTACAGGAAATGGGTTTTGTGAATTACTTTGTCTTGTACCTTGATAAGCTCCAGTTAATACTTCAAAAATAGCATCAGAACCTTTATTAAGTCCTTGGTAATAATCTCCTTTTTTAAACTCTGGTATGATAACATTTCTTACTAATTCACCAGTAACTCCAGCCGTAAGTCGGTCTTCAACACCATAGCCTGGTGAAATCCAGATTTTACGATCATCTCTGGCAAGTAAAATAAACACACCGTTATCTTCTTTGGACTGGCCAATTCCCCATTCATGAGCCCATTTTGGAGTGAGCAATCCTATGTTTTCGCCTTTGGTAGTTGGTATTATGGCTATGACAATTTGTGTAGATGTAGTATCAGAATATCGAATGAGTTTTTGTTCTAAATTCTGTTTTTCAGAAGCAGAAAGTAAGTTAGCATAGTCATAAACACTCGTTTCTTCCTTTGGAATAGGAGGAATATCAAATTGAGCAAGTACGGTTTGCGAACTCAGTAAAAGCATAGCTAACAGGCATAACATTTTGGCGTGATGCATAACTTTAAATTTGTGTTTTATACTATTCGCTACGTATGACATTTTATTTTAAATACTTTTGCTTACCATCTATCCTTTAGAAATATCGTCAGGTAATTGATTTGTATCACCATGAATCCATGGGAAATGAGTTTCTAATTGTTTGCCAGCTTTAAGAACACCTTCAATAAGTCCTTGTTTAAAATTACCATGCTTAAAATGAGATTGGATAACATCTTTAGTGCTGTCCCAAAATCCTTTTGGAACAACATCGTTAACACCTTTGTCACCATAAATGACAAAGGTTTTATCTTCTACAGCAACATAAATGAGAACACCGTTTTGCTGTTTGGTATTATCCATTTTGAGGAAGTGAAAGACCTCCATCGCACGATTAAAAGCATCTAGTTTTGATGAGTTTTCAATATGAATTCTAATCTCACCAGATGTGTTTTGTTCTGCAGTTCGAATTGCTTCAATGATTTCTTGCTCCTCATCGACAGAGAGGAAAGCTTCCACTTTAGACATCTTAATTGTTGAAATCAAATTCTACATCAACAGGTTTTTCAGCACCAGCTTCTGAATCAAAATATGGCTTTTCATCAAAATTTAAAATTCCAGCTAAAATAGAGTTTGGGAATTCTTTTACATGAATATTATAAGGCTTTATGGCTTCATTATAGCGTGTTCTGGCTGTTTGAATAGTATTTTCAGTGCTTGTTAATTCGTCCTGAAGTTTAAGAAAGTTTTGGTTCGATTTTAAATCAGGATAACGCTCAACCGTTACTAATAAACTTTTTAAAGCGCCACTCAATCCACCTTGTACTTGATTGTATTGAGCCAGTTGCTCAGGTGTTACATTGGATGGATCAATATTAATAGAGGTTGCTTTTGCTCTGGCTTCAATAACATCTTTTAATGTGTTGCGTTCAAAGTCAGCAGCACCTTTTACAGTATTAACTAAATTACCAATAAGGTCATTTCGTCTTTGGTAAGATGTTTGAACATTTCCCCATGCTTCACTCACATTTTCATTTAGCTGAACTGCAGTATTATTAAATCCTTTAACCCAGGAATAAGATCCTATTGCTAAAATAGCAATGATAATAACAGGAATGAGCCATTTTTTCATAATGATATAGTTTTAAAGTTGTGTTTTATTAGTTGTAGTAATATTGCATATGTTACAACTGTGATTTAATTTTTATTAGCTGGGCTTTTATACCTTCTAACTTATTTATTATTTCAAAGTTGTTAAGTGTTTGTTGTTTTTCTTCTTTAAGATGTGTTTTTGCACCTTCAAGTGTAAATCCGCGCTCTTTTACCAAATGATAAATGAATTGTAGATTCTTAATGTCTTCAGGAGTGAACTTCCGATTTCCTTTTGCATTTTTTTTAGGCTTAATAACATCAAATTCTTTTTCCCAAAATCGGATTAAAGAGGTGTTTACATCAAATGCCTTAGCTACTTCGCCAATACTGTAATATCTTTTTTCAGGTAAATCTATATGCATTAGTCTAAGGATTGGTTTTCTAAAGATGCTTTTTCTAACAGTCTTGCATATTCGTCTGCAGATAGGTTTCCGTAGTAAAAATTAATTGGATTAATACGCTCACCATCTTTAAATACTTCATAGTGAAGATGAGGTGCTTCAGAACGTCCTGTACTTCCTACAAAACCTATTAAATCACCACGTTTCACCTTTTGATTAGAACGCACATTGTATTTGTATAAATGCGCATAGAGTGATACATAACCGTAGCCATGATCTATTCTGATGTGTTTGCCATATCCAGAGGCATTATTATCTGCGCGAGTGACAACACCATCTCCTGAAGCATAAACTGGTGTGCCTCTTGGAGCTGTAAAATCCATACCAAAATGAAATTTTCTAACTTTAGTAAAAGGGTCAGTTCTATAGCCATAGCCAGAAGCCATGTATTTTAAGTCTTCATTTTTTACAGGTTGAATAGCAGGTATGGCTGATAAGAATTTTTCTTTGTCTTCTGCTAAAACAGCAATTTCATCTAAGGATTTTGATTGCACGACAATTGCTTTTTGAAGTAAATCTAAACGTTTGTTACTTTCAATGATCAATTTCGAATTATCGTACCCTTCATATTTTTTATAGCGATTAATACCACCAAAACCAGCTCGTCGTTGTTCAGAAGGGATTGGGTTAGCTTCAAAATATAACCGATAAATTGCATTGTCGCGTTCTTCAACACTTTCCAAAACTGCAAAGGCATTGTCTACACGCTTATTGAGTAGTTTATACTGTAATTGTAAATTAGCTAATTCTCGTTTTAAAGCACGTTCTTTTGGTGATTCAATATACTGGCTTGCAATAAAAACAAAAAGAAATCCGAATAAAGCTGCTGCTAATAAAAACAGCATGGTAAACTTTATTGTAGTTCTTTTTTTACGCTCTATTTTCCGGTAAGAAAGCGTTTCAGAATCGTAATAATATTTTACTTTAGCCATATCTTAAAAAGTTCTATTTTTGCAGGAATAATAGAACAACACACAAATATATAAATTGTTTCACACTTTGAAGTCATTTGGCCTTTAGTTTTAGAGGTTTTCATCAGTTTAAGTGTTGCAATGGGTTAATTTACAAGGATTTAATTTCTAATTATGAAGTCTCAAGACATTCGCCAAACATTTTTAAACTTCTTTCATGAAAAGAAGCATAGTATAGTACCATCAGCACCAATGGTGTTAAAAAACGATCCAACACTCATGTTCGTTAACTCTGGGATGGCGCCTTTTAAAGAATTCTTTTTAGGAAATGCCGAACCAAAAAACATTAGAATTGCCGATACCCAAAAATGTTTGCGTGTTTCTGGTAAACATAACGATCTAGAGGAAGTAGGTTACGATACCTATCATCATACTTTATTTGAAATGTTAGGAAACTGGAGTTTTGGTGATTACTTTAAGAATGAAGCCATTGCTTGGGCTTGGGAGTTGTTGACTGAAGTTTACGGCATCAACAAAGACATCCTTTATGTTACCGTTTTTGAAGGTAGTGACGATGACAATCTTCCAATGGATCAGGAAGCATATGATTTTTGGAAAGCATTCATTTCTGAAGATCGCATTCTTATGGGAAATAAAAAGGATAATTTCTGGGAAATGGGAGACCAAGGTCCTTGTGGTCCTTGTAGCGAAATTCATGTTGATATTCGTTCTGAAGAAGAAAAAGCTAAGGTTGACGGCAAGTCATTAGTAAATATGGATCATCCTCAGGTTGTTGAAATCTGGAACCTCGTATTTATGCAATACAATCGTAAAGCTAATGGGAGTTTAGAAAACTTACCTGCGAAGCATATCGATACTGGAATGGGCTTTGAGCGCTTATGTATGGTCTTGCAAGGTGTTCAATCTAATTATGATACAGACGTGTTTACGCCAATCATTAGAGAGATTGAAACCATCACTAATAAGGAATACGGAACAAACGACAAAGTGGATATCGCTATTCGTGTTATTTCAGATCACGTTAGAGCTGTGGCATTTTCAATAGCAGATGGTCAATTACCTAGCAACACTGGTGCAGGTTATGTAATTCGAAGAATTTTGCGTAGAGCAGTGCGTTATGGCTTTACCTTTTTAGATAAAAAGGAGCCTTTTATTTATAGATTGGTTGATGTACTTATTAAAAAAATGGGTAAAGCATTCCCAGAATTGAAAGAACAAAAGCAACTGATTGAAAACGTAATTAAAGAAGAGGAGTCTTCTTTTTTACGAACTTTAGATCAAGGTTTGTTACTTCTAGATCGAATTATTACAAGTTCAAAATCTAAAGAAATTTCAGGAAAAAAAGTCTTTGAACTTAAAGACACTTATGGTTTTCCTGAAGATTTAACCGATTTAATTCTTCGTGAAAAAGGCTATACATACAATCATGATGAGTTTCAATTAAAGTTGAAAGAACAACAGGAAAGAGGCAAACAAGCGTCACAACTCAAATCGGATGACTGGACAGTTTTAATTGAAGATGAAGAGCAAGAGTTTATTGGGTATGATGCTATTGAGGCTAATGTTAAATTGGTACAATATCGTAAAGTAACGTCAAAAAAGAATGGAGAAATGTATCAATTGGTCTTTAATCTAACGCCATTTTATGCTGAAGGTGGTGGGCAAGTAGGAGACAAGGGCTATTTGGAAGATGCTTCAGGTGATATCGTTTATATTGTTGATACTAAAAAGGAAAACAATGTCATTATTCATTTTGCTAAAAACTTACCGAAAGATATTCATGCAACGTTTAAAGCGTCTGTAGACATTAAACAGCGTAACAGAACGGAATGCAACCATACGGCAACCCATTTATTGCATCAGGCTCTACGAGAAGTTCTTGGAACACATGTGGAGCAAAAAGGGTCTGCGGTCCATTCAAAATACTTACGTTTCGACTTTTCTCATTTTGCCAAACTTACAGTTGAAGAATTGCGCGACGTTGAGAATTTTGTCAACTCCAGAATTGAAGGTAAACTTCCACTTCAAGAACAACGTAATATTCCTATGGAAAAAGCAATTGAAGAAGGTGCTATGGCCTTATTTGGAGAAAAATATGGAGATACGGTTCGCACAGTACGCTTCGGACAATCGATTGAGCTTTGCGGAGGAACACATGTTAAAAATACTGGAGATATCTGGCATTTTAAGATTGTTTCAGAAGGAGCAGTTGCTGCCGGAATTCGTCGTATTGAAGCGATAACAAACGATGCTGTAAAAGATTTCTATTTTGAAAATAACAGAGCGTATTTTGAAATGAAAGATTTGCTCAACAACGCTAAAGAGCCCGTTAAAGCATTGCAAAATCTTCAGGAAGAGAATTCAGATTTAAAGAAGCAGATTGAGAACTTACTGAAAGAGAAAGCGAAGCACATTAAAGGTGATTTAAAAAATGAAATCGCTGAAATTAATGGCATTCAGTTTTTAGCTAAGAAAATCGATTTAGATGCTTCTGGAATCAAAGATTTATGTTTTGAATTGGGCAGTCAATTCGATAATCTGTTTTTACTCTTTGGTACAGAAAATGATGGTAAAGCATTATTATCGTGTTATATTTCAAAAGAACTGGTTGCCAGTAAAGATTTAAATGCAGGAACCATCGTTAGAGATTTAGGAAAACACATCCAAGGTGGAGGTGGAGGTCAACCATTCTTCGCTACAGCTGGTGGAAAAAATCCTGATGGATTAGACAAAGCTTTAGAAGCTGTAAAATCATATATTGTATAGATTTAATTTTCAAACCAACTAACCATGAACGTACATTTTATAGCCATTGGTGGAGCTGCAATGCACAATCTCGCAATCGCATTACACAACAAAGGATATAAAGTCACTGGCAGTGATGATACTATATTTGATCCTTCAAAGTCACGTTTGAAGGCTAAGGGTTTGTTGCCTGAAACATTTGGTTGGTTTCCCGAGAAAATCACAAATTCATTAGATGCCATTGTTTTAGGAATGCATGCGAAAGCTGATAATCCGGAATTGTTAAAAGCACAAGACCTAGGTCTGAAAATCTATAGCTATCCTGAATTTTTATACGAACAATCCAAACATAAAACACGAGTGGTTATTGGTGGAAGTCATGGAAAAACGACGATTACATCTATGATTTTACATGTGATGCATTACCACGATCGTGATGTTGATTATATGGTTGGTGCGCAGCTGGAAGGGTTTGATGTCATGGTAAAACTTACTGAAGATAACGATTTTATTGTGTTGGAAGGTGACGAGTATTTAAGTTCGCCAATTGACAGACGACCAAAATTTCATTTATACAAGCCTAATATTGCCTTATTAAGCGGCATTGCTTGGGATCATATCAACGTATTTCCAACTTATGAAAACTATGTAGAGCAATTCTCCATTTTTGTCGATAGTATTGTGAATGGCGGAAGTATCAATTATAACGAAGAAGATCTGGAAGTAAAACGTGTTGTTGAAGCAAGCGAAAACCCAATTCGAAAACTTGCTTATCATACGCCTGAATATCGTGTTGAAAACGGACAAACTTTATTAGAAACGCCAGAAGGGGATTTGCCTGTTGAGATCTTCGGAAAGCATAATCTTAATAACCTTGCTGGTGCCAAATGGATTTGTCAGCATATGGGAATTGATGAAGATGATTTTTATGAAGCTATTGCGACTTTTAAGGGCGCAAGCAAACGTCTGGAAAAAATCGCTGAGTCGTCTCAAAGTGTTGCTTACAAAGATTTTGCACATTCGCCAAGTAAGGTGGAGGCAACAACCAATGCTGTAAAAGAACAATATAGCGATAGAACGCTTGTTGCATGTTTAGAACTTCATACCTACAGCAGTTTAAATGCTGAATTTTTAAAAGAATATAAAGGCGCTTTAAATGCCGCAGATGTAGCTATTGTATTTTATTCTCCTCATGCTGTTGAAATCAAAAAATTAGATGAAGTCACTCACGAACAAATTGCCAATGCCTTTGAACGTGATGATTTAATAATTTATACCAATCCAGAAGACTTTAAAAACTATTTATTCTCTCAAAATTTCGATAACAAAGCCTTGTTACTTATGAGTTCTGGTAATTATGGAGGTTTGGATTTTGATGAGGTAAAGAAGTTATTCGTCTAATTCCTTTTTGTAACGTTTAGTCTTAAGTTTATACTTACCTAATATAAACTTACGAGAATGAAATTCAATAGACTATTTTATGATGACCATTTGAATTTTAGAAATTTTTCTAAGTTTAAAACCTTCGCCTTCATTTGCATAAGTGTTTTCTCAGCATTCGTTACCTATAGTTTTTCACAAGCTATTTTTGAAACGGAAAGAGTTATTTCCTTCAGTTTTGATTTAATACCAAATATAATTAGTGAAGATTCTAGAAATTTTTATAATCTATTTTTTGCTAGTGTATCATTTATTTTAGGACATTCAATAGCAGTTAGTTTCTTATTTAGCCGACCAGGTAATTTAATGTCAAGGAGAAGCCTAAAGCGAAAGCGAATTGTAAACGAACAAATTTTCTTAGGGTTTAATTTTGCACATTGGTTTTTAAAATTAGGTTGGATGTTTGGCACATTTGCTATGTGTTGTATGGATTTTGAATTTACGTCAACAGCAAAACTTATAGCAATTCTTTTAATTATTGTTTTATACCTAGAATCATGGAAGACATTAAAAAGCGTATTCAATAAACAGAAATGGAAGTACATATGTATTCATGCTTTACTGTTTTGTAGTCTTTCGTATGGATTAAGTAAAATCAATATTATTAATTACAAAGCGATTGATAATATGGCTTTAGAAGCGAATCCAATTGTTGATCTACCTAAATCATTGTATCATCAAAATTTGGATTACAGGTATCCTACGATCAGTTTTAAAATTCTTCAGGATGATAATGGTGAGTTGATCATAAGAAACCAATACAATGAAGTCATTGAGATGCATGAAATTTCTAATGAAATTATAAATGAACGTGCTTCACTCAGAGAAGAGCTATATTCACGTCTCAATGTAATAGTTTCTGCAGATAAAAACATAACCTTAAAAAATATTAAGCAAATTGAGGTTGTGCTGTTTTCAATCGGTCAAAGGCGAATAACTTATGAGGTGCGTAATGAGAATTTATTAACTCGTAGCTTTCAACGAAAAGCAATAGCTAAGACAATAGCATATAATATTCTTCAATTTAGACCAAAGGAAGCGAGTTTTTACCCACCATTTCCTGATAGGATATTTAAAGAGCCTGTATTTAAAGATACTCTTAATGTATATGTTGAAAATTCAGTAATTATCGATGGTGTAAAAGTTCCTAAAATTATGTTGGTTGACAAATTTAAGGATAATGTTTCGATAGATATTTTGATTAATTATTTGATATCAGAAAATACGACATATCAAGATTATATTACAGTGTTGTCAGCCCACTTTAAAGCTGTTGATGAGTTGCAGAAAAAAGAACAAGTTATTGAAGATTCCTACGAGTTGTATGAGGATTTTATGAAAGAGCAATCTGAATTAAAACTTAAATTCCCGATTATTACTGCGGAAACTTATACTAATTAAAATATCTGTTCGTTATTATTCCAACCATTCAATTCAACAACACTTATACTGCACAATTACGTTTATTAACCAATTTCTAAAATCAATAAATTATTATGAAACGTATTCTTATCACAGTATGTATTATTTCTCTATTTTTTTCATGTTCTAATGATGATAACTCTGTTAATCAGGAAGTTCAAGAAGATAACTTCTACGCTTTACGTGTAGGGAATTCCTGGGTTTATAAAAACTATAAATACGATATAAACTCCCAAACTTATGAAGATACTGGAGTCGTAGATCAAGTCAGTATTGTTGGTATGGAAACTATTTCAGGAATTGAATATTATAAGTTTAGAAGACTAACAACAGGTAACGAAGAAGGCATTACTTTGTGCAATCCAAACGGTGAACATTTCGAATATTTAAGGGAACAAGATGGCAACCTTATTTGGGATACTGGTGAAGTGAAATTCACTAATAATGATTATTCTGAACGTACGCTTGATGAAAATGATTGGGGAAATATCGTAGAAAAATTAACAGAGGATTCAACGACACTCAATGTTGAAGCTGGAACTTTTGAGTGTATATATTCTGAGCGTTATGTTATTTTACCAGATGGAGAACAGGCGCCAAGTTTAGATACGTTTTATTATTCAGATGGTATCGGGCTTATTTATGATACATCGTCTTTTGTATCACAAGAAACGCCTAGTGTTATTAGGCGTTTAGATTCTTATAATGTGCAATAAGGTGATAAAATTAATGTCCTAAAGAGGCTATATATTCGTCTAGTTCTTCAATTGTAGATTCAAATTGAAAAGAGTTATTGACCTTCCAGTAATTTTCAGGATTGAAACAATAGATATAAGCAAATTTAGCATATTCTAATCGTGTGTCTTCAAAATCAAATAAGCTGGTTATATGAGCAATTTGACCTGAGTTCAAGCAATTGCTTTTAGTAATTTGCTTAGCGAGTGTTAATCTAGAATCTGAAAAGGTTTTGCTTTCAATCGAAGCAAGTGCCTGATTGAAATCTGGACGAGACATTTCATAACAACCCGTGTCTTCAACAATAACAACATCAGTTGGTGTTCCAATAGTTGTAGTCGTGGTTTGAGTTGTTGTGGTTGACATACCTGAATTCACATTAATTCCAACGCCAACATTAGTGCCTCCTGCATTTACGCCAACACCAATATTAATTTGATCACCATTACCCGAAGATGTCGTAGTTGTAGTCGTTTGAGTTACTGTTTGAATAGGCGGTAAAGGTGTTGCATTGTAATGAATTACAGATACATTACTTGGAGGAGGCATAATGGCTTGAAAAGGTGTAAAAGAGAAAAAACGTAATTTTCTACCACGTTTAGTATCTTTAATTTTATAAACAACTTCTCCTCTTTGGTTATCTACATCAACAACCATAAGATGTTTCTTTTCCAACACTGGAATTGACTCATCAGCAAATATAATTTTAGTGTCATAGTAATCGTTAACCAGATAATCTACAGCAATATTAACTACTGGTTCTTCATTTTGTCTAATGCCATTTAAAATAACATAAAATGCATCTCCATCTTCAGAGAAAATTGTTAATCTGGATTCTTGAGCATTTGAAAATAAGCTCACTAAAAGCAATGTAAGGAATGTAATTTTTTTCATGATAGTTGATTTTAAAAAACTTAAGCTTTCCAAAAGCTGTGCCAAAAATAATATTTATTTAAATATGATTGCTAAAATTTGAATAATGTGAAGCTAGTTTTCTAAATGAAGTTTAAAAAAGGCTATAGTTCGTTCCCAAGATAAATCTGCTGCTTCTTTATCAAATCTTGGTGTGGTATTATTATGAAATCCGTGATTTACTCCTGGATAAATATAGGCTTGGTACTCAATGTCGTTAGCTTTCAATACAGTTTCAAAAGCTGGCCATCCTTCATTAACTCTGGTATCTAATTCTGCATACTGTAATAATAAAGGCGTTTTTATCTTCGCTGCATCTTCATCAGAAGGTTGTCTACCATAATAAGGAACTGCAGCATCTAATTCTGGTAAACGTACAGCTATCATGTTTGACATCCAACCACCAAAGCAAAAGCCAACGACACCAATACTACCATTACAATGTTCATGGCTTTTAAGATAATGGTATGCAGCTATAAAATCTTCAATCATTTCATTTCGATCACGTTTTTTCTGCATTGTTCTGCCGTCATCATCATTACCAGGATAACCACCTAAAGGCGTTAAAGCATCTGGAGCTAAACTAATAAAGCCTTCTTTTGCAACTCGACGACCAACGTCTTCAATGTAAGGATTAAGACCTCTGTTTTCGTGTATAACAATGACACCAGGTAATTTTGTTGTATTTGCTTTAGGTTGAGACAGCAAACCTTTTATAGTTCCACCACCTTTAGGAGAATCATAGGTGATGTATTGTGAATCTAACGTTGGGTCATCAGGTTGTACTAGCAAGGTGTCTATATAGTTTGGTGAGATGAAACTCAAAAGGGAAGTCACAGTTAAACCTCCAACGGCATACAAGGAAAGCTTTTCAACAAACTGACGACGATTTAGATTATTGTGAGCGTAATCATCATATAAGTCAAATATATCTTGACTAATATCTTCTTTTTTTAATTCTTTCATAATCCTATGATTTTAGCTAATTAAAACACCTTATCCAAAAAATGTTTGATGCTTTCTTGGTTAGCTCTTATTAATTCCGTTCGGGCGGCTTCAGTATCACTTGGCTTTTTGTCTTGAGATAACTTAAATTTACCTTCCCAATTGGTTATGGTAATTTCAAACATTTTAATATAGTTGAGGTTTCTGTCCAGCTTTGGATTATCAGGTTCTAAGACATACTTGTAATCTGGAGCTTCTAAAAATTCAGTCATGCGTATTAGCGATTGTTTTAAAGCTGCTTTACTGTCAATAGCTTTAACCGTTCCTTTTAAATGTACTTTGATGTAATTCCATGTTGGTAATTGAGAGGTTGCGTAAACACTTGGAGAAATATAACATTCAGGTCCTGAAAAAATTAGTGTAACATCACAATCGTTTTTTAAATAATTTGCTTGTGGATTATGTATATCAATATGACCAATAAGCTTTCCATCTTCAAAAATTAAAGGTAAATGGGTAATTAGAGGTTGATTCTCACTAACCGAAATCACAGTGGCCAAAGGATAAGCATTTATCACTTCAATTATGTGATTTATATTGTCATCCTGATGATGTTTTGGAGGATAATTCATTAGGCTCCGAATTGTTTTAAATGATGATCTAAATGTTTGTATTGCATTTTTCCCCATTGCTCTTGAGTGAATGCTCCAAACATTGGATGTGGAGGCCACTCTAATCTTGTCTTTTCATTGTGAAACCTTTCAATTATTTTTTTTAATCTGGACTTTTCAGTGGTAAATTCTTTACAGTCATGTACAATGAATTCTTTAGAAGTTGGTAAACTTTGCTTCCATGGTTTGTCATCATATAAAGATGATTTAAAAAAAGAAAATAACCAGCGTTTGAAAGCATTAGGTTTCTCTAACTTCAGATCCTGTAATGCCACTTGCAAAGGGAAATTGCAATGAGCTAACATTTGAGAAACGTTCATTTTTCCCCACTTTGCTTTAGCATTTCCATCAAGTTTTTCAATTCTACTCATAATTTCATTATAAGCATCAGAAGTAAAAAGTGATTCCATAATAATATAGTATTTTTTCTATATAATGTATATATTTATGCACAGAAAGTTACGATATATCTTTTTATAATGACCAAGAAACCAACTTCATTTTCTATTAAAAATTGGTCACAGGATGATCAACCTCGTGAGAAACTTCGTGATAAAGGGAAGTCTAGTCTTAGTGATGCCGAACTGGTAGCCATACTCATTGGTTCAGGAAACAGAGAGGAAAGTGCTGTCACACTTAGCAAACGTATTTTAGCAAGCGTAAATAATAACCTTAATGCCTTGGGAAAACTGTCATTAAAACAACTCATGACCTTTAAAGGAATTGGAGAAGCTAAAGCTATTTCCATAGCTGCTGCATTAGAAATAGGGCGACGACGACGAGGAAATGAAGCACTCGAACAAAATAAAATTAGCTCTAGTGTTTCGGTCTTTGAACTTATGCAACCCATTATTGGAGAGTTGCCTCATGAAGAATTCTGGATTATTTATTTGAATAATTCCAATAAAGTCATTCAAAAAAATCAATTGAGTAAAGGAGGAATCACAGGCACATTAGTCGACGTTCGATTGGCTCTTAAAACCGCTTTAGAAGTTGGGGCTGTGGGATTAATATTAGCTCATAATCATCCTTCTGGAACTTTAAAACCCAGTGAAGCAGATAAGAATCTGACCCAAAAGTTGAAAGTAGCTGCGCAAAGTTTAGATATAAAGGTTTTAGATCATTTAATAATTACAGAAAGCAGTTACTTTAGTTTTGCAGATGAATCACTTTTGTGAAATCTAATTGATTTTCTAAATTCCATTTATAAAATGACTGTTTTCATTTGGTAATTTGGTACTTTTAAAAGCTAGAATCTGAGATTAGGTATGCTCCTCGTTTATTCACATAAAATAACACCAAGATTACGTTACACATTTAAACATTTGTGCACACGAATTTTAGGTGTTCCAGTAACGTTTACCACGACTATTGAAGATTTTATTGCTCATGACAGTATCAAAATGTCCTATACCAAACAACCACTTAGTAACGAGGTGTTTATTAGAAGCCACGAGTTGCTTTTTGAGCAAGGGCTTTCAGATATTGATATTAATGTTCAGGATTGGGATGAAACCAAATGCTTTTTTGCCACTGGCGAAAAGAGTGCTTTGCCATTTGATATTTTTGCAGCTTCGTTTTATTTATTAAGTCGTTATGAGGAATATTTGCCTCATGTAAAAGATGATTATGGTCGATTTACGGCTTCTGAAAGTATAGCCTTTAAGAATAACTTTTTGCAACAACCTGTTGTAGATATCTGGGCTTATAAACTCAAAGCTGTTTTAGAAGAAAAGTTTGAAGATTTTAAGTTTACTGATAGAAATTATACGGTTCAACCTGTTATTGATGTGCCAAGAGCGTACTACTTTAGAAAAAAAGGCTTATTAAGAACATTTGGAGGTATTTTCAATGATTTGATACGTTTAAGATTGGGGCGACTTTACCAAAGAGCTATGGTATTGTCAGGTTTTAAACGTGATCCTCATGATACGTTTAAATGGATAATCAATAAACAGAAAAATTGCGATTTCAAGTTCATCGTCCTTTTTTTAATAGGTGATTATTCAACCTATGACAAAAATATTAGTATTAATAAAAAAGAATTTGTATCGCTCATTAAATCTGTGGCAGATTATTCTAAAGTCGGATTAAAAGCCTCCTATTTCGCACTTGACGATATTGCTATATTGAAAAAGGAAAAGAAAGCGATGGAATCTATAATTAATTATGAACTACAAGCATCGCGTCATTCATTTTCAAAGTTAAATTTGCCTAAGTCCTATCGGCATTTAGTAGAACTTGAAATCCATCAGGATTTTACCATGGGCTATATTAAAGAATTAGGCTTTAGAGCAGGTACTTGTACACCGTTTTTATTTTACGACTTAGATTATGAAGTTCAAACACCGCTGCAAATTCATTCGTTTCATTGCTTAGATTCTGCGTTGTTAAAATACCAGTCTCAACTAGATAAAAAAGAAGCCTTACAACGTATTATAAAACAAGTCAAACAAGTCAATGGTACGTTCACACCTATTTTTCATAATTATAGTTTTAGTGACGATGCACTTTGGAACGGCTACCGAGAATTATTCACTTTGATATTAGATTCTGCAAATGAAGATTAAAAACATAAAACACGTATTCTTCGATCTCGATCATACGCTTTGGGATTTTGATAAAAACTCAGCATTAACATTTGATAAAATATTTCACTTACATCAAATCGATATTGACAGAAATCAATTTTTGTCGGTTTATGAACCTATCAATTTAGACTATTGGAAACTATATCGTGATGAAAAAATTGACAAACCCAATTTGCGTTACAGTCGCTTGAAAGACACTTTTGACGCAATTAGTTTCAAAATTTCAGACGATACGATACATAAGTTATCTGAAGATTATATAGCGTATTTAACAACATTTAATCATTTGTTTGAAGGTACTTTTGATATTTTAGAACATTTGAAGGATCGCTATCAGTTACACATCATTACCAACGGATTTGATGAAGCGCAACAAAAGAAGATGGATAATGCTAAGATTGCTCAGTATTTCAAAACGGTTACCAATTCTGAAATTGCTGGTGTCAAAAAGCCCAATCCAATAATTTTTAACTACGCTTTAGAAGCTGCAAAAGCTAAACCGCACGAAAGTATAATGATTGGCGATAGTCTTGAAGCTGATGTTTTAGGAGCACTTGATGTTGGTTTTGACGCCATTTTATTTAATTACCATAACCACAATCCAGAATCTCATATCAAACAGATAAAGACTTTGTTAGATATAAAATTGTATCTTTAATTTCTTCTCATTATAATTAAAAATAAAACTAATTTACATGAAACATATCGCCTTAATTTTTTCAATGGTAGTCCTTATTTCTTTCAATGGTTTTTCCCAAGATGAAGTCATAAATGTTGAAGCTATCGATAATTATAAATATATCATTGTACCATTGAAATATGAATTTTTGAGTGATACAGATCAATATCAAATAAATTCCCTGACTAAATTTTTGTTCAATAAATATGGTTACACAGCTTTTTTAGAAAATGATCCGTTCCCAGAAGATTTAAGAAGGAATAGATGTTTGGCTTTAAAAGCTGAAGTGGTAAAAGACAGAGGTGGTTTTTTAAGTACAAAACTTATTATAAACCTAATGGATTGTAACGGACAGCTAATTGTGGCCTCAAAAGTTGGAAAATCCAGAGAAAAAGAATTTAAAATATCATACAATTTAGCACTTAGGAATGCTTTTGAAACGTTTCAGTTTCACAATTATAACTATAAATCAGACCCTAAAATTGAAGCATTATCTTCTAACTTAAATAATGAGTCTTCCAATATCAGTAATGAAGAAACTAAAAAGGCAGAGGAAGAAATTGAACGCTTAAAACAAGAAGTGGCAGCTTTAAAACAAGAAAAAGTAGAAGAGAAATCAGCTATGGTTGCTGTTCCTGAGCCTATAGCAAAAGATGAAAAGTTAGCGCATACTAAAGTTTTGTCAGAAGCTAGTCATGTGTTATTTGCTCAACCAATATCCAACGGATTTCAAGTGGTTGATACAACACCAAAAGTCGTTATGATTCTTCTAGAAACCCCTAAAACAAATACCTTTATCGTAAAAGATCAAAATGCAATCGTTTATAAGGAGGATGGATTTTGGTATTTGTCTAAAAATGACGGTAAATCAACATCCCTTGAAACCTTAAACATCAAATTTTAATAACCGTACTTATCTTTCCAGCGAAGCTTTAAAAATTCGCGTTGTGCATTTTCACGTGCATTATTTCCAGGATTATAAAGTTTTGTGTTTTGAATCTCTTCTGGTAAGAATTCCTGATTTGCAAAATTGTTATCGTAACTGTGTGCATATTTATAAGCGTCGCCATAGCCTAATTCTTTCATTAATTTGGTTGGCGCATTTCTTATAGACAATGGAACAGATAAATCGCCTGTCTCTTTTACAAGTTGTTGAGCCTTACCAATAGCTTCATAAGCTGCGTTGCTTTTTGGCGAAGTTGCTAAATACGTTGCGCACTGACTCAAAATTATTCGAGATTCTGGAAATCCTATAACAGTTACTGCCTGAAATGTGTTGTTTGCAATTACCAATGCTGTAGGATTTGCATTGCCAATATCTTCACTTGCTAAGATAATTAAACGTCTTGCAATAAATTTAACATCTTCTCCACCTTCAATCATTCGTGCTAACCAGTACACAGCAGCATTAGGATCACTACCTCGAATCGATTTTATAAATGCCGAAATAATGTCATAGTGTTGTTCTCCAGTTTTATCATATCGAACTGTATTGTTTTGAACTTTTTCTGAAACAACGTCATTTGTTATTACAATCGTGTCATCACTGTTATATGAGGTAACAATAAGTTCAAATACATTTAAAAGCTTCCTGGCATCACCTCCTGAAAGTCTGATAAGAGCTTCCGTTTCTTTTAATTTAATGGTGCGTTTTGAAAGTATTTCATCGTCCTTAATAGCACGTTTTAAAAGCGCTTCCAAATCGGTTTTGTCAAAGGCATTCAAGACATAGACCTGACATCTGGAAAGAAGTGCAGGAATCACTTCAAAACTCGGGTTTTCAGTTGTGGCACCAATAAGAGTTACCCATCCTTTTTCAACAGCTTGTAACAAGGAATCTTGCTGAGATTTACTAAACCTATGTATCTCATCAATGAATAAAATGGGGTTTTTTGTTGTAAATAAACCACCACTTTGCTTGGCTTTATCAATAACATCTCTAATGTCTTTAACACCAGAGTTTATAGCACTCAAGGTGTAAAAAGGTCGTTTAGATTCGTTGGCTATAATATTAGCAAGTGTCGTTTTTCCTGTGCCTGGAGGACCCCAAAAAATCATAGAGGCAATAACACCATGTTGCAATTGCTGAGTTAAAACACCAGTTTTGCCCACTAAATGTGACTGACTTAAGTAATCGTCAAGCGTTTGTGGGCGTAATCGTTCTGCTAATGGTTCATTCATACCGTAAAATTACAAAAATGAACGTGACAATATTTCATAGTTTTAATAAATGGAGAGCAATTTGCTAATTATATTTTAAATTTGAAGATGAGTCACAACCAACAGCATTTTAGATATTCTACAGGAGTCGTTGCCTACCCTGTGTTTTTTGTGCTGTCAATCTGGATAGTATTTTGGTTGCAGGTTCGTTTTTTTCCTGCTATTAAAACTTTTGGCGTGTATCCTCAAAAGTTGGAAGGCTTGAGTGGCATCTTTTTTAGTCCGTTTATTCATGCCGATATTCAGCACTTATATCACAATAGTATTCCGCTATTTATTTTGTCTGTTGCTTTATTTTATTTCTATCGGAAAATATCCTGGAAAGTTATTCTCTACGGAATTATTTTATCAGGATTAATCACCTGGATTATCGGACGACCTTCAAATCATATTGGTGCCAGCGGATTGGTTTATGTGCTGGTGAGTTTTATTTTCTTTAAAGGTGTCTTCGCTAAACATTATCGTTTAGTAGCGTTATCTCTGATGATTATTTTTCTCTATGGAAGCATGATTTGGTATGTGTTTCCCGTTAAGGAAGGCATGTCTTGGGAAGGGCATTTAGGCGGATTAATTTCTGGATTGCTATTTGCTTTAATTTTTAGAAAATCGGTAGCAAAGCCAGAACGCTATGTTTGGCAACAACCAGATTATAACGAAGATGATGATCCGTTTTTGAAACACTTTGATGAAAATGGAAACTTTATCGAAAACCTCGAACCAGAAATAGAAGAAGAGATGTCTTCTGAAGAAAACCAATTAAATATTACCTATACGTTTAAAAAAAGAGAAGACTAATACCTGTGCCTGATGTTGTTTACTTCATTCTTTGTCTAACAGCTTCATAAAGGAAAGCGCCACAAGCTACCGAAACATTTAAAGATTCAATCTCTCCAAGAATAGGAAGCTTGGCCTGATCATCGGCAACTTTTAAAACTGACGGATTAATACCTTTTCCTTCAGAACCCATTACAATGGCACAAGGTTCCTTAAAAGAAACATCATAAATGGTATGTTCGGCTTTTTCAGTAGCTGCAATAACTTTAATTCCTGAGGCTTGCATATAAAATACAGCGTCTTTAATATGATCTACTTTACAAATTGGGATTTTGAAAATTGCACCAGCACTCGTTTTAATAGTATCACCATTGACTGGAGCACCACCTTTTTTCTGAATGATAATTCCTGAAACTCCTGTGCATTCCGCAGTTCTTATAATGGCACCAAAATTTCGTACATCACTTAATTGGTCGAGTAGAAGAAATAGTGGTGTTTTATCAGATTCTAATACAGTTTCAACAAGGTTTTCAAGTGTATAAAATGAAATTGGAGCAATTTGAGCAATAGCACCTTGGTGATTTTGTTTGGAAAGCCTGTTTAGTTTTTCAACTGGAACATAAGAGACATTGAGACGTTCTTTTCTCAGTAAGTCTTCCAATTCAGTAAATAAATCACCTCTCAATCCTTTTTGAAGAAATACCTTATCGATATTTTCTCCAGATTTTACGGCTTCTATAATAGCACGAATACCAAAAATTGTTGTCTCTTTTTCCATGCGCCAAAGGTATAAAAAAACCACCTCATAAAAGGTGGTCTTAGTTGATGTATTAAAAATTAATGTTTAATAATTTTTTTCGTAATCGATCTGGTATTTGAAGAAATCCGTAAAAAATATATACCTGAATCAAAATTCGAAACATTGATCTTATGTGTATCATTAACTTGAAGAATTAAGGCTCCAAGACTATTATAAACTTCAATCCTATTGATACTACGAGATGAATTTATGTTTATAATGTCTGAAGCAGGATTTGGGTAAATCGCTACATCTTGAATTGAAAATTCTTCAGTACTTAGAACATCACAAGGCGCATTGTTTTCTGAATTGAGTTCTATTGGATTTCCTGGAGTTAAATCTCTTCCTGTAAAAGCAGGGTGATCAAGACTGTATTTTGTAGCTCTAAATACGGTGTTTGGAACAGCTTCAGGATCATCACCTTGAGCCATAATTCCAGATGTTCCTGTAGGATTAATGTATTCCCAGACAATGTTGTCGTTAGTGTCGATTTCGAAAAAATAACCAGAATCGCCATCGCAAATCAAAATATTTCCGTTAGGCAACATTTGCGCACTGGATAATATTCTAGAAAAGAAATTAGTTGGGTCGTCTGGATTCGTATAGGTGTAATCGGTAGTTGCTGGTCCATAAGCCGTGTTAGAAGTGTAATCATAAACACCAGGAGCTGTTGTTGGAGGGGTCAAAATAAATATTTCAGAAAAGCTTGGCGTTCTTGTAAATCCATTATTATATAAAATCAACTGACCAGCATTTGGTAAGCCATCTGGAATCCAATGAGGATAGTGCTGACCGAAAAGTTTTTGATCACTTTGAGTACCTTGTTTATAGGCTTGAGGATTTCCCCATCTGTATAAAAGGTCACCACCTTTCCCATAAGTGCCACCAAGATTGCTGGAAGCTTCAGAAGTCGTTGTCGAGTGATCAATAATATAAATTTCACTTAAGTGTCTTGAACTCATTACAATTTGGTCAAGATTCTCATTATATTGAATAGAATTCATGTGAAGCCAGTTGGCACTTCCACTTAAACCTCCTAAAAAGTTGATGTCAAGTAATTGTGGATTGTCCTCAACAACACCAAAATTGTCTTTTGTAGCATCAAAATCTTGAATTAAATGGTCTTTAATATTCCATTCCCAAACAATATTAGCCTGATTCGTACCAACAGGTTCAATCTCTAAAATTTGTTCATTGTAAAGTACACCATCAGTTATTAAGTTAGGATTGCGTCCTGCTTGGATAGCTTCTGCACTAGACATAACGTTTAATACAAGAACAAGAATGTTTCCGTTGGGCATTGGAAAAATATCATGATGTTGCAATTCAGTATCACTCGAAATAGTGTAAGTCCAAGTTATATTGCCATCCCAATCGTATTTTTCAATAATGCCTCCTGCACCACCAATAGACAGAGTCGTATTTCCTACTCTTCCAGCCCTTAATAAAGAGCCATCTTCCAATAAATAAACGGCATGTCCTGATGGGTAAGCGCTAGTCCATTGATTAACAGCTTCTCCACAACTATTGATTAGATAAGTTTCAGTTTGCGACGTAAACAAAGTTAAGGCATTGTAGGTGTCATTTTGATTATAAGATATGACTCCAACTGTGTTTTGAGCAACTAATCCTAAATACGAAGTAATAAATACGAGTAAAAATGTAATTTTTTTTAGATTCATCAGTAAGTTATTGTTGAATATATTAATTGTTTTTAAGACTGAAAGTCAGGAGGTTATTAGCAAAACAATAATTAATTCAAAAATTATTTTTCTTTTTCAATGCCATAAAGGTATAAAAAAAGACCATTTTTTTTGGTCAATTTCAAGGATAAGAAATATCATCTACTATTAAAATGTAGCTGTAAGGCTTAAGTGAACTTTAGAATCTGATAATCTGAAGCGTTGATTTTCGGTTTTTCCACTGGTGTAATTAAAACGGAAGAGTCCAGCTTTACTGAGAAAACCAAATCCGAAGCCAAAACCAAACAATTTGCCTTTCTGATCGCTTATCTTGTTTTCAAAGTAAGCTGCATCAATAACAGAATGAACATAAATATCACGATTTAAGCGATAGCGATACTCCGTATTAATAACTCCAAATAAGTTTGCAAATAAGCTGTTTTCTTCAAAACCTCGAATAGAGTTAATGCCTCCAAATCTTGGAAGTTCATTTTCTAGAAATGTTTCAGAATCTATAATTTGACCACTTCCTCTTACAAAAATACTATTCCGATCATTTAGATTAAATATTTTAAAAGTATGTAAAGCGAACTTGGTTTGATTTTCATCTATGGTATCAAATGTTCGGCTACCAAATCCAGCAGTAATGTCAAATAAAAAGTTGATAGGAAATAAGAAGTCATAGCTCTGACGCTTCGTATAAACATAATTACTAAAGTAATAACTCGAATTAAAATCGTTAATGGAAGATATTTCAGTATCTAATAGGTTGGAAGATCTTACGCCACTAATGCCAACACCAATAAGGTGATTAGAGTTAATTTGATAATTGAGTTTTGCAGATTGCCTTGCAGTAACAAACGTAGAATCTTTTCTAAAAATATTAAGGTTGAGTTCTACACCCAAAGGCGAGCCAAACATATAAGGCATATCAACATTGCCATCGAAGGTTTGTTGATCATTTTCATCACTTTTATAAAGTAATTTTAGAGTTTCACCATAATTAAGATTATTCGTTAAGCTTAAATTTAGATAACCATCAAATTCAATTTTGTTGGTATCTTCATTGGTTCCAAAACCTAAAAACCCATCAAATGCATTGCTCTTGGTTTTTTCTATATACATGTATAGTATGGTTGAATCTTTTGTAAATAAGACTTCAGGTTCTTTAATTTGATTGGCAAAACGTAAGTCATTAAGCTCAGATGTTTTTTCTTTGATACGAGCTAAATTAAATCGTTGTCCGATTTTTATCTTCATATAGCGCTTTACAAAAGCTTCTGGAAATTTGTCATAGCCTTTAATAATGATTTTATCAATAAAACGCTCTGAAGGTTGCGATAATTCTAAACGTGCTGAAAGATGGGTTTCACTTTCGCGTTTGATATCTATAAGTTGAAGTGTCGAAAAAGGATTGCCTTGATTGGCGATTTCTGCATTTATAAATTTAAGGGTTTGTTCTAATTTTGAAATAGGAAGTGTAAATGAGGTGTCACCAGATGTTAAATCGCTCAATTTCAATATATCTTCATCAATCAAGCCATGATGTTGTATCGTAATTGACTTAAATTGAGTTTTCAAATTAAATTTAGCATGAAATAGGGAGTCATGCTGTTTTTTAAGTTCTATTAATTTACTATTAATATAGCCAATAGATAATAAACGTTTCGTTAATGAGTCTGTTTCTGTTTGAAGAGATTTGTAATCTTTGAATTTTTTTTCATAACCCAAAGAATCAATTACTTTGGTTTCAGTAGAATCATTTCCAGTAATCTTCAATTCTAAATTTTGCGAATGAACTTCTACAAAACATAGTGTGATGACTAAAACTATATATAGACGAAATTGAAAAGACATGTACTGGATTATTTTTCAAAACTAACGCAAATTTGCAAGTTAAAATATGGAAGAGATAAAATAAATTTGAAAACTTTTGAAAATTAATGGCTTTGCGTTTGAAAAATTGATATTTATTTCTACCTTTGCAGCCCTCAAAGTAGAGGGTTAAATAATAATTATATAGAAATATATGCCAACAATTTCACAATTAGTACGAAAAGGAAGAGCCAAAATAACCAAGAAGAGTAAATCGGCTGCTTTAGATTCGTGTCCACAAAGACGTGGTGTGTGTACTCGTGTTTACACAACGACGCCTAAGAAACCTAACTCAGCAATGCGTAAGGTAGCAAGGGTTCGTTTAACAAACGGAAACGAGGTTAATGCATACATCGGTGGAGAAGGACACAATTTACAAGAGCACTCGATAGTATTGGTTAGAGGTGGAAGGGTAAAAGATTTGCCAGGAGTTAGATATCACATCGTTCGTGGTGCCTTAGACACAGCAGGTGTTGCAGGTAGAACACAACGTAGATCTAAGTATGGTGCAAAACGCCCTAAGAAGTAATTTAAAAACTTTAAGAAGAAGACATGAGAAAAAGAGCAGCAAAAAAGAGACCGCTTTTACCAGATCCACGTTTTAACGATCAGTTAGTAACTCGTTTCGTTAACATGATGATGTGGGATGGAAAAAAGTCTGTCGCTTTCAAAGTATTCTATGATGCCATTGATATTGTAGAAGCAAAGAAAACTGACGAAGAAAAAACAGCTTTAGAAACTTGGAAAGACGCTTTATCAAACGTAATGCCTCACGTAGAAGTACGTAGTCGTCGTGTTGGTGGTGCTACATTCCAGATTCCAATGCAAATTCGTCCAGATCGTAAAGTATCAACAGCAATGAAGTGGTTGATATCTTACTCAAGAAAAAGAAATGAAAAATCAATGCCACAAAAATTAGCTGCTGAAATTTTAGCTGCAGCTAAAGAAGAAGGAGCAGCTGTAAAGAAAAGAGTTGATACTCACAAAATGGCTGAAGCAAACAAGGCATTCTCTCACTTTAGATTTTAATTACACATGGCAAGAGATTTAAAATACACAAGAAATATTGGTATTGCTGCACATATTGATGCAGGAAAAACTACTACAACAGAGCGTATTCTTTATTATACAGGAGTTTCTCATAAAATTGGTGAAGTACATGATGGTGCTGCAACAATGGACTGGATGGAGCAAGAGCAGGAAAGAGGTATCACAATTACTTCTGCTGCGACAACTTGTACATGGAAGTTTCCATTAGAAAATGCTGAGCCTACTCCAGAAACTAAAGATTATCATTTCAATATTATTGATACTCCTGGTCACGTTGATTTTACGGTTGAAGTAAACCGTTCATTACGTGTATTAGATGGTTTGGTGTTCTTGTTTAGTGCAGTTGATGGTGTTGAGCCTCAATCTGAAACTAACTGGAGGCTAGCTGATAACTATAAAGTTCCTAGAATTGGTTTCGTTAATAAAATGGACCGTCAAGGATCTAATTTCCTTGCTGTTTGTCAGCAAGTTAAAGATATGTTGAAATCTAATGCAGTGCCAATCGTATTAAATATTGGTGATGAAGCAGATTTTAAAGGTATCATTGATTTAGTAAAAAACAGAGCTATCGTATGGCATGATGAAACTCAAGGGGCGACTTTTGATGTTATCGACATCCCAGAAGATATGAAAGCGGAAGCTCGTAAGTATCGTGCAATGTTAATTGAAGAGGTTGCAACTTACGATGAAAATCTTTTAGAAAAATTCATGGAAGATGAAGATTCGATTACAGAAGAAGAAGTGCATGCTGCACTTAGAGCTGCTGTAATGGATATGGCTATCATTCCTATGATTTGTGGTTCTGCATTTAAAAATAAAGGTGTTCAGTTCTTATTAGATGCTGTATGTCGTTACTTACCTTCTCCAACAGATAAAGAGGGTATCAGAGGTATTAATCCAGATACTGAGAAAGAAGAATTGCGTAAGCCAAGTGTTGATGAACCTTTTGCAGCATTAGCATTTAAGATTGCTACTGATCCTTTCGTAGGACGTTTAGCTTTCTTTAGAGCATATTCTGGTCGTTTAGATGCTGGTTCTTATATTTTGAACAATCGTTCAGGAAAGAAAGAACGTATCTCTCGTATTTATCAAATGCACTCTAATAAGCAAAATGCTATCGATTTTATCGAAGCAGGAGATATTGGAGCAGCTGTAGGATTTAAAGATATTAAGACTGGTGATACCATGTCTGATGAAAAACATCCAATTGTTTTAGAATCTATGGACTTCCCAGATCCAGTAATTGGTATTGCGGTTGAACCTAAAACTAAAGCAGATGTTGATAAGTTAGGTATGGCTTTGTCTAAATTAGCTGAAGAAGATCCAACATTTACAGCAAGAACTGATGAAGCTTCAGGACAGACTATTATTTCTGGAATGGGTGAGCTTCACTTAGATATTATTGTTGATCGTTTGAAGCGTGAGTTTAAGGTTGAGGTTAATCAAGGTCAACCACAAGTAGAATACAAAGAAGCTATAACACAACGTGCAGAACACAGAGAAGTTTACAAGAAACAATCTGGTGGACGTGGTAAATTTGCTGATATCGTATTTACATTGGAGCCAGCAGAAGAAGGAAAAGTTGGTTTAGAATTCGTTTCTGAAATTAAAGGTGGTAACGTTCCTAAAGAATTTATCCCTTCAATTGAGAAAGGATTCAAAATGGCAATGGTGAATGGACCATTAGCAGGATACGAAGTTGATGCTATGAAAGTAACATTAACAGACGGTTCTTACCACGATGTGGATTCTGATCAATTATCATTCGAATTAGCAGCGAAACTTGGATTTAAAAATTCAGCAAAAGCAGCTAAAGCGGTAATCATGGAGCCAATCATGAAACTTGAAGTTATTACTCCTGAAGAAAACATGGGTGATATTGTAGGTGACTTAAACCGTCGCCGTGGTCAAGTTAGTGATATGGGTGACAGAGCTGGAGCAAAAACTGTTAAAGCTACTGTGCCATTATCTGAAATGTTCGGTTATGTTACAACATTAAGAACATTATCTTCAGGTCGTGCGACATCAACAATGGAATTTTCACATTATGCTGAAACTCCTTCTAACATTTCAGAAGAAGTTATTAAAGCAGCTAAAGGCGTAGAAGCTTAAAACTAAAAGAAAATGAGTCAGAAAATTAGAATAAAATTAAAGTCTTACGATCACAATTTAGTTGATAAGTCTGCTGATAAGATTGTAAAAACAGTAAAAAGTACAGGTGCTGTTGTAACTGGTCCAATTCCATTACCAACACACAAAAAGATTTTCACTGTATTACGTTCACCACACGTAAATAAGAAGTCTAGAGAACAATTTCAATTAAGCTCTTACAAGCGTTTATTAGATATTTACTCTTCATCTTCTAAAACAATTGATGCATTAATGAAACTTGAATTGCCAAGTGGAGTTGAGGTTGAGATTAAAGTGTAAGTGAATCTTATCGCTTAAAAGATAAAAGCGAAACATGTCCGGAGCTGCGTGCGAAGGAAAAACGGTTAAAATACAATTCAAGGTCGAATGTATTTTCGGCCTTGAATTTTAATAAATAGTAATAATTAATAATTAATAAATATGTCTGGGTTAATAGGAAAAAAGATCGGTATGACCAGCATTTTCGATGAAAATGGAAAAAACATTCCATGTACAGTAATCGAAGCTGGACCATGTATCGTTACCCAAGTCAGAACCGAAGAGGTCGACGGGTACAGTGCCCTTCAACTTGGTTTCGATGACAAGACAGAGAAAAGTGCTACAAAAGCTGAAATTGGTCACGCCAAAAAAGCTGGTACTTCTGTTAAGAGAAAAGTCGCGGAATTTCAAGGATTTGAAGGAGATTACAAATTAGGAGATGCCATAACAGTAGAGCACTTTATTGAAGGTGAGTTTGTTGATATTGCAGGAACTTCTAAAGGAAAAGGTTTCCAAGGTGTTGTAAAACGTCATGGATTTGGTGGAGTTGGTCAAGCAACGCATGGTCAACACAACCGTTTAAGAGCTCCAGGTTCTATTGGTGCTGCTTCATATCCTGCGAGAGTATTCAAAGGAATGAAAATGGCAGGACGAATGGGAGGCGAAAGAGTGAATGTTGAAAATTTAAGAGTCTATAAAGTAGTCCCTGAAAAGAACTTACTTGTAGTAAAAGGATGTGTTCCAGGACACAAAAACTCTTATGTAATTATTCAGAAATAATGAAAGTAGCAGTTTTAGATATAAACGGAAAAGACACAGGTAGAAAAGCAGAGCTTTCTAAAGATGTGTTCGCTATAGAGCCTAATAACCACGCAGTTTACTTAGATGTTAAGCAGTATTTAGCTAACCAACGTCAAGGTACACATAAGTCTAAGGAAAGAGCTGAAATTTCAGGAAGTACACGTAAGATTAAAAAACAGAAAGGTACTGGTACTGCAAGAGCAGGTAGTATTAAATCTGGTGTGTTTAGAGGTGGTGGACGTATGTTCGGACCAAGACCAAGAAATTATAGCATTAAATTAAACAAAAACCTTAAGCGTCTGGCTCGTAAATCGGCTTTGACAATGAAGGCGAATGCTGAAGATATCGTTGTTTTAGAAGACTTCAATTTTGATACTCCTAAAACGAAAAACTTCACAGCAGTATTGAAAGCGCTTGATATTCAAGACAAAAAATCACTGTTTGTGTTGGGTGCTTCAAATAATAATGTATATTTGTCATCACGAAATTTTAAAGGGTCTGATGTTGTAACAAACTCAGAATTAAACACTTATAAGATTTTGAATGCTAATAAATTAATTCTTTTAGAGAGTTCTTTAGAAGGAATTGAATCGAATTTAAGTAAATAGAAAGTCATGAGTATCTTAATTAAACCGATAATCACCGAAAAAGCAACCATGCAAAGTGAGTTGTTAAATGCGTATGCATTTGAAGTGAACACTAAGGCGAACAAGGTAGAAATCAAAAAGGCTGTGGAAGCAACCTATGGCGTTTCTGTTGAAAAAGTTCGTACTATAAATGTCCGTCCAGATAGAAGAACCCGTTTTACAAAAACAGGTATTCAACATGGTAAAACAAATGCTGTTAAAAAAGCAATTGTACAACTGGCGGAAGGTGAAGTAATTGATTTATACACTAACATGTAATTAGACAAGAATGTCAGTAAGAAAATTAAAACCAATCACATCAGCTCAGCGTTTTAGAGTAGTAAATGGATTCGATGCCATCACTACTGATAAGCCGGAGAAGAGTTTACTCGCTCCGAACAAAAGATCTGGTGGTAGAAACAATCGAGGAAAAATGACCATGCGCCAAATTGGTGGAGGTCATAAAAGAAAGTATCGTATTATCGATTTCAAACGTAGCAAAACCGGTATTCCTGGTGAAGTTATGTCTATCGAGTACGATCCAAACAGAACAGCTTTTATCGCGTTATTGAATTATCAAGATGGTGAAAAGAGTTACATCATTGCTCAAAATGGTTTACAGGTAGGGCAAAATGTAGTGTCTGGTAGAGAAGGAATTGCTCCAGAAATTGGAAACGCAATGCCTTTGAGTCAAATACCTTTAGGTACAATTATTTCTTGTATAGAGTTACGTCCAGGACAAGGAGCTGTAATGGCTAGAAGTGCTGGAGCATTTGCTCAGCTTATGGCGAGAGATGGTAAGTTTGCAACTGTAAAATTACCTTCAGGAGAAACAAGATTAGTGCTTACAGAATGTATGGCAACTATTGGAGTTATTTCTAACTCTGATCATCAGTTAACTGTTTCTGGTAAAGCAGGACGTACAAGATGGTTAGGTAGAAGACCAAGAGTAAGACCAGTGGTAATGAATCCAGTCGATCACCCAATGGGTGGTGGTGAAGGTAAATCTTCAGGAGGACACCCAAGATCTAGAAATGGTATTCCAGCTAAAGGTTACAGAACACGTTCTAAGACTAAAGCGAGTAATAAGTATATTGTAGAACGTAGAAAGAAATAATTGAGATAATATGGCACGTTCATTAAAAAAAGGACCTTACATCCATTATAAATTGAGTAAAAAAGTTGAAGAGAATGTAGCTTCAAACAAAAAGACAGTCATCAAAACGTGGTCTAGAGCCTCTATGATTTCTCCAGATTTTGTTGGACAAACAATCGCTGTTCATAATGGTCGTCAATTTGTACCAGTTTACGTAACTGAAAACATGGTAGGTCATAAGTTAGGAGAATTTTCACCAACACGATCTTTTAGAGGTCACGCAGGTGCAAAAAATAAAGGAAAAAAATAGTAAGCTATGGGAAGTCGTAAAAAACAAATGGCAGACGCTATTAAGGAAGACAGAAAGAAAGTTGCTTTTGCAAAGTTGAATAACTGTCCTACCTCGCCAAGAAAAATGCGTTTAGTTGCAGACTTGGTAAGAGGAAAAGAAGCTGAAAAAGCACTACAAATCTTAAGATTCAGTTCTAAAGAAGCATCACGTCGTTTAGAAAAATTAGTATTGTCAGCTATTGCTAACTGGCAAGCTAAAAACGAAGATGCAAGTATTGAAGATGCAGATTTATTTGTACAAGAGATTAGAGTTGACGGAGGATCTATGTTAAAAAGATTACGTCCAGCACCTCAAGGTCGTGCTCACAGAATTAGAAAAAGATCTAATCACGTTACAGTTGTGATTGGAGCAAAAAATAACATACAAGCTTAAATAGAGATATGGGACAAAAGACAAATCCAATCGGAAATCGTTTAGGAATTATCAGAGGATGGGAATCTAACTGGTATGGAGGAAATGACTATGGCGATAAATTAGCTGAAGACGATAAGATTAGAAAATACGTTCACGCTCGTTTATCAAAAGCAAGTGTGTCACGAGTAATAATTGAGCGTACGCTTAAACTTGTAACCGTTACTATCACTACTGCTAGACCTGGTATTATTATCGGTAAAGGTGGTCAAGAGGTAGACAAGTTAAAAGAAGAGCTTAAGAAAATTACTGGTAAAGAAGTTCAGTTAAACATCTTTGAAATTAAAAGACCTGAACTCGATGCGTTTTTAGTAGGATCAAGCGTTGCACGTCAAATAGAGAATCGTATCTCTTACAGACGAGCAATCAAAATGGCAATCGCTGCTGCTATGCGTATGAATGCTGAAGGAATTAAAATCCAGATCAGTGGTCGTTTAAATGGTGCTGAAATGGCACGTAGTGAACACTATAAGGAAGGACGTATTCCTTTATCAACTTTTAGAGCCGATATTGACTATGCTTTAGTTGAAGCACATACTACTTACGGTAGATTAGGTGTAAAAGTATGGATCATGAAAGGTGAAGTATATGGAAAAAGAGAACTTTCTCCATTAGTTGGCTTGTCTAAGAAGCAAGGTGGCAAGACTGGAGGACGTGGCGGAAACGCTAACAAATCTCGTCGTAGAAAGTAATTTTTAAAGACAAAGAACAATGTTACAACCGAAAAGAACAAAATTTCGTAAAGTCCAAAAAGGACGTATGAAAGGAAATACCGGAAGAGGACACCAGCTTTCTTATGGTATGTTTGGTATAAAATCTCTAGACTCAAATTTCTTAACGTCACGTCAAATCGAGGCAGCTCGTATTGCAGCAACACGTTACATGAAAAGAGAAGGTCAATTATGGATTAAAGTATTTCCAGACAAACCAATTACTAAAAAGCCTTTAGAGGTTCGTATGGGTAAAGGAAAAGGTGCTGTTGAATACTGGGTAGCTGTAGTGAAGCCAGGAAGAATCCTTTTTGAAGTTGGTGGAGTACCAATGGATGTTGCTAAAGAAGCATTACGTTTGGCAGCTCAAAAGTTACCAGTGAAAACTAAGTTTTTAATAGCTCGGGATTACGAGGCTTAATATAAAGAAATTATGAAGCAAGCAGAAATTACACAGCTATCAGTAACTGAGTTACAAGAGAAACTTAGCGAGACCAAAAAGAGTTATGCAGACCTTAAAATGGCACATGCAATCTCTCCATTAGAAAATCCAATTCAGTTACGTAACGTTAGACGTTCAGTAGCAAGAATTGCAACAGAATTAACTAAAAGAGAAATACAATAATTGTATTCTGGCTGAAAGATGGAAAAAAGAAACTTAAGAAAAGAACGTATAGGAGTAGTTACTAGTAACAAAATGATGAAATCAATCGTTGTTGCCGAAGTAAAAAAAGTAAAACATCCTATGTATGGAAAATTCGTTTTGAAAACAAAGAAATATGTTGCTCATGACGAAACAAATGACTGCAATATTGGAGATACAGTAAAGATCATGGAAACACGACCTTTAAGTAAATCTAAGTGTTGGAGATTAGTAGAAATAATTGAAAGAGCTAAATAATTATGGTACAACAAGAATCTAGATTAAAAGTAGCTGATAACACAGGAGCAAAAGAAGTATTAACAATACGTGTTCTTGGTGGTACAAAAAGAAGATATGCTTCCATAGGAGATAAAATAGTAGTATCTGTTAAGGATGCAACACCTAACGGAAACATTAAGAAAGGTGCAGTTTCAACTGCAGTAGTGGTTCGTACTAAAAAAGAAGTAAGACGTCCAGATGGATCTTACATTCGTTTTGACGATAATGCTTGTGTGCTTTTAAATCCAACAGGAGAAATGAGAGGAACACGTGTATTCGGACCAGTAGCTAGAGAACTTCGTGACAAACAGTTCATGAAAATTGTATCATTAGCACCAGAAGTGCTTTAATGACTAAAAAAATGACAAAGCTTAAAATTAAATCAGGAGATACAGTTAAAGTAATTGCTGGAGACCATAAAGGTACAGAAGGTAAAGTGCTTAAAGTATTTGTAGATAAAAACAAAGCCATCGTAGAAGGAGTGAACATGGTTAAGAAACACACGAAACCAAGTGCACAAAATCCTCAAGGTGGAATTGTAGAGAAAGAAGCACCTATGCATATTTCTAACTTGTCGTTGTTAACTTCAAAAGGAGACGCAACCAGAGTTGGTTTTAAAATGGAAGGTGATAAAAAAGTTAGATTTTCCAAAAAATCAAATGAAGTAATATAGTTATGGCTTATATTCCAAGATTAAAACAAGAGTACAAGGACAAAGTAGTTTCTGCTCTTACAGAAGAATTCGGATATAAAAATGTAATGCAAGTTCCTAAACTTAAAAAGATAGTAATATCTAAAGGTGTTGGAGCAGCTGTTGCAGATAAGAAATTAATTGATCACGCTGTTGATGAATTGACAAAAATTTCTGGTCAAAAAGCCGTAGCAACGTTGTCTAAAAAGGATGTTGCATCATTCAAATTACGTAAAGGAATGCCAATTGGTACTCGTGTAACGTTAAGAGGTGAGCAAATGTATGAGTTTTTAGATCGTTTAGTGACTTCAGCATTACCTCGAGTAAGAGATTTTAGCGGAATCAAAGCTACAGGTTTTGATGGACGTGGAAACTATAACTTAGGTATCGTTGAACAAATCATCTTCCCAGAAATTGACATTGATAAAATCAATAAAATATCTGGTATGGATATCACATTTGTAACATCAGCAGATACAGATAAAGAAGCAAAATCGTTATTAACTGAATTGGGATTACCTTTTCAAAAGAACTAAGATATGGCTAAAGAATCAATGAAAGCCCGTGAGGTTAAAAGAGCAAAAACAGTAGCTAAATATGCTGAGAAACGTAAAGCTTTAAAAGAAGCTGGAGATTACGAAGCACTTCAAAAGTTACCAAAAAATGCTTCTCCTGTTCGTCAACATAATAGATGTAAATTGACAGGAAGACCTAAGGGGTATATGAGAACTTTTGGTATTTCACGTGTTACATTCCGTGAAATGGCTAACCAAGGTTTGATTCCAGGTGTTAAAAAAGCATCTTGGTAAACACTATCGCTTAGCGATAAACAACGAATTATAAATTGGTCTCAGGTTCGAGAAATTTCGAAAACCGTTACCGCAAATTAATATAAATGAATACAGATCCAATTGCTGATTTTTTAACAAGAATCAGAAATGCAGTGAAAGCTAATCACAGAGTGGTTGAGATTCCTGCATCAAACCTTAAAAAAGAAATGACTAAAATATTATTCGATCAAGGATATATTTTAAGTTATAAGTTCGACGATTCAACTGTGCAAGGAACAATTAAAATTGCCCTGAAGTACAACAAGGAAACGAAAGAATCGGTAATTAAGAAAATACAAAGAATAAGTACACCAGGTTTACGTAAGTACGCTGGCGCTAATGAAATGCCAAGAATCTTAAACGGATTAGGTATTGCTATTGTTTCTACATCTAAAGGTGTAATTACTGGTAAGCAGGCGCAAAGAGAAAACGTAGGTGGCGAATTATTGTGTTACGTTTACTAATTTAAAGAAGAAAGAATATGTCAAGAATAGGAAATAATCCAGTTGCAATTCCAGAAGGAGTTACTGTTGACGTTAAAGATAACGTTGTGACAGTAAAAGGTAAATTAGGTGAATTAACACAACCATATGATACTGTTGAAATTAAAGTTGAAGACGGAAACGTACTTGTAACAAGATCATCAGATACAAAAGAACAAAAAGCTAAACACGGTTTATACAGGTCTTTAATGCACAACATGATTGAAGGTGTATCTAAAGGATGGACGAAACAATTAGAACTTGTTGGTGTAGGTTATAGAGCATCTAACCAAGGTCAAAAATTAGACTTGGCTCTAGGATTCTCTCATAATATCGTTTTAGATATTGCTCCAGAAGTTAAAATTGAAACGATTTCAGAAAAAAGTAAAAACCCAATAGTAAAACTAACATCTCACGATAAACAATTAGTTGGTCAAGTTGCTGCAAAAATACGTGGCTTCAGAAAACCTGAACCTTACAAAGGAAAAGGTATCAAGTTTGTTGGTGAAGAATTAAGAAGAAAAGCAGGTAAATCAGCTTAAAAAATTAGTTATGGCATTAACAAAGAACGAAAAAAGACTAAGAATAAAAAGCAGAATCCGTAAGGTTGTTTCTGGAACAGAAGCAAGACCACGTTTAGCTGTATATAGAAGTAATAAAGAAATTTATGCTCAGGTAGTTGATGATGTTACGGGTAAAACCTTAGCATCTGCATCTTCAAGAGATAAAGATATTGCTTCTGCAAAAGGAACTAAATCAGAAAAAGCGACCTTAGTAGGTAAAGCTGTTGCTGAACGATCAATAAAAGCTGGTATCAATACCATTTCTTTTGATAGAGGTGGATACCAATACCACGGAAGAGTAAAATCATTAGCTGAAGGCGCAAGAGAAGGCGGACTTAAATTCTAAGACACTATGTATCAAAAATATAAAAACGCAGAATTAGTAAAACCAAGTGGAATAGATCTAAAAGATCGTTTAGTTGGTGTACAGAGAGTTACCAAAGTAACAAAAGGTGGTAGAGCTTTTGGTTTTTCAGCGATCGTAGTGGTTGGTGATGAAGCTGGAGTTGTAGGTCACGGTTTAGGAAAATCTAAAGATGTAGCTACTGCAATTGCTAAAGCAGTTGAAGATGCTAAGAAAAACTTAGTAAGAATTCCTATTATCAAAGGAACCTTACCTCACGAACAAAAAGGTAAATTTGGAGGTGCTAGAGTTAATATTATTCCTGCTGCTCCTGGTACAGGTGTAATTGCTGGTGGTGCTGTGAGAACAGTATTAGAAGCCGTTGGTGTTCACGATGTATTATCTAAATCTCAAGGATCTTCTAACCCACACAACGTTGTAAAAGCAACTTTTGATGCTTTATTACAACTAAGAGATGCAAATACGATTGCAAAGGATAGAGGAATATCTCTTGAAAAAGTGTTTAACGGTTAATCAAAAGGACGATGGGTAAGATAAAAGTAACAAAGGTTAAAAGTGCAATCAATCGTACTAAAAACCAAAAAAGAATATTAGAAGCTCTTGGACTAAGAAAAATTGGTCAAACAATTGAGCATGATGCTTCACCAAGTATTCTTGGTATGGTAAATAAAGTTTCACATTTAGTTTCTGTTGAAGAAACAAAATAATAATATAGAATGGACTTAAGTAATTTAAAACCAGCAGAAGGTTCTACTAAGAATCAAGGTAAAAGAATAGGTCGAGGACAAGGTTCTGGAAAAGGTGGTACTGCAACACGTGGTCACAAAGGAGCAAAATCTCGTTCTGGGTATTCTAAAAAATTAGGTTTTGAAGGTGGTCAAATGCCACTTCAAAGACGTGTACCAAAATTCGGATTTACAAATGTTAATCGCGTAGAGTATCAAGGTGTGAACTTAGATAAATTACAAGAATTAGCAGACAATAAGAAAATAAAAGATGCAGTTGATTTTCAAACACTAGTTGATCTAGGTTTGGCGGGAAAGAACGATTTAGTTAAAATTCTTGGTCGCGGTGAATTAAAATCAAAATTAAAAGTATCTGCTCATAAATTTACTGCTTCAGCAAAAGCTGCAATTGAAGCCGCAGGAGGAGAAGCTGTAACTTTATAAGACAACTTAGAGTATGAAATTTATAGAAACATTAAAAAATGTTTGGAAAATAACCGAACTAAAAGACAGAATCATTCTAACGCTTGGTTTACTTTTAGTGTACCGTTTTGGTGCTCAGGTTGTACTTCCAGGTATTGATGCAAGTCAACTTAGCAATTTACAAGCTGGTGCTGGAGAAGGTATTCTTGGTTTATTAAACATGTTTACTGGAGGTGCTTTTGCTAATGCTTCTGTATTTGCTTTAGGTATTATGCCATACATTTCTGCTTCTATTGTAGTGCAGTTGATGGGAATCGCTATTCCTTATCTTCAAAAATTACAAAAAGAAGGAGCGAGTGGTCAAAAGAAAATCACTCAGATTACACGTTGGTTAACCATCGTTATCTGTTTATTTCAGGCACCAGGTTACTTGGCCAGTTTACCAACAGCGTTTGGTATTCCTCAATCGGCATTCTTATTAGGTACTGGACCTACATTCTATATTTCTTCAGTTATTATTTTAGTGACTGGATGTATATTTGCAATGTGGTTAGGGGAAAAAATTACAGATAAAGGTATTGGTAATGGTATTTCATTATTAATTATGGTAGGTATAATTGCAACTCTACCAGCGTCATTTATCCAAAATGCTGCATCTCGTTTGAGTGGTGGTGGAAATGGTGGATTAATGATGATCTTAATTGAATTGGTAATATGGTTTGTAATCATTATGGCATCTGTAATGTTAGTTATGGCTGTTCGTAAAATTGCAGTGCAATATGCAAGAAGAACTGCTTCTGGTGGATACGAGAAAAACGTATTTGGTTCAAGACAGTTCTTACCATTAAAATTAAATGCATCTGGTGTAATGCCAATTATCTTTGCTCAGGCAATTATGTTTGTGCCAAGTTTAATTGGAAAATCAATTGATGGTAGTGATGCTGGTCAGTGGATGATTGCACAATTCTCAGATATTTTCGGATTATGGTATAATGTGGTATTTGCATTATTGATTATCATATTCACCTATTTCTATACTGCTATAACTGTTCCAACAAACAAAATGGCAGATGATTTAAAACGTAGTGGTGGTTTTATTCCAGGGATTAGACCAGGAACTGAAACTTCAGAATATTTAGACAAAATTATGTCTCAAATTACTTTACCAGGTTCTATATTCTTGGCATTGATAGCTGTGTTCCCAGCAATTATTGTAAAGCTTATGGACGTTCAAGCTGGTTGGGCTTTATTCTTTGGTGGTACATCACTATTAATTATGGTTGGAGTTGCAATAGACACAATGCAGCAGGTCAATTCATATTTGTTGAATAAACATTATGATGGCTTGATGAAAACTGGTAAAAATAGAAAAGCAGTAGCTTAATTTAAACTATGGCAAAACAAGCAGCAATAGAACAAGACGGATCAATCATTGAAGCATTATCAAATGCTATGTTTCGTGTTGAACTTGAAAATGGTCACATTGTGACTGCACATATCTCTGGTAAAATGCGTATGCATTATATTAAATTGTTACCAGGTGATAAAGTAAAATTAGAAATGAGTCCTTACGATTTAACTAAGGCTCGCATAACTTATAGATACTAATACGATGAAGGTAAGAGCATCAGTTAAAAAAAGAAGCGCAGACTGTAAATTAGTGCGCAGAAAAGGTAGACTTTACGTCATTAACAAAAAGAATCCTAGATTCAAACAAAGACAAGGGTAATTATGGCAAGAATTGCAGGTGTAGACATACCAAAAAACAAAAGAGGAGTAATCTCTTTAACTTATATCTACGGAGTAGGTAGAAGTAGAGCAAAAGAAATTTTAGCAGCTGCTAAAGTAGACGAAAGCATCAAAGTAGATGATTGGACAGATGATCAAATTGGAGCAATCCGTGACGCTGTTGGAACATACACTATTGAAGGTGAATTACGTTCTGAAACGCAAATAAACATCAAACGTTTGATGGATATTGGATGTTACAGAGGTATTCGTCACAGAGCTGGTTTACCTTTAAGAGGTCAACGTACTAAAAACAACTCTAGAACGAGAAAAGGTAGAAGAAAAACTGTTGCTAACAAGAAAAAAGCAACCAAATAATAAATAGTCTTTAGTCTTTAGACGTTGGAAAGAATCTGTTTGAAATTTAACGGTTTAGGATTCTAGCGACTATTAACTAATACTAAAAGCTAAAAATATATGGCAAAGTCAAGTACTAAAAAACGTAAAGTAATAGTAGATGCTATTGGTGAAGCGCACGTTGCGGCTTCTTTTAACAATATCATTATCTCTTTAACGAACAAAAAAGGTGACGTAATTTCATGGTCATCTGCAGGAAAAATGGGATTCAGAGGTTCTAAAAAGAACACACCTTACGCTGCTCAATTAGCTGCAGAAGATGCTGCTGGAGTTGCAAAGGAAGCTGGTCTTAAAAAAGTAAAAGTGTACGTTAAAGGTCCAGGAAATGGTAGAGAATCTGCTATCAGATCTATCCATAATGCAGGTATCGAGGTAACAGAAATTATTGATGTTACGCCATTACCACACAATGGATGTCGTCCTCCTAAACGTAGAAGAGTTTAATCTGAACATACTTCAGATGCTGCATGATTTGTATTGTGCAATCTCAACAAAATTTAAGGTAAACTAATAATCATACATTTATGTATGTTATTAGTTTATTTTGCATAAATTTGCAAACTGAAAAATAATAAACAAGTATCAACAGAGAGATCAACGTTTATCGAAGGATAAGATTAAGACCTTAATTCATAAACACTCTCAAAACAAATTTTAAAATGGCAAGATATACTGGTCCTAAAACTAAAATAGCCCGAAAATTCGGTGAAGCTATTTTTGGAGATGACAAAGCTTTCGAAAAAAGAAACTATCCTCCAGGTCAACACGGAAACGCAAGACGTCGTGGAAAAAAGTCTGAATATGCAATCCAGTTAATGGAAAAGCAAAAAGCTAAATATACGTATGGTATATTAGAAAAGCAATTCAGAAACATGTTCAAAAAAGCAACTGCTGCACAAGGTATTACTGGTGAAGTATTATTACAATTATGTGAGTCTCGTTTAGATAACGTAGCTTACAGAATGGGTTTATCACCTTCTCGTAGTGGTGCAAGACAATTAGTATCTCACAGACACATCACTGTAAATGGTGAAATCGTAAACATTCCTTCTTACCAATTGAAAGCTGGAGATGTTGTTGCAGTAAGAGAAAAATCTAAATCTTTAGAAGCTATTCAGAATTCATTAGCTAATTCTAGCAATGTTTATGAGTGGATTACTTGGAATAACGATACAAAACAAGGAACTTATGTTTCTGTTCCAGAACGTATCCAAATCCCAGAAAATATCAATGAGCAATTCATTGTTGAATTATACTCTAAATAATAAATAATCACATTGGTATTTAGCCAAAGGATTTATTAGTGTTCTTCAAACTTTTAAATCGCGCAACTAAATAACAATTAAAACGAAGAAAACTATGGCAATATTAAATTTTCAGAAACCAGACAAAGTAATCATGATTGATTCTACTGAGTTCGAAGGTAAATTCGAATTCAGACCTTTAGAACCAGGATACGGATTAACAGTTGGTAATGCACTTAGACGTGTGTTATTATCATCTCTAGAAGGTTTCGCAATAACTTCAATTAGAATTGAAGGTGTAGATCACGAATTTTCTACAATCGCAGGTGTAGTGGAAGACGTAACAGAAATGATTTTGAACTTAAAGCAAGTTAACTTTAAGCGTCAAATTGATGAGGTTGATAACGAGTCTGTATCAATTTCAATTTCTGGACAAGATCAAATTACAGCTGGAGATTTCCAAAAATTCATCTCAGGTTTCCAAGTATTAAACAAAGACTTAGTCATTTGTAACTTAGATCCTAAAGTGAGCATTAATATGGAAATCACTATTGAAAAAGGAAGAGGTTATGTTCCTGCCGAAGAAAACAAAAAAGCTTCTGCACCAATTGGAACTATCTTTACAGATTCAATTTACACGCCAATAAAAAATGTAAAGTATAGCATTGAAAACTTCCGTGTTGAACAAAAAACCGATTTTGAAAAATTAGTTTTTGAAATCATCACTGACGGTTCAATTGCACCAAAAGATGCTTTAACAGAAGCAGCTAAAATATTAATTCACCACTTCATGTTATTCTCGGATGAGCGAATCACTCTTGAAGCTGATGAAATTGCACAAACTGAAACTTATGATGAAGAATCACTTCACATGAGACAATTATTGAAGACTAAATTAGTCGATATGGACCTTTCTGTACGTGCATTAAACTGTTTAAAAGCTGCTGAAGTAGATACTCTAGGCGACTTAGTATCTTTCAATAAGAATGACTTAATGAAGTTCCGTAACTTTGGTAAGAAATCTTTAACTGAGCTTGAAGAGCTTGTAAATGTTAAAGGTCTTAACTTCGGAATGGATTTAGCAAAATACAAATTAGATAAAGATTAATTTAAATTATAACAATCATATTTTGCTCCTCAGAAATTGAGTTTGGAAGCAAGATGATAAATAGAAAGTCATGAGACACGGAAAGAAATTTAACCATTTAGGAAGACAAACTGCGCATAGAAAAGCAATGTTAGCTAATATGGCCTGTTCATTAATTGAACACAAACGTATCAACACAACGGTTGCTAAAGCAAAAGCTTTAAAACAATTTGTTGAGCCAATGATTACAAAATCTAAGTCAGATACAACACATAACAGACGTATCGTTATGGCTAAGTTAAGACAAAAAGATGCCGTCGCTGAATTGTTCAGAGATGTGGCTCCTAAAATTGGTGATCGTCCAGGTGGTTATACAAGAATCATCAAATTAGGAAACCGACTTGGTGATAATGCTGATATGGCAATGATCGAGCTAGTAGACTATAATGAAATCTACAACGCTGGTAAGAAAGAAAAGAAAACAACCAGAAGAAGTAGAAGAGGAGGTTCAAAACCAGCAGCTGCACCAGTTGCTCCAGTAGCAACTAACGAAGAAGAATAAATGTTAATAAGCATTTCATATAAAAAGGATAATCTGTTTTAGATTATCCTTTTTTTTATGCAATTTTGTAAAACTTTTCTATAAAAATGATATACTTAAAACGTAAAAAAGCCCTTATCTTACTCGCAGACGGAACGATTTTTCATGGCAAATCAATCGGAAAAGAAGGTACTGCCTTTGGCGAAGTTTGTTTCAACACTGGTACAACAGGTTACCAGGAAATTTTTACAGATCCATCATACTATGGTCAGCTCATGGTAACTACCAATGCGCATATTGGTAACTACGGAACAAAAAATGATGAAGTCGAATCTGATTCCATCAAAATCGCTGGACTCATTTGTAAAAACTTTAGTTTCAATTATTCACGTCCTTCTGGAGATAAATCCTTAGAAGAATTTCTAAATGATAATAATTTGTTGGCCATTTCAGATGTTGACACCAGAGCACTTGTAAGTCATATTAGAGATCATGGCGCAATGAATGCTGTAATTTCTACTGAAGTTGATAATATTGAAGGATTAAAGAAACAACTGGCTGAAGTACCAAGTATGGAAGGCTTAGAATTGGCTTCTCAGGTTTCAACGAAAGAACCTTACTATTATGGCGACAAAGATGCCAAGTATAAAATAGCCGCTTTAGATATCGGAATAAAAAAGAATATTCTTCGCAATCTGGCAAAACGGGATGCTTACATTAAAGTATTTCCGTACAATTCAAAGTTTGAAGATTTGGAAGCTTTTAAACCTGATGGTTATTTTCTGTCTAACGGACCAGGCGATCCTGAACCTTTAGTGGAAGCCCAAACCGTTGCTAAAGAAATTATCAAAAGAGATTTGCCTCTATTTGGAATTTGCTTAGGACATCAAGTCATAGCATTAGCAAACGGAATTTCAACGTATAAAATGCATAATGGTCATAGAGGTATTAATCATCCTGTAAAGAATTTGGTTACAACTAAAGGAGAAATTACATCACAAAATCATGGTTTCGCGATCAATAGAGAAGAAACTGAAGCACATCCTGATATTGAAATCACACATGTGCATTTAAATGATCACACTGTGGCAGGTATCAAAATGAAAAACAAAAACTGTTTTTCAGTACAATACCATCCGGAAGCAAGTCCTGGGCCAAACGATTCAACCTATTTATTTGATGAGTTTATTCAGAATATTCAAAACAACTAATAACAAAAAAGCAACGATTGTAAAGATTTGTTGCTTTTTTTATTTTACGAAAACATTATCGTTGACATATAATACAATTCTGCTTAGTCAAATGAGTTTTAGGTCAACTATTTCGTAAATTTGTAATACATTCTTAACATAAAAAATCAAAAGAAAATGAGCATTATTATTAATATTCATGCAAGACAAATTTTAGATTCAAGAGGAAATCCAACAGTTGAAGTTGATGTAATTACTGAAAATGGAGTCATGGGAAGAGCAGCAGTGCCTTCTGGAGCTTCTACTGGAGAGCATGAAGCCGTTGAGCTTCGTGATGGTGGAGATACGTACATGGGAAAAGGTGTTTCTAAAGCGGTACATAATGTCAATTCAATCATCTCTCAGGAATTATTAGGAGAGTCGGTATTTGATCAAAATAGAATCGACCAGTTAATGATTGATCTTGATGGTACAAAAAATAAATCAAAACTTGGAGCTAACGCCATTTTAGGTGTGTCTTTGGCTGCTGCAAAAGCTGCTGCTAACGAATTAGGAATGCCATTATACAGATATGTTGGAGGTGTTTCAGCAAATACATTGCCAGTACCAATGATGAATATCATTAATGGAGGTTCTCATAGTGATGCACCAATTGCATTTCAGGAATTTATGGTCATGCCAGTGAAAGCGAAAAATTTCACGCATGCGATGCAAATGGGAACTGAGATTTTCCATCATCTTAAAAAAGTATTACACGATAGAAATTTAAGTACAGCAGTTGGTGATGAAGGTGGATTTGCACCAAATTTAGCTGGTGGAACTGAAGATGCTTTAGAAACTATTGCTAAAGCGGTTTCAAATGCTGGTTATAAATTGGGTGATGATGTGATGATTGCTTTAGATTGTGCAGCTGCAGAATTTTACAAAGATGGTAAATATGATTACACCATTTTTGAAGGCGAATCTGGCGTTGTAAGATCTAGTAAAGAACAAGCTGAATATCTAGCTGAATTAGCTTCAAAATATCCAATCATTTCTATTGAAGACGGCATGGATGAAAACGATTGGGATGGCTGGAAAGATTTAACTGAAAAAATTGGTGATAAAGTTCAATTGGTTGGAGACGATTTATTCGTAACGAATGTAGAGCGTTTATCCCGAGGAATTGAAAACGGAATTGCAAATTCTATTTTAATCAAAGTAAATCAGATTGGTACTTTAACTGAAACCATTTCTGCCGTGAATATGGCTCACAATGCTGGCTATACGTCTGTAATGTCACATCGTTCAGGTGAAACGGAAGATAACACTATTGCCGATTTAGCTGTGGCTTTAAATACAGGTCAGATCAAAACAGGTTCTGCGTCGCGTAGTGATCGTATGGCTAAATACAATCAGTTATTACGTATTGAAGAAGAACTGCAGGAAGTAGCTTACTTTCCGCAAATGAAGGCGTTTAAAGTGAAGTGATTCATTTGAAACAATACTAAAAAACCTATTTGTTGATTCAAGTAGGTTTTTTTATGAAGTAAATTATTTAAAAACTATACAACAACCCATTAGTTAACTCATATTGTGTCTTCGGAATTTCAGTAGTAACCGGAAAAGCATCAAAGAAGTAATTAAATGAAGTTTTGAAAGCTAAGTCGTCTAAGATTTTAAAAAGTACTGAAGTATTACTTGACAACCGATAATCTTTAAACTTATCAATTCTGGGTTGATAGTAACTGGTACTGATAATGCTTAAAGTTTTTGTAGGATATAAACTAAACGACAAATACGCACTACCTCTTATATCTTCCTGAAGTCGATTCACAACAGCATCTGAAGCTTTTTCATGTTCATACATCACTAAAGTTCCTAAATAAAACTTATAGTTATCATTTTCACTTAGCTTAAAACGTGGTCCAGTACCTACCAAAGCCCTCAGGTTTATATCTGAAATGGCATCATACTGCGCTTGGACAAACGCTTCCCATTTTACCATTTGTGAAAGTCTTCTGTTATATCTTAAGTGTTGTGTACCTCTGTTGACTAATGAGTTTCCTTCAATCTTTTGTAAATTAATGTCATTTACAAACAACCATAAATTCATAGAATCTTTGTACTGAACATGAGCTTTATTTGCAATTCTGAAGATATCATTTCTGTTTTTTATTAAAGAGATATCTAAACTTACAGAACCTGTCCATTTTGTGGAGTCAGATGGCTTCCTTAGAGTCTCTACATTGATTACCTGAGCATGAGTAAATGAAGTCACTAGAAGTAATGCTAAAAAAAATCGTAACATGTAATTCAGTTTTAAGGCAAAAATACTATTTAACTCCTAAAAGTCAATACATCTTTTTTTAAGACATTCTGAATAAGATTATCAGCGATTAGTAATTAGCATCTATTTTATCAATCTAATAATTGTTAAAACCATTATAAATTGACTTCATAAATCATAAGATATTTCGTAATTTTACAAGACTTAAAAAACAATATAAAACATCAACAAATGTCAGATAAAGCTACGTTAGAGATTAATGGTAAAAAATATGAATTTCCAATAGTTATAGGTTCAGAAAATGAAGTTGCGATAGATATTAAAAATCTACGAGGAGATACTGGAGGCGTGATTACTATTGATCCTGGTTATAAAAATACAGGAAGTTGCGAAAGTGCAATTACATTCTTAGATGGTGAAAAAGGAATTTTAAGATATAGAGGATACTCAATTGAAGAATTAGCTGAAAAAGCTGATTTCTTAGAGGTAGCTTATTTGCTAATATTTGGTGAATTACCAACTCAAGACGAGTTATACCAATTTCACTCAGATATCAAAAAGCACTCAGTAGTTGATGATGATGTTAAGAAAATATTAGATGCATTTCCTAAGTCGGCACATCCAATGGGAGTTCTAGCTTCCTTAACAAGTGCATTGACCGCTTTTAATCCTAGTTCTGTAAATGTAGATTCAGAAGAGGAAATGTATAATGCAATTGTTAGAATCTTAGGTAAATTTCCAATTCTTGTGGCATGGACAATGCGTAAAAAACATGGAATGCCACTAGATTATGGTAGTTCGTCTTTAGGTTATGTTGAAAACATTTTACACATGATGTTTAAACGCCCTAATGAAGACTATACTCAAAATAAAATTTTAATTAACGCTTTAGATAAGTTATTAATTCTTCATGCAGACCATGAGCAAAACTGTTCGACTTCAACTGTAAGAATCACAGGTTCATCTCACGCTGGATTATTCGTTTCATTATCTGCAGGAATTTCTGCACTTTGGGGACCATTACATGGTGGAGCCAATCAGGCCGTTCTAGAAATGCTTGAGGCTATAAAAGAAGATGGTGGTGATACTAAAAAGTACATGGCAAAAGCTAAAGATAAAGATGATCCTTTCCGTTTAATGGGCTTTGGTCATAGAGTGTATAAAAACTTTGATCCTAGAGCAAAAATTATCAAAGCTGCTGCAGATGAAGTATTAAGTGATTTAGGTGTTGATGATCCAATTCTTGATATTGCTAAAGGTCTTGAAAAAGAAGCTTTAGAAGATCAATACTTCGTTGATAGAAAGTTATATCCTAACGTTGATTTCTACTCAGGAATAATCTACAGAGCAATGGGTATTCCAACAGAAATGTTTACCGTAATGTTTGCATTAGGACGTTTACCAGGTTGGATTTCTCAATGGCGAGAAATGCGTATGCGTAAAGAACCAATTGGTCGTCCTCGTCAGTTATACACTGGGGAAACGTACAGACCATTTAAAGATATTTCAAAGAGATAAGGGCTCTTAGTAAAGATTTATTAAGCTTCATAAGGAATTATGGGGCTTTTTCTATATTTGTAATATATGAAACTAAACATACAGAACGAAACCTCTCGCTTAAAAGCTGTTATTCTTGGAACTGCCAAAAGTAATGGGCCAACGCCTACTATAGAGGAAGCTTACGATCCAAAATCGATGGAACACATCAAAGCAGGAACTTATCCTAAAGAAGACGATATGGTTAAAGAAATGGAAGCTGTTGCTGAGGTTTTAAAAAAGTATGATGTTAAAGTTTACAGACCCGAGATTATCGAGAACTGTAATCAGATCTTTTCCAGAGATATCGGTTTTGTAATTGATGATGTGTTTGTCAAAGCTAACATCTTACCAGATCGAGAGGAAGAGTTAGATGCCATTCAGTATATAATTGACCAAATTGATACTGATAAAGTGATTCGACCACCAGCAGAGTGTCATATTGAAGGTGGTGACGTAATCGTATGGAACGATCATATTTTTATAGGGACTTACAGAGAAGCAGATTATGCTAATTATATAGTTGCCCGAACAAATATGGAAGGTGTCGATTGGGTAGCTCAACAATTTCCACACAAAAAAATTAAGAGTTTTAATCTTCGTAAATCGCAAATCGATCCTAAAGAAAACGCCTTACATCTAGATTGCTGTTTTCAACCTGTCGGAAAAGACAAAGCCATTATTCATAAAAATGGGTTTTTGGTGGAAAGTGAATACCAATGGTTGATTGATTTCTTCGGAAAGGATAACGTTTTCGAAATCACAAAAGAAGAAATGTACCATATGAATAGCAATATTTTTTCAATATCTGAAGATGTCATAATTTCCGAACGTAATTTTACCAGATTAAATACTTGGCTTCGAGAACACGGATTTACAGTTGAAGAAGTCCCTTATGCCGAAATTGCCAAACAAGAAGGATTGCTGCGCTGTTCAACTTTGCCCTTATTACGGGATTAATTTTTCTTATTCCAGATTTAGACTGTATTAATGATTTGAAAATAGAGCTTTAAACGCATTCCAATGCTCTTCATTTCCCTTTATATCATAGGTTTTTCGATTTTTAAATAGTCCAAAGATGCCTCCAGCAGCTGAGCCCAAAGGTGCACCAATTAAGATGCCAGCACCTAAACCTTGACTAGGACTATGACTAAGAAAACCTCGATCGGTAGATGTCGTAACTCCAATAAGTCCAAATGTTCCTGCTCCTATAGCAGCTCCTGTTAATAAATTATTTCCTAGAGAACGTTTGGTTTTTATTACACCAATATCACGAAATACGACCTCTACTGTGTCTTTGTTTTTTCTTAGAGTTAGCGTTGAGTCTGTAACTTGAACAAGTCTTCCTTTAGCTATTTTTTCACCATCTAAATTAAGCACTCTTAAAAAAGGAGCTTTAGATGTATCCTGTGCATATACATTAAAACATAAAATTAGGGCAAGTGAAAATAGTAGAGTCTTCATCTGGATGCGATTTTGATATTAAACTTAGTATAAATCATTTTTTTCTGATCGAAATATGAAGTAATATACGTAGAAAATTTACTAAATACAATGCGTAGTTCTACGCATGAATCGTTTAATCAAATATTATAGGAAACTGTTTGAAAAAAAAAACAATTTTAAAAGTCCATAATCCAGTCGTCAATGGTTTTGTCATCTGCTGCATGCAACACAGAAATATCTCCAGTAGATTCAAATACCACAGCTTTAACTTCACTTAATTGAATTACATTGGCTTCACGAAGTTTAGCTTTTAAATCAGACTCAGTCACCTTACATTTTTTAAGACTGCCTTCAATAATTTTACCGTTTTGCATTAATAGCGTTGGCTTATTATCCATTAATTCTCTAATAGGTTTCCATCGTCGTGCTGTTGCAACCAAAAGCTGTAATGCATAAATAACAACTAAACCTGTAATTCCATGTTGTAGCGATACCGATTTTGAAATTATAACTGTTGCTAAAACAGAACCAATGGCTACAGTCATTGCAAAATCAAAACTGGACATCTTTGAAAAACTACGTTTACCACTTATTCGGGTTAAAATAACTAAAGCGATGTAAATACCTATAGCTGTAAGTACAATTGCTATTAGTCCATCTGAAGAAAATTTAAACCATTTATCCATAATTGAGTTTTTTTACAATATCCTATATATCAATCTAAACTTTTACTCCAAAAGCGATTAAAATTAATCAGTATGCTTATTAATGGAATGAGTTAATGCTTTTAGCTATTAGAATAATAGGTTTAAGATCAATTTCGGAAATTTACTTATCTAGAAATCAAATACTATAAATTATGAAAATATCTTATAAGTCATGTCTTGAAGCATGTCAACAATGTTTAGTTGATTGTCAAAACTGTCTGATTAAAATGGCTGGTCAAGAGAGTATCAATGATTGTCCGCAATGCTGTGTAGAATGTATTGATGCGTGTTTGGCGTGTATAAAATTTATGGCAGCAGATAGTGCCTATGCAAAACAATATGCCCTTTTATGTGCTGAAATTTGTGAGTATTGTGCAGATCATTGTAACGCACATGAACACGACCATTGTAAACGATGTGCAGAATCTTGTAAAAAATGCGCTGAAGAATGCAGAAAAATTGCTGCATAATTGACTTAATGTACCATCTAACACTTTAATATAATTAAAAACATGGCTATCATCGGAAATATCATCAAAGGCGTCATTGGTTTAAAGGATGCTCTAACAGCAGCACCGAATCATTTTGAAAATCAACAAAACGTTTTAAAACACCTCTTAGAAACTGCTAAAAACACCCAATTTGGGAAGTATTATTCATTTGACCAATTACTCACTTCAGATGATGTATCCAAAGCTTTTTCTGAAATGGTACCTTATTTCGATTATGATAAAATTAATTCACAGTGGTGGAGCAAATTGCATGAAGGTGAAACTGATGTGACCTGGCCTGGTAATCCAACTTATTTTGCTTTAAGTTCAGGTACTACAGGAAAAACGAGCAAACGAATTCCTGTAACCGATGATATGATTGAAGCCATTCGTCAGTCTGGAATTAAGCAAGTATTTGCGCTGAAAAATTTCGATTTACCTGCCGATTTTTTTGAAAAAGAAATTATGATGTTAGGAAGTTCAACAGATTTAGACGAACGAAATAATCATTTAGAAGGTGAAATTAGTGGTATTAGTGCTAGTAATATTCCCTCATGGTTTCGAGGGTATTACAAGCCTGGTGAAGACATTGCAAAAATTGATGATTGGGACGAACGTGTGCGTCATATTGCCAAACGAGCCAAAGATTGGGATATTGGAGCACTAAGTGGTATTCCATCCTGGATTGAACTCATGCTTCAGGAAGTTATAACCTATCATAATTTAAACCACATTCATGACATCTGGCCTAATTTACAAGTATATACTTCTGGAGGTGTTGCATTCGGTCCTTATGAGAAAAGCTTTCATGCTTTAATGGGAAAACCAGTAACAGTTATTGATACGTATTTGGCTTCAGAAGGCTATATCGCCACGCAAATACGTCCTGAAACTGATGCTATGCAACTTAATACAGACAACGGAATTTACTTTGAGTTTGTTCCGTTTAAACCTGAATACATTAATCAAGATGGCTCTTTAACAGATGATGCACCATCAATAGGTTTATCAGAAGTTGAAACAAATCAAGATTATGTGCTAATTATAAGTACTGTAAGTGGCGCATGGCGTTACCTTATAGGAGATACCATTGAGTTTACTGATGTCGAACGTGCTGAAATCAAAATCACTGGTCGTACGAAGTTCTTTCTGAATACGGTTGGTTCTCAATTGTCTGTCAATAAAATGGATGCTGCAATGAAAGTATTAGAAAAGAAATTCGATACGACAATTCCAGAATATACCATTTGCGCACAACGAGGAGAAGATGGTGAATTTTACCACTATTGGTATCTAGGTTCCGAACTCGTTGATATTGATGAACAGACCATTTCAAATGCCCTCGACGAAGCTTTAAAAGAGGCTAATAATAATTATAAGGTAGCACGAAGCAAAGCTTTAAAAGGCGTCAAAGTGAAACTGATTTCAACTGAAAAATTTTACGACTGGAATGCTCAGAACAAAAAGAAAGGTGGTCAGGTTAAGATGGAACGCGTGATGAGTGAGGAGAAGTTTGCCGATTGGGAAACTTTTGTCAATGGTAGTTAGTCTGATGACTTATTGTTCCTGTCCTCTACTAATTCCATTATTTCTTCAGGAGACAGGTAATATTTTTTGATTCGGTCTTTATAGGATTGGGTGATGTTAGCGTGATTTAAAATGAAATTTTTTGTTTTCAATATATACGATTCCATACCATGAGCTACTGCAAAGCTATCGGCAGTTCGTTCGGCTTCAACTATATAAGATTCAGAAAATATATAATTGAATCCAAATCTAATAAGATTCAGGTTACTTCTTGTTTGGTAATCAGTGATGTGTCCAAGTTCATGACCAATCCAGCCAATAAAAATATCGTCTGGTATATCTCTGGTTGAAAATTCTTTATCTGCAATTTTAAAGGTTTCACTAATCAGTATTACATAAGATCTGTTTTTTCGACTTCTGAAGAAACTGGCAAACTTGGGCTGTGCTTGCATGGTAGATTTCTTAATATTTTTTTTGAACTTAAATTCGATGGCTGTATTCTTTAATTGTGGATAGAACGATAAAGCCATTTCAACATGGTCTTTTATTGATGCAGGAATTTTATGATGAGAATTTATAGGCATATATCGAACAATTAGAATGATTACAATTACTACTATTAAGAATTTTAAATACTTCATAGGGTTACAAAATAGCAATTGTAGTGGTTACTGATTGAATGAATTCATCAAATTATTGCTTCATTTGAAAATTACCCATGATTCAAACATATGTTATAAAATTATTAGTATTGTTTGAATTATTTTACGATATTTATCCGCTCAATTAATCCTACTTATGTCCTTCGAACGTACTCAAGAAAAACTTAAAATTTTAGCTGATGCTGCCAAATATGATGTGTCTTGTTCATCAAGTGGAAGTAATCGAAAAAATAGTAATAAAGGTCTTGGTGATGCCTCAGGAATGGGTATTTGTCATTCATACACCGAAGATGGACGATGTGTATCCTTATTAAAAATTCTACTTACCAATTACTGCATATTCGATTGTGCCTATTGTGTGACTCGTAAGAGTAATGATATCAAAAGAGCGGCTTTTAAGGTTCAGGAAGTGGTTGATTTGACCATAAATTTTTATCGAAGAAATTATATTGAAGGCTTGTTTCTAAGTTCTGGTATTTTTAAAAGTGCCGATTATACGATGGAAAGGCTAGTTGCTGTAGCAAAAAAGTTGCGTTTAGAGGAAAATTTTAATGGTTATATTCATTTAAAATCTATTCCTGGAGCTTCAGATGAACTCATGAGAGAAGCCGGTTTATATGCGGATCGCTTAAGTGTTAATATTGAAATCCCTACAGAATCAGGTTTGAAACGACTGGCTCCAGATAAAAATCGTGAAGATTTTATTAAACCAATGGTAAAAGTTAAAAATGAAATTATTCAATATAAAGCGGAAAAGAAAGTTATAAAAAGCACTCCTAAATATGCACCTGCAGGACAAAGCACACAGATGATTATTGGTGCAAGTGGTGAAAATGATTTCCAGATTATGCAGACTTCAAATCATTTTTATAAGCAGTTTAATTTAAAGCGAGTGTATTACTCAGGATATGTGCCAATTAGTTATGATGAACGCTTACCACAAATAGGAAGCGCTGTACCAATGCTTCGTGAAAATCGTTTGTATCAAACTGATTGGTTGATGCGTTTTTATGGGTTTGATGTGAGTGAAATTTTAAATCAGCAACATCAAAACCTTGATCTAGATATCGATCCAAAATTGAGTTGGGCACTACGAAACTTACATGAGTTTCCTGTGGATGTTAATACTGCAGATAAACGTATGCTGGCCAGAATTCCTGGTTTAGGAATGCGGTCGGTTCATAAAATCTTAAATGCCAGACGGTTCAGAAGACTCAATTGGGAGCATCTCAAAAAGATAGGTTTGGCGTTGAATAGAGCGCAATATTTTATCGTTTGTGATAGTCATATTTTTGAGCGTCGCGATTTATCTTCAGAAAAAATTAAAGGCCTAATTTTGCAAAATTCAACCAGCAAATATCAAAAGACCTTAAGTAACCAATTAAGTCTTTTTGCCTAAATGAAACACAAAAATTTACGTTACGATGGTACTTTTGATGGATTTTTAACTGCAGTTTTTACTGTATTTGAACAGAAACTTACTCAGGTAGACCTTCAAAAGGAATCAGACTTACAAGGTGGTTTGTTTTCTGAAATTGAAATTATTATTACAGACGAATCTAAAGCCAATCGTGTTTGGAAAGGAATAAAATCTAAATTATCTCCTCAAGGAAGTTACCAATTGTATTATGCGTTTTTAAGTGAACAAGATGGCGTAGAAGCTCTATTGTTGGATTATATTACATATGCCTTCGCTTCAGATGAAAATGTCGATAAAGATTATTCACATCCTTCCATTTTAAAGATTGCACAAATAGCAAAAATGGTTGGTCGTGAAAAGCATCGTATGGAAGCCTTTGTACGTTTTAAATTGACTAAAGATGATGTATACTTTGCTAATATAGAACCAGACTTTAATGTTTTACCTCTCATTTCAAAACATTTCAAAAATCGTTATGCAGATCAAAAGTGGATGATTTATGATATCAAACGACAATACGGTTTGTACTATGATTTGCAGACTGTATCGCTTATGCAAATGTATTTGCCAAAGGATTTCAACTTTACTAAAACAGATGAAAATTATTTTGCTGCGGAAGATTTGGACTTTCAAACCCTTTGGCAGGACTATTTTAAAAGTACCAATATAGCATCTCGCAAAAACATGAAATTACATGTAAGACATGTACCAAAACGCTATTGGAAATACTTAAGTGAAAAGCAACCTAATTAAGTTTATTCAGCTACAAAACCATCCCAACGTTTCATATAAGTTACAAACTTGTCACTTAAGCCTTCTTTGTGTAAATAGTGTTCTGATACAGGAATCGCAACAGGCTCAAAGTCAGGATTGGCAAGGACTAATTTTGGAAAATCATGATGTAAAATCGCTGCTCGACCAATAGAAACGAAATCGACATTAGCATTCAGAATTGTTTGTACATCGGTTCCTGTTCTAATATTTCCGGCAACGGTTAGTTTAACATGCTCATAATCTAAATTTGTAAAATGTTCTAATAAGGTTTTGTCTTGAAAATCTTCTTCTTCGGGAAATTTAAAACAATCCCAAAGAGAGATATCCAAAAAGTCTATTTGATTCTCATCAATAAACCGTTTACAAACAGTTTTAACTTCGTTAAGTTTCATGCCAAAACGTTCAGGAGATAACCGAACACCTAATACAAAATCTGGTCCACAAGCCTGTCTGATACCGTTGGTAATTTCAAATAGCAATCGCGCTCTGTTGTCTAGATTGCCTCCATAATTATCAGTACGTGAATTAATTTCTGCACTTAAAAATTGAGATATAATATAACCATGTGCACCATGCACTTCAACACCATCATAACCACTTTTCTGAGCCCTTAGAGCTGCTGAAATAAAATCGTTTTTAAGTTGTTTCACTTCTTCAAGTGACAATTCACGAGCATTGTGTTTTTTTATAGATGAAGCAGACACTGGCTGACCTTCAATTAAATCTTCTGGTGAGCGCATGCCAGCATGATGCAATTGCACAACAGCCAAACTTCCATTTGATTTGATTTCTGTAGCAAGACGTTTATGACCTTCAATGTGTTTATCTGAGAAAATACCTAACTGACCAGGAAACCCTTTTCCGTTGGCTTGCACATGCGAAGCACAAGTCATTGTTAGTCCAAAACCTCCTTTAGCACGCATTGTTAACCAATGGTATTCTTCATTAGAAAGCGTTCCATCGTCATGACTTTGAGTATTTGTCATTGGTGCCAGCATAAAACGATTTGGCATCGTTTTTCCACATGAAAAAGTCAGTGGTTCATTAAAAAAATCTCTCATTAGTCATTGGTTTAATAGGCCAGGCATCAAATACATCAAGCTTAATTTTTAGCATTATAAAAATTCAAAAAAATTAACCTCAAACAAAGTATTTAAGCGTTATAATTAATATTCAATGATAAGCCGTTTGATAAATCGCTTATTTTCAAGTTTAAATACAGCAAAGTACGGCGCAGCAGCTAGTTTGTCTATTGAAATGGTTTGTCTTTGTTGGCTAAGTTTGGTTTCATAGACTTGTTTACCTAACATATCAACAAGCTTAAATTCAACTGTTTCTTCTAAAGGATCGTTGAAGGCTATTTCTAAAAACCCATCAGAAGGGTTAGGACTAATGCGTATTTGATTATTGATATGGGTTTCTTCTTCTATACTTAATGTTTCATAAGCTTTTGCAAATTCCATCGCAGCTCCTAAAGCCCCTTTGGTTACCTGATACAAATAAGGTACGTCCATATTCACTAACAAATCATTCGCAGTGTGTGCATAAGGCGTTTCATTTTTTTCATATATACCAGTAATAATTTCACCATTATTCTCAAAAGGAATATAATCTGAAGCATAAGCATAAGAGATTTCAGTATTCAAGGTTGAATACAATTCGAAAAGCGTTGCTAAGTCATTTGTAAATGCATTAGAAGCTGCATTATTTGAAGCAGGAGAACTTTGATCACGTTCGCAAACAATGGTATTATTATTAGTTCCGGCAAGACCACCAACTTCATCAATATTAAAAACCAGTCTAATGTCTAAGTTTTGAGGAATTACGGTATTGTTTACATAGTAATTGCTTCCGACCAGACCATCTTCTTCGCCAGAAAAATGAATGAATTTGATAGAGTATTCAGTATTAATATCTTTTAATAAACGCGCTAATTCCATAATCAAAACCGTTCCAGAGCCATTATCGTTGGTTCCTGGACCATTGATGGTATCGTAATGTCCGTCAATAATTAAAAAAGTATTTGGGTATACAGTTCCGGTTTTGGTGATGATGATATTGTTACTCGTGCCTGATGAATAGCTGAAAGGTTGCAAGACAATATCTGTATAGCCTAAACTTTGATAACGAGCAGTAATCCAGTTTTCAGCATCAGTTAGACGAGTAGACCCTACGTTTTTTATTCCGAAGCTTTCAAAGGTTGTTAAGTCATTTAAAATATTTGCTTGTGAAGTGTTCTCAACAATACTAGCATAAAATGAATTGAATGTTTGAGCGTATAACGAGATTGAAACTAATGATATAAGACAGGCTAAAGATATTTTTTTCATGCGTTGGTAATTCGTGAAATTTGGGACTTATTCTCTGTATAAAAAGTAATTATTTACCAAATCAATATATACTTGTTTGGCCTCATCTTGAGTAACATCTTGAATTTGAAACAAGGCATTGGTTTTAAAGGCATTAATGATAGGTTTACTGCTACTCGGACGACCATAATTATTAGTCGCTTTTTTATAATAGGCATATAAACGAAGTAGAAAATCGGCTGGAAACGGTTGTGTGTGCGCGTTAATTCGTGCAACAGCGTCTTGAAATGCAGTATCTAATTCTTCTGAATTCATAGTTTTTCGGCAATGATACTTTCACCACCTCGTACTTTTTGATTGAGCTTTACTTTAATATTGGCATCTAAAGGTAAAAATAAATCTACTCGACTTCCAAATTTAATAAAACCAGAATCACTGCCTTGAACAGCTTCATCATCAACTTTAGCATAGTTTACGATGCGTTTGGCTAATGCTCCAGCAATTTGTCTGTATAATATTTGTCCGAAATTTTTGTTATCAACCACAACTGTTGTTCGTTCATTTTCTTCGCTGGCTTTAGGATGCCAAGCCACCAAATACTTTCCAGGATGATATTTACTGTAACTCACTTTTCCACTTATCGGATAACGAGTGACATGCACATTAATAGGAGACATAAATACAGACACTTGTATACGTTTATCTTTAAAAACTTCTTTTTCAAAAACTTCTTCAATGACAACTACTTTACCATCTACTGGAGAAACTGCAGTATGATTTTCAAGTTTAGTATGACGTTTAGGATTTCTGAAAAATTGTAAAATTAGAATCAGAAATATCAATAGAGTGACAGATAGCAATAGCCTGAGCCATTCCATAGTTATAAACCAATCGATAACTAAAACTCCTGCAATGACAAGAACTAGTGTGATAACTATAATTTTATAACCTTCTTTATGAAACATACGTTACAAGTCTTAAAAATAAAAATATAAATGGTGCCGCAAAGATAATACTATCTAGGCGATCTAGTAAACCACCATGTCCAGGCATGATAACGCCACTGTCTTTTACATTTGCCTGACGCTTAAATTTAGATTCTATCAAATCACCAAGAGTTCCAAAGACACTAACAATAATTGCTAATATGAGCCAAATGGTAAAATTAAGAATTTCGGTATATTCAGCAATAAAATAACTGGCAACACACGCAAAAAACAAACCACCTAGAAATCCTTCAACAGTTTTTTTAGGGGAAACACTTGGAAAAAGTTTTTGTTTTCCGAAATTTTTTCCCACCAGAAAGGCAAAGGTATCATTCACCCAAACCAAAACAAATGAGCCCAATAAAAGTAGAGGAGTGAATGTATGTCCAAAATTGGCAATAGAAATTAAAAAAACAAATCCACTTGACAAATAAAATGTTGTGATGATAAATCGCTTGGACTCAAATAGAGGTATGGTTTTTTCTGAAAACAGATCTTTAATTAAAATGAGCTGAACAAATATGGTAATAACCAATAGAATTTGTGAAGCTTCCTCATAGCCATTTGTTGTACTTGAAATTATTTCCCAATAAGCGAAACCTAAATACAATATTGAGTATACGATATATGGAGAAATACTTTTAAGATTAATAAGTTTTTTAAACTCAGCCATAGCAATGAGACCGAATATATAAAAGAGGCCTATAAGTGCGTGTTGCCAATAAAGAGATGCAATAAGAAGTGAAATATATAATAGTCCAGAGAGCGCTCTTGTAAGGGTTTCTTTCATCTATAAATCTTCTAGGAGCAGCAAATATAAGTTTTTAGAGCTACTTCCATAGGTGAGAAAATCTTTGTCTTCAATAGTTTTGAAGTGCTTTATTGTGGTGATATTGGTAGGAATCTTTTCTTTGTTTTTTCCTTTAATTCCTCTTAAACCTTCTCCAATATTTTGAACAAACTGGCTTGTAGTTGCGTAAATTATAAAGTTAGCTGGAAGTTCTTTTAGCTTTTTTTCAGCAATTTGATTTGAAGAAATTAAAAGGGATCCATCATCCGAAATCAAGTATTCACAAGTGGAAAGGAAATATATGCTTTCAGAAACATTTCTAGTAGATTTAAAGTTGAAATCCTTGAACATTTCATTCAGACGTTCATCAAAGATTAAAACCTTTTCGTCTTTCCAGTTATTTTCCTTTAAAATATTATTGAGACTATTATTAACTTCTTGCATATTTTCACAATACAAAAACTTACCGCCATTTGCTTTAAAATTGATTGTAAATTGCTCGTCTATAGGCAGTTTTATTTCAGGCATATATTTGCCTCTCTCTTCGCTTTTTATGTGATCTTCGGGCGTGTCTTTTAAACCGAAGATTTTACGAAATAGACTCATTTAAAGAATTGCTAATAATCAAGTTTTAAAATAGTATTTATCAAATATAAAAAACTTAAATTAAACATAAGTCAATTTAAGTTTTTTATAGGAAATTAAAGGATTACTCTTCTTCAGATTGAGATGCCTTATTATCATCAGTAACGATACTTGGCTTTGGTTCTACAAGTTCTTGTTTAGCAAAAGGACGTTTTCCAAAGATTTTCTCAAGATTGTCTTTAAAAATGACTTCTTTTTCTAGAAGCACTTCTGCTAACTGAGTTAATTTGTCTTTGTGTTGTTCTAACAAATTAATAGCACGTTGGTATTGTTTTTCTATGATGTCTGATATCTCCTTATCAATGAGTTCAGCAGTTTGCTCACTGTATGGTTTAGTAAAACCGTATTCAGATTGACCTGAAGAATCATAATAGGTTAGGTTACCCACTTTATCACTTAAACCATAAATAGTAACCATAGCTCTGGCTTGCTTTGTCACCTTTTCGAGATCACTTAAAGCACCTGTTGAAATTTTATTGAAAATCACTTTTTCGGCAGCTCTACCACCAAGAGCAGCACACATTTCGTCAAGCATTTGTTCTGGACGAACTATAAGTCGTTCTTCAGGTAGGTACCATGCAGCACCTAGCGATTGTCCACGAGGTACAATTGTTACTTTTACTAATGGTGCAGCATGTTCAAGCATCCAACTTACCGTTGCGTGACCAGCTTCATGAAAAGCAATTGCTTTCTTTTCCTCTTTAGTAATGATTTTATTTTTCTTTTCCAGACCACCAACAATTCGATCTACAGCATCCAGAAAATCTTGTTTTCCAACAGCCTTTTTACCTCCACGTGCAGCAATAAGGGCGGCTTCGTTACAGACATTAGCGATATCTGCACCAGAGAAACCAGGAGTTTGTTTTGCCAGGAAATCGATATCTAACTTTTCAGATTGTTTGATAGGTCTTAAATGAACTTCAAAAATTTCTTTACGTTCTCTTACATCTGGTAAATCGACAAAAATCTGTCTGTCAAAACGTCCAGCACGCATTAAAGCTTTATCTAAAACATCGGCTCTGTTGGTTGCAGCTAAAACAATGACATTTGTATTTGTACCGAAACCATCCATTTCAGTTAATAGTTGGTTTAATGTATTTTCACGTTCATCATTAGAACCAGAGAAATTGTTTTTACCACGAGCTCTTCCAATAGCATCAATCTCATCAATAAAGATAATTGCAGGTGATTTTTCTTTAGCTTGTTTGAATAAATCTCGCACTCTTGAGGCGCCAACACCAACAAACATTTCAACAAAATCTGAACCAGATAAAGAGAAGAATGGTACTTTAGCTTCTCCAGCTACAGCTTTTGCTAATAAAGTTTTACCAGTTCCCGGTTGCCCAACTAATAAAGCACCTTTAGGGATTTTGCCACCAAGAGAAGTATATTTCTCAGGGTTTTTAAGGAAATCTACAATTTCTTGAACTTCTTCTTTAGCACCTTCTAAACCAGCAACGTCTTTGAACGATGTTTTTACATCAGTTTTTTCATCAAACAATTTCGCTTTAGATTTTCCTATATTGAAAATTTGTCCGCCAGCACCACCACCAGAACCTCCAGACATTCGTCTCATAATAAAAATCCAAACACCTATAATAAGAATAAATGGTAATAGCGAAAACAGGAAATTGCCCCAATGATTTTCTTCTGTTTTAAAAGAGACAGGAACATTTAGGTTCGGGTTGTCTTCTAAAATTTTTTCTACTTTATTTTGAAATAATTCTAATTCACCAAATTCAAAGGTGTAGTTTGGTTGAGGTGTAACCGATGGTAATAAACTATTCGGTTTTGAGTTTTTATGGTTTTCTAATTCTTGAGCTTCTTTAGTAAGATACACACGTGCTTCTCTGTCATTAACGATCACTAGTTTTGATACATCTCCTTTTTCAAGATATTGAAGAAATTCAGAAGGGTTTATTTTTTTCGTAGATGAATCACTAAATCCTCCTGAAAACAATTGAATTCCAAGAAAAGCAGCAATGATAATTCCATATATCCAATACGGATTTAATTTAGGTTTCTTATTTAAATTTTTGTTGTCTTTTGCCATTATTTAAATGCCACAATGTGGCTAATTTTATTAGTAACTTGTTTCTATAACTGTGGTCTTTGCGTCTCCCCAAAGACTTTCAATGTCATAGTAAGATCTGATATGCTTCTGAAACACATGTACTACGACATTCACATAATCCATTAAAACCCATTCCGCATTATCAACACCTTCAACATGCCAAGGGTTATCTTTAAGCTCTTTACTTACTTTTTTCTGAATGGAGTTTACAATGGCGTTTACTTGTGTGTTGGAAGTACCTTCGCAAATAATGAAATAATCACAAACCGTATTCTCAATTTCTCTTAAATCTAGAATTGTAATCTCTTTTCCTTTTACATCTTCAATACCAGCAATTACTGTTGCTATTAGTTCGTCTGGGCTCGTATTTTTTTTCGCCATTAAATTGATTTAATTTTGTGCAAAGTTATTATTTTTTTTACTCTTATTATGCTTAATTGATTATAAGAAATTCTTAAAGTTTTTTAACACAATACTATGCGTATCATCAAACTTAATGCCATTGACTCGACGAACTCTTTTTTGCGCCAGTTGAGCGCTGAAGAATCGGTTGACGATTTCACAGTTGTCGTTGCGAATTATCAAACTGATGGTCGAGGTCAAATGGGCACACAGTGGCAATCTCAAAACGAAAAAAACCTTATGTTTAGTGTGTTTAAGGATATAAAAGGTTTAGATGTTAGGTCGCATTTTTCCTTGAGTATGGCTGTGTCTATTGCTGTTTTTGAAGCCCTAAAAGTGTTCCAAATAAACTCACTTAAAATCAAATGGCCTAACGACATTTTGTCAGAGCAAAAAAAAATATGTGGTATTTTGATAGAAAATGTCATTAAACAAAACAAATTACAGTCTTCAATTATAGGAGTTGGACTTAATGTAAATCAAACGCATTTTAATGATTTACCAAATGCAACATCTATGCGTTCAGTTTCCGGTGAGAAATTTGATCGAGAATATGTGTTACAGGAAATTTTAAAACAGTTAACATACTATTTTTCATTAGTGAACTCTAAATCTTATCACATTTTAAAGAACGCTTATGAAACTAATTTATTTAGAAAAGATAAACCTTCAACATTTAAGGATACCAATGGTAATCTGTTTTCGGGATATATAAAAGGCGTAAGTAGTTCAGGTCATCTAAAAGTACTAGTTGAAGATGGTATTATAAAATTATTTGAACTTAAAGATGTGCAACTGCTTTTTTAAACAGCTTTTGGAATATTTATCGATAAGGTCTCAATAAATTTACTGATTGGACCTTTAATCATCATGGCCATCATAGCATTAAACTCACCATCAAACGTTAATTGAGCTTCACTTGTGTTCTCGTCAATAGGAGCAATGTCTGCAGTAAGTGAAAAATCTAATTTACCTCCAGCTGCACCTAAAACAATTTTATTAGGTGAAATAGCTTCTTTCTTTTTAAGCACGATTTCTGGCATACCTTTTAGCGCAAATACAAACTTATCGTCATCTAAAACTTCAAATTTGCTTATATTTTCTGGCATTAACTTTTCGAAATTTTTTACATCAGATAAAAAATCAAATGTGTCTTTAGCCGATTTTGGTATGGTAGTTTTTGGTGATTCTAAATTCATTTTATTTGTATGTTAAGTTGTTTGTTCATAAGTCGTTAAATTGATGTAAAGGTAATCATGGAGTGAAATATACCAACTCTACATCTTTACAACTTCATAACTTAATATTTTTATATCAATTAGCATTCCATTCACTCGGATTAGCATTCCAAAGTGCTAAAATGTCTTGTTCTTTTGAAGTAATATATTTCGTGTCTAAAGCTTGCTCTAACAAATTTTCATAATTGCTTAAGGTATGAAGTTCCACATTTGCCTTTTCAAAATTAGCACGAGCGACTTCAAATCCATAAGAGAAAATAGCGACCATGCCTTTAACGTTTACTTTAGCTTCTTCTAGTGCTTTTACAGCATTGAGGCTGCTCTTTCCAGTACTGATTAAATCTTCAACCACTACCACATTTTGTCCACTTTCTACAAAACCTTCTATTTGATTTTGACGTCCATGTGATTTAGCTTCTGGTCTTACATATACAAATGGTAAGCCTAATTCTTCAGCGACCAATACACCAATCCCGATGGCACCTGTTGCAACGCCAGCAATAACATCGATGTGGCCATATTTTGCTTCAATTTTTTTTGCCATTGTAGTGCGTATGTAGTTTCTAATTTTGGGAAAAGAAAGTACAATTCTATTATCACAATATATGGGAGATTTCCAGCCTGATGCCCAAGTGAAAGGGTCATTAGGTTGAAGTTTTATTGCATTTATTTGTAATAAAACTTCGGCAGTTTGTTTTGCGGTTTCTTTGTCAAAAATCATGGTGCAAAATTACATAATTTAAACCTAATTTATTTTCAAACTCTGAATAAATTAATTTTAAAATGAAACAAAGTAGTTTAAAAAATGATATTTTTACCTTCCAAATACTATGACCATAACTGATGTATCGCATTTTTGTAAATGACAAACCTATAATTCTAACCACAGAAGTTAGCCCTGAACACAATTTTAAAAATTACCTCATGTCTTCAGTTAATATCGGAAAAGTTATAAAAGAATTGAATTCGACCTCTTTGGAAGAAGTTCGCATTATTGGCAAAAAGCAAGAAACTTTAATCAAAAAATTCCTGAAAAAGCTTCCCAATGTGATTGCTGGAGGAGGAAAAGTGATTAACGATAAAGGAGAAGTGCTTTTCATTTATAGAAATGATAAATGGGATTTGCCTAAGGGAAAAACTGAAGGAAAAGAAACCATTGAAGAAACTGCCTTAAGAGAGGTTGAAGAAGAAACAGGTGTTTCAGGATTATCGATAGTAAAACCAATGGAAACGACGTACCATATTTTCAAACGCAATGGGAAACATAAAATAAAAATCACCTACTGGTTTGAAATGAAGTCCAATTATAAAGGAGATTTATTACCTCAGGAAAATGAAGGCATTACTAAGGTCGTTTGGCTAAATCAAGAAGAACAGATAAAAGCTCTTGAAAACAGCTATGCCAATATCAGAAGCCTGATTTAAAAATTATTTTCTAAACTGTAAACAAGATTGTATCGCTAATCGAAGTGTTTGCTTCAGGTTAGAATCCATCACATTTGATTTTGAAAATTTCTGATTGATTTCAATTTCAATTCCTATATAGTGTTCAGGAAATTGTTTTCGTAAATAGCATGTGAAGCCATCAGCCTTTCCTAAATATGGATAATTGTATCTCACATTTAAATCTGGATTTACAATGTTAAGTTGCAATTTTAATGCCTTAGAAAATTCTTTTTCCAAATGTCGTTCAGAATCATAAAGCAAACCAACATCACACTTTCGTTCAACTGAATTTAATTTTGGTGTAAAGCTGTGTATCGATAAATGTAATACAAGTTCATCATTTGAGATGAGTTTTGATATTTCAGATTCTACACAATTTCTATAAGGCAAATAATAAGTTTCAATAATGTTGTTCTTATGTTCAGGTTTTAATGATTTTGTAAATTCTGAAAATAGATTGTTGTGATGTAATGAGCGATTCAGTTCAATTAAAAGCCGACTCGTTTTGCTATACATTGAAAAACGAGCGAGATCTTTTAGGTATTCAAAAGTATCTAAAGCGCCAAGGTCAAAGCCACGATGTGTTTGTAATTGTTTTGATGCATTGTTGAATACGAACTTGTAAGAATCGGGAATTTCATTTCCACCATGTTCACAAGTTAATATGAGAATCATGGTATGAAAAGTGTATTGTTCTCAAGGCATTCCGCAAGTTTTAAATATACCTTTTTAATGTGTTTTTCTGAAAAATTAGAACCGATAGCTTTTAATATTCTCGTAGATAAGGTGCCTTCAGCTAAAATGATATCAAGTGTATTTCTGTGTTCTGGACTGATATTATCTTTTACAATTTCATACAAATGCCTCCATACATCTTGTGAGGTCATTTCGATATCTATTCCGAAGGTCTTAAGGAATTTTAAATTGGTGATGTTAGAATGTTCTCCATGTTTAATTCCATCATTTAAAATCTCAAATAAATCCTGTTTTGACCATGATTTCTGAGTTCGTAAAGAGCAAATGTCTTCAGCAACAAGAGCTTTCAATACTTCAATTATTAGAATACAAATCGCAATATCTGCTTTCGGACATTCCTGAATATCAACCAAACGAATTTCGATGGCATTCCTGTCAAAACGCGCAATAGCTCCTCTGGAATTTAAAAAATGATGATCTAAAATTTTATTAGTATCATGAGGTTTGATTGCTCTTTTAATGGGCTCAAAAATAGTAGTATGATAATCGTCTTTTGAAAAAACGCGTTCTGGGATAACCAGACCAGTCATTTCTGGGATTTCTTTCTGATTGGTTTTATAAAATTCTAATCGAGAGTCCATAAACTCAGTGCTTTTGCCTTCCAGAATTGGAGAACTCGCACATAAACTCGGAATTAATGGTAAAATAAGTCTGATAGCTGCATGCAGTTGTTCAAATTCTTTATCATTAAAAAACGGTAAATTGATATGTGTGCTCTGAACATTGCTCCATCCATGACCTTTGCAATCGAAAATTCTGTTATAAAGTTCGTAAACTTCACTGTAACTGTGCTTCCATAGTTGTGTGTCAGTTGATGGATTCATTAAAGGATGCGAAGCTGTTGGCAATAGCATCATATGGTGTTCTCGCAACAACTGATTGATTTCTTTAATATTTTGGTGAAAATCTTCAGATAACGATTCAATATTGTGAGTTGGTCCGTTCGTTTTTAATTCGACGACGTGCGCTACCAATTCATTACTCCAGGCAATAGAACCATTTTCAATATCTGATGTTAATTCACCATGTTTAAGCGTCAACAATTGATCTACAGCTGGAGCAACTTTTAAGTCGGTTGAAGATACAAGCATGTATTCGAGTTCAATTCCATAAACTTCAAATAAATGATATTTTTTACTCATGTTTAATCTAATCTGTTTTTAAATGCTGAAAGAATTTTTGTGTAAATCAAATCTCCGTAATGCAAATCTTCTACACCAAAATCGATATTCGGATTATCGTTTATTTCAATAACCATTGGTTTGTCGTTCACGACTTTAATATCAATACCATAAAGACCTTTACCCATTAATTTTGCCGATTTTATGGCCATTTGAATCACGTCTTTTGGAACTTGCTCAATAGGAAGGCAATCGGCTTCTCCATCTTGTTCTTTCTTTTTCTTGGCATTCCAGTTGTAGATTTGCCAGTGACCTTTAGCCATATAATATTTGCAGGCATAGAAAGGCTCGTCATCTATAATTCCGATTCTCCAGTCATAATCTGAAGGACAGAATTCCTGAGCGATAATAAGATCAGATTCTTTAAGCATATCTGAAACTAAAAGATCGTATTCCTCTTGGGTTTTAGCTTTTTTTACACCAAATGAAAATGTAGAATCAGGTGCTTTTAACACACAAGGTAAACCGACAGCTTTAACCACTTCATGTCTGTTGTCTTTATGTATGATAACTGTTTTTGGAGTTGCAATGTTGGCATTGTTTAATGCTTCAGCCATATAGACTTTATTGCAACATTTCAAGATTGCATCAGGATAATCAATAATAGCAATGCCTTCCTGTTGTGCTTTTCTGGCAAAAGAATAAGCTTCATTGTTAACTTCAGTGCTTTGTCTTATAAAAAGCGCATCAAAAGTTGATAGTCTTGATAAATCTTTAGGTTCAACGATTTCAGCATAAATATTCATTTTGTCTGCGATATCTAAAAACTTTTTTAAACCTTTTGGATTACTTGGAGGAGCAGGATCATCAGGGTTGACTAAAATGGCCAAATCAAAATCATAGTTTTGAATTTTTGGTGTATCATATCTCTTTTTCGAAAAATATTGAATAGCAAATTCCTGAGCACTTTCAAAATGCTCTTTTGGGATTTCAGATTCAGGAATCGCCTTAATACTTTGAATATTCCATTTTGTGGTATGGTTAAATTTTACTCTTAAAAAAGGCACCTGAAAATTTCTGTAAAACAAAGCGCTCAACTCACGATATTTTTGCGCTACGTTTTGTCCAAAATAAATACTCAAAGTAAACTCCTGTGATTTGATGTTTTTTAAGCTCGACTGAATCACATCATCAAACTCATTTGAAACTATTTTTACCAGTTTGAGTGTCGTCAAATCAACAATATTTTTGATTGTTGGAATGGCTAAATGTCCTCTGGCTTCGGCTAAAAGGGACACGTAATAGCCTTTCGATTGATACGAATACTCTTTGCAAAGGTTAAAAATTCGTGCTTTTTTAAGAAGTGAATATTTAGGATTTGTAAGATAATCCTGAGATGAAATTACTGTAATATTATCAACTGAAAAATTCCATTTATCAGGCTGATTTACAACAATGTATTTATTCATTAATGACGCAAAATTGCGATGTATATTTTTGACAAAATTAGATAATTTTTGAATCGCTTTTACAAAAGTGAAAAATATATTTAGGCGTTTTAAAATAAGCGATATACAGGATATTGCAAATGTGCATTTTCATAATGTTCACTCTGTTTATGAAGCCAGTCTAATTGCGCATACCAATTGGCTGCAAATTCCTGATCATTTTCTTTTTTGGAAAGGAATTCTTTTTCAATTTGCGGATTCTGCTCTAATAGTAGTTTGGCTTTGTCTTCCCATACATAAGGTGAAAATCCTTCTTTTTGCTGAAGAATGGTATCAAAGAAATTCCAGCCAAAAAATGAATCTGGAGCTTGTGGTTCAAGTGTTTCGATGAGGTATCGAAATGCATCCTGATTTGTGTGAATCAAATAATCACCTTTAGAAAACATAATGTTTTGTTTATGAGATTCTACTTCTACGTTATAATGCGGATAATGACCTTCATAAGCCTGTGACGTGGTGTCGTAGTTTTTAATTTTATATAAATTGACATTGAGTGTTGTATCCCTTTCAAATGAAGTCATTTCGACGTTATTCATTTTGAGTAAATCAATGATAGTCCACCAGCTTTTCGGAATCACATACGCTTTTGGGATGTCAACCTCTAAAGTAGATGTCATATAGTTTTGATATGTGATCTCTTTTGTAAACGGTTTTGTTGCATCGTATTTTAGACGTTGAAAGCCTGTTACATCGCTGTCAGTCATTTGTCCTTCAAAACCTTTAAACTGCAATGTGGTAGTTTGAGTTGTGTCGATAGTCCATTGAATTGGATATGTTGACTTTTTCTGAAATTCTTCAAAAGCATGTTGTCTTAATTCTGAAATTTCTTCGCCTTCACTTTCAACAATTTCAATCATACTTTTCATCAGTTCGTAAGTGCCTTCAACGCGTTGTTTATAAGGTTTGAGCATGTGTGTTTCAACCATCATTCCAAGTGTATTCCAAAGCGTAGTATAACCCGTTGAATACCTTGGCGAATCCATAAACTGACTAAATCCTTTTTCCGGAGTTCTATTGAAAACATTCACGTAAGGCGTAATATCCCAATCTTTGTCTTCTAGTTTTTGTTCTAGTTGAGGCATCATCTTAGTATGCAAAAAGTTACCCAAAGATCCTCCTAATTTGTTGTGTTGTGTAAATAAATGGGTTAAGGTATATTGGTAATCTGCGCCATTACTTACGTGATTATCTATAAACACATCAGGCTGAATTAGATGAAAAATTTTTGCAAATGTCCGTGCATTTTTTGTGTCACTTTTAATAAAATCTCTATTCAAATCATAGTTTCTAGCGTTACCTCTGAAGCCATATTCTTTTGGTCCGTTTTGATTGGTTCTGGTCGTCGAGTTTCGATTTAAGCTTCCACCAATATTATAAATAGGAATGGTTACTATAACAGTTTCTTTTGGCATATTGATTTTTCCTTGTACTAAATCTCGAAATAGTAACATGGTAGCATCGATACCATCAGATTCTCCTGGATGAATACCATTATTGATGAGCAACATACGTTTGCCTTTTTTTCGTATGGATTCATAGTCAAATACTTGACTTGGATTAAGAGTAACAATGTGAAGCGGTTTGCCAGAATCAGTTTCTCCTATAGCTTGTATAGAAATTTCAGCATACGTTTCAGCTAAATCAGTGTAAAAAGCAATGGTTTGTTCATAGGTCGCTGTTTCTGTACCATTTGATTTTTCAAATATTGTTGTAAAATCGGTTTCAGATTTGCGTTCAGGTGAAGTACAAGAACTTAAGATGACTAAACAAATAATTAGCTTTTTCATAATGTGAAATATTTGAATGTCAAACTTACTTAAAAAATAGGTCTGTTAATTAGCTGGTTAAGCATTTATGTTAATATGTTGTGAATTGTTTTATTGAAAAACTGTAATCGCCATACTTTTTTGTCCTAATTTTAAATTATCCCTTTAAAATAACATACAATGACACAAAGTGAAAAAGTTTATAAGCTTTCCTTCGGAACAATTATCACTATTAACAATCACTTAGCCGAAGTTATCATAGATGAAGGTATAGAAATGGATGAGCATTTAGTTGATGCATATCATGATTTTCTACTCTCTCATTTTAAAGCACCATTCTCGCTATTAATTAATAAAAAGAACTCTTATTCTTATACGTTTGAAGCTCAAAAAATTATTGCCAATCTTGAAGAGATTCATAAAATGGCGGTTTTAGTAGGGACTTTAGGAAGTGCTTTAGCAACGAAAACCATTATTAGCTTAAAAGAAAGAGAGAATATTAAAATTTTTGTAGATAGAGAAGAGGCTTTAGATTGGATCATCGACAAAGAGTTTAAAAGAAATGTGATTTAATTCTTTAGGATGCTATTTTTGTTTTAATAATTAAGCTTATCAATACTAAAAAGTGCTAATTTTGCGCATATTATTCATACAATATGTCACAAACTACAAATACGATTTTAATGATCCGTCCTATAAGTTTTAGGATGAATGAGCAAACAGCTATCAATAACTATTTTCAGGAAGATTTAAATATTAAAAATGCTGAGATTAATGCAAAAGCTCAAGCAGAATTTGATGCATTTGTCGAAAAGTTAAAAGCTGTTGGTGTTAATGTAATTGTCGAACAAGATGACATATTAATGGATACACCTGATTCGATATTCCCTAATAATTGGGTGAGTTTTCACGAAAATGGAGATGTTGGTTTGTATCCAATGTTTGCTGAAAACAGGCGAAGAGAGCGTCGTGACGAAGTCTTTATTCGTTTAGAAAACGAAGGCTTTAAAATTGAGAATATTGTTGATTACACAAGTGCTGAAGATGAAGGTGTTTTTTTAGAAGGAACAGGCAGTTTGCTTTTAGATCGTATTAACCATAAAGCTTATTGTGCTTTGTCTCCAAGAGCTGATGAGGATTTATTTATCGAGTTTTGTGAAGATTTTGAATACACACCAATTATTTTTACTGCTTATCAAACGGTTGAAGGGAAGCGTCTTCCGATTTATCACACCAATGTGATGATGTGCTTGGCCGAAAAATTTGCAGTGATTTGTTTGGATAGTATTGACGATAAAAAAGAGCGCAAAAGTGTTGTCAAACATCTTAAACAAGATGGTAAGGAAATTATAGAAATTTCTGAAGCACAAATGCATCAGTTTGCTGGAAACATGTTACAAGTGCAAGGTCATCACAATCAGCGTTATTTAGTCATGAGTAAAGCAGCTCATGATAGCTTAACTCCTAAACAAATTGCTGCTATAGAAAAACATTGTCCGATTTTGTCCAGTTCTTTGGAAACCATTGAAACTTGTGGTGGAGGCAGTGCACGTTGTATGATGGCAGAAGTGTTTTTACCTAAAAACTTGTCGCTTAACTAAGTTTAAGCTTGCGTTTTTTCAGAAGGGATTCATAATTTAAATCATTAAATCGTCTCTCTGAACTTGTTTCAGGGTGTCAATTAACAATTAGTGGAATGTCAATTAGTAATGTGATGCTGAAACGAGTTCAGTATGACGTTAATGCTAAATGAAGGTATACCAAACAGTCTATTTCTACTTTGAAATTTTTAATCTAGTTTATTAAAAATATATCCACCTTTTTCAGCTCCCCAGATGTGTTCGCCTTTATCGTCGAATCCTCTGTCCCAGGATATGATTTTATCTGATAAGATTTCAACTTCACTTGTTGCATAAGAGGCTCCATATAAAGTGCTCTCACATGTTTTTTCGCCTGTTTCGCCTTTAAAATAATCTGTGTCGATTCGCTTGAGTAAGACTTCACAGCCTTCCTTTTTAGTAACCTGATTCATAGATAACGAATCAAATGCTTTAGGTGTTTTCCATTTACCAATCCATAACGAATCGTTTTCAATCGTGTAAACAGCAGAACTGAAGATGCTATCATTTAGCTGGGTAACTTCATAAACGCGCTGTCTGTAAGGTTTATTTTGTCTGGCATTTAAGGCTTGTTCAACATATAAATAATTCCCTTTATCTTCCCAAATAGGATACATGTGAAGCGAGATGTTGAAGTAAGTGGAGTCTATTTCAGCTTGAACCTCAGAACTAAAAGAGCCTTGCATCATGCTAAATAAATCTTGTAGATGATTGTCTTTTACAGTTTCTTCAGGTTTTGTTTCAGAATTTTTACAACTAAATAGAGTTGCTACAACAGCAAGAGAGAGAATAAAATGTTTCATGTTTGTGATTGGTTTTTGCTAAGATACACAAAACCAAGAATTATTCTGTCGGTTTATTCTTTGGAAGTTCAACATAGAACTTCGTGCCAACATTAGGTGTGCTTTCAACCCAAATTCGTCCACCATTAAGTTCTACCAATTCTTTACAAATACTAAGTCCGAGACCTGTGCCTTTTTCATTATTTGTACCTCTGGTTGTAAAAGTTCCATTCTGAAATAATTTGTCAACATTTTCACGAGAGATTCCAACACCTGTATCTTCAATGCAAATTAGAGATTTTCCGTCGTGGTCGTTATTTGAAACTGTAATCACATCTCCAACGCGTGTAAACTTCACCGCATTTGTAATTAAGTTTTGAATCACGATTTCAATCATACTCTTGTCGGCATAGATAAAGTCTCTACGCGATTCATCAATAAGAACAATACGTTTTTGTTCAACTTTTTGTTCTACAAGTGCCATCTTATTTTTGAAGACTTCCTGAATATTAAAAAGTTCTGGTTTTGGTTTAAGATTTTGCATTTGTGACTTTGACCAGTTCAACAGATTGTATAATAATGAAGAAGCATTATCGGCATTTTCACTTAACTCAGGAACCAAATTATAAAACTCTTCACGAGAAATACTATCCTCTTTTAAGAGATCAATAAAGGCCTTTATTGATGAGATAGAATCTTTTAAATCGTGAGAAACAATTGAAAACAGTCGGTCTTTTACCTTATTGATTTCTTCTAGGCTTTTAATCTGTTCAGAATAAACTTCATTTTGTAATTGAACTTGTGTGCTTTTTTCTTGTAGTTCTCTATTGAATTTTAAGGTGTTTTTACGTTTCAAATAGATGAGTAGCAAAATCGTAGATACAATTAAAAATGCAGCAATAGAGGTATATGCAATGGCTTTTAAACGTTTAATCTCTTCTTCATTTTTTTTATCTTCTTCTTGTTTTGCAATAGAATTAAAAGCATCATCTTCAATAGGATCTACAACTTCATTTTTGATACTGTTAGTGTCAACTGGAATTTTAGGTTGTTTAGCTTGATCCAATTCAATCTTTAGTTCGTAGTATTTGGCCTGCCAAAAGAATGCATTTTGGAACCTACCATTGATAGAGTCTAGCTCTTTTAATAACCTGTAATTTTTTAGTAGCTCAGGTTTATTATTAATTTTGGTTGCAATATTGTAAGCTTCATTTAATTGAATTTCTGCAAGCTTCAATTTGTTTTGTTGCATATTAAGCTCTCCAATCGCATTCAATGTTCTTAAGATGCCATCATCATTTTTTGTGCTTCTATTAAATTTTAATCCTTCAACTAGATATTCAGCAGCTTTGTCGTAGTCTTTAAACTGAAGGTATTCGCTACCAATTCGTGGAAGAACTTCTCCTCGAATGGCTTGGTCTTCTTTGGGGTTTAATAGCTTTAAAACTTTCTCGTAATATTCAATAGCTTTTCTGTGCTCTTTTCTATCTGAATATAAGGAAGCAATGTTTTTAGTAGATGTTTTAATTCCAGAACTATCTTTCAATTGTTCTCTTACATTTAAAGCTTTAATATTAAACTCTAAAGCCTTATCCACCTGATGCGTGTTATAATACGCTTCAGCTAAATTATTATAAGCTGAGCTCAGTTCATCTAAAAGATTTCTGGTTTCAAAAGTTTGAATAGCTGATAGCGAATTCTCAAGTCCAACACTATAATTTCCACGTTTTATTTCAATTAATCCAATACTATTGTTCACTTTAGCGATTCCTAAAGTATCTCCGAGCTGTGTGTAGTATTTTTTTGATTTGTTATAACCATCAATCGCATTGTAGTAATCATCATTATGTGAATAGATTAATGCTTTGTAGTAGTTTACATCAGCTATGCCTTTGTTATGATTTAAGAATTTTGAAAGTCTTTCCGTTTGGTCAATATACAACAGCGCTTTTTTAAAGTTCCCGCTTTTGTACAAGGCCTTAATCAAATACAACGAAGTGTCTACTTTAGAAGAGTCTTGTTTTTGATAAGCTAATTGTATAGTAAGACTATCGATCTCATTTGTTTGGGAAAAACAAAAAAGCGAAGAACATAAAACAGCTAATGTAATTAACTGCTTCATAGCGTTGTATTAAAAGTTACCGAGTTGTTTAAACTCTTATTAACCTTGAGGGAAAGGGGAACTAAGTTTAAATAAGTCAAGGGTAACCTCAATAATGATTGAATATTAAGTTTCATCAACGTTTGGGACTCTTGATTAATAGCTTACCAAAAATGGATAAAAGGGTTCTAATTTGCTAATTTTTGGGTTTTAATACCTAAAAATTAGATAAAGTGACCTTTAGAAATTATGAAAAAATCGACGAATAGATGAACGGTAAAAAACATAGAAAAACAGCACTTTTATCGATGAAATGCATGTTTGTGTTTAAAGCTCTGATTATTAACTAGTTGTTTTTGTAGATATCAAAAATAGGCAACGCCTTAAGGTTGAAATCAAACATGCATTGATTTTCCCAAGAACTTCCTGATGTTGAGGTGTTTTCGTTGCCAGAAAACGCAACCCAATCTGGAGCCCAATAACAGAAACCAATACCTCGATTATTAGGTATATTTTTTAGGGTATTAACTAACCATGTAAAATACGCTTTCTGGCCCTGAGGTGTCGCTGAAAACTGACTTAAAATTTGATTTTCACTGCCAATGTAGTTTGTGCTGTTATCATTCCAATCTAATGTAAATGGATAGGCAACTTCAACCATAAGAACATCTTTATCAAAGGTTGTTGCAAGTTCATTCAGTTTAAATTGAACCAGATTTAAATCCTTAGTATGAAATTGCGGATAATAAGAGAGTCCGATGATATCATAATCAACATTAAAAGCACTAAGCTCATCAAAGAAAAATATAGCATTTTCCAGATTAGAAAGATGTAACATAATTTTAACCGAATCATCTGTATCTACTTCTTTTACAGCTCGAATCGCTTCTTTAACTAACATGGTAAAGTTGCTCCAGTTATTTGAAAAATCTCCCCAGACTTTTCCGTAATTCCATAAAAATCCACTGTCGGTTTCGTTTCCAATTTGTATGATGTCTGGAAGCGTATTTTGATTTTTTAACTGCGTAACTACATTTTTGGTGTACTCATAAATAGCAATGCGTATGTCTTCATTGGTCATATTTTGCCAAGCTACTGGAGGATTTTGTGTTCCCGGATCTGCCCAATAATCACTGTAATGAATATTTAATAAAAAGCCCATTTGCTTAGCTTTCACACGTTGCGCATAAGTCTTGACATCCTCTAAACCATTTTCTCCATCTTGAGGTGTATGCCATAATTTAAGCCGAACAAGATTGGTGCCTTTTTCAGAAACAAAATCAAGAAGTTCAACAGGAGTTCCATTTTCATCTTTATAATCGAGATTATAATCTTCCAATTCAGATTGAAACGATAAATCCATGCCTTTGTAAAACGTAGAATTATCTTCAGGTGGATTGTCCTGTTGGACTTTAAAGTCGTCAGAATTGCTACAACTAGCACATATAAAAAGTAATAAAAGAGGTGTAAGTAGTTTCATTAATTTAATTCTAGATCAAACTTAACGATAATTCTATAATTTAAAATGATCGATAACTCTTAAAATAATCAATTTAAGCTAGCCATCGCCATAAAAAAATAATAAAAAACCTATCTTTGCAGACTTATAAAAAAGGATTAAAATGAATCTTCAGGAGACACTATCAAATCATGTGCAACAGGCTGTAAAATCAATTTACAGTGCTGATTTAGAATCGGTTGAATTTCAGGCCACTCGTAAAGAGTTTGCAGGCGATATAACTGTGGTCGTGTTTCCAATGTTACGTATTGTAAAAGGTAATCCAGTTCAAATTGGTGAACACATTGGAAATTATCTGGTTGAGCATGTTTCAGAAGTAAAAGATTTTAATGTTGTCAAGGGGTTTTTGAACCTGGAAATTGGCGCGTCCTATTATATTGATTTCTTCAACAGTATTAAAGGTAAAACAGACTTCGGATTTGTGACGCCTAATCCTTCTGAAAAAGCAATTATGGTTGAGTATTCTTCACCAAATACGAACAAACCATTGCATTTAGGACATATTAGAAACAATTTATTAGGCTATAGTGTTTCTGAAATTTTAAAAGCTTCAGGAAAGAAAGTTTATAAAACACAGATTATCAACGATAGAGGGATCCATATTTGTAAGAGCATGTTGGCTTGGAAGCGTTTCGGAAATGAAGAAACTCCTGAATCTACTGGATTAAAAGGCGATAAGCTCGTCGGAAATTACTACGTCAAGTTTGATCAAGAATACAAAAAGGAAATACAAGAATTAGTATCTCAAGGACTATCTGAAGAAGACGCTAAGAAAAATGCACCATTATTATTAGAAGCGCAACAAATGCTTCAAAAATGGGAAGCTGAAGATGATGAGGTTGTAGCGCTATGGCAAACCATGAACGGTTGGGTTTATAAGGGCTTTAATGAAACTTATAAAAATTTAGGTGTTGATTTCGATAAACTCTATTATGAGAGTGAAACCTACTTGTTAGGAAAGGAATTTGTTGCCGAAGGCTTAAAAACAGGCGTTTTTTATAAGAAAGACGATGGTTCTGTTTGGTGTGACTTAACTGAAGATGGTCTTGATGAAAAAATCGTTTTGCGAAGTGATGGCACAGCAGTCTATATGACGCAAGATATTGGTACTGCCATTCAACGTGTGAAAGATTTTCCAGATGTTGGAGGTATGGTTTATACTGTTGGTAATGAGCAGGAGTATCATTTTCAAGTCTTGTTCTTAATCATTAAAAAGTTAGGGTTTGATTGGGCTAAAAACTTATTTCATTTGAGCTACGGAATGGTTGATTTGCCTTCAGGAAAAATGAAAAGTAGAGAAGGTACTGTTGTAGATGCTGACGATTTAATTCTAGAAATGGCTCAAACAGCTGAAGAAATTTCAGAAGAACTAGGTAAGTTAGATGGTTATTCTTCAGAAGAAAAACAAGAACTTTATAAAACGATTGGTCTTGGCGCGTTAAAATATTACATATTGAAGGTTGATCCTAAGAAGCGAATTTTATTCGATCCTAAAGAATCTATAGATTTTCAAGGAAATACAGGGCCTTTTATTCAATATACCTACGCAAGAATTCAGTCTATATTAAGAAAAGCAGATTTGAATAAAGATGTCACACTGAGCACACAGGATGTGTCTCTTCATCCTAAAGAAAAGGAACTATTGAAGCAACTTGAGATATTTCCTGAAGTCATTCAGAATGCAGCACAACAACATAGTCCCGCTTTAATAGCAAACTATACCTATGATTTGGTAAAGGAGTTTAATTCATTTTACCAAAACGTGTCAATTCTGGGTGCAGATAATGACTCTGAAAAAACATTTCGGGTGCAATTATCGCAAACGGTTGCAAACGTTATTAAAAATGCATTTGGCTTATTAGGTGTTGATGTTCCAGAACGCATGTAACTATTAAATAGCTTCTATTTATATTGATGACAATCACGTATTCGTTAGTAATGCAAAATGTTAAATTAATGTTAATATAACATTTTTACAAAACCCATCATTCCATTTTCTCGTAAGTGTTTTTGCCTTCCCAAAAGGGCGTTATAATCAAAATTTTAACAAAAAAACACTAATCAAATGAGAAACAAAACTACACTTGTTATTGCATTCGCAATAGCTTTATTTATCTCAGCATCTTCATTCGCACAAATTGTGACAAGTGGTTTAGATGATGGATCAGACGGAACATTACGAAATGAAATCGCAGATACTCCAATGGGAGGCACAATTACATTTCTGCCAGCTGTTACAACTGTAACTTTAAATGCTGAACTTTTAATAGATAAAGATCTTACTATTAATGGAACTCCTGTACTTACAGTTGTTATCGATGCAAACTTCAATGGTCGAGTGTTTAATATCACTGCAGGAAATGTAGCATTAAATAATTTAACAATTACCAATGGTGTTGCATCAGATGGAGGTGGTATTTATATGACAAATGCTGCTGTAACTATCAGTGATTGCGTTATTACTAATAATGTTGCCAATGCAACAGGTTCGCCAGCTGGTTCAGGTGGTGGAATTTTTAACGATGTTGGCGGAATTTTAGTCGTCAATGATTCTGAAATATCTTCAAACACAGCTAACAGAGCTGGTGGAGGAATTGAAGATAAAACTGCTGGCGGAGCAACCATCACAACAACATTAAATAATGTATCGCTTTTAAATAACAATGCAGGTGTGTCACCAGCAACAGCGCAACCTGGAAATGGTGGAGGAATTCACGTGTCTAGTAATGGTTCTGTAACTATTAATGGAGGAATTGCTTCAGGAAATGTAGCAGCACTTGAAGGTGGTGCTCTATGGAATGGCTTTGGTACAATGACTGTGGACGCAATGGTAATTGATGGTAATGATGCACAAGGTGCAGGCGGAGACAATGGAGGTGGAGGAATCTTCAATAATGGAGGAACACTGATTGTTCAAAACGGAACAACAATAACAAACAATATAGCGTCAGGAACTTTAGGTTCAGGAGGAGGAATTTTTTCACTAACTCCAGGAACTTTAAATGTTGACGGATTAACAATTGAAAATAACACAGCAAATAGAGCTGGTGGTGGAATTGAAATCAATTCAGCATCAGGCGAAACTTATACGTTTAACAATGTCACCTTGATTGGAAATACAGTTAACGGACCAGCACCTGGAAATGGTGGTGGTTTGCATATTTCAGGAGCAGGAAACGTGGTTTATAATGGAGGAACAGTTTCAAATAACACAGCCTTTGAAGGTGGTGGACTTTGGAATAGTTCAGGTTCTATGTCAATCAATGGTACATTAATCTCGGGAAATATCGCGAATGGAAATGTTACAGGTGGAGGAGGACTCTTTAATAATGGAGGAACTCTTAATGTTGATGCAGCTACAACATTAACTGGAAATATAGCAGATGCTCCTGATGTTGGTGGACGTGGTGGTGCCATTTTTAATAATACTGGAGGGACTTTAAATTTAGCTTCCGGATTAACAATATCTGTAAACTATGCTAGTAGAGCAGGTGGAGCTATTGAAGATAGTTCCGGAAATACTTTAACTTTAAACGGAGTAGTTTTAACTGGGAATGCGGCTGGAGTTGATATTGGTCTAGGGAATTCTATTAGTCCAAATCCGGGAAATGGTGGAGCAATTCATTTATCTGGGACTACAAATGCAACAATAAATAATAGTTCAGTTACCAACAATTTGGCTGCTTCAGAAGGTGGAGGTTTATGGAATAATTTAGGAACCATGACTGTAGATAATACCTTGGTAGATGGAAACGATGCTCAAGGTGCAGATGCAGATACAGGAGGTGGAGGAATCTTCAACAATGGAGGAACTTTTGTTGCTCAGAATTCAACAACAGTAACAAACAATTTAGCTTCTGGAGCTTCAGGTTCTGGTGGAGGAATTTTTAGTACTGCTGGAAATGTAACCGTAAATTCATCATGGGTTGCTTATAATACATCAAATCGTGCTGGTGGAGGAATTGAATTAATTGAAGGAAATCTTAATTTGGTTAATACAACTCTAGACTTTAATAACACAGGATCTTCACCTGGAAATGGTGGTGGACTTCATATTACTGGTTCTGCTAATGCGTCTATTTTAGGTGGAACGGTTAATAGTAATGTAGCTGCTCGAGAAGGTGGAGGTCTTTGGAATGGTTCTGGAACGATGACTGTAATTAATGTGACGATTGATAGTAATGATGCTCAAGGGCCTGCTGCTGATGATGGTGGTGCCGGAATTTTTAATAATGGAGGAACTCTTAATGTTCAAGGAGGTACAACAATAACGAATAATACTGCGACTGGTACTTCAGGTTCAGGAGGTGGTGTATTCTCAACTGATGGAGTTGTAACAATCTTAGATTCTGAAATATCTACAAACTCAGCCAATCGTGCTGGTGGTGGTATAGAACTTATTGAAGGAACATTAAATGTTACGAATTCAACAGTAATTTCAAATACAACAGGATCTGCACCAGGAAATGGTGGTGGACTACATATAACTGGAGCTGCTAATTCGAACATTACAGGAGGAACTTTTAATGCTAATGTTGCCGCTCGTGAAGGTGGTGGTTTATGGAATGGTTCTGGTACAATGACTGTTGCTGGTGTGATTATAAATGGAAACACCGCAAATGGACCAGCTGCCGATGATGGTGGAGGAGGAATCTTCAACAATGGAGGAACACTTATTGTTCAAAACGGAACAACAATCACTAATAATTTAGCGGATGGAACTTCAGGTTCTGGTGGTGGAATTCAGAATGTGTCTGGAGGAAGCGTTTCAGTTTCTAACTCTATTATTTCAGGGAATTCAGCTAATCGTGCTGGAGGTGGAATCGAAGATAATTCTACCTCAGCCGTAGGAACAATCACATTAACAAATGTAACTCTAAATAATAATTCAACGGCTTCGGCACCAGGAAATGGTGGTGGATTACATATTACTGGTCCTGGAAACTCAACGATTACAGGAGGAACTACTAATGGAAATACTGCTGCCAATGAAGGTGGAGGACTTTGGAATGGTTCGGGGATTATGACAATCATTAATCATACAGTTGACGGAAACACCGCATCTGGAAATGATGCTACAGTAGCAGGAGCTGCAGGTGGTGGTGGAATTTTTAATGAAGGTGGTACTCTGGATATTTCAGGTGCTACAGTCATTTCAAATAACGTTGCCGATGGTGCGCAATCAACAGGTGGTGGAATTCTAAATGCTGCTGGAACTTTGACAGCAAACGGAATCACAATAATAGATAATCAATCTAATCGCGCAGGTGGAGGAATTGAAACTAATGGAGGTGGAGCAGTAACGCTAACCAATGTAAGTTTAAATTCTAATGATACTGGTGTTGTTACTGGAATTGGTGCTCCTGGAAATGGTGGAGCCTTGCACGTGAGTGGAAACAGTATGGTTAATGTTACTGGTGGTACTGTAAATATGAATACTGCTGCTTCAGAAGGTGGAGGGTTATGGAATGGTTCTGGAATGATGACCGTTGATGGAACTACCTTAGATAGTAATAACGCTCAAGGTGATGGTGCAGATAATGGTGGTGGTGCTTTATTTAATAATGGAGGAACACTTATCGTTCAAAATGGAACAGTCATAACGAATAATACTGCAACTGGAACTGCTGGTTCTGGTGGTGGAATTCAAAATGTTGATGGAGGTTCTGTTTCAGTATCTGATTCTGAAATTTCAGGGAATTCTTCTATTAGAGCAGGTGGAGGAATTGAAGACAATTCTTCAAATGCTACAGGAACGATTACATTATTCAATGTTGCTTTAAATAACAATACAACAGGTTTTACGCCAGGAAATGGTGGTGGATTACACATGACAGGTCCAGGTAATTCAACAATTACAGGAGGAACGGTTAATGGTAATTTAGCTGCTTTAGAAGGTGGAGGATTATGGAATGGTTCTGGTGTGATGACTTTGGATAACGTTAGTATAATTGCTAATACAGCTTTAGGGAATGCTGCAGATGATGGTGGAGCAGGAATCTTCAATAATGGAGGAACTCTAAACATCACAAATAATAGTCTTGTTTCAAATAACTTAGCAACTGGAAATTCGGCTTCAGGTGGTGGATTATTAAGTACTGCTGGAGATGTTACAGTAACAAATTCAATATTCGAAGGAAATGCTGCTAACAGAGCTGGTGGAGCTATTGAAATTATTGATGGGAATTTATTATTTACGAATTCTTTAATGTCTGCAAATGACGTTAACGGATTGGCAGGAACTGCTGCACCAGGAAATGGTGGAGGATTGCATGTTACTGGAATGTTTGGAACGGTTATTATTTCTACAAGTACAATTACCGGAAATGCTGCTGCTAATGAAGGTGGTGGTTTATGGAATCAAGGTGGAACAACAATGAATGTTTCAACATCTACTATTGATAATAATACTGCTGGTGAAGGTGGTGGAGTATTCGGGAATACTGGAGCTATTACAACTGTGTTGACAAGTACCATTTCAGGAAACTCTGCATCAGTATCTGGTGGTGGAATCTTTAATAATGGAGCTAGTTTTGATATTAATGCTTCAACAATTGCATTGAATACTTCTCCTGGAAATGGTGGAGGAATTGATGCAGTGACTAATGTGTCTCTTAAAAATACAATAGTTGCATTAAATACAGCGAGTTCTGGGACTGATGTTTCAGGATTATTATCATCAGATGATTACAACTTAATAGGTACTGATGATTTATCTGTTTTCGCTCCTCAAGCCAATGATATAGAAGGAGGTGATCCACTTGTTGGTCCGTTGCAAGACAATGGAGGAACAACATTTACGCATCAATTATTGAATGGTTCTCCGGCTTTTGATGCTGGTGATTCTGGAGATGCGTTTTCCGATCAAATAGGACAACCTGTATTTGGAGCTTCTCGTGATATTGGAGCATACGAATCTCAAGTGGCATTATCTATTGATAGCTTTAATCAAGGTGCTGTTTTAAACGTGTATCCTAATCCAACAAAAGGCGTGTTTAATATTGAATTAGGTACTTCAATTACAGGTGATGTTAATCTGAAAGTGATTTCTATTACTGGAACATTAGTAAAAGAAACCATGTTAAAGTCAGGATTAAATACAATTGATATTAACGGATTGGCTTCAGGATTATATATTTTAAATATTTCTTCTGAAAACAATGCTGTAACATATAAGCTGATTTTAGATTAGTAGTTAGTAATAATTACTAAACTAGATTTGCTAGGGAAGCCGTCGAAAGACGGCTTTTTTATTTGTAATCTTTCAGAAGAAAGTTAAAACCACAATGTCTTGTATATCGTAAATAGAATATGAACAAACAGATTGTAATTTCTTTATTCGTATTAATTTTTTGCGGCATAACTAATGCTCAAAAAATAGATCATTTGGTTTCTTTCAGAAATATGGATAGCAAACGTTACTTCAGATTTAATTATGACAATGATTATTTTGCTGCAAGTGATAAAAATTATACACAAGGATATAATTTAGAATTTGTATCTCCATTTTTTAATAAAAACCCAATCAATTCATTTTTAATTACGCCACAAAACTATCCGTTGAAATACGGATTTTCAATAGAGCATATAGGCTTTACACCTAATCGATATGATTTGCCAGAAATTCAGTTTAACGACAGACCTTTTGCAGCTTCAATAATGCTTAAATCTTTTGTGGTTGCTCAAAACGCAGACAAACAATTAAGAATACATTCTTCAGTTAATCTCGGAATTATTGGTCCTGGAGCGTTTGGAGAAGAAATGCAGGTTGGAATTCATAAAGCTACGGGAAATAAAGTGCCAAGAGGATGGAGACATCAAATTAAAAATGATATCGTTGTCAATTATAATATTGGTATAGAAAAGCAGATTTTAAAAGTTAACAATCTGGCATCTCTACAAATTCAATCTAATTTGAATCTAGGAACCTTATTTACAAATGCTTCAGTTGGTACAAATGTGATTCTTGGAAAGTTTAAAGATTCTTTTTCTTCCGAAGATAATCAGAGTAATTTTCAAATTTATGTGTATGCTCAACCTGTAATTAGTGTTGTAGGTTATGACGCTACCTTGCAAGGCGGATTGATAAATCGCGACAGTCCATATACTATTTCATCTGAAAATATTGAACGATTTACGTCACAATTCAATCTCGGCATGGTTATTCAAACCAAAACAATGTATTTTGAATATACGCGTTCTAGCATAACTAGAGAGTTTGCAACTGGAGCCTTAGCAAAATGGGGAGGAATTCGAGTTGGCTTCACTTATTAAGTGGTTTTGTTAAACTGTCCTTTGTATTCTAAAGCTTGTTTTATATGTGCCAAATGATGGTTGCAATGCCATGCATAAACACCTATAGTTTCATCCAATCTAAAATGTTTTCCGTGTTCTGGATGAACGAATTCTTTTAATAAGTCTGAAGGTGAAAGGTTGCGAAGCAAAGTTGTGAGCTTAGCGTGCAAGCCTTTTAGCAAATACAACGTATCTTCTAAATTATCATCATTCCCATCGACTAAATTTGCCCAACGGTCTTCATAATAAGGTTTTATAGTTGGCGTATCTTCGGTAAGTGCTAGTTTGAAACGAATCAAACTATTCATATGACTGTCCGCACAATGATGAACCACTTGTTTAATCGTCCATCCTTCTGGTCTATATTTCCAGTTTAATTGATTAACAGTTAAGTCATCAGTAAGTTCTTTAACCTTACTCGGAAAGGATTCAATATGAGCAATCCATTGAGAAATTTCATGATCACTAATGTGTTCAGGTTTAGTAAATTCACCAATTGGAAACTTTAATCTAAAGAGTTCTTCTCTAACCATTTTTCAAGATTCTTATCGGTTTTTTGTTTTAGTAATTTCTCAATGACTTTGTTTTTAATGATGCCTGCTTTTCGATTCTTTGAATAAAAATTTAAGATGCTTTTAATTCCGGCTATATTTCCTTGAGTGTCTGTAATTTTATAATTCTGTTCTATTGAAGCCTTGGTCCATCCTCCAAGAAAAATAGATAATAACTCTGCGTTTTTTTCAGAAAGATCTAATACGTAAGGCATAAGACTAATTGAAACGGTTGGACTACCAGTAACCCATTTCATAAAAAAGGCACTAACTTCCTTTCTTTTGTCATGTTGTTCATTTAATGGTGTGGTTTCCAGCCATTGAATAGCATTCAGTACATCTTGTTTGTAAGGCTCATAATCATCAGCAGCTACCAGGCTATAGTTTTCAGGGACTACAAATTCTTGAGCACTAATTGATACAATTGAGAAGAAGCAGATAAATGCAGCGAATAAAATTTGTTTCGGTGTCATAAGGTTTCTAATTTGAATTAAAAATAAAGAATTAAAACCGTACCCTAAAACTGATATTTGGTGTAATGCCTAGCGATAGATTATCTATGGTTACAATATCGCCATTTTCATCGGTGGCGAAATAGGTATTTATGATATTTTTTCTGTCAAATATATTCCAGATGGAAGCTCCAATAGAGGCATCTAACTTGTTCCCAAACTTTAATTTATAAGTAGCTGAAATGTCTGTTCTAAAGTAGTTGCTTAAGTTATCACTGTTTGGAGATTTATATTCAATAATATTGTTTGCATTGTTTTGAATTTCTTCCGGAAGTGTTGTTGGTTTACCAGAATGCCAATTAAAGCCCAAAGCGAGATTTAGATTATTAATTGAATAGGTATTTGCAAATGTTACTGCATGTCTGATGTCTAAATTATTTCGAAACGTGTTGCTGTTATTTAAATTATCGAACGTGTAATCATTATTGCTAAAGGAATAACTTAACCATGTACTAAAGCTTTCAAATTGTTTATTAATTAAAAAATCGACTCCTTTAACTTGATATTTGCCGATGTCATTAACAAACTGAAATTGATTCTGAAAGCCTTGGCTTCTACTCGTAATACCTTCAACATTTTTTATAAAGGCTTCTGCACTAATGAATAATTTATTTTTGTTATAATGAACACCAAAAGCACCTTGAACACTTTTGATGATGGGAATATCTTCATTGTTAGATAATATCCAGCGTCGTTTTTCAATTCCTAAAAAATCATTCTGTAAATCTATGATTTGAGAGGTGGTTTGGCTTTTAAATTCTGCCAAAAATTCAAATCTAAAATTATTGTTCAGCTTATGACTAACAGAAAGTCTAGGTTCAGTAAAAAACTCAGAAAATTTCTCAATAAAATTAGTTCTAATCCCTATTCTCGCATAGGTGTTTTTGTCTGCAGAAGTAAATTCAGCTTCGCCATAGATTGAATGTGTGCGATTGACTTCTCTAACAAAACTTGTAAAATCTGGTATATCTATTTCCTCTAAATTACTAATGATAACTTCGTTGAATTGATAGCCACCATGTAGTTTGAGATTGTCATCAATATGATTTGTTGCGTTTATTTTAATGCCTAAATCTTTAACTTCGTTTTCTTGATTTTGACGCTGATTATTAATGACATCAAAATCTATAGCCTTAAGGTCATAATTTGAAATATATAGTTGTGCAGTAGTTGTAAGTTTGCTATTCCAGTATTTTAAATATTGTATTCCTCCAGCAAAATTGTTTTGTTCTAAAGTATTGGTTAAAGATTCATTGTCGTTAGTGAGAGAAATTTGATCGTAGGTAAGACTATTGTTAATGGTGGAAAAATTAACCCTCACTTGGTCTTGATCTGTGATATCATATAAGAGTTTTGTAGCAATATCATAAAAATAAAATCGCTCATTATTAGATACAATAGGAGTTGTGTTTTGTTCGGAATTGGAAAAATCCGAATCCTGAAAAACACGTTGCAAGTATTGGTCGTAGGTAGGTGTGAAAATAAAATCGGTTACCGAACGTCTTGCCGATACTTGAATTTCAGCTTGTTTATTTAAAGGTACTTTTGCAAAACCATCGGCATGTATGAGATTAAAACCTGCACCAGCTTTGAAATCCTGATCTAGACTGTTAGATTGTTGCATATCGATAACGCTGGAAACTCCATCACCATAGATAACACTAGTCCCATTCTTTGAAACATTGATATCTGTGGTGAGATACGGATTGAAAGCCGATACTAATCCAAAAAAATGTCCCGATTGATACATTTTGATACCATCCCAAAGAATAAGATTTTGGTCATGCGTTCCTCCTCTTACATTGATGTTTGAAACAGTTTCATCTACACTTAAAATACCTGGAAGCGCTTGAATGGTTTGTAAAATGTCTGGTTCAATAAGCCCAGGAAGAATTCCGAAATCTGCAGTTTTAATAGAAGTTTTACCATCACTTTTTCTGGAAATGCCTTTTGTTAAATAATTCGTGATGACCACTTCTTCTAATTTTTGAGTGATAATACTGCTGAGAGGATTCATGCGTTTTGAAATGACAATGTTGTGATTGTCCACCAGAATAAAGTCTAAATTAGCTTCAGATTTTAAGTAGTCTAAGAGCTCTTCTAAGGTGAAATTTTTGTCAGGTTTTACAATATAGATATCAGCAATGGTTTGATCTACGTATGTAAAATGAACACTATATTGTGTTTCTAATTCTGTTAGAATTTCCGCAAGTGGCTGTGTCTCTTCAGATGTATTTTGAGCAATATTGCTATGTATACCAGAGAAAAATAAAATTATAAAAAGATAAATGATACCTTTCTTACTCACGTTTTAGTGTAATGATATTGTCAGTTTTACTGTACGTTAAATGTAACGGTAAAGTAATGGATTTTAAGGCAATTTCAATATCATTATGAGTAAAACTTCCAGTAAATAATTGCGAATCGTCAATGTTTTCAAGAGCAATAGTGACATTATGCTGTCTTTCAAATTCAGCAATAACCTCTCGGTATGGTAAGCTTTTAAAACGGCTTTGGTTTTGTAACCAGGAAGGAAGAGTTTGATTTTCTTTGTCTGTAGCAATTAATTTCCCATCTAAAACGAAGAATGAATCTCCAGGTAATAATTTGGTCATATTTGAATTGTAAGTAACAGCGACTTTCCCTTCATAACAAATCACTTCAAAATAACGGTTACGTTGTTTGATGTTAAACTGAGTGCCTAAAACAGAGATGATACCATCTTCGGTTTTTACATCAAATCGTGAGCCTTTAGCAACTTTAAAAAAGGCTTCACCTTCAAGAGAAACTTGTCTGTTGTCGCTCCATTTACTTTCATTAAATACAAGTGTAGACATGGCGTTAAGCTCTACAACTGAAGCATCAGGTAATTCTACAGATTGCTTTTGGGAAGCAAGCGTGTTAATTGTAGTATCTAAAGTGGTTGTATAAAAATAGACACTAAAGCAGATTACAAAAACAGCAGCAATTTTAATGACTGTTGGTAACCAGTTTCTTGTCTTTTGTTTATCAGATGTAATAGTACTCAAAACCTGCTCTAAGTTCTCGGAAGTGTTATACTCAGGAGCTTTAAAGTGTTTGATGTTAGTGTCTAACTTGCTTAATGCAGCATAATCTTCAAGCTGTTTAAAAGCCTCAAGTTCTTGAGCGTTAAGATCGTGATCTAACCATTTTTGTATGAGTTCTTCTCTGTTCATGATTTGGTTTACATCTATATAACAGTTAAGCTATTAAAATTCCTACCCTAGTGATATTCATTATTAAGTATTGAATTACAATTTCGAAATAATATTCATCCATTTAAAATTTGTTTCAGATAGTTTTAAACAACTAACAACTAACAACTAACAACTAACAACTAACAACTAACAACTAACAACTAACAACTAACAACTAACAACTAACAACTAACAACTACAACTTAAAGTTCATCAATATCTTCTCTAAGTTTTTTTAGCGCGCCATAAATTCGTTTTTCAACAGCTTTAGTTGAAATATCTAAGAGTTGTGCTATTTCTTTAAAACGTTTGCCTTCAACACGATTCATTAAAAATGCCACACGTTGCGCTTCGGTGAGATTTGCAATGGCTGTATTCAATTTCTCGTGATATTCTTTTTCTTGTAATAAAAATTCAGGTGTTTCATTAGTACTGAATTTTGGTTTTATTTGCTCATGCTTGCGAACCACTTTTTGATGTGCGTAAGCATTGAGCATTAAGTTGTTCGCTGTAGTAAATAAAAAGCTTTTGGCTTTATCTGGCGAAATTTTTCCACAGTTTTCCCAAAGCTTAACGAAGGCTTCTTGGACTTTATCTTTTGGGCTAAGCGTGCTGCCAAACTTATAAAATAAGAAGTTGTTGAGGTCTTTTGAGTATTTAGTAAACAGTGAAGAAAATAACCGTTCTTCACAGATGTTGTCGTTAAGCGGTTTTGACATCGTTTGTGACTTGAAACTAAGTTTTAAATTTATGTAAAGGTAGGGGATTTTTATATTTAGCTGTTATATATAAAAATAATAGCAAAAATTTATTAAGGGTTAAAAGGGTTATCTAAAAAGACTATTATTTTTTGAAATTCATAAATCATTAGTAAAACTGAACCACTTAGTTTTTAGTTTTAGTTTTTAGTTGGAAAAAAAGGATTACTGTTTAAGTAATCCTTTTTTTATGGTTTAATTTATACTGCATCACTTTATAAATACATCACAAATACTTAAATTTGCATTTTTCCAGATACACCTAGAATAATTAGTGTGCATTAATTAATTTGAAGAAAGACTATGTTTAATAATTTAAGTGAAAAGTTAGATAAGGCGTTACATGTATTAAAAGGACATGGAAGTATTACTGAAGTCAATGTTGCTGAAACTTTAAAGGAAGTTAGAAGAGCTTTACTCGATGCCGATGTTAACTTTAAAATAGCTAAAGAGTTTACAAATAAAGTTAAAGAAAAAGCATTAGGGCAAAACGTTTTAACAAGCTTACAGCCAGGACAGTTAATGGTGAAACTTGTTAAAGACGAATTAACTGAGCTTATGGGAGGTGATGCTGAAGGTATAAACCTCTCAGGTAATCCAACGGTTATTCTAATGTCTGGTTTACAAGGTTCTGGTAAAACAACATTCTCTGGAAAATTAGCTAATTACCTAAGAAATAAAAAAACGAAGAAACCATTATTAGTAGCTTGTGATGTGTATCGTCCTGCTGCAATTGATCAGTTACATGTTGTTGGTGATCAACTTAATATTGAGGTGTATAGTGATAAAGGAAATAATGACCCTGTTGCTATTGCTCAAGCTGGTATTGTTCATGCTAAAGCTAATGGTCATAATGTAGTTATTATAGATACTGCTGGTCGTTTAGCTGTTGATGAAGCGATGATGACCGAAATTTCTAACATTCATAAAGCAATACAGCCTCAGGAAACATTGTTTGTTGTAGACTCGATGACAGGTCAGGATGCGGTAAATACGGCAAAAGCCTTTAATGATATCCTGAATTTTGATGGTGTTATTCTTACCAAATTAGATGGTGATACTCGAGGTGGAGCAGCGATTTCTATTAAATCTGTTGTAAACAAACCAATTAAATTTATTGGTACAGGGGAGAAGATGGAAGCCATTGATGTCTTTTATCCATCACGTATGGCAGATCGTATTCTGGGAATGGGAGATGTTGTGTCTCTTGTAGAAAGAGCTCAGGAGCAATACGATGAGGAAGAAGCGAGAAAGATTCAGAAGAAAATTGCTAAAAATCAATTCGGATTTGATGACTTCTTAAAGCAAATTCAGCAAATCAAAAAGATGGGTAATATGAAAGACCTTATCGGAATGATTCCTGGTGCTGGAAAAATGATGAAAGATGTCGATATTGATGATGATGCTTTTAAAGGAATAGAAGCGATTATTCATTCTATGACACCTGAAGAACGTTCAAATCCTTCAGTAATTAATTCAAGCCGAAAAAAGCGTATTGGGAAAGGTTCTGGAACTTCTGTTCAGGAAGTGAATCAGTTACTTAAACAATTCGATCAGATGAGCAAAATGATGAAGATGATGCAAGGTGGAAAAGGTAAAGCCATGATGCAAGCTATGAAAGGTATGAGATAATACACATCCTTTTACCATAATTAATAACTAGGTCTGGATTCAGTTTGACCTGATAAATAAAACCAACATGACAATTTTAGACGGAAAAAAAGTAAGCAACGATATCAAAGACGAAATTACTGAGCAAGTCAAAAAAATGAAAGCTAAGGGAGAAAAAGTGCCTCATTTAGCTGCTGTTATAGTTGGAAACGATGGCGCTAGTTTAACTTATGTTGGTAGTAAAGTTCGTGCTTGCGAACGCGTTGGCTTTGAGTCTACTATGGTTCGTATGTCTAATACTACTAGTGAAATTGAGCTTCTGGATAAAATTGAAGAGTTAAATCAAAATGATGATATCGATGGTTTCATCATTCAGTTGCCACTTCCTCCTCAAATCAACACTCAAAAAGTATTAATGGCTGTAGATCCAAGTAAAGATGTTGACGGATTTCATCCTGAAAACTTTGGAAAAATGGCACTTGACATGAGTACATTTATTCCGGCTACACCTTTTGGAATTCTCGAATTACTTGATCGCTATGATGTTGAAACAAAAGGGAAACATACCGTTGTTATAGGAAGAAGTCATATTGTTGGAAGACCAATGAGCATTCTTATGGGTCGTAAAGGCTTTCCAGGAAACTCAACTGTGACACTTACACATAGCCACACGAAAAATATTACACAAATAACCTCACAGGCAGATATCATTATTTCGGCACTTGGTGTTCCTAACTTTCTTAAAGCAGAAATGGTCAAAGATGATGCTGTTATCATTGATGTTGGAATTACTAGAGTTCCCGATGAAAGTTCTCCAAAAGGATACATCATCACAGGAGATGTTGATTTTGAAAACGTTAGTAAAAAAGCAAGTTTTATTACGCCAGTTCCGGGTGGTGTTGGTCCAATGACAATTGCAATGTTACTCAAAAACACCTTACTTGCAAGAGAACAACGAATGTAATTTTCTTTTCATTCAAAGCTTAGCAAAGCATCTTTTATATTATATTGCTTTGTGCAATTTATAGTTTTTTCTTCTCTACAAAGAGTTACAATTGGTTCTCTAGAACACATCATGCCTATTGGTATTGCGGTTTTGTTTTCTATACTTTTAATCCGATTTGCTAAACACTCTTCTCATGCCAAAGTAAAACGCTTTTTATTTAATAGTTTGGCCATTTTCGTTTCTCTAAGTGTCCTTAGTTTTCATCTGTATCATATTTATTTTGAATCCTACAATATAAAAACAGACTTACCGCTATATTTATGTAGTCTAGTAGCTTTAATAATCCCCGTGTTCTCTTATTACAGAAAATATTGGATGTTTGAGGTTTTAGTATTTTGGATTATCGCTGGAACTTTACAAGGTGTTATAACTCCAGACATTGCAATTGGGTACCCTAGTTTTGATTTTTTTAGATATTGGATTGTTCATCTCGGACTCTTAGCTATTATTTTTTATGCCATTTTTGTTTTTAAAATGAGACCAAGATTTAAGAGTGTGTTTAAGTCCTTTTTTGCACTTCAGTTGTATGTTATTTTAATAGTAATCATAAATTTTATCCTTGATGCAAACTATTTTTATTTAAACGAAAAGCCTAAATCTGCATCGCTTTTAGACTATTTTGGAGATTGGCCGTATTATATAATTATTACACAATTAATTGTAATACCTCTCTTCCTGCTGATCTATCTTGTGTTTTATTCAGCTTCACTCAGACGATATTAATAAATTAGTGAAATGTATGTTGTTGTTTCACAGTTATTTAATATTAAATTTCAATTGAAAGTGAAATTTCTTACAACCTAAATCGCTTAAACTACTTTTTTAGGGAATAATCTAAAAGTCCCTTCATCATTATCAATTTTTCGTAGATTGATCATCGTTTTAATATCACATTCTCCCTACAGATATTAATTATATACAATAGCATTTTTTTTATGGTTGATTAATAGCCTATCAACCCAAATTTACATCAATATGTAATCCATTTATGTTTGGTTTAATCACTAAAACCAATCATTATGAATGCTGTAGCTATTAATTCAACTAAAACGTGTTGTAAAACTAACAACACCTTATTATTTAAGTCTAAAGTCAAGAAGCAACTGCTGTTTTTTCTGACTTTTTTGTTTTTAGGACCTTTTCTAACCTTTGGGCAAACGTTTTCAGGAACAACTGGTAACATTGACGATAATAATTGTCCAACAACAAATGATTTTACAGCTTCTGTTTCAGGTGTTGGAGTGCTAGGTACAACGAAGTTTTTTAACGAGGTAGTTATTAATATTACACATTCGTTCGATGGAGATCTCGAAATGACTTTAATTGCACCAGGTGGATCGCCTTCGGTAGTATTATCTTCAAATAATGGAGGAGGTGGAGATAACTTTACCGATACCCATTTTAGATCTGATGCCACGTCATCTATAACCTCAGGTTCTGCTCCATTTACCGGAAATTATCGTCCAGAAGGAGATCTTACTGCTTTTGATGCAATTAATGCAGATGGTGTATGGACTTTAAGTGTATGCGATGATGCCAGTCAGGATATAGGATCACTAGATTCATGGGAAATTACTTTTGGAACTGAAGCAGTCGAGCCTTTTGATTGCACAAACCCTATCAATCCATCACCTTCGTGTAATGCGCTAAACGTAATTGTTGTTTTAGATGAATCTGGTTCAATCGATTCTAGTACAGAAAGTCAGGTAGAAGCTGCGTCTTTAGCACTCGCTAACGCATTAAAAGATACTGGAGCAGAATTAGCATTTGTTGAATTTGCTTCTTCAGCTGATATTCCTACCTATGGAGGTTTTACAGGTTGGAATACGGTTAATCAGGCTTACATCGATGGACTTAACAACGCAACTACTGGTTTAGTAGCACAATATGGCAGTAATGCTAACACTACAGATCAATTTACCAATTGGGAAGATGCCTTATTAAAAGTGTTAGATTTAAATGCTATCATGACAGCAGATATCGTTCTGTTCATGACCGATGGAAATCCAAACAGATCTGTTGATGGCTCAGGAAACCCAACGTCTTCAGGAGATCACGTGCAAGATGCAGCAGACCAGGCATGTCTTATAAAACAACAAGGATCACATATCTTTTCATTAGGTGTTGGTTCCGATATAAATGTAACAAACCTTATTAGTGTTACTGGACCAATTCAAGATGATGGACCAGGAAATCCTACACTTACCGTTTTATCTGCAGATTATGGTTTAATATCTGCTGGAGATTTAACGCAATGTTTCTTAGATATTGCTCAAAGTGGTTGTAATAACGATTTGGCTTTAGAGAAAACGGTTTATGCTGGTCATAATAATGGTGCAGGTTGCGATGGTGCTAAAATCATTCCTAATCCTAATGATTCTAAGGTAACGTATTGCTTTACAATTACAAATGATGGTGATCAAACCATAAATAATATGGATTTTTCAGATGCTGATATAGGAATTAACGAAAATGATTTAACTCCAGCTTTCCAAACGTCTATGACATCAGGTCAATCGATAACGTATTATTATGAAACAACATTCTCAGGTGGTCAATCTTTCCCTTTCCTTAATACAGCTGAAGTAACTGGCGAAACACCTACAGGAGATCCGTTAAGTGATAGTAGTTCTGCTGAGGTTACCGAGCCATTGTGTAATCCTCCAGGTTTAACAACTGAAAACGGAGCAGTATGTGCAGAAAATCAAACAAGTATCGATTTGTCAACGTTAGTAAGCTCTGGAGGAACTGTATCATATCATTCCAGCCAGATAGATGCCGATAACAATGATAATGCACTTACAGATACTAATGTAAGTCCGCTAGTGGAAACAACGTATTATGTTCGAAGTGAGGTAGCAGCAGATTGCTTTGTTACTGATACTATTACAATTTCTATAAATCCTCTGCCAAATGCAGAAGCAGATGGAGGAGAATTAAATTGCTTGATTCTCACTGTTCAATTGACAGGTTCAAGTTCTACTGCTGGAGTTACGTATTCTTGGTCAGGACCAAATTCATTTAGCTCAAACGATCAAAATCCTGTTGCTAGTGATGAGGGTATTTATACATTAACTGTAACAGAGACGCAGACTGGATGTACTGCTACTGCTACAGCGTCTGTGACTTCAGATACTACAGCACCAACAGCAAATGCAGGCGCAAATACAGAACTGACCTGTACAACTTTGGAAGTGACTCTTGACGGCTCAGGAAGTTCCACAAATCCAGATGCGGACTTATCGTACTTATGGAGTGGACCGAATGGTTTTTCAGCAGCTACGGAAGATATCACAGTTAGTGAAGCAGGAACCTATACTTTAACGGTTACGGATAATGACAATGGTTGTTCAGCAATGAGCAGTGCAGATGTAACTGAGGATTCTGAAAAGCCTTCAGCAGACGCAGGAGCAAATGCAGAATTGACTTGCACAACACTTGAAGTGGTTCTTGATGGATCAGGAAGTTCCACAAATCCAGATGCGGACTTATCGTACTTATGGAGTGGACCTAATGGTTATTCAGCAGCTACGGAAGATATTACAGTCAGTGAAGCAGGAACCTATACTTTAACGGTTACAGATAATGATAATGGTTGTTCAGCAATGAGTGAAGCAGAGGTGAATTTAGATACAACTACACCAACAGCAGACGCAGGCGCAAATGCAGAATTGACTTGTACAACTTTGGAAGTGACTCTTGATGGCTCAGGAAGTTCCACAAATCCAGATGCAGATTTATCGTACTCATGGAGTGGCCCAAATGGTTATTCAGCAGCTACGGAAGATATCACAGTTAGTGAAGCAGGAACCTATACCTTAACCGTTACGGATAATGATAATGGTTGTTCAGCAATGAGTGAAGCAGAGGTGAGTTTAGATACAACTATACCAACAGCAGACGCAGGCGCAAATGCAGAACTGACTTGTACAACACTTGAAGTGACTCTTGATGGCTCAGGAAGTTCCACAAATCCAGATGCAGATTTAAGCTATTCATGGAGTGGACCGAATGGTTTTTCAGCAGCTACGGAAGATATTACAGTCAGTGAAGCAGGAACCTATACCTTAACCGTTACAGATAATGACAATGGTTGTTCAGCAATGAGCAGTGCAGATGT
>NZ_JXJP01000020.1 GCF_000826645.1 Psychroserpens mesophilus
TTGCACTATGGTTGGTAACTGGTTATATACAAACAAATATAACATATTTTGGGACCTAAGATCCGGATATGACAACTTTTTGGTTGCTATGTTCCGTAGCTGTAAATTGCTTAACAGCAATGTCTAACGGACTCTTAATTGCTAACAAATCTTTCTGTGCAACATGCGTATATATCATCGTAGTTTCTGGTTTCGCATGTCCTAATAATGCCTGAATGTATCGCAAATCGATTCCGTTTTCCAGCAAATGCGTAGCATAGCTATGTCTCAAGGTATGCGGAGTTACTCGTTTATAAATTCCTGCTCGTTGGCAAGATGTCTTAAGAAATTTTCGTATACTTTCTGCACTGTAACGATTGCCTTTTTGACCTTCAACAAAAAATCGGGTAGGTTCATATGTTGTCATGTAATTATGAAGTAAGGGCATAAAACTTTCCGCAATAATCACATATCTATCCTTTCTTCCTTTGGCATTTTTTATATGAAGTTGTTTTCGGTTTATATCTATATGTCTTATTTCCAAATTAATTAATTCGCTAATCCGAAGTCCGCACGAATAAATAAGCGCAATAATAGCACGATGTTTGAGATTTTTTGTTAAACGAATTAAATTTATAATTTCTTCTTTTGATAATACAACTGGCAGCTTTCTGTCCTTTTTTGGTCGCTCTAATTCTATGGCATCATATCCAACTTCAGGACAAAAACTTTTAAATAGTTTTAAAGTACTTACCAACTGACGCTGCGTACTAATAGAGTACTTTCGGTTTAAGAATACATCTTCAATATAAAGTTCCACTTGCCGTAACGTAAGTTCATGTAGTTCTTTTGATTTGCTATATGTTAAAAAATCGGTTACTAAAAATAAATAGCTATCTATGGTGCTTTTACTGTAGCGTTTTCCGCTGAGATATTTTGAATAATAAGTTGTTAGCGTCTTGTATTTTTTTGGAAGTATTGAATGATCTAGATAATGACGCTTGTTAAAATCTGAACTGTCAACATTATAATTCTTTAGTGTAGCCTGAACATTTTTTAAAGCACTTTCCGAATATGGAACATACCAGTGTTTCAAGATTTGACTCCATCGTCTACCTGGTATTGTTTTTACCAACGAAATAAGCTCTTCGTCAAATGGAAAATCAATTATGATTTGTTGTTTATTGCGATGTACTCTTTTACTCAGCTTTATTTTTGTTGAAGTCATAGTTGTATATTTTCAAATTAAACCAATGTATTAATATAGAAAATAATCTAAACAAAAGCAAATAAAGTGAGCTGCAATTTGTTAAAAAATGATATATAATTTAATCAAAAGAGAAGTTTGTGAAAAATAAAATTACAAATACCACCAAGCCCAATACATCAATCCGAATTGTAACGGAATGCGTATCACTAGAATCCATTTCGGGATACCTGCACTTTCTTTTTCTCCAAAAAGCATATAAAAATGGACAAGTAAAAAGACTAACAACATTGCTATTATGCCATACACAGCGAAAGTCTTCAAAGCAGGAATACAGAGCGCCAGACCTAAACCTATTTCGGCAATACCACTTAAATAAACTAATAATTTGTGATATGGTAAATAGCGAGGCATAATTCGCAAATAGACTTTAGGTTTTATAAAATGCATAATACCTGCCAAAACCAGTACAATAGGCAACACATAAAAATGCCATGAACTATTCATCTTTGTAGATATTTAATGAGATGCCAACACCATAATTATTGAGGTCAGACCTGAGTAAACTCGATTCAATACCATTACCTTTTTTAAATTGAACCCAACCATTGCCATTAATAAACACACGTTTTATATAGGTTCGATAAGTATTTATCTCATCTGTGAAAGGAAGTAAAGGTCTAAAGTTAGTCGGAATTTTTACCGTACCCGTTTTGGTTTTGATTTCCTTGTATTTCTTATTCGGTAAGAGTTTACCGTTGTCGTCAGTGTAACCTAATACCTGAAGTGATACAAAAAAACCACCATCTGGAACCATCAAATCATGCTCTGAAACATGTAGTTCAAATTCATCGCCATTTTTTTCAGTAGCTCTAAAAACAATATTAGAATAGGTTAGTGGATCTCCAGGCAAACCATTATTATTTTTGTAGAATTTCACTTTAAACAAGGTCGAAAATGCTCTCTTGTCGGCATTACTACGTTTGCGCTTATTCCAGTCTCGCGATTCTAAAGTTATAGGAAATAATACAGAAGCAATCTTTTTTAGCCGATCATCTTCATTTGGAAAATAAACCGCAATTTCACTCTCTATAGTCGGAAGCCAGCATTTGTAATAATCGTCATCTAAATAGGGTTCAATGGTTTCGGTTTTAAACTTTCGATCTACTGTGGCACGAATTACAACTTCATCTAAAGTATTGGTTTCTGTTTCTAGATATAATTGTTCAGGAAGATTCGAACTCGCAACTGTTTTTTCTTTAAACCCTAAAGCCGAAATGTAAAGCGAATCGACATCTGGATATAACTTCTCAGTAAAGTAGAAATAACCTTCTTCATCCGCAAAAATCCCTTGTCCGTCACCAAATGAAATTGTAGCATACGATACAGGATATTCGGTTTCAATACTCAGTACTTTGGTTTGCGAAAAACCGTTAGTCACAAAGCATGAAACTAATAATAATATTAAATATTTATTTAATTGATGCAATCCAGTTGTCTATTTTAGTTTCTAATAAGGCTAAAGGCATACATCCCGATTCTAATACCTGATTGTGAAACTGAGCAACATCAAATTTGTCGCCCAATTCTTTTTCAGCTTTAGCACGTAATTCAAGTAATTTTAGCTGACCTATTTTATAGGATAAAGCTTGTCCTGGCATAGCCATATAACGTTCTATTTCTGAAGTAATACTTGCTTCGCTTTCAGCTTCATTTTTAAGAGAATATTTAATGGCTTGTTCGCGAGACCAACCCTTTGTATGAATTCCTGTATCAACCACCAAACGAATAGCACGATGCATTTCCATACTTAACATTCCAAAATACTGGTAAGGATCTGTATATAAACCTAATTCTTTTCCTAAAGATTCACAATATAAAGCCCAACCTTCACCATATGCACTATACCAAAGTGTTTTTCTGAAACTTGGTAACTCTTTATTTTCTTGTTGTAATGAAATTTGAAAGTGGTGACCTGGAATGGCTTCATGTAAAAACAAGGCTTCATCTGAAAACACATTGTATTTTGTAGCATCAGGAATTGGTGTGTAAAAAATACCTGGTCGAGAACCATCTAAAGATCCAGGATTGTATTCTGCACTGGCTGAAGCTTCTCTAAAGGCTTCCGTACGTCGCACTTCAAAATCGGTTGTAGGTTGCAAATCGAATAATTTGTCGATTTGAGGCTTCATTTTATCATGAATTTCATTAAAATTATGGATTACTTTCTCAGGTGTTTTAAACGGCATTAAATCCTTATTCGTTCTAACAAAATCAAAGAAGGATATAATATCACCTTCATAACCAACTTCTTTTTTTACCGCTTCCATTTCAGATAAAATACGCGCAACTTCCTTTAAGCCTAATTCATGAATTTCGTCGGCAGTCATATTGGTTGTTGTAAATTTTTTAATTTGATGACTATAATAGTTATCACCATTTGGAAGGTCTGATACACCACTCGTTGCTCGCCCTTGTTCCAAGTAGGTTGTACTCATAAAATCATGTAATTTTTTGTATGCTGGAGCGATTTCTTTTGTTATTTTTTCAGTATAGGCTTCAGTAAGTTTTGCTTTATCACCTTCGGAAAACGTGTCTGGTAAATTTTTAATTGGATTGTAAAACAAATGGTCGTCCATATTCGTAGTTGTTAAAGCTTCTAACTGCGGAAGTACTTTAACAATTAATGACTTTGGTAATACATAACCAGTTTCAATACCTTTTTTCATGTTGTCTTCAGCAGAATTCATCCACTCCAGATAACCATCCAGACGTTTTAACCAATTGCTGTAATCTTCAACGGTTTCAAAAGGTTGAGAACTTGCACCACTAGCCAATTGCCCAATTGTTAACTGTAGCGTCCACATTTGATTGATAGGTGTCAAATCTTCATTGTATTTGAAGCCTGCAAGATTGATGTCGCATTCCCAGTTTAAAATTTGTTTGCTCAATTGCTGACTTTCAGAAAGCTCAGAATCGTCAAAACTGTTGACTTTATTTTTGTAATTGGTATAGTAGTCTTTTACCTGTTGCGTGAAATCATCAGATAAAAAGTTTGGTAATTGATCGTTGTATCTATTGTCTCCAGCAGCAGTTGCATTTAAAGGATTTAACTTTAAGCCTTCTTCGTGGTAACTTTCTAAAACGGTTTCAAAAGAAGCGTTTGTTTCAGTCAAGACCTCAGTTTTAGTAGTGTCTTTGTCTTTTTTACAGGCAGATAGTGTCATTGTAATTACAATAAGAGCGAATATTTTTTTCATTTTGAGTTTTACATTTTCAAATTTAAAGCCTAAAGGTACATAAAGTTAGGTTTAAAAAAAGCATAAAAAAACTGCTATTGATTGAATAGCAGTTGTAAAATTGGTTGGTAGGACTGTTATTATTCCTTGTCTAAATTTTTGGTCATAGTAAATCCAGTAAAAAGACCAATTCCAGCCATTAAGAAAATGGTACCTGGAAATGCGACATCTTCTTCCACACCAAGGTTATAGTGTAATATTGATGCAATAAAAATACCAATTCCAATTCCCATTAGTAAGAGCGCAAAATTTAAAATAAGTACTTTCCAGATTGGTGCAGTATGACCTTTACCTTTCATAAAAATTGTGGCATCAGCACCTTTTTCAATAAGTGCTAAACGTTCTTTATTTCTTGTAGATAAGTATAAATAGATTACTCCAAAGAGTGCAAGAAACATGCTAATTGGTATGAGAATTTCTCCGTCCATAATGTTGTTTTTTAATTGATTAAATTTATTTGTTCTGAGCTTATGACGATAGGTTTTAGATTTTGGTTACACAATTACTTAAAAAAATGTTTTTTCCACCATTGTGTAACCATACACATACTAATGTCGTCTTAGATTAAAAATGACCAACAACGATCAAATACTCATCAATCAAATTGTTGAAGGCGATACTCATGCATTTGCTTTGCTGGTAGATCGCTACAAAGATCTGGTGTTTACTTTAGCACTGCGAATGCTGAAAAACAGGGAAGAAGCGGAAGAGGTTGCTCAGGATACATTTATTAAAACGTATAAATCACTTGAAAAGTTTAAAGGCGATTCTAAGTTTTCAACATGGATTTACAGAGTGGCATATAATACGAGTCTTGATAGAATTAAAAAAAATAAAAAACATTTCAACGAAGTTGAAATCAATGAATTTACAGCGCATCAGGTTATTACCATTGATAATGCATTAGATCGATTGGAAACCAAAGAACAAGAAGAAGTGATACAAAGATGTATAGCCTTATTACCAAGCGAAGAAAGCTTTTTGTTAACTTTATATTATTTTGATGATTTATCTCTGGATGACATATCGAAGATTGTTGGTATTACAGCCAATTCAATAAAAGTAAAATTATTTAGAAGCCGAAAAAAGTTAGCTACCATTTTAAAGTCACAATTAGAACCTGAAACCATTGCTTATTATGAAAGAGAACGCAGATAAATATTTAGATGACTTATCACGAAAGGTGATAGGCAAATCATCCGTTGAATCTACATCATCAGATTTTACAATTCATGTAATGTCTCAGGTAAAAGCAATAAGTAGCTCGAAGGCTACCACTTATGTGCCGTTAATTTCTAAACGTATTTGGGCTCTTATTGGTCTGGGATTTGCAGCGATTGTGGTGTATTCCTTTTATATGGTTCCTACAGCCAATAGCAGCTGGTTGAAAACATGGAATATAGATCAGTTTCAACTTCCAAATTTTGAATTTTCAAGTCCGTTTTCAAATCTGGACATATCTCAAGTAACTCTCTATGCAACTTTATTATTGGCAGTAATGTTGTGTATTCAAATACCAATTTTAAAGTATTATTTTAATAAGCGAATGGTTTAATCTTTGAAATACCAAAACGGAATTCTGCATACAGCGTGTTTAACTGTGTCTCCTTCTTTTATACGTTTCCTAATAACCTTCAACAGATGTTTGCCGTCTTCTAAGTCTTTAAGGCTAAGGTAGGTTTCAAAGCCAATATCTTTGACTTTTATTTCAGATAAGATAAAATCTGCATCATAATCAGTGCTGTCAATTCTAACATTGTACACCTGATTTAAAGTATTTAAATAGTGTTTTTGTTGCTTTCTAATGGTTGACCAATTGATGTCATTCGTGACAATAATATTACTTCTAAGCCCTCTTCTATCTTTTTCCGGAACTAAATCAGGATTAAAATTAAATACATTGTCTTCAACATTGTCGGTGAGTTCCATAAAGACATTGAGGTATGGTGTTGTAATCACTTTTGAGGCAATAGCAAATTCGTCAACGTGCTCATTTTCATCTAATAAATCAAGATAACTCGTTCTGCTCGCAGCAATTTCCGAAGAATAATCAACAGCATCAAAATAGTTTGATGGCTGATATTGAAATGAAGTTAAAATTAAAATTGCAATGTAAATAGGTAAAAGCACGAAACTTAATCGCCTTCCGAATTTATTATCTAAAAAATTATAGACTAATGGTCTGTATAAGAAGGATAAGGTTATAAAACTAAACACCCAATACACAGGGAAGTAGATTTTAGAAATCCATTTCTTTTTTTTAAGCCAACCTTGCGTGATGAAATCTATAAAGGTGAGAATCATCCCAAAAACTAAAAACACAATTAGCGAAATACCTAGAATCAATCTTAAAGTTTCAGGTAAATTGTCATTATCAATTATTTTAGAAGCAATAAGCGCGATAGAGAGAATCGTAAATGTTAAAGCCAGTACGTAGAAGATGAGCAGAAAAGAAATAGCAAAAATCACACTGCAATAATTCTCTAAGGTAGCGACATACTTGTCGAAGGATCCTACTTTTTTCTTAAGGTATTTGGTGAACTTTTCACTATAGTTTAAAGAATCGTAATCAATATCTCCAGATACGTAGCGTAAGCCGAGTGTGCCAATCCAAAGTCCTCTAAGAACCACATGAAGTAGTAAATTAAAAATAAGAATCGCGCAAGAAACGACTCCAATACTCAGTACAATGGTCAAGGCCAATTGCTGTTTTAATTGTGCAAGATTAGCTGCATCACTAATAGGTCCAACAGCCGTAAACAGACCGAAAATAGCAAAACCAGAAATAATTAATTCCAATTGCCAGCTTTCTTCTTGTAGTCGTTTAAGTAATTTTTTAAACGCAGGATTATTATAATCTGAGCTCATAAAGGTTGGATTTGAGATTAAAGATAACCACTTTTATTGAAATAACTGATTAGATCAAAATTAGGTAAAAAACACCTCATGCAAATAGCGACCTGGAGTAAATGTAAAAGCACCTGCTATAACAATAGCGCCAAAGTAGAGTAAAACCATTTTTCGTTTGTGCGATTTCACATTGCCTTTCTTTATGGCTAAATACGCTGTAGGAACTGTCCAAAGCGTTAGAAAACTAAACAAATGAATCCATCCGAAATGATTCAAAATGCGACCACCAACTGCTGCAGGCATAAAAAGTGTAACAATGGCGGTAAAAAGCATCAGTATCATATAGATTCGACCTAGTCGTTTATGAATTAATGTTCCCTTTTTTATAATCAAAAGAAAACCACCAATAAAGACACAAGGAACAACTGTGTATAAATGCAAAAACATTAAAGTATCGTAAAACATAGTTTATTTATCTTTTAAGATTATTTTCACCTAACACCTAACACCTAACACCTAACACCTAACACCTAACACCTAACACCTAACACCTAACACCTAACAATATCAATACCAGCGCTTTTTTTTCTTTTTAGAACCTTCACCTTTACGTCCTTTTTTGTATTTACTGCCTTGCTTTTTATGCACAATAGGCTTGGCTTTAGGATCTAACGGATAAGGATGATTGTCTTCTACAGGAATCTGCACATTAATCAATTGCTGAATGCTTTTGACATAGCTTTTTTCATCAGCAGAACACAGGGAATAGGATTTTCCAAAATTACCAGCACGTCCTGTTCTTCCAATACGATGCACATATGTTTCAGGAACGTTAGGCAAATCAAAATTCACTACAGCATCTAATTCGTTAATGTCAATACCACGCGCAGCAACATCAGTCGCAATTAAAATATTGACTTCAGCATGTTTGAATTTATTAAGAGCTGTCTGACGTTCGCTTTGTGTTCTGTCGCCATGTAAACGTTCAACACTATAACCATTATTGGTAAGCGTCTGTTCTAATTTATCAACACCAAATTTTGTACGTCTGAAAATCAGAATGCGTTTGCCTTTGATTGTATTTCTCAACAAGTGTAAACACAGTTCTATTTTATTTCGCTTCGGAACATAATATAATATCTGACTCACATTTTTTGCTGCAGATGAGGTAGGAGTGACTTCAATGCGTTCAGGAGCATTTAAAATAGAGTTGGCTAACTGTTCAACTTTAAAAGGCATCGTAGCCGAAAACAGTAAATTCTGTTTAGTTTCCGGACATAAACGCTCGATTTTTTTGACGTCATCTATAAAGCCCAAATCCAACATTAAATCGGCTTCGTCGAGCACTAAAATTTCTACATAATCCAGATTTAAAACATCTTGCTTGTGTAAATCTAATAAGCGTCCAGGTGTTGCAACAACAATATCCACGCCTTTTTTTAGAATATCTATTTGAGGTTCAATACCTGTGCCTCCAAAAACTACAGTCGTTCTCAAATTGGTATATTTCGAATAAGTATTGAAACTTTTTCCAATTTGAACTGCGAGTTCTCGTGTCGGACTCACAACCAATACTTTTATCTTCTTTCCTTTTTTTGGCGCATCTTGTTTATCGAAAAGCAATTGCAAAATCGGAAGTGCAAAAGCAGCTGTTTTTCCTGTTCCGGTTTGTGCCGAAGCAATGACATCCTTTTTTTCTAAAACTAACGGAATGGTCTGCTCCTGGATTAAAGTGGGTTCGGTATAACCCGCTTCATCAATAGCTTTTACTATAGCTTTGTTAAGATTAAGTGTTTTGAAAGACATGTGTGTACGTTTCTTGTAAAGATAGTTGTTTTGTTAAGGTTTCACCTAGAAAAACACTAGTACATACTTTTCACCTTTCTAAGCTTATCTTTCCAAGTTTGTAGATTGTCTTTGTGATTCTTAATATTTTTTATCACATCTCTTACTAACGGATTGGTTTCATCAACATTTGAAAAAAACTGCATGTTATTTTCTAACTGATTTATTTCACCTTTAATTTCGCTAATCTTCTTTCTGATGTAATTCTGTTCGTTATCTAAAAGTCGGGTGTCATCTGGTTTAGATAAGGTTTCAAGTTTGTTTTCAAACTTTATCATGTCTAATTTCGCCTTATCCATATCTAACTTTCCAAAAAGAGCATCAATCGCTTTGTTGAATTTACCTTCAATAAAACGCTTGTTGGATGGAATATGTCCAATGGACTTCCATGCATTAATTTGGTCTTTAATCGTTTCGATATCCTTCTCAGGCTTTCCGGTAAGTTCAATAGCCTTTACAGTTTCTAATAACGCAGATTTTTCTTCAAAAGCAGCCATTTCTTCCTTACTGGCAGCATTTTTTTCTTCATGCATTCTATCGAAGTAATGGTTGCAGGCTTTTTTAAATTGCTTCCAGATTTTGTCGCTGTCTTTTCTGGGAACATGACCAATATTTTTCCAGTCTGCCTGAATTTTTTTCATTAAAGACGTTGTCGTTTCAAAATCTTCACTGTCTTTATTGTCTTCAGCAATTTTGATAAGTTCAAGCTTCTTATTAAGATTATCATATTGATCTTTTTTAAGCGACTTGTAAAAGGCATTTTTATTTCGGTTAAAGTTTCTAACAGCTGTTTTGAACTTCGTCCAAGTAGCATCGTTAACTTTAATTGGAACTTTACCAGCATTAAAGAAATCCTGACGTAAGGCTTCAATTTCTTTGATCTTTTTTTGCCATGCCTGATGACTTTTTGGCTGATCTTGAGAGATTTCATCTATTTTGGCAATAATTTCTTCCTTTTTTACCAGATTAGCTTCGTGAGCTTTATCTAAATCGGCATAGTAGGCCTGACGCTTATCATGGATTGTTTTGGTTGCATTACTAAAACGTTCCCAAATATCTTCTCTGTATTCTCTGTCAACAGGTCCTAATTCTTCTTTCCAAAGTTTATGAAGCACTTGTAATTCTCTGAAGGCTCTATTGATATTATCATCTTTAGCTAATTCTTCGGCACGTTCTATAATTTTGGTTTTCTGATCGAGATTATGTTTAAAATCCATATCGCGTAAGTCGCGATTTAAATGTAAAAAGTCATAAAACACTTCGACATGGTGATGATACGAATTCCAGGCGTTGTTGTAACGGTCTCTAGGAATCGGACCAGCATTTCGCCATTGTTCCTGTAAATCTTTAAAATGCTTATACGTGGTGTTGATGTTCTCTTCAACATTTATCAACCCTTTGATTTCCTCAATAATCGCAAGCCTGTTTTCTAAGTTTTGCTTTAAGTTAGACTCCAGGTTTTTATAATAAGCGTTGAGGTTATTTCGGTAGGTTTTATAAGCGTCGTTAAAACGCTTTTTTACAGGTGTCGTAAAATAGAAATCTATTTCGTTTCCACCTTCACTTAAAAACTCCTCCTTCTTTTCATCGAGAAGTTCTCCAAATTTAGAGTGAAACTCAGATTTGATTTCATCTACCTGAGATTTTATCGTTTGTATTTTTTTATCACTTAGAAGTGTCTCAAATTCATCAACCAATTGCTCCATAGACATGGCGTGATAGTCTTTGCTTTCAACTTCATGACGCTCTGCATTGGTTTCATCTTCAGCATCTTCAGCATTAGACTCTTCAATTTCTTCAACGTGAGCATCAGCTTTTTTAGTAGATTCAGAAACCGTTTCAGTAACGTCTTTTGTCTCTTCTAAAGGTTCTTCAGTTGTATCTTCGGAAACAACCTCCTTTTCAACTTTAGCTTGTTCATCTTTGATCTCTTCGGAAACCGTTTCCTTTTCGGGAGTATTTTCGGTTTTTTCGGAAGCTTTAGGTTCTTCGGAAGTTGAGGTTTCTGCAACTTGAGATGCCTCAGTATTTTGAGGTGTTTCAGTAGTATTTAGTTCAATCTTTCCATCTGCATCTTGCAGGTTATCGTTCTCAGACATTTTTCAATGTTTTTATGTTAGAGGGCTAAGATACTAATCGATGACTGATTTACAAAAAAGTAGCTCTATTTAGACGAGTTAAAGCGTTGAATTCCAAATTTTCCATGCCTTTTCAGCCTGAAACTCCAGCATTTTGAGTCCGTTACAAATTTGAGCACCTTGTGATTTTCCCAATCTTAAAAACTTGGTTTCCTCAGGATTGTAAATTAAATCGTACAATAAATGCTGGTCTGTAATACCATCGTAAGGAATCTCCGGACAACTATTAACTTCAGGATGTGTGCCAACAGGAGTACAGTTGATGATGATTTTGTAGTTTTGAATGTCTTTAACAGTTAATTCATCGTAAGTAAATTTAACGTTTACTTTAGGAGTTCTTGAGACATAATCAAACTTAATCTTCATCTTTTTTAAGGTGTAAGCGATCGCTTTGGAAGCGCCTCCAGTACCAAGAATCAATGCTTTTTTATGGTGTTTTTTAAGAAATGGTTGTAACGATTTTTTAAATCCGTAACAATCGGTATTATAGCCTTTGAGTTTTCCTTTAGAATTAATGGTAATGGTATTTACAGCTCCAATTTTTTTGGCTTTTTTGTCGAGTTTATCTAAATAAGGAAGGACTTGTTCTTTGTAAGGAATAGTTACATTAAGGCCTGAAATATCTGGATGGTCTTGAAGCAATTTAGGAAACATGGCAATGTCTGCGAGATCAAAATTTTCATAAGTAAACGGCAATTGTTCGGCTTCAAACTTAGCTTTAAAGTAGCCACGTGAGAATGAATACGCGATGTTTTTTCCTAACAATCCGAATCTAGACATGAGTTTTGTTTGTTCGTTGACCATACCATTCTAAACCGAGAACGACTAAAATACCTAAGATGGTATAAGCAAATGCAAAATAGGTTTCACCATTTAGTTCTGGCAAAAAACGTTCGTAATTGGCTATTATTTTTTCACCTCTTGAATCCAATAACAAGGAACCATCGTCATGGGTTTTAAATATCGTTTTTTTCCAAGGCCAAACTACACCTAAAGATCCAATAATAAAACCAATAATGGACGCTGTGGTAATACTTTTATAGTGTTTGAGCACATAACTCAAAAGATGAGAAAATGTAACTAAGCCAGTAACAGAGCCTAAGGTAAACACACCTAAGACTTTCAGTAATCTTAATCGAACTTCGTTCTTAACGAAGCTAAAATCACCAGTAATGATTTCAGAAAAGGTGTCATAAAGTGCATTCACAGAATCCACTAATAGCAATACATAATTTCCTAAGAGTATCAGAATAAATGAGCCTGAAAATCCGGGAAGTGTCATTCCAGAAACGCTAATGATTCCGCAGAAAAATACAAAAAACAAGTTGTCGTTTTCTTTTGCAGGATCTAAAAAGCTGATGCCGACGCCTAATAGAATTCCGATGCTTAAGGCGATGATACTTTTATAATTCCAGTCGTTAAAATCTTTATTGATGTAATAAATAGAACCGATAATCATTCCGAAGAATAAACTCCAGACATATAGCTCGTAATGTTGAAGGAAATAGTCCAGAATTTTAGAAACACTAAAATAGCTGATAATCATTCCCGAGAATAAAAGGGCTAAAAATCGTCCGTTAATATATCTGTAAAAGCTCTTAAACCGACCATTAAATAAAAGTTTGAAAGCTGTTTTGTTGACACGTTGTAAAGAATAAATGAATTCTTCGTAAAAACCAGCAACGAAAGCCACAACACCACCAGAAACTCCTGGTACTTTGTTAGCTGCTCCCATACCAAGTCCTTTAATGACCAGGAAAAATCGATCTTTAAAGGTTCTGGTTGCTTCCATTACACGTTTGCTTTTTTGCTGCCTAACGTTTCAAGAATGAGAATAGTCGCAAATCCGATAACTATAAAAACAATGGCTAAGACCAGTTCTGAATCTCCAGCGTAAGACGATGGTAAGATACTTTCATCGAGTACAGTAACTTCTAATCCTTCAGAATTAATTCGAGTTTTCAACGTGTTTTTCCACGGCCAAATTTTGTTTAAGGATCCAATCATGAAACCGGTAAGTATAGCTAAGGTTAGATTTTTATGGTGTTTAAACATCCAATTTAAAACTTTTGAAAAGACCTTCAAGCCAACAATAGCTCCAATTCCAAGCAGAAAAAAGTTGATGAGTGCGTCTTTTAGAATATCCCAATTACCAGTGGCTACACCTTCAACCAAATTATTAACGGTATTGATCGCTGTTTCATAAGCACCAAGAATAAGCAATATGAATGCTCCAGAAACGCCTGGTAATATCATTGCAATTATGGCTATGAAACCACAAAAAAGCAAATAATACGGACTGTCAGGCGATGCAAACGGTTCTGCTAATGTGATGTAATAGGATAGGAGAGACGTCATAATTATAGCTATGATAATCTTTGGTGACCACGACCTAATTTGTTTTCCGATGTACAGAATACTTGCTAATACGAGTCCGAAAAAGAAAGCCCAAAGTAGTATTGGTTCGTTATGCAAAAGCCATTTAATCAATTTAGCTAAGGATAAAATACTGATGGCAATTCCCGAAAATAAGGCTAAAAGAAAGCTTCCGTTTATGGAGGTCCATGCCGTTTTGAATCCTTCATTTTTCCAGACTTTAAACACATTGAAGTTTAGGTTTGCGATGCTTTCAATGAGTTCTTCATAAATCCCAGAAATAAAAGCAATGGTTCCACCTGAAACGCCAGGAACCACATCTGCGGCTCCCATCGCAATCCCTTTCAGTAGAATAACTAAGTAATCTTTAACTTGTCTAATCATTTTTAGAAATAAGAAAAGTAAAGGTATGAAATAGGAATGAGTATTCTAAAACTAAAGTCGAAATGATTTTAAAACTTTAGACCTCACAGCGAATTACTTTTTTATTTGAGAAATTAGTTTCTGAACGGAAGGTTTTTGCAATACAATTGGAAACAATTCATCAAGAATAAAATTAAATTCATGATCTAACAACAGTGCGTTTTTTAGGTGATAATGACCTTTGCTGCTTTCGTGCATGGTAAAATGTAGTCCTGCTAAACGAAACTCTATTTCAGCTGTTTCCGGATAAAATTCTGCCGCTTGTATTAAGTTTAAAACAGAAGCTTCATATTCGCCTAAGGCAATAAGAATGTCTGTTCTTGATAACCAAGTTTGAAGCTCGTAATTTCCTAAATCTAAAGTTTTTTTGTAGCCACGTTCGGCCTCTTCCAAGAAATTTAAGCGATGATTTATTTGCGCATATAATTTCCAATAGATGACATTTTCACCATCAATATTAATAGCCTTATTGATATAGAATAAAGCCTTCTGGAAATTGTGTTTTTTATTGTAGAACTTCGTGATGGCAATCCATCCTTTATCTAATAATGGATCTTCATGCACTGTTTTGTAAAAATACTGAACTGCTAAATCATCTTGACCTAGTTTTTCGTGACAATGCCCAATTCTGAGCAATGCGAACGACGTTGGTTCATCTAAAGCTAAGGTGATTTTGTAGTTTTCAATAGCTTCGTTGTAAAGTTTTTTCTTTTCTAGAACCTTTCCTTTTTCGAGGTAAGCACCTACAAATTTGTCATCAGAGATAATTGCAAAATCAAAAGCAGCTAATGCTTTATCGTAATCTTTAATTGTAAAATATTGTCGACCCAACTGATGCCATGCCACTTCGCAATACGGATTTTTATCTAAATAAATATTTAGAAAGTCTATAGCTTCCTGGTTTTGATCTAGAAAATCATAGCAATAAATGATGTTGTACAAAGCCGAATAATCTTCAAGATCGATATCAAGGCATTTAGTAAAATAATCTCTTGCATTTTCAAATTGATCCAGAAATAAGTATTCCATACCAATTAGCGCAAACAAATCGGTTAAACCTTCATCATCTTGATTGAGGGTTAAAGCAATTTTTAAAGTGTCTATGGCTTTTTCATGTAAATCCTGCTTTGAGAATACACTGGCTTTTTGAATATAGATTTCTTCATTAGACGGTTCTACAATATGGATTTCATTTAAAATCTCATCAGCTTCAGTAAACTTGTTTTCCATGATGTAGATTTCTGTCAAGAACAATTTTAAATTCACAGAAGTTGGATGCTGTTCTAAGCCAAGTTTGATCGCTTTTTTTGCTAAAGCGATTTTGCCACTTTCAAGATAGTGATGGATGATGTTTTCAAATTCGCTTGAATCAAAGAACAAAACATGATTGGTTTTGAGCATGGATTCAAAGCGGGTAAGCGAAAAATTGTTGTTGTCGTCAGGTTGACTAAACTCCATAAGCAAATTTGGATTAATCGTTATTTAAAATTACTCTTATCAGTTCAAAAACATCATTTTTAGTGCCAATCTTTTCAACAAAGTAATTAACAGTTGGAGTTTTGTTTTAGATAAAATGTGTTTTAATATTGGTAATCAAATAATTACATGTGATTACAAAAGTTTGTTCTTGGAGAGAATATCGTCTAAAATTTGAGTTATAATCAGGCAACCTTTTACTATTTCTTCATTTGAAATGGTTAATGGAGGTGTAATTCTGATTGCTTTTGGCTCAAAAAGTAGCCAAAATAAAACCAAGCCTAGGTCTTTTGATCTTAAAACAACTTCATTTGTGATTTCTGATGAAGGCGTCATTGCAGCTAACATTAATCCGCGACCACGAATTTCAGAAATGAGCGGATGATTTAAATGTTTACGGAATACTTGTTCCTTTTCAAGAGCTTGAACCATCAAATCAGATGTAGTGATTTCTTTAACTGTTGCCAAAGCTGCAGCAGCGATTACAGGATGACCACCAAAGGTTGTAATATGGCCTAATTTTGGATTATCCTGTAGTAAATCCATCATCGCTTTTGAAGCTGTAAATGCACCAATCGGCATTCCGCCTCCAAGACCTTTTCCAGTCACTAAAATATCTGGAATACAATTAAAATGCTCAAAACCGAAAAGTTTACCAGTTCTTCCGAATCCTGGTTGTATTTCATCTAAAATAAGTAGCGCTCCAACCTCATTACAACGTTCTCTGACATGCTTTAAATAGTTGTTTTTCGGCTCAATAAAACCAGCTCCACCTTGAATAGTTTCTAAAATTACAGCAGCCGTTTTAGTTGTAATATACGACAAATCATCTGCACTATTAAAGCGAATGAATCTTACATCGGGAATTAAAGGTCTAAAGGCATTTTTGCGTTCTTCAAAACCCATTACGCTCATTGATCCCATCGTGTTACCATGATAGGCATGATGTGCTGCAATAATTTCACTTCTTCCAGTTACACGTCTTGCAAGTTTTAAAGCACCTTCAATAGCTTCTGTACCAGAATTTGTGAGGTATGTGGTTTCCAATGGTTTTGGTAAGTGTTTAGCAAGTAGTTTAGCTAAATCTACAGCTGGCTCTTGAATATATTCGCCATAAACCATAACATGCAAATATTTGTCCAGTTGATCTTTTATAGCATTAATAACCTTAGGATGCTTATGCCCTAGACTACACGCTGAGACACCAGCAACAAAATCTAAATACGCTTTATTATCGGTATCGTAGATGTAGGAACCTTCGGCATGCGAAATTGACATTGCCAAAGGATGAGGAGTCGTTTGTGCTTGATATTTAAAAAAATCATCACGCATTAGTTTCCTTTATTAATAAGCGGTTTAGGTAAATTTTGATTTTTTACAGCATCTCTTTTTTTCTTGACCTCTTTAACAGATTCTGGCAAGTTTCTAGAGGCTTTATTCACGTCATCTTTATCCTTTTCTCTGGCTGTGTCTATACGATCAAATAAGGCTTCATCAAAAAATTCTTCCTCAGGAATATATTCATCCAGGCCTTTAATAACTGGAAGTTCTAGAGGAGGATCATCGCTAAATAAATCCTCAACACTGTTTGGACGTTCTTCTTCACGCCAATCAAAACCTCTAAATTTTCGTGCGTTTTCGGGAAAACGAGATTCAGGATAAATTTCACCATCTACTTGATTGATTAGTGTGACTATTTTATAACCTTCATCGAATTTCATGTTGATTTTACCAGATTTCGATTTATTGATACCTATAAGCGAATCTTCATCATTTCTTGAATAAAAAATGATTTCTGCATTTTTGATAATGTCGATGTTATACAATTCATTATTTTCAAATAAACCAATGAGTCGCTGACCTTTGATTTGATTGAAGCCACCTCCAATCGTATCTTTACTTATTAAAAACGCATTATTAAACACCTTTAAAGAATCGAGTTCCTCTTTTTCAACATTAGAAATGAGATGAATTGAATCTCCAGTCATTTGATTCCCTAGATTCCACATAATAGGCCTTCTTTTGATACTATAAGCATCACCTGATGAAAACCGATCTAAATTGATAAGTTGTGTTAACCCCGTTTTATGATCTGCATGAATGGAATCTGCTTTTCCACTCATATCACTCTTGTACATTTTGGCATTGTAAAAAGCTCGTGTGATACGATGTTCAGGTTGTCCTGTAATCATTAATGTATCGGCATGAATATAGACAGAATCTTTCTCCTGAACTGTAATCGCTAAAGCACGTTTGGTAATAAAAACAGAATCTTGAGCTCTGAATACTTCCGCATAATGCCCTTTGATGATACTTTTGTTGATGGTATCGGTTACTACTATATTATTGGTGGCAGATGCGAAACTTCGATTTCTGTCAAAATATAAGCTGTCACCAACAACTTCTCTATTATTATAATTGATTTTTGAGTTTTTAATGAAATAACCTGTGTCATTATTCGTATTGTAAAAACCACGTTCACAATATATTTTACTAGAATCACCAACTATGGTTGATGGTCCATACATATAAGAATGACCAGTTTCAGAATAAAAATCGAGTTGATTGGTATTGAGCGTATATTCAGGATTTACCAAAACGACATCTTTGAGAAACCTGTATTTACTCGAATCCATATAATAGCGACCAACCTGACTTGTAATGGTTCCTGAAGAATCTCTGACTACCTTTCCCTTAGTCCTGTAATACGCTTCTTGTTTAGTTCTGTCAAAGTATAGCGTATCTGTTGTTAAAACAGATTGAGGTTCGGTAAGTACCACATCGCCTGCAGCAAAAGCCATTTTAGTAATGCCACTATATTCGACATACTTCGACGTCATGTTTATAGTGTCACCTTGCTTCAAAACCACATCACTAAAGGCTTCAATAAAATCTTCATCCTGATAGTAAATGGCTTTATCGCACCACATATCAATACCCTCGTGAACCACATGTATTTGCGCCTGATCACTTCTTACAAACGTGGTTATGTTATCACCTTTAAGTGAATCTTTTACCGTAAAGCCAGAATATTCAATTCTGATTTTTTTTGGTTGCTGCGAATAGGAGAGCAGTGTTGAAAAACAACAGGAAAATAAAAGGATGTATCTGAAAACTAGATTCAAGGTATTATGTTTTGCTCCAAAAATAACTATTATCCCTATGGAATAGTATGCCTTAACAGATTTTTAATAGTGAAATAAAATCCATTGATTATTAAGATTCTTCATTTTGCACTTCGACTGCGCTCAGTGTGACACTAAGATTATCTATTGATTGTTTGTGTTCTATCTGGTCCTACGGAAACAATTGTAATAGGAATTTCTAATTCTTTTTCAAGAAATTCGATGTACTCATTAAGTTCTATTGGAAATTGAGACACCTCTCTCATTTTGGTTAGATCTTCTTTCCAGCCTTTGAATTCAGTATAAATTGGTGTTACATTTTCAGGCTCTATGTTAAAAGGCAAATGCGTAATAGTTTCTCCTTTGTATTTATAGGCGGTACACACTTTTAATGTTTTAAAACCAGAAAGCACGTCACCTTTCATCATGCTTAATTGTGTCACACCATTGACCTCACATGCATATTTAAGAGCCACCAAATCTAACCAGCCACAACGACGAGGTCGTCCAGTAACTGCGCCAAATTCATGACCAATTCGCGCCATTTCGGCACCAGTTTTATCAAATAATTCAGTTGGAAATGGTCCTGAGCCAACACGAGTTGTGTATGCTTTAAAGATTCCGAAAACTTCTCCAATTCTATTTGGAGCCACGCCTAAACCAGTGCAAGCTCCTGAGGCTGTGGTGTTTGATGAGGTTACAAACGGATATGTTCCGAAGTCGATATCTAATAAAGAACCTTGAGCGCCTTCAGCTAAAATAGATTTTCCGGTTTTTAACGCCTGATTTAAATAGTGTTCACTATCTATAAATTGCAATGCTTTTAAACGTTCAACCGCAGCAAAGAATTCATCTTCCATTTCTTTTAGATCGTATTGAATATCTACGTTATAGAATCCAATCATGGCTTCATGCTTATTTGCTAAAGCTCTGTATTTTTCTTTCCAGTTCTCTAATTCAAGATCTCCAATTCTAATGCCGTTACGACCAGTTTTGTCCATGTATGTCGGACCAATACCTTTAAGTGTTGAACCAATTTTAGCCTTACCTTTAGCTGTTTCGGAAGCAGCATCAAGCAAACGATGTGTTGGTAAAATAACGTGAGCTTTTCTTGAAATGATTAACTTAGATTTATAATCTAAATTAAACTGATCTAAACCATCTAATTCCTGTACAAAAACAACAGGATCAATAACAACACCATTACCAATGACATTAATTGAATCTTTATGAAAAATACCTGAAGGAATTGTTCGTAATACATGTTTAATACCATCAAATTCTAAAGTGTGACCTGCATTAGGACCACCTTGAAAACGCGCAATAATATTGTATTTGGAAGTGAGTACATCAACAATTTTTCCTTTGCCTTCGTCTCCCCATTGTAATCCTAGTAGTAAATCTACTGCCATTGTATAATCTAATTAGTTGGTTTGTTCTTTGTTCCGTAAAAGTAGAGTGAATGATTAGAAATTGAAATATCAAAAACTTCCTCAATGGTCTTTTTTATAGACTGTATTCGAGGATCGCAAAATTCGATAACTTCACCTGTATCAGTTAGAATCACATGGTCGTGTTGCTTATCGAAATATGACTTTTCATAATGTGCTTGATTTTGGCCAAACTGATGTTTACGAACCAATGCACATTCCAGAAGAATTTCAATGGTATTATAAAGTGTAGCACGACTTACACGATAGTTCTTGTTTTTCATTTTGATATATAAAGATTCAATATCAAAATGCTCTTCGCTATCATAAATTTCTTGAAGTATAGCGTAGCGCTCAGGTGTTTTTCTGTGGCCTTTTTCTTCTAGAAATTTTGTAAAAACGTTCTTTACAATGTCTTGATTACTCTGTTCTGTACTTGTACTCATAATTTGTGTTGCGAATTTACGCAATTATACTCTTGTCACCTTATCTATTCCATTAATTTTTTTAAGGTTATCCATAAGTTTTTTCAACATTGTATTGTTAGTAACTACCACATTTATCTTTCCAGAAAAGATACCACCATCAGTATCAAAACTGATGCTTTTCATATTGACATGCATGTTTGAAGAAATTTCTTTAGTAATATTATTTACCAAGCCTAAATTGTCAATTCCTGATAAAGTGATTTGAGCTGAAAATTCCTGCTGAGATGAATCTATCCATTTGGCCTGCATAATGCGATAGGCGTAATTAGATTGCAAGCTTAAGGCATTCGGGCAGTTTTTTTTATGAACTTTTATACCTTCGTTAATGGTGAGAAATCCAAACACGGGATCACCAGGAATAGGGTTGCAACATGTTGACAGCTTATAGTCGAGCTTTTCTTCTTCTTTACCAAAAACAAGCATATCATATTTGGCAGTAATTTCATCTTTATCAAGGTCTGGAGCAACAGATGGCTTACGAATTTTACTTTTAATGTAAGTCATAAACATATTGCTACGGGAAGCTGCGTATTCCTTGAGCATTTTGTTGTCTATTGTACCAATACCAACTCTGTAAAATAGATCGAGACTAGTTTTTAGTTTGAAGTGATTTACCATTTCGTTAATCGACTTCTCATCCAGACTAATTTTAAGTTGTTTAAGTTTCCGTCTTAAGATCTCTTTTCCATCTTCAGCTACTTCCTTCTTTTCATCTTTTAAAGACGATTTGATTTTGCTGCGAGCTCTAGCTGTAGTGGCATAATCAAGCCAGTTGCTGTTGGGTTTTATGTTTTCCGAAGTTAAAATCTCTACCTGATCACCACTATTGAGTTCATGGCTTAAAGGCACTAATTTACCATTGACCTTCGCGCCACGAGTTTTCATGCCAACTTGAGTATGTACGCTAAATGCAAAATCTAAAGGTGTAGCTCCTTTTGGTAAGGACTTTAAATCACCATTAGGAGTAAACACATAAATCTCTTTGGCATAGAGGTTAAGTTTAAATTGCTCAACAAAATCGACGGCATTTGTTTCATTGCTTTCAAGCGCTTCTTGTAATTTGTCAATCCATGTGTCTAAGGCATCTTCGGCATTACCTTGTTTATATTTGTAGTGTGCAGCGTAACCTTTTTCGGCAATTTCATTCATTCGCTCACTACGAATTTGCACTTCTACCCAACGTCCTTTCGGACCCATTACTGTGATGTGTAAAGCTTCATAACCGGTAGATTTTGGCGATGAAATCCAGTCACGCAAGCGAATTGGATTGGGTGTAAAATGGTCTGTGACGATGGAATAGATTTTCCAAGCGATAAATTTTTCGTTACCTAGATCGGATTTGTATATAATTCTAACGGCAAACTTGTCGTACACCTCTTCGAAGGAGACCCCTTGTTTAACCATTTTTCGTCTTATGGAATAAATAGATTTTGGACGACCTTTGATTTCATAGTTTAGGCCTTCGCTATCTAAGGAATCGACAATGACTTTAGAAAACTCCTTGATGTATTTATCCTGTTCTTCTTTACTCTCCTGAATTTTTTCAAGAATATCATGATACACTTCAGGTTCGGTATATTTTAATCCTAAGTCTTCGAGTTCAGTTTTAATATTATAAAGCCCAATTCTATGCGCTAGAGGTGCGTAGATGTAAAGGGTTTCAGAAGCTATTTTTTCCTGTTTATCTGGTCGCATCGAATCCATAGTTTGCATGTTATGGAGTCGGTCTGCGATTTTAATAATAATTACTCGCACGTCATCATTTAGTGTGAGTAACATCTTTCGGAAGTTCTCTGCTTGCGTCGAAACGTCTTTATCCTTATTTAGAGATGAAATTTTTGTAAGTCCGTCAACAATACGAGCAATCGTTTCACCAAACATGCGTTCGATGTCAGCGAGTTTATAATCTGGATTATCTTCTACTACATCATGAAGTAGTGCCGCAGCAATACAGGTCGCATCTAATCCTATCTCACTGGCTACAATTCTGGCAACAGCAATAGGATGAAAAATATAGGCTTCACCAGATTTCCGACGTTGATCTTTATGCGCATCAACAGCTACCTCAAACGCCTGACGAATTAATTTTTTGTCAGTGGTTGAAAGTGTCTGGTAGCTCACTTTAAGAAGGTCTTTGTAAGCTTTTGCAATCTCTGCATTTTCCTTTTCGATGTCTACTTCTGCCATAAAACTAAAGTAGCAATAAGAAATGTAATGTGCAATGTGTTAGAGTAATTTATTATTTCCTCAAATTTTTAATACGCTCCAAAAGTGTAGGATGTGAATAATGCATCCAAACATACGATGGATGAGGTGTTAAATTACTCAAACTGTTTTTAGATAATTTTTTAAGCGATGTAATTAAAGGTTCAGCTTTATACGTTGTCTTTGCGTAGTCGTCAGCCTGATATTCAAATTGTCTTGACATATAGTTCATGGCTAATCCTATAAGTTCTGAAATTGGAGAATACAACATTCCGAAGGCAATTAAACCGACATGAAAACTTGGAATTTTAACACCTAGCGCATTTGATAACAACGGATTAGAAATAAACACAGATAAAACAAACAGCATAATTCCTGTTAGCAGAATAGAGGTAGCCAAATTGAAAATGATGTGATTTCGTTTGTAATGACCAACTTCATGAGCCAGAACAGCAACGATTTCTTCTTCCTCTAAATCATTAATCAGTGTGTCATATAATGTAATTCGTTTTTCACTTCCGAAGCCTGAAAAATAGGCATTGGCTTTAGTGCTTCGTTTAGAACCATCGATTACAAAAATATGCTTTAAGCTGAAGCCAACCGATTGCGCATACTCTGAAATCTGCTCGCGTAAGGTGCCATCTTCTAAAGGTGTTTGTTTATTAAATAATGGAACGATAAGTCTGGCATAAAATAAGTTCATAAAAATGGTAAATACCGTTATAATTGCCCAAGCATAGAGCCAGAACTGTTCCTGTGTTTGCTGGTAAAACCAAATGATTAAAGCTAAAATGCCACCACCTACAAGAGCCATCATGAGCAATCCTTTTAGTTTATCAATAATGAAGGTTTTAATTGTGGTCTTATTGAAACCAAATTGCTCTTCAATAACAAAAGTTTTATATATTGAAAAAGGTGTCGAAATGATATCACTTCCAAGCATAATTATCCCGAAGAAGATTAGCGCTATAACAATCGGATTTTCACTGTAGCTTCTGGCGATATTATCGACAAATTCAAAACCATCAAAGAATAAAAAAGCGAGTGTCAATATAAATGAAAAGGTAGAACTCAAAATCCCGAACGTATAATTCGTTTTTTTATAAGCTTGTGATTTGTTGTAATCAGCTGCATCATACACATCGCTAAGTTCAACTGGAATGGCATCATTATAATGTTTGGCATTAAGTGCATTAAGTACTTTATCGATAATAAAATTAATAACGATGATACTTATAATGGTATAAAATAGGATCTCTGAGTTCATTTGATGTTTTTCGATTGCAAATATAAGTCTTCATGTCATACTGAGCACAGTCGAAGTGTTTATTATGGTATAATCTTTATTGCTGTTTAAACGGGTTATTATTTTATTTAAAATGTCGCTGTCTTTTTGCTTCGAAAATAAGAATTCCTGCAGCAACAGAAACGTTCATGCTATCAATTTTACCTTGCATTGGAATTATGATATTTTGAGTTGAGGCTTGAAGCCATTCGCTGGTTAATCCGTCAGCTTCTGTTCCTACAACAATTGCAGTAGGTTTGGTGTAATCTTGGGTGTGGTATGATTTTGAAGCTTGCAATGCAGCGCAATACATCTGGATATTATTTTTAGTAAGAAACTCTATAATTTCTGATGTAGAAGCCATCGCGATTTGATTAGTAAAGACACAACCAACACTAGAACGAATAATGTTTGGATTGTATAAATCGGTTTTAGCATTTGCAATAATCACTGCATCAACATGAGCGGCATCTGCAGTTCGAAGTAAGGCACCAATATTACCTGGTTTTTCTGGAGCCTCTGCTACTAAAATTAAAGGATTTTTTTGTTCAAATTGTAGCATGTCTAACGTATGAGATTTACTTTTTACAACTGCTATAATGCCTTCAGTTGTATCTCTGTAAGCTAACTTTTGAAAGACCTCTTTTGAAATTTGTATGGTGTCAAATTGCTGTGTTGTAAATTTGTTTAGTTCTTTTTCTGAAAGAAGCTCGGGATAGAATAATAGTTTTTCAATGTGATAACCACCATTTAAGGCTAACGACAACTCGCGCTGACCTTCGATTATAAATAGACCTGTTTTTTTACGTTCACGCGATTTTTCTCTTAAAACAAGAATTTGTTTTACCAATGTATTTTGAGTACTGGTAATTTCTTTATATTGCATTTGATAATATATTCAGTATATTTGAATACCCACAAATTTACACTTTTCTAGTGCAATTGCAATGTGATTCGCTTATTTGAATTTCCGATATTTTAGAACTAAAGGTAGGGAATCAAGGAACTTACTTGTTATAGTATTGACATCAATTGATTTAGCTTAAGGAGTTAATTTCAGAGTCAAAATAACTAATCAAACTCTTTATTTATGAAAGTAAAATTACTACTTCCGCTTATTGCCCTGTTTTTTTCAATCTCTATTTTTTCTCAAGACATGCCAAATACACCAATTGATATCGAGGTGTGTGATGCAGATGGCGATGGTACTGCAGAATTTGACTTGCATTCGAATGATGCAGTAATTCTGGCAGGACTCAATAATCCTGAGGAATATATTGTAAGCTATCATTTAAATGGCTCTGATGCTGCCAGTGGGATTAATCCGTTAAGCTCGCCATATACTAATGTTACAAATCCGCAAGATATAAGAACCAGGACTGTTCATTCTAGTGGAGGAACGGTATATATATCCCAATTCTTTTTAAGAATTAGTGAATTGCCAGTTCCTAGTTTACAGGATGTTTATGAAATCTGTGATGGGTCTAATTTAATTGTGGAAACAGGATTAACAGATCAAGGGTTGCTTTTTTCTTGGTATTTAGACGGTATTTATTTACAAAATGAAACGTTTCCTTATTTATCTGTGACTCAAACCGGGTTTTATCAATTAGAAATTTCTACAATTGATGGTTGTTCTTCTTTTTATGATTTTCAAGTGACCTCAGGCACATTTGAAAACCTGGTAACCCCTTCGGCTCAAGTGGTTTGTGATGATGATGGAGATGGTTTTAGTTCCTTTAATTTGTGGGATGCAATTAATGAAATTGGTTTAGCATTAGGAATACCAACTCAAATGACCATACATGAAACACTGGCAGATGCCGAAACTGGTGTAAACGCAGTAAATCCTGTATATAACAATATAGTGCCTTTCACTCAAACTTTGTATGTAAATGTATCCACTGTAAATACAGATTGCTTTGGTATTACAACTATAGATCTTATTGTAGATACCGATTGTGTGTCTGCATCATCTGTAGAGGTTGTCGTATGTGGAGATGATCCCAATATTCCAGTAGATTACGATTTAACGTTGCAAGAAAGCAATATGGTAAACGGTCAAAATACATCAGACTTTTCATTTGCGTATTATCTCACTCAGGCAAATGCCGATAATCAGACAAATCCTTTAGTGGATCCTATGTCATATTCCGTTAGTGGTAATTCTTCAACAGTATTCGTACGTATTGAAGATAACCAATCTGGTAATTTCACTATTGTTCAAATATTCGTGAACTTTAGTTTAAATCCGCAAGTCGATTTTAATGGTCCTTATTCAATATGCAGTGGTAACGAAGTTTTACTTGTGCCGTTTATTAATAACGATATTGGTGCTTACAATTATGTTTGGAATACAGGAGAAACCAATCCAGAACTAATAGTTTTTACAGGTGGCACTTATACCGTAACGGTTACTGATTTAATTTCAGGATGTAGCACTACGGCCAGTGTTGATGTGCTAGAAGGGAGTGATGCTCCAGCACTTGCAGATGTGGTTGATTTATTTAGTTGTGTGCCAAACTCATTTTTTGATTTAACAACTACGTTACCTGAGATTTTAAACGGACAAGATCCTAGTTTATTCAATATCAGCTTTTTTGATAATGCTAATTCGGCATTTTCAAATACCAATGCCATATTTGATCCTACTAATTTTATTGCATTAGAGGCCATTGAAACCATTTTTGTGAGAGTTCAAAATAGTGATGACGCTTGTTTTTCAATTATTGACTTTAATATCATTACTGAAAACAGTTGTGTTATTCCATTCGATTGTGCAGAAGGACCAGTAAATGTAAACTTTTGTTATGTAAGTAGTCAAGTGACTGAATATTATTACGAAAGCACAGATAACTCACAGTTACAAGTCTTTTTTAACGCAGGACAGATTGAAGTTAATTATGATGAATTGGTTGTTTTAGATTCAGATGGTGTGACTAACTTAAATCCTACTGAAACAACTTACGGTAATAATGGTGATCTCACTGGTTTAAGTTTTACATCTTCTGGAAATAGCATACGCATCGCTATTAATGCTGATGATAGCATATCCTGTTTTAATCAAAACTATACACCCATTGATTTTGATGTAAGTTGTGTCGATCCTAATGCACTTCCTGGTTGTAATACAAGTTTAGTGCAACCTTTGGATGAAGCCGTAAATGTTGAAGAATTTACAGATTTAATATGGACAGCTTCTTCAGGAATCGTAAATGGCTATAAACTTTCGCTAGGCTTAACTTCTGGAGGAACTGAAGTATTAAATGCTGTTGACGTCGGAAATGTTTTAAGTTATGATTTAGACACTTTAGATTATGAAGTGACTTATTATGTAAACATTACACCATATAACGATAATGGAGATGCAGAAAATTGTGAGGAATTTAGCTTTACAACTAGAGCAAATCCTAATCAAGTTGTTGTGTGTCAAGATGGAGCAGTGAATACCATGTATTGTTATGAAAATAATGATACATCAGAATTTAGTTTTGAAAGTTCAGACGGGTCACCATTGACCTTAATTTTTAATGCTGGAGCAACAGAATCAAATTTTGATGAAATTTATATTGTTGATTCTGATGGTTCAATTCTGAACCCTAATTTACTCTATGGAAATGGAGGTGATTTTTCTGGATTGATTTATACATCTACAGGAAGTACAATTACAGTCCGATTTGATACAGATGGAACAATTAACTGTGCTGGAGGCAATTCATGTTGTACAGAACAATTTGATTTTGATGTCTTCTGCGCGTCTTCAGTTGGATTTATTCAAGTGAATGCTTTTTTTGATGCCAATGCGAATAGTATTTACGATACTAACGAATTTAGTTTTTCTAACGGCTACTTTACCTATGAGGTTAATGGAGATGGTATGATTAATACAGTGAATTCTTCTACAGGACATTTTCAGATTATAAGTGGTAACGAAACCGATGTATATGACATTACGTTTAATTTATATGATGAGTCTGAAGCTTGTTACGATATAACAACCGCTAGTTTTGATAATATTTCAGTTGCTACGGGAAATACGGTTACCTTAGATTTTCCAGTAGTTGAAGAACAAAGTTGTGAAGATCTAGCTGTGTATTTAGTTAACTACTGGACACCACCTAGACCAGGTTTTTCACATGATAATTTCTTGGTATTAGAAAACTTAGGGTTTACAACAATTTCTTCAGGGACAGTGGAATATACAACAGATCCTCAACTAATCTACAATGGTGTAACCAATGTTAACCCTAATTATACTATTACAACAACAGCAACAGGTTTTACAGTTGATTTTGTAAATCTACAGCCAGGTGATGTAGAATATATTGATATCTCATTAACCTGTCCTGTCACTGTAGAATTAGGAGATATCGTGACAAATACTGCAACCTATATAACAGATTCCAACGATTTGGTAGCGAGTAATAATTTTTCTACAATTTCTGAAGTAGTCGTAGGTTCATGGGATCCAAACGATAAGATGGAAGCTCGTGGTCCTCGAGTGGTATATGACGATTTTGTAGTATCAGATCAATGGCTCTATTACACCATTCGATTCCAAAATTTAGGAACATTTCCAGCGACGTTTGTACGAATAGAAGATGAGTTAGATATTCAATTAGATGAAACATCATTCCAGATGTTACGATCTAGTCATGATTATGTGGTTACAAGAACTGAAAACAGTTTAGAATGGTATTTTGAAGATATCAACTTACCTGCTGAACAAGATGACGCTGAAGGAAGCAACGGATTTGTTTACTTTAGAATTCAACCAAAACCAGGTTATGCTTTAGGAGATGTCATTCCAAATACAGCTGCCATTTATTTCGATTTTAATGCACCTGTTATTACAAATCGTTTTGAAACACAGTTTGTAGATGATGCCCTTTCAGTAGCTGATTTTGATTTCAACGGATTCAATATGTATCCAAATCCTGCAACAGATGTCTTAACTATTAAGTTAAATAATATCTCATCTGCTAATCTTAGCATTTATAATATTCAAGGAAAATTAATTAAAGAACGTACTATTTCTAATGAGCAAAACCTTGAGTTAAGTGTTTCAGATTTACAAAGCGGAATGTACTTTGTGAAACTGAATACAGCGACTAAAGAAATGGTTAAAAAGTTAATCATTGAATAAGAAAGATTGAAAGTAGCTATGAAAGCCTCATACAATGCTGTGAGGCTTTTTTTGTAATCAATTTTCAATATCTTCGTCTTAGTAGACAACCAATCTAAAAATTACATGAAATTCAAAAGCATAATCGTAATTATAGCAGTAATCCTATTATCTTGTAAAAATGATAAATCTTCTGAAGGTGTTGAATCTTCAATTGATTATTCTGAAACAGAATTAGATGTCACAACCAGCACGTATCCAGAATCCATTTCTAAAGTGTTTGATGCTCACGGAGGATTAGATACTTGGAAAGCGATGCAAACCTTGAAATTCAAAATGGCTAAAGACGCTGGTGATGAGGTGACACTTACAGATTTGCATAATAGGAAGTCTCTAATTACAATGCCAAAACATACTATGGGTTTTGATGGCGAAAAGGTTTGGTTACAAAAAAAGGATACAACAAGCTATAAAGGGAATCCGAAGTTTTACTACAATTTGATGTTTTACTTCTATGCTATGCCATTTATTCTGGCTGATGATGGCATAATCTATGAAGATGTAAAGCCTTTGGAATTTGAAGGAAAAAGCTATCCTGGAATTAAAATTGCATATGAAAGTGGCGTAGGAGAATCTCCTGAAGACGAGTATATTTTATATTATGATTCTGAAACTCATAAGATGGCGTGGTTAGCGTATACAGTAACTTTCTTCTCAAAAGAAAAAGGGAAAGAATTTCATTTTATAAAATATAGTGATTGGCAGAACGTTGCAGGCTTACAACTGCCCAAAACACTAACCTGGTACAATTATGAGAATAATTTACCAACAACAAAGCGCAATGATTTGGAATTTTCTGAAGTGACACTCACTAAAATGAAGATGAATTCTGAAGTATTCAGCAAACCTGAAGATGCTGAGGTTATAGAATAAAAATGGTTTCTTTAACTCTATATTTTACGTCATGCTGAACGTGTTTCAGCATCTCACTATTATAAATTTTATAGGTGCTAATTTGGCTTAAGTTCAGATAAACAAACACATCATCCTTAACTAAAAGCGTCGTAATTATTTAATTACGACGCTTTGTGTTTAATGCTATTCAAAGTCTTTTCGGGTGCCATCTTTCAAGCCTCTGGAATACGTGCCGTTTTCAATAAATAATACTTCGCCATATTCTCCCTTTTTGATACTAGAATCTACACCGAAAATTTTTCCGTTATAAACACGAATAATTTCATCAAAGGAGCAATGCCCAACGACAATATGTTCAGAATTGGTTTTTGATAACACATCATCAATAGCATCATGTTCTAAGTCGTCTGTAAAATAACCTCTATACCAAATCGGACCAGTTTTACCATAGTAATTAGTATAGAAATCTGTAGATTTTAATTCCGTTTTACTAATATCAATGGAAGCTCTCATCGTAGCATTAATAACTTCAATATCGAAACTTATTTTAGATAAAAACTCCTGAGAAATGCCACCATGTACAAAAACATGGTTGTTAATTCTTAAAATTGTAGGCTTTGAACGTAGCCAACGCCCTAAAACGGTATTATTATCGTACAATTCGTCATAGTCTAAGCCAAGTAATTTGCCAGCTTCCAGATAACGTTCATGAACATATCTCAGGTCTTTTTTCAAGACCATATATTCATGATTTCCGAGTAAAAAATGTAAATGACCTCCTTTGTCTTTCGCCTGTTGTTCAAGTTTGTATATAAGCCAGAGCATTTCATTTACTTTAGGACCTCTATCAAAAATATCGCCTACAATCACAAAATGACCATCACCAAAACTCCAATTCAAATCCTGGTCTATAATGCTATTGTTTATTAAGATTTCAATAGCCAAATCGTACTGACCATGAATATCACTCAATACAGCCATTTTTTCCACACCAGAGAAAGAAGAAGCTTCAGGAACGAACGTTTTCGGAAAAGCTGTACGCTTCAATTTTTTTGTAATCACCTTTCCATCGACAATGCTTTTTTGAACGAGTTTATTGTTCTCTATAAACACATAAGGTCCATCGTTTAATGCCTGACTAAAACCTGTAAAGCCAATTAAAGCAACGAGAAGTTTTAATACAATGTTTTTAGCTTTCAACACTTGAATGAATTAATTTTGCTGTTCAAATTTTTCAGAATAACGTTTCCATAGTTCTGTTTGGTGCGTTTCTAAGCTAATAAGTCGGCCGTCGATAAATGCATGTGAAATGATGTTAGTTCGCATATCTAAGGCATCACCTTCACTAATAAATAGTGTTGCACTTTTACCTTCTTCTAAAGAACCATAATTTGCATCAATACCTAAAATTTTAGCCGTATTTAAAGTGATAAGCTGCAAGGCTTGTTCTTTTGATAATCCGTGAGCAACTGTAGTTCCTGCGTAAAAAGGTAAATTACGTGCATTCATACGTTCCATTTGTCCGCTACCTTCAAGTGCAACAACAACACCTTTATCTACTAATAGTTTTGCCATTTTAAAGGGTAAATCATAATCATCATCCGTTTGTCCAGGTCTGGAATGTACACGTTGCAATAACACAGAAATATTATGTTGTTTTAGTAAATCTGCAACTTTATAGGCATCATAACCTCCAACGATGGTCATATTTTTCACTCCGTTTTCTTGAGTAAAATTGACAGCATCAATAATGCCTTTCTCATCATCGACATGAATGTAAAGTTTTTTTGAACCATCAAAAAGTCCTTCTGTAGCTTCATAAGGTAGATTAAGTGTTTGATTTGTCCCTTTGGCATACGCTTTGGTTGCATTAAAGAAATCTGTTATTTCCTTAACTTGTTTTTCGTAATTTTTATTTGGTTTCATACCAGAATCTTCACCCAACCACCAGCGACCTCTACTAAAGCTGCTAGGCCAGTTTAAATGAATACCATCATCTTCTTTTACAACGGCATCTTCCCAGTTCCAGGCATCTAATTGTACGATGGAAGACGTTCCAGAAAGTCGTCCACCACGAGGCGTAATCTGAGCCAAAAGCACACCATTTGGTCGCATAGATTCTACGACTTTAGATTCAGTATTATAAGCAATTAAACTTCTAATATGTGGATTCCATGAGCCCAATTCTGAATCGTCATCAGTAGCACGAACAGCGTCAATTTCCACCAGTCCCAAAGTTGTATTCGGAATAATAAAACCTGGATACACATGCTTTCCTGTCGCATCTATAACATCCATATCTGTTAATTTCATTTTTACAATTCTAGAATCAACGACATTAAGTAATTTTCCATCCTTTATAATAATGATACTATTTTCAATAATCTCTCCATTTCCCAAATGGGCTGTGGCTCCTTTGATAGCAAAAGTGCCAATCTGTTTTTTTGCAGGTGTTTGTTGTGCATTTGAAAAGCCAAATGTTAGTAACAACAATACGATATATATAGTTTTGTTTTTCATCTTCTTTAGTTTAATGTGATTCATGATCGATGTAATCGCAATGCATTTGATCTTTCTCTTTCTTTTTAATAGGTTGCGTTTTTAACCCTTTATTTTTTGCCAAAAGCATCTCATTAATGAGTTCTGCTTTTTCTTTTTTAATCTGAGAACGCATCATTTCATCACGTTTGATATCGAAGTAAGTCACACCTTCAATAATGGTTTTTTCTGCTTTAGCATAAATTGAAAGTGGATGATCAGACCACAATACCAAATCGGCATCTTTTCCAACTTTAATACTTCCTACTTTATCGTCGATATGAAGTAATTTTGCCGGATTTAAAGTGACAAACTTCCAAGCGTCTTCCTCTGAAATTCCACCATATTTAACAGATTTTGCAGCTTCCTGATTCAAACGACGTGACATTTCACCATCATCACTATTGATAGCAACGACAACTCCTGCATTGTGCATGATAGCAGCATTGTAAGGAATAGCATCATTTACTTCATATTTATAAGCCCACCAGTCACTAAATGTTGAACCTCCAACGCCATGTTCAACCATTTTATCAGCAACTTTATAGCCTTCAAGAATGTGCGTAAATGTGTTGATGTTAAAGTTGAATTGTTCTGCAACTTTCATTAGCATATTAATTTCACTTTGTACATACGAATGGCAAGAAATAAAACGCTCTTTATTCAGGATTTCTGAAAGCACTTCCATTTCAATATCTTTTCGGTAAGGTTTTCCGCTTTTCTTTAAAGCATCATAAGCTTTTGCTCTACTGAAATAATCGATGTACAATTGTTCAACACCCATTCTAGTTTGTGGAAAACGTTCAAAACTAGACCAGTTGGATTGCTTCACATTTTCTCCTAAAGCGAATTTGATAAACTTCGGACTGTCCTTGAATATTAAATCCTGAGCATCTTCTCCCCATTTTAATTTAATAATTGCTGAACGTCCACCAATTGGGTTTGCTGAACCATGTAAAATTTGAATGGTTGTAACACCACCTGCAAGATTTCGGTAGATATCAATGTCTTCATCATCAATTACATCTTCAATACTAACTTCAGCTGAAGAGTTCTGACCACCTTCATTAATTGAAGCTGCAGCAATATGAGAATGCTCATCAATAACGCCAGATGTTAAGTGCTTACCTGTGGCATCAATAACTGTAGCACTAGAATCTGAAAGGTTTTTTCCTATTTTGACAATCTTTCCGTTTTTGACTAAAACATCTGTTTGCTCTAAAATGCCTTCCGATTCATTCGTCCAGACCGTTGCATTTTTGAATAATAAGGTTTCCTGTTTTGGTAACTCTTTGAAGCCGTAAGCCATATTAGGATAGGTTACAGGAATGACTTTTTTAACCTTTATGTCATCATCTTCATCATCGTCTTTTTCTTGATCATCATCCGTTTTGTCTGTTGATTTGGAACCTAACTTCTTAGCGTAAAAGGTCATTTCATTTCCATTAGGAAACAACGCTTTTCCATTTAAATTATTTCCTTGAGAAACATTAGCGACTAACCTCACAAACTCTTGTGTTGTAGAGTCTTTGGTTGTCATAGCTATAGATAACCAATCATCATCATAACTCACTTTAGAACCACGTTTCTTATCGTCACTTGTAATTTCTGAACTTAATTTGCTCAACTCACCTTTTAAGGTCATTTTGTAAGATTCTCCAGCTAAATTAAATTCGTAGTCTCCTCTAATATCTTTAGAATTCATATCGTTTACAACTGTTTGCGTTCCTTGAACCCAATTTTCGTAAACTTTAGTTTTCTTGTCAAATATATCTCCAGAGGTAATTAAAAAATTAGCATAAGCTCCTTTGTTGAGATTTCCAATTTCTGAAGACTTTCCTAATAATTTTGCAGGAGTAGTGGTAAGCGCTTCTAAGGCTTTTTCTTTAGATAAGCCATACTCAATAGCTTTCATAAGTTTTGCTTTGAACTCTTTAGGCGATTTTAAATCGTGTGTTGTAAATGCAAAAGTAATATTGTTATCAGCTAGTACTTTTGGGTTTGAAGGTTCTTGATTCCAAGCTCGCATGTCGCTTAAGGCTAGTGATTGTGATAAATATACATTCTCCACATCGTAAGCATCTTGAAAATCTACAGGAAGAATAAAAGCCGCATTCGTAGCTTTTACTTCATTGATTCGTTCGTATTCGTCGCCACCTCCAAGAATAATGTATTGAATTCCAAACTGGTCGCCAACTTTATCTGCTCTCAATGCATTTGCTCTGCTTCCTGCATCGAAGATTTGAACTAAATTTTTGTTTTGATTTAAGGCTTCAATGGATAAATCTTTAGTACTACTATTGCCTTTGGCATACCATTCAGCATCTAAATATAATTGTCTCAGTAATGCCATACTTCCCATAATAGAACCAGGATACGACTGACGAGAAGTTACACTTTTACTAAATGAAAAATATTGTCCAGAGTTTTGCTCCAGAATGGTCATATCGTTGCCACCTTCAGTATTTAGAGCGACAAGTGTTCCTGTTCCTCTAACAATTCCGTCCTGGATATGTGTGTTTACAACACCAAAACCAGCTTCAAGTAATTCTTTGGCTTTTTTACTGTCAAAGCTAAATTTTGAAATGGCATGGTTTTCAGGCATTACATGATCGTTCCAGTAATATCCTGTTCTGGTCGGATTGTATTGCGGACTTCTACCACCTCCACTTTCTCGTTTTGGTTTTTCAACGCCAAAATCGGAAAAAATATCAATGAAAGAAGGGTATATACTTTTACCCTCAATATTCACGATAGTTGTATTTTTTGGAATGGTCACTTGTGAGCCTGATGCCACAACTTTACCATCTTTAATTAGAAGTGTTCCGTTGTCAATAATCTGACTTGGAGTGATGTAAATTTTAGCATTTGTGAATGCTGTGTAATTGGAGTTTGTGGTTTTGACACCATCATTTTTTGGAAAATACTCTTGTGCCAGTAGCGAGAAGCTGCATAAAAACAGCAAGAGTCTTAGAGGAATTCTTAACATATATAATTGTTGCTTATTAATTTGTTCTAAAGATAAAAATTAAAGACAAAGGTCAGTTGTAAATTTTAGTACTTTAACGTTATTCTAACGGATGTGATTTATGATAATTCACGAGTAAAGCAACTACGTAACTGTAACTTTCCATACCATCAGATTGATTGTTTGCTTTTAGGAAATTGTTATAAGTCTCCTTAAATAATGGTTCGGTAATATTTTCATAACCATCCCAAAAATCTCTGACTTCCTGATAATTTTTTAAAACACCTTTATTTAATTTTAAAAAAAAAGTTTCATACATGTCTGGATCCCTTCTGTAAATTTCATTTAAACAATGTCTCAATGCAAAGGCATGACCTGAATATTGAAAATAGATGTTCGGATGGTTCATTGCAGCCATGCTGCCAATAAAATTTGCTTCATTTTCAGCAGCATAACCTAATTGATGGGCAACTTCATGACTGCCTGTTGTTGGGAATTTATAAGAAGGTATCAAACCGTCAACCTGAGCTTCATTGGTAAACGGATTTAAATAGCCTGAAAATCCCATATACGTTAACGGCAAACTGTAAATCGATTTTTTAATGCTTCGTGGATGATATTCCAGATAGGGAAATGTTTTAGACAGTTGATCGTAACCATCAGGTATCATTTTTAATAACTCCGACTTAGAGAACGGCATCTCAACTTTTACAGAATCGTTTTCAGTAATGCTTAAATGAATGTCATTCACTTTTAATATTATTTGGTCTGTAAGTGTGATTAACTCTTCGGTTGTATAATCTTTATCAATGTTTAAAGATTCATGAAGTGGTAAGCGATAATAGTTAAAAGCCCATAACATATGAAAGGCAAAATACCCAATTGATATGGCAGAAAGTACATCGAGACACCAATGTTTTGTGTCTTTTGTAATCCGTTTTCGATTAATTATTAGCCATCTAATAACATACAAGCCTAAAAGTGTATAGAGCAAATCACCAACTGAAACAGGCAACCATCCAAAGACATATCGCATACCTCTTGAAATGTAGATGTAAAGACCATGACTGTAAACAGATTCAACAAAAGCAGGATAATTGGCCAATACCTTCAGCAATAAAATCTGAGGAATGATAGAGAAGGCTATGAGACTTTTTTTGTAGTTCTGCATGACTCAAAAATACTAAAAAGATGTACCTTTGCGAAACTTAAAATAAATATCATGAGCGCAGAAATAAGAGCCCTAGAACCAAATGCACTTTGGAATAAATTCGCAGATTTAAACGCCGTACCACGACCTTCAAAAAAAGAAGCACGTGTGATTCAATTTATGAAGGATTTTGGAACTGGTTTAGGTTTAGAAACTATAGAAGATGAAGTAGGAAACGTTATCATTAAAAAACCTGCAACGTCGGGAATGGAAGACAGAAAAACCATTGTCATGCAATCGCATTTAGATATGGTACACCAAAAAAATAATGATACAGATTTCGATTTTGATACGCAAGGTATTGCAATGTATGTGGATGGTGACTGGGTAAGAGCTAAAGGGACAACTTTAGGAGCAGATAATGGATTGGGAGTCGCGACCATTATGGCCATTTTAGAAAGTACAGATATTGAACATCCAGCAATTGAAGCTTTATTTACAATCGATGAAGAAACCGGAATGACTGGAGCAATGGGTTTAAAAGGAGGGATTTTATCAGGAGATATTTTATTAAATCTGGATACCGAAGAAGATGATGAAATTGGAGTTGGTTGTGCAGGAGGTGTTGATGTGACTGCAATACGAACCTATGATCAAGAAGAAACACCTGAATTTAAAATTGGATATAAGATTTCTGTCAAAGGTCTTCAAGGAGGTCATTCAGGGATGCAAATTCACGAAGGTTTAGGGAATGCTAATAAAATGATGAATCGTTTATTATTTGACGGTTTTGAAAACTTCGGATTGCGTATTTCTGAAATTGATGGTGGAAGTTTACGAAATGCAATTCCGAGAGAAAGTAATGCTATTGTCGCTATTGATGCCATTCATGAAGAAGCTTTTGTTTCAGAAATGAACGATTTGGCAAACGAAATAAAGGTGGAATACAAAACCATGGAACCTGATTTAGTGATTGTAATTTCTAAAGTTGAAACGCCAAAACAGATTATGGATTTAGGTGTTCAGGAAGGGTTAACCAGAGCGTTATATGCAGCTTTAAATGGTGTGTACAGAATGAGTCCTGATATTCCAGGTTTAGTTGAAACCTCTAATAACATTGCTCGAGTTTTAGTTAAAGATGGACATATTAAAATTGGATGTTTAACACGTAGTTCAGTTGAGAGTGCTAAATGGGATTTGGCCAATGGCTTAAGAGCAACCTTTGAGTTAACAGGTTGTGAAGTTGAGTTTAGTGGTGATTATCCAGGATGGAAACCTAATATGGATTCTGATATCTTAAAAGTGATGGTGCCTATATATAAAGAATTGAATAATGGCGAAGAACCTCACGTTGCGGCTTGTCACGCAGGTTTAGAATGTGGAATACTAGGAACGAATTATCCTGATATGGACATGATTAGTTTTGGACCAAACATTAAAGGTGCACATTCACCAGATGAACGTGCTCAAATTTCATCAGCACAGAAATACTGGAAGTTTGTTTTAGAAATATTAAAACGTATTCCGAAGAAATAGAACGCCGTTTTGTTTATAAAAAAAGCCTTTCAAATTTGAAAGGCTTTTTTTATGTTGTAAATTAATCTAATTATTGAGCTATTTCTGTCATTTCAAGAACGAATGTTAAATCAGCATTTGGTGGAATTCCACCTCTTCCACGTTCGCCATATGCCAAATGTGAAGGAATGTAGAAAAATGCTTTTTCGCCAACTTTCATTGATGCAATAGCTTCTTTAAATCCAGATATCATTTGTTCATCTGGGCTAATTTTCATTTTAGTTGGACCATAAGCTCCTGCAGCTTTTCGTTGTGGATTCAGCATGCCATATTTATCAGCAACAGCTTCCAGATTGCTATCAAATAATCGTCCGTCAAGAAAATAACCTTCATAAGCAATCATTGCAAATTGACCTGTTTTCGGTTTTGCTCCCGTACCTTCTTTAATAACATATTTCTTTAAGCCTGAAGCTAAAGTTTTGCTTTTAGATTGGTAATCATCTAATAAAGGTTTTGTGTCTTCAGCAGCAGCTGTAATTTTTGCTTCACGTTCCTTACGTTCTTGTTCTGCCTTCTTTTGTGCCTCTTCTTGAATACTGGCAATTTCTTGTTCAACTTTAGGTAATCCTTCTTCAAAAACTTTTGCAGCATTAAATGCTTTAGCTGCAGATCCTTTTCGTATGATATTCAGTTTTGTAATCACAACATCTTCAACTGGTTTGTTGCCTGGTCCAGTTTTTACATTAGAGATAGAATCTTGTACTTCAATCCCTTTTACTAATTCTCCAAAAACAGAATGACAACTTACTCTAGGTTGATCGCAAGGTTTTAAGGTACCATCAGGATTGTAGGCATCCAAGCTAGGATAAGGTACTTCAGTTATAAAAAACTGTCCACCATTGGTATTAAAACCACCACCATTTGCCATAGACAATATGCCAGGTTTATCATGTTTTAGTTCAGGACTAAAATCTGCTGTAAATCTGTATCCAGGAGTTCCAGAACCAGTACCAGTATGATCACCACCTTGAATCATGAAGTTATCCATAACTCTATGAAAAGTCAATCCATCATAATACGGTTTTCCTTTGAATTCTTCGTCAGCCATAGGATGTGTTCCTTCAGCTAAAGCTACAAAATTCGCTACAGTCACAGGTACCTTGTCGTAAAACAATTTAGCAATCATGGTATCTTTGGTTGTTATGAATTCAGCATAGAGTCCATCTTCCAAATCAGGATATTCTTCATTGCATGAGGTTGCCGTTAAAAGTAAAAACAGCACAAAAAGTTGTAAGGTTTTGCTAATCAATTTCATAAGAGTTTTATTGGTTTTGTATAATTGTGTTTACAGTTACTTTACAAATTAATGGAATATTTGTGCCTATTCGATTGGCATCTCCATAGTAGCCATAAGCTTTTTGAGACGGAAATAAAAAAGTAACAACTTCACCAGGTTTCATAAGTTTTAAGCCTTCTCGAAGTCCTGTAAATAATTCCTCTTTGTCCATGGCATAATTTTGAATACTAATTTCATCTTCTGTATAAATAGTATTCTCATTTAAATCTTTAACATTGTATTTAAAACTAACAATATCACCAAACTGAGGCGTAATGGTGTCTTGTTCAATTTTAGTATTGTAATAATACCAAAATCCGCTTTCCGAAGCAATATAGTCTTGTTCAGGATTGTTAGCTATTATCTTTTGAATTAATGCTTGCTCTTTCTTATTGAGCTTAATATTTCTTTCAGCTGAAGCTTTGATAAATGAACCAGATTGAACCGATTCTGGTCGTCTTGCATCTGGCGACTTGCAACCAAAAATAAAACTTATTAATAGTAAGTAAAGTATAGGTTTCATGTGTAAATATCTATAATTTGATAAGGTCACATGTAACATCTTGCATATGGTTTTTCAGAGAATTTAGAAAATAATCAAGATGTTTCATCATGGATTTAGGTCTTTTTTATATTGAGGCAAGATACTAATAAATTTATCAATTGTTTTACTCAGACTTAATTCACTTTTTCCACCTGCAGCATTTGTATGTCCACCACCTTGAAAATGGGTTCGGGATACTTCATTCACAGAAAAATCACCCTTACTCCTCAAGGATATTTTAATAATTTCGTCTTGATGGCTTTCAATAAAAATAGCAGCAAAAATAATGCCTTTAAGTGATAGGCCATAATTTACAAAACCTTCAGTGTCTCCTTTTTTGAAGTCGAAAGCGTTCAATTCTTCCTGAGACAAGGTAATGTAAGCAGTTCTATATTCAGGAATCACTTTTAAGTTGCTTAATGCTCTACCGAGTAATTGCAATCTGGCGTAACTATTAGTATCATAAATCTGATTATGAATGTCAGCATTATTTGCCCCTTTTTTAATCAACTGACCAATTATATTGTGAGTTTTGCTTGTTGTTGACGGAAAACGAAACGAGCCTGTATCAGTCATGATACCAGTATATAGACAAGTGGCAATGTCGCTATTAATTTTATCAAGATCGTCAAGCATTTCAATAAAATTAAAAACCATTTCACATGTTGAGGACATCGAAACATCAGAATACATGTAAGTTGCATAATCATCAGGTTGTTGATGATGATCAATCATGATCTTTACAGCTTCAGAATGCGACACGATAGCTTCCATATCTCCAATACGACTTAGAGCATTAAAATCTAATGTAAAAATAAGGTCAGCATTAGTAATCACTGCATCACAATTTTCTTTTTGATTGTCATATTTCAAAATTGAAGCTTCAGCAGGCATCCATTTCAAAAAATCAGGATAATCATTAGGAGCTATAATAATGACATTGTGATTGAATTGTTTTAAATAATGATACAATCCAAGGGAAGAGCCAATAGCGTCTCCATCTGGATTTTTATGCGGAATGATTACAATGGCTTTTGGTGAACTTAAAAGCGTTTTAATTGAATTGATATCGTCTTTATTCATAGATGACGAAGATACAATTTTTTAATATTGGATTATACCGAATTATTAAAGAAATATATTACTTTTGCAGCAAAATTAATAAATACAAATGGCAACAAATAGAACATTTACAATGCTTAAGCCAGATTCTGTTGAAAAGGGGAATATTGGTGCAATTTTAGAAAAAATTACTGCTTCTGGTTTCAGAATCGTAGCTATGAAATTAACTCAAATGACAACTGCAGACGCACAAGCGTTTTATGCTGTTCATAGCGAAAGACCATTCTTTGGAGAACTGGTAGAGTATATGACACGTGGACCAATTGTAGCTGCAATCTTAGAAAAAGACAATGCTGTAGAAGATTTTAGAACCTTAATAGGTTCTACTAATCCTGCAGAAGCTGCTGAAGGAACTATTCGTAAATTATATGCTGCTTCAATTGGAGAGAATGCAGTTCACGGAAGTGATAGTGATGAAAATGCAGCTATTGAAGGTGCTTTTCATTTTTCAGGAAGAGAGATGTTTTAATAAGATTGACCTCATAAAAATTAAAAAGCGTAACTCGATGAGTTGCGCTTTTTTTATGGTTCAAACTATTAATCTAAAAGTTGTTCTTACATGAGGATAACCAAGAAGTAATGTAATACATGATTCATAAATATAAAGTATTGTAGTAGGCTATTGCTTCATAACTCAATTGATTTATACCAATTTTTATGTTTCATTTTAGAATCATGATTACCAAGCTACAATTCATCCATAAAAAATTACAATTCGGTAATTCCCTTTTTATAAATAGACACTTGTGATAGATATTTGTCTCATCAATACTAAATTATTAGAATCATGAACACACTAGCCAAAATTTTAGTTTTCTTTTTATTAAGCCATTCCTTAGTAAATGCACAAGAACAAAACGGACAAGAAATTACAGTAGTCATTGAAAATCTTAAAAGTAATAAAGGACATATTTATATTTCATTATATAATACCGAAGCTTCATTTTTAGGAAAAGGATTTAAATCAACAATAAGTCGAATTGAAAATAATAGTTGCACCATCAAGTTTGAAAATGTTCCAAATGGTATATATGCTATTTCCTTTTTTCACGATGAAAACGAAAACAAAAAAATGGACTCCAATTTTTTAGGAATTCCAAAGGAAGATTATGGATGCTCTAATAATGCCAGAGGTTTTATGGGACCGCCTAAGTGGGAAGACGCTAAATTTGAAATAAATAATACATCAATAACACAAACTATAACACTTTAAAATCATGAAAAATCTTATAATTATCGCAATTGTATTAGTATCAGGAGTTGTAACTGCTCAAACTAATTTTGAAAAAGGCATGCAAAAAGCATTTTCGCTTTGGCAGGAAGGCAATATGGATGAAGCCGAAAATATGTTCGAACGTATTTCTAATGCTGAAATTGATGAATGGTTACCTCACTATTACATCGCACAAATTAATAGCTTAAAAAGCTGGAATGAGAAAGACGAAGCTAAATTGAAATCTCAACTAGACAAGGCTCAAGAACATCTAAATTCTGCAATGGCTATCAGCAAGGATAATCCAGAGCTTATGGTAATGCAAGCACACGTACTAACCAATTGGGTTGCTTTTGACGGTATGACCTATGGGATGAAATATTCTGGAAAAATTACAGAGTTATACAGTAATGCTTATGCCATGGCTCCTAACAATCCAAGAGTCGTTTTTAGTAAAGCAGAATGGGGAATGGGAAGTGCTAAGTACTTCGGACAAGATACCAAGCCGTTTTGCTCAGAGATTGAGAAATCCTTAGAACTTTTTGCTAACTTTAAAGCTGAAAGTGATTTCCATCCTAATTGGGGAAAAGAACGTGCTGAACAAATTATGAATTCTTGTAAAGAGTAATTTATCATGACAAAATCATCTAAAAATATCATCATCACAATTATCATTGGATCTGTTGTATTTGTAATAGGTAATATGCTCCAAGGAGGATTTCATTTTGAATCGGTTAATGAGTTTTTAGTTGATTTTGGATTTTACCAATTGTATTCTTTTGTTCTTGGGTATTCTAACATGGCTTTTTTCGACTACATGGAACGTCGCAACTGGAGAAAAGGTGATACCATCAAACGAATCGTTATTGGAATTTTGGGATCAACCATAATTACCTTATTAGGATTATTCTTTTTAAGAACTTTTACTTCAGTAATTATATATGATGTTCCTTTTGATACATTTATTCAAAATGAAACATGGAGAGGTTATTCCTTCGGATTATGGATTACGCTAACCATTGTCTCAATATTTCATGTCATATTTTTCTATAACAGATATCAGAAGAATAAAATTAAAGAGCAAAAGGTCATTGCAGGTGCAGCAAGTGCAAAGTTCGATGCATTGAAAAATCAGTTAGATCCGCATTTTTTGTTTAATAGCTTGAATGTATTAACCAGTTTAATTGAAGAAAATCCAAAGAATGCTCAAAAGTTCACCACATCATTATCAAAAGTATATCGATATGTTTTGGAGCAAAAAAATAAGGATTTAATTACTGTAGATGAAGAATTAGATTTTGCCAGAACTTATATGTCGCTTCTAAAAATGCGTTTTGAAGATAGTATTGTTTTTGAAATTCCAGATAGAGCGTCTGATCCTGAAAGTAAAGTAGTGCCATTATCGTTGCAGTTGCTTTTAGAAAATGCTGTAAAGCATAATATGGTTACAAGTAGTAAACCATTGCACATTAAAATTTATGAATCTGAAGGCATGCTCATTGTAGAGAATAACCTTCAACCAAAACAAATTGTGAAAAAAAGTAGTGGTGTTGGACTTGAAAATATCAAGCAGCGTTACAACTTATTATCAAATAAAAAAGTATCAATCAATCAACAAGCAAGCCGTTTTGCAGTAGCAATACCAATGCTTACAAAACAAGTATCAATTATGAGAGCAATAGAACCAAAATCAAATTTTGACGACAGATATGTGAGAGCACGTAAACGTGTTGAAGAACTTAAGGAGTTTTATTACAGTTTAATCTCTTACTGTTTAGTGATCCCATTTTTAATATTTATCTGGTTTCGTTATACACCACATACCATTCAATGGTTCTGGTTCCCAATGTTAGGTTGGGGAATGGGATTAGCATTTCACGCCTATAAAGTTTTTGTAAACGATGGTGTACTTGGAAATGGATGGGAAAAACGTAAAATTGAAAAATTTATGCGTGAGGAAGAAGAACAACAACGTTGGAATTAAAATTTAACAATCATGGAACGCAATACAGAATATAATCAAATGGCAAGCGCCGAAAATAAGTTTCTAAGAGAAGAAGCTTACTTGCGAGCTCAGAAAAAAGTAAAATCACTACTCGGATTTTACTGGCACCTCGCATCTTATATAATTGTCAATGTAATCATCATCATTTTAATTGTATCAAATGGAGGAAGACTCTTTAGTTTTGGAACCTTTGCTACAGCTTTATTTTGGGGAATCGGACTCTTTTTTCATTTTTTAGGTGTGTTTGGTCCAGACTTCTTATTTGGTAAAAACTGGGAAAAGAAAAAGATTGAAAAGTATATGGAAAAGGAGCGTCAGCGCTGGGAGTAATCATAAAAAAGTTTAGACCAATGAAATCAAATACCGACGACGAAAAACATCTAATCAAAGCACAACATAAATTAAGACAACTCAAGATCTTCTATATTCATTTAGCATTGTATATTGTAGTTGTAGCTTTAATTTCACTTAATTTTTATGTGATGGAGGAAGGTCCATATACAGATAATATCACAGCATTAAATATTGTAGTTTTAGTATTATGGACACTTTTCATTTTAATACATGCCTGGAGTGTTTTTAAAGGACGATTCCTTTTTAATAAGACATGGGAAGATAAAAAAATAGAGAAAATTTTAAAGGAGAAAGACAAAGAGGAAACCACTCTTTGGGAGTAAAGTATATGTACAATAAATTACATTTGAAGCAATGAATGTTATCATAATAGAAGACGAAAAGCCATCAGCAAGACGATTACAACGTATGTTGACCGAATTACAAATGGAAGCTGAAACCATGTTGCATTCTGTTGAAGAATCTATAGACTGGTTTCAAAATAATGAGCATCCTGATCTGATTTTTTTAGACATTCAACTTAGTGATGGTCTGTCGTTCGAAATCTTTGAAACAATTGATATTAACTCAGCAGTGATTTTTACTACAGCCTATGATGAGTATGCACTTCAGGCATTTAAACTCAACAGTATAGATTATTTGTTAAAACCGATAGACGAGGATGATCTGGCTAGAGCAGTTTCAAAATTTAAAGAACGTGCACCTAAGCAGCAATCTGTGACTTTAGATTTTAATGACATAAAGAAATTGCTGGTTAATCCAATTGAACGTGAATATAAAAAGCGATTTTCGGTAAAGGTTGGTCAGCATTTAAAACTTATTAATATAGATGATATTGAATGCTTTTACAGCGAAAATAAAGGCACGTATGCTTATACATCTGAAGGCAGAAATTATTTGCTCGATACAACTTTAGAGCAGCTAGAAGAGGAGTTAGAACCTCATAAGTTTTTTAGAATCAGTCGTAAGTTTTTTGTCAATGTGAATGCTATTAATGATATGGTAAGTTATACCAACTCAAGATTGCAAATCAAATTAAATACATATAAGGAACAAGACGTCATAGTGGCTAGAGAACGCGTGAAAGAATTTAAAGACTGGCTGACTTAAAAAATATCGAAGATGTCTCCTAGTGAATCTTCTAAGCCTTCAATTAAGTTGTCAGTTCCTGAAAACAAGCTACTCAATCCAACATCCAAAAACAAGTCAAGTAAGAGTAAATCTGATAAATCGGTAAGCCTAAAGGTATCCGATTTTTTCTTTGCATCCTTTTTCCACTCCGTGTATTGTTCCTGTTTTTTAGGTTCAATAAGTACTGGTTTGTTAGATGCTGAAGCTTTCAACATCTCATCGTAAGCCTTTCTTTTTTCAACGTTAGATAAAATATCAAAAGCTTCTACCAGTAAATCAAAATGTGCTTTTGCGCCTTCAGATTTGTTTTTATCGGGATGATATAAAGCGATTTCATGTCTGAAAGATTTCTTAATTGTATCTAAATCTGCTGAAGGTTCTACCTTTAATATGTGGTAGTAATTAACTAATTCCATAATGACATTATTTTGAAAGTAATCTTGCTACTTGTGCTTTGAATGATTGGTGATTATCAACAAACAATAAGAGTTTGGTGTAACTTTTTGGCTTTCCGTAGATAAATTGTAATTGTTGAGGTGTCTTTAAATGAATTATGACATTGCTGTGTTCTAATTCGCCTAAAAGAGATAAAGTTTTCGTGCTTTTCGCTTTATCAAAATCTGAAGCGTTTGCTAACGCAATTTTTTCAATAGCTTCAATTGGGATGGTAGTTTCGCTCAACATTCCGAAGCGTAAAATCAATTCAGTTTTATTAATTATAAGTGGTCGTTTTGGGATTGATCTGATAATTCCAAAGATCTGGATAGCAGAATATATACTTAAACCTGTTAGAATCCATGCTAAGATAGAACTCCATTTTGCAGCCAAAATATGAATGCTTACCATTTCAATAGCAACTAAAAAAATGACAGCACCAAGTGTCGATAAAATCCCAGAGCCTCTGTAATTACTGAATTCGTTAGGTTTTAAAACAGATCGTTTAAAATTGAAAAACCCATAATAAATGAGTGCAATTTCATTAGCTGCTAATTTAGCAGGAACTGTTGGTAATACTGAAGCACAAGTCTCTTGAAGAATACTATAAAAGTCCTGATGCTGGTTTGCTGCAACTTTGTATTGCGAAATTGCTTTCCTAACTTTCAGAATAATTATAGTGATGACACTCAATTCAACTATTGGTATCAACCATGTTTTGGTCAATGTTAAGGTGTCTTGATGTGTTTCAGGAATCACATAAGATGCTATTACAATACATGCGATTAAAAAAGGAGCAATTGTAAGATTTGATACCTTAGTTTTCCGTATTAATAAGAAATAGACCAACGGAATTGTTAGAATAAAATCAATAGTGATGTAAGGAGATAATGTGTGTTGATGCGTTATAAACAGCGTTGAGTTTAATATAAAAACTAGTATTAAAAGTAATGTAACTGGTATTAAGAAAGCAATTGTATTGGTCTTAAAAAATGAAGTTTTACTTATCATTAATATCGCATTTTCTATTGGACGCAAATTCTAGATAATTGTTACCAGATGAGTAGTTTAATTTAAAAATTTACTTCTCAATACGATTATCATCAAAAGATGATGGTAGTAAATTAGGAATTAGTTTTGCGAAAATGGGCAATAAAATAGCGCCTCCAGGAAGAAGAAAAATTGCTAAACTAGGAATCGTTTTTAACACATCAATAAGTTGGGCCTGAAGTTTTTTCTGTTCGTCTTTACTTAAATCAGAATGTGTAGCTTTTGTAATAAGAAGCATTAATTCTTTACTCTGCTGTACTTCTTTAACGATACGTTTGCTATTTCGCCTGATAAGTTTTGTAACCAGTTGCGAAGAGTTTTCGTAAAAGTTTGAAATAGGATTTTTTTGCTGAAATAAGAGAACTTCTTTTTTATGGGCTGTGTGAAAATTGAATACACATAAAATAGAATCTTGAATCTCATTGGCTTCCATATCAAGTCGTTTAGCCAGTTGCATTAAAAATTGATATTCTGATTTTTCAAGAATTTCATCATCCCAAATAGACAAGCACATGAGATCAACCAGATATTTTTTTTCATTCATGTTAATTGAATAATCAATATCATAAATCAAATCTTCCATGTCAACATCATAATCTGGTATTGAAGTTGAAGCTTCAATTATGTCGATAATTTGCTTGTCGTAATCTGTAATTTTACTTTTAGAATTAAGCGATTGATATAAGGTCCCAATAATGATGCTCTCAAGGTTTGCAGCATAGGATTTTGGTTCTATAGTTTCAGATAAATAACTATCAAACGTTAATACATCAACAAATAATAAGGAATTGGTAATTGACTTATTAAAATTTCTAGTGATGACATTATCATCGATTTGAACTCTATCATGAATTAAGCGTTCTAACATTGAAGATTCACTTTTACCAATAAATAATTTGTCCCAAAGAGATAAATCTGAAACCTCAAGCGATTTATAAAATTCTAATAAAGTTTTAATAAAGATGTTTGTGTTAACTTCTCCTTTTCTAAAAAAATAGATGTGATATAATCCCGTAATTAGATTCATCTTGGCGAGCTCATCCTCAGAATAGGTTAGTGTTCTATCAATCTTATCAGTTATATTGATGTTAACACCGTAAATAAATCCGTAGTCCTTTAAGCTCGTGTACAAGCTATGGTAATTCTCAAACGGAATACCCTTCTTAGAAATTTGCGAGCAAAATTTTTCTATCCAGCCAGCTGTAGATGGATTCATACTTATGTTTTAAAAGACCTTGCAAAGTTAATTTTTTATCGGTTCTTTTAACGATTTAATTTAATTATCAAAAAAATATAATCTAAAAATGAATCAAATTAAAGCAAGGTTGAAGTATTTTAATTATCCAGTGATATGATAACCACCATCAACGTGTCTAATTTCTCCTGTTATAGAAAGATCTGGTCTAAATAAATGCGTGATTTCATGAGCAAGGTCCATTGGTTTGGCATTTCCTAAAGGACTCATTTTATTTGAAATTTGAACATCTTCTTCATTCAAGGTGGCATTACCAGCTTTACTTCCCATATAAGGAGAAAATCTAATTGTATTTACTCTTATGTTGTGTGATCTTCCAAGTTCGTCAGCCAGTTCAATTGTAATTCTCTCTAAAGCAGCTTTAGCAATGCTAATATTTCGGTATGGATGAAAGGTTACTTTGGCAGCAGCTATATAACTAAGAGCACAAATTGATGCACCAGTTTGTAATACGTTATATTTTAGTAAATAATGAGATAACCTTATAAATGAATAAGCTGAAACGTCCATAGTATCACAAAATTCCGCTTTTGTGACCTCTAATAAGGGTTTTACTTCTTTATTACGAATGGTTTTATCCATAGCAATAGCGTGAAGAAATCCATTTAATTTAATGTTTTTGTCTGAAAGATTTTTTGCAAAAGATTCTATGTTTTCATCCAGTGTAACATCTAGAATTTCTACGGAAGCGTCACCTAATTCTTCTGAAACGGCTTGCTTGAAATCCTGATAGTTTTTAGTTAAAAATGTTTTTGCTTTTTCTGATAGATTTTCATGATGAGCACTCACACCCAAACCAGTACAAACCACTTTGCCACCTTGTTTAATAATCTCTTTTGCAACATACATGGCAAGTGAATGTTTATCGGCAATACCAGTAATTAAAAATGTTGTTTTTGAAAGCATAGTTTTAATGTGTTAATCAAAAAGATAATTAGTTTCTACCATTTGTATAATGCAGTTCCCCAAGTCCAACCAGCACCAACAGCTGCAAATAGTAATAAATCACCATTTTCAAATTCGTTCGTTTTTAAAGTTTCATCAAGAATGATAGGAATTGTTCCTCCTGAAGTATTTGCATATTTATCCATATTGGTTTTTACCTTTTCAAATGGCATCTCCACGCGTCTTGCAACTTCCTGAAGAATTTTTATGCTAGGCTGATGAGGCAATAAGTATTTGACTTCTTCTATAGTACGTTCGTTTTTTGAAAGTATTTCATTAATACATTTAGGAAGTACATCTATTGCAGTTTTGTAAACTTCAGGGCCATTCATTTGAAAAAAGTGTCCTCCAGAATTGGCTGTTTCAGTAGAAGCTGGTTGTTCAGAACCACCTGCTGGAATTGTAAAATGCTCCTTACCACTGCCATCAGTGTGTAAGATGAAATCAATAAAACCTTTGTCTTCTGTTGTAGCAGAAATCACTATGGCGCCAGCTCCATCTCCAAAAAACACAGCATCTCTTCGTGACCAATCTGTAATATTAGAAAATGTATCTGCGCCTATTACTAGAACATTTTTATACATTCCAGATTTTATATACTGAACAGCAGTTGATGTAGCAAACAAAGCACCAGAACATACCGCAGAAATATCAAAGGCGACTGCATTTTTAGCATCGAGTTTATCTTGAACAAAGCAAGCACAGGAAGGTGCTAGCCTATCTGCTGTTGCTGTTGCTAAAATAATAAGATCAATATCATTAGGAGATAAATTGGCGTCTTCAATAGCCAGCAATCCGGCTTTATATGCTAAATCACTTGTGGTTTCTCCGGTTGAAATTCGACGTTCTTTAATTCCGAGATTTTCAAAAATCCATGTGTCAGATGATCCTACAGTTTCAAAAAAATCGTTTTTCACAATATTTTCAGGAGCATAAGAACCTGTTCCTTTTATATAAGCATTAATCATAGGCTAATTTTGGCCTTCAAAAATCTATAATATATTCATAGAATGCGCCTAAATACTGAATTAGTTGAATATTATTATGACATACTTAAAATTGAGGCGCTAATAAAATCAATATGATAAAATCGGCTATATTTTCAGCCTTCATTTGCAGTATTCGTAATTGAATTTTTCAGCATTTGCCATGTTTTGATTACAATTTGATTTAAATCGAGATATAATTGTTAAAAAACTGAATATGTTTCAATTGTATAAAATAATAGTGTAAGCCCTTTATCAGCCTGAAGTAATCAGTATTTCTTCTCGAGGTTTCAATCTTAATTATTCGAAAGGTTTTGTCATTTTCTAAACTTTTATAAAACCACAACTGTAATAATTGCGTAAGTGTTAGCAGAAACAAATTAATAATTAACAAAAACCTCATTATTATGAAAAAATCAAAAATTTTAATTGGAGCTGCGGTTATCGCAATTGCTGGCTTTTTTACAATTGCAGCCGATCATATTGACGCTCCTGCAGTTGCTGGTGGTACAAGTGATATCACAGACATCTATGGATTTCAAGGACAAGACAGTGATAATATTGTATTTGTCGCGAATGTACAAGGACTAATAAGTCCAGCAAATACGGCTTCGGCAGCATTTGATGAAAATGTTCTCTTCGAATTTAATATTGACAACAATGGTGATGCGATTGAAGATTTAGTAATTCAAGCTACAGCAAGAAATGGCAAAATGTATTTCTTTGGTCCAACGGCACCAACACAAACAGGATTGAATAGTACGATTGCAACTACAGCAGCTACAAATTCTGTAGATATTACATCTTACGGAAGCAGTGCCATCGTAGAATCAAACAATGATATGCGCTTTTTTGCAGGACCTAGAGATGATCCTTTCTTTATGGACTTTGTACGTTACACACAAATTGTAACACCTGGTGATGATGATGGTGATGGCATGGAAGAAGGTGCTTTTTTACCAGAAGGAACAGGTGATGGTTTTGCATCAGATACGTTTGCAGGTACCAATGTACTTTCAATAGTCATTGAATTACCAAAATCAATGGTTGGTAGTGGTGACTCTGTAAACTTTTGGGTTGAATCAAAAAGAAAGCAATAATAATATGAATCTCTTAAAAACAAAAATTATGAAACTTAATAATATAAAATTAATAGCAATTGCAATGCTTGTATCATTTACTGCATACAATTGTAGTAACGACGACGATAATAACTTTGTGCCAATGCAACAAACACCGCTTGATTTTAGTGGAACGTATGTGCAAGAAGATCAAATGGGAAGACCAGCAATAAATACCGTTTTTGTATCTCCTGAAGATAAAAACACATTTAATGTAACTGTACCATCAGGTCAAAATGCGGTGTTTCAGAGTAAATTTCAAGACAAATTAGAAGCTTTAAATCCTGCACATACAGATCCTATGTACACAAATGCTTTAGGTTTTAATGCTGAACAATTTACAGGAGCTTTAGCTACAGATGTATTAACCGTGTCTCTAACAGGAACGACTACATTTTTTGACGGAACTAATGTATTAACAGGTCGTGCTCTAGGTGATGATGTAATTTCTACAGAATTACTTCTAATCTTTGGTGGCCCAACAGGAGCTGATAATCCTGGCTTAACTAATGACAATGTAAGTGCAAATGATAAACCATTCTCTGCTTCATTTCCGTATCTAGCTTCGCCTTGGTAGAATAAAAAACACACCATATATAAAAATCTCTGATTTCTGTTTATGGTGTGTATTAACAAAAAAACACTCACTCAAAACAGCTCGTTATGAACTCTAAATACAATATACTCACTCTGGTTATAGTTCTGTTGCTATTGGCAAATTGCAAGGAAGGGACAACCACACAAATCACAAATTCAAATGACTATAATGCATACTTAAATATTTCGAAGAATGAAACACTTGAGCGTGCCAAGAAAAATGAAATGTTTTGGTCCCAGAAATTGGAGCAAACTCCAAATCAATATCCTTACAAAGGAAAATTAGCAACTACATATTCAAATTATTTTTCAGCAACAGGACAGGTTGAATACCTTAAAAAAGCTGAAGATTATTTAAGAGAATTAAATGATAATACAAAATATAATAATGCTTCATACCTTAAAAGCTTGGCTTATAATTATATTTCTCAGCACAAATTTAAAGATGCGCTTTTACATTTAACAAAAGCAGAACTCATAGCTGAAGATCTTCAGGAAACAAGAAAAATGTTATTTGATGTTCATCTTGAACTTGGAAATTATGAAATGGCACATACTTATCTCAATACTTTTGAGAATTTTAGTGATTTCGATTACCTTATTCGTTTATCTAAGTGGAGTGATCACAAAGGTGATTTGGTTGCAGCCATTAAATACATGGAAAAAGCGTTGACTATCGCTGAAACATCTAATCTTGCACCTTTAAAACAATGGTCGTACACCAATATTGCAGATTTTTACGGACATGCAGGAAACATACAAAAATCTTATGATCATTATTTAAAAGCATTAGCTCTAGATCCAAATGATGCTTACGCAAAAAAAGGTATTGCATGGATTGTTTACTCATACGAAGATAATCCTCAAGAAGCTTTACGAATATTAGATGCAGTTACTGACTCCTATTTTGCTCCAGATTACTTCTTGTTAAAAGCAGAAATTGCTGAATATTTAGGCAATGAAATACTTAAGAAAGAGCAATTGGCTTTATATGATAATGCCATGCAAAACGAATCTTATGGCGACATGTATAATAAATACAATGTCTTACTTCATGTTGAAGCTAATACAACCATTGAAAAAGCCATTTCTATAGCCAAAACTGAAGTTCGTAACAGGCCAACACCACAATCATACGACCTACTGGCTTGGGCTCATTTTAACAACGGAAATTTAGAGGAAGCTCTACACATAGTAGACCATCATATCATAAATAAAACTTTTGAGCCAGAGACCTTATATCATGTTGCAGAAATTTATAAAGCAGCCGGAAATTATGAAGATGTAACCCCTTTAAAAGAGGAATTGTTAGCAAGTACTTTCGAATTAGGTCCATTAATGAAAGCTAAAATTTTAAATCTGTAACCGATGAAAACGAAACTTTTTACATATTTGATAATTGGTCTTAGTTTCTGTCAGCTGTTTTCACAAGATTTAAAAGGGAAAATTGTTAACGATTTAAATCAACCTCTTGAAGCTGCTTATATTTTTAATTTAGATTCTGAAAGTCATGCGCATTCTGCAGAAGACGGGTTTTTCATTCTTAAAAATACTAAAGCAGGAGACTCTATAAAGGTTGGAATACTGGGTTATCAAACAAGACAACTAATAGTTGATGATTCTAATCTAACAACGCAATTGATTATTGTTCTAAGTGAAAAAGCATACCAATTGGATGAACTTATTATCACCGAAGAGCTTAATGCTATGCGAACCATATCTAAACTTGATTTACAAACAAGTCCTGTGAATTCATCGCAAGAAATATTACGGAAAGTTCCAGGTTTAATCATTGGTCAGCATGCTGGAGGAGGAAAAGCAGAACAACTTTTTCTTCGTGGTTTTGATGTCGATCATGGAACAGATGTTTCCATTTCGGTAGATGGCATGCCTGTCAATATGGTGTCTCATGCTCACGGACAAGGGTATAGCGATTTACACTTTTTAATACCTGAAACTATTCAGAAAATTGATTTCGGAAAAGGACCTTACTATGGCCAACAAGGTGATTTTAATACTGCAGGTTATGTTGATTTTTCTACCAGAGATTATTTGAAAGATAGTCAAATCAGTATGTCAGTTGGAGATTTTAATTCTCTTAGAACCTTAGGATTATTTAATTTACTAGGTAATACGAAACGTCAAAATGCTTATCTGGCAGCTGAATATATCGCAACTGACGGACCTTTTGAATCGCCTCAAAATTTTAACCGCTTGAACCTATTTGGAAAGTATGTTGTGTATACTCCTGAAAATGATAAACTAAGTCTAACAGCGTCACATTTTACAAGCCGTTGGGATGCTTCAGGTCAAATACCACAACGTGAAGTTGATAATGGAAATATAACACGTTTTGGAGCTATCGATGATACGGAAGGAGGTCAAACTGAACGCACTAATTTTAATGTAGAATTCAGTAAATATATCTCTGATGACACTCGGTTGAAAACCAATGCCTTTTACACTAATTATAACTTTGAGTTGTATTCTAACTTTACTTTCTTTTTAGAGGATCCGGTTAATGGAGATCAAATTAAGCAACAGGAAGAACGACATATTTTTGGGGTAAATACAGTCATTTCAAAAACAACTTATTTGGGCAAAACAGAAGTCAGTTTAGATGCTGGTTTAGGATTGAGACACGATATTATTAATGACGTTGAATTATCTAGAACATTAAACCGTCAAACTACATTAGATAACATTCAGTTAGGCGATATAAATCAAACTAATATTAACGCATTTGTAAATGCGACTTTCCATTTAGGAAAGTTTAGAATTGCACCTGCATTACGATTGGACTATTTCAAGTTTTTATACAATGACAAACTTCAGCCAACTTATACAGTACAATCGGAAACAAAAACAATTGTGAGTCCGAAATTGAATATTTTCTACGATGCTCAAGACAATTTACAATTCTTTCTGAAGTCTGGTATAGGATTTCATTCCAATGACGCGAGAGTGGTCGTTAATAATGTAGGAAAGGATATTTTGCCTAAAGCTTACGGATTAGATATTGGAAATATTTGGAAGCCAACTAAGAGTTTAATAGTAAATACAGCCATGTGGTATCTGTTTTTAGAACAAGAATTTGTTTATGTTGGAGATGCCGGAATAGTTGAGCCAAGCGGTAAAACAGAACGTTTCGGTATAGATTTAGGGTTAAGATATCAAATGAATGACTGGCTGTATCTTGATACAGACGCAACCTATACCAAAGCAAGAAGTATTGAAGAAGCAAAAGGTGAAGATTATATTCCTTTGGCACCAGATTTCACCATAGCTGGAGGTTTATCTGTTACGGATCTGGAAGGGTTTTCTGGAGGAATAAGGTACAGATATATTGATGACAGACCAGCAAATGAAACCAATAGTATTATTGCTGATGGCTACTTTGTTACAGATTTTAATGTCAATTACAGCTTTAATAGCATGACTTTAGGTCTAGTGATTGAAAATTTGTTTGATGTGGATTGGAATGAAACTCAGTTCGCCACTGAATCAAGATTACAAAATGAAGCTCAATCTGTTGAAGAAATACATTTTACACCAGGAACTCCCTTTTTTATAAAAGGAAGTATCACTTATAATTTTTAGATACTAACATTACTAAATTTTTAATTTATAAGGGTTTACCATATGGAGATATGGTATTTTTAGAGTTTTTTTGTTAGTGGAAACACCTGCTTTTTTAAGTGGGTGTTTTTTATTAGACTTTACTTTCCTTAGAAATTATTAATCAATTAGATAGACTCAATATTAATGATATGCTGTATTATGTGCTAATTTACCACTACAAGTACTGCAAGTTCCAGCGGCACCAGCACCACCAGCACATCCGTTTGTACAAGTGTAATGCCACACTCCAGCTGAATTTTGAGCAGGTTCAGGAGTTGTAGGTGTTGGAGCAGGAGTGGTAGATGGATTTGCAAAAGGTGCATTTGATGTAGTATTAGCATTTCCATGATACGCAGTATTATGTGCTAGAATGTTCCCACAATTTGTACATTTCTCAGCTGTTCCAGCGCCTCCAGGACAACCAATTCTGCATGTATAATGCCAAACTCCAGATGCATTTTGAGCAGGCTCGGTATTTGCAGCTTTTGGAGTAGTAGTAGGATTGGTAGCAGGATCTACTGTTTTAGTAGTCGCAGAATTATCGGTTTTTGAAGTTTTGCTAGCATCATTACAACTACTTAAAAAAAGTAATGAACTAAATAGTAATATGGTAAGAACCTTAAATGATTTCATAATAGTTTAGGCTTGATTAATAAATTATTTTTTAGGATGTGAAATTACATTAAATTTTTAAGCATTGGGTATTATATGTCACCTGTGAATTAATTTTTGCAATTACTTATTGAATACGATAGAGTTTAATTGAATTTCCCGAATTAAATTCAGTTGGCCTTGTATTGTTAAAATCACTAGCTATAGTCATTGTATTATCACCATCGAATTCGGCTATCATTAACATTCTCATTTCAATATGTGTTTCAAGTGAGGTTATGATGAAATCAATTTCAACAGGTTTAACCTCTCTATTAATGGAGTAAGTCATTGAGGCTTTATTGCCATTTACATCAAACTCTTTTCCACCAAATGCTTGTCCATCGATTTGTATGGTTGCGTAGCCTTCATTATCAAAAATGATAGTTCCCACTTTGTTTTTCTCGTCTTTTCCTTCCCATTTCCCAATAAGTTGTTTGTCTGCCAAACTAGTATTAAAAGAAAACAAAGGTATTAGGATAAAAAGTAGAAAGATTTTTCTCATGACTTATGATGTTTTGAAAGTTTTTGTAAGCGTTCGGACTAAGTTAATAAAAGAAAATGAATCTAAGAGAAAGCTAATTTTTTTAATAGGAATATAATGAGTTATTGGCCATCAATGCCGACACATAATTGACTTTTTAGACTAAATCAGTTTATTTTGATATTTAATACAATTTTGGAAAAAAGATGGTTATGGTGCCACTACACCTAAAGTATGAAGCTGTTCCATAGTAGGAGATTCGCTTCCACCTGCTGGTTCAAGCGTAATACCAAAGGCTTCACTTTCATTGGCATTAGCAATCGTGAAAATTTTGTTTTCATCACTGTTAAAGTCTTCAATAGTACCTAGACTGGTTGGTGTTAATGGGTTTAGGGTTAAAGACCATACTTGCCATACTTTACCTTCTGGAGCATCTGGTAAACCTTGCGCATCTAAGTAAATACTATTGTCAGCTTTATTCCAATATACTTTGGCATAAGAGTTTGCAAAATTACCTTGACCACCTAGTGGCACTGATATGATATCTTTATCACGTAAGATGTTCAGTAAATTTTCTTTCGCAGCTAAATCGGTTTTAGCATCTTCAATTTGCGTTTCTAAATAAGCGTTTTCAAGATCAGCATCACTTAACTGAATTTCCAGTTGTTTATTTTGGTTAACAGTCCATAACAACCCAACTCCGGCAATAAGCGCTGCAGCCCAGCCTGTATAAGTAAACCAATTTGTTCTAGATTTTGGTAATTGCACAACTTTAGAACTTTCTGAAGTAAATTCAAGTTGTTGTTTTATTAATTGTATGGTTGTTTTACTAACACCAGGAGACACAGAAGCACCAAGCTTGATTAACGCAGCTTCAATAGCTAAAACTTCATCAAGTATTTCAGGATATTGTTGCATAAGCTCATAGACCTCCTGATTTTCTTGTTCAGAAAGCTGACCTGTAACGTATAGTTCCAAAATCCCAGAGTCTATATATGCTTTTATATCCATGTTATGAGCCTAATACCATTTGGCGTAATTCTTTTATACAGTTTCTATTTCGTGTTTTTATAGTGCCTATTGGCATATTTAAAGTTTCAGAAGCTTCCTTTTGAGTATATCCTTTAAAATAAAGGAGCTCTATAACTTCAATACATTTTTTTGCCAACTTCCCAACAAAATTTTTGATACCGATGGCATCAGTTTTGTCGTTTAAGCTTTCACTTGTTTCTAAAATATCTACGAAAAATTGGGCGTCAAGGTTTTTACCAGAATTTTTAAAAGCCTTTGAGCGTGTTTTGTCTATAGCTGCGTTTCTGGAAATATTGAGAATCCAAGTGAAAAACCGACCTTTACTGGCATCATAACTACTGGCTCTATGCCATATTTTGATAAAAACATCTTGCATGACTTCTTCTGCAATGTCATGATCTCTCACAATATTATATATCACACCATGCATACTATCACTATACATATTGTATAATTCCTCAAAAGCTTTCTCGTCTTTCTGTTGAAATCGAGAAATGAGTGTTTCTAGTTGCATGTAATAATTGTAATTAGTTGCGTAAATATATAAAGAAAAAAGCTACAATGTTATATTATAGCTTTTTTCATATTATTTCGTTAGTGGTATTATTCTATAATACCACCACAGCTCACTCTGGCACCAGCAGCACCTGAAGGCTGAGAAGTAAAGTCATCTGCACCTTGATGCACGATTATAGCTTTTCCAACAATATTTTTATTCGTGTCATCACAACCAATACACCATTCGTCAGTAATTTTAGTAATGGTTCCATGTCCGTTTTCGTCAGCTATAAAATTTCCTATATCACCTTTGTGATAACCTTTAGCATCTCCCCATTTTCCATGAGGTTCAGCGGTAGGATTCCAGTGTCCTCCAGATGATGAGCCATCATCAGCAGAACAATCTGCTTTTTCATGAATATGAATAGCATGTTCTCCAGGAGTCAATCCACTAAACACAGCTATCATAGTAACAATGCCATCCTCTTGTTTAAATACAACACTACCAGTTGCACTACTTCCACTTTTGGAATCTAAGCGCATAGTAAGTTTGCGGTTGTCTGAAAAGTGAGCTGGTTTTTCTCTTGTTTGAGTTGCTGTAGATGATTTAGTGGTTGCCTCAACTTCTGTAGTTTTATCTTCAACATCAGCTTTTGTTTCCTTTTTATCGCTTTTACAAGATACAAAAAGACATAACGTCATAATTGCAAGTCCTAAAATTTTGTGTTTCATTGTTTAGTGTTTTTAGTAGTTAATTTAAATTGAAAGGTAATGAATATTTAATTCGCATTAAAATAATTACCTTTAAAAATATGTATGAGAATTATCATTTTTATTCTGAGCTAAAGTCAATATCTTTACGGAATAATTAAAAGGTTAGTTTGCCGTTATTGGTAAATAACTTTAATACAAACCAATTAAAACCTAATCATGAATAAAATTATTGTACCAATTGATTTCTCCAAACATTCTGAATATGCGCTTGAAACAGCAGCAATTCTGGCAAAGAAAAATAATTCTGAAATTATCGCATTGCACATGTTGGAAATGGCTCATAATGTGCTCACAGATTCTGATGATGATCAACAAATGCAAACGGTATTCTTTTTAAAACTTGCCGAGACAAAGTTTCAAGAGTTTTTGGAACGAGATTACTTAAAAGGAATCAATGTTACTCCAGTTGTAAAGCACTTCAAAGTATTTCGAGAAGTTAATGATGTTGCCGAACAACACCATGCTGATTTAGTGGTTATGGGTTCTCATGGTTCTAGTGGTCTCACCGAGATTTTTGTTGGATCTAACACCGAAAAAGTTGTAAGACACTCAAATATACCAGTCCTTATTGTCAAAAAAGAGCCAGTTAATCTACAATTCGATACGGTTGTTTTTGCTTGTGATTTTTCTGAAGAAATGGTTGAGCCATATTTAAAGGCTTGTCAGTTTTTTGACAATTCAAGTTCTACCTTAAAACTGTTATATGTTAATTTGCCTGGCGAACGCTTCAAAAGTTCTACAGAAATGGAAGCTACTGTAGCAAAGTTTCTTGAAAAGGCAGATGGAAACTTAGATAAAATTAATGACATTCATTACATATCAGATTATACTGTGGAAGAAGGCGTGTTGACCTTTGCTAACATTGTTGGTGGTGATTTAATCGCTATTCCTACTCATGGACGACGAGGTATCTCTCATTTTTTTAGTGGAAGTATAGGTGAAGACATTGCTAATCATTCAACTTTGCCAGTGATTACTTTTAAGATTTAAATGGTATCGTATGTAGAATAAAAAAGAGAGTTACTCTCTTTTTTATTCTAATCTTTTGCCACTAAAATTGTTCAATTAAATAATTTATTAAGTCTGTAGATGTAACGATACCTACTAGTTGACCGTCATCCACAATTGGCAAGGCGTGAAATTCATTTTTAGTTATGATTTCTGCCACATCTTTAATAGTAGTTTCAGAACTTACAGTAACTACATTTTTCGTCATAACCTGATCAATAGTAAACATGTTATAAACTACAGTATCAACTTCTGTTTCATCTTCGTTTATAGCATCTGCAAAACTTATTCGTAGTAAATCGGTATAACTTAACATGCCAATAATTACATCTCCAGAAACTACAGGAATGTGTCTTATGTGGTGTTGTTTGAATAATCGTTCAGCAGTTTCTAAATCATCAGTTCTATTTACTGCAATAATATTCTTTGTCATAATTTGTGACACTGGGATACGCTTTCTCATAATGGTTTAGGTTTTGATTTCTTATTAAAGATAGCTATATACCATACTGAAAACTATGATAAATATCATATAACCTACGGAAGTAATAGCTTAAATTTGAGGATATTGCATAGATATCATGGGATCACAATCGGTAAAACCAATCACTAATAAAACTGAGCGGAAGGCCTTTATAAATCATTTATTAAATGATATCGAGGCTCTGGACATGATGATTAAAGCTGGCGTCTTCGAAAAAGGTATTCAGCGTATAGGTGCCGAACAGGAACTATGTATTGTTGATCGGTATTTCAGACCTTCATTTAATGCTTTAGAAATATTAGAGAAAATTAATGATTCTCATTTTACTACAGAATTAGGACTTTTTAATCTGGAAGCGAACTTAGATCCTTTGGAATTAAAAGGAAAATGTTTTTCTCAATTAGAAAGCGATCTCTATAACTTAATTGATAAGGCACACAAAGCCGCAGAATCAATAGATTTTAATAAAATCATACTAACGGGAATTCTACCCACATTTAAACGAAAAGATCTAGTATTTGAGAACATGACACCTCACCAGCGCTATAAGGTGCTCAACGATGTGATGAGAACTGTTAGAGGTGATGATTTCAGAGTTAAAGTTAGAGGCATTGATGAACTCATTTTAGATCATGAATCAATTCTTTTTGAAGCTTGCAATACCAGTTTTCAAGTGCATTTGCAAATAGATTTAGATCACATTATCGATCAGTATAACTGGTCTCAGGCAATAGCTGGTCCTGTGTTATCTGTAATGACCAATTCACCCATGTTATTGGGTAGAGAATTATGGAGTGAAACACGTATTGCCTTATTTCAGCAAAGTATAGATTTACGAAATACATCCCAATTACTAAGAGAGCAGAAAGCGCGTGTGAGCTTCGGAAATGATTGGGTAAGAGATTCAATTTTAGAGGTCTTTACAGATGATGTAGCACGTTATGCACCTTTAGTTACTGCAGATTTATCTGGCAATCCCATTGAAGATCTAAAAAAAGGAATTAAACCAGAATTGAAAGCCATCGGTTTGCACAACGGCACTTTGTATAAATGGAATAGAGTCTGCTATGGTGTTCATAATAATGTTGCTCATCTGAGAATAGAAAACCGATACATTCCATCGGGACCAAGCATTAAAGACGAAATTGCTAATGCTATGTTTTGGGTTGGTGTGATGTTAGGTATGCCAGATGATTGTAAATCCATATGGAAGCGTATGGCTTTTAAAGACGCCAAAGGAAATTTTATAAAAGCAGCAAGAACAGGAATGGATACTTATTTCAATTGGTTTGGCAGAGGAATTTCAGCAAAAAAACTGGTAAGACAAATTTTGTTACCTATGGCTCATGACGGACTCATAAAGGCTAATGTTGACCCTGTAGATATTGCATTTTACCTTAATATCATTAAACAACGTATCGAGAATAATATTTCTGGAAGCAAGTGGTTGGTGAGAAGCAGCAGAATGCTACAAGAAACCGTTTCCAGAGAAGAAGCAAATATTTTATTAGCCTATCACATGCATAAAAACCAAATGGAAGATTTGCCTGTGCATGATTGGGAATTAGCAAAACCTTTAGCAAGGAAAGAAGCCAGTTCCAATGATAAAGTCCATAAGGTAATGTCTACACAAATTTTTACCGTTGATGAGAATGACTCCATGAGACTCATTAAAAACATCATGCAATGGAAACGAATTCACCATATTCCTGTTATTAATTACAAGCATAAAATTGTTGGAATTATTTCAGCGAGTGATGTTTCTGATGTTGATAAATTTGATGACTACTCTGCAAGTCAAGTGATGCAGAGCGATATAAAAACTGGATATCCAGACATGTGTATCAAAGAAGCGAGTAACTTAATGCTTAAACATCACATTAAATGTTTACCAATAGTCGATCATGACGAATTGGTTGGGATACTAACCAAAACAGATTTGGAAAAACTTAATCTATAAGAAATGATAAAAGAAGCTGTCAAACCTATGACATATACGGATAAGGATAGAATTTTCTACAGCCAGAATAATGATGTCCATGCAACCACTTTAATCTGTATTGGAGGGATTCATGGTAATGAACCTGCAGGTGTTTATGGATTGCAAAAAGTTATCAGTGAAATTATTGTAAATGACATTACATTTAAAGGTAATTTTTATGCGCTGTTTGGCAATATGGATGCTCTAAAAGCTAATGTGAGATACAAAGATTTTGATTTGAACAGGCTCTGGACCAAAGAGGAAGTTGAATCATTGTGCAGTGCAGATGATAGTTATGAGTTTGATGAGCAAAAAGAACAATGTGAACTTTACGAAACGATTAAAGACATTTGTAATGCTAATAAAGGCGATTTTGTATTCGTAGATTTACATACCACATCATCACCAACTGTACCTTTTATAACCATAAGTGACTCGTTAAATAACAGAGCACTAGCAGATAAATTTAATATTCCAATTGTATTAGGTATTGAAGAATATCTCGACGGACCATTATTATCATTTATTAACGAATATGGCCATGTATCTATTGGTTTTGAAGCTGGACAACACAATGATGAAAAATCAGTACTGTATTGTGAGGCATTTATTTGGATGGTTATGGAAAAAACAGGTTTGGTATCAAAGCACGATTTTGAATATAAGGCTTTCAACCGAGTTCTGAATATTGAAAAAGGATTTTATGAAATTATTTACAGGCATTCTTTATCTGAATCCAATCAGTTTAAGATGAAGCCTGGTTTCAAAAATTTTAAGCCCATTCTGAAACATCAATCACTGGCTTTCGACGGCATTTGCGAAGTTAAAAGTCCGTTAAACGGATTGATATTTATGCCTTTATACCAAAAGCAAGGTGAAGATGGTTTCTTTGTGGTTAGAAAACTTTCCAGATTCTGGCTTGTGGTATCAGCAGTTCTAAGGCATTTAAAATTTCATCAACTCTTAAGATTACTTCCAGGAATTAAACGCCATCCAGAAAATGAATATTGCTTAGTTGCAAACCGAAGAATTGCCTTGTTTTTAACTACTAAAATATTCCATTTATTTGGTTACAGAAAAAAGATTATCGTAGATGATAAAATTCATTTTATAAAACGTGATCGTAAAGTTATACCATTTGGCTAAGCTTATCTGCGACGCATTTTTCCAGTGATGGCTTCAACGTTAATTACAAATACAATTGGCATATCGTTGTTTGCAATTTTTGCTGAAAACTCACTTATGAAGTTCAATCCTCTGTGTTCTTTTTTTAGAATAATATCTTTGATGCCCAAGGAAAACGCATGAAGCAAAGCCTTAGCAGAGCTGCCTTCAAATTCTTCATATGTCCCATGAACAGCAATAGATTGCCAATGGTCAACCGATTCAATATCTGAAACTTCAAGCGCAATTGGAGCATGTTTACGCATGGCATCAATTTTATGTCCTTCACCTGAATAACAAATAACTCTATTATCTTCGTAAAAATAAGTTATCGGAATCACATAAGGTCTGTCGTTATAGATATAGGCCAAATGGCCAATATAATTTTGTTTTAATAGGAGTTCGCAATCTCCTTTGTCTAAATTTTTAATCATAACACATCACATTTAAATTAATTTTTTCCACTATGAAATATCATTAAAGGTAATTTGATAACCTTGCTCAATTCAATGGTTGGGGATTCAGTAAAAAGACGTTGTATAAAGGATTTGTCATGTACAATTAAACCCGTCATATCAATAGTATTCGTTTTAAGGTAATTGGTAACCGCTTCATAAAATGTAGCTTCTTCTTCAGTAGCATAAGTACAATCAAAATCTTTTAATTTATCTTGATCATCGGCAAGATTTTGAGTAATATCATCTTTTTTTCCTACTCTCAAGACATGAAGTTTTAGTTTAAAGGTATTTACAAAGTTATTTATCACGCCTAATTCTTCGTTTTCAATAGTATCATCAGATTGTAAAGGCAACAAAAAATTGGAGATGGGTTTATAGTCATAACCAGCGGGAACTACAAGCGTTTTGCAAAACACTTGTCTGATTACATTAATAGTATTGCTTCCAAAAATCACTTCTGCAGCTCCTGTTTGTCCATTCGAACCAATTACTACGTAATCAATTGAATGCTGATTTATCGCTTGTTTGACAGCATCTGTAAACACATCAAAATCGACAATAACCTCGTAGAAATGCTTAGGATTAGGATACATTTTTTTTAAATCATTAATAAGCGTTTTAAGTCTTCTCTTAGGTTCTTTGGTGAATGATTCATATATGTTTTCCGTAGGAGACGTCATCAAATCATCTGAAATAAACGTACCAGCCTTATGAACATGCATAAGGTAAAAAACACATGATTCAGATTCAAAAAATCGCATGGCATAATGAATCGCATTAGTGGCACTTTTTGAAAAATCTGTAAGAATGAGTATCGATTTCATCTGTTTAGTTGTTATAAACTAAAAATACAGAAAATGACTTGAAAAAACTATGACGAATATCACTTTAATAAAAAGCAAAATAAATCATCTAATGGCAATCGATAGTACTGGTCGCTACGTCAATAATAGGAGAAGGAGAGAGGTATGGAATACCTAATCCCATGCCACGAATAATAAAGAGCAAGCCTATGATAATTACTGCGACAGGAATAGCTTTTTGAATACGTTGCTTAACTGATGCATTTAAAAATTTACCTACATAAATCGCAGTGGTCATAAGTGGTATAGTTCCTAATCCAAATAACATCATATACAAGCTACTTTCAAAAGCACTTGGCATGGCTAGAGATGCAAAAACAGCCATGTACACTAAACCACATGGCAAAAAACCATTCAAAAACCCTATAGTTAAAAAGGTGTCAGCTGTTTTCTTTTTAAGAGCTTTTCCTAAAGACGATTTTACGTTTGAAATGAGTCTGTACAACGGTTTTGAAAAGTTGTATTTATTAAATGTTTGCGCAGGAATAAGCACAACTACAATCATAAGGATTCCGATAATGATTGACAATTGCTGCTGGATTCCAAAAATGTAAAGACTTTTGCCTATAAGTCCGAAACATAAGCCTATAATCGCATAAGCGAGCAATCGACCAATATGGTAGGTTGAAATCTGAGATACTTTTTTTATAGAATTACTACGGTCAACAGGTAGCATAAAGGCAATAGGACCACACATACCAACGCAGTGGAAGCTTCCTAAAAGACCAAATATGAGTGCAGACCAAAGCATAGATTATTGTTGTTTATGTCAGGTCGAGCCCAGTCGAGACCTTGTTATTAAACTTTTGACTGAGTTCGAGGAGACATTCTATTTAGTAAACAATTTCTTTTTTGTATAGATATGAATTTCCATTATATTGCCAATCCACTTTAATGTTCCAACGACCATCCAACAAGCGTTTGTCAGGTATGAGCAAATTATGGTTAGACAGTGAAATTGAGCTTTCAAAGTCTACTTGCTTGTTAGATGGTCTATATAGGAACACTTTTCCTTCGATTTGTTCGACATTTAATTCTTTTGGAAACGAAATAACCAATCCTTCAGAGGTGCGTTTCCAAGTTATATTTGAGGCTAAATCTTTAGCATTTTCCTCTTTATTGATATCGGTTTGATATTCTAGTTCAGCTTTATAATAATCTTCGGTCACTAAATCATGGTCGTATTTGTCGTTAGTATTCATACGAATCACAAAAAACATGATAAAGCTTATAAAACCTATAAAAGCTAAAACAATTCCAGTTCCCCAGTTTATTTTCATAATATATTTATTTGTCTTCCTGAACTTGTGTATTCATAGATACTTATTTTGTATTAAAGTATTCATGAATCTTTGATTTCAAGATCTCATTTTTTTTTTTTTGCATTACCCTTTTTCATTACAATCAAAAGTGTCAGGCTTTCGGTAGTCGCTTTTCATGTTGTTATTTTTTCGTTACTCTCAATAAAACAACATAAAAGAGCTTCAACAATACCTCAATCCTTAATGCGCTTATTAGTTGTAATTTAAAACTCATATAATCTTAGTTTATCAATGTTTAACCAACAGCTTAGTTATAACTCCTAGGACCTAAAAAGTTAACCGTTGTCGTTTCAATCAACTCATCACCACTATACACATCAATCATCAATTTATTTTTATCGCTTTTGAGTTCTCTTTTATCAATTTCGATAAACATTGTGCCTTCGGCTAATCCTTGTTCAGGAACTTCAACTTCTCCTGTATTTGATACCAATTTAATTTCACCGTTATATTTACGCAATTTAAAGTTCACGTCTTCAATTTTTACAGTGGTCTTATTTATAAGCTTATAAGTGAACACATTACTAATAATGGTTTCTCCTTTGTGCTCATAAAGCTGACCAGGTAAACGTAATACACGAGCTTCAATATCATTACGTAACAGTAGCATACCGATTAAAACCCCAATTAAAATCACCAAAACTGCTGTGTAACCTTTTAATCTAGGCGTAAATTCGAATTTCTTTTTATTCTCAATATTCTCCTCACTTGCATAGCGAATCAAACCTTTAGGAAGGTTGATACTTTCCATAATATGATCACATTCGTCAATACAAGCCGTACAATTTACACACTCCAGTTGCGTACCATTTCTTATGTCGATACCTGTCGGACATACATGTACGCATTGCAAACAGTCAATACAATCGCCATGACCAAGAGCCTCGCGATCTTCGTTCTTTCTAAACTTCTTTCTTCCATTTTCACCTTCACCTCGTTTGTGATCGTAAGCTACAACAATAGATTTATTATCTAGCAACACGCCTTGTAATCTGCCATACGGACAAGCAATGATACATACTTGTTCTCTAAACCAGGCAAACACAAAATAGAATACTGCTGTAAAAATGAGGAGCGGAAATAAAGTTCCTAAATGCTCAGTTGGACCATCTGTGACGTATTTTAAAAGTTTATCGCTTCCTATTAAATAGGCTAAGAAGATGTTAGCAATTAAAAAAGAAATCACTAAAAAGATGAACCATTTTAAAACACGCTTTCTAATTTTCTCAGCGTCCCATTTTTGCTTTTGCAGTTTTCGTTGTTTATTTCTGTCACCATCAATCCAATATTCGATGCGTCTGAATACCATTTCCATGAAAATAGTCTGCGGACAAATCCATCCACAGAAAATACGACCGAAACCTACGGTAAATAAGGTGATAAAAATTACACCTATTAACATAGAGATCACGAACAAATGAAAATCCTGAGGCCAAAATGGAAATCCGAAAATATTGAAACGTCGTTCTAAGACATTAAACATTAAAAACTGATTACCATTAATTTTAATAAATGGCGCAGCAAATAAAAATGCCAATAGAATATAACTGACTAATTTTCGCTTTTCATAGAACCATCCACTTGGCTTTTTGGGAAAAATCCAAGCGCGCTTACCATCTTCATTAATTGTTCCTATGGAATCTCTAAATGTTTCGTTTTCAGGAGTATGCATGATAGTTTTGTTTTGAGGCTCAGCAGATTTCACTCTGTAAAGTCAATAAATATCAATCTTCTTTTAATTCAGGTATAACAATGTCAATAACAGAATCTGTTTTTACTTCCATAGCTTCTGTTGGGATATCTTCAGCTGGTGCATTTTCTGGGGTCCAAACGTCACCTTCAGCTTCTTTAGGTTCTGCAGGAGTTGTACCCTGAAACTGTAGTACATAACTAGCAACCTGAGCCATTTCAGAAGGTTTTAAACTTTGTTTCCAGGCAATCATACCTTTTCCATCACGTCCACCTTCAGAAATTGTTTTAAAGACGTTTTTAATTCCGCCTCCTAGAATCCAGTGTTTATCGGTTAAGTTAGGACCAATTCCACCACCACCATCAGCTTTATGGCAGGCCACACAGTTAGTTTCAAAAATTGCTTTTCCAGCTTTTAGGTCAGCAGCATCAGTTAAGACTTCAACCGTGTTAAAGTCAACTAAATCCTTAGCCGTTTTTTTGTATTCTTCAATATCAATTTTTGCCTGAGCTAAATCAGATTCAAGTTCATCGTATTGGTTCTCGCCATTGAAGACATGAAAACGTACCAGATAGACTGCCCCAAAAATGATACTAGCATAAAAGCCATATAACCACCAAGGCGGAAGATTATTATCTAATTCTTTGATTCCATCGTAATTGTGGTCTAAGATAATTTCGTGCTCTTCAGTTATTGGTTTAGAACCTAATAATTTTTTATACGTTTCATTCATCCATACAATGGCAGCAGGAGTTTTAGCTTTAGAAGCATCAAATCTTGCTTTGGCTTCTTCATCTAAACTTTGATATAATACATTTTTTATGGAAGCTACTATGGCTTCTATAGCAATGATAATTAATAGGACTAATACTAAGAATAAAAACACCATTGGTTCTTCAATAAATGCTGGCTTAGCACCAGAATCGATAGTGTATTCGACGATACCCATAATAATGAAGAATACAATAGGTACTCTTATCCAAGAAGGAATTGAATTTCTCATAATTCTGTTGTGTTTTGGTTGTCTAAAGGAAGGCTACTCACCTTGTTGATATAGTCTTTTTTTGCAGTAATAACCCACCAGAATAAGATGACGAAAAAACTGAAAAATATAAGTAAGGAGATCAAAGGATAAATTTCAATACCTGTGATGCTTTCCATATGGTTTTTTACAAATTTTAGCATGATAATTTAGTTTTGAGTTGTAGTGACTTCGGTATCTTTCACTTTAATATCTGTCCCTAAGCGTTGTAAGTACGCTATAATAGCAACGATTTCACGGTTACGCATTTCTATAAAATCTTGTCCGCCAGCTTGTTTGTCTGCTTCATAAGTAGCTGCGAAATCTGGATCTGAGTACAAATTTTTCTCAATTTGAGTACCTTGTTCCAACATGGATTGTTGTGCATTAGCAATGTCTTCATCTGTGTAAGGAACACCAAGTTTGACCATCACTTTCATTTTATCCTCTGTTTGAGATTTATCCAATTCATTTCGTACCAACCACTGGTAAGCTGGCATGATGGACCCAGATGAAGTACTTTGCGGATCATACATGTGGTTAAGATGCCAGTTATCTGAATATTTTCCACCGACACGGTGTAAATCTGGACCAGTTCGTTTACTTCCCCAAAGGAATGGATGATCGTATACAAATTCTCCTGCTTTTGAATATTCACCATAACGTTCAACCTCACTTCTAAAAGGTCTAACCATTTGAGAGTGGCAACCAACACAGCCTTCCCTTATATACAAATCTCTACCTTCAAGTTCTAAAGGCGAATAAGGTTTTACGCTACTAATAGTCGGTATGTTTGATTTAACCATTATGGTAGGTACAATTTGAACAATACCACCAATTAAAATAGCGACGGTTGCTAAAATTGTTAATTTAATAGGCTTACGCTCTAACCAGGTATGCCATCCTTCACCAGCAACACGTCTTTTAGACACATTTTGTAACGCTGGAGCTTCTGCTAATTCATCGGTAACAGCACTACCTTTTCTAATCGTCACTATAATATTGTATACTAAAATTAGCATACCAGTGATGTATAACGTACCACCAATAGCACGCATCCAGTACATTGGAATAATTTCAGAAACGGTTTCTAAGAAGTTTCCGTAAACTAAAGTTCCATCAGGATTAAATTGTTTCCACATACTTGCTTGAGTAAAGCCAGCAACATACATTGGTAAGGCATACATAATAATACCTAAAGTACCAATCCAAAAGTGGAGGTTAGCTAAAGCAGTAGAGTGTAATTTTGTTTTTACTAAACGCGGAATTAAATAATAAATCATACCAAAAGCCAGGAATCCATTCCAAGCTAAGGCTCCAACGTGAACGTGAGCAATAATCCAATCGGTAAAGTGTGCAATAGCATTAACATTCTTAAGCGAAAGCATCGGACCTTCAAAAGTTGCCATACCGTAACCAGTAATAGCCACGACCATAAATTTAAGAACAGGATCTGTACGAACTTTATCCCAAGCACCACGAAGCGTTAAGAGTCCGTTAATCATTCCTCCCCAAGATGGCATCAATAACATCACAGAAAACGCAACACCTAAATTTTGAGCCCATTCAGGTAAAGCAGTGTATAATAAATGGTGAGGGCCTGCCCAGATGTATATAAATATTAAAGACCAAAAGTGCACGATAGATAGACGATATGAGTACACAGGTCTGTTAGCAGCTTTAGGTACAAAGTAGTACATTAAACCTAAGAAAGGGGTTGTTAAGAAAAATGCAACCGCATTATGACCATACCACCATTGTACTAAGGCGTCTTGAACACCAGCATAAACGGAATAACTTTTTAAGCCACTTACTGGTAGCTCCAAACTATTAAATATATGAAGTACAGCAACGGTAACAAATGTTGCTAAATAGAACCAAATAGCAACATAAAGGTGACGTTGTCTTCTTTTAATCATGGTACCAATTAAATTCCAACCAAATACAACCCAAATAACAGCAATGGCAATATCAAAAGGCCATTCTAATTCGGCATATTCTTTAGAGGTCGTAAATCCTAAAGGAAGCGTAATAGCAGCTCCAACGATTATTAATTGCCAACCCCAAAAATTGATTTTACTTAACAAATCACTAAACATTCTGGCTTTAAGTAAACGCTGGGTAGAGTAGTAAACGCCTGCGAAAATAGCATTACCTACAAAGGCAAAGATAACCGCATTGGTGTGTAACGGTCTAAGTCGACCAAAACTCAACCACGAAATTCCGTCAGTGAGGTTAGGGAATAAAAACATAAATGCTAGCAGTAAACCCACTAACATTCCTACGACTCCCCAAAGCATTGTTGCATAGAGGAAATTTTTAACGATTTTGTTATCGTAATGAAATTGTTGGACTTCCATAATAATTTAATTAGTCTTGTTTGGTTTTAATAGATGGTTTAGGTTGCTCTTTTACGAGCTCGTCTTCAAAAAGCATTCTAACAGATGGTGTATAACTGTCATCATACTGCCCGCTTTTTACAGCCGTAATAAAGGCAATAAAAAAGAAGATAGCAACGATAATACTGATACTCAATAAAATATATATAACACTCATACCTATTAGAAGTTATGATTCAAAATTACGTTCGTTTTTACTTAAATAACATGACAAATGTCATATTTGAAAAAATTATATGGTCATTGAAAATACTTGAGTTTCTGGTTGGCTTTCATGAAGCCTTAAATCAAACCCCATACATATATTTCTGATAAATGGTTTTGCCGCTTCAGGTACTTTTAAAGAATCGTTATCAACTACTATCAAGCCATCTTTTTGAGCCTCTTTTAAAGCTTCTAAAACCGCATTAATTTTTGAAAATCTAAGATTTTTAGTCTTCCAAGAGGTTTCTGACTGGCACATAATATTAAGAATATGCTGTCGGATTACCAAATCTTCTTTTGTTAAAATGTGACCTCTAAACACAGGGATTTCACCTGACGCTACGATGCTTTCATATTCTTTTACTGTTTTTACATTCTGAGCAAATCCGTACCAACTATCACTAATAGCAGACATTCCTAAGCCTATCATAAGTTGCGTAGTATTGGCTGTATAGCCCATGAAATTGCGATGTAATGTTTTAGTTTTAGTTGCCTTATAAAGGTGATCACTTTTTAGAGCAAAATGATCCATCCCAATTTCTTCGTAACCTAAATCAGTAAGGAGTTGTTTTCCTGTTTCGTATAGCGCTCTTTTTTCACCACCTTTAGGTAAATCATCTTCATTAAACCCACGTTGACCAACTCCTTTGACCCATGGCACATGTGCATAACTGTAAAATGAAATACGATCAGGACGCAAAAGTTTCGTTTTATTGATGCTTTCGGTCATGGTTCCAATATTTTGAAAAGGTAATCCGAATATTAAATCGTGACTTATGGATGTGTAACCGATTGCTCTAGACCATTCGGTTACTTTTTTTACTTGCTCAAAAGACTGGATACGATGAATGGCTTTTTGAACAGTTGCATCATAGTCCTGAATTCCAAAGCTAACACGTGTGAATCCTAAATTATAAAGCGTTTGTAATTGTTCTTTTGTGGTGTTGTTTGGATGCCCTTCAAAGCTAAATTCGTAGTCACTATGTAATTCTGAAAGATTTAACAAGCCATTAATCAGTTTACTTAGATTTTCCGAAGAGAAAAACGTTGGTGTTCCACCTCCCAAATGAATTTCTTTTATGACAGGTTTTGAAGACATTAAATTCATGTATAAGCGCCATTCTTTCAAAACAGCATCTATATAAGTGTCTTCCATTGAATGGCGTTTGGTAATATGCTTGTGGCACGCGCAGAATGTACATAAGCTTTCGCAAAACGGAAGGTGAATGTATAAACTAATGCCTTGTTCTTTATTGCTTTCTGCAAACGATGTTTTAAAAGTTTCCAGCCATTTTTGTTTCGTAAATTGAGCTTCATCCCAAAACGGAACAGTTGGATAACTTGTATATCTTGGTCCTGGAATATTATATTTTTGTATTAAAGTGGTATTCATGATTTTGATAATTTTCTACCAACAATATTGGTAGCTATGGTTGTAAATACGACAATGCTAATGGAACTTAAAGGCATTAAAATAGCAGCTACAACAGGTGCTAGCTGACCAGTGACTGCGAAATAAAGTCCGATGATGTTATAAATAAACGATAACACAAAACTCCATTTTATGATGGTAATAGCACGTTTTGAAGCTTTTATAAACTTGTAAAGTTGGTTAAATTTTGAGGCATCTAAAATAGCGTCACAAGCAGGAGAAAAGACATTTACATTTTCAGAAATGGCAATACCTACATTACTTTGTGCTAATGCTCCAGCATCGTTAAGTCCGTCACCAATCATCAATACTTTTGCGCCTTCAGTTTGATGGTATTTGATGTATTCCAATTTGTCGTCTGGCCTTTGATTAAAGATGAGTTTAGTTTTTGAAGGTAAGAGCTTCTTTAAATTTTCAAATTCTCCTTCATTATCACCTGAAAGGATAACCAAGTCGTAATGTTTTTTTAATTTGTTGAATAGTTTAGACAGACCTTTTCTATAGCTGTTATAAAATGTATATTTTCCCTTATATTGATTATTTGTACTAATATGAACAGTTGTATTCAATACAGATGTTTCTTTCGCGCCAACAAAACTTGCAGAACCAATTTTGATATGTTCATTGTTGTGAGTCGCTTCAATCCCTTTGCCTAAATGTTCTTCAAAATGATTTAAGGTTATGATATTATGTTCTTCTAGAATGTCATATAAAGTTCGACTTAAAGGATGGTTAGAGCCTCGTAGTGTATTTTTTAGGAGTAATTCTTCGGAAGGAGTTAATGCGATTCCATCATAATTAGCTGAGCTGCTTTTATTCGATGTAATCGTTCCAGTTTTATCGAAAATAATGGTGTTTATTGCCGCTAATTGCTCAATAACAGAAGCATTCTTGACATAGAATTTTAATTTTCCGAAGATTCGAAGCAAATTTCCAAATGTAAACGGAGCAGATAGAGCGATGGCGCAAGGACAAGCGATGATGAGCACAGCAGTAAATACGTTCATAGCTTTTGAAGCATCCACAAACAACCAGAATGTTGTAGAAATAATAGCAATACTCAATACGATATAGGTAAATCGTTTGCTGATGGTATTGGTTAAAGTCGTAAAACCGTCTTCTTTATTTTTACTAAAGACATCATTACTCCATAATTGTGTGAGGTAACTTTGTTCAACAGATTTAATGGCTTCCATTTCTATAACACCAGAGGTTTGTTTTCCGCCAGCAAATAATTTGTCACCAGATTGTTTGCTAACAGATTCAGATTCTCCAGTAACGAAGCTGTAATCAATTTTTGCTTTTCCGTTGATTAGGATGCCATCTACAGGAATTAATTCTTCATTTCTAATGAGCAAACGATCTCCTTTTTCAATGTCGTAAACCTGAATAGGAGTTTCATTGCCTTTTGAATTTATTTTAGTTATAGCTATTGGGAAATACGATTTGTAATCACGCTCAAAGGAAAGAAACGTATAGGTTTTTTGTTGAAAAAACTTTCCGAGTAATAAAAAGAATACTAATCCTGTTAGGCTATCAAAAAATCCCGAACCTAAGTCAAATAGTATTTCAACAGTACTTCTGAGGAATAAAACGGCAATACCCAGTGCGATGGGAACATCAATATTTAATAAATTGGAGCGTAATCCTTTGTAAGCTGAAACGAAATAGTCACGACCAGCATAAAATACAACAGGAAGTGAGAATGCGAACATAAGCCATCTAAATAAGTGCTTATATTGTTCTAGCCAGAATTCACCCACTTCAAAATACTCTGGAAACGATAAAAACATGACATTTCCAAAAGCAAAACCTGCAATGCCTAATTTATAAATGAGACTGCGATTGACGTTTTGGTTGCCAGTTTTAAAATCATCTAACGAGATATAAGGTTCATAACCGATAGAACTTAAGAGCAAAACCACGTCTTTTAATGAACAAGTTTCAGATTTGTAGGTCACACGAATGGTTTTCTTGCCAAAATTGACTTGTGAAGAGGTGATATTTGGATTTAATTTGTTGAGGTTTTCTAAAATCCAGATGCAGGAGCTACAATGAATATGTGGTATGTATAAAGTTGCAATTTGAGTATTGCCATCATCAAACTCGGTTAATTTTTCAATGATATTTTTCTGAGAGAGAAAATCGTATTTTCCTTCAATCTCTTTAGGAATTGATCCAGGAGCGGCTTCTAAATCGTAATAACAGGTTAAATCATTTTCAGAAAATATTTCATACACAGTTTTGCAACCATTACAGCAGAACGTTTTATCATCAAATGATATTTCTGTTTTACATTCGTCACCACAATGGTAACAAGACGTTTGTTTTATCTGATCCATTTTAGTTGTTTTAAAACAGTCAGAAATAATATGCCGAAAGACAGCCGTTTTGGAATCAAAAAGTTTACTTGACTCATCTCAGAAAATTTGCTCATTTATACCTATTGCAAAGGTTGAAAATGAAGGTTGTTTAAAATATGATTTTTATCATGTTTTTTAGTACTTTTGAATATAAACATTTTATAGGTATGAGTAAATGCGAACAATGCATTATTAGGCAATTTAATTCTCTTAAAGCCTTAACAAAAGACGAGTTAATCAGGATTTCAGGTTGCAAAACCTCCAGAACTGTTAAGAAAGGAGACATTATTTTTGAGGAAGGTGACAGTATTAACGGTGTGTATTGTATTAAAGATGGTGTTTGCAAACTATCAAAATTGAGTGCTAACGGTAAAGATCAGATTGTGAAATTGGTTGTGAAAGGTGATTTGTTAGGACAGCGTTCACTTATAGGTGATGAGTCGGCAAATTTGAGTGCTGTTGCTCTAAATGACATGGAAGTTTGTTTTATTCCTAAGAGTGAAATTATGAGTGACTTAGAAAATAACCCTAAGTTTACATTAGATATGTTACAACAAATGGCTCATGATTTAAAAGAGTCAGATAATGTGATTGTTGATATGGCACAAAAATCTGTAAAGAACAGATTGGCCGATGTATTACTTTATATCAGTGAACATTTTGGTACTGATGATGCAGATTATTTATCCATTACACTGTCAAGAGAAGACTATGCCAGCATTGTTGGTACTGCTACGGAATCTGCGATTAGAATACTTTCACAATTTAAAAAAGAAGGCTTAATTTCTACAAAAGGCAAACAGATAAGAATAGAAGATCATGAGGGATTAAGACGAGTAGAATAAAAAAAGCTCTAATTATTTAGAGCTTTTTTTATACCTATATCTTATATTAATCTAGTTTAAAAGTGTTAATCTCTTTGAAAGGATTGGTTTGGAGAGCTTGTATTTGGTTTTGATATGCTTTCCATGTGTCATTAAAAAAGGTATTCGTTTTTTTAAGTGCATCATTGACCGCATCTTCTGCATGTTTAAGCAATGTATTTTCTGTTGTAGTTAATCCATTTTGCCTTGAACCTACATACCAATTTGCAATGTCTAATCGATCTATCACAGAAACCACTGAAGTATTGGTAATACCTTGTCGTTCATCTTGTTTACCTAAATATAAATCGATGAGGTTGTCAATGTTTTTGATGACTTCTTTAGAAGCTTTAATGTCGTCTTTGTATTGCGCTTTATCTAGTTTACTTAATTCTTCTTTATATTTATGGGCAATCTCTTTGCTTTCAACCAATTGTTTTACAGCATCAGAACATGTTTGCTCCATCTTCTCTAATCTTTTAGAGGCATTGTACACTTCATTAATGTTGGATTGAGAAACTTCTAATCTAGGATCAGATACTATGGTGATCATTTCTTCAGAAGTTAAATCACCATAATGTAAAACAACTTTGTATGTTCCAGGTTTTACACTAACACCACTAGGTTCTCTCGTTTGTTTTCTGAGAGTTCGTGATGGACTTAACACACCTGCTTCATCCATATTCCATGACCATTTGTAAATACCTGTAGCGTCAGGAGTTTTAGTTTTTAGAGTTCTTATTAATCGTTCTTGATCATATATTTTCATGGTTAAAGAGTCCCATTTGACCTTTGATTCGTCAATTACATCATTAGTGTCATCGTCATCGTCACTAGTCTTGTCATCATCGGCTGTCTGCTCCTCTTTTTTTGTTTCATCTATTTTTACAAAATAAGAAAAGATAGCACCATTATCTCGATTTTCACCATGATACATGGCATCTGCTCCAAAACGACTTCCTGTTGGTTGTTGATAAGCTGCTTGATATGCTGTAGGTGGTGTGAATAATTCTAATTTCTGATTAATAATTTCTTTGTTTTTAGCTATTTCTCTAAGTGGACGAATATCATCTAAAACCCAAGCAGCGCGACCAAAGGTTCCTATAATCAAATCGTGTTCTCTTGGGTGGATTACCAAATCTTTTACCGATACTGTTGGAAAACCTTGTGTCCATTTAGTCCAGGAATTTCCAGCATCTATTGAAATATACAAACCATCATCAGTACCTAGGAATAATAAGTTTTTTTCTACAGGATCTTCAACAATTGATAAGGTGTAGCTTTTTACATCTGTAGCATCAATAATTCGTTGCCAAGTTTTACCATAGTCTTTAGTTCGGTAAGCGTAAGGTGTGTAGTTAAATCGTCTGTAATCATTGGCAATAAGTAGAGCCTCACCTTTATTTTTATTAGAGGCTTTTATTTGTGGAATCCAACTTCCAGAAGGTAAACCTTTAATGTTTTTAGTAACGTCTGTATACGTTTGCCCACCATTTTGGGTGTAATGTACTTTGCCATCATCTGTTCCCACCCAAAACATATTACGTTCTAAAGGAGAAGGCTCAATGACTAAAATGGAACAGTGATTTTCGGCTCCAGTTGCATCCATAGTTAATCCGCCACTTTCATTTTGTTTTAGTTTTTCAGGATCATTTGTCGTTAAGTCTCCCGAAATCACAGTCCATGTTTGTCCTTTATCTGTCGATTTGTGAACAAATTGACTTCCGAAGTATAAGGTGTTGTTATCAAAAGGATCAATATTAATAGCGGCATTCCAATTAAATCGTAATTGCACTTCTGGATCGGGATGTGTTGGTCGCACAGTATAATTGTTTCCAGTTTGCCAATCATAACGACTTACGTAACCTTGCTGGCTCATAGACCATCCGAAACGAGTATTGTCCTTATCAGGAACAACATCAAAACCATCACCAAAACTTATTTCTTGCCAATAGCTATTTCTTATACCTTGAGTACGCCAAACGTAAGCCGGACCTCTCCAAGAGCCGTTATCTTGCATGCCACCATAAACATTGTAAGGAATCTCATTATCCACATTAATATGATAAAATTGAGCAACGGGCAAATTACCTATAAAACGCCAGTTTTTACCACCATCTTTAGTGATATTCATTCCACCATCATTTCCATCAATCATGAAGTTTCCATTGGTTGGATGAATCCACCAAGCATGATGATCAGGATGAACACCATTACTTACACCATAGGCTGGCATTAGTTGCGAAAAGTTTTTTCCACCATCTTCGGAAACATTCACATAAGTATAAATAGAATATACACGATTTTCATTTTGAGGATCGACATAGATTTCAGAATAGTAAAACGGACGATTACCAATATCACTTTTATCATTTACTTTTTCCCAGTTAAATCCACCATCTTCACTCTTATACAGTGCATTTTTTTTAGCTTCAACCAGCGCATAAACAATATTTGGTTTATTGGCAGCAATGGCGACACCAATACGACCTAAATTACCTTTTGGAAACCCTTCTTTTTCGGTTATTTTTTTCCACGAGTTACCACCATCATAGGTTATGTGTAATCCAGAGCCTTCACCACCTGAATTAAAAAACCATGGATCGCGTTTGTGTTCCCAAAGCGCAGCAATTAATTTATTGGGATTGGTTGGATCCATGACTAAATCGGCTGCTCCTGTTTTATTGTTTGCAAATAAAATTTTTGTCCATGACATTCCACCATCAGTCGTTTTATAAACACCACGTTCTGGATGTTCTCCCCAAGGAGAACCAATAGCAGCAACATAGACGATATCCGGATTTGTAGGATCAATAATCACACGATGAATATGTCGCGTTTTTTCCAATCCCATCAATTCCCAAGTCTTGCCTGCGTCAAGCGATTTGTAAATTCCATATCCACCATTCAGGCTATTTCTAGGATTGCCTTCTCCAGTTCCAACCCAAATGACACTAGGATTAGATTGTTGTATGGCAACTGCACCAATTGAGCTTGTCGTTTCTTTATCGAAAACAGGATTCCAGTTAATTCCACCAGAAGTGGATTTCCATAAACCACCTGAAGCAGTTCCTACATACATAATGTCAGTATTTTTATGGACAACATCAATAGCTGTAACTCGACCAGACATACCACCTGGGCCAATATTACGAGGTTTCATGCTCTTGACTACATCCATAGAAAGTTCTTGAGCAAATAATGAAAAAGATGCTAAGAGCATCAGAAAGTAAAGTGTTTTTTTCATGCCTAAAACGTTAGCGAATTTTTAAAGTTGCATAAAGATAATCAAAAGTTTTTGGGTGTATATTTTACTTACCAATCTTAAAATACTTTTAACAATTATAGGTTACAAAAATGTATTATTGTTTAAATAAGACAAAATTACCCGAAATATGATAATTATCATATTTTTTGCAGCTTTTGATCCATACTTTTGTTTCATAAAATCCAATAAAAATGAAAATAACACTAAAACTCATGACCGTATTATTTGTAACACTACTATTAAGTTGTGGAGGCAAAGAAGAAAAGAAAAAAGAGCCTATCTCTTATGGTAGAAAAGAAGCTCCAGTAAAAACAGAGACACCTAAGGGAACTACAACACCAGCGTCCAAAAGAATAGACTTGACTAATAAAGGTGTTGGTCCTATTTCATCTGTAACATTAGAACCACAAATTGACCAAAATATGGCTACTAAAGGCGCTGAAGTTTTTAAAAACATGTGCACTGCATGTCATAGAACAGACAAGAAATTTATAGGACCACCACCAACGGGAATTTTGGAGCGTAGAACGCCGGAATGGGTTATGAATATGATTTTAGATCCAGAAGGGATGGTTAAAAATGATCCTTTAGCAAAAGAATTATTAATGGAGTTTAATGGTTCACCAATGGCTAATCAAAATCTTACAGAAGAGGAAGCAAGATCTGTGCTAGAATATTTTAGAACACTATAAAAACCAATTATGAAAACAACCAAAACAATCATTTTAGTTTTTACACTTATGGCATTTATATGGTCGTGCAAAAACGACAACAAAGAAAATGCCTCAACGAGCCCTACAGCTTCAGAACAAGAATCTGTATCTAATGAAAAAACAGGACAAGCCTTTATAGAGGATGATGAAGGGAAACCAACAGTGTTAAATATAGCAATTGGATCTAAAGATCACACAACATTAGTGGCAGCAGTACAAGCCGCCAGTCTTGAAAATGCTTTAGTTAATGCTGGTCCATTGATGGTTTTTGCTCCAACTAATGAAGCATTTGCTGCTTTACCTGAAGGGACTGTTGACAATTTATTGAAACCTGAAAACAAAGACGCATTAGCTAACATCTTAAAGTATCATGTAACTCCAGGGAACTATTCCAAAGAATTTTTGACCAAATTTAAAAAATTAGGTCAAGCAAACAATCAATATGTCATGGTGGAAGTTGTCGATGGTGAACCTATGATTGGAGGTGCTAAAATACTTGCCAGTGTGAAAGCAGGTAATGGAATTGTACATGTTATTGATAAGGTATTATTACCTCCAACAGAAGAATAAAAACACTAATTTAAATTTATAAACTAATGAAGAATGTAATCAAATCAACTCTAGCAATCCTAACTGTTTTTGCTGTAATTACGAGTTGTAATAATTCAAAAACATCCAATAACAAATCAGGTGCACTGGCAAGTAATGTCGCAGAGAAAGTGTATGTAGCTCCTGGCGAACATGACGAGTTTTATGCATTTATATCAGGTGGATATAGTGGTAATTTAACTGTGTATGGATTGCCATCAGGAAGAATGTTTAAAGAAATTCCTGTATTCTCTCAATTTCCAACTTCTGGTTACGGTTATTCTGAAGAAACAAAACCAATGCTAAATACATCTCACGGATTTATTCCTTGGGGAGATTCGCATCATCCAGACATTTCACAGACTAATGGAGAAATAGATGGTCGTTTTATTTTTATAAATGAAAATAATACACCAAGAATCGCTAAGATTGATTTAAAAACCTTTGAGACCACTGAAATTATTGAAGTTCCAAATAGTGCTGGTAATCACAGTTCTTCTTTTGTAACAGAAAACACAGAATATGTTGTGGCAGGTACGCGCTTTTCAGTGCCAATTCCGCAACGTGATATGCCAATTAAGGATTATAAAGGTAATTTTAAAGGCGCGTTATCGTTTATTAGCGTAGAGCCAGAGCATGGTCATATGGATATAAAATTTCAAGTGCTTATGCCAGGTTTTAACTATGATTTAGCGCATCCAGGACGTGGCGCTTCTCATGGTTGGTTTTTCTTCTCCACATATAATTCAGAAGAAGCAAGTACATTATTAGAGGTAAATGCATCTCAAAATGATAAAGATTTTATTGCAGCCGTAAACTGGAAAAAAATTGAAGAGTACGTCAATAATGGAGGTGGAACTATGATGCCAGCAGATTACGCACACAATGTTTATGATGAGGCTACACACTCTGCAACATCTACGATGATCAAAGAAGTGCTTGTGGTTAATCCTTCTGAAGTTCCTGGTGCCGTTTACTTACTACCAACACCTAAATCACCTCATGGATGTGATGTTGATCCTTCAGGTGAATACATTATTGGTAACGGTAAGTTATCAGCAAATTTAACAGTGCATTCATTTACTAAAATGCTAGACGCAATTAAAAATGAAAAGTTTGATGGAGATGCTTACGGCATACCTATCTTAAAATTTGAAGATGTTCTAGCAGGTTCTGTTGAGCAACCAGGCTTAGGACCTTTGCATACTGAATTCGATGATAAAGGAAACGCGTATACTACGTTCTTTATTTCTTCAGAAGTTGTAAAATGGAAGCTTGGTACATGGGAAGTGTTAGACAGACAACCTACCTACTACTCTGTAGGTCACTTGACAATTCCTGGTGGAAACTCTAGAAAACCTCAAGGTAAGTATATGTTTGCGATGAATAAAATCACAAAAGATCGTTATTTACCAACAGGTCCAGAATTAGAACATTCAGCCCAGTTATATGATATTTCAGGAGATAAAATGGAATTACTTTTAGATTTTCCTACACATGGTGAGCCTCACTATGCAGCAGCAATGCGCGCAGATATCATAAAAGAACGTTCTCAAAAAATATATAATTTAGAAGATAATAAACATCCATATGCTGCAAAATCTGATGCCGAGAGTAGAGTGGTTCGAAAAGGTAATGAAGTACATATTTATATGTCAACAATAAGAAGTCACTTCTCACCAGATAATATTGAAGGTGTTAAACTGGGAGATAAAGTGTTTTTCCACGTGACTAATTTGGAGCAAGATTTTGATGTGCCTCACGGATTTGCTGTCTTAGGTCAAAATACATCTGAATTATTAATCATGCCAGGACAAACGAAAACCTCGGTATGGGAACCTACGAAAGTTGGTGTATGGCCATTTTATTGTACAGATTTCTGTTCAGCACTACACCAGGAAATGCAAGGTTACATTAGAGTTTCTTCTGCCAATAGCGATACACCACTTAAATGGTCGCTGGGAGAGGATATTGAATAAACAATCTAGGAAAATTTTGTTTTAGTGTTTATTTTCCTATAAAAAGGCGAGGGTCAATTATTCGCTCTCGCCTTTCTTTTTAAAACACTAAAAAATCACTAAAAATTTTAAAGATGAAAAAGTCAAACATCATCATGCTGCTTGCAGCGATTCTACCCTTGGGATTATTTTTGTTTCCACTATGGAAAATCACCCTAGAAGCGCCTCAGTATCCGACACCTTTGGGAATGTATATACATATCAATGACTTTTCTGATGCCAATCCGCATGATATCAAAAATATAAATTTGATGAATCATTATGTGGGCATGAAATATATACCAGATGCTATTCCTGAGTTTAAAATTTTTCCATTAGGCATAATAATCACAAGTGTTATTGGTCTTCTAATTGCATTCAAAGGAAATTACAAATGGTTTTTAGGTTGGTTTATATTAATGATTGTTTTGAGTTCAGCAGGAATGTACGACTTTTACTTATGGGAACATGATTATGGTCACAATCTAGATCCTAAAGCTATTATGAAATTTACCAATCCAGATGGTACGCAAATGGGCTTTCAACCACCACTTTTTGGAAGTAGAGATATTTTAAACTTTAGAGCGCATTCCTATCCACAATTAGGTGCTTTATTCCTAACTTTAGGAATTGCTATGGGATTTATAGCTTACTTACTTGGAAAGAAAAATCATAAAACGTCTCAGGTTACTTAGCTGCCATCAAAACACTAAAACACTAAAATCATGCAAATACTCAAACATTATTCATTTATTGCATTGCTATGGCTTTTATTTAGCTGTAATGTATCACCAAAACCCATAGATTATGGTAGTGATGGTTGCCATTATTGTAAGATGACCATTGTAGATAAAGTCCATGCAGCCGAAATTGTAACTCTAAAAGGTAAAGTTTATAAATTTGATGCAACCGAATGTATGATTAATTTTATGGAAGAGTTTGAAACTTCCGAAATCGCGTTGTATTTATCTAACAATTATACTGAGCCTGAAACATTAATTGATGCTACCAAAGCGACATTCTTGATTAGTAAAAATATTCCAAGTCCGATGGGAGCGTTTTTATCAGCCTTTAAATCTAAATCTGAAGCGAAAAAAATACAGTCTCAAAAAGGTGGTAACTTATATACATGGAACGAATTACTAGCACATTTTAAAGACTAGTAATATGAAAACGAGATTCACTCTTTTCTTGGTCATTTTAATGACCAGCACCACTTATGCATCTCCATTAGAAGTTTGTAAACGTTGTCCTGTTTCCACATTAGAGGAAGCGATAAGTCAATCAAAAGATTTTGACACGATAGTCGTTAAAAAAGGAACTTATAAAGAACATGCTATTTTGGTGAATAAACCATTGACTATCATTGGTGAAAATTATCCAGTTATTGATGGCGAATTAAAAGGTGAAATTATAACTATTACAGCTGATAATGTTACAGTCGATGGTTTATTTATCATTAACGTTGGTACCAGTTATACTGAAGACTTTGCAGCTATTCGAGTGAAAAAAAGTAAACATTTTCTAATCCAAAATTTAGTTTTAGAAAAGTTGTTCTTCGGAATATATATTGAAAAATCAAGTTACGGAAAAATCTTTCACAATAAAGTTATTGGTGATGCTGTTGAAGAGTATAACTCTGGAAATGGCATACAATTATGGTATAGTAATCATATCGAAATTGAACATAATTATGTAGAGCATGTTCGTGATGGCATATATTTAGAATTTTCTGATGACTGTATCATCAAAAATAATGTGAGTGCTTTAAATATTAGATATGGACTTCATTTTATGTTTTCAAACGATGATACGTATCAAGACAATACGTTCGAAAATAATGGCGCAGGAGTTGCTGTGATGTTTTCTAAAAAAATTAAAATGTATAACAATATTTTTAAAGAAAACTGGGGAACAGCTTCCTATGGGATGTTATTGAAAGAGATCAACGATGCTGAAATTATTGGCAATACGTTTGAAGATAATACCATCGCAATTAATATTGAAGGTTCTAACCGAATCATCTATAAACATAACAATTTCATGAATAATGGTTGGGCAATTAAAGTGAAAGGTGCTTGTTATACCAATACATTTGTAGAAAACAATTTCTTATATAATTCATTTGATATTGCCTACAATAGTAAGATTAATGACAACAAATTTGATCGTAATTACTGGAGCAGTTACACAGGTTATGACTTGGATAAAGATGGAGTAGGAGATGTGCCTTATCGTCCTGTAAAACTGTTTTCCTATATCGTAAATCGCACACCAGAAACGATCATTTTATTACGTAGTATGTTTATAGATATAATTGATTTTTCTGAAAAAGTTTCACCTGTGTTTACGCCAGATAATCTATTGGATGCTAATCCTCTAACAAAACAAATCAAATGGTAAGTATTGAAGGTTTATATAAAAAATTTGGAAAAAACCATGTATTAAGTGGTTTGGATCTCAACATAAATAATGGTGGAATTTTTGCAGTTCTTGGTCCGAACGGATCTGGTAAAACAACATTAATAAAGTCTATTTTAGGGATGGTTATTCCCGATAAAGGTGTCATTCATGTGCTGGGTGAAAATATCAAGAAAAACCCTGAATATCGTCATAAAATTGATTATCTCCCACAGATTGCTAATTTCCCTAGTAATCTAAAAGTTAAGGAATTAATTAAGATGATTAAAGATTTGCGTCAATATACAAATGAGGAAGATCGTTTAATCGAACTTTTTAAACTAACACCTTTTTTAGATAAAAAACTAGGTAACCTTTCAGGAGGTACGAAGCAAAAAGTAAATATCGTTTTAACCTTCATGTTTAATAGTCCGTTAATAATTTTAGATGAACCAACCACAGGACTCGATCCCATTTCATTAATACGCTTAAAAGATTTAATCCAAACCGAAAAAGCTAAAGGAAAAACAATTTTAATTACGTCTCATATTATGAGTTTTGTAGAAGAAGTTTCAGATGAAATTGTCTTTTTACTAGAAGGTAAAATTTACTTTAAAGGCTCAATTTCAGAATTAAAAACCAAGACCAATCAGCCAGATTTTGAACATGCTATAGCGTCTATATTAACCGACAACCATGCTTAAAATACTAAAATATAGTTTTTTCGATTTAATGCGAAGCCGCTGGAGTTACGTCTATTTTGCATTCTATTTATTGTTAGGTATTGTACTTTTGTTCTTAAATAATGATTTATCTAAAGCAGTCATTACATTGATGAATGTCATAATTGTATTAGTGCCATTAATAGGTACCATTTTTGGTGTGATGTATTATTATAATTCTAAAGAATTTACAGAATTACTTTTAGCACAACCCTTAAAACGGTCGTCTATATTTCTCGGGCAATATTTGGGTGTGGCCTTATCACTCTCTATTAGTTTGATTTTGGGTCTAGGAATCCCGTTTGTGTTTTATGGTTTATTTGAGAGTAGTGCGATCTGGGATTTTTCACTTTTACTTATCACAGGAACATTTTTGACCTTAATTTTTACAGCTTTAGCCTTCAACATTGCGTTGTCAAACGAAAATAAAATTAAAGGATTTGGTTATGCCATCTTGCTTTGGTTGTTTTTAGCAATTATATATGATGGTTTGTTTTTAATGACATTAATTATGTTTGAAGAATACCCTTTAGATAAATTGTCTTTGGTTGGAACCATGCTAAATCCCATTGATTTATCTCGAACGCTCATCCTTTTAAAACTCGATATTTCAGCTTTATTGGGTTATACAGGAGCAGTTTTTAAGCAATTCTTCGGTACAAATTTCGGACTAGTAATATCATTCGTGATGCTTACAATTTGGGTGATTTTGCCAGTTCTACGAATTGTATTTAAATCGAAAAAGAAAGATTTTTAAATCCTTTTAATATGTTTAAAATGAATAAATATTTTGTGATTCTAGTTCTATTCAGTACAGTTGTAAGCTGTAAATCTGAATCAAAGCAAACGACTTCTAATCAGGATGCTGTAAAAGAAACCATTTCAATTGTTGATACGTTGCCTCTTAAATTAAATGTAAACAAAAAATGGATTGCGAATGTTGAAACTCATAAAGGTGTATCTAAGATGGATTCAATTTTGTCATCATTTAAGAGTAATTCAAAAAAAGATTATAAAGTATTAGGTGATCTCCTTTCGAAACAAACAAGTTATATTATTCAAAACTGTAGCATGACTGGAGAACCACACGACCAGTTACATGTGGTTTTAATTCCTATGCTTGATGAAATTTCAATATTGAGAGAAGAAAACAACGAGGTTAAAGCAGAGTTGTCAATTACTAATTTGGAAGCATTAATTAAAGCTTATTTTAAGTTTTTTGAAGAAAGATAATAGTCATCTTTTATGTCTCATCTTAGGTTTAGATTTGTTACACTATGACCATAGTAGTTCAAAAAATAACGGCAATTATTTTGGTGTTTATATTATTTGCACATAATATAAATACACTAACTATTATTGGAGATTTTGTAATTAATCAAGACTTTATCGCAAAAACGCTATGTATCCAAAAAGAAGCTCAAAATGGTTGTAATGGGAAATGCCAATTGCGTAAAGAACTCTCGGAGAGTACGACCAATTCACATTCTGAAACACCATTTCAAGAAAGCAAACAACGTGTACTAGATGCATTCTTTATTTCAAGTTTAAGTCAAATTGAAACATCCAATTTAAATCTGCAATCGCAACGACATAAGATAATTACAAGCACACCAAGAATTATCAAAATGTATCTCGACATAGATACACCTCCTCCAAATTTCTGTTAGTTTTTTAGATCCTAAAATCAGTTTGGTTTTACTCTAATTCTTACTTGAATCTACAAGTGAGCAAGGAGTTTTAAGTCCTATTTTAAACATAAAAATTAACATTATGAAATCAATTAAATTTATATACGTACTGCTACCAATATTGTTTTTATCCTTAGTAACAAGTTCTTGCTCTAAAGATGATGATGATAACCCAATAATTTTGAGCGAAGTTGACGGCCTTATTAAAATTCAGGAATTGACTAATTCAACACATACTATCGAATTGTTTAATAAAGAAGGCAATTTTTACACAGGTTATAATTCTGTAAGCATTAGGTTGAAAAATAATGCTTCAGATTTATATGTTGAAGACGCCTCGTTCTCATGGATGCCAATGATGCAAATGCCAACCATGCAACATTCTTGCCCAAGATCTGCTATTTCAAAAGTTTTAGGAAAAAATACAGTTTTTGAAGGTTATATCATCTATCAAATGACTAATACAGATGGTTCGGGATGGTCTTTAACAATAGATTACACTGTTGATGGCATAGATTATACAATGGCTGATACGATTGTAGTGAGACAAAACAACAATCAAAACGTTACTAGTTTTATGGGAAGCGATGCTACTCGTTATATCATTGCACGTATCCAACCGAATACTCCAATTATCGGTATTAATGATTTAATGGTTAGTGTACATAAAATGGAAAATATGATGACATTTCCAGTAGCAGAAAACTATACGATCACTCTCGATCCTAGAATGCCAGGCATGGGAAATCATAGCTCACCTAATAATACAGATTTAAACTACAGTTCGTCTGATGAGATGTATCATGGCGATTTATCATTAACAATGACAGGTTATTGGGTTCTAAACCTAAAACTAATGAATGCTAATGATGAAGTGCTCAAAGGTGAAGACGTAACCGATGAGAACAACCAAAGTTCATTGTATCTAGAATTAGAGTTTTAAATTAAAAAAATTAGACTATTTGAAAAGTGTCATTCTGAATAAAATGATGAATCTATTAGAATTGTATGTAATCAGTTTTAAAACAATTAAGATTTATTGCTTTACTCTTAATGACACTATACATCACTTTACAGATAAGCTTGTTAAAACATACACTTATGAAAAAGTTCCTCATCTATAGTTTTTGTATGCTTCTTAGCGGAATTACTGTCGCTCAAGAAGATGAAACTGATGTTAAAAAAGATACGACACGATTAACTGAGGTAATCGTTCTAAGTAGACGTAAATTAAGTAATCATCGACAAGAAAAAACCTTATCAAGTATTGATGATTACTTAGAAAAATCGAATAAGGTCGCCATGATAAAACGTGGTAATTACGCTTGGGAACCAACTTTGAATAATATGAATAGTGAACGATTAAGCGTCACTATTGATGGCATGCAGATTTTTGGAGCATGCACAGATAAAATGGATCCTATTACATCGTATGTAGATGTTTCAAATCTGGAAAAAGTCAGTATCGGCTCAGGTCAAACAGGTACCGAAAATGGTCATTGTGTTGGAGGAGGAATTGATTTGCAACTAGCGTCAAGTAAATTTTATCAATCTAGACTAAAAACCAATGTCGATTTAGGCTATGAAACAAATGGAAACTATAGAGTAGCTGGTTTAGATTTAGAATATTCTGGAAATACTTTTTATATGAATGCTGATGGTGTTTTTAGAAAATCATATAATTATGATGCTGGTGGATCTAATGAAGTCCTGTTTTCTCAGTTCCAAAAGTATAACGTGTCAATACAAACAGGCTTTAAGCTATCCGAAAAACATACACTAGACGCTAATATTATTTATGATAAAGCGACTGATGTTGGGTATCCTGCTTTGCCAATGGATGTGTCTCTGGCTGAAGCGTTAATTACTTCTGTAACACATAACTATGCTAATGATTCTACATTTATTAAATCGTTAGAAACAAAGCTGTATTTTAATACCATCACACATATTATGGATGATTCCAAACGACCTGATGTACCAATAAGAATGGATATGCCAGGTTGGAGTGATACTTTCGGTTTTTATTCTAAAGCAACGACAACAATTAAAAATCATCATATATTGTTTAATGTCAATGCGTATTATAACCGATCTTTAGCAGAAATGACCATGTATCCTAACGATTCGAATCAGCCCGCAATGTTTATGTACACTTGGCCTGATATCAGAACATTTTATTCTGGAATTTTCGCAAAGGATAAAGTCGTTTTGAGTGAAAAGGAACAACTTTCAGGATCTTTACGCATGGGATTTCAAAATAACAGAATTGCAGAAAACGTAGGCTTAGAAAGCCTTAAAATATTTTATCCTGATCTTACAGATTCAAAAAGTAGATTTTTAATAAGTGTAGCTTCCAATTATACTTATAATATTTCTAACTACGATTTTTCATTTGGTTTAGGTTATGGTGAACGAGCACCTTCGGTTAGTGAAGGGTATGGCTTCTTCTTATTTAATAGTTTTGATAATTATGACTACATTGGTAATCCAACGCTCAATAATGAAAAAGCCATTGAAGTAAATACCAAAGCTAATTATCATAAAAACAGATTTCATATCGGAGTTGAGGCTGCCTATTTCTATATCGAGGATTATATTATTGGTGAAATAGATGAAACATTAAGTGCGATGACTATTGGTGCTAATGGTGTTAGAATTTACAAAGCCTTATCAAATGCATCTATATTTGATGTCTATATAAATTCATCTTATAAAATATCTAATTCATTTTCGGTTAATGGTACTGTTGGCTATAATTATGGACGAGGAAGTAACAACGAGAATTTACCATTTATTAGACCCTTTACATATCTAGCTGAACTTAACTATAAAGCGAAACAATTTAATGCAGCAATACAGTTAGAAGGTAATGCGAACCAAAGTAGATATAGTAGTTTTTATGGTGAAGATGAAACGGCTGCTTATGGTGTTTTAAATTTGAATTTCGGAAATGTAATGTATGCCAACGATACAAAATTTATTGTAAAATATGGAATAGAAAATCTCTTAGATACCAACTATTCTACCTTTGCAGATTGGAATAATATTCCGAGACAAGGACGTAATTTTTATTTGAATTTGTCTGTAGTGTTACAATAAATTATACCCAAAAGGCATCAACAAAATGGTCTTTGAAATCATCAGGTTGGTGTATGTTTTCGATATGAAGTAGTTGTGCTTCAGTAGCTACTTTTTGAATTTCTGGAAAAAGAACGCGTTCTTCAAATCGGATATGTTGTTCTAATTCTTCTTCAATTTTACTTAATGTTTTGGTGTCGTTTTCAGTTTCAGTAAAAATACGTCTTAAGCGTCTGTGTTCAGCTAAAGCTCGTTTAATGAGTTCATGATCTGGTTCTAAAATTGGAAAAATAAGAGTTTCCTCTATTTCGAAATGTGGAATAAGATGATTTTGATAAAACCAATTAGCATAAGCTCTTATTCGTTCGGGTTCAATCTCTTTGTTAAAACCCGTTCTAATTTTCCATGACAACAGCAAACCATGATGATGCTCTCTACTTAAGGATTGTAAGGCTTTATGTCGTTTTAGTGGTTTGTGAGGCATGTGTTTTATGTTTAAAAATGTTTATAATTATGAGTAAAATTCCAAGAGGTAATAAGATACTGCTTGTAAACAGGATTTGATGATAATTTGATAGCATGCCGCTTCCAATGTAAAATTTTATTCCTTGAATTAATATAATGATTTCAGTTGAGAGAAAGCCTAATAGGAATATGAAACTACCAATATCCAAGGTTTTGTTAAAGACCGCCAGTTCATTTTTCAAAATAAATACAAACAAAAATCCAGTTATGACACCTAGCATAAGCAAATGGATAAAGCCAATCACAAAATTTCGATGCAGGTATATGTTTTCAGCAAATTCAGGAATTATGGAGACCAATTGTAGTATAGTTTTCATAGCTAAACTAAAAATGGCGAATCCAAGACTATAGGTTAAGAGCGGAGAAGACGATTTATTTAAATGTCTTATTGGTTGTATGGTAAGTTTAAAAAAATAGAACATGGCTACTAATTGTAAAAGTACACCAAAAGCATTCACTACCAATAAAATATTATTAGGCACAAACCATTGAATTGGCATGGCTAGTGTAAGTAGTGTTGATACTATTAAGAGCTTAAAAAAACGTCTGAATAATAAACTGTCTTTGATGTGTAATAGATGAAAAAAGACAGCTACTGCAGCAAATATAAACCAACCATTAAATTGAAAATGTAAAAAGTGCTGAATGGCAATTTGATAAAAACCTGAAGCTTTACCTAACATTCCAACGGCTGGTCCTAAACACCAGACACCAAATGTTGATAAGAGCATAAATAGGAGTGATGCTTTTAACAGCAAAGTTGTTGCTTTTGATGTTGCTTTGTGATGCTTCCAAATGAGATACACAAAATAGTAACTACATAAGATGTGTAGTGTAGAAAAAGAGATAGAAATTGCCCCATAACCTTGAAATGGAAAACTTAATATCATGCCAATTACGGCAAATTGCGTTAACCAAAATAAGCGATTATAAATTGGTTTTTGCTCAGGTACAAAATAGTGAACAATGCATGTGTACAGCATTAAATACATCCAACCTAACATGGCAACATGAGAATGAGCATGTGTTAAAAAACGATAGTTTACACCTATAGATTCAATAAAAGAATAACGTAATGCCAAACCCATTAACGCGGCTACTAAAAAATTTAGAAGACAAACAATAACGAGTTTTTTTTGCATTAAATATCTAAATATTGATACGATTAAAGGTATAAAAAAAAGAACACTTCTCTTGGTTTAAATTAATGTAATTCTGTTGTTTCCCTCGTAAAAATAACAGTATTTACAGTAGGTTAAGTAACTCAAGAGAAGTGTAACTTCGACTTAAAACCAAACTATTAATCTATTAACTAAATAACGTTTCTAGTTCTATCGCTTTTGGGAAAAGAATGTTGTTTTCTAAATGAATATGTAAATGCAGATCCTTTTCAAATTCCTTCAGCATTGCAAAAGTGACTTTGTAAGTGTTGCAAGCATCAGCTGGCGGATTATATTGATCTGTTAGTGCTTCAATTTTTCTAAAGCGTTCCCCTTCATTACCATGCTCATCCTTCATCATAGCTATCGGATTTTCTACTGTTCCAAACTGAGGAGGTTTCACAGCACCACAGTTTAATTTAGCTTTCACCAATTGTTTAATAAATGGAAACAGAACCAGTTCTTCTTTTTTCATATGTGAAGCTAAATCACCTGCAGAACTTGTAAATAATTCATTAATTTCATACAACTCAGGATGACGTTCACCATGCACACGACATAATTTATTTAAAAATTGTCGAAGAATAGGAATTTTTTCTTCAACGTACCTGTGATGCTTTTTTTCAATATAATCTACTAACAAATCTAAAGGCCAAGATTTGTAGTCAGTAGTTCCTCCTCGCTTCTCATTTAAAATGGTATTGATTTCATTCATTAAGATGGTCCTGTCAATTCCTTTTTTATCGCAAGCGTCATCAACCGTTCTGTTGCCATTGCAACAAAAATCAATATTGTATTTTGAAAATACTGCTGCAGTTCTGTAGTCTTCTGCAACAAATTCACCTATTTCTTTTAATGTCTTTTTTTCTATTGTCTCCATAATATTTTTATTTCGGATAAATATATCCTATTTATATTCAAATTTTTTAAACTTTCAAAAATGCCTCTCCATTTTTGATGCCAGTTGCTAATTCTTCTAAATTTGTAGTCTCTAACATATCTCTTAAATCATTGCGAATGGATTTGAATTTATCGTGCATCGGACAAGGATGTTGTTCATTACATTCTCTTAAACCTAAACCACAACCTGAATATATCCCATTACCATCTATGGCTTCAACAATTTGAGACAATTTGATGGTTGCAATAGTATCTTTATCAATTTCAAAACCACCATAGGCTCCTTGAACTGATTTGATGACATCATGCCTTACTAAATCTTGTAAAATTTTTGCCGTGAAAGCTTGAGGAGAATCAATTTCTTTAGAAATCTCCCTAGGACTAACGCGTCTTCCTTCACGAGAATTTTTTGCTATAAATATTGAAGCTCTAATTCCGTATTCACAAGCTTTAGAAAACATAAATTGTAATTTTATACAAATATCTGAATAATTATTTAAATAAGATATGTTTGTCTTATATAAAATTTCAATAACTTAAATATTTTATAATTGCTTTAATATATTTCAGTTTTAAAAGCCTTATTTTTATAGAGCTATGAAACACACTGAAAATTTTAAAAAGGGCTTCGTTTTTAAACCTTATGAAGCTCCAAATCAATCTCCTTTTGACAAACTCTTTGAAATTTTTAAAGAGCTCATCACGCATACATCAGGAGATTTTGATGAAGCCATATCTTGGTTGAGAGAATTAGATAAGGAATATGAGCTAACCACAGCAGAATATACCATTGACGATTTTATTGAAGACCTAAAAAAGAAAGGTTATATCAAAGAAGAAATAGATCCTGATGGAAAAGGTGGTATGGCTATAACAGCTAAAACAGAACGTGCTATCCGACAGCAAGCTTTAGAACATATCTTTGGAAAAATTAAGCGAAGCGGACAAGGTAACCATAAAAGTAAAAGTCCGGGAATAGGTGATGAACACACTGGAGATTTTAGAAATTATCAGTTTGGAGATGCTTTAGATAAAGTGTCTATGACCGAAAGTTTGCGAAATGCGCAAATTAACCATGGTATTGGAGATTTCAGTATTACTGAAGACGATTTGGTTGTTGAAGAAACTTTGCACAAATCTCAAATGAGTACCGTTTTGATGATCGATATAAGTCATAGTATGATACTGTATGGTGAAGATCGTATTACGCCTGCAAAACGCGTGGCCATGGCTTTGGCTGAATTAATTACAACGCGTTATCCTAAAGATACACTTGATATTATTGTCTTCGGAAATGATTCTTGGCAAATCGAAATTAGAGATTTACCATATCTAAAAGTTGGTCCGTACCATACCAACACTGTTGCTGGTTTGCAATTGGCAATGGATTTACTCCGAAGAAAACGCAATACCAACAAGCAGATTTTTATGATTACCGATGGAAAACCAAGTTGCTTGCGATTACCTGACGGACAATACTACAAGGACAGTAACGGATTAAATCCGTATATCACTAATAAGTGCTATGCCATGGCGCAACAAGCCAGAAAATTACACATACCAATTACGACCTTTATGATTGCCCAAGATCGTTATCTCATGCAATTTGTTCAAGAATTCACACGAGCAAATCAAGGAAAAGCCTTTTATACAGGATTAAAAGGATTAGGAGAAATGATTTTTGAAGATTATGAAACAAACCGAAAAAAAAGAATTAAAGGATAATTAAAAAAAGTTTAAAATCGTTAGGTTTTACTTGACTAAAAAAAAAATACTGTCATATCGAGCGTAGCCGAGATATCTCAAACTAAAACATATGAAAATAGAAACAATAAAAACATTAGGTGAACTAAAAAAAGCAGGTTATCAGTCAAAATCTATTAAAGATGAGTTAAGAGACAACCTGATTTCTAAAATAAAGAACAAAGAAACAGCCTTTGAAGGTGTGCATGGTTATGAAAACACGGTAATTCCTGAATTAGAACGAGCCATATTATCAAGACATAACATCAATTTACTCGGACTTCGAGGACAGGCGAAAACGCGTTTAGCACGCTTGATGCTTAATCTGTTAGATGAATATATTCCATATGTAGAAGGTTCAGAGATCAATGACGATCCTTTTAATCCTATGTCTCGCTTTGCGACCGAATTGATTTCAGAAAAAGGAGATGATACACCCATAACTTGGTTGCATAGAAGTGATCGTTTTTCTGAAAAACTAGCAACTCCAGATGTGACTGTAGCTGATTTGATTGGTGATGTTGATCCTATTAAGGCTGCGAATTTGAAACTCAGCTATGCCGATGATCGCGTGATTCACTACGGCATGATTCCGAGAGCAAATCGTTGTATTTTCGTCATTAATGAATTGCCAGATTTACAAGCCAGAATTCAAGTAGCTTTATTCAATATTTTACAAGAAGGTGATATTCAAATTAGAGGATTTAAATTACGTTTGCCTTTAGATGTTCAATTTTTGTTTACAGCAAATCCAGAGGATTATACTAACAGAGGAAGCATTGTCACACCCTTAAAAGATAGAATCGGAAGTCAGATTTTAACGCATTATCCAGTCGATATTGAAACGGCACGTTTAATTACTGAACAAGAAGCGAAGATTGTCGAAAATCAAAAAAATACTGTAATAATTCCAGATTTAGCTAGAGATTTATTAGAACAAATTGTTTTTGAAGCTCGCGAAAGTGAATTTATTGATGCTAAGAGTGGTGTAAGTGCCAGATTGAGTATAACGGCTTTAGAAAATCTATTAAGTACTGCTGAACGAAGAGCATTGTTAGCTGGTGATGATAAAACAATGCTCCGTCTAAGTGATTTTGTTGGGATCATTCCTGCAATCACAGGAAAGGTAGAATTGGTATATGAAGGCGAACAAGAAGGTGCTGCTGTGGTTGCTTATAACTTAATTGGCGAAGCTGTTAAAAGTTTATTTCCTGAATTCTTTCCGAAGATAGAAAAGTTAAAAAAGGACACTGATGAAACACCTTACGATGATGTCATATCATGGTTTTTTAATCAAAAAGATGGTTTTGAAATTTTAGACGATTTGCGAGATAAAGAATATAAGAGTTTATTGGATGCGATTTCACCTCTTGATGATCTCATTGGCAAATACCAACCAAATCTAAAAAAAGAAGAAAGTTATTTTGTAAAAGAATTTGTGCTTTGGGCTTTAGTAGAATTTAAGCAATTGAGTAAATATCGATTTACAAAAGGGATTCAGTTTAAAGATCCTTATGGCAGTTTTATTAGTGGTATTTAAAAAAAAAGGGAAGCTTTTGGCTTCCCTTTTTGATTACTCCTTAGGTTCAAAAACCCACCAGGTTTCTCCATTTGAAGGTCTAAAACTCAATTTAATTAATCCATAGTTGGAATAAATCAAATAATGGCCTTCTACTTGAAGTTGCTTATTATTTAAAGTTGCAACAAATTTACCATCCAGATAAGATGCTGAAATACCATTATTAAACTCGAAGGTCGCATTGTATAATTCCGGATTTACGGCTGATGGATACATGATTTTTTTCATGGTAAGGCCGTTTGTAAATTGAGTTTCATCATACGAATAAGCACCATAATTATTGGTTTGGTTTTTTGAATGCTCAGATAAGGCCTTAAAATATGCCGAATTATCAACTTGTTCTACTTTACCATTTGTAATCTTAAAAGTATCAGTGGTGTCTTTCCAGCTAGGATATACGACCAAGGTATGCATCGTATCAATTTTATACATATCTATTCGCTCTGAATTACTATATACTTTGGTGTCTGTGGCATCAAAAAGTTCAAATTTTGTGTTGGGAGGAAAACTTACATAATCATTTTTTTGATCACTTAAAGTTATTTTGAGATAAGTGTTCTGAGCTTCGGCAAAATGCGATATCAAAAGTAAAATTAGGATTACTAGTGATGTGAATGTGTTTTGTTTTGTGTTCATTATTGTAGTGTTTAAAATTAATATCTAATTTATATTCTGTTTTTTTCGTCTTCTATACTAGTTTTTCGACTTCTTGCTTTTTTGATTTCGTTATTGCCAAAATTGTAAGTCAAATTAAATCGTATTTGTCGGCTATCGCTTCCTCCATTTCCATCAATAAAAAGTGTTCCAAATTGCGTTGTTCCTCTCCAGGGAATGGTGTATAAGATATCATTAAAGCTAAGTCTTGCATTTAGTTTGTCGTTCAAAAAGGTTTTCTGAAACGCAATATTTAAAGCACCTAAACTTTCAGTTTCGTAAGTTCCTCCCCAAACAGTGGGAGAGCTGTACCATCCAGAGATTTCTGCTCTAAATGTATTGGTAATTTTAAAGGTGTTTTGCACATACAGACTTAAGGTATTTTGTGAGGTAGAGACAAAATCGGGATTTGTAGCTTCATAAATACTTCTGAAGGCATTAACGCTCGCGTAATAAGACCACCAATCATTAAATTTTGATGGGAATGATATACCCAAATTGATGATCTTTTGATTGGCAACATTTCGTGTGGTGATAAAATTTTGATTCCCGTTTACAGCCTCTGTTATTTGAGCAAAAAAGTCTTCAATAAAGCTGTAACTAATTGCTATTGTTAGTCGGTAATTATAGGTATGTGAGAGTTTGATATTATCCGTGTATTGTGGTTGTAAAAACGGATTCCCTTGTCTGAAAGAAAGTTCATCCAACTTGTATTCAAAAGGGTTTAAACTTTGATAATTTGGTCGCTGAATGCGTTTACTATAAATTAAGGCCAGAGAATTTTTCTGATTCAATTGATAAGTAATTCCTCCACTTGGAAACCAATCTGTATAATCTCGTTTTACTTGGTTGTTCGTGTTTTGTTGCAAGCTCTCTAATTGTCCGTCAGAAATGGTATGTTCTAGTCGTATACCGAACTGCAAATTGAATTTACTAAGCGTTTTATTAAAATTAATGTAAGCAGCTATGATTTGTTCCTTGTATAGAAAATCATTGGTTCTTTCGGTATTTATAATGTCTTGACCATTAATTCTATCGAAAAAATCAAATTGATTATCGGTTTTAATTTTTGAGTATTTTCCACCAATACTAAAAATGCCCTTTATCAAAGGTTGTTCATAATCAATTCTGGTAGTGAAAATGTCAATATCTACAGGTGTCACCATATAATTGATGGTTTCATCTAAGATTTGAGTTTCCTCTCCATTGAAATATCTGTTTGGTTGAAGATTAGTTCGGTCATTTTTAAATTTTCCAAAATCAACATCAATATTCAAAGCATGCCCAAGCGTGTCTTTAAATTTATAATTCAAATTAGTATATAAATTTGAAGTTTTTGTAGCTGTGTCGCTTCCAGCTACTAATACTTGTGAAGGTGAATTATTTCCAGAGAGAATGATGGGAGTTCTAGTATCTGAAACTGAAAGCGACTTATTAAAATTTCCATTTACAATGATTCCAAAGGTAGATGTCGAATTGGCATAAACATCAAAACCTAGGCGAATGTTATTACTGTTATTATCAAATACCGATTCGGTTTGGGCATCAAAAATGGTATTATTTTGAATTCTGAAGAGATTGATAAAACTCGAACTCTTACCTGTAGCATTACTATAAGTTCCATACAAGTTGGTTTTTTTGTTTCTGGTGTTAAAGGAAAGCGAATGGTTATATCTGGCAAAATCACCAATGGTAAGTCCGGAAGCGATACTTCCATTGGTTCCTAATGATTTATCACGTTTGAATTTAATATTGATGATACCTGCATTGCCTTCGGCATCAAATCGGGAAGACGGTTGTGTCATAATTTCGACTGCTTCAATATCGCTTGCTTGAATAGTTTTCAAGTAAATCACAAGATCCTGACCTCTTAGTACGGATGGTCTGTCGTCAATATAAATGAGTACACCTGTTTTTCCTTCGACTACAAAATTATCGTTATTGTCGATGATTACTCCTGGTGCTTTCCTTAGCAATTCAAAACCTGAGTCTCCAGTGGCATTAATTGTATTTTGAACATTAAAAACGGTTTTATCTGCCAAAACTTGAATCATTGGTTTTTCTGCAGTAATGGTCACTTTGTCAAGTGATTCGGTCTTTGGTGCTAATGATATTGTACCTAGGTCAATATTGGAGTTTGTTACTGTAACTATCTCGCTATTATAATCTTCAAAACCTAAGCTAGTGATGAAGAGTTTATACGTTCCTTCAGAAATATTTGAAATATTGAAACGGCCATTTGCCTTAGTAAGTGATGCTTTAACAAAGGTGTTATTTTCTACTGTAATAATAGACACAATAGCTGCTTCGATAGGCTTATTCTCTTGATCTGTAATACGTCCAATAATGGTTTGCTGCCCAAAAACAGATTGGAAGATTAGAAATAATACGAGCACATATTTAAATTTCATAAGTGTTGTTTATTTTATTTACTGATACAAATGTTTGAAATATCAGTACACTAAACACTTCAGAACAGTTGAATCGTCTTATAGAGCGATGAGTTGGAAAAGACTACTCGTCTGTAAATAGGTCAACTCGTCGATTAGCGTAATTAAAAGAGATAATGTATTTTTAAATTTGTAGAAATTGTTTAGACGTGAAAGACTTCAGAAAAAAAGACATTTTATATGTGTTTCTATTTTACTTGTTTTTTTCATACATATACCGAATCGTATTATGGTGGAACAGTGGTGCGTATAAAGATGAAGGTTATTTTGGCTGGATAGATTTGAAAGGTTATTGGTTAACTTCAGGTATGCAGTATTTATTTTACCTTATAATTTCTGTGCTTATTTGGTTTCTCGGAATACGACTCTTAAGACATCAAAAGACGAAATTTCAGATTATTGTGGTTGCCATTTTAATTCCAATAGCAGTATATGTGGTTAGGGAATTTCGGTACGAATTGATTGATTATTTAGGGCAAGGTCGGTTACGAGGAAATGGTGAAGTTTGGGATTGGTACATACCAACTCTTTTTATGATGACGCAATTTGGTTTTTATTTCGCATATCAATATTTCCGAGAAAATCAGAAAAAACTTAAACTGGAAGGTGAACTCAGAACTGCTGCTTTGAAAAGTGAACTTTCAGCTATAAAAGCACAACTTAATCCTCATTTTTTATACAATATTTTTAATACGATAAGTGCTTCTGTTCCTGCTGAAAATGAAAAAACAAGACATTTAATTGCGGAGTTATCAGATTTGTTTCGTTATCAGTTGAAAGCCTCGCAAACCGAAAAAGTGACCTTAAGAGAAGAATTAGACTTTGTGAAAAAGTACCTGGCTCTCGAAAAGGAACGCTTTCAAGAACGATTAACAGTGCATGTTGATGTAGATGAATCAATTTTGAACGAAATGATTCCACCTATGTTATTACAACCTTTAGTGGAAAATTCAATAAAACATGGCTTGGCATCTTTAGTTGAAGGTGGTTCTATCACGATACGTATTCAGAAGAAAAATAATCAATTGGCTTTTGAAATTTCAGATACAGGAGTAGGTGTGAAAGATAAAAAGAAGGTATTTGAAAAAGGTATCGGACTAACAAATACGAAATTACGACTCGAAAAAATGTATCAAACGACATTAGAACTTTCAGATAATTTGCCTCAAGGATTAAAAATTAATTTTTCTATATGAGAAAAGTACTAATCATTGATGATGAAGCTTCCGGACGCCAATTAATAAAAGAATATATTTCTGATTTTAGTGATTTGGTCGTCTTAGGCGAGGCTAATAATGGCGTTGATGCTGTTAAGTTAATTAATGAGTTTAAACCAGACTTGGTATTTCTCGATATTCAAATGCCAGGCATGACAGGTTTTGATGTGTTAACTCATTTAGAAGAATTACCACAAATTATTTTTTCTACGGCTTATGATCAATATGCTTTAAAAGCTTTTGAAGTGCATGCTGTCGATTATCTTTTAAAGCCATATACCAAAGAACGATTTAAAATAGCGGTTGAAAAATCAAATCAAAATATTGAAAATAATAAAGCCAGACCACTTGCTGAAAGTTTATTAATGGACAAACCCAAGTTTCCTGAACGCATTTTAGTGCAAAGTCTGAATAAACTGGTCACTATTTTAGTAAAGAATGTCATTAGAATTGAAGCATATGGCGATTATTCAAAACTAATTACAAACGATAAAACCTATTTAAGTAATTACGGAATTTCTACTTTAGAAGAAAAGTTAGACAATTCAATATTTATACGAGTGCATCGATCATCAATTATTAATTTAAATAAGGTTAAAGAGCTAAATAAGTATACTAAAAGTTACGATGTCACAATGGTCAATGAGGACGTTGTGAGAGTGAGTCGAGGTTATATGGATAATATCAAAAAACTCATGTTTTAAATTTTAAAAAGGGTCATTGGATTGGTCTCACCTCGTTTTAAATTTTCGCACATAATTAAAGCTTTGTCTATTCGTGACTGTGTGTTTTTAATCCTAATGATAGCGTAGATAATACTTCGTTTTTTACCAGCTGTCAGACCTTCAAAAATTGTAAATGCTTCATGATCTGACTTAAATACAGCATCTAATTCTTCTGGCATATCAACACCATATTTTGAGGTATCTTCAAATAATTGTATCTGGAAATAATCATTTTGAAATACACCTAATTCCTGTTGAAGACGTTTTCCAAACATCATTTTATAATCATTAGTGTTGTTATCTTTCTTTATCGCAGCATAGAATTCAATATTGTTTTGTTTAAACGTAGCTTTTACCTTTACACGACTTTGCTTTGAAGCTGTAAAAGGTTCGGCAATCTCACAGGGAATATATAGGTGATATTGGTCTAATAGGCCTATCGAAAACTCTTTACTTTTCATACGCTTTACCAGTTACTTCTACTTTTGATGTTATTTGCACAACACGCTATGATTTCAGCAATACGTTTTTCTCGTGTTACTTGGCGTTTGGCTTGATGTAGCCAATACAAATATCCTTTTCTATAGGAAGGCGCAAAATTGTTATAATGTTCAAATGCTTCCTGATTTTTATCAAATGCTTTTTGTAAGTCTGAAGGTATCATGCCATTTTCAACATCATCAAGAGCAGTCCAGCTCCCGTTTTGCTTTGCAATCTCAATTTTCGACCAACCGCTCTCATGCATCAGTCCTGCTTTTGTAAGTTCTTGTATATAGTTTTTATTCAAAGCACTCCAAACACTTTTTTCATTTCTCTGGCAAAAGTATTGTCTGCGTTTTCCGTTGCCTAAACTTTTCACTGTAGAGTCAATCCAACCATAACATAATGCCACTTTTACAGCTTCTTCCCAACGCATCGACTGTCTTTCGTGATCTACTTTATAAAATATTAAGTACACGCCTTCCGATTGGTAATGGTTATTATGCAACCATTCTCGCCATTGCGAATCGGTGTCAAAATAAAGAGCTTCAATATCAGGCATAAACTATCGCATTATTTCATTAGGAAACACAACAACGCTTTCATAGCCTTCTTCATCTACGGAAGCTATTCCGAAGTAAAAGTTGTCAATTACAATACCTTCTAAAGTAAATATGGTAACATTACCTACAAATCGACTATAATCCCAAGTAGGTGAAGTAGTATCTCTCCAATAAATTTTATAACCCTTGGCACCTTCAACAGGATCCCATTTCAATTTTGCAGAAGGTTCTACAATGCCTCCAATGCCTACAGTTGATGGAGCAGGAGGAGCAGAAGCTAAATTAGCCATGGTAATAGCATTTACTGCTGTGAGTTTTTTAGCATAATCGAAATTTACATGTTCAAAAGTATCACCGTAGGAAATACCATTTTCTGTACGAATATCTTGATGTTGCTGCGTGTAATTTTCATGAGCTTCCATAATCCGAATCCCTGGAAAACCAACATCATTAAACGGTCTGTGATGACCACCTCGACCAAAGCGATCTAATCTGTACACTAACATTGGGTTCATTTCAGGCATGTAAGTAGTTACAGTTTTATGGACGTATCTTGCCAACTGCCGGGAAATACCATCAACTTCTCCACCATAAAAACGTCTTGATTTCCGTTCTTTTTCAGTTTCAGTTGGAGGTACAGGTTCTGAAAATATTCTGAAGGTTCGATTATCAATAACACCATCAACACCCTGAATATTTCCAATCATATCATTGTTTAGCACACCAATAATGCTCCAGTTCTGGTTTTTTGCATATTCAGCCAATCCCTTTCCTCCAAACAGGCCTTGTTCTTCGCCAGATAAACCAACATACATAATACTATTTTCAAATTGATATTTAGAGAGTACACGAGCGGCTTCTATAGCGCCAGCCATTCCCGAAGCATTATCATTAGCTCCTGGAGCGTCTGAAGTAAAATCGTTAGGATCTGAAACTCTTGAATCGATATCTCCACTCATAATAATGTAGCGGTTTGGGTAGGTTGTTCCTTTTTGAATAGCGACAACATTCACGACCCAAACATCATTTGTGATGCGATCGTTTTCTCCTTTTTTAACGAGGTTTTTTTGATAAAATACATTTAAACAATTATCACAATCTTTGGAAATGGTTTCAAATTCTTTTTTAATCCATCGTCTTGCAGCTCCAATGCCTCTTGTATTTGAAACCGTATCGCTTAATGTGTGTCTGGTTCCGAAATCGACTAACGTTTTTATGTCTTTTTTTATGCGTTTTGCTGAAACACTATCTATAATATCATAAATCTTTTGATGATTTTGAGCTTCTGAAACTGTAGTAAATAATAAAACAGCTATAATTATATATTTCATCATTATTGCTTCTTATAATTAAATTGTACAATTTGAATCTCGCCATCTTCATTTTCAATATCTACAAAAACGTTCATTTCCGTATCACTGACTTTTTCAAAGGTCATGCCTTCAAAAACAACTTTATTTTCAGTGATTTCTTTTAAGGGAAAGTCAACCGTTTCATTTTTTGTTTCCCAACTTTTTAGATCATTATCAAAATGCTTTAATTGAAGAATTAAGGTGTTTTCAACTTCTCTAATGATTTCGATTTCATAAAATGATACTTTTCCATCATTAATTAATTTAAAAGTTGCCATCATTGAACCTGCTGATGGTTCGCTCCAGTTTTCTTCCGTTTGTCCACCAAAAGCTTCACCTTTCCAGTTGCCAGAAATCCAGGCACAGTTTTCTAATTTAGGTTCTACTTGCATGTTGTTCTGGGCTCCTGAAGACCATGTAAATACGAAACAAAGGATAATAAGATATTTCATAATAGTGTTTATTGAATGAATGTCACTTTAATAATTTTTCCATTTTCAACTTCATAAATGGCAACGGCTTCTAAAATTTTACCATTAGCTGTAACTTGTTCTTCATCTATGACTTTATTACCTATGACAATTCGTTTTTTAACGAAGGCTCTAAGGTCTGGTGTGCGTTCAAACCAATTTTGATAACTTTCTCTCATTTTTGTTTTACCTTCTGTTTGTAAGGTGTTTGGGTATGCATATAATTTAATAGCATCTGCATAATCATTCATAAAGGCATCAATATCTCTGGCATTATAAGCATCCAGATTACGCTGAACAACAGCTTCAATGGCTTTGGCAGAAGTTGATACTTCTGTATTTGTGTTTGTAGTTTCAGAAGTTTCTTCAGTCGTTTCAGAGATTTCAGTTTTTAGACTAACATCGGCTGCGATGAGTAGTTTGTTTGATTCTGAATTCACTGCCAGTCGTGTAATTTGAGTGATGTTGTTCGATGATAAATCGGTTATTTGCTTCCAATTATTATCCCTTTGAAGCCTAAGTTTAAATAATGTACTTTCTTTTCCTGAGAGTAAAGTTTTACCGTCAAGCCAACAAATATCTTCAACGCCTTCTATGGTATTTGCAATGACTTTAATAGCACCAGTTTCTGGATTTAAAGATTTTATTTGCCATTGATTCTTATTTTCTTTTGAAATAAAACTCACCAGATTAGAATTCGGAATTCTGTGAAAGGATCGACCAACGTTGCTTGCATATTTTCTGTTTGTTCCATCCTGAAGATTGCTAACATATAAGTTTAAATTCTCTTCTTCGATGATAGCCGAAACAATCGTGTGGTCGTCATACCACGTATAATATGCTACAACTAAATTTTCAATGAGTTCTTGAGATTCGCCATTACTTGCATTATAACTATATAGACGTTGTTTGCCATCTGTATCTAAACGAACTGCAGAGATTTCATTTCTATTAGGAATTTTCAATGGTGTGTATTCTCCACCTTCTGTAAAATTCATCCATGATTTTGAGTCGTATCGCGTATCGTATTTGGCAATATCAGTTTGACCATTTCTTGTTGAAGCAAATAGAATGTATCTATCATTTAGAAACGAAGGTTGATTATCATAACCCTCATTATTTGAAATGTTTTTGCCATTTTTAACTTCTATTTTTGAAGGACTGACTTCAAGATCAAACAGAAAAACTTCAGTATTAGATTGTGAAAAACTAAAATTGTAAATAAGGCAGAATAAGAGAAGTGAGTAAAATTTCATTGTGATATTTTATAATTAGTTGCCTAAAGATACTAAAAAACGAAAGCCAATCCCGTTAGGGGATTGGCTTTCTATTGTTAAGAAAATTTTGAATTAGCCTAAATTTTAAAAACAATATTTATTTTCGGCTTTAACTTTTTCTGCGATTTCGATACGTAAATCTACGATGTCTGGATAGTTAACGTATTTCGTGAAACGTTTTAGTCCCATTAACATCATACGTTGCTCGTCGCCTTCAGCAAATGAAATAATACTTTCTTTTCCTTTTTCTTCAACAATATCAACAGCATGATACAAGTATAATTTAGCCATAGCAATTTGAGCAGATTGTGCATCTTCGCCAAAACGTTTTGCATTTTTCTCAGTTCTTAAAATTGCAGATTCAGCCATGTAAATTTCAATTAATATATCTGCAGCAGCAATTAATAACTGTTGGTGTTCTTCTAATTGCGGACCAAATTTTTGAACGGCTCCACCAGCAACCATTAAGAATGCCTTTTTTAACTTTTTGATCATGTCCTTTTCTTCTGAAAATAATTCAGAATAGTCTGGAGTTTCAAACGAAGGAATTCCCATAAGTTCTTCTTGAACAGCTTGTGCTGGACCGAGTAAATCAACATGACCTTTCATGGCTTTTTTAACTAACATGCCAACAGAAAGCATGCGATTAATTTCGTTGGTGCCTTCATAAATTCGAGCGATACGTGCATCTCTCCAGGCAGCTTCCATTGGTGTTTCTTCAGAGAATCCCATACCACCAAAAATCTGGATGCCTTCATCTGCACAATTTTGTACATCTTCAGAAACAGCTACTTTAAGGATAGAACATTCAATAGCATATTCTTCAACACCTTTAAGTTCAGCTTCCTGATGCGAATTACCAGAAGCTTCACGAATTGCTATGCGATCTTCGATATTTTTTGCAGCTCTATACGTTGCAGATTCTCCAGCATAAGCACTGGCAGCCATTTCTGCTAATTTGGTTTTTATAGCACCAAAATCGGCAATAGGTGTTTTAAATTGCTTACGTTCGTTTGCATAATTAACTGCAATGGTTAAAATTCGTCTTTGAGAATCTAAACAAGCAGCAGCCAGTTTAATTCGACCAACATTAAGTGCATTCATAGCGATTTTAAAACCTTCACCACGACCTGCAAGCATGTTTTCAACAGGAACAACAGTGTCATTAAAAAAGACCTGACGTGTAGAACTAGCACGAATTCCTAATTTGTGTTCTTCTTCACCTAATGTAATTCCGTTAGGATTGTCTTTATCGTATTCTACAATAAATCCAGTAATGTTTTTATCATCTTCAATACGAGCAAAAACGATCATCAAACGACAGAAACCTGCGTTTGAAATCCACATTTTTTGTCCGTTAATTTTATAGGATTTTCCATCCGCAGACAATTCCGCAGTTGTTTTTCCGGAGTTGGCATCAGATCCTGCTCCTGGTTCGGTTAAGCAATAGGCTCCAAACCATTCGCCAGTAGCTAATTTAGGAACGTATTTTTGTTTTTGTTCTTCAGTACCATAAAGGGTTATTGGCATAGTTCCAATACCTGTATGTGCTCCAAAAGCTGTACTAAAAGAACCTGTCCCAGATGAAATGTAATCACAGGTTAAACATGTTGAAACGAATCCCATTCCGAGTCCACCATAGGCTTCAGGAACAGCGACTCCAAGAAAACCAAGTTCTCCTGCTTTACGCATTACGTCTTCAGTAAGCGCATAATCTTTGGCTTCAAAGCGAGGTTTATAAGGAATGATTTCACGATCGTTAAATTCGATAACAGCATCCTTCATCATTTTCTGTTCTTCCGAAAAATCTTCAGGAGTAAATACGTCTTCGCATTTTGTTTCTTTTACTAAGAATTGACCTCCACGTAGGATATCTTTTTCAGTTGCTTCCATTGTTTTCTTTTAGATTTAAAGATTCAAGAGTCAGGAGTCAAGACTATTTAAGTCCAGATTTGAAACTTGTAATCATTTTTTGTATTTGTTTTATTTTGTCTTCTAATTCTTCAAATTTATCTTCTGAAATGTAGTCTTCATTCAAAGCTACATTTAGTTGTGTTTCCCATTCAAAAGCAGAACCTAAACTATGCTCTAAATAATTAGCAAAGTGTTTGTTCGAACTTTTACTTGATCCTTCGGATATGTTTGAGGGAATTGAAACAGCACATCTATTCATCTGACTTATTAATCCTTAAGTTTCATACTTAGGGAATGTTCGTGTAATTTTATAAGATTCAGACACAAGCTCCATACTTTCAGACCAAATTTTTAATTTCTTGAAATTATGCATAGTCTTGTCTCTTGCTTCTATTCGTCTTTATTCTTAATTAAGAAACTCAAATATGCCACAAGCACCTTGACCAGTTCCTACACACATAGTTACCGCTCCATATTTACCTTTCATTTCACGCTTACGCATTTCATCAAATAACTGCACAGAAAGTTTTGCTCCTGTACAACCTAATGGATGACCAAGTGCAATAGCTCCTCCATTCACATTAATAATGTCTGGATTTAAATTCAACTCACGAATAACAGCTAAGGATTGTGAAGCAAAGGCTTCATTCAATTCAATAAGTGCTAAATCATCTTGTTTCAAACCAGCTTGTTTTAACGCTTTTGGAATAGCTTTTACTGGACCAATTCCCATAATACGAGGTTCAACACCTGCAGCAGCATAATTTACCATTCTAGCAATAGGCTGTAATCCTAATTCTTTAACCATATCTTCACTCATAACCATAACGAAAGCTGCACCATCACTCATTTGCGATGAATTTCCTGCAGTTACGCTTCCTCCAGCAGCAAATACAGGACGTAATTTTGCTAACGCTTCTTTGCTAGTTCCTGCTCGAGGTCCTTCATCCTTAGTTACTGTGTACGATTTTGTGGTTTTTTTACCGTTGGAATCGATATAAGTTTGTTCAACTTCTATAGGTACGATTTGATCTTGAAAGCGATTTTCAGCTTGGGCTTTTAAGGCTTTCATGTGAGAATTGTATGCAAATTCGTCTTGATCTTCACGAGACACTTTAAACTGGTTTGCGACTGCTTCAGCAGTATTTCCCATTCCCCAATAATAGTCTTCGTGACCAGCTTTTACAATGGCATCGTAATTTAATTCTGGTTTAAAACCAGTCATTGGAACACTGCTCATGCTTTCTGCTCCACCTGCAATGATGCAATCTGCCATTCCTGCTTGAATTTTTGCTGTTGCCATTCCAATAGTTTCTACTCCTGAAGAGCAAAACCGGTTGACAGTAACACCAGGAACATCAATCACTTCCAATCCCATTAAAGAAATTAAGCGAGCCATATTTAATCCTTGAGAACCTTCAGGCATGGCGTTACCAACAATAACATCGTCAATACGTTTTGGATCTAAATTTGGCAATTCTTTCATCATGTATTTGATGGTTTCTGCTGCCAACTCATCTGTTCTTTTAAAACGGAACACGCCTTTTGGTGCTTTACCAACGGCTGTTCTATATGCTTTTACTATATATGCTGTTTTCATTTTTCTTAGTTTCTTAACGGTTTTCCTGTTTTTAACATGTGCTGAATTCTTTCTAACGTTTTACGTTCAGTACAAAGTGACAAGAAGGCTTCGCGTTCTAAATCCAATAAGTATTGCTCGCTTACTAAAGTTGGTTCAGATAAATCGCCACCAGCCATAACATAAGCTAACTTGTTTGCGATTTTCTTATCATGTTCACTGATGTAATGACTCGCTTGCATAGAATCAGTTCCTACTAAAAACATACTCAACGCTTGCTTGCCCAGTACTTTAATATCATTTCGTTTTACAGGTTGGGTATATCCAGCATCTGCCATTAATTTAGCATGTGCTTTTGCCGTTGCAATTTGTCTATCTTTATTAACAACCACTATGTCTTTCCCTTCCTGAAGAATTCCTAAATCGAATGCTTCATAAGCAGACGTCGCAACTTTTGCCATACCAATAGTCAGGAAATAATCTTGAAGTACATTAAGTTCGACATCACCTTTTCTAAACGTATCTTGAGCTCTTAGCGCCATCTCTTTAGAACCTCCACCACCTGGAATCACACCAACACCAAACTCTACAAGTCCGATATACGTTTCAGCAGCAGCAACCACTTTATCTGCATGCATTGATAACTCACAACCACCACCAAGTGCCATTCCATGAGGAGCAGAAACTGTTGGAATTGCTGAGTAACGCATACGCATCATAGTGTCCTGGAAGTATTTAATCGCCATATTAAGCTCATCATATTCTTGTTCGGCAGCCATCATGAAAATCATTCCGATGTTTGCACCAACAGAGAAATTAGCAGCTTGATTACCAACAACCAATCCTGCGAAATCTTTTTCAGCCAAATCAATTGCTTTATTTAATCCAGCTAGAACGTCGCCACCAATGGTATTCATTTTAGATTGGAATTCTACATTTAATATGCCATCACCTAAATCTTCAACAACAACACCAGAGTTTTTAAATACTTCATTAGATTTTCTGATATTATCTAATATGATAAAGCTGTCTTGTCCAGGAATTTTTTCTTGTGATTTCTTCGGAATATCATACGCATAGGTCGCTCCATCTTTAACCGAATAGAATGAGGTACTTCCAGAAGCTAACATGTCGTTTACCCAAGCATTAGGTTCTAAACCTTCAGCTTTCATCATTTCGATTCCTTTTTCAACTCCAATAGCATCCCAAATTTGGAAAGGTCCATGTTCCCAACCAAATCCGGCTTTCATCGCATCATCAATTTTGTATAAATCATTAGTGATTTCAGGAATACGATTGGATACATAGGCAAATAAGGCAGCGAAACTCTTTCTGTAGAATTCACCAGCTTTATCTTTTCCACTAACCAGTATTTTAAAACGATCAACAACTTTATCTACCGTTTTTGTCAATTCCAGAGTTGCAAATTTTGCTTTTTGAGCAGAACGATACTCTAATGTATTAAGGTCTAATGATAGAATTTCAGAAGAACCATCGTCTTTTCTTACTTTTTTATAAAAACCTTGACCGGTTTTACTTCCTAGCCATTTGTTCTCCATCATTTTATTGATGAAATCTGGTAGCTGAAACAACTCATGACGTTCATCATTTGGACAATTTTCTCTAATTCCGTTAGCTACGTGAACTAAAGTGTCTAATCCAACAACATCAACCGTTCTGAAAGTAGCCGATTTCGGACGACCAATAACTGGTCCTGATAACTTATCGACTTCTTCAATAGTAAGATCTAAATCTTTAACAGCGTGAAACAAGCTCATGATGCTAAAAATTCCGATTCGGTTTCCTATAAAAGCAGGTGTGTCTTTAGCAATGACCGATGTTTTTCCGAGGAATTGTTCACCATATCCATTGAGGAACTCTAAAACAGAAGCTTCCGTTTTTGGGCCTGGAATGATTTCAAATAATTTAAGGTAACGCGCAGGATTAAAGAAGTGTGTTCCGCAGAAATGTTTCTGAAAATCTTCGCTACGACCTTCACTCATAAATTTAATAGGAATACCAGACGTATTTGAAGTAATTAACGTTCCTGGAGTTCTGTATTTTTCTAGTTTTTCAAAAACTTGTTGTTTGATATCTAAACGTTCAACAACAACTTCCATAATCCAATCCACATCTTTTACTTTCGAAATATCATCATCAAGATTTCCTGTAGTGATACGATTAGCAAAAGAAGGATGATAGAGTGGTGCAGGTTTAGATTTTATAGATGCAGCTAAAGCATCATTTACCAATCTGTTTCTTACAATCTTGTCTTCTAAAGTTAAACCTTTAGCTTTTTCTTTATCGTTGAGTTCTCTTGGTACAATGTCTAGTAAAAGGACCTCGACTCCAATATTAGCAAAATGGCAAGCAATTCCGCTTCCCATAATTCCTGAACCAATAATGGCTATTTTTTTTATTCTACGTTTACTCATCTTATTTTAAAATGTGTTCTTTTTGTTTGTATATCTGTTTATTTGAAATCATATTGTTAATGACTTCAGCTACTTTATAGAAGTTAGTAAGTTCCTCATGAGAAACATTATTTTTAATGGTTTCATTAAAAGTAAGTACTTTTTCTCTGGAGTATGCTCTTTTTTCTCTGCCAAATTCCGTCAGGTATATTAAAACACCTCTGCCATCTTCAGGGTTTGGTTTACGTTCAATTAAACCTTTCTCTTCCATTGTTTTCAAGGTGCGAGATAAACTTGTCGCTTCCATTCCCATTTTAGGTCCAAGAGAAGTTGAGGGGGTTCCATTTTCCGGATCAATACTTAAGAGTGCAAAACCAGTTGCCATCGTTGTTCCAAACTGGGATGCCTCTTCGTTATACATTTTATTTACTGCTAACCAGGTGGTTCTTAAGATGTAGTCAATAGTTTTATCTTTCATACAGCATGATTTGAAATCCAAATATACTAAAAAAATACTATGCATGCATAGTATTTAAGATAAAATTATGCATGCATAGTACATTGAATGTGAAAACTAGGTTTAAATGAAAAACGCTTCATGTAAATGAAGCGTCTTAAATATGTCTTTTTAATAGTGTTTAATCTGAATTCAGTTTACCTATCAATAATCCTATGACTGCACCAGTTATAGTTGCCATAATAATAGTAATGATTACGTCTGCAGCAAACATAGCATAGGTTAAACCTTTTACAAAAGCCATGTTAAATAGATTGGCTATAAGTCCCATGAAAATTCCAATTATGGCACCAGCTTTTGCACCATTTTTAGCAGTAGAAATTCGTGCCCATCTATTGAAAATATAGGAGATAAACAAACCAACAGTTATACAACCAGATAAAATAGAAACCATTGTTTTGATAGTGTCTTTGGGTTGTGTGTAAAAATCTTCAGGTAAAATTCCATAAAAAAACCAGCCCAATAGCCAGTTAACTATACCACCGACGATGCCAGCAACTAAAAAAGATTTTGTGTTCATTTTATAAAATGTATTAGTTAGTAGTATAAATATACTTTTTTTAACACAAAAAATTAAAAATTAGTAAATTTTGTAGAAAAATTTTAACAAAAATGCAATGAGATTAATGTCTGTAAATCTTATCGTAGAGGTTTTGATAAATTCCTTTAATTACTTCTCGTTTCATTTTCATAGTTGGTGTAAGATGTCCAGCATCGATAGTCCATGCTTCTGGAGTAAGTTCAAATCGCTTAATTTGTTCCCACTTTCCAAATCTTTTATTGTATTTGTCAACTTCTTTTTGAATTCTTTGAATGATGATCTCAGAATTTGCTATATCTTTTTCGGAAGTTCCAACAGCATGTCCTTTATGTTTAATCCAATCCCGTATAAATTCGAAATTTGGTTGAATGATAGCTGCAGGCATTTTTTCACCTTCACCAATAACCATGATTTGCTCAATAAAAAGAGATTGTTTTAATTCATTTTCCAGTAGTGTAGGAATGATATATTTTCCTCCAGAAGTTTTAAACATTTCTTTTTTCCGACCCGTAATTTTGAGAAAGCCATCCTTATCAATTTCGCCTTTGTCACCTGTATGGAAGTAATCATCAGTCATAACGCTAGCCGTTTTTTCAGGATCTTTATAGTAGCCCATCATTACATTTGGTCCTTTAATTAGAATTTCTCCATCTTCAGCAATTTTTACTTCTACGTTTCTAATCGGTTTACCAACAGTTCCTACTTTGTAATGCTTTTCTCTGTACATTCCAACGGAAACGACAGGAGACGTTTCAGTAAGGCCATAACCTTCCATAACTTGCATGCCACCAGCAGAAAAAACTCTCGACAGACGCGGTTGCAGCGCTGCACTACCAGAAACCATTGTATTTAGTTCACCACCTAAAGCTTCTCTCCATTTGCTGAAAATTAACTTATTAGCAATTTTTAGTTTAAACTCATACCAGGCTCCATTGGCTCCATAAGGTTCCCATTGTTCTCCTAAACTCACGGCCCAATAAAATAATTTCTGTTTAATTCCAGTTAGATCATCGGCTTTAAGCATGATTTTATCAAATACTTTTTCAAGTAAACGAGGTACAACACTCATTAAGTGAGGCTTCACTTCTTTAGCATTCTCACCAATTTTATCTAGAGCTTCTGCAAAATAGATACTTGTGCCAGCATATTGATAAATATATATAAGGACACGCTCAAAAATATGGCATATAGGAAGAAAACTTAATATTCTCGTTTCGCCATCAATTAGTGGTAATCTAGGGACACTATCTAAAGCGTTACTAGTGATGTTATGATGAGACAACATGACGCCTTTTGGAGTACCAGTAGTTCCAGAAGTATAGATGATTGTGGCTAAATCTTCAGGTTTTACGTCGGCTTTACGAGCTTCAACTTCAGCTTGATTGCTTTCATCTTTACCAAGTTCAAACAATTCTGAATAATGTTTGCAGCTTTTTATATCATCAAAGGAAAATACGTCTTTCAATTGCGTCTTTGCTTTGATTTTATTCACTTTTTGCAGAACATCTTCATCGGAGATAAAACAGTAAATTGATTCACTATGATTTAAAACGTACTCATAATCTTCAGCACTGATGGTTGGATAAATTGGAATATTTTGTGCTCCTATTTGGAGTATTCCTATATCCATAATATTCCACTCTGTTCTATTAGTTGAAGAAATGACAGCAATTTTATCATTTTTTTTAACACCTAATTTCAATAGTGCTCTACTCACAGCATTTGCTTTGTCAACATATTCTTGGGTAGATGTTGGTATCCATTTTCCATTATATTTGGTGACCAAAGCAGTAGGATTTGGTTTGTTTTCTAACTGGTAATATGGAAAATCAAAAAGGCGTGTAACATTTGTCATTAGTAATTTTTTATAAGGATATGCAAAATAGTTAATTAATCAAGATATCGCAAATACATACTTTATTGTTTGGAATGGGAGTATAAAAAAAGAAGCTATCGTGACATAGCTTCTCATTTAAATTTATCTAACTATAAATAATACTAACTAAAAAACTTAAATATAACCCTATAATTAAATTGATCTTAATATAGCTGATAAGTAGATGATAAACTTAATAACAAAAATTGAAGATGTGTTGTAAAAAATCGAAAAAGTTATTTGTTTAAATATTCATTTAGCAATCGATTGTTGGTATTGAAGTATTTTTTTGGAGATTGATGCATAAATAATTTAAAATCTTTTGTAAAATGAGATCTGTCGTAGTAATTGTACATGAGAATTAAATCGTTTAAATCAATTTCCTGACTTTCATACCTTCTCATTAACTTTAAAAACCGATACAGTCGCGTGTATTTTCCAGGAGTTAAACCCACAATTTTTTTGAATTGATTTTCTAATGTTTTTTGCGAAATTTTTATTTCGTCTAAGATCTCTCGAATGTTTAAAAGGCCATCTTTTTGTTTGATGATTTCTATAGCTTTATCAATTTCATCAGTATTTTTATTACTGTATAAATTGATATTTTTAAACACATCATTTAGATTTTGAACTATAGCTTCTGAAGAATCTGAGTTTTTAATTATCGGTTTTAAGATCAGATATAAGTCATTATTATACTGAGACAGTTGAAGGTGTTTATTGTAAAGTTCTGAAATGTCAGTATTTAAAATTTTAAACAGAGCAGTTGGATGGAAACTAATTCCGAAAGAGTGGGAAGCTTTTAATGTTAAAAATTGATACGATCTGAAAAATTGACCACTAATTACAAGATCAGTTAAAGGGGTTTCCGTTTTGTGTGTTATCGTTTTTTGTTCACCATAAAACACACATGTTATATGTGTATTGCCGATAGGAAGCACAGTAGATTCAAATGGAACGCTTTCATTACTGAATTTCAATTCATAGTATTCTTCTATGATATTTGAAACTGGACTATGGTCAAAATAGTTGAGAGTCATTAATATGCTATTTGTAGGTAAAATAACACATTATTTTTGATTATAAATACTTTATTATTAGAAAATTAGTTATTTTCTATCCACTTTCTGGCATTTACAAAAGCTTCAAGCCATGGTGAAGCCAGATCCTTTCTCTTTTTTGGATAGTTGGCCCAATTCCACTGAAATGTTGAACGCTCAATATGTGGCATAGTCACTAAATGGCGACCAGTTTTGTCACATAGCATAGCCGTGTTAAAATCGGAACCATTCGGATTTGCAGGATAGTCAGCATAACCATATTTTGCTACAATGTTGTATTTGTTTTCTTCATAAGGCAAACTAAATTTACCTTCACCATGCGAAATCCAGACACCTAACGTGCTTCCGGCTAGTGTTGAGAGCATAATGGAGTTGTTGTCTTCAATAGTAACAGAGGTAAAACTACTCTCGTGTTTATGAGAATCATTATGAATCATTTTGCCATGCGTCTCGTGTTCTGGATTAATAAGATCTAACTCCATCCACAACTGACAACCATTGCATATACCAACCGATAAGGTGTCTTTTCTTTCAAAGAAATTCTTAATGGCTTTATTGGCATTTTCATTGTATTTAATAGCTCCAGCCCAACCTTTAGCTGAACCTAAAACATCACTATTTGAAAAACCACCAACTGCACCAAGGAATTTAATATCTTCTAGAGTTTCGCGACCAGAAATTAAATCGGTCATGTGAACATCTTTAACATCAAATCCTGCGAGATACATAGCATTTGCCATTTCACGCTCAGAGTTACTACCTTTTTCACGTAAAATTGCAGCTTTAGGTCTTGGTTTGCTATTATCAATTTCTGGAAGTTTTCCTGTAAAATGTTTTGGAAACTTATAAGTTAACGGTTGAATCGCATAATTTTCAAATCGTGTTTTTGCTAAACCATGGGCAGTCTGTTTCTGATCGAGCAGGTAAGAGGTTTTAAACCACATGTCTCTTAATCTGGAAATGGTCATGGTAAATACTTCATTGTCGTTAATAATGCTAAGTACATCGCTTGAAGTGACTTTACCTATGTTGAAAAATTCAATATTTGCTTCTGAAAGAATTGCTTCTACAGACTTATCTTTAGACTGAAAAACCAGACCTGAATTTTCAGCAAATAGTATTTTGAAAGAATCTTTTTCTTTCAAGTTGGAAAGATCCAATTCGGCTCCTAAATTAGTTTCAGCAAAACAAAGTTCCAGTAAGGTTGTTATTAAACCGCCTGAAGCCACGTCATGTCCAGCAACAATTTTATCGTCTTTTATGAGTTTCTGAATGGTATTGAAAACGGTTTTAACATATGAAGCGCTTTGCACGTTAGGAACTTCATTTCCTATGGTGTTTAAAATCTGAGCGAAAGAACTTCCACCTAATTTAAAAGCATCTTGAGAAAGATTAATGTAGTAGATGTCTCCTGCATTTTTTTGAAGTACAGGCTCAACAACTTTAGTAATATCGTTACAATTTGCAGCTGCAGAAATGATCACAGTTCCAGGTGCAATGACTTCACCATCAGGATACTTTTGCTTCATAGATAAGGAATCTTTCCCTGTAGGAACATTGATGCCCAAATCGATAGCGAATTCTGAAATCGCCTGAACCGCTTCATATAAGCGAGCATCTTCACCTTCGTTTTTGCAGGGCCACATCCAGTTGGCAGATAGTGAAACTGACTGTAAATTATCTTTTAATGGTGCCCAAATGATATTTGTTAATGCTTCAGTAATGCTATTTCTGCTTCCTGCTTTCGGATTTACTAATCCGGAAATAGGTGAGTGACCAATTGATGTCGCAATACCTTCTTTTCCTTTATAATCTAAAGCCATAACACCAACATTGTTGAGTGGTAATTGTAAGGCTCCAGCACATTGTTGCTTAGCAACTTTACCACCAACACAACGATCTACCTTATTTGTGAGCCAGTCTTTGCAAGCCACAGCTTCAAGCTGCAGGAGTTGGTCTAAGTAGTTGTAGAAATTATTAGAATCATAGGTAATTGCAACATAATCTCTGGTAACCGTTTTATCGGTCATTATAGTTTTTGGAGAACTTCCAAACATATCACCCAAAGCTAAATCCATGGGTTTATGACCATTAGTTTTAGATTCAAATGTAAATCGAAAGTCACCAGTAACTTCACCAACATCGTAAATAGGAGCACGTTCTCTATCAGCAATATCGTGTAAGATTTGTAAATGCTCTTTAGCTATAACCAATCCCATACGTTCTTGAGATTCGTTGCCAATAATTTCTTTATCAGAAAGTGTTGGATCTCCAACAGGTAATTTATCTAAATCTATATGTCCACCAGTATCTTCTACCAATTCACTTAAACAATTTAAGTGACCACCAGCACCATGATCATGAATGGAAACAATATGATTTTCATCACTTTCAACCATACCACGAACCGCATTTGCAGCACGTTTTTGCATTTCAGGATTAGAACGTTGCACAGCGTTGAGTTCAATTCCTGAAGCAAATTCACCAGTATCTGCTGAAGATACTGCAGCTCCACCCATTCCGATGCGATAGTTTTCTCCACCTAAAATCACCACTTTATCTCCAGGTTTAGGTGTGTCTTTTAGAGCTTGATCGGCTTTTCCGTAACCAATGCCACCAGCTTGCATGATAACTTTGTCGTAGCCTAGTTTTCTGTTTTTCTCTTCATGTTCGAAGGTTAAAACTGATCCGCAGATTAAGGGCTGACCAAATTTGTTTCCAAAGTCTGACGCTCCATTTGAGGCTTTGATTAAAATATCGATTGGTGTTTGATACAACCATTTACGAGCTTCGAATTTTTGCTCCCAAGGTCTGTCGTTTTCTAATCTTGAATAAGCAGTCATATAAACTGCAGTTCCAGCTAATGGTAAGGATCCTTTTCCTCCAGCCAATCGGTCACGTATTTCTCCACCTGAACCAGTTGCTGCTCCATTAAAAGGCTCAACTGTTGTTGGGAAATTGTGGGTTTCGGCTTTAAGTGAAATGACAGATTCAAATTCTTTAGTTGTATAATAATCAGGAATATCTGCACGTTTAGGAGCAAATTGTTCTACTGTCGGACCTTTTATAAAAGCGACATTATCTTTATATGCTGAAACAATATCGTTAGGATGTTGCTTCGATGTTTCTTTGATCATTTTGAAAAGCGAGGTAGGCTTCTCTTCGCCGTCGATAACAAAGGTTCCGTTGAAAATTTTATGACGACAATGCTCCGAATTCACCTGGGAAAATCCAAAAACTTCAGAGTCGGTTAACGGTCGGCCGATTTTTTTTGAAACACCTTCCAGATATTCAATTTCTTCATCATTTAAAGCTAGCCCTTCCTGTTGATTGTAAGCTGAAATATCTTCAATATTAAGAATCGCTTCAGGTTTGATTTCAATGGTAAAAGTGTTTTGATGTAAGCCTTTAAATTTTTCAGAAATCATAGGATCATAATCCTCGAAATCTTCAGTAACGTTGACAAACTCTTCAATTCTTACAATATTTAGAATTCCCATGTTTTGGGTGATTTCAACAGCATTAGTGCTCCATGGTGTGATCATTGCAGCTCTTGGTCCAACAAAAAAAGCATCGAGAGATGCTTGTTCTATTTTAGGCTGGTTGCCAAAAAGCCATACCAGTTTTGAGATGGCTTCAGTTGATAATTCTTTTGTGACTTGAACAGCAAATACCTTACTGTTTTGGTTTCCGAAGAAATGAATCATTATGTCTTAGTTTGTGTTGTGTTTTGTAAACTACAAATTTACTTTTTTTCGACGTATTTAGAGCATATTATTGCCTTGAATATTCTGAGTTATTCACGTTGTTATTAACTAAAAAAGACCAGAGTAATTAAATTATTCTGGCCTTTTTAAATCAAATATTTAAAACTTAATTTTTAATAAGTTTTTTGCTGATAGTGCTATTACCTTGTGTTACGCGTAATATGTAAATGCCATCAGTTAACTGTTCTGTGTTTAAGGTTGAAGAGTTATGTATAGTTTTAGAGATAACACGTTTACCTAATACATTATAGACTTCAATTTGTGTTTCTTTTGAAGAATTAAGATCAATATGTAATATATTATTTACCGGATTTGGATACACCTTAAATGCATTTAAATCAACTTCATCTAGACTTAAAGTTTGTGTATGCTCACCTAGGTCGTCACAGTTAGCCGCAATATCCCATTCGTTTACGATGTCAAAAGTTGTTGTTGGTCGATCTACTGTAGGTTTTCTGACTAAAATCGTGTTTTCAGCATAAACAGCTGAGTTTCCTAATTCACCAATGATATCAAGAAGCACATCATTTTTAAATAAACCAATAGCATCATTTCCATTAAAAGATGTCATATCGTTATTTAGATAGTTGTACTCGGCAGAACAATCATTTGCACCACCATTAGCAACTACATATACATCTCCATTTGTGATTGTTGCTCCATTTGGAAAAGGAAATCCTGAAGTCCAAACTCCAGAACCATTAGCACTTAGCTTGATTGTGTACACTGAAAGACTTACGGCTGAGCCAGTAAAATTAGCAATCTCTAATGCTTTGTTACTACCACTTCCTTCTAAATATTCAGAAAAGAAAATATCAATATCACCTCCTGAACTTCCGTTGTTGGTTGTAGTTTCGCAATCCTGGTTACTAAAATCTGATTCATTTCCAGAAGCGTCTTTAGCTTTAACTGTAAAGCAATAGTTTGTATCTGCTGTTAATCCTGTAGCTGTAAATGAAGTTCCAGTAGTATTAAAAGTATTAGTTCCATCAACATAAATATCATATGATGCTACAGCTATATTATCGGTTGAAGCCGTCCATGTTAAATCGATACTGTTATCTGTTGGGTTAGAAGCTACTAAGTTTGTTGGATCTGTAGGCGCTTCAGTATCTGGAGTGGTGTCCCAAATTAAAGCCACATACTCTGGATGATCTACAAACGGGTTTCTGTTATTTTGATGGTTGTAAAAAATGTTATTGTTTCGATCGATTTCTTTTTGCGACACAGGATCCATTTGATGCCATGTAATTAAGATGTTTAGAAACGGATCTGCTAATCCTTTATTAGGATCATTAACAAACATTGGATATGATGACCATCCTGGCACTTGATCTTCATAACGCGTAACAAAGTAAAAATAGATGCGAGCAATATCTCCTTTAAATTCATCTATAGGTTCAAAAACCGTGTTAGAATATCCTGCAGAATAGCCACTATTTAAATTGTTACCAAGTTTTGAGCCATTTTGAGTCGGATTTGTAATTCCTGACTGATTAGCCAATTGGCTATCATTAACACGGCCAAACGGGAAGTTTCCTCTGAATCCGTTAACACGACCATCAGCAGGAATTAAATGATGCGCATCGCTATACATTGGAGCTTGTGAACTAAACACCGATTGTGGAATCACATGTTCTTTGTTGTAACAATCCCCTTCACTATTGTAATTACCACATTCATCAGATCCAGGCGTAAAAGTGTATGGGTCTGAACCCGTTGGATTTTCAGAATACATGTCTAAAATGGTATTGTCACCATTTGTTTCGTAATAATAATCTCTTTCATAAGTTGAATTGAAATTATCTAATGCATTATAACTTTGTGGATTGTGCTCTTCTTCAACAGTATTACTTATCTCAGGATCATCAATGTCATTGATGATTTTTTTAAGTTGTGTTTTTAAGGTGTAACCTGTTCCAGTTGCATAATCGTAATATCCTGCAGGAATTTGTGCCGAAACAGTTAATGTAAAAAGTGTTATTAATATAGTGTAAAAATGCTTCATTGTTGTATTATTTTTTCTTTTCAAGCAATGCCATATAAAATCCGTCGAATCCAGATTTGTGGGCAAAAACGTTATTTTCTTTTACAAAGGTAAATTCTTTTCCGTGTTCAGATGTTAAAAAAGTGTCAACTTGTTTTCTGTTTTCTGAAGGTAATACCGAACATGTAGCATAAACCAATTTGCCACCAGGTTTTACAATGCGAGAATATTGTTGTAAAATCTCTTGCTGTGTCTTTTTAATATCTTCAATAAATTCAGGTTGCAGTTTCCATTTGGCATCAGGATTTCGTCTTAAAACCCCTAATCCGGAGCAAGGTGCATCAATTAAAACGCGATCTGCTTTATCATATAATTTTTTGATGACTTTAGTCGATTCGATGGCTCTGGTTTCAATGTTAAACGCACCATTTCGTTTCGCTCTACGTTTCAACTCATTGAGTTTGTTTCCGTAGATATCTAAAGCAATGACCTGACCTTTATTATCCATTAGAGAAGCCAAGTGCAATGTTTTTCCTCCAGCTCCAGCGCAAGTATCTACAACACGCATTCCTGGTTGCACATCTAAAAATTCAGCAACTAATTGAGACGATGCATCCTGAACTTCAAAATGGCCATTTTTAAACGCTTCCGTTTGAAAGACATTAGCACGTTCTATTAATCGTAAGGCATTTGGATAGCCTTTGATGGCTTCGGTTTCTAAACCAAGATCAAAGAGTTCAGATTGTAATTTTTCTTTAGTCGTTTTTAAGGTGTTTACTCTTAAAATAACATCAGCCTGTTCATTTAAAGCTGAAATTTCTTTCGACCAAACAGATTCTCCAAGCTCTTTAACTCCGAGCTCATCCATCCAGTCTGCAATAGACTCTTTATACTTTCTAGTTTTAGATAATTCGTCAAAACGACCTTTAATTTTTCGAGTAGGAGTCGATTCAAAATAGCTCCAATCTGGTAATTTAATGCCTCTTAATGTTGCCCAAACCGCGAAAATTCGCCAAATATTATCTCGATCATAAGGCGCTTTTACTTCCGCAATTTCTGAGTATAAGCGTTTCCATCTAACGATGTCATATGTAGTTTCTGCAACAAAGGCTCTGTCGCGACTTCCCCAACGTTTATCACGTTTAAGGAGTTGTTGTATGACTTTATCTGCATATTTTCCTTCATTGAAGATTAAGGTTAATCCATCAATAACAGCAAAACATAAATTTCTGTGTAAACGCATTATAAAAAATTAAGCATGCAAAGGTACATTAAAAGTTGAAATATTGAAGTGTTTCTAAGAAAGTGTTACCTTTTGAAAAAATAAAACCTAGCGCAAGTTTTTATTTTTAAACGCATCTAAATTTAACAACGTAAAATTTAGTTATTTTTTTTTGACAGACAACGAATTCATAGAAGCACTAAAAAGTAAGAGTCGAGCCTCGTACAGTAAATTAATTGATGACTATCAGCATAAGGTTTATGCAACCTGTTTGTCGTTTATTCCTAATAAAGAAGATGCTGAAGACATTGCTCAAGAAGTTTTTGTTGAGGTGTTTAATTCAATTTCTAAATTTAAAGGTGATTCTGCACTTTCGACATGGATTTACAGAATCACAACCAATAAATGCTTAGAATTTATAAGAAAACGTAACACTAAAAAACGTTTTGCTTTTTTACAATCGCTCACAGGAGAGGGATTTGAAATTGACAGGTCTAAATATTTTACCGAAATGAATCATCCTGGAATTATTTTAGAGAATAAGGAAAAAAATGAAACACTTTTTCTCGCTATAAATGGTTTGCCAGAAGCCCAACGTTTGGTTTTTACCTTGCATAAAGTCGATGGTAAAAGTTATCAGGAAGTCTCTGATATTACAGAAAAAAGTCTGTCATCAGTAGAATCCTTAATGTTTAGGGCAAAAAAGAATTTACAAAATACATTAGAAAATTATTATAAAAATGAACAGTAGCGCAAGTTTTTTAAAACTTATGCATCTAAATAATTAGTTATGAAATCTAATATTAAAATTAATAAAAAAGTTCAGGATACGTTTGATTCAATTGAATCAATACAAGACGTAAAAGCATCGCCTTTTTTTAAGGATAAAACCTTAGATTGTTTATTTGTTAAACAGGAAGAAACACAAAAATATTGGTCATGGTTTACACCTCAATTACAGTTAGTGACATTAACCTTTGTAATTGTTTTGAATGCATTTGCATTTACTAAGTTAAAAGAAACAACGTATAATGAGAATATAAACCAGTTTGCTGAAACTTACGGTTTAACTCCAACTACTGAAACCTCATTATTTAATTAAGTCATGAAGAAGAATACAATTTTATACGTCTTGCTTATCTTTCTTATTATAGTTAATGGTTTTTTCTTGTTCAATTACCTGAAAGGTGGAAACGATAATAAGAGAATAGAGCCAAAAAGAAATAGAGATTTTATTGTTAAAGAGCTCAATTTCGATGCAACACAGTTAGAGCAATTTAATGTAAAAAGTGAAGAACATCATGAAACCATGAAGCGTTTATCTGATGAAATAAAAGATCTTAAAGATAATTTATTTCCTAACTTATTTGATGAAACTATAAATGAGTCGGTCATAGATTCTTTGATGTCATTAATTTGTGTCAAAGAAAAAGAACAAGAAAAAGAAATATTTTATCATTTTAGAGCGATACAAGAAATTGCAAATGATAAGCAAAAAGAAAAATTTAAAACCATATTAATGGATGCTTTACGTCAAAACGATCATGGAAAAAGACCTCCACCTCCCAATGGTAAAGATGATCACAGACGGCCACCACGACGTGATTAATTTAAAAAAGAGACAATGACCTTCATCTTAACTGAAGGTCTTATTTTTTGTTTTATTTAACACTGTCAGGCACAAGTTATTTCAGTTTTCTACATCTAAATAAACATAACAATAAAATAATAAATGATGAAAAGTAGCCTATTTAAAACACTAGTGATTGTATTTGGAATGACAATATGTATGTCAACTAGTTCCTATGCACAAGCAAATGGTAAGGTTCATAAAAAACCACCAACATTTGAACAGCTTCTAAAAGAAATGGATGCTAATGAAGATAGTAAGCTTTCTAAAGATGAAGTCAAAGGTCCACTAAAAGACGAATTTGATAAAGTCGATACAGATGAGGATGGATTTATTACTGAAGAAGAATTTAAAAAAGCACCTAAACCTAAAAGAAAAGAGCGTAATTAAAATAAATCGTATGAGAACTACATTTAAAATAGCTTTTATCATTTTTACAGTACTACTCACTGCTAGTTTGCATGCTCAAGGTTCTCGAGGTGGTGGACAAAGAGGAGGAAGAGGTCAAGGTGGAAATCAACAAAGAAATAACAAACCTGATGCTACAGAAGTTTTTTCAAAATTAGACACTAACAATGATGGTGTTATTGATAAAGACGAAGCTTCAGCTGATGAGAGGGGAAAAATTGCTGAAGTTTTTGAAGAAATTGATACAAATAGTGATGAAGTAATAGATTTAGACGAGTTAAAGGCATCACTAAACGATAGAAAAAAGCCTAAGAAAATATTTGCAGAAAAAGTTCTTAAAGAAGTTGATGATAATGAAGATGGTAGTTTAAATGAATTAGAAATTGCAGCCAAAAATAAACGAGATTTAATTGAAAACTTTCAAAAAATAGATGCAAATCAAGATAGTGAACTTGATTTGGAAGAATTAAAAACGTTTTATAATAATATTGCCTCATCTAAGCGTAAAAAAAGAGATAATTAAGATAATTTGATTGGTTAGTAGTTTTGTTAAAAAGGCTTTGTGAGAAATTGCAAAGCTTTTTTTTATAAAAATTACAATCAAGCACAAGTTATTTTTTAAAAGCGCATCTAAAGACATAAGATTAATATATCAAACATAAATCGATGAAAAATTATTTTAAAATTTTAATGGCATTTGTATTAGTTGCTATCGCTTTTTTTGCTTGTAGTAATGACGATAATTCTGGAAATGATGGTGATGGAGTAACCACTAATCAAGCACCTTCAAGTTTTGCAGTTAGTGTAACTTCAATTACCGAAACAACAGCAAGTATTAACTGGACGGAAGCTACAGATGCTGACGGAGATACAGTGACTTATACAGTGACGTTACAAGGCTCTGAATTAGCTTCATCTTTATCGGTTTTAACGTTAGATGTAACGGCTTTAACGCCTTCAACTAATTATTCTGGAACTGTTGTTTCTTCTGATGGGAATGGTGGAAGTAGTTCAGCGCCTTTTAGTTTTTCAACGGCTTCAACAACATCATCATTGCATCTTGCTTTTGCAGAGTTTGATACCGACAATACAGACATTATGTTAAGTGGTTCTAATGTGGTTATTGAAAGTAACGGATTGCCCAATCATACGTCTCCATATTGGTCAAATACAACAGAGCGTACTGCTGTTGATCCAATGGGAAATACTTTGGTAACTCCTGCAGCTGCTGTAAATCACCCTTTATTTGTAGAGCCAACTGTTACATCTTATGAAATGATGGCACCTGGAAATATTGATGATTTCGTCGGAAGTTATACGCTTACAGTTTCTGCTAATCCACAATTGGCTGCAACATCTACTTCTACAGGATTGGGACCTATTGGTATAGCTGTTTCTGGATCGATGATTTATAATGATGAAGAAGGACCAAATATTCCCTTAAATAGTGCTGTTGGATCTCTTGATTATACAGCTGCACATACAGGACCGCAAAGTTATCACTATCATTTAGAAACTAAAGCGTGGTCTAATGATGATGATGCATTAATAGGAATTATTGCTGACGGTTTTTTTCTTTATGGAAGAAAATGCAACTCTAATAATGACTATCCTACAGATTTAGATGTTTCAGGAGGTCATACAAGTACAACGCAACATAGTGAAGGTGCTTCAGAATATCATTATCATATTCAAAATGAACCCTTTTTAAATCAGTTTTACATTTTATTTCCAGGCGATTATCAAGGCACTCCAAGTAATATTCAGTAAAACAGCACTACTTGTGAGTCTGTTGATAATGTCTTCTTGTCAAAAGGAAGAGCAGAAGACTATGGCTTACACTGAAGTTTTTAATCCTTCTGAAAATGAACGGGTAATTGATAAGAGCGAGTTAGAGCTGAAAGCCAATTTGGGGTTGATGTATTATCAAAATCAACGCTTTAGTGGAACTTCAGTAAAATACTATTCTGAAAACCTGAAAGCAGAAGTTATTGAATATGCCGAAGGTAAACGACATGGACATTACAAAAAATGGTTTCCTGATGGTACATTAAGTTTTGAAGCTTATTATGTTAACGGACTCCAACATGGAAAAGTACAATCATGGTGGAATAATGGCAATTTGCGTTCGGAAACTTATTATACAAATGGAGTTGTTAATGGCATTCAGAAACAATGGTATAAATCTGGAAGTAAGTTTAAGGAAATGACTATTGTCAATGGGAAAGAAGAAGGCTTACAAAGAGCCTGGCGTGAAAATGGAAAAATTTATAATAATTACGAAGCAAAAAACGGACGAATTTTCGGATTAAAACGTGCAAATCTATGTTATCAGCTTGAAGATGAAAATGTACAATATTAAATACATCGTTGGTTTGAGTCTAATTCTTAGTTGTTTGAGCTGTAGGGACAATTCAGCTTCAAAAAAGACCAGTAGAGTAGCTGCACTACCATTTTATAAAGAAGCCACATTTACACCGCATTGGTTAGATGTAGATAGTGAAGAAGCTGATATCATGCATAGAATACCAAGTTTTAATTTAGTAAATCAGCTAGGACAAGAAGTAACTGAAGAAACTTTCAAAAATAAAATTTACATAGCTGATTTTTTCTTTACGACCTGCCCAGGTATTTGTCCGAAAATGACAGCAAATATGATGGTCTTGCAAGAAGAATTTCTTGAAGATGATGATGTGTTGTTGCTTTCGCATTCGGTAACTCCTGAAACGGATTCAGTGTCTGCATTAAAGCGTTATGCCGAAACGAAAGGCATTATTAACAGTAAATGGCATTTGGTAACAGGAGATAGAAAGCAAATTTATGACCTTGGACGACAAGCTTATTTTGCAGAAGAAGATTTAGGTATTGATAAAACAGAAGCTGATTTTTTGCATACTGAAAATTTTGTCCTTATAGATAAAAACAGACACATACGTGGCATTTATAACGGATTAAATAAAACGTCTGTTCAACAATTAATAGCAGACATAAAAACATTACAAAAAGAAAATTAAATCAAATTATTAATCAAATGAAAAAAACAATTACAATTTTATTAGTATCACTATTTACTAGTAGTATTTATGCACAAGATTTGTATGATATTAATACTATTCAAACCATTGAGATCGTATTTGCTCAAAGCAATTGGGATGCACTTTTAGATGCAGAAAAAGCTGGTGACAATAATTATACTGAAGCAACTTCAGTAACTATTAACGGAACCGTTTTTAATCAAGTAGGCGTGAAGTACAAAGGAAATAGTTCTTACAATGCCAATCAAACCAAAAACCCGTTTCATATTGAATTAGATACCTATGTAGATCAAAACTATGAAGGAACGACAGATTTAAAATTATCTAACGTTATTTTCGACCCATCATTTGTTCGTGAAACTGTTGCTTATGATATTGTACGAAACTACATGCATGCACCACGCTCTAATTATGCTAATGTTTATGTTAACGGAACTCTTATTGGGCTATACACCAATGTAGAATCTATTTCTAAAAAGTTTGTCAATAATCATTTTGGATCAAACGACAATGCTTTTTTTAGTTGTAGTCCTCCAGATGGTGCTGGACCACAATCTACTAATTTGCCTAATTTGGTGTATTTAGGAACCAATAGTTCAAGCTATGATGATGCTTATGAAATTAAATCTGATGACGACACAGATCCAACAATAGCTGAAGCACATTGGGATGATTTAATCGAGTTAACATACATTCTTAACAATGATATTGCAAATATAGAAACTGTTCTAGATGTCGATAGAGCTCTATGGATGTTAGCTTTTGATAATGTTTTGGTGAATTTAGACAGCTATATCGGACAGTTTAAACAAAACTACTATTTGTACAAAGGTGATAACGGACGCTTTAGTCCTGTTGTTTGGGATTTAAACATGTCTTTTGGTACATTTTCTATGACAGGGTCAAGTGGAGGAGGACCAGGTCCAGGAGGAGGAAACTTAAACACGACAACTCAAAAAGCGCAAATGGATCACTTATTACATGATACCGATAACAATTTTCCTTTAATGTCTAAACTATTAGCGGTTCCCAGATATAAGAAAATGTATTTAGCGCACTACAAAACGATTTTAACAGAGCAAATCACAAACTCTAATTACCTAACTTTAGCTAATGATTATCAAAATATTGTAGATCTTTCGGTACAAGCTGACACGAATAAATTTTATACGTACGCTCAATTTGTTGGAAACATCAATACAGATTATAGCTTAGGTATGAATACAGCTTCTGGTTTAACAAACTTAATGAATGCAAGAGGAAGTTATCTTTCAGCTTTATCTGATTTCACGGTTACACAACCTTCAATAAGTAATGTTTCAGAATCTAATTCTACTCCGGAAATTGGCACTACAATCAGTATTACAAGTAACGTGGATAACACCAATACTGACGCTGTGTTTTTAGGATTCAGAAGTGATCAGCATGAGCCATTTACTAAAATACTTATGTTTGATGATGGAAATCATAATGATGGAAGTGCTAATGATGGTGTTTATGGTGTAGATTTAGCAATTACCGATGTTTATACGCAATACTATATTTATGCTGAAAACAATAATATTGGAGCGTTTTCACCTGCCAGAGCAGAGCATGAATTCTATGAAATAGATGCAACTTATGCTACTCTAAACGTCGGAGATTTAGTCATTAATGAAATTATGGCATCTAACACCACTACTGCAGTAGATCAGGATGGAGAATATGATGACTGGCTAGAACTATACAATAACTCATCTCAAACCGTTAGCTTGGATAATTTATACTTATCAGATGATCCAACCGACTTACTGGCTTGGCAATTTCCTTCCGGAATTACCATTGCGCCAAATGAATACCTAATTGTTTGGTGTGATAAAGATGAAGATCAGGTAGGATTGCATGCAGACCTTAAATTTTCGGCTGGAGGTGAAAGTGCTATTTTATCATATGCAGACGGAACTATTATAGAAGATATCACATTTGGAGAACAAATTGAAGATATGGGTTATGCACGCGTGCCTAATGGAACAGGAGATTTTGTGATTCAAGCACCAACGTTTGGAACCAATAACGAATCATTATCGGTTGAAGAATATCAATTTGGTAATAGTTTAAAATTATATCCTAATCCAACACATGGAATTTTTGTTATTGAAAACTCTAAATTTAATATCGATTCTGTAGCGATTTACAATATTCAAGGGCAATTATTATTTCAAAATAGCTTTCAAAATGCAAATCAGATAGAATTAGATTTATCGTCATATTCTAAAGGAATTTACATGGTAAATATTAATAAAAGTGAAGTGTTGAAAGTGGTAAAAAATTAATTTTTTTAGATGAAATAATAGAATTATTGATTAATAGTTTTTTCATTAAACTGAAAAACTCCTTGATATATCATCTTGGAGTTTTTCTATTAAATAACATTTGTTTGAAGCGTATAAACTTAATTCTTTTTAAAATTCTCTCGTCGCTTTTTCAATTCCTCAAGCATACTTCTTTTAAATTGATCTTCAACAACTTTTAAGAGAATGATTTTTTTTGCAGGAATGACTGTCAATAAGCTCTCAACTAAATCGGCTCTGAGTTCATGCTGTTCTTTTTCAAAAGCCAATAAATCTTGTAAAGCAATTTGGGCTTCGCTTTCAGAAATTGTTTCTAAGTTAATATTCCTGCGCTTTTCGCGACCATTTATCCGAAGCATTTCCATCTCATTTTCATGCGCATTGTATATAGGCCAGAACTTTTGAGCTTCTGTTTCGGTGAGTTCTAACTTTTCAGTAATTAGCGCAACTTTTAATGCTTTGATGCGTTCTTTACGTTCGCCTTTTTGCGCAAAAGAACTAAACGTCAAGGTCACAAATAATAAGGTTATAAATATTTTTTTCATGGTGTTCATTCTATGATTAAGTCTTCAATTGTCACGTGATTTAAAAGATAATCTTCAATGGAAGCTTCCGATATTTCTGTGTTTATTAAATTAAACGAATTGAGTTCGTCCTCGGTTAAAAGTGCTGCTAATTCGTAACTGGTGTAATCGCTATCTTCTAAATAATTTTCTATAGAAGCGGTTTCAACATCATTAATAGTTATGGTTTCCGAAGTATAAAATACATTAAGCATCAACACTAAGGAAGCAGCGATTCCAGCGACATAGTAAAAGGTGCGTCTCGATCTTAAATTAATGACTGGTGTGTCATTTTCTAAGCGATTTAGAATGTCTTGATCTACAGTATCAAAGTATTTGTCAGGAACCACAAAACCAGCTTTATCAACCTTATTTTTTAGGGAAGTTTCATTAAGGATTTGCTCTTCCACTGTTGAAAAGTAATCCTTTGGAGTTGTAAATCCTGAAGTTTTAATATGTTCTAATTTGCTCTTTTTCATTTTTTTAAATCCGTCTTAAACGAAAATCTCTTTTAATATAAGACTATTTTTCTACTGAAACGTTTAATCTTTTGTCAAAATAGCTTCTATTTTCTTTACAGCAATATGGTAAGATGCTTTTAATGCACCTTCACTGGTTTCTAAAATCTCAGCCATTTCTTTATATTTTATATCTTCAAAATATCGCATATTAAATACGAGTTGTTGTTTTTCTGGTAAAGTTGCAATCGCTTTTTGCAGTTGAAGTTTTATATCTTCACCTTCAAAATAAACATCGGCTTTTAAATTATTGATGGCCTGATTTTGATAGTCTTCAGAAGATAGCTGCATACGTTTAGAATTCTTATTAATGAAGGTAATCGATTCGTTAGTTGCAATGCGATACATCCAAGAATATAATTTGCTATCACCTTTAAAGTTATGAATGCTTTTGTAAATTTTGATGAAGGTATTCTGAAGCACATCGTCTGCATCATCATGCGATTTCACAATATGGCGAATATGCCAATACAAGCGTTCTTTATAAAGTTGTAGTAACTCTTTAAATGCAACGTCTTTAGTTTCTTCGGAATTTAATCGCTTAATAAAGTCTTCCTCTTCTTTCAAGAATTCATTTTTTATTTAGACCTATGAAAATAGTAAAAGTTTAATGAAAAAATATTTATAAATTAATTAGTTGATATATAAATAGTTATGAGGTTTTTAATCGATTAAGTGTATTAAAAATACGATGAAATACATATTTTTCTTGTTTGTACCAATTATTTATTCTATGTTTGCTTCAGCTTAACCTACAAATATATTACCAGTGTCCCCAAATCTGGTAATAGAAATGAAAAGGACGCAACTTATGTTGCGTCCTTTTCTGATTTGTACAATAGAGTTATATATTTACTCGAAACTTTGCATATCAACAAGTTTCTTATAAACTCCATTTTTGGCTATGAGTTCATTGTGAGTGCCTTGTTCAGCGATTTCACCTTTTTGCATCACAATGATTTCGTCAGCATTTTGAATTGTTGAAAGTCTGTGAGCAATAACAATAGATGTTCTGTTTTTCATCATTTTATCTAACGCATCCTGAACCAAGCGTTCGCTTTCTGTATCAAGGGCAGAAGTTGCTTCATCTAAAATCATAATTGGAGGATTCTTTAAAACAGCTCTAGCGATACTAAGTCGTTGTTTTTGTCCACCTGAAAGTTTAGTTCCAGCGTCTCCAATGTTATATTCGATACCACCTTTTAAGTCTTTTACAAACTCCCAAGCATTGGCTACTTTGAGTGCTTCAATAATTTCGTCGTCTGTTGCCACGATTTCGCCTAATAACATATTATTTTTAATGGTGTCATTAAAGAGAATGGCATCCTGAGTCACAATACCTAACTGACTTCTAAGAGATTTAATTTTTAAATCTTTAATGTTAATTCCGTCAATCGATATTGTTCCTTTATTCACATCGTAAAATCGCGTTATCAAATTAGCAATCGTACTTTTACCACTACCAGATTGTCCGACGAGAGCTACAGATTTTCCCTTTGGAATTTTTAGCGTAAAATTTTTCAAGACAAAATCATCTTTGTATTTAAAGGATATGTTATCAAATAAAACAAGATCATTAAAATCTGTTTTAGCAATGGCATCTGGCTTATCTCTTAACGGATTTTCAGTATCAAGAATTTCCTGAATTCGTTCAGCAGCAGAACTTCCTTGTTTAATATTATATAAACCTCTAGAAATTGCTTTAGCTGGAGTAAGTACATTATAAGCTAATCCCATGTAAATTAAAAAACTACTGCTGTCTAACTCAAGGTTAGGATCATTACTCAATACTAAATTGCCTCCATACCATAATAGCACTGCAATGACTAATATGCCTAAAAATTCACTCATCGGTGAGGCTAAATTCTGGCGATTTAATAACTTATTTGAAAAATGATAAAATCGAGACGTCGAATCACTAAATCGTTCGTAAAATTTGTCTTCAGCATTGAATCCTTTAATGATTCGTAAACCCGTTAATGTTTCTTCGAGCGCAGATAATAAAACGCCTTGTTCTTTTTGGACACGATCAGATTTCCGTTTTAAGCTTTTACCAATTTTAGAAATAATAATACCAGTTAATGGAATAAATATAAAAACAAAGAGCGTCAGTTTTGTACTGATGATCAGCATTGCTGTTATGGTGAAAATAATGGTTAATGGTTCTCTTACAATTAGTTCTAAGACAGGTAGAAAGGAATATTGCAAAGTAGAAACATCATTGGTCACTCTTGCCATGATATCACCTTTACGCTGTTCTGAGAAATAGGACAATGGTAAATCTACTGTCTTCTTATATACAGCATTTCTAATGTCTCTAATGACACCATTTCTCAAAAACACTAAAAAGTAATTGGCTAAATAGCCTGAAATATTTTTCAATAAAAACATAAAAATAATCAAGCCAATCACAAAAAGAAGCGCTTTAGAATTGTCGCCACCAGTAAAATTATTCATTTGAAAGGCTAAATAATCTTCCACATAACCACCAATCTCCATAATGCCAGACCATGTAGGTTTTTGAGAAGGAGGTACTTTGCCATTACCAAAAATGACATCAAGCATAGGTTTTAAGGCTATAAATGATAAGGTGCCGAATAATGCAAAAAACACATTAGAAATGATGTGCCCTAAGGCATAAGATTTATACGGTTTTGCATACCGCAGTATATTTACAAAGTGACCCATTAATTTAGTTTCATATCTTTTAATATGGCATCAATTCTAGTTTCCAATTTTTGTTCCGTTAATTGAAAAGCTGCCATATTGGCTAATGAGGTATTTACGCTGATATAGAATTTTATTTTAGGTTCAGTACCACTAGGACGCAATGCAATTTTACTTCCATCTTCAGTATAGTATATTAAAACATTAGATTTTGGAATATCAATTACTGACTCTTTTCCTGTGGTAAAATCTTTAATAATTGAGAGCTGATAATCTTCAACTCGAATAACCTTAGAACCGTTAACTTCTTCTAAAGGATTTTCGCGAGCATCAACCATCATTTGTTTAATTTCCTGTGCGCCTTCAATACCTTTTTTGGTAAGAGATACCAATCGTTCTTTGTAAAAACCATGCTCGATATACAATTCAATTAATTCTTTGTAAACTGAAATACCTTTTTCTTTAGCCTGCGCTGCAATTTCGCAAGCAAGCAGTGTAGAAGTTACAGCATCTTTATCTCTCACAAAATCACCAACCATGAATCCGAAACTTTCTTCGCCACCACCTATAAAATCCATAGTTGGAAAGTCTTTAATCATTTTAGCAATCCATTTAAAACCGGTCAGACCAATTTTACATTCTACATGATAAGCTTTGGTTAGAACAGACATCATTGGCGTAGATACAATAGTAGAACCTACGAATTGATTTCCATTAATTTTGTTGTTCTTTTGCCATTGTTTTAATAGAAAATTAGTCATTAGAATCATGGTTTGATTACCATTAAGAATAACTAATTCGCCTTCGAGGTTTCTAACTACGACTCCTAAACGATCACAATCCGGATCAGTACCAATTACAATATCACCATCTACTCTTTCGGCAAGTTCAATAGCCATTTTTAGCGCTTCAGGTTCTTCTGGATTTGGTGATTTTACAGTTGGAAAATCTCCATTAGGTTCGCGTTGTTCTTCAACAATATGAACCTTGGTATAACCAGCTCGTTTTAAAGTTTCTGGAATAGCTGTAATAGAGGTTCCATGTAAAGACGTGAAAACAATATTCAGATTTTTCTTTGCTTCAGCTGAGGTGTTGAAACTTCCGTTTTTTATAGATTCATTGATGAATACATCGTCAATATCTTTTCCTATATATTGGATTAAACTTTCGTTTGCTTCAAATTTAATTTCAGAATAGTCTAAACGATTAATCTCAGCAATAATTTCAGCATCTTGTGGAGGCACTAATTGTCCGCCATCTTGCCAATAGACTTTATATCCATTGTATTCTGGAGGATTATGAGAAGCTGTTAAAACAATGCCACAATGGCAATTTAAATGTTTTAATGCGAACGATAATTCTGGTGTTGGACGCAAATCTTCAAAAAGAAACACTTTAATTCCGTTAGCTGAAAACACATCAGCAACCACTTTAGCTAAGGTTTTACTATTATGTCTGCAATCGAAAGCAATAGCAACTTTAATCTCTTCAGAAGGAAATTGCTGGTGTAAATAATTACTCAGGCCTTGTGTGTTTTTACCAAGTGTGAATTTATTGATTCTGTTGGTTCCAATACCCATGACGCCTCGCATTCCACCAGTTCCAAACTCCAGATCTTTGTAAAAGCTTTCCTGTAGTTCTTTAGTATCGTTAGCGATTAGGTTTTTTATGTACGTTTTGGTGTCATTATCGAAAGTAGGTGTTAACCAGGAGTTTACACGTTCTAAAAGTTGAGGATCTATGTGTTTCATGATTTAAAATGTATGCTGCAAAAGTAAGAATTTCAAAATGTGTTCTTTGCAAATTTGATATTAAATTTGGTATTGTATTACAAGTTTAACTCTTGTTTAATCAAGTAGCGATGTTTGTTTTCTTTTGTTCTCAAAATAATTTCTCCTAAGAAACCTGCAACGAAAAATTGTGTACCAATAATCATTGTAGATAACGCAATGTAAAATTGAGGTCGTTGGGTGATGAGCCTTCCACTTGGATTTAAGAATAATTTATCAATACCAAGATATAGGGCAAAGGCAAAACCAATGGCAAACATTAATACACCCAAAGCACCAAAGAGATGCATTGGTCGTTTGCCGAATCTTGAAATAAACCAGATGGTTATCAAATCTAAAAATCCATTGATAAAGCGATCCATGCCAAATTTTGTTTCCCCATATTTTCTTGCTTGATGCTTTACAATTTTCTCTCCAATATTTGAAAACCCTGCATTTTTAGCCAATACAGGAATGTAGCGATGCATCTCGCCACTCACTTCAATGTTTTTAACCACTTTGTTGTTATAGGCTTTTAAACCACAATTAAAATCGTTAAGTTTAACCCCAGATGTTTTTCTTGCTGCCCAATTGAACAGTTTGGAAGGCATATTTTTTGAGAGAAATGAATCGTATCTTTTTTTCTTCCATCCAGAAACTAAGTCATATTTTTCAACCATAATCATGTGGTAGAGCTCTGGAATTTCTTCAGGATTGTCTTGTAAATCGGCATCCATAGTAATGACAACATCACCTTGAGCTTTAGCAAAACCTGCATGTAATGCTTGCGATTTTCCGAAGTTTTTCAGAAAACGAATTCCTTTCACATGCTCATTTTTTTGAGAGAGCTGCATGATTGTCAACCAAGAATCATCTGTACTACCATCATCTATAAAGATGATTTCATACGAAAAACGATTGGACTGCATAACGTTTGCAATCCAATCGTGTAATTCATTTAATGAGTCTTGTTCGTTAAGTAGTGGTATGACTACTGATATATTCATTAAGTAGATTTAAATATTCAATATTCAAAAGTACTGAATTTTTTTAAGCTTCGTTTGGATCTTTTTTCTTCATGATAAGCGCAACTAATAATCCGATAACAGTAAAAAATATAAGGCTTTGAGCTAAAGACCGTAATTGTGTGCCAAAAGCAAATGTATCCTGTTTTTCCATTTCAGCAAGCGTTAGATTAACTTGTTCACTTGGCGCTCCCATACGTTCCATTAATGCTTGGGTTTTAGTTATCACTTGCTCTTTCAAATATTCTGCAGAATCCGGATCAATAAAATTGAAAAGTATCACAGTAACAGCAGTACTAATAGTTACTCCAATTGCGATTGGTATAAAATAAGCAGTGAAGGCTTGTTTGAAACTCATGAAACCTCCTAACAGACTTTTAGCTTTTGCACTCGAAATAACTCCAAAAGCAATAATTACAATTGGCATGATGAGAAGATTTACCCAAAAGTTAACCAAGAGTTCTATATTAAAAGCGTAGAAAATCACAGTATATAAAACGAGACCTAAGGCCAGGTATAATCCATAGTTTACTGATGATGATTTTAATGTTTTTTCCATAATTGAGTTAATTGTTTAGTTGATATGATTGGTTAGTATTGGTTTACTTAAATTTGTTACAACAATTAGAGGAATAAAAAAAGAAATAAATTATTGGTAATTTACAAAAATTACTTAAATTTGCACCTCCAAAATAGTAAGGATTTTAAAGAATAAAGAGATGAAAAAAGGAATACATCCAGAAAATTATAGACTTGTAGCATTTAAAGATATGTCAAATGACGATGTGTTTTTAACAAAGTCAACAGCAGAAACAAATGAAACTATTGAAGTTGATGGTGTTGAATATCCAGTGGTTAAATTGGAAATTTCAAGAACATCTCATCCATTTTACACTGGTAAATCTAAATTAGTAGATACTGCTGGTCGTATTGACAAGTTCAAAAACAAATACGCTAAATTTAAAAAATAAGCGTTATAAAATTATATATTGAAAGCCTTCAGGATTTATCTCGAAGGCTTTTTTGTTATCTACAATTGCGTTACATTTGAAATAACTTATAATTTCAATCACAATCATGAACTACATTCTTTTTGATGGTCCTTCACGAAATAATTTATTACCATTTACATTCACAAGACCAGTTGCCGAAATACGAGTTGGGATTTTAACCATAAGAGAAAAATGGGAAAAGCATTTAGAAGCAACTACAACAACTTTAACCGAAGAATATCTTTCTGAAAGGTATCCTATGGTGGAAATGGATTTAAATGTGATGATTAATGCATCTTATTTGCCTAATAAAGAGTTGGTAGATAGAATTAAAAGTCTTGAAGAAAATCAGGCTATTTTTAAAGATGAGGATGTCATTGCATTCTATTCTAAAGACACTCAGGACGAAGTCAACTTTGAGACCTATGAAGCGATCGAATTTGATAACGACCTTATCAAGATAGCGCATACTTGGGATATTTTTTCCAAGAATGGTGATGCTATTCAGGAGGATTTTGAATTATTAACTCATAATCGTACATCGCAACCTATTCCAAATTCAAATAACTGTATTAATGCTGAAAACATTTTTGTTGAAGAAGGTGCAAAACTTGAGTTTACTACGCTAAACGCCAGTTCTGGACCTATCTATATAGGAAAAGATGCTGAAATTATGGAAGGAAGTTTAGTTCGTGGTCCTTTTGCTCTTTGCGAGTATGCAACTTTAAAATTAGGCGCTAAAATTTATGGACCAACCACTGTTGGACCTCATAGTAAAGTGGGAGGTGAAGTGAATAATTCCGTTATTTTCGGATTTTCAAATAAAGGTCACGATGGCTTTTTAGGAAATTCAGTCTTAGGCGAATGGTGTAACCTTGGCGCAGATACAAACAATTCTAACCTGAAAAATAATTATGCAGAAGTACGTCTTTGGAATTATGAAACTCAAGGGTTTGCAAAAACAGGATTGCAGTTTTGTGGATTGATGATGGGAGATCATAGTAAGTGTGGTATCAATACCATGTTCAATACTGGTACAGTTGTTGGTGTGAGTGCCAATATATTTGGAAGCGGTTTTCCTAGAAATTTTGTGCCTAGTTTTAGTTGGGGCGGAAGTTCAGGATTTACAACCTATCTTACAAAAAAAGCATTTGAAGTTGCTGAAGTAGTGATGTCAAGACGAGCTATTGAGTTTTCTGATGTTGATAAAGCTATCCTTGAGCATGTTTTTGAAGAAACAAAACAATGGCGAAAAAAAGACGAATAAACTTAAATAAGATGAAACCATACCTACTTACATTGGCTTTAGTTATTGCAACTTCAGTTAACTCCCAAAATGAAACCTATACCTTGAAGAACATTTCTCTTAATGATGAATTAAGCCAATATGGAGTTGTTCATGTTAATGATGGTATTGTGTATTATTCAAGATATAAGGTCAATAGTTTTGGTTCTGTAGAACGTAATAGTGGTAACCAACAAATTTTTACAGTCTATCATGGTGAAATGAATGAAAGTGGAGATATCATTAACACCAAAGAATTTAAGTCATCAGATCGATTTGTATTTAATAGTTCGACAGCTGGTTTTAGTAAAGATGGCAAATATATGTATGTGACCACCAATGAAAAAAAACGTGGTGATGTTTATAAATACGATGATAAAACAAGAAATCTTCGAATAGAGCGAGGTGAGTATGTTGAAGGAAAAGGCTATATGAATTTTAAGCCTTTGCATTTTTGTGATGAACGGTATTCGTATGGGCATCCTTCCGTAAGTCCAGATGGAAAATATTTGTATTTTACATCAAACATCCCAAGTGCTAAAGGTCCGACAGATATTTTCAGAGTTGAAATTTTAGGAAACGATAAATACGGAAAACCTGAAAATCTAGGCGTAAAATTAAACTCACCAAGAAAGGAAATGTTTCCGTTTATAAGTGCTGATAACACACTATATTTCTCTTCAGATCGCGCGAAAGGTATAGGTGGATTAGATTTATACAGAGCAGAAATGCAGCTAGATGGTACATTTGGAACACCAGAATTAATGCCAGCTCCAATCAACAGCGAAGCAGATGATATGTGTTTTGAATTGCTACCTGATGGAAAATCGGGTTACTTTTCTTCTAATAGAGAAGGCGGAAAAGGTGAAGATGATATTTACTACTTTACAATTAATAACTAAAAAATTAGTCTTTAATTTTCTTTACACGCTTTAAATCTAACAGGTTAATAGGATTAATACCTAAACCTGACACCTCTTTTCTGGTAAATCTTACCACTTCATCATAAAATAAAGGCACAACAGGTGTTTTAGCCATAACCAGACTATCCATTTTGGTGTATAATCGTTCACGTTTTTTGGTGTCTGTAATGGTAAATGCTTCTTCATACCATTGATCAAATACTTCACTCTTAAAATGGGTGTAATTCGGACCGTTAGGTGCAAAGTTTTTACTGTAATACAATGATAAATAGTTTTCGGCATCAGGATAATCTGCAACCCAACTTGCCCTAAATAGATTAAGTTTTCCGTTTGCCTTAGCGTCTTTTAGCGTTGCCGCAGGAATGACATCTACATTAACAGTAATGCCAATCTTTTGAAGTTCTCTTTGAATAAATTCACAAAAACTCAAATAATTACTGGTTGTTGTTATGGTTATTTCTGGAGTTGCAATACCAGTTTCAGTTTGAAATTCCTGGACCAGTTGTTTGGCTTTTTCTGGTTGAAAACTAAAACCAATAGCATCATCATATCCAGGAAGCCCTTTTGGAATAAAACCACCATGGGCAGGAATCCCAATGCCATTTCGCAAATAGGTCATCATTTTTTGACGATCAAATCCGTAATTAATGGCTTTTCTGAGTAGATCAGATTGTATTTCAGGTAATTCAGTTTCCATAAAAAATGCCAGATATTCGGTATTTAGATATGGACCACGAATCATGTTGATTTGAGTTTCATATTGTGATCTTAAGTTTCCATTTGCAGTTAATAGTTCATCTTTGTAGGAGGCGTCTAAGCCAGAAACAAAATCGATATTTCCTTGTGCAAATTGTAAAAATTCACTTTGTTTATCAGGTAAAAACGTAATGGCTACAGCTTCAAGATAAGGCAATTGATTACCGTTGGAATCACTCTCAAAATAGTTGTCGTTCTTTCTAAAAATAAGCTTAAGATTTTCTTCCCATCGTTTAAATTTAAAAGGTCCAGTTCCTATAGGATGAGATCTGAAATCTGACTTGTAATGTTCCACAATTTCCCTCGGAACAACAGAGCAATATTTCATAGTTAGGAGTCCGAGAAACGCAGGAAAAGCCTGATTTAACTGAATTTGGAAAAGCGTATCGTTAACTGCTGTAAAATGATCAACTTTATTGAGTGTCCAGCTTCCAGGTGAGGCTATGTTTTTATCTATTAAGCGTTTAAAACTATATTCAAAGTCACTCGCTGTTACAATTCTGGTTGAATCTTTTCCAAATAATTCATGCTTATGAAACTGAACATCATTCCGAAGTGAAAACGAGTAGGTGAGCGCATCTTCCGAAATACTCCAGGCTTTAGCTATACAAGGCTGTACATTTAAATTTTCATCCATTTGAACCAATCCGTTAAACAACTGATTGATGGCCCAAATGTCTGCATTATCTTTTGCAAATGCAGGATCTAAGGATCCAATGTTTTTATGTTCATTGTATTTAAAAACAAGATGATTTTGATAAGAATTACTGTTGTTTCCGCATGAAAAAAGAAAAAAACTACTTAAAACACTCATAATCATCATTAATAATGAATATTTACTAATCACAGGTTTTAAGATATTGCTCATTAATTGTAAATTTGCCCACTCTAAATTAGAAACAAGTAAATATAAATAGATTTCTGTCCTCACGGAAATTCAAATCGAGTTATGAGTAAAAAAGTCGCATTTTATACCTTAGGTTGTAAACTCAACTTTTCTGAAACATCTACAATTGCAAGAAATTTTTCTTCGGAAGGCTTCGAACGCGTTGATTTTAAAGACAAAGCAGATATATATGTGATTAATACCTGTTCTGTTACCGAAAATGCAGATAAGCGGTTTAAGTCGATTGTGAAACAAACTCAAAAAGTAAATCCGGAAGCATTTGTAGCAGCAGTTGGTTGTTATGCACAATTAAAACCTCAAGAATTAGCAGATGTTGAAGGTGTAGATTTGGTGTTAGGCGCTACTGAAAAATTTAATATTACAAGCTATCTTAATGACCTCACTAAAAATGATATGGGTGAAGTGCATAGTTGTGAGATTCAAGATGCCGATTTTTATGTTGGGAGTTATTCTTTTGGTGATCGGACGCGCGCTTTTTTGAAAGTTCAGGATGGCTGTGATTATAAATGTACCTATTGTACGATTCCGCTGGCAAGAGGAATTTCCAGAAGTGATACTTTAGATAATGTCATTCAAAATGCTAAAGCGATTTCAGAAAAAAACATAAAAGAAATTGTACTTACTGGAGTTAATATTGGCGATTATGGTAAAGGTGAATTTGGAAACAAAAAACACAAGCATACTTTCTACGAATTGGTTAAAGCTTTAGATCAGGTTGATGGTATTGAACGCTTACGTATTTCGTCTATTGAACCGAATCTGCTTAAAAATGAAACCATAGAATTTGTTTCTGAAAGTGATTCATTTGTACCTCATTTCCATATTCCGTTGCAGAGTGGAAGTAATGACATTTTAAAGTTAATGCGTCGTCGTTATATGAAAGAATTATATGTGGATCGTGTTTCAAAAATAAAAGAGACGATGCCTCACGCCTGTATTGGAGTTGATGTTATTGTTGGGTTTCCGGGGGAAACAGACGATTTGTTTTTAGAAACCTATAATTTTCTTAACGAATTAGATGTTTCCTATTTACATGTGTTTACCTATTCAGAGCGTGATAATACTGTTGCAGCTTCGTTAGATAATGTTGTTCCTAAAAATAAACGCGCTAAGCGCAGTAAAATGCTAAGAGGCTTATCTGCTAAAAAAAGACGATCGTTTTATGAACATCAATTAGGAAGCACTCGAACGGTCCTTTTTGAAGGTGAAAATAAAGAAGGTTATATTCACGGATTTACTGAAAATTATGTCAAAGTAAAATCGCCTTGGAATCCTGAATTAGTTAACACGTTACATGACGTTGAACTAACTAAAATTGATGAGGATGGCTTGGTACGTTTTGATTTTGTTAATGAGATTACACAATAAGAGTGAATCAAAATTGTGTAGTAAAAATCTTATGGTATATTTGCCAACAATTCAAAAATCAAAACCAAAGATGAAAAAATTTTTTTTAAGCGTATTTGTTGTTGCAATGTCTTTAGCAACAGTTTCTTGTAGTAAGGATGATGATAACAATACTCAAGATCCTGGTGTAAACCAACGAGAATTAGCAGTAACTATTGATGGTCAGCAGTTAAATTTTAACTCAATTATTGTGGATCGCTATAATTACGAAGGAGACATAGAATTAGACATAACTGCTACTATTGGTGGAGCAACAGAACGTATATTTACGTTTTATACTTTCGTAGGAGATACTGGTGCTAATGCCATATATAATTTTAGTTATACGCGAAATGGGGTGTATTATGGTGCATTTTCTAGTGGTACTAACTTTGTGTCTGTGACAAATGTTAATAATGGTTCAAGATTGGAAGTCAATTTTTCTGGAACTTTATCTGGTTATGATGAAGTTGCACAAGAAGAAGTTTTCATAACTCTTGAAAACGGGACTATTCGATTAGACTTATAATAGAATTCAAATTATAAAAAAAACCGAAGTTTATACTTCGGTTTTTTTTATATCATTTATTCATCTGGTATTAGATTCTAATACCAACTGGTAACATCTTTTTGTATTTGCGGTGTCTCCTAATAAACTTTGCAATTTCAGGACTTGTGGGTACAACGCTAATATTCCGTTCTGCAATATTTTCGAATACTAAAGTTAAAAATTCCTCCTCAAAACCTTCAGAGTTAATGGTATCTGGAATAATAAGTTTTGTTAAGAAAATTTTACGATCTTGGAGAGCGTATTCAATTTTAGCAAGTTCATCATCAACCTTAAGTTCAAATTGACGTAAAAAATCATTGTCAGTCAGTTCTGCTGCATCAATCATAATAATTCGTATTTAATTCAATGGTTGGTAGGGTAGAAACTATAGTTTATATAGTTTTGTAGTACAAATTTACAAAAAATTTAACAGAAACTAAAAATAACTGATTTATAAATACTTATGACCAAAGAGATCATACATATTTACCTCATGCCTGGTATGGCTGCTAACCCAACAATTTTTGAACATATCAAGCTGCCAGAGGACCAGTTTAAAATCCATTGGCTGGAATGGATGATGCCAGAACCGAAGGAGTCTTTAGAATCTTATGCTAAACGAATGATTGCTAAAATAGAGCATAATGATGTTGTTTTACTTGGTGTGTCTTTTGGAGGAATACTGGTTCAGGAAATGAGTAAGTATATGAAGCTAAGAAAACTTTTTGTGGTGTCAAGTGTTAAATCAAAACACGAACTGCCAAAACGAATGAAGATTATGAAGGCTACCAAAGCGTATAAAATCTTACCGACTCAATTGGTAAGTAATATTGATTTTTTGGCAAAATATGCTTTTGGAGAAACGGTTACCAAACGGGTTGAATTGTATAAAAAATATCTTTCTGTAAGCGATAAACGTTATTTAGATTGGGCTATTGAGAACGTTATTGAATGGGATCAGGAAGAACCAAATCCCGACGCTATTTATATCCATGGTGATAAAGATGCAATTTTTACACATTCTTGTCATGGTAATTGTATTGTTGTTAAAGGTGGAACACATATAATGGTGATAAATAAGTACAAATGGTTTAATGAAAATTTACCAAAACTTATATTGGAAGAGCCTTGAAAGGCATCATAATATTTTATACATTTATAAAAAAAGTAATTATGAAAACAATTAAAAATATATTAGCGACAATTGGCTTGATTGCAGTATCAGGACTGTTTATTTTTGCCATGCAGAAAGCACCTTCAGAAACTCATAATTCAGATACATCAAAATCAACAGAAGATTCCAGACCTTCTAATAGTTATAATGTCTATGCTTTATCTGTTCCTGAATCTTTAAATTTTGCAGGAGAAGCTTTGCCTTTGAATAATCCAGATATTTTAGAACGAATGGATAGAGAATTGCTAGTAAATACGTACTGGCAGTCTAACGGACTCTTAATGTTTAAACGTGCAGCTAAATATTTTCCAATTATAGAACCGATTTTAAAAAAGAATGGTATTCCAGACGATTTTAAATATTTGGCTGTTATTGAAAGCGGACTTACAAATGCGGTGTCACCAGCAGGAGCAAGAGGAGTGTGGCAAATCATGAAAACTACAGGAAGAGAAAATGGTCTTGAGATTAATGACAATGTTGACGAACGTTACCATTTAGAAATGTCAACTGAGGTCGCTTGTAAATATTTATTAAAAGCTAAAGAACAATTAGGTTCTTGGACCTTAGCTGCAGCGGCTTATAATGCTGGTAATGCAGGAGTTTCAAGACGCTTAGAAGAGCAAGGCGTAACAGATTATTACGATTTGTTACTTGGCGAAGAAACAGGTAGGTATCTTTTTCGAATTGTAGCTTTGAAAGAAATCTTAAACCATCCAGATACCTATGGCTTTAACTTTAAAGAAGATGATTTATACAAATCTGTACCAACCTACAAGGTTGAAGTCGATACTGCAGTTGCAGATTTTTCTCAGTTTGCCAAGAAGTTTGGAATCAATTATAAAATTTTAAAACTTCATAATCCTTGGTTAAGGGAACCTCATTTAAATAATAAGTCTGGTAAAAAGTACAGTATCGATATTCCTAAAGATGGCTACTATTCAGTAAAACTTTAAATGATAGCATTTGTCAAAGATAATGTTTGGTGGATATTGCTGGTTTTAAATTATCTACTGGCTGTTTCTGCTGTCATTACAATTCTTCTTAAAAATATAAATCCGTCAAAGACCGTTGCTTACATCATGGTATTGGTGTTCTTTCCTTTTTTCGGATTGATAGTGTATTATTTGTTCGGACAAGAATACCGAAAGAGTAAAATCTTCAACAGAAAAGATATTGCTAATACAAATATTATCAAATCTGTAGGTGACAACTTGAGAGTTGAAGAGAAAAAGTTTGATCATATCGACATTGATTTAGATGATAAAATCAAACTCATAAAATTGCTTAAGGCAAGCGATAAATCACCACTCACTTTAGATAATTCAGTTGATATTCTGAAAAATGGTGAAGTGAAATTTGAACGCTTATTTGAAGATTTAAAACAAGCGAAGCAATACATTCATCTTGAATATTACATCATTAAAGATGATGCCATTGGCACAGAGTTACTTGATATTATTTCGGAAAAAGCTAAAGCCGGAATTGAGGTAAAGCTGAGTTATGATGATGTAGGAAGTAAATTGTCTTCAACCATGAAGCATCAGCTTAATGAATGCGGTGTAGAACATTTTCCGTTTATGCCAGTAGCATTTTCAAGTTTAACAGGTAAATCGAATTATAGAAATCACAGAAAAATTGCCATTATCGATGGGACTATTGGTTATATTGGAGGTATAAATGTTTCTGATAATTATGTAAACAATTCTAATAAATCTAAATATTGGAGAGATACCCATCTAAGGATTCATGGAGAGGCTGTCAAAGTACTTCAGTTTCATTTTTTGACCACATGGGAGTTTGTTAGTGATACTAAATTAGATATAAAGAAGATCTATTTTCCAGAAGTAGATTCAAATTCAAATGTCGCTGTACAGATAGCTGCAAGTGGTCCTGACACAGATTGGGCAAATATTATGGAAGCCATTTTGACTGCTATCAATAATGCTGAAGATTATATCTATTTAACCACACCTTACTTTATTCCAAACCCACAAATTATATCAGCATTGCAGATTGCTTCTAAAGTTGGTGTTGATGTAAAGTTACTTATTCCGAAGAATTCTGATTCATGGGTAGCAGAAAATGCGACAAATTCATATTTAGATACTTTAATGGAAGCAGGTATTGAAGTGTATCGTTACTGTAAAGGGTTTATCCACGCCAAAACTATGGTAGTTGATGATGTGTTTTCAACCATAGGAACTTGCAATCTCGATAATAGAAGCTTTAATATTAATTTTGAAATCAATGCGCTTATCTACAATAAAAAACAAAGCGAAATACTAAAGAATCACTTTTTAGAAGATCTAAAAGATAGCGAGTGTATCGATTTTGAATCTTGGAAAAATCGTTCAAAATTTTCTAAACTGAAAGAGTCTTTCGCCAGACTTTGGTCACCTTTGTTGTAAAATTTAGCGTCTGCTTCGCTTATTTTGACGCGCAGAGGTAGGTTGACCATAATGCTGTTTCGGTATGCTGGTTTTTTTCATTTGCTGCTTGAACATTTTAATCTGGTCTGCAAGCATATCTCTTTTATCGAGTTTTTGAGCTTCAGCTAGAAGTTTTTGAGCTTCTTGTGGGCGACGTTTGCTAAATGCAATTCCGGCTAAGTTTAATTTAGCCATAGCCAAATCATGATCCATGGACAGTCCTAAACCAATAGCTTTTTTGAAATACTTTTCAGCAGCATTCATATCGGTTTGTGCTACCATAATACCATGGAGATAATTATAATAACCTTCCTGTTTCTTAACTAACGCACTTGAAGGGTTTTTAATCTTGTTCAACCAGTTTTTTGCACCTTCAAAATCTTGCTTTCTTAATTTTAAAAAGGCGAGTAGAATAAATTCATTCTTAAAATATAGGAATATAAATATGAGGGATAAAAATATGTACATAATCCCATTGCCTATATAACCTTCAGTAAATTCGTATATGGCGTAGGCAATAATTAAAAAAGCAATAACTAATTTTATGTTTTTGTTGAACATTTTTTCAATTTAAAATTTAGGCTGCAAAGTTAATAAAAACAATTGTAAATATTTTTAATAATCCGTTTGGCAAACTAAAAACTCTTTGTATATTTGCACGCAGTTTTAAGAACAGCTTAGAACAATAAAAAGAATATAAGTTTTTAAAAATATAAGACAATGCCAAAAAGAACGTTTCAGCCGTCAAAAAGAAAGAGAAGAAATAAGCACGGTTTTAGAGAAAGAATGGCTTCTGTAAACGGAAGAAAAGTTTTAGCACGTAGAAGAGCTAAAGGAAGAAAGAAATTGTCTGTATCATCTGAAACTAGACATAAGAAATAATGATTAACAATTGTTAATATTTAAAAGGTGTTGCTTAGGTGTAACACCTTTTTTTGTACCTATATGTTACCTATTTTTGCAACCATAAAAAAAAAGTCATGCCAAAAAACGAAAAATTAAAATCTATCCTCATTATTGGCTCAGGTCCTATTGTAATCGGACAAGCCTGTGAATTTGATTATTCTGGAACACAAGCTTTACGATCGTTACGTGAAGATGGAATTGAAACGATTCTTATCAATTCTAATCCAGCAACAATTATGACAGATCCCACAATGGCTGACCACGTGTATTTATTGCCATTGACCACAAAGTCAATAATTAAAATCTTAAAAGAGCATCCTCAAATCGATGCCGTGTTACCTACAATGGGAGGACAAACGGCTTTAAATCTTTGTATTGAAGCTGATGAAAAAGGAATTTGGGAAGATTTTAATGTAGATATCATTGGTGTAGATATTGATGCCATTAATATCACCGAAGATAGAGAGCAATTTAGAGAATTGATGCTTAAAATAGGTGTTGGCATGGCACCTCAAGCTACAGCAAATTCTTACCTGAAAGGAAAGGAAATTGCTCAGGAATTTGGTTTTCCTCTGGTAATTAGAGCAAGTTATACCTTGGGTGGAGCAGGAGCTTCTTTTGTCTATAAGGAAGAAGAATTTGATGAATTATTAGAGCGTGGTTTGGAAGTGTCTCCAATTCATGAAGTCATGATAGATAAGGCTCTTATTGGCTGGAAAGAATATGAATTAGAGTTGTTAAGAGATAAAAATGATAACGTTGTTATTATTTGTACTATCGAAAATATGGATCCAATGGGAATCCATACTGGAGATTCGATAACAGTTGCGCCAGCTATGACACTTTCTGATAAAACTTTTCAGAAAATGCGAGATATGGCCATACATATGATGCGTAGTATTGGAGATTTTGCTGGTGGTTGTAATGTACAATTCGCTGTGAGTCCTGATGAAAATGAAGATATTATCGCTATTGAAATTAATCCTCGTGTATCGCGTTCGTCTGCATTGGCAAGTAAAGCAACAGGGTATCCTATTGCTAAAGTTGCTGCAAAATTAGCAGTTGGTTATACCTTAGATGAATTGAGTAACCAGATTACAGGCTCGACTTCAGCATTATTTGAACCAACCTTAGATTATGTAGTCGTTAAAATTCCTCGTTGGAATTTCGATAAATTTGAAGGGTCAGACAGACGTTTAGGCCTTCAGATGAAAGCCGTAGGAGAAGTAATGGCTATCGGACGTTCATTTCAGGAAGCGCTTCATAAAGCCACACAATCTCTTGAAATCAAGCGTAACGGATTAGGAGCTGATGGAAAAGGCTACAAAGATTATCAGCAAATTATTGATAAATTAACCTATGCAAGTTGGGATCGTGTGTTTGCGATTTATGATGCTATTCAAATGGGAATTCCGTTAAGTAGAATTCATGAAATCACTAAAATTGATATGTGGTTCTTAAAACAATACGAAGAACTGCACGAACTGGAAAAGGAGATTTCAAAGTTTACAATCGATACTATTGAGCGCGAGTTATTGCTAGAGGCTAAACAAAAAGGTTATGGTGATAGACAAATTGCTCACATGCTAAAATGTCTGGAAAGTCAGGTATATAATAAGCGTGATGAATTTAATATCAATCGTGTTTATAAATTAGTGGATACGTGCGCTGCAGAATTTAAAGCACAAACGCCTTATTACTATTCTACGTTTGAAAACGAGGTGGAAACTCCAGATGGAAGCAAATTTTCTGCAAATGAAAGTAAGGTTTCAGAAAAGAAAAAGATTATTGTCTTAGGTTCTGGACCAAACCGTATCGGACAAGGAATCGAGTTTGATTACTGCTGTGTTCACGGTGTTTTAGCAGCTTCTGAATGTGGTTACGAAACCATTATGATTAACTGTAACCCTGAAACCGTTTCAACAGATTTCGATATTTCTGATAAACTTTATTTTGAACCTGTATTTTGGGAACACATTTATGATATTATTCGTCATGAAAAACCTGAAGGTGTTATTGTTCAGTTAGGAGGTCAAACTGCTTTAAAGTTAGCTGAAAAATTAGATCGCTATGGTATAAAAATCATCGGAACTACTTATGAGTCTTTAGATTTGGCTGAAGATAGAGGACGTTTTTCTAACCTTTTAAAAGAAAATAATATTCCTTATCCACAGTTTGATATTGCTACTACAGCTGATGAGGCTTCAGCAATTGCTGATGTGCTGGATTTTCCAATATTAGTTAGACCTTCTTATGTTCTTGGAGGTCAAGGCATGAAAATCGTCATTAATAAAGAAGAACTTGAAGAGCATGTCGTAGATTTACTTAGAAGAATGCCAGGAAATCAGTTGCTTTTAGACCACTATCTTGATGGTGCTATTGAAGCTGAAGCAGATGCTATTTGTGATGGTGAAAATGTGTATATCATTGGTATTATGGAACATATTGAGCCTTGTGGAATACATTCTGGTGACAGTAATGCAACATTACCACCTTTCAATCTTGGTGAATTTGTGATGCAACAAATTAAAGACCACACAAAAAAGATAGCTTTAGCATTGAATACTGTGGGTTTAATCAATATCCAATTTGCTATAAAAGACGATATGGTGTATATCATTGAAGCTAACCCTAGAGCATCACGTACTGTTCCATTTATTGCCAAAGCCTATGGAGAACCTTACGTAAATTATGCGACTAAGGTTATGTTAGGCGAGAAAAAAGTGACAGACTTTAATTTTAATCCTCAATTAGAAGGTTATGCCATAAAACAACCAGTATTTTCATTTAATAAATTTCCTAATGTGAATAAAAAATTAGGTCCAGAAATGAAGAGTACAGGTGAAAGTATCTTATTTATTGATAGTTTAAAAGACGACGAGTTTTACAACTTATATTCAAGAAGAAAGATGTATTTGAGCAAATAATCTATTTTTTCGATGAACAGCATGGTCTAGTTAACTAAAAATTACTAATTTAGCTCGATAAAAGCTATTCTATGAAAATAAAATTACTTATACTATCTTTCTTATTGTCATCTTCGGTTGCTAGTGCACAGGTTGTTGCCAATCAAGTGGATGATTTTGAAGACAATACACCTCAAGGATGGACTATTGGTAGTTCTACACTTGCTGGAATATTAATTACAACACCAGCAGATGGTGGACCTGATGGTGCTGGTGACGGTTATTTTAGTTATACGACTACTGGATCTAGTAATGGAGGTGGAAGTAAATGTCTAATTTTTTCAAGAAATGCACAATGGTCAGGAGATTTTATCGGACAAGGCGTGGTTGCTGTTAAAATGGATGTTAGAGCAACTTCTGGAGATATAAATTTAAGAATTGGATTGGCAGATCAAGATTCAAATTCGTTCCCTGTGACTCAAATGGTAACAACTAATCCTGTTGTGATCACAGCTGGTTCTGGATGGCAAGAAGTTACCATTCCTATTCAGCCTTCAGATTTTACAGTTTTACCAGGAGGTTCGGGTTTAACAGCTGCTCAAGTATTGGCTAGTGTTGTTGAAATGCGTATTCTCAGTAATCCATCCGCATCATGGATTGGTGAGTCAGGTTTGCGTGTCATGGATTTAAATGATATTACAGCTTCGACTACTCTAAGTACAAATGACGTAGTAGCTTTTGATGAATTTTCAATTTCGCCAAATCCAGCAACTTCAAAGTTAAATGTGTATTTACCTCAGAATGCCAAGAATACTACCATTTCTGTTTATGATGTTTTGGGTAAAAAAGTATACTCAAAATCAATTGATGCATTGTCCTCAACATCAGTGGATGTTTCTAATTGGAATAGTGGTGTTTACATTATCAGAATTTCCTCAGATAATTCGACGCAGACTAAGCGTTTTGTAAAACAATAAAACTTTCAAACTTATACAACATATAAAAAACCATCAGTTCGTTCTGATGGTTTTTCATTTTTTGACCAATTCAAATTGAAAAGTAATCGTTATATCTTCAGTAATTTTATTGCTTACGATTTTAGGAATTTCAATATTAAAATCGGATGCTTTAGTTAAAAACTCACCAGTCAATATAATTTTATCTCCAACGACTGAAGTTTTAACTTTAATATTTTCAATTGCTTTAGTTTTTCCTTGAAATGATAATTCTCCATTGAGAAGATAAGTGTTTTCATTTTTTTCTAAGCTGAAATCTTCTATTTTGCCTTTAAAAGTAGCTTTAGGAAACTTATCTGATTCAGCATAATTTTCGTTAAAATGCTCTTCCATTAATGCATTTTTAAATCGGAACCCTTTAACTAATGCTAATGCAGCAATCTCACCATTTTCGGTATTCACAATTGCTGTAACAGACGCGTTCGTTGCTGCAACTTCTTCAAATGAAGGCACAGATGCTTCAAAATTAATGACACCTGTTTTTGTGATAAACTTGTTTTGTGCAAAAGTACTTGAAAACGCAAGAAGTAATAAAAGAGTTATAGTTTTCATTTTTAATGTATTTAGTTATTTAACTAGTTTTCTAATAATCCATCTGCTTCCCATTGAATCACAATATTTATCAAATTCTGTGGAAGACGAGGACCTCCAAATGGCATTACAAAACTTAAATCCTCTGATGATATTCGGCTTATTAAGCCATTATTTTCAATGGCACTTTTAACCTCATTGTACGTTGTTAACGATATTGGAGCTCCATTGATAGGTGGATTACTATGACAGGAAATACAGTTATTGTCTATAATAGACTTAACATGAGATTGATATGTAACAATTTCTGTAATAGGTGTTGAATCGATTAAATCGTCTTCACTGACATTAGAGCAATTGTAGCTCAATAGTAAAACAAAGAGATAATATATAAATTGATGTTTCATAATCTAATGTTTTAAAATACTCGACTTAAATTAAATCCGAAATAGATGTTTCCATCACTCCAGTTTCCAGTAGCCTGACCTAAAAACCCATTCGTATTCATGGCTTGTGCATTTGAAAAATGCATTTGAAAGACATGACCTCCAGTTTCTAAATCCATACCAATAGATAAAGGGTTTCTAAAAGGAGAATTATCGGCTCTGTTGAGGTGTAAACCATAATCTGCGTTAAATGACCAGCGTTTGGTTAATTTGTATCGGAAACCTCCTCCTAGAGCAAACTGTGAGTTATCTTGGTTATTGAGTTGAACATAATTGTCATGAAAAAATGTTGGTGCTAATTCTAATGAAATATTTCTATTAACTTTCCTTGAAATGAGTAATTGCAAAGTATAACCAAGTCGGTCTCTAAATTTTAATTTTGGAAGATTGTCTTTTTCTAATGAGGTATTCACTAATATGGAATTAAAACCCACAATAGTACATGGAAATCCGTTTTCCTGTTGCCTCAATAGTCTATATTTTGCTGAAGCTTCATATATTTTTTGAAATGAACTTCTGGAAACACCAAAGTTTACAGCATCTGAAATGCCATAAACAAAGTTTAGACGTGTCACAGCATCATCAAGTCCGAAAAAGCTGTCAAATCCATTTTCTATACTTCCAAATCGATGAGAAACAATAAAAGTAAACTCTTTTTTTGCTACCAGTTTGGTGGATTCAAAATTAACAATTTTTAAACCTTTAAATGCCGCAGATGCGTATTGATTGTTGATCGTGTCGATATCAATTTCACCTAATAAATCATCCTGAGCAATTGCTAACAATGGTGCACAGAGACACATGAAAAGAACTTTTTTCATAATTGATAGATTAAAAAATTAATGAGTATTCTTTAAATAGTTAGTATTTGAACATAGGATTCCACCTCCAAATAATTTAGAATAACTATTGAAGTATAAATTAGCTTATAATTTGAGAAGCTAATGCTTTAAGATTTTAAAAATTTTAAGCCAAATGCTAATAGAGTAAGCATTTGGCTTATGTAAATTTTAGTTTTTGATGAAACGTTTCGTTTCGGTTGAATCACCAATTGTGAATTTAACCAGATACAACCCTTCTTTTAATTCAGAAACATCAATTTGAGCTAAATCAGTTGTGTTGATCGTTTTTTGGATTACTAATTTTCCTAGAATATCATACAGCTGAATACCTAAATTAGCTTCACTATTTTGTAAAGTGATATTCAATACATCATCCGAAGGATTTGGATATAACTTTAAGTTTAATCCAAGATTAAAGTCACTAATTCCTAATAAGGTATCCCAAAACTGAAATCCGTTTTGATTTCCATCGCCATTATATTGATAAGGCGGAGAAACATTAATAAAGCTTCCTGCAGTCCAGATACCTTTCATGGCTGCAATATTTTCGCGTCCTTGTCCGAAAGTTCCCCATTGCACGAAATCTTGCATTGAAGTTGTAGATCCAAATGAAGAGGTTTGGTATAATCCTAAATCTGAAGAAGCGTCATTAAAGTTTGACGATGCCGTTACAACAACATCTTGTCCTGGACCTAAATTTAGAGAGCCACTTTGAACGGTTCCAGAGCCTAATTGCGTGTATGTAAATAAATGGCAAAACCAATATGAGGTTAAGTCAACAGTTGTACTACCATAATTGCGAATTTTTACCGTATTAGTAGCTGGATCAACTTCAATCATTCTAATTTGAGCATCTGAAGTCTGTGAAGCCAAAGTAAAAATAGCAATGGCTAATAAAAAATTTAAAATGTAATTTGTTTTCATAATATGTAATGGTTTTGGTTAATACTTAATTTTTAATTTATGGTGCATTGATCTAACTTTACCTGCTCCAGTAGGTCATCATAGCCAATCACTCGTCCTTTTATCTTTACTGTCGTATTGCTTTTTAATGTTGTTTCTATAGCCTTAGTAAATTGACAAAACACTTTGTCATTTAAGGTGATTGAATTAGAGTTGACTTCTGTAATATTTCCATTAACTTCAATTGTTGTATTTAGATATTTGGTTTCAGCTAAACTTGTATTTTCAGAAAAATTAGATGCTATTTCAATGGCGTTCACATTAAACTCTGCATTTTCATATTCAATATCTCTATGACTTTGATTAATATAACTATAACCAATTATCAGTGCAATAACTATAACAGCCAAAATACCAATTCGTTTTCGCATCGTGTTAAATTTTTAGTTTGGGTTTAAACTGCTTCGATGTTTTAAGATCAAAGCAGTTTAATTTTAACAATGTTAAATCCCTAATTATTAATGACTAATCCAATTTTTCTTTTTCATAATATGGTGCGTTAATTACAACTATTTCTGTAGCGTAATCTGTCATTTAAATCAAGTATCAAATCAACTTTTGTTAACCCAGAAGTCGTATTAATCTCTTGTAATTCCCAATTATTATTACATAAAGTCAATGCAGGAATATCTATGTCCACTGTAATATCATTTGCTGTTCCCGTCATGGACCATGTGCCGTAAACAGTAGTAGAATTCCAATACACGGAAACTGTACCATTTGATAAAAAGTTAAAATCATAACCTTCATAAATCGCATTGTAATCTGTGCTTTCCCTCTTTAATTTATCAACATACCAATCTTGACAGCCAGTCAAGTACTCAGCAAGCAGTTCTTGAGTGCAGTGGTTGCAATCATCATCATCAAAATCAAAATCATCATCCTCATCACAATCGTTTTGATGATTTTCAATACTGGATTTTAATTCAAGCATTGAATTGATTTGTAGCTGTGTCGTATCAGAAAGTTCTATGAATATTGGAAAATCTATTGAAACAATATCTTCCGGTAAAATAGCCGTTATAAAATTGTAGAGCGCTTTATCACCTGTGAACACTTCAGTAGATAAAATCTCATTATTTGTATTGAATATTGAAGCCGAAATAGGATAGATAAAGTCTACACATTCAATATCGTCATCTATACTGTTTTCACCATTGCAAGTTGCTGCGAAACTAGTTAATTCGCTATTAGAATTGATGACAACTTCAGAATAATCACTTTGTATAATCGTAACTGGAAAAGTTATTTCTAAGTCATTTACATCGTCGTATTCTTCATCAAAAATAGATTCAACTTTATCATAATCTGACGTATTGTTAATGACGACTTCAGTAGCATTAGCAGTTACAGTAATTGGAAACTTTAAATTGAAACAATTGGCAGCATCTAAAATATTATCGTGAGAACCATCATTTGTAACTGTTCGAAGCATTAAATTTGCAATAGTAGAATTAGGCTCTAAAGTATCTTCAGGTGGTGTTTCGATGAATTCAGTTTCTTCTTTTCTGCATGATGTTAGAACAACAGCTGAAGCGAATAACAACACACATAGGAATTTAAAAGATGTTTTCATAAGGATGCATTTCTTTGAATTGTAATGCTTTTAATATATAACAACTGAAGTTTAAAAACTCCTGAAAAGAATAATAAAATAATTATATACCTTTAAAACATAAAATTTAAACCTTGCCAAAAGATCTAAAAGAGAATATCTGCGAAGCCAAAGTTTTTGAGCATGTTTATAATACATATTCAAAAGACGTTCACGATTTTTTATACTATAAATATGGTTCACAATTTAATCCGAAAGATAAAACGCAAGAAGCATTTATAAAGCTTTGGGATAATTGTAAGAAAGTGACTTTGAGTAAAGCAAAATCGTTTCTGTTTACAGTAGCCAATAATATGGTGCTTAACGATATCAAACACAGGAAAGTGGTCTTAAATCATCAAAAGTTAACACCACAATCTCACACCAATGAAACTCCAGAATTTATTTTAGAGCAGGAACAGTTTTACCAACGTTACACAAAGGTGCTTGCAAATTTAAGTGACGAACAGCGTGTTGCATTTTTATTAAATAAAGCAGAGGGTAAGAAACATAGTGAGATTGCCGAGATTTTAGGAGTTACTCAAAAAGTTGTAGAATACAGAATTTACAGTGCCTTTAGTATTTTGAAGAAAGAACTGGAAGGGTTTAAACTAAAATAGTAAGGAGAAATGCAATTGAAGTTGTTATATAATTAGTATATCGATTTATGAATAAAGAAGATCTAATCCGAAAATGGTTAAATAATGAGTTAACTCCTGCCGAAAAACAACTGTTCGAGCAAGGAGAGGATTTTAAGTTAAATCAAGCCATTACAGATGGTGCCAAACAATTTAAAGCTTCTCATTTTTCAAAGCCAAATACCTTTAAAGACTTACAATCAAATTATCGTAATGAAAATCAGAAGTCTAAACAGTTGCATTGGTTCAAACCAATATTAAAAATTGCCAGTGTTGTTATTATAACATTAGGTATCTATGTCACATTTTTTAAAAGCAATCAAGTGATGATAGAAACTCTAGTCAGTCAACAAACAACTATAGAACTTCCAGATCATTCGAGTGTGATATTAAATTCTGGTTCCCAATTGACTTACAATAAAAACGACTGGGAAAGCCAAAGGAAACTACAACTTCAAGGCGAAGCTTTTTTTAAAGTCGCTAAAGGAAATACCTTTGAAGTAATTACGAGTCAAGGCGTAGTCACTGTTGTTGGTACAGAGTTTAACGTAAAGCAACGTGAGAATTATTTTGAGGTACAGTGTTTTGAAGGCATCGTAAAAGTCTCCTCTCAAACTTACTTGGAAACACTATTAGCAGGAGACACATTCAGATTATTAAATAACGAATTTAGTCAAGATAACACTACTGCAAGTCAACCTGAATGGACACAAAATCAAAGTAGATTTAAAGCCGTTCCGCTTAAAGTGGTCATAGCTGAACTACAACGACAGTACGACATGACAATTATAGTTGAACACATCAATGAAGACCGTTTATTTACAGGTGGATTTGAGCATGATAATATTGAAAACGCACTACTTTCAATCACACAACCAATGGATTTAAGCTATAAAACCAATGCAGCAAATGAGGTTATAATTTATGGCAATAAAGAATAAACCATACTTTATATACCTAATCTTTTTACTTTTTTCTTTTGGACTACATGCTCAAAAGACTGCTGATAGATTGCCATTAACTGATGTGTTTTTAAGTCTTCAAAAACGCTATCATATTCAGTTTAATTATGCAGAAGATCAGCTAGAAGGAATCACTGTTGTTACGCCTTCTGAAAATTTTACTCTGGAAGAATTGTTACGTTATCTTGAGTCAAATACACCATTTTTATTCGAAAATTTAGATGGAACCTTTATTTTAGTGCGCTCTAAAAAGGACATCTTTGAGTTGCAACAATTATCTGAAGTTGTTTTATCTGAATACATCATCAAAGGAATTAATAAGCTCAATAATGGATCGTATGATATCGATTTTAAAGCATTTGATATTCTTCCAGGAGTAATAGATACTGATGTGTTACAGGCTGTTCAAGCATTTCCCGGAATACAAAGTAATAATGAAACGGTTTCTAATATCAATATTAGAGCAGGCAGTCATGATCAAAATCTTATCCTTTGGGATGGTATAAAAATGTATCAGTCTGGACATTTTTTCGGATTGATATCTATGTTTAATCCGCAAATAACCCAAGAGGTCAATGTGCTTAAAAATGGAACCAAAGTGTCACTTACAGATGGTGTTTCGGGTACTATTTCTATGGAAACGAGTTCAGAAATCAATAATACTTTTAAAGGAAGTTTGGGTGTTAATTTTATTGATGCCAATGGATTTGCCGATATACCTATTAGTGAAAAATCATCGCTTCAGGTTGCTGCACGAAAATCAATTAGTGCTGTTGCTGAAACACCGACGTATACCAATTTTTTCAAGCGAATTTCACAAAACACAGAAGTTGAACGCAATACAACTAATATTGTCAATTCTGATCAGGAATTTGATTTTTATGACACCGCATTGCGATGGATTTATAATATTTCAGATAGAGATCAACTTCAGGTTAATTTTTTAAACACTTATAATGAACTTCGGTTTAATGAAAATTCTATAAATAATCAATTTGAGACATCACGACAAAGTAATTTAAGTCAACATAGCATTGCTGGAGCCATACAGTACAATCGTATCTGGAATGATAAATGGCAATCTGCTATTGAAATTTATGAAACCGATTATAAACTTGAAGCAAACAACGCGAATATTCTTGAACAGCAACGCTTTCAGCAGGAGAATATTGTTTCAGAAACCAGTGTGAAACTCCACACAAGTTATAAGCTCAACGAAAACGTTCAACTTTTAAATGGCTATCATATTGTGGAGACAAAAATCACAAATCTTGATGATGTTGATAATCCACGATTCAGGTCTTTAGTGTCTGAAGTACTAACAACACATGGTCTGTTTTCTCAATTCAACTATAAATCTTTCAATAATAAAACCACTTTAAATTTCGGAGTCAGATATAATTACATGAATAAATTTAAGAAGCATATTGTTGAGCCTAGACTGACCTTTATTCATAAGTTCTTGAATGATTTTTCTTTTGAAGTTCTTGGCGAATTTAAACATCAAAATACTTCTCAGGTTATAAATTTTCAGAATGATTTTCTCGGTATTGAAAAGCGACGATGGCAATTATCAAATGACTTGGATATTCCTGTTATAAAAAGTAAACAGGTGTCATTTGGTGTTAGTTATAATAAAAAGGGTTGGTTGGCAAGTGTTGACAGTTATTATAAATATGTCAATGGAATTACAACTCAAAGTCAAGGATTTCAGAATCAATACGAATTTGTAAAAACCAGAGGCCATTATGATGTTTATGGGTTAGATGTTATTCTGAGAAAACAAATTCAGAATTTCAATACCTGGCTGAGCTATTCGTATATGAAAAGTACGTATAATTTTTCTTCATTACCTGAAAAGACCTTTCCTAGCAATTTTGATATCAACCATACCATTACCTATGGAATGGCTTATACAATGGAGTATTTAAAGTTGTCGGCAGGCTTTAATTGGCATTCTGGACGACCAACAACATTGCCTGAAGTTCTAAACGAAATTGACGATAATACAATTAATTTTGAACGCTCTAATTCCAGTCAACTAGCAGATTATTTCCGAGTAGATTTGTCTGTGCTTTACGATTTTAAAATAGGTAAACAAACCAAAGCCGATTTGGGTATTTCTATATGGAATATATTAAACCGAAGAAATGAGATTAATAATTTTTATCGAGTTAATAATGGATCGATACATGAAACATTACAGCGTTCTTTGGGAATTACACCTAATGCTATTTTAAGAATACATTTTTAATAATTCTCTGGAAGTTCAATTCTAACTCTATAGGATTTTAAGTCATCAAGGTAATCGGTATGTGTAAAATCTGCACTATTAAATTCAGTTTGTCTTGAAGCCTTTGTTTCCTTGCGTTTTAAAGCTTTCAAAAACCGTTTGATTTCAGTTTTATCATTAATAATTAAGCCAGGAACTTCAACTGATTTACCGTGATCATCTTTAGCAACCATCGTAAAATATGAAGAATTACAATGTTTGATGTCTCCAGTTCTAATGTTTTCAGATTCTACTCGAATTCCAACAACCATTGATGTTTTTCCAACATAATTGATCGACGCTTTTAAGGTCACCAGATCGCCAATTTCAATCGGATTTAAAAAATCGACCGTATCAACTGAAGCTGTGACACAATAGGTTTCAGAATGTTTTGAAGCACAAGCAAATGCAATTTGATCCATTAAGTTCAACAGGTAACCACCATGAATTTTTCCACTGAAATTTGAATGCGATGGCTGCATTAATTGTGACATACTGATTCGAGAAGAATCTATTGTTTTATAGTTCATAGAGCATGTTATTCGTCGTCGTCGTCATGAGCGCGTTTCAAAATCTTTTCTGGCAGCGACTTTTTAGCTTTGGCACCCATTTTTTTGAGTTTCTCAACACTGGTTATTAAATTCCCTCGACCTTCAACGAGCTTATTCATTGCTGAAGAATAATCTTTTTTAGCATCGTCAATCTTTTTGCCAACTCCAGTTAAGTCTTTTACTAAACCTTCAAATTTATCGTAGAGCGCTCCAGCTTGTCTGGCAATTTCAATGGCATTTCGCTGTTGTTTTTCATTGTTCCACATGGTATCAATGGTACGAAGCGTTGCTAAAAGGGTAGAAGGTGTTACTATGACAATATTTTGTTCAAAAGCTTTATTGTATAAGGAGTTATCTTCATTAATGGCTACTGCAAACGCAGGTTCTATAGGAATGAACAACAAAACAAAATCGGGAGATTCAATGTCGTATAAATCCTGATAGTTTTTAGCCGAAAGTTGATCAACATGTTTTCGAATAGAATTGATATGCGCTTTGAGATGGAAGGTTCTTTCTTCATCATCAGCATTCACAAAACGCTCATAATCGGTTAACGACACTTTACTATCTATAATCATTTTTTTGTTATCTGGAAGATGTAGCACCACATCTGGAAGCACTCGAGTACCATCAGGCAAATTAAAACTCTGTTGTACATAATATTCTCTATCTTTTTCTAGTCCAGATTTTTCAAGTACACGTTCTAATACCAATTCGCCCCAATTTCCTTGCATTTTACTATCGCCTTTTAAGGCTTTAGTTAGGTTAGTGGCTTCTTTGGTCATCTGCTGATTAAGATCTTTTAAACCCAGTAACTGCTCTTTTAAAGCAGAATGCATGCTGATACTTTCCTTTTGTGTGTCATCAACTTTCTTTTCAAAAATTTGAATTTTTTCCTGTAACGGATTTAAAATATTCTTGATATTTTCTTTATTCTGAAGCGTGAATTTCTCAGATTTTTCATCTAATATCTTCGTGGCCAAAAGCTCAAAGTCTTTCCTTAATTGTTCTTGACGCTCTTCTAATTCTTCATCACGTTTCAAATTTTGCTGCTGAAGATTTTCAAATTCTGTGTTCTTTCGGGTTAGTTCGGTATTTAAAAACTCTTTCTCACGTCTGATTTCTTCACGTTCAGATTCTAGTTTTAAAAGGTTTAGTTTTAAATCTTCAATTGTGGCAGACATCTGATTTTGCCGTTCTTCAAGTGTGCTTTGTTCGCTTTTACTTTTCAGTTTAATAAATAACATGCCGAAATAAGCGCCTACAGAAGCCGAAATAAGCATAGCTAGAATGAGAATGATACTGTCGTTCATTTATAAATAATGGTTTAAACCAAAGATAAATAATACAATTATTAAAATGTAGAAAAGAAAATTAAATAATGAAAAAAGCACTCTAATTAGAGTGCTTTTTCCTGAACGATTTAAGTTTTTGTTAGAATTAATACCAGCCTCTAACATTATACATTACAGTGCTTGGTTGGTTTTCTGCTCTTGCCATGCTCACTTCAAAAGCTGAATCATAATAAGATTTAGTTGCGTCTAAAACCTTGAGTTTGTAATTCCAGTCTCTGTCTTGTAGCTCTTTAGCTCTCGCTTCAATTTTACTAAACAAAGATTTTACAGAACTAAAGCAATCTGCCTCTGGTTGTACTGAAGATAAGATTCTTGCAGCTTCATTAGCCGCTTCAATATCTTGATTTGCACTCCATATCGCCTGAGCTTCATTTAATCTTATTTTACAATCTCTGTTGACAGCTTTGAGATAAAGGGCTTTGGTTTTGTTTTTTGTTGTATCGAAACATGAACTTGATGCAGGTATGCTAAGCATCAAGCCTAAAGCCTCTTCAACTTGACCTGAGTTTTCTAAAGCTCCAGCCTCTTTTTGTATTTGTGAACAGTTAGAATTGTAGTAGTCAATAATTTTATCTTTCCCTCTCGACATAAAAGCCTGCATGTCTTCATTTTTAGGCTTAAGTCGTTTTAAAGCTTGCATATAGGCTTTAGTTTCAGTTGTTCCTACGCCTTTAAGATTAAACGTTTCGCTGGCATATAAAGTTCCGGCTACACCATCACCAATATATAAAGTCACATCTAAAACCAAGACAACTTTTACTGGAGAGGTTGGCATCACCTCTTTTGTAGCGACGACTATATTTGGTGTAATGATAAATCTTGAATTATATCGATTGTCACTAATACCATTTTCAGTTACAATTTGTCCAAGTTTATTGATTAGCATCTTTTTTGCTGATGCTGGTACATTTTCAATTTGATCAGGAACATATGCTCCTAAGTTAATTGCGTAATCATTGTTTTGTCCAATTGCTACAATTGAAGCTAAACAAAATAGTATGGCTAAAGCGTTTTTCATTTTGTTGTTTTTATATTATTTACTTCCTAAAATTATTGTAGCCCTTCCAAGTCCTTTCATAACTAATTTATTAGGAATGGAAAATGGTGCATCATTTAAATACTTGCTTAATTCTCTAACAAATCGTCTTGCATCAATGGCTCTCCCTTTATCATTGTATAATGGAATTCGTACTTGCTCAAAGAGCATCATGCTTTCAGTTGCATCTGTAGTACTAAATCTACCTTTCACAGTATTATCTGCCATCCAGTCTTCAATAATATATGTTAGTTCTTCTCCATCATATTCTGTTTCTAAATCACCATCCCAATCATCCCATTTTTGGATTCTAACAATAATTTCGCGACCGTTTTCAAACATATCGTCAAAATGATTTTGTAACGATAGCGTAAAATTATCCATATGCGAAATCACAGCTTCAGAAAGTAATACTGGAGTTTCAGCAGAAAACGAAGGTGCCCCAGTTCCCGTTGCAGTAGCGACTTGTTTATCTGTGTAAGCATCTAAGCCTTGTAAGTTGAAGTTAATTGACTTTTTCGGACCAGTTTTATTGACCGTCCATGTTAATTGAATAATAATATCTGCTTTTGCAGCTTTTTTGATGGCATCTATCGGACTTTCATCAACGGCAGCTCCAGAATCTTTAGAACTTCTTAAGGCATCTTCCACAGCATTTGATTCCATAGTTTTGATAGCAGATTCCATATTTTTTAGTGGAAAACCTCTTTCTGCCATCATACCATTAATTTGACTAATGACTTGTAAAACTTCAGCATTTTCTTGAAACGCTCTTTTATAATCTGGAATTCTTATTGTTGAGCCTTGATTGTCAAATTCCATCATATATCCATTCTGGTTACACCAGACATCGCTAGGTACAACCATTAATGTAGGTTTCTTTGCCTGACTGAAACTTGAGAAACAGATTAGAGAGCATATGATAAGGGTAACTAAGTTATGTATTTTCATTGTATGGATGTTTTGAGTTAAAAACCAGAATTTAGTGATTTGATAATACCTTCAGATTCAAGAAGTTTTCTTAGTTGATCAGTAAGTACATTGACAACAATTCCTATCTTGTATTCACGTTTGCTGATTTTTAAGCGGTCTCCTGGAGCGATACTGCCATCAGTCGCTGAACTTACATAACGTAAATATGCACCTCCATCAGCAAAAAAACTATCAAAAAATTCTTTGTGTTTTTCTTCCATTGCAGGATCACTAACTAAAGCTGCAAATGGCGTACAACCTTGTCCACCACCAGCATAACCTTTAAATATAATTCCGTGAACAGCATTTTTCATTCCTCTGGAAATAGCGTGTTTAGGGTTTTTTGAGTACGACCAAACCTTAACTAGTTTTGATCCTTGTTTAGCAATACCTTCACATTCTAAATCATACCTCCAGATTTTGGTATCCTCATTGGCTTTGTTTTTTTTCCATTGCGCATTTACACTAGTGCAAAAACCAATAAAAAGTACTGATAATATTACATGTTTTAATTTCATAATAATGTGTTTTAATTAATTTGACGTATGAGCATTCCTGCATAAAATTTATTTTTCTTTCCACTAAAAACCGTGTATTCTAGAGATTGATCTGTGTTTTCTTCATCAGCATTGAATCGGTTATCCCAAATGTGATCTTTATCGACTTTAATAACGCCAACACGTTTGTATTCAGTTTTTCCTTCATCATTTAGCACCTGTTCAAGAACTTCATATTTATCACCTTTTTCAAGACCTTCTTTTAAACCAATTTTAGCAGATAACGGATCTGTACTTAATAGAGGTGTTTTTGTTCTAAAGACTTCATATTCTCTTTGCAGTTTTGCAGTTACAGCATCTGAAGCTTTTATAGTTGCAATCGTTATTAATTCTTCATCGGTTTTTTTGGTGAATGACGTGCTTTGTAAATCGGCCCAAGCCATTTGTGTTCCTATATATTCTAATTCAAAAATATTAGATTCGTCAAACGCCTTAACTTTATCGTCGTCAATCTGACCATCTTCTGTCCAATAATCATTATAAAAAATACTCGCGATTTCATCATTCCATTTTAATCTGTATAGATGAGCATCTGTTTTTATAACATAACCTTTGCCCAAAATTTCAGCACCTTCACCTGCAGCATCACTCGCTAAAGCAACATCGTCTGCACCTGCAAGAGATGCCACACTGGAGATAGACGACAACAATCCTTTTGCTTTTTGAGCAACTTCTTCTTTATCAGTGTATTTGAAATTATTGACTATAACAAAGGTGTTTTTAATGAGTTCTTCACCAGCATCAGCAAGCATAGCAGTTCCTCTTTCGCTGTTTTTTGCTATTTTGACGTCTAAATCTGTAGCATTATAAAAACCTCTTTCAGATATTAAATCCATATTAAATCCACCTTGTTCACTTCGGTTAAACCATTTTGCAACCATGGCTTTTGCAATATCATGAGTTGACAAATACTCTGTGATAGCGCTTTTTTGAGCTTCTTTTAATTCTGCCTTAGAAAGTGTATTGTCATATAATTTTGGAACAGTTCGTTCACTAACGATATGATTGTTGAATTTTTCGGGAATTTTTGAATTGATAAACGTGTCTTCAATAAGTTCACTGAAATTTCTAGTTGAATCGGAAACCATAAGTGTGTACAGGGAACTTCTTCTGTATTCAGCAGTTTTAGTGTCGTCTTGGGAAAATCCTGTGAATGAAATGCATACGCAGAATATGATGATGATTGGGTTGGTTAGTTTTATCATTTTTTTGATTGGTTAGTAGTCTGCAAATTATAACTTTTAATTTGCTTTTAAACTGTGTTTTATGTAGTATATCGAAATTGGTCTATGCAAATTGATCTATTTATTTTAATTCTAAGTAGTCTGTAAATGAGTTACTTTACTCTAAAGTTGCCTGTGGATTTATCGAAGCTAATTAAATCTTTCGGAAACAAAGTTTCGAAGACACTTTTTTCAATAAGGTTGCACGGAGAATCTATAATAATATCATGATTTGTCATTACAATCATCGTATCACATAGTTGAATTGCTAAATCAATTTCATGCGAAGAAAATAGAATCGTTTTATTAGTGTCTTTTGCAAGTTTTTGCAGCAACTTTAGTATGTACGCCTTATGGTACATATCTAAATGTGTCGTAGGTTCATCTAAAATAATGAGGTTGGTATCTTGAGCTAAAGCACGTGCTATCATTGCTTTTTGAAGTTGACCATCACTTAATTCGAAACATTTGCGATGTTTTAATTCGGAAAGATTGGTTTGATCAATGGCCTTGTGAATTACCGATAAATCATATTCAGATAGATTACCAACCCAGTTTGTATAAGGCTGACGACCAAGTGCAATGAGTTCAAAAACCGATAAATTTTTGGACATGAGTTGTTCTGTTAAAACTAAACTCATGGTTTTTGCTAATTCAATAGCCGAGTAATCTTCCAGATGCCTATCATTTAATTGAATGGTTCCAGCAATAGGTTGCTGAATTGAAGTTAAAGTTCTTAAGAGTGTCGATTTACCAATTCCATTTGCACCAACCAATCCTATGAGTTCACCTTGATTGAGTTCAATATTAATATGTTGAGCAACAACAGAAGTGGCTTTCTTTGATTGATAACCAATGGAAAGATTCTCGGTTTTAAGGATGATATGTTTGTTGTTTTCTTTCACTATTAATTTTAGAACACCATTTTTCGTTTTCTAACCAGTAACCAAACAACAACTGGAGCACCAATTAACGATGTAATTGCATTAATTGGCAATGTGTAATCACTCGTAGGTAACTGCGCAATACTATCGCAAATCAGCATTACTACAGCTCCAAATAGAAATACAGCGGGTAATAATATCTTGTGATTTGACGTGTTGAATAATTGTCTGGTCATGTGTGGAATAGCCAATCCGATAAAGGCTATAGGTCCTGCAAAAGCTGTAATTGTTCCAGCAAGTAGGCTTGTTGCCACAATAATAATTAACCGACTTTTTTTGATATTTAAACCTAAGCTTTTAGCGTAATTTTCACCTAATAGAAAGGTGTTTAATGCTTTAATAGATGTTATAGTTAATCCTATTCCAAAAAGATAAATACAGAAAAATATCAACACTTCATTCCATGATAAGTTTCCTAAACTGCCAAATCCCCAAAAAATGTATTGTTGTAATTGTTCAGCAGAACTAAAATAGGAGAGGACACTCACCATAGCAGCAGTAATGCTTCCAAACATCAAACCAATGATTAAAATAGCCATCGTATCTCTAACTTTTGACGACACCAAGAGCACTGCTAATAACACCAGAAAACTTCCTAAACTAGCAGCAATAACAATAGTCCACTTAGAAATTAGTGCTGTAGCGAATACACCTCCAAACAGTCCAGAGCCTAATATCACTAAAGCAACACCAAGGCTGGCTCCAGAGCTGATTCCTAAAACGAAAGGTCCCGCTAACGGATTACGAAACAAGGTTTGCATAAGAAGTCCGGAAATACCTAGTCCAGAACCTACTAATATAGCTGTAATAGCTTTTGGTAATCTGTAATTTTGAATGATATAGTTATCTGTAACACCTAGTAAACTACTAAAAACTTCTTTTATGGGAATAGAAGCAGTACCTAAACTAATGTTTGCTAGAAAGCATATTAATAATAGAATGGATAGTACTAAAAATGAATATGTTGGTTTTTTATTTGTCATTCCGTGGTGCGAGGAATCTCATATAATGAGTAAAGATAAACTAAAAAAGATTCTTTAGTTTGCTCTCAATCACATTATTTTAAAGGATTGAAAAATGTTGATTTGTAATCTGGTAACAAATCAGGATGGCATATTTTAATCATGTCTTTTAAAACTAAATCGGGTCTTGAGGTTCCAAGTTCATAATATAAAACGCCTCCAGTTTTACCAGTTGTATTAGAAAAAGTGTAAATACTTTTATTTTTAAAAGCATCAAATTGTGTGTAGTGAGCGCTAGATTCTTCAAGGTCTTTATAGCTTGTGTAATAAGAAGGGCTTAACCATAATTGGGCGTTTTTTGCCTTTTCAAAAACTGCTTCAAAGCTCAAGGATAGGCTTCCAGATTCTGTGGTGTCACTCCAAAGGTAATTAGTATTAGCGTCTTTTAGAAATTGGGCCTCAGGACTTGTTCCATTTGGTAAATACCAGACGTCTTTATACATAGCTCCACATAACACAGTTGGTTTTGATTTTGCTGCTGAAGCCAATTTTTTCGCTTCTAAGTAATCGGTTTCAATTTGAGTAAAAATGGCTTCAGCTTCTTTCACTTTGTTGTATAAAGCGCCAAAAAATTTAATCCATTCAGCTTTAGCCAAAGGTGATTTTTCTACCCAATCACCATTATAAATTACAGGAATACCAGATTTTTGTATGATTTCCAAACTTTTATTAGTGCCATCAACTCCAAAAGTCACAACGATATTAGGACGTAATTCTAGAAGTGCTTCAGTGTTTATACCTTCAGTATTCCCTAATTCTCGTATATCACCATCATCAATTCTTGTTCTTGTTTTTTCTGAAGAAATATAATCAGTTCCAGGAAAGCCAACTAAAGATTGTTCAACACCTAAAAGCTCAAGCGCAGGAATATGCGTGGTTGATGTTACCACTATATTTTGAATAGGAGTAATTATTATGCCATCAAAATCCTCTTTGTTTAAAGTCATTTTAGATGCTTCCGATTTAGAAATTAAGGCATAACGGTATGTTTTTTCAGCTTTAGGCCAAGGGTTTGAAATGGTTAAAATGTTGTAAGTTTTGTAATTAGTGACTTTGAATCCTTCAGCATAACTTAACTCTAATAGGCTAGGCGAGGTATTAGGAGTTTGGTCAATACTTTTAGACTTTTTACAAGCCATTAAGGTAAATAGACAAAGAATAATAAGGAGTAGACGCTTTTTATGTAACATTTGTAACTAATAAAATGAGATACAATCTCTAAATTTGGTTAAAATTACTGTTATGCATGATAATTCAAATTTAACAATATATATAGCAGGAGGAATAATATTACTTCATTTTTTAGCGGGTTTTATTTATCTCGTTTACAAAATGAATAAGAAAAAGTAAAAATTTCATTTCGATTCCAAAAAATCATTCTACTTTTACTGCGAATTTAGGTTCCATTCGGTTTGCCGTATGGATTAAAAGGGAATCTGGTGAGAAATGAATTTCAAGTCCAGAACTGTTCCCGCAACTGTAAGTTTATGCCGAACTTGTTTCGGTACTCATTATTTGAGTTATTATTTTCTTCAATACCACTGGTTGAAAGAACTGGGAAGGTGAAATAATAAATAACAAGTCAGGAGACCTGCCAAATTCAAACAAATAAGTTAAACTTTCGGGATAAAAGTTTGCGTATGATAATCCATGCGATTCCGAGTAATGATTAAATTACATGATTACAAAAACAACAGTTTTTGCGATGCTAGCTATTGGTATATCAACATTAAGCTTGGCACAGCAACAAAGCGATTCGTTAAAAGTTGAACAATTAGATGAGGTTGTTATTACCGATTCTAAATTCAATCTTAAACGAGAAAACTCAGGTAAAGTTATTACCAAAATCACACTACAAGATCTTGAAAATTTTCAAGGTAAATCTGTAGCCGACATCATCAATAATACAGTAGGTATTGAGATTAATGGCTCGAGAAGTAATGCTGGACAAAATTTAAATTATTTTATTCGAGGTGGACGAAATCGTCAGGTCCTCATTTTAATTGATGGAATTGCAGTCACTGATGCTTCTCAAATTGCAAACGATTACGATCTACGTTTATTAAATGCAGACCAAGTTGAAAGCATAGAAATTCTCAAAGGTGCTTCAAGCACACTCTACGGAACAGGAGCAGCATCTGCTGTTATTAACATTAAACTCAAAAAGGCGAGCAAAGATGCTGTTGCACTTAATCTAAGAAGTACGCTAGGAACCAATCAGTCTCAAAAGGATACGAATTATGCTGTTGAGAATTTTTTAAACAGCGTATCTGTTAATGGAACACTAGATAAATTCACCTATTTAGCCACTTTTAGTCATCAATATACAGATGGCTTGTCGGCCGTTTCTGTTGGACAGGAATCAGATGCCTTTAATACACATAATGGTTATTTGAAATTAGGTTATCAGTTTTCAGAACATTTTAAACTGAACACCTATGCGAGTTTTGATAAATTTAAAGCTGAATTTGATGACGGTTTTGATTTTGCTGATGCAGATAACCTGTCTATAACCAATCAATACAGAATAGGAATATCACCTGAATTAACTTATAACAACGGAAGTATTAATTTAAATGCAGCCTATAATAATGTGGAGCGCGAAATCCAATCCAGTTTTCCTACACAGTTTAAAGCCGAAAGTTTTATTGGTGATGTATTTAACAGGTATAATTTTAGTGATACCTTTTATACAGTTTTAGGTGTAAATGCACAGCAAAATGAAATTGAAAGTTTTTCAATTCCTTTTGGAGAAACAGATTTTGTACAAGATATAATTGCTGATGATGCTTCATTTACAATTATTGATCCTTATGCGAATGTGGTTTATATATCCGATTTTGGACTAAACGTCAATGCAGGATTGCGTTTAAATAATCATAGTGAATATGGTAATCATCTGGTATATAGTTTAAATCCCTCGTTTAAAAAGAAATTTAAATTTGGTTACATTAAAGGATTAGCATCTTACAACACTGCATTTATTGCACCTTCATTGTATCAATTGTTTGAGCCTACTTTTGGAAATATTAATCTTAAGCCTGAAGAAAACAGAACGATTGAAGTAGGAGCTGAAGTGCATATTAAAGATAAAGCAACAGTGAGTCTTGTTTATTTTAATCGTTTTGAGGAACAGTTTGTTGATTTTGTAGATCAAGGAAATTTTATGTTTCAGTATGCAAATACAGATGAAGATTTTACAGCCCGAGGTGTTGAATTGGTTGCTGATGTAAGTTTGACGAAAAAATTAAAGTTGATGCTGAATGGAACATATACAAATGTAGAAGAAAGTTTAAACCTCAGAATCCCAGAAATTAAAGTCAATGCTGGTTTAAATTATCAATTGAATGATAAAACGTTTATGAGTTTAAATTACCAATTTAATGATGATCGTAACGATTCATTTTTTAATAATACTTCGTTTATGAGTGAAACAGTTGCTCTGAAGTCTTACAGTTTAGTTGATTTTTATATCAGTCATAAAGTCGTTAATAATCAAATGACGATTTTTATGAATATAACTAACATTTTAAATGAAGATTATGAAGAACTATTGGGCTATTCAACCAAAGGACGAAATGTAAATGTAGGGTTTAATCTCAGTTTATAAATACAAAAAAGCCACTTTAACAGTGGCTTTTTTTATGTTCTAATTAGAAATTAATCAAATTGTAATTTTGAAATGGTTATGTCGTCAGGGTGTAAATACATGCCATCTTCAAAAGGTTTTAACTGCGTATTTTCTTTAATTGTTTTAAGTTCAATTTGCGGTTGTGGGTAACGACCTAATCCTTGAATATCTAATATAGCAGCTGCCAATAAAGGCTCGTTTATATCGCCAAGTGTTCCATAATTACGAGGTATTTCAAGTAATTCGATATCAGGAGTTAAGCCATTGGAAGGTACGGCTTCATCATTTACATTAATTGAATTAGCTACTAATGGTTGTATAGCGTAGGTGTGATTAGGATTAATATCGTTAGATCCAAAATTAGGAGAATCAAAAAGCGTTATTGAAGCCTGAGTTTTTCCAGTCGTGTTATCACCAATTTGCACCACATCAATATACTCATCTAGGCTGTTAATTACTAGTTCGCTTGCAGATGCCGAACGTGCTGTAGTTAATACATACATTTTACTGAGATTTAAACTGTTTATTGGAATCCCATCAAAACTATTCACAAAGTTAAAACTTGTGTTTGCAGCTTGTTGAGTTTCATTATATACCAATTTTGAATACACTTGACCGTTAAATTGTCCAGTAACCATGCTGCCTAACAAAGCTGCTGTATTTACAGAGCCTCCAGGATTATATCTTAGATCTAAAACCAAGTGCTGTACATTATTCGCTTGTAGTTGTCCGAATGCATTATTTAGAGCCTCATTAAAACTGCCATTAAATCCATTATAAACCAGGTAACCAACATTTTCACCATCTACATCAATGATGTTAACTTGATGTACTGGGTTTTCTGTATAAACTTGTTTCGTTAAGTTGATGCTATTTGAAGTAGATTCAATGCTGTCATCCTCAACTTCGGGTGTACCATTGTCATTATAATTCGCAAAATTCAAGGTGTAGGTGTTCTGATTGAGTAAATCACCCAGATTGTTTTCTGTTAAAGGCACGCCATTTACTGCATCAAAAATTTGTCCGCGTTGTAAGCCTTGATTGTCCGCTACACTATTGTTTAGAACAAGTCTGATAATACCAAATACTTCCGTTTCACTTCCAGGTTTAAAATAAAAATTAAACTCTAGCCCATTTGATAATGTAGTTCCTTGCTGACTTTGAAGAAAGTCGATATAGTTGGGTATGATAAAACTAAAACGATCCACAACATCTCTGTCATAAATGAGGCTTTCAAAAATACTTTCAGGTGAAGAAAAGTTGTTGAGATATGCACTGTATTCTTCATCAGAATTAAAACGATTATTAGCTAAATCTGGAATTTCAGCTTTATACAGATATGATGCATTCATAGCTTTCCAAATAAAATCATTGATTTCACTGGCAGCTATGGCATTGTCATCTCTGTCTTCAAAACAACTGGTAAATGTAAGCGCTACCACAAACAGTAGGCATAGTTTTAAAAGTCTCATATATTTTTCTTTTTCAATGTGTATAGCAAACTCACTATACTATAGTCTAGTAAACTATAAATTTACTTACATTATTGTAAATTAAAAAATTTAAAGCTAACCTTATTTTTGATTGTTTGAGCACAGTTTAGTGCGATTTATAACATGACACATGCTTGGAGTAATTGCATTCAATGAAAAAAGTTTTCATTTTAATAGTACATGTTGTGAGAATAGAAATTATTTTTTTATTTGATTGTAACAAAACTTATACCTATTCGTCGTAATAATAAGAAGCAGAATAATCACCTGTTTTGAACTAACAACCAAACCATGACACAGACTGATTTTGTAAAATTAGTAATGCCTTTTAAGGATAAAGTCTTTCGCTTAGCAAAACGGCTTCTGGTTTCTAATGAAGAAGCAGAAGATGCAACGCAAGAGATTTTAATGAAACTGTGGCGAAACAAACAGAAAATTAGTAACTACAAAAACGTAGAAGCCTTTTCGATGACAATGACAAAGAATTTTTGCTTAGATCGATTAAAATCGAAACAAGCTCAGAATTTAAAAATAGTTCATAGTAATTACCAAGATAATAACACGTCTTTACAAAAAGAAGTAGAAAACAGAGATAGTGTTGATTGGGTTTCAAAAATAATTGAAGAATTACCAGAACAACAAAAAATAATATTACAGCTTAGAGATATTGAAGAATATGATTTTGATGAAATTGCGAAAGTCGTTGATATGAATCCAACAGCAATTAGAGTCGCCTTATCAAGAGCAAGAAAAACAATAAGAGAAAAATTAACTAATACACACAGTTATGGTGTTAAATAGCATAGAGAAACTATTAGAAAAGTATGATAATGGCGAGACATCGCTAAAGGAAGAGCAGCAGTTGAAAGCCTATTTTGCTCAAGATAATGTAGCGCCTCATTTGGAATCGTACAGAATAATGTTTCAACATTTTAAAACAACAAAACAAGAACTATATACCAAAGACGTTCCATTAAAACCTAAGAAAAACTTCGTATATCAATGGATTTCTGTCGCAGCAGTAGCAGTTCTAATGTTAGGAATTTTTATTCCGAAAATTGGTGAGGAAAATAGAATAACCTCTTTAGATGATTTATCTCCTGAAGAACGTAAAGTCTATTTTCAAACCAAAGAAGCGCTGGCGATGCTATCTTCAAATTTTGACAAAGGAACATCAGGTTTAAGTATGTTATCTGATAATTTTAGTCAAGGCACATCAAGCTTTAATGCCTTAAGTCTGGCATCAGAAAGTTTTAATGTTGGTGCCGAAAAAGTGAGTCATGTTAATATGCTCGGAAATACAACAAACAAATATTTAAAGAACACAAAAGAAAACAAGTAAACAATTTAAAAACAAGTAAACATGAAAAATTTAATCCTAATAGTAACACTAATGTTATCGTCAATCGTGGTAACTGCACAAAGCGTATTTGACAAGTTTGAAGATCAAGAAGATGTCACCTCTGTCATCGTTAACCAGAAAATGTTTAAAATGTTAGCGACGATGGGTATCGATGCTGATGATCCAGAAATGCAAGGCTATATTGATATGGCAGCAAGTATCACAAGTTTTAAAGTATTTACAACTGGAGATGAAAAAATTGCTGCAGATATGAATGCGACAGTAGCTAAATACCTTAAAAACTCTAAAATGGAAGAGTTAATGCGTGTAAAAGATGGTGATCAAACAGTAAACTTCTACGTTAGAGAAGGTAAAGATGAAAACCATGTTAAAGAACTTTTAATGTTCGTGAATGGTATTAAAGAAATGACTCAAGGCCAAGATATCACAATCAATGGTAAGAAAAGAGAAATTGAAACTGTATTGTTGACGTTAACTGGAGATATCGATTTAAGACAAATCTCTAAATTAACAAGTCAAATGAATATGCCAGGAGGTGAACAGCTGAAAAAAGCTGGAAAAAATTAAAAATAATCACACTATGAATTCATCAATCAAAACCATAATCATGATGTTGTTCTTGGTTGTAACCTTACAAAGTTGCAACCAGGATCCAACATTGCAAAGTTTCTACGTAGATAGTGAACTTGCGCCAGGATTTACATCTTTAGATGTGCCAATTAGCTTGCTAAAAATAGATGAAACCCAATTAGATGAAGAGCAGAAAGCTGCCTACGAGTCTGTTGATAAATTAAGTATGGTTGCTTTTGTTGCAGAAGATGGCAATAAAGAACAAATGGATATTGAATTTGCTAAAGTGAAAACCATATTGGCAAATCCGAAATACGAAGAATTGATGCGAGGTGGAAATTCTACTGACGGTAAATTCGTAGTTAAGTATGTTGGTGATGGCGAAAATGTGGATGAATTTATACTCTTAGGAAATTCTAGTGAGGCTGGTTTTGCCGTTGTTAGAATCATCGGTGACGATATGAATTTCTCAAAAATTATGAAACTGGCTTCTGTTTTAGATGAAGGCAATATTGAGGAGACTCAATTAAAAGAAATCACTAAATTTTTTCAATAACTGACTTTTATTGAGAATGTTAATGTTAATCACCTTGAGTTTTTACTTAAGGTGATTTTTTTATTTAGAACCTGTTTGATGGTCTTTAATCGCTATCCAAATTAAAATAAAGGCTAACAACGCAAATCCTGTAAACAAAAGCAGCTTTACAATAATATAATCTAGGATATCCAGAATTCCAGATATAAAAAACCCGAAGACCAAAATGCCTGTATAGATAAGTGCTAGCGTGTTTTTGCTAAAGGTCATATTCAAATTCCTGTGTAATTACTCGGACTAATAGCTTTTAATTCTGTTTTTATGGCATCAGAAACCTCTAAAGTATCAATAAAATTAGAAATGGATTGTTCATTAATCGTTTCATTGGTTCTGGTTAAGCCTTTTAAAGCTTCATACGGATTTGGATACGCTTCTCTACGTAAGATGGTTTGTATCGCCTCTGCAACCACTGCCCAATTGTTTTCAAGGTCTTCAGCAAACTTGCTTTCGTTTAATAACAATTTATTCAATCCTTTTAGAGTCGATTTAAAGCCAATAAGTGTATGACCGAAAGGAACTCCTACATTTCTCAGAACAGTACTGTCGGTTAAATCCCGTTGTAATCTTGAAATAGGAAGCTTCGCTGAGAGATGTTCGAAAATGGCATTAGCAATACCTAAATTCCCTTCAGAGTTTTCAAAATCTATCGGATTCACTTTGTGTGGCATAGCACTACTTCCAACTTCACCTTTTTTAATCTTTTGCTTAAAATAGTCCATTGAAACATAGGTCCAAACATCACGATCTAAATCTATAAGAATTGTATTGATGCGTTTTAAAGTATCAAATAAAGCAGCCATATGATCGTAATGCTCAATTTGCGTCGTGGGAAACGAATGCTGTAAACTTAATTTCTCTTGAATAAATTTAGTTCCGAAGGCTTTCCAGTCAATATCTGGATAGGCAACTTTATGCGCATTAAAGTTTCCTGTGGCACCTCCAAATTTTGCTGCACTCGGCACATCATTTAATAAGTTGAATTGTTCTTCTAAACGTACAACAAACACTTCTATTTCTTTTCCTAATCGTGTTGGAGAAGCAGGTTGACCATGAGTTCTGGCTAGCATAGGAATGTCTTTCCATTCAGAAGCAAGCGCCTTCAGTTTTTTTAAAATCTCAAAATATTCAGGCACATAAACGTCATTCATCGCATCCTTTATGCTCAAGGGAATGGCTGTGTTATTAATGTCTTGTGAGGTTAATCCGAAATGAATAAACTCTTTATATTTTCCAAGGCTTAACTTGTCAAATTGTTCCTTAATGAAATATTCAACTGCTTTTACATCGTGATTGGTAACGGCTTCAATATCTTTTATCGCTTGCGCATCTTCTGAAGTAAAACCTGTGTATATCAATCTTAAATCCTCAAAAACCGAAGAATCAACATCTGAAAGTTGTGGTAATTTCAATTCACAAAGGGCAATAAAGTACTCAATCTCTACTAAAACACGATATTTTATAAGTGCTTCTTCAGAAAAATAAGGTGCAAGTTTCTCAACTTTGTTTCTGTAACGACCATCGATTGGAGAAATGGCATTTAATGATGATATTGACATTGGTTGTATTGTTTTTTGGACTAAAACTGTAAGTTGGCAAAGATAATTGTTTTGATTGGAAGCCAAGCATAACTCCTTGTAAGTTTTTTTCCTTTTCTTAAATTTGTAGTTATAAGTTTTCTACTTTTACGAGCATTCTAATTACAACGGTACTATTTTAAAAATAATTATCTAAAACGTTTATGTCTAAATCTATTGAAGATAAATTAGAGAAAATACCAGTCATCAATCTGCTGGTAAAATTCTTCAAGAGTATCAAACTAAAAGTTTTAGAAGGTTTGTCGCTTTACGATTTACTTGAATTATATGCCACAGGCATCATCAAAGGCGCTTTGAGTACGCGAGCAAGTGCGATTGCCTACAGTTTTTTTATGGCACTATTTCCGTTTTTATTGTTTGTAATTATAGTGATTCCTTACGTGCCAATTGATGGCTTTGAAACCGAATTTTTAAATTTTCTGCAATCCTTTTTGCCACCAACAACGACCGATTTTTTCTATGAGAGTATTTTTGAAAATATAAAAGGAGGAGGACTTATTTCTTCGGTGTTTTTAGTTTCTATTTTATTGATGGCAAATGGTGTAAATGCTGTGTTTTCGGGTTTTGAAAGTTCATATCATGAGCAACTCACCCGAAATATTTTTAAACAATATATGTATGCCTTGGGTGTGGCTCTGATTTTGGCGTTTTTATTGATTCTAACCGTCGCTGTGCTTGGGTTTTTTAATATTTATGTGGTTGAAAATATTGTAGAATTTGCTCATGTTGAAAATGAAAACAGCAGTTTGTTATTAGTGCTTTCGCAATCACTTTTTTTTATCATTATGGTGTATTTGGCTACTGCAACACTGTATTATTTCGGAACTAAAGAAGGCAAGCAATTCAAGTTTTTCTCAATAGGAGCCTTGTTTACAACTCTGTTAATTATACTTACATCGTATCTATTTGGAATTTATATTGAAAATTTTGCGCAATACAATAAACTATATGGCTCAATAGGAGCGTTGTTAATACTCATGTTCTATTTTTGGCTTAATGCCAATATTTTATTATTAGGATTTGAATTAAATGTATCATTAACGAGATTAAGAAAACACAGATAATATGCGCCATTTCTTTTGGTTTATTTTTTGCTTCGGAATAACTTTTTCTGGTGTTTCACAAAGTGTTTTAGGACAGTGGAAAACGATTGATGATGTAACTGGAGTTGAAAAATCAATTGTTGAAATTTATAAAGAAGACGGAAAGATTTTCGGAAAAATCATTGAAATTTTTGATAAGTCTAAACGCGATTTACCTTGCAAATTTTGTGAAGGTGAAGATTATAATAAACCAGTTTTGGGATTGGTCATCATTAAAGATATGGAAGATAAAGGTGACGTTTATAAAAACGGAACCATTACCAATCCTGAAGATGGAAAAGTATATACTTGCAGACTAAAACTTGATGATGATAACCCAAACCAGCTTCAGGTTAGAGGATATGTAGCTTTTTTTTATAAAACTCAGTATTGGGTGAGGATCAGATAGCTATTTAAAAAGTTTTAAAAATTCTTCTTTTTTCCTTGTAGAAACATCAATTGTTGAATTATTAGACATAGTAACGTAGCCACCTTTCCCCTTTGTGTATTTTTTCACATGATTTATGTTTACTAGATGAGAGTTGTGAATTCTGAAGAAATGGGCATCCTTTAAAAGATCTTCATAAAATTTTAATCTTTTTGATACCATATGTTTTTTTTGAGTCGTAAAAATATGTGTGTAACTAGTTTCGGCTTGACAATGAATAATATCACCTATTTCAACAATTTCAAATCCATCTAAAGTTGGGATTCTAATTGTCTTTTTATGATCTTCTTTTTTCAGATTATTTAAAAGCAATTTAATTTGAGATTCAGTATCAGTGGCAGAAATTCGTTTGTTTAGCCTTTTAATAGCACCAATAAAATCATCACTATCTATCGGTTTAAGGAGGTAGTCCATAGCGCTGTATTTGAATGCTTTTATAGCATAATTGTTAAATGCTGTGGTAAAAATGAGGTTAAAATCAAATTCGCCTAATTGCTCCAAATAATCGAATCCAGTTTTATCATGTATTTCAATATCTAAAAATACAAGGTCAGGATTGAGTGCAATGGTTTTTTTTAAAGCGTCATCAACAGTTGAGGAAGTACCAACAATTTGAAGATTATCTGTATGGTTGTTAATTAGTTTTTTTACTCTATCAATGCAGTGTTGTTCGTCATCTATAATAAGGGTTTTAATCATCTTAATAAGCTAATGTTAAAGGTAGTTTTATTTCAATTTTAGTGCCATCTGTTTTATCTATAATATTTACAGATCCATTTGTGTTTCTTTTTTTATTAAGTATGTCTATACGATTTTTAGTAATTGTCATACCTAACGATTGTTTGTTATGATTTGCTTTTAATTCTGAAGATTTTTTTCTACCAATACCATTGTCTTCAACTGAGCAAATCATCATGTTTTCATTCTTTTTATAGGATATTGTTATATGACCATTTTTTTTAAAACTTCCTAAACCGTGTATGATGCTATTCTCAACAAACGGTTGAAGAATCATTGGAGGAATTAGTGTGTTTTCTGGGTTGATAGCATCATCAATAATAATGGAGTAAGTAAAGTTATTATTTGTACGTTTATTTTCAATATCCATATAGGTTTTCAGTATTTGAATATCTTCTTCTAATAAAATTTCGCTCTCTGTTGATTTTTCAAGAGTCTCTCTCATGAGTTTAGAAAACTTAGTGAGATAATTTGTGGCGCTTTCAATATCATTTTTTGAAACATATTCATTAATTGAGTTTAATGAATTGAAAATAAAGTGTGGATTCATTTGCGCTCTTAATGCTTTGAGTTCTGTGTCTGCTACCTTAGTATTAAACTGAGCTTCTTTTTTTTGTGAAATCGCATCGCGTTTTCGTCTGTATAATATAAAACTAATAATTGATGCTAATGCCAATCCGCTTCCACCAAGAAGTGAAGCATTTCTAATGAGTTTTTGACGTGATATTTCAGCATTTGCAAGCGTTTCTTGTTGTTCTATTTTAAACTGCATTTCTTTTCGAGTAAGCTCTGCAATTTTTTCTTCTGATATAACACTATCTCTTAATTTAATATGATTTTTATATGCGATTAAAGCTTCGATGTGATCATTATCATATTCATAAACTTTATTAAGTGTTTCCCAGGCATCAGCTTGCCATTCAATAGCTTCAATTTCTTGAGCCACTTTTAATCCTTTTGTACTAAATGTTTTAGCCGATTCATAATCTTCAAGAAGAATACTGATTTTTCCTAAGCTATTGAGAGCAGTTGCTTGAGTATATTTGCTTTTAATTTGATCTGAGAGTTCTAAGGCTCTTTTATAATGATTTGTTGATTTCGAATAGTCTTTTTTTGCTTTGTAAGCCATCCCAAGATTGTTTAAAATCGCTGCGATATAAAAGTCATTATTTTCTTCTGTAGCTAAAACTAATGCATTATCTAAATTCATAATGCCTTCATCAACAAGGTTTTTCTCTATTTGTACTGTGCCAATATTTACTAACGCTCTTATTTGATCTTCTTTTCTATTAGATTGTTTAGCTATAGATAAGAGTTTATTGTAATTAGTTAATGCCTTTTCAAAAAGCTTTAAATCAGCATATATGTTGCCTAAATTGTTGTACAAACTAGCGTCAAATAACTTATTATTTGGCATTGTAGAACTTGTTTTTAAAGCCTCTTGAAATGCTTCCATTGCATTAAAGTTATCCGACAAACTATAATATACGACTCCCATTTGTCGTAAACCAAAGGCTTTTCCTTTGGTCCAGTTTATTTCAGATGATATTTTTAGAGCTTCTTCAACAAGACTAAATGCATGATTTGGGTCGTTATAGGTAACGTAATTTGCAGCATTAATTAAATGTCGAACTCGTGTAGAGTCTTTAGTAACATGAGTTTCTAAGTTTTTAAAGATAGAATCCTTTACACTTTCTTGAGCATAAGTATAGCACGAAAAACTTATGGCTAAACATAGTAAGAGATGACGCATTGAATTTTAAAAACGATTAATTAATAGCTTGTTAAATTTAATTTAAATTTTAATAAACCCAATGGCATTTACGCGAAAATAAACTCAAAGCGTGCAGTTATGAATTCTTGATAGTATATATGATGTGTCTATTGTTATTTTACACTAGTTATTAATTAACGGAATCCATTAAGATATGAAACCATCAAGCAGTGTATTAAAAATCGTAATATTTACCTTACTTATAGTGAGTTGTTCTGGAAGTGACGATAGTTCTGACTCAGCAGATGATAATACTGTTATTGGTACGATTCAATTATCAGGTGATGACACTACTGAAGTTGGTAGCTCATTAACCGTTGCAAATATAGATCCTAACGGACTTAGTACCACTGGAACTTCAAGTGCAGTGGTATTGTTAGATGAAAATACAACCGTTGAAAATGGAGAATTAGTACCAACTAATTTTATGAATGCTTTCGTTATTGTTGCAGCAGAATTTGATGCAGAAGATAATGCTGCAGTCGATAAATCAATTTCAATGACTATCGTTAAAAATGGAGAAGAGTTTCGCTATGTATGCTCAACTCCTCCAACAAGTGCTGCAGATGATACCGATTGTGGTTCAGGATTTAGTGTTGATAAAGTTATTAAACAAGTTGTGTTTGATGACACTACAGTTATCAATGTTGATTCAGGTTCAATTTTAACAATGAACGGAACCATTAATTATAATTAATTTTTATACCAACTTGATTAGTAAGTTTTTAAGCTAATTTATTAGTCGTTTGTCGAATAATACAGGAATTTGCTTTTTGGGTTGTATAGTTTTATAGAATCTTCTATAAATTAAATTCTAATTAACCATGAAAACAAAATTACTTTTAATTATTACTTTTTTTTATTTTTCATCTCAAGCTCAAATTACATTAATTCCAGATTCTAATTTTGAACAGGCTTTAATTGATCAAGGTATAGATGTAGATGGAACGCTTAATGGAGAAGCGTTTATACCAGCTATTGAGTTTGTTCAGTTTTTAGATGTTTCTGATTCGAATATTTCTGACCTTTCGGGTATTGAAGATTTCGTTGGACTAATTGTACTTCAATGTAGAAATAATCAAATATCATCTCTGGATGTAAGTAACAATACACAGCTTGAATCTCTGTCATGTGACAATAATCAACTTGTTGCATTAGATTTGAGCGGAAACTTACAATTAAATAATTTAATCTGCTGGAATAATCAATTGACTACTTTAAATCTAAGCCAGAATAATTTATTAGAGACTTTGGCTTGTTCAGGCAATATGTTAACCGGTCTCAATTTAAATCCAAATGCTCCTCTAGAATTTTTGCAATGTTTTGATAATCAACTGTCATCATTAGATATAAGTAGTTACAGTACAATCACAGATTTGCAATGTGGAAATAATAATATAGTTTCTATTAATGGATTGACTAATAATATTCAATTAACTAGATTAGAAGTGAATGATAACTTACTCACAAACTTAGATGTTTCTTCTAACTTGATTTTAGAAGTTTTGAGGTGTTCTAATAATGATTTTAACACATTAAATGTATCGAACAATACTTTACTAGAAAGGATTCAATGCTCTAATAATAATAGTTTGACTAATGTTATTGGATTGAATGCTTTAAATGAATTAACTTTTTTTACTGCAAATAACACATCGCTAACTAGTCTAGATTTTTCAGATAATGAGTTATTGGAAGTGTTTCAGTGTTTTAATAGTTCTCTATCAGAACTTAATCTCAAAAATCAGAATAATTTACTAATTAATAGTGCTGCATTTGATATTTCTAGTAACCCAAACCTTTTCTGTGTTGATGTAGATGATTCAGCATATTCAACAGCTAACTGGCTAAATAAAGATGCGCAAACTGTTTATTCAGAAGATTGTGCAACCTTAAGTAATACAGAAAATGTATTAACTACTTTTAAAGTTTACCCAAATCCAACCCGAGATTACTTATCTGTTGAATTAATGGATGATTTTAATTATACTATCACTGATTTGAAAGGTAATCTTTTAATTAAAGGAGAGTTATTTAAAAGTTCTAATACTATTCAAGTTTCTGAGCTAGCACAAGGGGTTTACTTCATTAACTTGCAAAACAACAAAGCTAAATTAACAAAAAAAATTATAATTAATTAAATTTGACCAACTATGAAAAATCTAATGTATTTGTTTTGTCTTTCTCTTTTCTTTTTCAGCTGTGGTAGTGATGACGATTCAGTGATAGAAGATCCTTTGCAGAATAATTCGCCTTACTATATGACGTTTACAGAATCTGGAAATAATTATGATTCGAGAGCATCGATAGGCGTTGGAGTGGATGGAGCTATTATTGAAGATCCTAATTTTTTAGCATTAGCGTTAGGTACTGATTTTGTCACTAATAATGGTGATTTTTTGGCTGTTATTATCACTTTGGAGGGTAATTCTTCAGATGGTTTTGGTAGTGGCTTTGAGGTTAATGGCACAAACGATGATTTTGTTTTAGAGTTTATTTATAGCAAATCAAATTTATCTGGAACTGTAGATTTTAGTGGATCTGCACATGATGACTCTGTTTATTTAAAAATTTTATCCATAGATAGAGATAATAAAATCATTTCAGGTAACTTTAGCTTTACGGCAGTTTCAGATACAAGTTCACAAACTAGAACCGTTACTAATGGTTTTTTTAATATTAATTATCAATAATTTTTTTCAATCTTAAATATCTATGATGCTTAAAAATTTCAATTGCAATAAAACGATACTCCTAACTTTTATTTTTTTAAGTCCAGTTTTGTTAACATCGCAAAACTTTAAGGAAAGCATCAACGAAATAGCTGCAAATCTTGAATCTGTTGAAGCATCCAAAGTGCAATACAGTCAGGAACTAAAAGACATATCGTCTGGATATGCTGTGGCTACAATTACTGAAATAGACGACAAAGGTGATACCGAAGTAGTTAATTATGAGTTTAGTTTTTCTGATGTAGATGTCAATACCGTAAGGACCATAACAAAAAAAGACCTTATCCAAGTACAACTTTTAATCAATGGGAAACAAAAACTGATAAAGAAGAGCGAGGATGGAGGTGATAAGGTGAGTTATGTTGATGAATTGTATTTATATGCTAAAGATATTGATAATGGTCGTGCTATTGTTGATGCTGTAAAAAAAATAATTCCAATCAATATAGCTATTGAAAAAAATAAATTGTCACTTACAACCTATGAGGATCACTTACAGTGGCTTATGGAAAATGTTGCTGAAGTTGATTATTTAAAAAAACAATATGCTCAAAAGTTATCAAATGATGATAAACTAAATGGTTATGCTAAATTAGAATCTACTGAAAGTGCTAAAAGCAAGTCTGAATCTATGGCTTACGAATTTAATTTTGCAGTTCTCAATCCTAATAGCATCAATTTTAAAATTAGGAGTGACGAATTTTATATTGAAGTTGAAAACAGAAGGAGCATTAAAAGTATAAAAACCTTCGAAAATAACATTCAAGGAAATTTCACAAATAGCTTAGAGTTTTATGCTTCAAGTGTTGAAAACGGAAAGGATATTTATAAAGTTCTTAAAGCGATTATTCCATTAGCTGAAGAAGCCTTTTTAAAGAATAAACCAGATACTTCAACTAAATCAAGTGCAATAGATTATTTAAATAAAGTGATGACCAGTATTTCAACAGAAGACAAAGCAATATCACAGGTTTTTAAAAATGATTGTGTTACAGGATTTACTCAAAAAATTAAAACAAGTAAAGCTGAAGATGAAAACCTTTACACATTTAATTTTATAGACATAAATAAGGATAATATTGAATACGATTCTCAGCAAGATTTACTTTTTGTTGAATTATATACAAACCAAAAATGTAAGTACATTAAACATGTTGAAAATGGCGAATTACAAAATTATAAAGATGGTGTTAAACTATATGTAAATTCTATAGAAGAAGCCATGATTGCCAGAGAAGCAATACAAACTGTTATAGAGAGCTGTAAGTCTTCAGTAAAAGATTATTCTGGTCTTTCTGAAACACAATGTTTAAATCAACTTTCTGAGGCTATTGGGATTGTAAAAATAAATGAAGATAACTACGATCAGTCTATTGAGGTTATTGATGACTCAGCCAAAACGATAAAATTTACCAAGATTTTTTCGAATACTAAGAAGAGTGAAGAACAGATTTTCGAATTCGGAATTAAAGACATTAACTCGAAAAGTGTTGAAATGACAACATCAGGTAAAAATGTAATTGTAGAAATGAGTACCAAATATTTTGAAAAGATTGTGAAAACTTATGAAGATGGCGAAATAAAAAGTTATGGTAATAAAATCAGTATAGAAGCTTCAACTATTGAAAATGCAAGAGAAATAGTTAGTCTATTACAAATCATTACTCAAGATTAAAATTTCAAATAAGCTATTAATTTTTTTTTTAAAATAAACAACCAATGAAAAAAATCACTTATCTCTTTATTCTTTCAGTTTTATTAATAAACTGTAGTGGCAATGATGATTCTAATAACAATAACAATCAAGATCCATCTGATACTTTTGTTAGAGCCACTATTGATGGTGTTAGTTTTAATGCAACTGGAGTAAGTCTGTTTAATACAATTAATGCTCAACTCATTGAAAATGAAACTATATTTGGATTAATAATTGTTGGTCAAGTCGCTGATGAATCTCTTAATTTCAGAAGTATTAGTATTGGGATAGGTGGCACTGATTTTAATGAAGTTATTTCTGGTTTAGAGGTTCAGAGTCCTAATAATCAATTTACAGTAGAAGGAGGTTATTTTTTTGGTGACGCAAGTAGCAGTCGTAGTTCGGTATCTGATGAAGATGAATTTATTAAAATAACATTTATTGATAAAGCTAATCAAATAATTTCTGGAGAATTTAGATTCTTGGCAATAGATGACGATGATGATAGTCTCATGTATAATGTAACTGAAGGTGAATTTAGTAATGTAAGTTATACAGTAATTGACTAATCTAGTGTATAAAATTTAATGAAAACCATCTCAAATGTAGATGGTTTTTTTATGCAAACCCATTACCTTTGATGTGTGAATCATTTCATCAACGTCATATTACCAATTCCTTTAGAAAAGAGCTTTACTTATGCTATAACGCAAGCAGAAGCTGAATTTCTGAAACCAGGAATGCGTGTGTCTGTACCTTTCGGAAAGAGCAAAATTTACACTGGACTTGTTGAACGTATTCACCAGGAAGCGCCTCAGATTTACGAAGCTAAGGAAATCCATCAGATTCTTGATGAAACTCCTTTGGTAACATCTATTCAACTAAAGCATTGGCAATGGATCTCCAGTTATTATATGTGTACTGTTGGTGAAGTCATGAGAGCAGCGTTACCAAATGCTTTTATTCTGGAAAGCGAAACAGTTGTCTATAGAAATACTGAAGTTCAGATCAATGATGAAGATTTAAAAGATGATGAATTTATAGTCTATGAAGCCTTACATCATCAGTCATCGCTTAAAATTCAGGATTTGATGGCTATTCTAGATAAAAAAAATGTGCTTCCAACCATTAAGCGACTTTTAGAAAAAGATGTCATTAACGTTCAGGAGGAGATTTATGAAAAATATAAACCAAAGCTGGTTAGATATGTCAAATTAGCAACTGCTCATACGTCTGAAAAAGCACTTCAGGAATTGATGGATACCTTAAGTCGAGCGCCAAAGCAACGAGATGTGGTTATGACCTTGTTTTCGGTTTCTGCGCAAACTAAAAAGCCTGTAAAAGTTTCCGATTTAATTGATGAAAGTGATGCGTCTTCTGCAATTATAAAAACCTTAATTGATAAAGGTGTTTTAGAAGAATATCACATTCAAGCTGATAGAGTGCACTATGAAGGTGATGACAATGAGGCGTCAAAACAATTAAATGAATATCAGGAAATAGCTTTAAGTGAAGTTATTCAATCATTTAAAGATCAAAATATTACGCTTCTTTACGGAGTTACATCTTCTGGAAAAACAGAACTTTACGTTAAGCTTATTGAAACACAGTTAGCAAAGGGGAATCAAGTCTTGTATTTGCTTCCAGAAATTGCTTTAACAACACAACTGGTGGAACGGCTTCAGAATTACTTCGGAGAAAAAGTAGCTGTATTTCACAGTAAATATTCATCTCACGAACGTGTTGAAGTTTGGAATAATGTCCTGAATAACTCTCCGAAAGCACAGATTATTTTAGGAGCACGTTCTTCGGTGTTATTGCCTTTTCAAAACTTAGGATTAATCATTGTTGATGAAGAGCACGAATCGTCTTATAAACAATTTGATCCAGCACCACGATATCACGCCAGAGATACAGCTATTGTATTAGCAAGTTTGTTTGAAGCTAAAACTTTGTTAGGTTCTGCGACGCCAAGTCTTGAAAGTTATTTTAATGCGCAACAAGGTAAATATGGTTTAGTAGAACTCAAGCACAGATATAACAATGTGTTAATGCCGGACATTGAACTTATTGATATTAAAGACAAGCACAAGCGCAAACGTATGACAGGTCATTTTAGTGACCGACTTATTTTAGAGATGCAAGAGACCTTAAATGAAGGTCATCAAATTATCTTGTTTCAAAACAGACGTGGTTTCTCACCAATTGTTGAATGTAACACCTGTGGACATTCACCACAATGTCCTAATTGCGATGTGAGTTTAACATTTCATCAATATAAAAATCAGTTGCGCTGTCATTACTGTGGTTATCATTCCGTTATGCATAAAACCTGTGAAGCTTGTCATAGTGTTGAACTGGATTCTAAAGGCTTTGGAACAGAGCAGGTAGAGCAGGAGGCCAAATTGTTGTTTCCAAATCATAATATAGCGCGAATGGATTTAGATACGACGCGTGGTAAATATGGTTATGAAAAAATAATAACAGCTTTAGAGCAGCAGGAAATTGATATTCTGGTTGGAACCCAAATGCTTACTAAAGGTTTAGATTTTCGTAATGTTAAGTTAGTAGGTATTATGAATGCTGATAATATGCTGAATTTTCCAGATTTTAGAGCTCATGAGCGCAGTTATCAACTGATGGCTCAGGTGTCGGGTAGAGCAGGTCGAACCAAAGAACGAGGTAAAGTCCTGATTCAAACCTATAATCCGTTTCATCGCATTTTACAGCAAGTGTCTACAAATGAATATGAACAAATGTTTACTGAGCAAATGGATGATAGACATACCTATAAATATCCTCCAGTGTACAGAATGATAAAAATTACCCTAAAGCACAAGGATTATCAAAAAGTAAATGTAGGAGCAGAGTGGTATGCAAAATCATTACGAACGGTCTTTGATAAACATGTTTTAGGACCAGAATTTCCACCAGTAGCAAGAATTCGCAATCAGTATTTAAAACATATTCTGGTTAAAATCCCACAGAAACAATCACTATCAAAAACGAAAGAAGCTATTATTAAAATAAATAACAGCTTCTTAAGTGTAAAAGATTTTAGGGCAGTAAGAGTAATCTTAAATGTCGATAATTATTAAGTTAGGTTAACGTTATATCTTCAAACGAAATAATCTTAAATGCCTTTTAAATATTATTTAAAGCGTCAACAAGTTGGGTTTTCTTATTTCTACTAAGCGGAATCTCATAGGCGCCAACTTCAACGTTTTTGCTATTAAATCGATCAACTTTGTCAAGGTTAACGATATAGGATTTATGGATTCTTAAAAATTTACCTTCCGGTAACTCGTGTTCAAATGCTTTCATTGTAGATAAAACGACTAAGCTATTTTCTTCAGTAACTAATTTTACATAATCACCAAGAGCTTCAATCCATTTAATATCTTTAATGTACACTTTTCGTTTTTTCAGGTTACTTTTTACGAAGATGTGTTCTCCGTCAGTTTCATTGAAATCAAGCTTTAGTTTATGTTGTTCAAGCGCTTTTTCTACAGAAGTATTAAATCGTTCCCTAGTGATAGGTTTTTGTAGATAATCGGTTGCATCATAATTAAAAGCTTTAAATGCGTATTCAGTTTTACCTGTAACGAAAATAATTTGGGGTTTGTTGTTGAGTACGTCAAGCAGTTCGAAACCGTTAAGAACAGGCATTTCAATATCTAGGAAGATTAAATCTACCTTGTGAGTATTGAGTCCGTTTTTGGTCTCTAATGCACTACTGTATTCTGCAATAAGGTTAAGTGAGGAATGATTCTCAATTAACTTTACAATCGATAATCGTTGAATCGCAGAATCATCAACTACTACACAGTTTAAAGTCATAACATTATTATATTTTAGGTTAAGATATCGACAATAGTACAAAAAATTCGGATAAAAACCAAAAAACATCGGTCAAATGCGTTTTTTAACAAAATTTTAAGAAAATAATCTGACTTGAATTTAAGATACAAAAATGTTGTCAAATATAGAATAAATAGTTATTTTTGCACCCATTTTTAATTGTAAAATACATTTATATGAATCATTATGAAACTGTTTTCATCTTAAATCCCGTTTTATCTGATGACCAGATAAAGGAAACAGTACAGAAATATGAAGATTTTCTTGTTTCTAGAGGAGCGAAGATGATAGCCAAAGAAGATTGGGGCTTAAAAAAATTAGCGTACCCAATTCAAAACAAAAAAAGTGGATTCTACCACTTATTTGAGTACACTGTTGATGGAGAAGTAATAAATCCATTAGAAGTAGAGTTTAGACGTGATGAGCGTTTTATGCGTTACTTAACAGTAAAATTAGACAAGCATGCGATTGCTTGGGCAGAAAAGAGAAGAAACAGAGATAAACAAAAAGCGTAATTATGTCTTCAATTGAACAACAAGCAAAAGGAAAAAAAGATGGAGAGATCAGATATCTTACTCCATTAAATATTGATACGAGTAAAACTAAAAAGTATTGCCGTTTCAAAAAATCTGGAATCAAGTATGTTGATTACAAAGATGCAGACTGGTTACTAGGTTTTGTAAATGAGCAAGGTAAATTGTTACCAAGACGTTTAACAGGAACTTCTTTAAAATACCAAAGAAAAGTATCTGTTGCTGTAAAAAGAGCTCGTCACTTGGCATTAATGCCTTACGTAGCAGATTTATTAAAATAAAATACCAATAACTATGGAACTTATATTAAAACAAGACGTTGAAAATTTAGGATTTAAAGACGATATTGTAACAGTAAAGAACGGTTATGGTAGAAATTTTCTAATTCCTCAAGGTCAAGCTGTAATGGCAACGCCTTCTGCTAAAAAAGTATTGGCAGAAACTTTAAAGCAAAGAGCTTATAAAGAGAAAACAATTATTGCAGAAGCTGAAAAAACTGCTGAGGCAATTAAATTATTAGATATTAAATTAACTTCTAAAGCTGGAACAGGCGCAACTGCAGGAGATAAATTATTTGGTTCTATTACCAATATGGATTTAGCGAATGCACTTAAAAATGAAGGTCACGATGTAGAAAAGAAATACATTTCTATCGTTGGTGGTAACATTAAGCGTTTAGGTCAGTACGAAGCTGCAATCAGACTACATAGAGATGTGCAGGTAGATTTAACTTTTGAAGTTATAGCAGAAGCTTAATACTTAATAGTAATATATTAAAAGCCTCAACATCACGTTGAGGCTTTTTCAATTTTAAACTTTAAAAGGATTCTGTACTTAAGCTAAGAATCCGTTTGCGGAAACCATTTGTCCGCCAGAATACTTGTATCAAATGAAATATTCAAGACTTACAAAAGAGCAATTTGAAGAATTGCATCAAGAATTCATCAATTTTTTAGCAACACAATCTATTACTGCTGAAGAATGGTCAGAAATCAAAACTAACAAACCAGAAGTTGCTGAGCAGGAACTTGATGTGTTTAGCGATTTAATCTGGGAAGGTGTCTTGTCTAAAGTAGATTATTTAGAACATATTTCTCCGCAGCACATGCATTTATTCCATTGCACGCCTAAAGAAATGAGACTTATTGCACTTAAAATAAAAGCTTCAGATATAGACATTACTACGGAAGAAGGATACGATTGGTTTAGAAATAATTTATTGTCTGATGATGTTGAATTTTTCACAGCGAAAAAAGACTATTCAGAACATAAAAATCAGGATAAGTTTAAACTCATTCAGGAAGGAGCGAATATCACCAAAGGTGAATTATATCAGTATTTTGAGAATTTAGTGAGTAAATAAGCTAAGTTGTTAAGTCGTTTGTTGTTGATATGATAAGCAGTTAGAATATCATGTAATTCAAAATCAGTCTAAAATCAGTCTAAAATCTGTTATCTAAAAGCGAAGCGGTCTATTGTCTTGTTTACTTACTCATAACGCAAGGACTCAATAGGATCAAGTCTTGCAGCTTTGTTTGCTGGATATGAACCAGAAATAACAGCAACAACAAATGTAATTATAGTAGCTGCAATCATGGCTGTCCATGGAATCACAAATGTGAATTCTACAATGGCAGCAAATATAAAACCAAGGAGAATACCAAGAATTATTCCTAAAATGCCTCCTAACTGACCAATAATAATGGTTTCAATAAAAAACTGAAACGCAATGGTGCTTCGCTTCGCACCTAATGCTTTTCTTACACCAATTTCACGAGTTCGTTCAGTTACTGAAACAAGCATCATATTAAGCAAGGCAATCGTTGATCCAAAAATAGTAATGATGCTAATAATCCATGCAATGGTTTCTAAAACTCCCGTTATGGTTGCAATGCGATTGATCAAGTCATCACTTCGTTCTAATCCGAAATTGTTTTCTTCAACAGGATTTAATTTTCTAATATTTCTAAACAATAAAATGGCTTCATCCTGTGCACCAGCAAGCATATCTTTTTTATCCGTTTTAACACTCAAGCTGTAATTTATGTTAGGATTAGTAAAAATCGTACGAGCTTTTTGAAGCGGTAAAAGCACTCTGAGATCCTGGTTATTTCCAAATGTTGCACCTTTTTCTTTTAGAACGCCAACCACCTTAAATTTTGCACCTCTAATACTAATGGTTTTATTGATCGGATTGACGTTAGAAAGAAGCGCTTTTCTAAGATCACTACCAATTACACATACATTATTACTGTTCTGAACATCAAAATAATTTAAGTCTCTACCCAAATCGATTTCTAAGCCAGAATTGGTAATATAATTTTCATTAATTCCTAAAACCTGAACTTCAGGATCTGTTTTTACATTATCATATTTGATTTCTGCTAAAGTTGTACCTACAAAGGATATCGACGTTTTGGTAAATGGAAATGAATAGTTTTCCTCAAATTCTTTAACATCCCGATAACTTATAACCGGATTTACTTTTTGCTTTTCACCATTTTGGCGCTGCGTGTTAAATTCGTATTGCTGAATATTAAACGTATTTGCTCCCATAGATGAAAAATCACTTGAAATCGTATATTCTAGTGCGGAAACAGCACTCAAAATGCCAACCAAGGCTGTAATACCAATGGCTATAATTAAGACGGTAAGAATCGTACGTAGTAATTGGCTTCTGATAGAATCAAAAGCAATTCGGATATTTTCTCTAACTAATGAAAACATATTGTGTATTATATGTGGTTGCGTTTTAATGTAAGACTACAAAACACTTATAAAGTTACTATAAAATTGAAATAACTTAGGATTCCCTCTAAAAATTATAATATTTTTGTGAAGATTTGAATTGATACCCATAGGCTTGTCATTTCAAGCGCAGTCGATAAATCTTTAACTCAATATTAAAGATTGACTAATAATTATTGTTTTACTAAAAAAGATTTCCACTTTCGTGGGAAATATTATGGCACAAAAACCAAGCATACCAAAAGGTACCAGAGATTTTAATCCTGAAGAAGTCGCAAAACGCAATTATATTTTTAATACAATCAAGGCGCAATTTGAAATCTTTGGTTTTCAGCCTATCGAAACACCAAGTTTTGAAAATTCAGACACCTTGATGGGAAAATATGGTGAGGAAGGTGATCGCTTGATTTTTAAGATATTGAATAGTGGTGATTATTTGAGCAAGGTAGATGCTAACTTATATAGTTCTAAAGATTCCACAAAAATAACCTCAAGTATTTCTGAAAAAGCCCTTCGTTATGACCTTACCGTTCCGTTTGCGAGATACGTGGTGCAACACCAGAATGAAATTGACTTTCCTTTTAAGCGCTATCAAATTCAACCTGTCTGGAGAGCAGATCGACCTCAAAAAGGACGATTTAGAGAGTTTTATCAATGTGATGCCGATGTTGTTGGTAGTAATTCGCTTTGGCAGGAAGTTGAATTTGTTCAATTGTATGATGCTGTATTTTCTGCTTTAGGTTTGAATGGTGTTACTATAAAAATCAATAACCGTAAAATTCTATCAGGAATTGCTGAAGTTATTGGAGCTCAGGATAAGCTTATCGATTTTACGGTAGCTTTAGATAAACTTGATAAAATAGGAGAGGAGAAGGTGAAGGCTGAAATGTTAGAGAAAGGTATTCCAGAGGCTGGTATTGATAAATTACAACCGTTGTTTAGCTTACGAGGCGATTTTAGTTCTCAAATTAAGGAGTTGAAATCCATTCTTAATAGTTCTGAAGAAGGACAAAAGGGCATTGAAGAATTAGAGTTTATAAATCAAGGAATTGAAACGCTTGGTTTAAAAACAGCAAAACTTCAGTTAGACGTTACCTTAGCTAGAGGCTTAAATTATTATACTGGAGCCATTTTTGAAGTATCAGCTCCTGAAGGTGTAAGCATGGGATCGATTGGAGGAGGAGGCCGTTACGATGATTTAACAGGAATTTTTGGATTAAAAGATGTGAGTGGCGTAGGCATAAGTTTCGGTCTAGATCGAATTGCTTTGGTGCTTGAAGATTTGAATTTATTTCCTGAAACCATCAGTACAACTGTAAAAGTATTGTTTATCAATTTTGGAGATGCTGAAGCTATGGCAAGTATGAAAGCTATAAAGCGATTACGTGAACATGGCCTAAGTGCAGAATTATTTCCTGATCATAAAAAGACCATCAAGCAATTCAATTATGCTAATAAGCGTAACATACCTTATGTTGTACTTTTAGGTGAATCTGAAATGAAAGCCAATACCTTCACTTTAAAAAATATGAAAACAGGCGATCAGGAGTCACTGTCTTTTGATGCGATGTTGAAGTACCTGCAATAGGTTATCTCAGTTTTTAAAATATCATAAAAAAGTAAAAGCCTCAAATTTCTTTGAGGCTTTTTACATAAGTTAAGTTTAAGGTAGATTTGGGTCTATTATTTTACTAAAACTTTCTTGGATACTGAACCGCTTACAGTATTTATTTTTACAATATAAGTTCCAGAACTTAAATCCTTAACTTCATATTCAGAATAGTCCAGTTCTGAAATATCTTTTATAGTGTGAATCGATTGTCCAACAATATTGAATAATTCGATAGACTTCACTTCATTATAATTAGGGTTTAGTAACACTAAACTTTCGGTTTCGTTTGAATAGTACACTGTTATACTGCTTAATTCATTATCATCAATACTTAAGGTATCATCTGCTTCTCTGAAGGTCATTTCAAATCGGTTTAAATGCTCACCAGCAGGAAGATAAATTTCATAATCACTTTCTCTTAAATTGTGATAAATGTTATTTTCGATATCGTGAATGAAAATATCCATACTATCAGGTACATTCTCCAGAGCATTGATGCTAATAGTGTTTAATCCATCAGAATCCGTTGTAATACCTAAAGGATACGTTGTATCAATTTCAACATCATTACTACCTTGAATGATGTATTTTTCACCATCAATCATCCAATACATGTCATCCATTTGGGTTTCATTCATAATCCCATCATAACCAAGATCAACAGCTGTAGTGGCATTTGGATCGATAGTTAATAATAATTGACGTTGTATAGTATTTACAGAATAAATACCAATTCTAAATTTCATTCTTGGATCCCCTTCAGTAGATTCAGTTTGATAATCGTTAGAAGCAGCTTCACTATTTCTAATAAAGACAGAACTTCCACTTAATGAACCATCTTCTTTACGAAATATACGTTGATCATTTTCAAAAAGAATTGGACCACCAGCATCTGCCACTACGAAGAAACCTTGACTTACAGGAATAAATCTTCCAGGTGTTTTTCTTGCGCTACCAGTGTTGCTAATATAAGCCACTGGAACACCTAATGTTACTGAAGGCGTTCCTCCAGATAAATTCATTAAGGCATAACCACCTTGGTAATCTGCCAAGATATGATTTCCTCCGCCCCAATGTTCCCAGAAATATAGTGTTCCTGTTGTAGTGCCAAGGTTGTCATTAATAAATTCTACAGCATCAATAGCTGAAGCATAAGGGTTTCCAACCAGGTAGTTGTTACCTGGATTCAAGTTTAGTTCAATATCACCATTATTTGGTTTACCTCTAAAGATGTAGTTTTGATCATCAGTTAATGAACCAGAACCTGGACCCTTCATTGTAAATCCTTCACCAGCTAAAATATTACCAGTACTTCTTGTGTGTTGCCATGCTGAATAATCACCATCGGCAAGATTTGCAAACTTCCATACCCAGTAATCTGCGATACGTAAAGGAGATGCTGAACCATCATATCCACTTGTCAGGAATCCAACATTTGTTAATACATCGGTTAGATTATATCTAAACTCATTGGTTTCTAGATCGTCTATTCGTCCTACAGGAGAAGACCAGTAATTGTATGTAAAAGTATCAGCCGTACCTTGTTGATCACGCTCTAATCGTCCTGTTCCAGCAACAACCAAGTCGCTGTTTTCAGTTTGAATTAATTGTGATTCACCTTCAAGATCAATGGTTCCAGTGAGTGCTAAATAATGAGATACTGTAAGTCCGTAACCTGTATTTGTTGATGTATTCGTGATGCCACTAACCTCTAACTCATTGCTTTCCACCATTAACCCAAGAACGGTTCTGTTTCCATTATTACCAGCAGGTAAATCTGAATCATCGTCAATCGTTACATTGTGATTTGTTCTAATTATATTCCAATCAACAGTTTGATTCACATCAACTATAGATGTTGTACCTGGAATAGTTTGAATATTTCCATTTTGCCAAGTGCTTCGTGTGTCCCAGTTTCCATTTTGAGTTGAAACGTAAGGTAAAGGAGCAGTTTGTCTATCGACAGTATTTAAATTTCTTAAAGCACCTTGATTACCTTTACCTGAGGCATCCTCTGTGTTGGTATAAGTATAAACCGACATTGGATAATAACCTGCCAATTCAGACCAAGGAATGGTTTCAACATCATTTTTAGATATGTTAGTAGGTAGTACGCTACCAGTAACAAAGGTATCGTCACTTTCAATTTCCTGATTCATGATGAATCGTAATTGTTCAGGAGTTAAGGCTCTATTCCAAACTCTTACTTCATCAATATTACCTTCAAAATGGTTTACAGGTGTGCTTTTTCCAGCAGCAGCAATATAGAAAGATTCGTTAGTATCTACAGGAGGTGTTCTACTTTCAGAATTATCACCAATGCCATCAATAAATAATTTTATAAAGGTTCCATCGTAGATAGCAGCTACATGATGCCATTCATTTTCTGGTATTTCAATGGTACTAACAACAGTCTGTGTTGAACCATTTTTCCAAGACAACTCTAATCGCCTGTCACTTCTTATTTTAAAATCATATCCTTGCGTATATGCAGCATCTCGTTTTGAAATGATCGAACAATTTGTATTGTCTCTTTTAATCCAAGCTGAAATGGTAAAACCAGCAGGATCTAAATCTAAAGCGTCTTCCATGTCGACGTAGTCAACAGCTCCATCAAAATAAATTGAACGTTCAACAATAACCTGTGGTGCATATCCAAACGTGATATACGTTGTATTATCAAAATCGTAATCCGTTTCAAGGTTACCATTGCCATCAGATTTCATTACTCTATAATCAGCAGTTGGGTCAAAGACACCAGTACTTGATATGAACATGTAATAACTACCTGGAGGGTTAATATTTCTTATAGCATTTTGAGGAATTCTTACTCTAACAGAAGGAATATCTCCTCCGTTTTCAACGACTTTCCAAACACGTTGCATAGCAGTGAAACTTACATCTGTATTTAAAGCAGGCGTAATGCCAGCACTCATATTGACAGAAATTGTAGAAGAAGCAAGATTTAAATCAGCTCCATTATTTCCCCACATTAAGAACTCTTTGTCGTTAAAAGACGTTGGGTTTGATGATTGATTTAACTTGTTAGTATCGTAGATTTCTGTAAGACCAAAAGTTAAAACTCCTTCAGTTCTACCACCTCCATCAGAAGCATTATTTACACTTCTTGATTGTTTTTGATTAAGTTCTGAAGCATCATCTCTACCAATTCCGGCAATATCATAATTATATCCTGAGTTGGCTGATTGATCCCAGATAACTGTACCATCACTATCAACATAATCTTGAGAAGTGCCATTAACGCCTAATGTTATTCCATATTTAACTCCTAAATACGATTGGATTCTATTGCGTTCTTGAGTTAAATTCACGTCATCTTTTCTTGATGAGTAGGTAATAACTTCAGCAACCCTAGCATTTAATGTAGCTTCCCAGCCTTCCGAACGGCCAATCCACCATCTTGAATCATCCGTATTTAGATATTCTGCGATATCATTTTGTGTATTTCCAATATTATTAGCGTTATAAAATAATTCTTGTTGTGTGTCTGCACTATTATTTCTAGTATTTATAATTCCGACGTTGTCATAACTTGAGCCTGTTCCAATTTCTGCAACAGCATAACCGTCTGCAGGTGTTTGGCCTTGGGTGTACGAGTCATGTGCGTAACAAATAATTTCACCACTAACTCGACCAGTATAGTCACCAAAACCAATACCAGTTGCGTCTGTTGCTGCTGTATCTAAATGCGCATCACTACAAAATACATCCATGTATCCAAAAGAGTTGTTTATAGGAGTGTCATCTGGTATTAATACAATAAAGACATCTTGTGTGTAAAAACCGTAGTCGCCTGATAGGAACTCTGTAGAGGTACTATCATGAGAATAATCAGAATCTAATCCAAATGATGTAAAGGTATTGTCAAATTCTATGACAGGATTAAAGTTGATATTTTTAGTCACATTGTCAAAATACGTAGGTGCCTGACTAGCGTTAACTACTCGAGCATTACTACCTAGACCTTGATCAATCCACGACGTTACATTTTGTCCGCTAGTATAAGTTAATCCGTCATCGGCTTTCAACCAAAGTGCTAAATCAGCTGTAACACCACCTGGAGCAACTATAGGTGTGGGTTTATCTTCTACAGTAACATGATCTATAGCCATGTCACTATAAACATTACCATTAATTTCACCTTTTATTCTAATTTTAACTGTTTGTCCAACATATGGCGTTAAATCAAAAGTTACTGGAATAAATGATGAGTTAATATTATTTTGAGTTTCACCTGATTTAGTGAAAACTATATTTGGATAAGTTAAACCATTATCAGTACTTAATTCGACTGATAAATCTCCCATTCCACTGCCAAACATATGATAGAAGAACGTAATTCTTGGGTTTGTTGCGCTTGTTAAATCAAAACATGGGCTAAAAAGAATGGCATCATCATTGGTGTTACCGTTTGATTCCGTAAAGATATAGGAATTACCATCTTGAGCTTCATTAGGACCTGTAAAAGCAGTAGGAGTACTTCCACTTGTTCTTGACCAGTTAAAGTCATCTTCCAATATGTTTATACCTTGCGTCCAAAGACCAAAGCCAGATTCGAAACTTTCAGAGTAAGGGTAGGTAGATACTGTTGAAAAACAAACTCCTGCAGCAGTACCAGTACCTTCAACATTGAAGTTATATGGATTTTCGTCACTATCATCATTAACAATACTAACAGAGGCTGTTCTTGTTCCTGTACCACTTGGATCAAAAGTAATTTGAAATGTTGTTGTACCTCCAGAAGACACCGTTGCAGCTGGGCTACTAGTAACTGTAAAATCACCAGCGTTAGCACCTGAGATGGTAATACTTCCGATATTTAAAACACCTGTACCAGTATTTTCGATAGTAAATGTATTTGGATTAGTAGCTCCAACTACAGTTACTGAACCAAAATCGGTATCATCTGCGACATCTGGGGTTGTATCTCCATCTGCTATTGAAACAGCATTACCGATGACATCCATTTCTGGACTTGGTGCGATTCCATTACCTCTAATATTAAAGTTATAAGGGTTTTCGTCACTATCACCATTTACGATGCTTACTGACGCAGTTCTAAGTCCGTTAGCACTTGGATTAAATGTGATATCAAATGCAGTATTTCCTAAAGACGCTACAGATGCTGAAGGGCCAGACGTCACAGTAAAGTCACCTGCATGAGCACCAGAAATGGTAATGGCACCTACAGATAATGTTGCTGTTCCTGTATTTTGAATTGTAAATGTGTTTGTGTCTGTTCCTGAAGCTGTATCAACATCACCAAAATCAGTATCATCAGCTAAACTAGGTGTTATATCTCCATCAGAAATAGAAGTACCAAGACCAGTAATATCTATTTCAGGCACTGGTGGTCCAGTTACAGCAGTTAACTCAATATCATCAATAGCCATGTCACTTCTATAGTCACCACTAGTTTCCCCTCGGAACCTTAACATGATCGTTTGACCGACGTAAGCATTCAAATTGATATTAACGGCTTCCCAAGCGTCATAATAACTTGTTTGAACCTGACCTGATTCCGACCAAATTGGAGCAGACCAAGACCCACCATTGTCATTACTTATTTCAACAAATAAATCTCCCATAAAAAACCCATACATGTGGTAGTAGAATGTAAAATTAGCGGAAGATGCTGAGGTTAAATTGAAACATGGACTTATTAAAATAGCGGTACTATTTGCGTTTCCCGTTGCTTCTGTATATAAATAATCGACTCCTTCATTAGCAACAGAAGGTCCAGTCCAATTTGAAGGAGTAAAACCTGTATCAAAAGACCAGTCCATGTCATCAGTTGCATCCTGGGACCATAAGCCTAATCCTGATTCAAATCCTTCAGAATATGGAAAAACACTTACAGTAGAAGCGCAACTTGCTGTTCCTGAGGTTAATCCAGATAAGTCAACAATTTGAATTTCATGATTCATTGTATTACCACTTCTATGTGACCAATGTGCTGCTTCAGAAATTGAATTTAAATAGTAATTTCTCCAACCTCTAGCATATGCCGTACCACCTCCACTAGTAGTAGAACTACCAATAATTAAGGCTTCGTTTATATCAGATAATCCAGCAGATGATATGTTAATTGCTGTTTCTCCAGCCGAGTTACCAGTATCTTGATACCTTGTGACATTTAAATTTGGGTTTGATAAAACGTGCACGAATTGTCTGTTATTACCATTTGAATCATGATCCGAATGAAAAGTCCAGTCAACACGCTGGTCATTTGAACCAGGTTCAGCTAGAGGCCAGTTATCGGCAATAGCTTCATTTGTTCCATTTTGATTATTATCAGCTCTATGTTGTGTGAAAATTACGGCTTCATTCCAATCGGTAACACTAGCTGTAGTTCCAGTACCATCAGAATCATTTGTTAAAGTAATAGTCCCAGAATCTGCACTCGTATTTCCAGAGTCACCATGTAAAACTGTCCAGTTACTACCAGTAAATTCAACAACAGTAACATATACAACTACATTGTTTGCATTGGTTCCTTTTTGAACTCTCAAACTTGTAGCACTTTCTAAGTAAGCTATTGCTGTACCAGAATCTGCTCCAGCAGAAGAAGCATTGGTACTTATACCAGTTATGAAAGGAATACATTTATTAGCATTCGTTATTCCACTGAGAGTCGTTGTTGTACTATTAGTTCCTCCATTAAGTGTAACTACATATCTGCCTCTAACGATCATTTCATTATCACCAGCAGAAGGACCTACATATTCCCAGATTGAGGTGTTAAATCTCATATCGGCAGAATTAGATCCAGATTCTCTATAATATTGTAATGTGTTTGTAGTCGTCAGAGCTCTTGCACCAGCTAAATCATCGGCATTAAGTGTGCCACCTGACGAGTCTGGTCCAGCGTTAGACTTTCTATTACTGTTTGCTAAAGCCACAGCATTACTCAAAGAACTAACAGCTGTAAAACCTGTGTTGGTCCCTCCAGAGTTCCCAATATCATCTTGCAAATGTTGAACTTTGAAATCGGCAGTTTGAGCTAACATCAAACTTGATAAAAAAAGCATACCTAATAACAGGATATACTTTCTTAGCGAAAGTGTAGAAATTTTCATAAGCGGTTAAATTTTAGTTTGGGACTAATTAAATTTACGGTTCAAATATAATGCAGTACTCTATGAAATGCAAATATATTCGACGAAATGCATGTTAATATTTTAATATATTGATAATCAGTAAATTAAAAAAGCTGAAATTAATTTCAGCTTTTTTAATTGTTATACCGGATTTTTATTCCTTTATGATCTGTTTAATAGAAGAGTTACCTGATTCATTTTCAGTGATTTTTAGGAAATAAGAGCCTTTCGAAATATGTTGTGTGTTTTCTAATTTGAATTGGCTATTGTTCAACTTTACATGTGACATATTCAATATAGATCTACCACTAATATCGTATAATTCGATGTCTATACTTGAGTTACCAGATTGGTATGGTAATTTTATGGTAATAGAATTATTAAATGGATTTGGAAAAATTCTAATATCTTCTATGCTATTGTCTTCAATACTAAGAGTATCTTCAACTGTAACCACGACTTCTTTTCTTCCACTCTTAATATCTTCAAGATTCCAATCATAAAAGAAGTAGTAATAATCTAAATTGTTGATGTTATTTCCTTTAATAGTAACTGCTCCATTCGTATAAGGATAACTTGTTCCTGCACTAGTATTGTTTCTAAAAAGGGTAAATCCTGAAGACATTTCAGCACTTGCAAGCCTTAAATTATTCCCAACAGGGATTAAAAAATTCAATTCAATTTGTTGTAAGCCTGAAGATTCAACTAAAATAAGTCTTGAATCTAACATGTTACCAGAGGCGTCCTGTAATTGTACTTCCATTTCACCAGCTTGTCCAGCATTGATTGTTACTTCTTTTAACATGACTGATTCGGCTGAATCAAAAATTAAATAACGATCTGTGGCTCCACCTGCAAAGTAGCCACCATTTGAAGAGTGATTTGTTGAACCAACATTACTTTTTGTGATGACATCTTCAATAAAATATGATGTCGTTGTAGTTAAGTTAGGCGTGTTATAACTGTTGCCAGTAGCAATAGGAGACTCATCATCGATGTTTTGGTACCAGTTAATTATTCCAGAACCCGTTGCCGTTAAAACAGTACTTTCATTGGTATTAATGGTTACATCATTACTTAAAGGTTGTGCAGTAGTAGCAACCATAGTTACATTCTGAATGGTTTGAGTGTTATCAGTAATGGTCACATTAATGGTTTGTGTTGCGTAACCAGGTGCTTCATAAGTTACATTATAACTACCACCTTTAAGTAATCTATAATAATCTCCTAAATCTTCGTTTGAAAACACATGAGAATTTAAAGCATCGTGGCCAGCAATTGATATTTTCGCCACTACGGGATTTCCAGATTCATCAGAAACTATACCTTGTAAACCATAATTTACTTGTTTCATATAATCTAGTAATGCTTGTCTATTATAGGTCCAGTGATTATTAATAGCATTGCCTTGAATCCATTTTGTATCAGATAACTCTACAACGACTTCTCTTCCGCCTCTATAAAAATTCATATAGTCTTGGCGACCTCCATACACACGATACCATTCTGCACCATGTGTCACACCTGGACTTGGATATACGTCTGAATCTTCATCAACCATCATATAGCCAGATGGACTGTTGTTTTGAGCATGTGTAGCATACTCAACTGAAATATATTCGAACCAATCATGATCTGCATGCTGATCGTAAGTATTGTCATAAGGATAATTAACTAATTCTGTACCTCCATGAAAATTTGCAGATAACACAATATTATGGGCTTCTTCAAATTTCATAAATGCTAGTGTTTCAACTTCGTAAATACCACTATCGTGAAGACCAGCAACATTATCGGCATAATTTCTATTTAAATCTTGTCCGTTAGCATTTGCTCTTATCGGATTTGTAATGGTGTTGTTTCCGGCATTTCTGTAAGTTCCATCAGGATTTGCTAATGGATTGATGTAAATAACTGTATTATTTACAATGCCATTTACTTCTGCATCTGAGCCATAATTTGTTAAGAGATACTCTGCAAGTCTTATCATCAAAGGAAAACCAGCTAATTCATCACCATGCATTGATGAGGTGTACATAAATTCTGGTTCAGCCTCATTAGTAGAAACGTTATCAGATATTTTTAGCATTAATAATTCTCTTCCATTATTCGTGGTTCCTATAGATTCAAGCGAACAAAGGTTTGGATAAGTTGTAGCAAAATAATTCATTTTAGCTACATATTGAGTGTAAGTAGGATAAGCGTTCCAATCTACATCCCAAGCTTGCGTATCTTCAGTAGAATTTAAAATAGGTATAAATTCATTTTCACTTGAATTGACTTCAAACGGCAGTCCGTAAGTTAAAAATTGTTGAAATGTTTCAGCATTTGCAAAAGCTTCAACCTCTAAGGTTTCATGGTTTACATTGTGACCAATTGATAGAAATTGTGCTATTTCTTGTACTTGTTGTTCACTGTTAGCAGTAAATACAAAGCAAACTTCGCCTCTGCTTTCGATATAGCTTTGTGCTTTTTGTAAATCGGTAGTTTGAGCATGTACACTTATAAACATAAGTAGTAACAGTACATGTAAGAATGTAATTTTGCGCATTAGGTTTAGGTTTAGGTAAATTTGGATTTATTATTTGGCGCTAATATATTATTTATTTCAATAAATATCTATAAAATGCAAAAAAAACCGATGAAATACATTATATTTTATGAAACTACTTTACTTTTGTAAGTAGTGGATTACTTAACAAAACTGTATTAAGGTTAGAAGGCATAAAGCATTTCCTTGTATTTTTCAATCTAAGTAGTAATTGGTTATTCGAATTTTATAATTTAAATTTTAAGAGAAAGAAAGAAGCCCTTTACAGAAATGTAACTTTTCCAGAAGACAAAACGATACGTAATTGTTCAATTATATGAATAGTTTAAAATAAAAAAGTCTTGTACATTAGTACAAGACTTTTCTTGATGTAGCGAGAACGAGATTTGAACTCGTGACCTCTGGGTTATGAATCCAACGCTCTAACCAACTGAGCTACCTCGCCATAATTTCGGCTGCAAATATAAAAACAAATTCTATGGCAACAAACATTAAATGCTTAAAATATTTTTTTAGTGATTAGTTTTAAACTCCACAATTAATTGTATATATTGAGCCTCATAATAAAAATACAAATGGAAGATAAAGTCAAGTTCGAAATGGAGTTTCCTATACATGCTTCTCCTCAGCTTTTATATCAATATATATCTACACCTTCAGGCTTATCTGAGTGGTTTGCAGACAATGTAAACTCAAGAGGTGAATTATTTACATTTATTTGGGATGATTCTGAAGAAAGAGCCAAACTTTTGAGTAAAAAAAGTGGCGAACGTATTAAGTTTAGATGGATGGCAGATGAAGAAGAAGGTGATAATTATTATTTTGAAATCAGAATTCAGGTTGATGAAATCACCAAAGATGTTTCAATTATTGTCACCGATTTTACTGAAGAAGACGAAATTGAGGAAGCTAAAATGCTATGGGATAATCAAATCTCAGATTTAAAGCAAGTTTTAGGTTCAGCTTAAGCTTCTAACTCATATAAGTTTTATATTTGTCTCGATGTTTAATCGAGACTTTTTTTATGACAAATCTCAACGGTGAATTATTAGATTCTTCAAATTTTATCACAAGTGAAAACAGAGGTTACAAATATGGTGATGCTGTATTTGAAACCATAAAAGCTGTACATGGGAAGCTCCTGTTTTGGGAAGATCACTATTTCAGACTTATGGCCTCCATGCGAATCATGCGTATGGAAATTCCTATGAATTTTACGATGGAATTTTTAGAGTCTGAAATTTTAAAAACAATCGTCGCTAATTCACTTCTAAAATCATCAGCACGAGTGCGATTAAATGTCGATAGAGGAGATGGAGGTAAATACCTTCCGAAGCAAAAAAATATTAGCTATAATATTTCGGTTGAAGCTTTAACTTCCGATTTTTATTCCGTTTCAAAACAAGAAACATATACTGTCGATTTATACAAAGATTTTTTTGTTGCTCCAGGATTATTGTCAACACTTAAAACAAATAATAAAGCGATTAATGTTTTAGGTAGTATCTATGCGGAAGAAAATGGATGGGATAACTGTTTGCTTTTGAATACCAATAAGAATGTTGTAGAAGCTTTAAATGGAAATCTATTCGTTGTTTCAGGTGAGACCATTAAAACACCTCCATTAGAAGATGGTTGTTTAAAAGGCATTATGAGAAAACAATTAATAGAAGTCATAGTAAATTCTGGAGATTATGTGATTGAGAAAGCATCCATTTCTCCATTTGAACTTCAAAAAGCAGATGAATTATTTATAAGCAATGTGATTACAGGTATTCAACCCATACAGAAATATCGTAAAAAAGAATTTGCGACAACAATTTCTGAAGATATAATACGACGACTAAATATTAAATTAAGAATGTCTTAGTTGTAACTCGGATTTTCGGGAGCATTAGACCATAATTGATAATTGCCACCTAACTCCAGCATTTTTTCTTTCCAGAATGAGTCACAGCATTTATCCATTAGTTCTTCTTTATAGATGTTTTTAGTAACGATCCAGGAATTTGATAACAATTCGTTGTCTAATTGTTGAGAGTCCCATCCTGAATACCCCAGAAAGAAGCGTATATCAGAGCTTGATAACTTATTATCCTTAATCAATTGAAGAACCACTTCAAAGTCTCCTCCCCAAAAAATTCCGAGCGATATTTCGATACTACCTGGTATCAAATCGGGAACTTGATGAATAAAGTATAAATTGTCTTGCTCAACAGGTCCACCATTGAATACTTTAAAATCAGCTTGGATTTCAGGTATTAAATCTTGAAGTGAATATTCTAAGGGTTTGTTTAGAATAAAACCAATAGAACCATTACTGTTGTAGTCAGCAAGAAGGATAACGGATCTATTAAAAGATAAATCACCAATGATCGATGGTTCTGCAATCAATAAATCACCTTTTTTGGGCTTTATGGTAATCATGGCTAATGCTTTATGTACTAAATCTAAAACTTATTTTTTTAAAAACCAATAAATTTATAACTAAACTCTTTTGCTGATAGTGTATTTTGATTATTAAGCTGGCCTTATTCTAAACAAAAAAAGCCCACTTTTTTAAAAGTGGGCTCTTAAATCTTATTTTAAGTGATGCTTAGTTTACAGCGTTGCTTAAATCAGAACCAGCTTTAAACTTTACTACGTTTTTAGCTTTGATTTGTATAGTCTTACCAGTTTGAGGGTTTCTTCCTTCTCTTGCAGATCTTCTAGAAACTGACCAAGAACCGAATCCTACTAAAGAAACTCTTTTTCCTTTTTGTAAAGCTCCTTCGATGTCGATTAATAATGAATCTAATGCTTTCTTAGCAGCTGCTTTTGTAATTCCAGCATTTTCTGCCATTCCATTGATTAAATCTGTTTTGTTCATAAAATTAAATTTTTAATTATTAATAAAATAGTTGGGTTAAACATTTTGTTAAATCCTCTTACAAATTTATATGTAAAATCCATCTACGCAAGTAATAGCAAGGCAAATACAGTTATTTGTTGATAACTTAGCGCATTTGTTAATAAAGGATGTGCATTTTATCGGATTTTTTATAATATCAATGATAATAAGGGTTTAGAGCAGTTTTGCATTTTCTTTAAATTGATATCCATTTAATAATGATTTTGCATCCATTTTTCGTTTACCAGGAAGCTGAATTTCTTTAATATTTATAAACCCGTCAGTTACAGCAACTTTGAGTTCAACATTATTACTCACTAGCATTCCATTGTCTAAATCATGCTTTTCTGATTCTTTTTCAATCTTAAAAATCTTTACGCTCAATGTATCATCACCATTATTTAGGTAGGACCAAGCCGAAGGAAACGGATTTAAACCTCTTATTTTATTATAGATGTCTTCTAAGGGTAAATTCCAATCTATTTTACAATTGTCTTTATGTAGTTTGTAGGCTGTTTTTAAATCGTCTGTTTTCGGTTGAATTGTGGTTTTAACATCGCCTTTCTCAATCAGTTTTACTGTTTTTAATACGAGTTTACTACCAATATTCATCAATTTGTCATGAAGTGTTCCTACAGTTTCATCATCTTCTATGGCAACTTCATCCTGAAGAATCATGGCACCTGTGTCAATTTTTTCATCTATAAAAAAAGTCGTGACACCAGTTTTAGTTTCTCCATTTATGATGGCCCAATGTATTGGAGCAGCACCTCTATAGTTAGGTAAAAGTGAGGCATGAAGATTAAAAGTTCCATATTTAGGCATATTCCAAACCACTTCTGGTAACATTCTAAACGCAACAATAATTTGTAAGTTAGCTTCTAATGCTTTTAACTCTTCTAAAAATGATTCAGCTTTCAAATTGGTCGGTTGTAGAATGTTTAAGCCTTCAGATTGTGCATAGGTTTTAACAGCCGATTCATTAAGTTTTCTACCTCGTCCAGCGGGTTTATCTGGAGCAGTAATTACGCCAACGATATTATAATTAGCATCAACCAAAGCTTTTAAAGTGGCAACCGCAAAATCTGGTGTGCCCATAAATACTATTCTTAAGGTGTCTGTATTCATCGTGATTTTATTTTATAGGAATTTGATGGTGTTGTTTCAATAATTTGGTGTTCTAATAATAATTTTAGGGCGTCAAATATGTCTGTATCTTTAAATGATAATTCTTCTACAAGTTGCCGTGAATTCATGTTTTTTGTAGCTAATATTGAAATAATCTGTTCTTGAATGGTCTTAACATCTGGAACTTCTATAACTTCCGAATGTGATAAACACACCGAACATTTGCCACAATTTTTTGTTGAGTCTTCTCCAAAATAATGTAGTAATTGTACTTGTTTACAAACCGAATTATTTTCAACATATTTTAATACAGCATTGACCTGAAGCCTTTTTAATTCCTGCTGTTGTTCTACAATGGTCACAATCCTGTTGATGGTTTTATCATCTTCTCTCGGTTGAAGAAAAACGACTTCAGAATCTGTATTACTATATTTAAAATCTACGATATCATCTTTATCTAAATGTTGCAATACAGCTATAATTTGTTTTTCTGAGGTAGCGGTTTTAGTAGCAATTAGCGACAAATTAATGGCGAGTGCATGTTCGAAAATGCCTCCATAGGTTCTTAAAATAGATTTTACAATAAGTTCAACGTGCTTGTGTCGATCTAAATATGCAAATAATGAATTACTACTAATTATAAATTGTAAGGTTGTTGTATAATTAAACTGTTGCGAGAGTTTAATTATACTGTTTCTGTCTAAAATTTGAAGGGTATTGAAGGTTTGCGTTGTTTTAAAATCATAGGTTTTACAAAAGGTATTAAAGTTAAACTGATGTGATGAAAACTCCCCTTCGCCATAAGATATTTGAAAATAATTACATAGCTTTCTGTATACTTGCTTGATGAACTCTATGGAAGGTAATGTGTTTAGAAACTGACGTTTGAGTCGTTCTTCATCAGAGGTATTCGTCAATAAAAAAGCATAAGCATCCTCATTATTTCTTCCAGCTCGACCTGCTTCCTGATAGTAACTTTCGAGACTTTCGGGTAAATTAATATGAAATATAGTTTTTACATCTGGTTTATCAATTCCCATACCAAACGCAGTTGTGGCCACCATGATTTCCTTTTGATTGTTCATCCACTGATTGAGTCGTTCCTGTTTATCTTTTGTTGGAATGCCACCATGAAAAAATGTAGAACTGTATCCGAGTTTGTTTAAATGTTCGTGTATTTCTACAGACAGCTTTCGGCTTCTTACATATATAATTGAAGCACCTTTATGGATGTTTAAAAATCGCTCTAAATTGTAAAGTTTGTCTTCGCTATAAACGACATTGTAAGCAATGTTAGGTCTGCTAAAAGACGCTTTGAATTTTTTGGGTGTGATAAAATCTAATTCAGCTATTATTTCTTGAATAACTTTAGGTTTTGCAGTTGCTGTTAACGCAATCACATTAACAGTAGGATGCAATTCTCTTAAAACAGTAATGTTTTTGTAAGCAGGTCTGAAATCATTTCCCCATTGACTGATGCAATGTGCTTCATCAACAGCGATAAGGTTAACGTTCATTTGTTGAATACGATGCTGTACAATGTCTTGTTGCAATCGCTCAGGTGATAGATACAAAAATTTATAGTTGCCGTAAATGCAGTTATCTAATAAAGTGTCTAGTTCAGCATAACTAATTCCACTGGTAATAGCCATAGCCTTAATTCCTTTATCTTTAAGATGCTTTACTTGATCTTTCATTAAGGCTACAAGTGGCGATACAACAATACATATCCCTTCTTTTATTAAGGCAGGAATTTGAAAGCAAATCGATTTTCCACCACCTGTAGGTAATAACACAAAAGTGTCTTCATTATCTAAAACGGCATTGATAATCTCTTCTTGAAGTGGTCTGAAAGATGTGTGATTCCAGTAACGCTCCAGTATGTTAATAGGATGTGACATCTCTACAAATGTAAAGCATCTAAGATGAAATCTGTACGTTTTTCAATACTATCAAATGGCACATCTATGAGTTTATAACCAAATTGTTCATAGGTGTTTAGTAAGGCATCATGAATTTGAACTGCCTGGTCAAAGTTTTCATAACGTTCACTATCACTAACAAAAATCTCTTGCCAAGGCGCTAGTACAAATACGTTGTCATACTGATACGTTTTGCAGGTCTCTGTAAAATGATCAGGATATTCACTGTTTGCATACTCCATATAAGCAATCACATCTGGCAAGCCTCTATCTAAAAATACAAGATTCTTTTTTAAAGAGGTTGCTTCTATAAATTGTTTTGTTCTCGCCTCCAGAAGTAATTCACTAAAGAGTAAAGGTTTGGTTAAAAAAAGTTGTTCGATACCATCTTTTCTGGCGTCAAGAGTTACCTGTCTTGAGATTTCTTCAAAACAAGTATAGTTACGTTTAATAAGTTCATTTATGACGGAAGATTTTCCTGTTCCAGGTCCACCAGTAATGACGATTTTGCGTGTATTCAAATTGGCAAGGTTTTGGATGTAAATTTAACAATTAATTATGCAAAGCAAAAAGGAAGTAAAACGTATATTTGCTGCGGAAGAAAAATTACTATGAGTTCAGACAAAAAAACAGAAGAATTTTACAAAAAATTGCGAAGTCAGCTTTATGAAACTGCAAGCTGGCCTTCAGAATATCTTTACAAATTTATTGTACCGACAGATCAGCAAAAAATAAATCAGATTGAAGACTTGTTCAATAATCTTGGTGCCGTGATAACGACCAAAGAATCTGGCAAAGGAACCTATACTAGTGTTTCTATAAATGTTGACATGATTGATCCAGATGCTGTCATAACTAAATACAAGGAAGTCGCTGAAACCGTCGAAGGTGTTATTTCTTTATAAAAAGAACTGAAAATAACTATTTTTTTGTATTTTGCGAACACATGCAGAAGTACTTCGAGCATGATAAAATACTACACAAACTTATATTTTGATAGACGACATAGAATACAACACTGAGCGTGAACATTTGATTATTCCGGAATACGGAAGACATCTACAAAAAATGGTAAACTACGCTAAACAATTACCAACAAAAGAAGAACGCAATAAAGTGGCAAAATCCATCATTAATGTTATGGGTAATTTGCAACCGCATTTGCGTGATGTGCCAGATTTTCAGCATAAACTTTGGGATCAGCTTTTTATTATAGCTGACTTCGAATTGGATGCAGATTCTCCATATCCAGTGACTACAAAGGAAGAATTAAACGAAAAACCGGAACCTTTAAAATACCCTCAAAATCATCCTAAATATCGTTTCTACGGAAATAATATAAAAACAATGATTGATGTAGCAAATACTTGGGAAGAAGGTGAATTAAAGGAGGCACTAATTTATACTATTGCTAATCACATGAAAAAATGTTTCCTTAACTGGAACAAAGATACCGTTGAAGATGACGTGATTTTCAATCATTTATATGAGCTTTCAGATGGGAAAATTAACCTTAAAGGCAGTGATGAAGACCTTTCAGACGCTACAAGTCTACTCAAGAATAAAAAGAAATATTCAAGCAGTAGTAGTAAGAAATCACACCACAAAAAAAGTAATTCTAACCGAAGTAGAAAACGTTACTAATACCTAGTACATGTCAACATTTATTATTGAAGGAGGTCACCAACTAAAAGGTAAAATTCAGCCTCAAGGTGCAAAAAATGAAGCTTTACAAATATTATGTGCAGTTTTATTAACTGCTGAAGAAGTTAAAATCGACAATATTCCTGATATTATTGATGTTAACAAACTGATCGCCTTACTTAAAAAGTTGGGTGTAAAAATTCAGCATGTAGGAAAAGGTTCTTATACCTTCAAAGCCGATGAAGTCAATTTAGACTATTTAGAGTCTGCTGAGTTTAAAGAAGACGGAAAGGGTTTAAGAGGATCAATTATGATAGTTGGTCCGTTATTAGCTCGTTTTGGAAAAGGTTACATTCCGAAGCCTGGAGGTGATAAAATTGGTCGCCGTAGATTAGATACTCACTTCGAAGGATTCATTAATCTTGGAGCTAAATTTAGATATAATAAAGAAGATTATTTTTATGGTGTAGAAGCCGATAAATTAAAAGGCACATACATGCTTCTTGATGAAGCTTCAGTTACTGGAACTGCTAATATTGTTATGGCAGCCGTTTTAGCAGAAGGTACTACAACGATTTATAATGCAGCCTGCGAGCCTTATTTACAGCAACTATGTAAAATGCTCAACCGAATGGGAGCAAAGATAAGTGGTGTTGGTTCTAATATGTTAATTATTGAAGGTGTTGAAAAATTAGGAGGAACAACGCACAGAATGCTTCCAGATATGATTGAAATTGGTAGCTGGATTGGTTTGGCTGCAATGACAAAAAGTGAACTGACTATTACTAATGTAAGTTGGGACGATTTAGGGCAAATTCCAAATGTATTCAGAAAAATAGGAATCACTGTAGAGCGTCAAGGTGACGATATTCATATTCCAGCGCATACAAACGGATATGAAGTACAGAGTTATATTGATGGTTCAATATTAACTGTTTCTGATGCGCCATGGCCTGGATTTACACCAGATTTATTAAGTATCATTTTAGTGGTTTTAACTCAAGCCAGAGGTAGTGCATTAGTACACCAAAAAATGTTTGAAAGCCGATTGTTCTTTGTTGATAAACTCATTGATATGGGAGCAAAAATCATACTTTGTGATCCACACAGAGCTACAGTTATTGGTCACGATTTTAAGTCTAAACTTAAAGCAACAACGATGACATCACCAGATATTAGAGCAGGAGTATCATTACTCATTGCTGCCTTATCGGCAAAAGGTACGTCAACCATACACAATATAGAACAAATTGATCGTGGATACGAAAATATAGATGAACGTTTACGAGCTATTGGAGCAAAGATTACCAGAGTAGAAGGGAACTAACGTCAACTTTTAAATTATAAAAAAAAGCCTCGAATTATCGAGGCTTTTTTATGGTATTCAAAAACTTATTCCATAGAATAAAAATATTGCTCACTTGCAATTTTTCCGTCTTTTACTTCATACACACAGACCTCTTCCATTTTTTGTCTACCACGTTCTTTAAATGTGCAGTCAAATCCCATTTTTGCAGTAAACCAGTTTCCAGCAACAACAGGTTCACTAATTGAGCTGGAGTGAAAATCTTCAACGCTATCTAGCCATTCTTTACTTTTATTCCATACATTTTGTTTGCCCGAAATAACCTCTCCAGGCATGCCAGGCATTTCTTTGCTAACGACATTATCTGCATAAAGTTCATTAATACAGTCAAGGTTTTTACCTTCTCTGCACATTTTTACCCATTTTTGGGCAACGTCTTTTGTGTCCATTTTAATTGATTTTTAGATTGTTACTAAAATTAATTAAAAAAAGTAGTATGCTTATTTAAAACAATGTTAATCTTATACTAACTAACAGCTTCCTTATAGACTTTCAAACAACGTTCACGTGCTTCTTTATGATCAACTATTTTTTCAACATAGTTATCAGTGTCATATTCTGGGACATACTTTTTAATGTACTTTCTGTCTTTATCGAATTTATCAATTTGAGTGGTTGGATTAAAAATTCTGAAGTAAGGAGCTGCGTCAACACCAGAACCAGCAACCCATTGCCAGTTGCCTACATTGCTTGCCATTTCGTAATCGTGAAGTTTTTCAGCAAAATAGGCTTCGCCCCAACGCCAGTCAATTAGTAAATGTTTACATAAAAAACTGCCCACCAACATACGTACTCGGTTATGCATAAATCCAGTCTCATTTAGTTGTCGCATACCTGCATCAACCAAAGGATAGCCTGTTTGTCCGTCACACCATTTTTTAAATTCAGTTTCATTATTTCGCCATTCAATTCTGTCATATTTTGATTTGAATGCTTCTGTAGCAGTATGTGGAAAGTGCCATAGGATTTGCATGAAAAATTCTCTCCATATCAATTCCTGCCAAAAGATTTCATTAGTTTCAGCAATGGCCTTCTTTACCATTTTTCTGATACTCACGGTTCCAAAACGAAGATGTGGACCTAAGCGAGACGTTGCATCTTTTGCAGGGAAATTTCTTGTAGTTTCATAGTCCTGAATTAGTGTTGGAGTTACCGTATAGTCTGCTATATGATGATTCGATTTTGTGAAACCAATATCTGAAAGTGATACATTAGGTAATCTAGAATGCTGAACTAAATTCTTTAAATACGAATTAGTGTAAAAAATTTCTAGTTCATGAGATTTAAACGTGTCTTTCCAAACTTTCATATAAGGTGTATAGACCACATACGGATCACCATCTTTCTTTACAACTTCATCCTTTTCAAAAATAACCTGATCTTTGAAGGTTTTGAACTCTATATTGTGTTTTGATAAGAAGTCCTTAATTTCTAAATCCCGATCCTTAGCATAAGGTTCGTAATCCCGATTTGTATAAACGGAATGAATTTCAAACTCCTTAATGAGCTCCTTATAAATATCAATAGGTTTACCGTGATACATGGCAATACTGCTATCGTGTTCCTTTTGAAGTGTGTCACGCATGCTTTGAAGCGTTTGATGAATAAACGTTATGCGAGCATCATCTTTAGGAAGCTTGTCTAATATTTCAGTATCAAATATAAAAATAGGTAATACGGGAAAATCACTTTGTAACGCCTGATAAAATCCAACATTATCATCTAATCGTAAATCACGTCTAAACCAGAATATGTTTAGTGGTTGCTTCATATGAGTTTTATTGTTTTAGGCTTTGTAAGTTCCGAATAATTCTTCTAATTTTTGAGTGCGATAATTGAAAATTTCTTCCAGTTTTGGTTTAACGATGATTGGATGAACAAGTTGACCTAATATTCCGAGAGGAATTTTGTAATCGATAATGTCTTCCATTTCAACACCTCCATCAATCTCATTTATAAAGTGTTTGTGATGCCATAAGGCATAAGGACCAAAACGTTGTTCATCAACAAAATAATGCTTATCAACAATGTGTGTGATTTCAGTAACCCATTTTGTCTTTATACCTAAAACAGGAGTAACAATATACTGAATAATTTGTCCTGCATACATCGGTCTGTCTGCTCCAGATAATATATGAAATCCCATATAATCTGGTGTAATGGTTTTCAGATTTTTAGGATTTGATAAAAACTCCCACGCAGTCTCTATTGAGATAGGTAGATTTTGCTTTTTATGTAATCTGTATATTTTCATGTGTTAAAATGCTTTGTATTATTTGTTGTAAATCTGGTTATATATAGAATAAAAGCGCTTTAATTATAAATTGAAATGTAAAGGTTGAGAGACGTGGCAATACACAACCAAATAAGGTAAGGCAAAATGAATATTGATTTTATTTTCAAATCTTTAAGGTATGTGAATAGAAAAACAGCAACAATAAAGGTTAGTAAAGTAATATTAACAAGCGCTAGATCAATGTGTTTCTGATTAAAAAAGAGAAAGTTCCAACTGATGTTAAGGATAAATTGAATGAGAAACAAAATTCGAACTTTTTTTGTAAAACGCTTTAAGTACAAGGAAACCATATATATCGAAAAACAAATCATTATGCTTGTCCAAGCAACACCAAAAACCCAGCCATCTGGAGTCCAAGGTGCTTTATCTAACTGTAAATACCAGTCTCCTTGTGGGCCTTCAGCCATAAAAAAAGAACCAATGCCTAACGCACTAAAGTTTAGCAACAGGAATACAAAAAAAGGCTTTAGAAATTTCACTATAACTAAAGTTGTATGTCTTCTATTTTCTTAACGATTTCCTGAGCTTCAGCGAATTTTTTGTCGCTTTCAGATCTGTTAGTTGTTGATAACTCATGCCATTCTTTCATTAATTTTTCATATTTTTTCTGAAGTTTATCAATTTCAGATGTTTTTTTGAATAGTCCGAACATATGGATTTATTTTAAATGGGTTATAATTTTTGAGCTCGTTGGTGATGTCATCGAGTAATAATAGTTTATTAATTTACCAGAGGGATCAACCAGATATTTTTGGAAATTCCATTTCACTTTAGAATTAGATATACCATTCTTTTGTTTTTGGGTTAACCAGGTGTACAATGGATGCTGATTTGAACCTTTAACGTCAATTTTTTCAGTAATAGGAAATGTTACGCCATAATTCATTTCGCAAAAGGACTCAATATCCTGAACACTTCCTGGTTCTTGGTTTCCAAATTGATTACATGGTAAACCAACAACTACTAGCTGGTCTCTATGTGCATCGTAAAGTTTTTGTAAATCTTTATATTGAGGCGTAAAGCCACATTTTGAGGCAACATTAACAAACAATATATATTTACCTTTATAATTAGATAATGTTATGGGTTCGCCATTGAGGGCATTAATTCTGATGTCATAAATTGATGTGTTCTCAATAGGCATTGTTGATTTCGAAAAAAGAGTCGCCGTAAAAATTTTGAATGGATTCATATTATATCTTAAAGGTAACGATTCCACAATCCATCTCAAAAATTTGACCTGATATCGAATTTGATTTTTCAGATAATAAAAATTCTGCCATACCAGCTACATCTTCTGGTTGTAAAAATTTCTTCATTGGGTGACGTTCTGTAATATTTTCAATCATTTTGTCATTACGTAATAGCTTTGCTGCTAAATCAGTATTGGTTACCGTAGGTGCAATGGCATTAATTCGTAATGTGGTTGCTAATTCTGCACCTAATGATTTCACTAAACCTTCTACACCAGATTTCGCTGCTGCTACACTCGCATGGAAAGGCATTCCTAATTTAGCTGCAACAGTACTAAATAGGACTATCGATGGATTTTCACCATTTTTAATCACGTTGAGATAGTTCTGGATTGCTTTTACAGCACCAATCACATTAATTTCGTAATCTTCTCTAAACTCTTCCAGACTAAAACGTCCTATCGGTTTAAGGTTGATACTTCCTGGACAATAAACCAATCCGTCTGCTTCAGTTACATCAGGTAATTCATCTTTAAGAACATCACACGCGTAATGTGTTAAGTTTTCATGTGATATTTCTGGTGGTGTTCTACTTATGTTGACGACCTTATGGTTTTTAAGTAAGGTTTCTACAATAGCCTTTCCAATCCCACGACTACCACCTATTACAATGTATGTTTTCATTTCAATTTTTTATATTAATAGAGCGTAACAGAATTACGAAAAAACGTTTTCTACTACGCTCCAAGTACATATTTGGTTAAAATCATACGGTTAAAGGATTACCTTTAAGTCTTTTTTCAACCTTTTGTTTAATTTTAGTGAGTCGTTTCATTAAATCCATAATCGAATCGTCTTTCTTTTCTTTATAGATTTGATTTAAAGCTAAGATCAGACGTTTTGCTTCACGTGAGATTTTAACACGATCGCTTGTTGAAAGAGATTTCATTTTTCTCTGTTCAAATTCTAAGGCTCTGTTTATTACTTCCATGATATTAATTGTTTATATAATTATGTAATTCTGAAACTTTTTCGGGTTTGCTGAACTGTCCTCCGTAATAAGATGTTACCGTTGCAGAGGTATCATCTTTAATGCCTCTTGAGGATACACACAAATGTTTTGCATCAATAATAACAGCAACATCATCTGTTTCTAAAATGGACTTTAATTCTTCAGCAATTTGATTGGTAAGTCGTTCTTGAACTTGCGGTCTCTTGGCATAATATTGAACAATTCTATTGAGTTTTGACAAGCCAATCACTTTACCTGACGACATATAAGCGACATGTGCTTTTCCTATAATTGGAACAAAATGATGCTCACAGTTGGAATAAAACGTAATGTTTTTTTCAACTAACATTTGGTTATACTGATACTTATTATCAAATAAAGCCACCTTTGGTTTATTTGCAGGATTTAAGCCCGAAAATATTTCATCAATATACATTTTAGCAACGCGTTTTGGAGTGCCTTTGAGTGAATCATCTGTTAAATCTAAACCCATAACATCCATGATTTCCTCAAATAAAATAGAAATGCGCTCTTTTTTTTCATCATCGGTTAGTTTGAAGGCATCAGCTTTCATTGGTGTTTCTAAACCTGTATATAAATGATCATCGCCAATCTCAGACGTAGAGAAATCGTTTAACTTGTGACCGTTTCTTTTTAAATGTAAAGTGTTTGTGTTCATGTCTAGTCTTTTTTTTGTGCTGTCCTGAGGAACTCATCTCCTAAGTCAAAGCACGTTATCGTTTTGAAATCGAGTTATGGGTGATTTGTTTCTGTCTTGAACATTTAAATCTACCCTCTGAAAATGTTCTTAATTTTTCGTGTTTTGTTTTACGTCCTTGAACCCGTTTGCGCCACATTTTGAAACTTTTAGGCTTCATTTCTTTTCGCATCAACTCAATCACATCCTGTTCGTTTAAGCCAAATTGGAATTTAATGGCTTCAAATGTCGTCCTGTCTTCCCAGGCCATTTCAATAATTCTATCAGTCGTTCTAGTATCTAATTCCATATTAAAACTGAAAATTGAAGCGTTCATCGTAATTCACTTTTGCTGCCAAGAGCTTCTTTAAAAACGAAGTATTTTCTCTAAAGGTTGTATTATCTCTAAAATGAATAAACTTTCCTTGCGCATGAATGCTGGCGCCATTGGTTTTATAAATTACCAATTGGTAATATGGAATAATCCATGTATAGTTTTTAAGTCCTTTATTGATAAATATTAAAATACCATCTGACCTCATTTCAATATTAGCATAGCTTAGGTCTGAAACGCTATTTAAATACTGTTGCATATTCGGACTGACTTCATCTATAATCATACGTTTTGAACCGACGCCTCCCATTTTAAACGATTCTAAAAATGAAAATGGTTTACCAATTAAATCATTAATGATTTTTTTGTGTTCTTTATTCGGATGTGTAGTATCTAAAATCAACGTTGTAAATTCTTAAGTACTCAAATCTACAAAATGTTTAACGTTTTAAACATATCTTTAAACAAAAATTAACATAATACTAAATATTTGCCTAGCTTGCTGTGTACAATATTGAATATAAGACTGCTATTCCGTTAATTTTGGGCCTCTTAAGGTATGCTTTTTAAGAATTCTCAAACTCTCTTCCTTAACTTTTTTGTTTTTACGAAGATTCCACAGAATATCTGTAGCCTTTTTTCGAGTTTCATTGATTTCAACAATTGGATACGGATAGTCCTTACCAAGATGGAAATTATAAAGTTGCTGTTCCATCTCAGTCATCAAATAGGGTTCATGAGCAAATGGAATATCTAGATCTCTTAATTCTGGAACCCATTTTTTTATAAAAGAAGCATCAGGATCATGCTCTAAACTATTTTTTACAGGATTATATATTCTTAACATATTCGTTCCGGTTTCTCCAGCTTGCATTTGTAATTGCGGAAAATGAATTCCTGGTTCAAAATCTAAAAACATTTGTGATAGATGTTGCGATGCTGCTTGCCATGGTTGCCATAAATTGTGTGTAAAAAACGATACAACTAATGCACGCATTCTAAAATTTAAATATCCTGTTTCGTTCAAGCAACGCATACAAGCATCAACTAACGGAAAACCTGTTTGTCCCGTTTTCCATGCCGTCTGATAACGCTCTGAAATTTCTTTTTTCAGTTTTTGAAATCCTTTGTTGATGCTTTCTTGTTCCATAGTGTGCTCCATTTCAAACTTTTGAATAAAGTGAGCCTGCCATCTTAAGCGCGACATGAAAGCTTCTAATGATTTTTTGTTGTCGGCAGTTTTCTTTAGAAAAAAAGCCTTTCTATAAACTTCACGAATCGATAAATTTCCCCAGGCTAAATAAGGAGATATTCGGCTGCAGCCAGTTCTTGAGAGTTCTGGTTTAGAAATGTGAAACATATAATTTACATAGCGCTTATCTAGAAAGGAATCTAAATATTTCATTCCCATAGTTCGACCACCTTTTTGAAATAGGGATTCTTCCGGAGTTTCTAATGATGGAATATTGAGTAGTGCTTCCAAAGCTCCAATATCATCGATATGTAGTAATTGGTTTTTTAATGGTGCAAATGGAAGTGGTTCTGTATCAAAATATGCATTACATAATTCTGTCCATGTTTCTCGATCTTGTAAACCACGCTGAACACCATTGTTTATGGTCTCATGCCAAGTAATTAAATTGTTTTTACAAAAGCGTTTGAAGGATTTATCTCGATTAAAGGTAATTAGAATTCCCGTTTCCTGATGTGAATAGATATCTTTTATGGTAAAAAATTCCATGAGTTGATTGATTGCAGAAATGATATCAGCCTCAATGGTTAAAATTTTTGAGTGATGCGATTCTAAACGCTGATTTAAATCTTTAATAGATTCTTTAACAAAATTCCAATGACGCTCACTGTAATGATTGTCTTCCATAAGCATGGGTTCAAATGCATAGAGCAGGAGCGTACGTTCACCAGTTTCTAAAGCTTTAAAAATAGCTTCATTATCTTCTAAACGAAGATCACGCTTTAACCAAACCACATTTATTTTTGGAGCATTAGTAGTCATCTTGATGTGCTATAATATGTTGTGCTTTGTCTTTAATGTTTTGAAGTTCTTGCTTGTCCATTTTATCCAACAAACTGTACATCATTCCCATTCTGAAATTGTTGCCTAGTTGTGCTCTTTTTTCGTCAAGGAAATTCCAATACAAACTGTTAAACGGACACGCATCATCTTCAGTTCTTTTATTTTTATTGTAATGACAATCACTACAATAATTACTCATTTTGTTAATATAGGAACCAGAAGATACATAAGGTTTAGTGGCAATTTTGCCACCATCAGCAAACTGACTCATACCTCTTGTATTTGTAAGTTGAACCCATTCGATAGCATCCACGTAAACGCCTAAATACCAATCATCAACCTCATTCGGATTTGTTTGGGTTAATAAGGCATAATTACCAGTAATCATTAAGCGCTGGATATGATGCGCATAACCGTTGTCTAACGAATTGTTTATGGCATGCTTTAAACAATTCATTTTGGTGTCACCTGTCCAAAAGAAATCTGGAAGGTGGTTATGATTGTCTAATTCGTTTTTAGTTTTATAATCTGGCATAAATGCCCAATACATACCTCTCATATATTCTCTCCAGCCTATAATTTGTCTAATAAACCCTTCCACTTGAGAAATATGAATCTCATCATCATGCTTTCGGTAATAGTTCATGACAGTTTTAACAACATCTTTAGGCGAAATCAATTTCAAGTTCATTGCAAATGATAATCTCGAGTGAAACAGATAGTCTTCATCAGTATGCATGGCATCTTGGTAATCGCCAAAATGAATAAGTAAAGCTTCACAAAAATATTTGAGTTGTTCTAGGGCTTGAGTTCTGGTAATCGGATAGGAAAAGGTTTTTGTTTCGAATCGTCCGATGGTTTCAATGTTTGCTTTTATGAGATCTTCAACAATGTTAGAAACATCATTTTTGAACAACTTGTATCTCGGAATTTCAACATCGCCTTTCCATTTATTTCTGTTGCTCTTATCGTAATTCCATTTACCACCTTCAGGTTGACCAGCAATCATCAGAATATCATGATTTTTGCGCATATCTCTATAGAAGTTTTCCATGAGATATTGTTTTTTGCCCTCAAAAAATGTTTGTAAATCTTGACGCTTGGTATAAAAATGCTCTGCGGAAACAGCTTTTGTCGAAATATCTAAACCATCAGAATACATACGTAATTGTTCATCTAATCGGTATTCGTCAGGATAGATATATTCAAAATGTTCAATGGCATGCTCTTTTATAACTTCGGAAAGATTATCGGTTAGCGATTGTGTGTTTTTCTTATCATTAATTTTATAATAGGTCACCTGATGACCTTCAGATATTAAGTCTTCGGAAAATTGACGCATGGCAGCAAAAAAACCAATTACTTTTTGAACATGATGTTTGACATAATCTGTTTCTTGACGCATTTCAAATAAACAATAGGTGACATTTTCATGAGTTTCTTTAAACCATGAATGTTTACTATTGAGTTGATCACCTAATATGAGTCTTAGTGTTTTCATTTAAAATAAAGTTTCTTGTAACCATAATTTTTGAAACTTACCATTAGCATCGTATCGCTCAGCTTGTAAGTCTACATTAAACTTTCTGTCTCTTGGGTCATTGCCAACTCCAGCAACATACATCCAGTTGCCATAATTGCTATGAACATCATAGTCGATAAGCATGGCTTCAAAATAGGCAGCACCAATTCTCCAGTCTAATAGCATGTCTTTTGAAAAAAAGGAAGCGACATTTTGGCGACCTCTATTGCTCATCCATCCTGTTTTTTTTAGTTCAATCATATTGGCATTGACAAATGACGATCTGGTTTTGCCATGAATCCATTGTTGTATTCGCTGTTCATCAGATTTCCATTCATAGTCTTTGTTTAAAACACCACCAACTTTGAAAATGCTATTTTGGTGTTTTAATGAGATATATTTGAAGTAATCTCTCCAAATCAATTCAAATATGAGCCAATAAGTGGAATCGTTTTTAAAGTGTTCTTTTTCAAATTGTTTGATTTTCCAATAGATTGTTCTGGCTGAAATACTCCCATTGGCCAACCATGGAGAAAATTTTGAGCTAAAATCAGTGCCGATTAATCCGTTACGAGTTTTCTTGTAGATTCCTAATTTTTTAGTTTCAAAAAAATAATCATGGAGTCTGTTTAAAGCACTCGTTTCACCACCTTCAAAAGGAAATGCTGAATTTTGATGCGTTTCAAAATTTTCAAAACCTAAATCCTCAAGGGTAGGTATTTTGGTAGAATTGTTTAGAATATTAATTTTTTCTACGGAATGATTTTCGATTACTGGCTTAATGTCACTATATTTTTCAACCTTTTTTCTAAAATTGGTAAATACCTGAGGAATGTTTGAAATTGACATCCCAATATCATTCGGATGGTATAAAAACTGATCGAAATAGTCATTAACTTCGACTTCAGCTGGCAATGCGTTTTTAACCTTATTTAATGTGTTTACTTCCTCGCTAGTCCATTCCTTCTGAAGATAGATGGATGTGATGTTGAATGAATCGACTAAGTGTTTTATATGAGATACTGGAGACTCGGTAGAAACAAAGAGTTCAATATTTAAAGCTTTAAGATGAGTTTTTAAATCTTGAATGGTTTCAATTAAGAATTTTGCCCTGAATTTTTCAGTTTTTTTAAAGCCGTATTTAGAGGTTTCAAAATCTTTTGGATTAAAACAATAACAAGCGATCACAAATTTATGATTACGAATTGCGTGGTTCAAAATGGTGTTATCTTGAACCCTTAAATCGTTTCTAAACCATACTAATCCTATACTGTTTTGTTTCTTCTGCATTTTTCACTGCAATATTTTACATGATCCCAATTCTTTTCCCATTTCTTTCGCCAACTAAATGGCAAACCACATGTTTGACAAACTTTTTCTGGTAAAAACTGTTTTTTATGACTAGACATCAACAAGTTTGTTTATCATTCCTCTAAAAATAAAACCATGAAATGGCAACACACTATACCAATACAATCTACCCCAAAGTCCGCGTGGTCTAAATGTAGCCGTTTGTTTAAGTAAACCATTTTCAATTTTAAACTCTAACCAAGCTTCACCAGGAAGTCGCATTTCGGCATAGAGCAGAAGTTTCTGTTGTTGCTTATCGGCAAAAATAACGCGCCAGAAATCTAAGGCATCACCAACATCTAAATCAGTAGGACTCGTACGTCCTCGTCGTAAACCGATACCACCAAAAAGTTTATCGATATAGCCTCTTATTTTCCATAGAAAAGTTCCGTAATACCAGCCGTTAGTACCTCCAATGCTCCAGATTTTTTCTAATGTTTTTTCTGTATCAACGACTTTCCGTTCTTTATAATCAGTGAAACACCCAAATTTTGGCACATTAATGTATTTGTGAAGATTATTCCGTAGTCTGCCACTACTAATCATAGAGTCTTTCCAGCTGGATACGATACTGTTTTGTTCGATTTTCTCAAAAGCTAATTCAACAGCTTGTTTGTAAGTTAATGGATTTACTTTAAGTATGTTATTTATGTCGCTTGGTTTACCTATGATTTGAACTCCCATACTATCGACTAAAGACGACGCGAGTTTGTAAGATGTGGATGTCACAAAATACAACCAGTAAGAGGACAATTTTGGCGTCATTACTGGAACAGTCAGAATGTATCGCTTTAAACCTCTAACCTCTGCAAATTGTAAAAGCATTTGCTTATAGGTTAATACTTCTGGTCCGAAAACATCATAAGTTTGATTGTATAAATTTTCTTGACCTGCAGCTCTGTGTAAAAAACTCAAGACATCTCTTACCGATAAAGGCTGTGTTTTTGTATTAAGCCATTTAGGAGCAATCATAAATGGTAATTTTTCAACCAAATCTCTAATAATTTCAAAGGATGAACTTCCTGAACCTACGATAATTCCCGCTTTAAAAATGGTGAGACCGTAAGCATCAGATTCTAAGCATTCCTCGACATTTTTGCGAGATTGCAGATGTTTAGATAAATTCTCTTCATTTGTAATTCCGCTGAGATAAATAACTTGTTTTGCATTTGTAGTTTCAATGTAATTTTTAAAGTTAATAGCACAACGTTCTTCTAGCGATTCAAAATCTTTTGAAGAATTAGACATAGAATGTATGAGGTAATAGGCAATATCAATATCTTTTGGAATATTCTCAAGCGTTGCAGGTTTCAAGAAATCGGCTTCAACCACATCAATTAAATCCTCCTCAGCATAATTTTTATCAGCACGAAGTTTGTCTCTAACAGCACAAACAACATGATGTTCATCATTGGCTAATAACGGAATTAATCGTTTTCCAATATAACCTGTTGCACCTGTTACTAGAATCTTCATAGCATATAATTATTTAGGTCTTTGGTATCCAAAACGTTGATTGTTTTGAGGTACAGCATAAGCATCCAGCCCATTAATGGTCGCTATATTTGCTTTTGATAAATTGATAAAACCGTCATCTTCTAGTAGTTCCTCATTTACATGCAATCCTACAACTTTGCCAATCACTAAGATAGTGTTATTGGCTTTGATTGTATATTCTTCAACATATTCCATAGCGAGTTGCAATGGAGCGCCTTTTACAAAAGGTGCCTGAAAGTTGTTTTTATATTCTGAAATTAAACTCGTTTTATCAAATTCGGAAATTTCAGAATCGTATTTAGCTGACGTATGATGAGCATCTTCCAGAATTGATTCATGAATGTGATTAATAGTAAAGAAGCCAGTGGTTTTTAAATTCTCATAGGTGTTTCTTATGACCGTTGTAGGTCTTGTAAAAAATCCTAACATTGGTGGATTAGAGCCAATATGTGTTACTGAACTGAAGACAGCAACGTTTTCAAAACCAGCCTCAGATTTTGTTCCTAATAAATTAGCAGATTTATAACCAGAGCAACTATTAATTAAATTGATTCGGTAGATATGGTGAAAGTTGTCAATATCTTCATGGCTTATGTGAATCATTATAAGTTTTGAAAATTATTGATATTTATATCTTTTGCTTTTAAATCAAACATTAAATTATACAAGCCAAAGAATGTTCTGTTCATGTAAATAAAATGTTTCGAACCTCTATTTCCATTCATTTTCCTTAGCTCTGTATTTTTGGAATATTTTTCTCCCAGTTCAGCGATTTTTCCAAAGAATTTAGCATCCGAAAAATCAAAAACTTCAGCATGTAAAGGTTGTGTGAATAAGCTCAACATGTCGTGAAACATTTCGGTGAAAAAAGCGATTTCTTGTTTGGAATCATCTTCACGTAAGATTTCAAGTTCATAAAGCTTATTTTTAAAATAGGCTTTATTGGTGATATTTTCTTTTTCAGCAAGCTCAAAATAAGGTTTGTAGAATTCTTCTGGAATAGTTTTCATACACCCAAAATCTAAAGCGATAAGTTGCGCATCTTCAGAAATAAGAAAGTTCCCAGGATGCGGATCTGCATGTACTTTTTTAAGATTATGTATTTGGAACATGTAAAAATCCCATAAGGCTTGACCCAATTGATTAGAGATTTCCTGATTGTTGTTATGCGCTACAAATTCGGAAAGGTGTTCACCAACCATATAATCCATAGTAATGATCCTTTCATTTGAAAGCGCTTCGTAATAGTTTGGAAATTTCAGATTAGGAATATGTTTGCAAGCGTTTACGATTTCTTTGCTTTGTTTCACTTCAAGTACATAATCGGTTTCTTCAACCAATTTATTTTCAACTTCTTTAAAATATTTGTCAGATCCCTTTCCTTTAATATTGAACATACTCATCGCAATGGGTTTTACCATGGCTAGATCTGATGCGATACTTTCTGCAACGCCTGGATATTGAATTTTCACAGCAAGTTTTTTCCCATCCTTAGTTGCCACATGGACTTGTCCGATGCTGGCAGCGTTTACAGACGTTGCATTAAAAGTATCATATAACTCATTTGGGAGTTTCCCAAAGTATTTTTTAAATGTTTTCATCACCAAAGGTGGTGAGAGTGGTGGCACAGAAAATTGTGCTAAAGAAAATTTTTCTACATAAGCCTGAGGCATAATACTTTTTTCCATGCTCAACATTTGAGCTACTTTTAGAGCACTTCCCTTTAATTGTTTTAAACCGTCATAAATATCTGAAGCATTATTTTCATTTAAGCGCTCTTTAGCTTCTAATTCTGACTTTGTAATTTTATCTCCATAATATTTCAGATAATTAACACCAACTTTAGCTCCAGTTGAAACTAATTTTGAGGCACGCTGTATTTTGGAGGTTGGAATTTTATCTATGGTTTTCATTTGAGATAGTTTAGTTCATGTGGATTTTTTCTTTGTAAATAAATTTCCCAAAGTCAATCAAACTCTTAATCGGAGCGACATCAAGAACATCAAACGTGGTGTTGACAGACTTTTCGATGAATATATCTGTTTTTTCAAATCCAGAAGAGGTGTCATCCATCCAAAATTTCATTGTAAGTAATAATTGCAACCATGCTGTTTCTTTCAATCCACGACGTTGGATTCTATCAATTTGCTCCTGCTTGATTTCGATAAGATCGATACCGAGATGCGCAATGTAATTTGTGAAAGCACTTTTAAGTTCTGATAATAATCGCAACCCTTTTAAACTGTTTTTATGCTTATCTAAAGCATATATGACATAACTCCTGTTTGCGGTTAAGTTCTCAAAGAAGGTAAAGTAAAAACTTAGTAACTTATTTCGAGCGTCAAATGTATTGTAATCATCATTTTTTTCCAACGCATGGAGCGTATTGTCAAAAAAGGCTTTGAAAATATGCTTTTCTAAGGCTTCAAAAGTACCAAAAAACTCATAAAATTTTTGTTCTTCAAAGTTATTGCTTTTTGCAAAAGCATATATTGTTTTTGGTTGATGATCGTGCTCAAGCACGAAATCCATGTAGAATGTAATTATATCGTTGCTTGAAATGTTTTTCTTTTTTGCCATGACTGTAAATTATAGTGTAAATATACAAAATGTTTAACAATTCAAATTATTAGTTAAACAAAATTTAACAAGACATTATCACTTATCTCCATTTAGGTGAATGAAGAACCTGATAGCAGTATAAAAACGCAATTGTAAAGGTCAAGCTGTGCTCTGAATATGATCACTGGATACTGTAAACTAAAGTAATTTATAGTTTTATTAACAATTTAAGGCTTTGCATGTTTGTAAATTTACAAGAATTAAAAACTAATCATAAAATCTTATACAATGAAAAAATTACTACTAGTATTTGCAGTATTTACAATGGCTCTCAATGTGAATGCTCAAATTGAAACACCACAGCCTAGTCCATTTTCTAAAATGGATCAAAAGGTAGGACTGACAGATGTATCTGTAGAATATTCAAGGCCTAACATGAGAGGTCGTACTATTTTTGGAGATTTGGTTCCTTACAACAAAATGTGGCGAACAGGAGCAAATAAAAACACCATGATAACATTTAGCGATGATGTTGTCGTAGGAGGGAAGACACTAAAAGCAGGTTCTTATGCAATTTTTGTGACACCTTCAGAAAAGTCTTGGGAAGTTGCTTTTTATTCAGATACTGAAAATTGGGGAACACCTAGAAAATGGGATGAATCTAAAGTGGCAGCTAAGGTAACAGCTGATGTATATCCATTGCCAATGAAAATTGAAACATTTACTATTTCATTTGATGATTTATCTAATGATTCCGCTGTTTTAGGTATGATGTGGTCGGATGTTTATGTTGGAGTTAAGTTTGAAGTGCCAACAGACAAAACAGTTGCAGCTTCAATAGACAAAATAATGGCAGGACCTGGAGCTGAAGATTATTATGCAGCAGCACGTTATTATTTGGAGTCTGATAAAGATATCAAGCAGGCTGTTAAGTGGATTGATATGGCTATCGATATGACTAAAGATGAACCACGTTTTTGGTGGTTACGTCAACAATCTTTAATTCATGCTAAAGCAGGAAATAAAGACAAAGCAATTGCTGCTGCAAAAGCATCTATGGCAGGAGCAAAAGAAGCTAAGAATGATGATTATGTGAAAATGAACATGGATTCTCTAAAAGAATGGGGAGCTATGTAATATAAGATTTATAAAGCTTTTAGCTTTCCATATCTTAATAAAAAAAGACTGTTTGATATTCTCAAGCAGTCTTTTTTTATATGCATTTGTTACTTATGCTTCTGAAAAAGTAGTATTACCATTTATACTTTGAAATAAACAGGCTATGCCAATGACAATCACGCAGCCAACAAAGTTCAACCATAAGAATGGAAGATTGATGATATCAAATTGATTTAATAAAAACAACCCAATTACTAAAATTTGAGTGATTAAGGCAGCAGTAAATACTGCGTTACCCTTAACAAACTTAAAAAAGAATCCTAATAAAAATATACCAAGCACATTTCCGTAAAAAATAGAGCCAATAATATTTACAAGTTGAATTAAATTTTCAGCAAGATTTGCAACACAAGCGACACCAATTGCTACAATTCCCCAACCCAAAGTAAACCACCTTGAGACCTGTACCATTTCGGTTTCTGATTTTTCTGGCATATTTCTTTTATATAAATCCATGGTAGTCGTACTTGCAAGCGCATTAAGTTCACTAGATGTACTTGACATTGCGGCACTTAAAATCACTGCTAATAATAAACCTATCAAACCTCTTGGTAAGTTGTTAAGTATAAAATGTATAAACACGTAATCCTTATCGTTGCTTTCAACTTTTAAATTTTTAGCATCACCCGCTTTATCTATTAATAATCTGGCTTCAGCTCGTAGTTCATCATTAGACGTGTTCAAAGCAGCAATTTCTTTTGAAACCTCTTGGTTATTAGAATTTACAAACGCGTTAATTAACACTTGTTTTTTTTCAAATATGAGTTGTTGTTTATCCTGAATTGCTTTGTACTCTTCAGCGTATTCAGAATTTAAAACGACTTCAGTTGCCGTTGGATTAAAGTTGACAGGTGCCTGATTGAACTGATAGAACACAAAGACCATGACACCAACCATGAGGATAAAGAATTGCATCGGAACTTTTAGAAGTCCGTTAAACATCATACCAATTTGCATTTCTTTTAGTGATTTACCTGACAGATAGCGTTGCACCTGACTTTGATCTGTTCCGAAGTAAGACAGCATTAAAAATGTTCCACCAATAAGACCGCTCCAAACGGTATAACGATTATTCAGATTAAACGAAAAGTCTAAGACTTCCATTTTACCATTGGCACCAGCGATATCTAAAGCTTTTGAAAATGTGATATCGGCAGGCAGTTTATTTATGATTAAGACAAATGCAATAATCATTCCTGTAAAAATGACAATCATTTGATGCTTTTGAGTCACATTAACAGCTTTGGTTCCACCAGAAACTGTATAAATGATAACCAAGACACCAATAATAACATTGAGCATTAGTAAGTTCCATCCTAAAACGGCAGAAAGTATAATGGCAGGAGCAAAAATGGTAATACCAGCAGCTAAGCCACGCTGAATTAAAAATAAAATAGCTGTGAGCGTTCTGGTTTTAAGGTCGAATCTGTTCTCAAGAAATTCGTAGGCTGTGTAAACCTTCAATCGATGGTATAATGGAATAAACACCATACATATTACGACCATAGCAATTGGTAATCCGAAATAGAATTGGACAAATCCCATTCCGTCATTAAATGCCTGACCAGGAGTAGAGAGAAACGTTATCGCACTGGCTTGTGTTGCCATTACAGATAAACCGATCGTCCACCATTTTGAAGTGTTTCCACCTTTTAAATAATCTTTTACATTCTTGCTACCACGAGATTGATAAGTTCCATAAACAACTATGAGTAATAGTGTACTAATAAGTACAATCCAGTCTAATGTTTGCATTTTAAAAGGCTTTAGTTATAAAGTAAAATGCGATAATGTAAATAATATTAGCAACCAGTACAAGGGTGTACATTCGATTCCATTGATACTTTTCCATGGGTTGTGGTGTTTTTAGTTGATATTGTTTTTACCAATAGACAACATGTTAGCAAATAGGCGATAAGCTCCTGAAACTCCTGCTGGAAATTCTCTAAAAAAACTTAATCCGGTGTATATGTAATGTCCTTTACCATATTTAGCAACCAACAAACTACCAGTTTTAGCGGTTTCATCTTTATCGTTCATTGATAAAATAGGTATAAATTCGTCAGCCCATTCATTAGGAAAATATAGACCACGTTCTTGTGTCCAACCTTCAAAATCTTTAACAGTGATTTTATTTGGATAATTTAAAACTTCATGGTTTGAAGCCAGTAAGGTCACATCGGCAAACTCATCAGTCACTCGATCTCTTGATAATTTTAACTCATAAGGCGCTATGTTATCTACTTTCAATCGACGATTTGTATTGTATTGCACAATCATATTTCCGCCTTGAGCGACATAATCAAAAAGCAATTTCTGTTTAAACTTTAAAGTTTCGACAGTATTATAAGCCCTAATTCCTAGAACAACAGCATCAAAACCATTTAAGTTTTCTGCAGAAATATCTTCAGGATTTAAAATGGTGACATCATACCCAATCTGTCTAAGACTTTCTGGAACAACATCACCAGCACCTTCAATATAACCAATATTTTTACCACGTTTTTGAATGTCTAACCGAACAATTTTACTCTCACTTGGTAATAAAACGGTTTGAAACGGAATATGATCATAATCGATCTCAATCAGTTCTCTGGTATATATTTTTTCTCCTACGTGAACCAAAGGCGTTAAAAGTCCTTCACTTTGTTCTTTTGGAGGAATAATGGTAAAAGTTAGACGTTGTTCCTGACCACGATTAGCGATGCTTACTTTTTGTTTCTCTGGATAAACATTCCAATCATTAGGATGCGCTAATTGCACATAGCCTTCTAAATTATCTCGTCCGGCTTTTACAATCACTTCAATCTCGCGTTGAACATCAGAATCTAATATAATAACACCTTCCGAAATTTTTGCGGAAGCTTCAGGTATGATTTCAAAAGGTTTGTAAACCTCTCCTTTTACAGGATCATTTGTTTTGTAAACGATGGGTTTTGTATAAGATATATTTACATTTTCGATATTAAGATTAAAAACAACGTCCAAAGCACTTGGAGTTTCAGGCTTGCCAATTAGACTTTTGTCTGTAACAGCATACATCCCTAAACTGCCTTTTTTTCTTAGCCAGTAAGGAGTCGAAACATCTTGATTAGCATTGATTTTTATTGTTTCTTTAAAGTCGTAATCGGTATTATTATCTAATTTTAAGTTTTTATCAATTTGTATTTGGTTGGGATTAACAATACTACTTAATATAATATTTGAATCACTTCTGTTTATAACTTCGATATTTAAATTTATGGTTGAACCTGCCGCTGTATGATTCGTATCAGATGAAACTTCAAGATACAATCCAGCACAAGCAGCAATAATATCTTTAATCTCGTTGGTTTTAATGGTTTTCCAGTGCGAATCGTTTAAGTCTTGAATTGCTTTGTATGCTCTAACCAATTCTGGGATGGAAGCTGAAGGATTTTTAAAATCGTACTGATCTTGAACCGCATGTAAAATATCTCCAATAGCTTGTCCGCCTTCAATTCTATTCCAAGACGTATCAATGCCTTCAAAAATATTATCTCTATCAGAAGGTAAATTACCTTTTATTAATTCGATGTATTCAATTTGAGTACCTCGACTTCCAGTGCTACCAAATCCCTGAGACTTATGCTGACTTCTACTAAGTGCAGCAATTTCAGTATTACTTAATCCGCTACTTGGGAAATAAACGCCTGTATCAATTTCTAATAAGTTGGTTTTATCTGCTTTTTCAAAATTTTCTTCACTTCCATAAAACCACCAAGACGTATTAAAAAACAATCGTTTTGGTTGCCATGTATCGACAGAAGATAATTGATTTGGATAGGAATTTTTATCACCAACCAAATCAAAAGCTTCAATACTTAGCATCGCTGAACTCGTATGGTGACCATGAGTTGTTCCAGGATTCCTATGATTAAATCGGTTGATGATGACATCTGGTTTGAATTTTCTAATGGCTAAAACCACATCATTTAACACTTCTTCTTTGTTCCAGATGGCCAGTGTTTCATCTGGATGTTTTGAATAGCCAAAATCGTTAGCTCTAGTAAATAATTGTTCGCCACCATCAGTGCGTCTAGCTGCTAATAATTCTTGAGTTCTGATAACACCAAGTAATTCTCTAATTTCGGGACCAACGAGATTTTGTCCACCATCGCCTCTGGTTAGAGAAAGATATGCTGTTCGTGCTTTAACTTCATTAGACATGAAGGAGATGAGTCGTGTGTTTTCATCATCAGGATGAGCAGCAACGTATAAAACTGAACCTAAAAAATTTAATTTTTTTATAGATTCATAAATCTCTGATGAGGTTGGTTTTTTGGGTTGTTGCGCGAAAGAAAATAATGAGGTTAGTAGAAATACTACTATAAAATGTAAATGTCTTTGCATAATAGATTAGTTAGCTAAAACTCAAATATAGCAAAGTAATCTAGGCAAATAGTTTGTTTTAATGTTTCTTTAACTTTAAAGAATTTAGTCTTTATGAATCACAAAAATGGCAGGACGTTTATGCAAATCAATATTTACATGTTTCCATTCATTAACCGTTAGCGTTTTAATGTATTCTGTTGGTAATGTAATATCACAAGCGATACAAACTCTGGTTTGAGGATGCAGTGCATTACAAATGTCTTCAATGATTTTGTTGTTTCTGTAAGGTGTTTCAATAAAAAGTTGCGTTTGATTTTGCTCAAACGAAATGCGTTCCATCTTTTTTAGAGCCGCTTTTCGTTCGGCTTTGTCTATTGGAATGTAACCATTAAAAGCGAAACTCTGGCCATTCATTCCTGAACTCATCAAGGCCAAAATAATTGAGGATGGTCCAACGAGTGGTACAACCTGAATATTGTTTTCGTGAGCTAACTTAACGATATCTGCTCCAGGATCTGCTATTCCTGGGCAACCAGCTTCAGAGAGCAAGCCCATAGATTTTCCTTGGATACATGTGTCAAGAAAACGTTGAATTTCTTCAGGTTGGGTGTATTTATTTAAAATCTCGAATTTTAGAATCGACTGCTGTTTTCTGGAATCAACTTTTTTTATGAATCGTCTTGCAGTCTTTTCATTTTCAACAATGTAGTCGTCAACAATTTCAATAATTTTTTTTACTGAAATCGGTAACACTTCCAAAGGTGGATTGTCTCCTAGCCGCGTTGGAATAAGGTAAAGCTTTCCTTTATTAGTATGCATTAACAATTAATTTACAACCAATTTTTTAACTGTAGTTGTGTTGTTGCTAATTTCAATTTTAACAAGATATATGCCTTTACTTAAAAAAGAAATATCGATATTTTTATCAGACACAGAAATGTTTTGTTGTGAAAGCAACATACTTCCTTTCAAATCTGTTATAGATATTGAGTTAATAGTATTATTATCAGAATTAATGTTAAGATTATCTGAAGCAGGATTAGGAGTCATGGTCACTTTTTGTTCTTCAAATTCAGGAACTGATAAAATACTCCCTTGAACCCTGTGAATACTACCCGTAATATCTGCAATATACATTTCTTTGTCCATATCTTCTCCAAACGATACCCAAAACCCGTTATCAAAGTTTCCTTGATTTACTAGATTATTAGAAGAATCTACTGTGCCAAGTTCTCCATTTCCAGTGGTAGCAAAAATGTATACACCAAATATATCGCTGTAAACACTTCCTCTGTAAACTTGTCCACCTGCTACATTACAAAAGCATGGAGGAATTGGGTATTCAGCGACTGGAAATGTGAGTTCTCCAGCTGAAGGACATCCAGTGGTGTTATAGGTATTTGAGCCTTCATAGCATCTCCATCCAAAGTTGTAGCCAACCGGAGTGACAGCAACTCTGTTGATTTCTTCAGTAGTATTTTGACCAACATCTCCAATCCACATTTCGTTGGTATCTGGATCAATAGAAAATCTCCAAGGATTTCTTAAGCCATAAGCCCATATTTCATCTAAAGCATTAGGATCTCCAACAAAGGGATTGTCGGAAGGTATTGCATAGTTATTTCCGTTTTCAGCATTATCAACATCAATTCTTAATATTTTTCCTAGTAATTCCATTAAGTTCTGAGATCTGTTTCCAGGATCACCACCAGCACCACCATCACCTGTTGAGATATAAAGATAACCATCAGCAGGACCAAAATGTAAATCGCCACCATTATGATTGCTGTATGGTTGTAGTATTGTCATTAAGATAAGTTCAGATGTTGGGTCAGCAATGTTTGCCGAGCTTCTCGTAAATCGTGAAATAACGGTATCTCCAGAATTATTAGTATAATTTACATAAAAGTAACCGTTAGATGCATAATTAGGATGAAATGCTAGTGATAGTAATCCTTGTTCGCCTCCACTAGTAATCCTTGAATCGATATCTAAAAAAGGAGTAGTATTAGTAGTGCCATCTGAATTTAAAATTTTGATAACTCCATCTTGTTCTACGATAAATAATCTGTCATCGCCAGCATTTCTAATACATAAAGGGTCTGAGAAACCATCAGCAAATAATTCTAATTGAACAACCTGGGAAAAGCTAAATGCGTAAATCATACACATTAAACATAGGGTAATTTTTTTCATAACATTATAATTTTTTAGGCTCTTTTGTGCTAAAAATACAAAAAAACTAATAATTGGTTAGAGAAAATTCCTATAAACCAGACTTTTGTAATTTTTCTGAAAGGGAATGGCATGCTTTTTCTAACAGTTCAAAAACATTTTGGAAGTCTGACATATCGCCATAATAAGGATCAGGAACATAGGTATGTTTGTTGGAATGATTTCCTTCAAGAATGCATTTAACTTTAGCAATGTCGTCTGAGTTTCTAGCTAAAGCGATAACATTTTGATAATTGGAATCATCCATAGTGAAAATGTAATCAAATGTATCAAAATCAGATACATTGAATTGTCTTCCACGTTGATTAGAAATATCGATGCCATTAGATTTTGCGATTGCTATAGAGCGATGATCTGGAGCATCACCAACATGGTAATTAGCCGTTCCGGCAGAATCTACAAAAAAGGTATCAGAAGGTAATTTTGATTGTAAAATACCATGTGCTAATGGTGATCGACAAATATTGCCCAAACAAACCATTAAAATACGAGTCATAGTAAATTTTTATAAAGATAATTTCTTAGAAAGGTCTTCGACATACTTCCGAAATTGCTTGTCGGTTGATGATAGGTTATCTACAGTTTTGCAAGCATGAAGAACTGTCGCGTGATCTCGCTTTCCAATTTGAGAACCTATACTTGCTAGTGAAGCCTTAGTGTATTTTTTAGCAAAAAACATCGCTAATTGTCTTGCCTGAACAATATGACGTTTACGTGTTTTTGATTGTAATGTGCTGACATCCATTTGGAAATAATCTGAAACGACTTTTTGAATGTAATCGATAGATACTTCGCGCTTGGTGTTCTTTACAAATTTCTCAACAATTTCTTTTGCAAGATTTACCGTAATTTCTTTTTTGTTGAACGATGATTGTGCAATTAATGAGATAATAGCGCCTTCTAATTCACGCACGTTAGTTTTAATGTGCTTGGCAACATATTCAATAATGTCATCAGGCATTTCAACACCATCACGATACAATTTGTTCTTTAAAATAGAGACTCTAGTTTCAAAATCCGGACTTTGAAGCTCTGCAGAAAGTCCCCATTTGAAACGTGATAACAAACGTTGTTCAATATCCTGCATATCAACAGGAGCTTTATCACTTGTTAAAATGACTTGCTTTCCGTTTTGATGTAAATGATTAAAAATATGGAAGAATACGTCCTGAGTTCCAGATTTTCCTGATAAGAATTGAACATCATCAATAATTAAAACATCAATAATTTGGTAGAAGTGAATAAAATCATTTCTATTATTCTTTTTAACGGAATCTATATATTGTTGCGTAAATTTTTCTGCGGAAATATATAAAACGGTTTTTTCAGGATACTTATCTTTTATGTCAACTCCAATAGCATGAGCTAAATGAGTTTTACCTAAGCCGACACCTCCAAAAATCAATAACGGATTGAAAGATGTACCTCCAGGCTTATTTGCAACTGCTAATCCAGCGTTTCTCGCTAATCTATTCGAATCACCTTCTAAGAAGTTTTCAAAACTGTAGTTAGGATTCAATTGAGATTCAATCTTAACGTTACGAATGCCAGGAATTATGAACGGATTTTTTAATTCAGGATTTTTATTGTTTAGAGGAACATCAACATCTTGAGATTTCATTGCGCCTCTGTTTGAACTTGGAATTTTTTCTGTAAATGGTTGTTTGTTACCATAGGTATTTTCCATTTTAATAACATAAACCAATTTTGCGGTTTCGCCCAATTGTTTTGTAAGAGCTACTTTAAGAATCTTTACGTAATGCTCTTCAAGCCATTCATAGAAAAATTTACTTGGTACCTGAATGCTCAACGCGTTGTCAGAAAGTTTAACTGCTATTATTGGCTCAAACCATGTTTTATAGGCTTGAGGTTGAATATTGTCCTTTATAAAAGACAGGCAGTTATTCCAAACCGATTGCGCAGTTATGTCCATTCTCTAAGTGTAATTTTTTTGTTGTTAGTTAGTTAGCAAAAAAAAGAGAAATTCGAGTTTCTCTGGGTTGATTTTTACATGACAAATATGTGAACAAAATTTTTAATAAAAAAATCAAAAGGGGTTGATTTTCTAGAATTTTTTCCTCATGTTTAAATCGTGTCGAATTTACAAAAAAAATATCAATAACGATGACAAATCCTATTAAAGCTGACGAAATACAATTTAGAGTACGTTATGGTGAAACCGATCAAATGGGAGTTGTCTATCATGGCAATTATGCACAGTATTTTGAAATGGGACGAACTGAATGGTTGCGTAAAATGGGTTTTTCCTACAAACAAATGGAAGCGGAAGGAATAATGCTTCCTGTAGTTAGTTTGACTGTAAATTACAAAAAGTCAGCTTGTTATGATGATCTCATTAAAGTAAAAACTAAACTCGTAAAAAAACCCACAGCAAAAATTGAATTTGAATATGAAATTTTAAATGAGAATGATGAAATTTTAACGACCGGAAATTCTGTTTTGGTATTTATGGACATTCATAAGAATCGACCTACAAGATGTCCCGATTATATTTTAGACAAACTGCAAATTTAATCGTTCAACGTTTTGATGTCAATTTCATAAAGATGATCAAAGATTTCATAAATGGATGTGGCCTCTTTAAGTCGTACTGAAATTATAAGTTCACATCGCAATTCTAAAGTTTGATTTATGACATTTAATTTTTTTTCTTTTACAATGCGCATGACTGTATTCATGTTTTTGTAATCAAAAGTGATAACGTATTTGACATTGATTGTTCTAGTTACAATTTTTGAAGCCTCTAAAGCCATTTGTGCTCCAGTTCTATATGCATTTATCAAACCACTTACTCCTAACTTAATACCACCAAAATAACGTACCACTACGATTAATACGTTGGTGACCTCAAACGATTGTATTTGTCCGTAAATTGGCATTCCTGCACTATTATTAGGTTCGCCATCGTCATTCGCTCTAAAATTGTATTCATTTTCAGACTTCCCTAATTGATAAGCATAACACCAGTGTCGTGCTTGGTGGTGCTGCTTTTTGAGATCTTCAAGATGCGTTTTAACTTCTTCTTCAGTAGTGACTGGAAAGGCATAACCGTAAAATTTACTGTTTTTATCTTTAAAAAGAACTTCAGGAGATGCCTTTACAATAGTTTTATAAGTATCTTTTTCTATCATTTATGACAAAGTTACTAATACGATTGAAACAATGGCTAATCCAATCCCAAACCAATTTGTTTTAGATATGGTTTCTTTAAAAACCATGAGACCTACAAGTGTAGTAACCATAACTATTGCCACATTATTTACTGTAAATAAAGTCGAGCTTTCTAAACTTTCATGGTTAAGTGCTTTTAATAAATAGTAAATAGAGAAGTAATTTACAATACCTAAAATGCTTCCGGCAACAAGTGTTTTTAGGGTAAATCTAATTGGTGTTTTAATGGACTTATAAGTAAGAATACTCAATCCAATTACAAATGCAAATGCAAAAATAGATGCCGAGAATATGGGGATTCCATTTTCTGAAACATAGGAGGTTTCCAGGTATTTAATAGATGTGTCAATAATGCCTGAGCCAAAAAATAAAACGATAGGCAACCAAAGCCCTTTAGTAACATTAGTGGTAGTTTTTGCTCTTACTGAGGTTAGATACACTGCGACTAATGCTAATAAAATTCCAATAATTTTTTGAGCTCCAACACCTTCGTTATAAACATATATCCCAAAAATCACCGGAATAATAACACTCATTTTAGATGCTACAGAAGCTACTGAGAGTCCGTTGCGCTGAGCAGTAAGAGCCATAACATTAAAAATAGCTATAAAAAGAAAGCCCAAGGCAACGGCACCAAAAAGCCATTGCGAATCTGCAATCTCTTTAATGTTAAAAGGTTTATCGTAGCTCCATACACCAAACAAGCAAGCTGCAAAATAATTCACTACAATAGCTTGAAGCGTGTTAATATTATAACGATCAAGAAGTTTAAAAACGATAAATATGAGTGTAGAAGCCGTTATGCTTAATAGTAGGTATATCAAAACAGGTCTTTTTTTATAGCAAATAAATTGGTGATATCTTCTTTGGTTTCGTCAATATTCCAGACATGAATTCCCAGTTTAGAAGCTGCATCAGTATTTTCTTTGGTGTCATCTATGAACAAGCATTCTTGAGCAATTAGATCATTCTGATTTAAAACAAAATGGTAAATATCTGTATTCGGTTTTCTTAGATTGATTTCATGAGATAAATAAAATTGATCAAAACAAGCTTTAAAATCTTCATAAAACACGACATGATCCTTGACCCAATTGATATGTATGTCGTTCGTATTGCTTAATAAGATTAAGTTATACTTGTTTTCTTTTTTTAGGTTTTTAAGAAATTTTAATCGTGCTTCTGGAAAGTCTCTTAAAATGAAATTCCATGCTTCAATGATGGTTTCTTTTGAAAGTTTCGGAAAATTATCAGTATAAAATTCTATAAATTCTTCTGAAGAAATCAATCCTTGCTCATATAATGTGTTGATAGCAATGAGATCTTCAGGAAATTCATCCAATTCAAAAAGTGTGAGGGCATTTTGCATTGCACCAGCCTTGTCTAGATTGATGAAGACATCACCGAAATCGAATATAATTGTTTTAATTTTCATTTTTATTTTGTCAGATCGAGCGCAGTCGAAATCTAATTTTTAATGTCAGATTAATACCACTCGACAGCGCTCGAGGTGACATTTTAAGTGTTTTTATAATAGGTTAATGTATCATCGATAATTGATACTTCTGATAAAAGCTTACCTGTAAAATTAGGAGCCTTGATTCCTGTTGCAAATTTAGATGTTCCAGTAAAAATACGAGCTTCATCCCAAAGGTTTTCATCAATAAATGATTGAAGTGTTTTTAATCCACCTTCAACAATGACTGAAGTAATGTTCTTTGAATGTAAAAAATGACAAATTTCTTGTGCTAAAGGTTTATTGAAATTGACTTCATTTTCAGAAATAATAAGGGTTTCACTTTTATTGTCAAAGACTGAATAATTTTTGGGTAATGCATTTGTCTTATCAATCACAACTCTAATAGGATGCTTTCCAGACCAATCTCTAACGGTTAAACTTGGGTTGTCCTCTAAAACGGTATTGGTCCCAACTAAAATTGCTTGTTCTTCAGCTCTCCATTTATGAACCAGTTGTCTAGAAAAGGTATTGGTAATCCAAACAGGTTCTTTTTTGTCTTTTGTGGCTGGAGCAATAAATCCGTCACTCGTTTCAGCCCATTTTAAAATGATATAAGGACGTTTTTTGTTGTGAAACGTGAAAAAGCGTTTGTGATGTGATTTACATTCGGCTTCTAAAATACCAACAGTAACGTTGCATCCACTAGCTTTAAGTTTAGCAATACCTTTTCCGGAAACTTCAGGATTATCATCAATACAGCCAATCACGACATTCGGAATTTGATGTTTAATAATTAAATCGGAGCAAGGTGGTGTTTTTCCGAAGTGTGAACACGGTTCAAGCGTGACATAAAGTGTAGCTTGTTTTAGTAAGGCTTTGTTTTTTACTGAATGAATCGCATTTACTTCAGCATGATTACCACCATAAGCACTTGTATATCCTTCACCAATGATTTTATCATTATGCACAATTACAGCACCAACCATCGGATTTGGAGCAGTGATGCCCAAACCATTTATGGCGATATCCATACAGCGTTTTATGTAGATTTCGTGTGTTGTCAACTAAAATTTTATTTTAATATCTTCCGTTTTATCAACAGTATATGTGTGTGAGAATCCAAAGACCTTATATTTAATATCACCTTTGTATTGTACGTTTATGGTTTTGCTGAAAATACTTCCTAACAAACTGCTTAAATTTTTATCACTTAGTAAACTGTCTGTTGGCACATTTGCTGTTAAAGGAATAGAAAATTCTTTTTTTGCAGGAACCTCGAAAGATTCCGTTGATACTGAAGCCATTTCGTTACCATTGACAAACACTTTAATTTCATCCGTTTTTAGTTCGCCTCCAATATCATTGGGATTCATAAATAAAGCATCTGCAGTTAAGGTTATGGTGCTGCTTGTAGATTTTAAAACTTTAATATTTTCAACACGTAAAAATTCGGGTTTTTCTTTTACCGAACAGGATATAAGAGTAGCCAGTAGTGTTGATAAGATTATAAGCTTCTTCATACTTACTTTTTTAGATTTATACTATCTTCACAGAGCAAAAATACGACTATAAAGTGAGCAAAGATACTATTGTTATACGAGAAATTCTTCCAGAGGACAATCCGCAAATAGAGGCAGTGATTAAAGGGTGTTTTCCTGAATTTAAAATTCCATTAAAAGGAACTGCTTACGAAGATGCCGAAACCCCTTTTATGTATGAATCTTATCAAGGTGAGCGAGAGGTTTATTATGTGGTTGCCAGTGCTTCTGAAGTTTTTGGAGGAGCAGGTATTAAGCAACTCAAAGGTTACAATGGCGATGTATGTGAACTTCAGAAAATGTATTTTTCGCCAAAAATTAGAGGTAAAGGCTACGGAAAACAACTTTTTGAGATTTGTCTGAAAGCTGCTAAAGATTTCGGATTTGCATCTTGTTATCTCGAAACGGCTTCACAACTAAAAGCTGCCATTCATATTTATGAAGACTTCGGATTTGAGCATTTAACAAAACCTTTAGGAAATACAGGACATTATTCATGTGGTGTCTGGATGACCAAACAATTATGAGGTTAAAAGCAATGCTTAAACAATTTCATTCTGTATTGGATGAAAATTATGGAAAAGAGGAAGTCAATGCATTTTTCGATGTATTAATGGAGCATCATTTAAATGATAAACGAATTCAATTGGTTCTAAATCCTGATTACACGATAACCAGTGCGCAAGAGCAATTGTTTTTAAATGCTCTAAATGATTTAAATAACCATATTCCTATACAATATATAATAGGTGAAACGGAATTTTACGGATTGCCTTTTAAAGTCAGTAAGCACACCTTAATTCCGAGATCAGAAACGGAAGAGTTGGTTAGTTTTATAATTGAAGATGTCACTTCGAGCACAGTTGAGAAGTCTATAAAAATCCTTGATATAGGAACAGGAACAGGTTGTATTGCTATTTCTTTAGCGAATAATCTTCCAGAAGCAAATGTTCATGCTTTAGATGTTTCTGAAGATGCTCTACGAGTAGCGAAGCAAAATGCTAAATTGAACGAAGCAACTATTGAATTTATCCATGATGATATTTTAAATCCGAGTCATGCTGTACTTATTTCAGTATCTCACACATTTGACATAATTGTTTCCAATCCGCCTTACGTTAGAAACCTAGAAAAAGCAGAAATTAAACCGAATGTCCTCGAAAACGAGCCACATTTAGCATTGTTTGTAGATGATGAGAATCCGTTACAGTTTTATAAAGCCATTTGTGAGTTTGCTCAAATCCATCTAAAAACAGGAGGAGCCTTATATTTTGAAATCAATGAGTATTTAGGACAAGAGATGGTTCAGCTTCTTCAGGGTTTTGGTTTCAAATCCATACAATTGAAAACCGATATCTTTGGTAAAGATCGAATGATTAAAGCTGTGAAATTAGTTGAATAAAAAACTGATAAAAAGATTTAAAACTGCAATAATTTTGACGTGCGTTTTAGTAAATTAGAAGCTTTAAAACAGAGTAAATATAATTTTTTCACGACAATTTTAATGAGTATAGAAACACAAATCCAATCCCTTCGAAACGAGTTACGCGAACACAATTATAACTATTACGTATTAGATAATCCTACTATTGAAGATTTTGAGTTTGATATGAAACTCAAGCAGCTTCAGGAGTTGGAGGCTAAACATCCTGAGTTTTATGATCCTAATTCGCCGAGTTTACGTGTTGGAGGGGAAATCACCAAGAATTTTGAGACCGTTGTGCACGAACATCGTATGTATTCTTTGGATAATTCGTACTCTAAAGACGATTTATTAGATTGGGAAAAGCGTATTGAAAAGATTATCGATGGAACTGTTGAATTTGTATGCGAACTAAAATATGATGGAGCTTCAATCAGCTTAACCTATGAAAACGGAAGTTTAGTTAGAGCAGTCACCAGAGGAGATGGTACACAAGGTGATGATGTGACAGCAAATGTAAAAACGATAAAATCGGTGCCTTTGCAACTCAAAGGCGATTATCCCGATAAGTTTGATATTCGAGGTGAAATTGTGTTGCCGTTTGAAGGATTTTTTAAGATGAATGAAGAACGACTTGAAGCAGGTGAAGAGCCGTATCGAAATCCCAGAAATACGGCTTCAGGAAGTTTAAAATTGCAAGATAGTTCTGAAGTTGCCAAACGACCTTTAGATTGTTTGTTGTATAGTATTAAAGGTCGAAATTTAGGGTTTTCTACACAATTTGAAAGCTTAGAGAAAGCCAGGAAAATGGGATTTAAAGTACCTGAAGCTGCAAAATTAGCCAGATCTGTTTATGAGGTTTTAGAATTTATAGCGTATTGGGATGTGCATCGTCATAATTTACCTTATGAAACCGATGGTGTTGTGATTAAAGTGAATAGTTTGCAACAGCAAGAGGAATTAGGTTATACAGCAAAAGCACCTCGTTGGGCAATGGCTTACAAGTTTAAAGCTGAGCAGGTCTCAACTCGATTAAATGAAATTACCTATCAGGTGGGTCGAACAGGAGCTATAACTCCAGTGGCAAATTTAGAGCCTGTAGAATTAGCTGGAACAACCGTAAAACGTGCATCATTGCATAATGCAGATCAAATTGAAAAACTAGACATTAGGGAAGGCGATGAAGTGTATGTTGAAAAAGGAGGTGAGATTATTCCGAAGATTATAGCTGTAGATTTAAGTAAACGTCCATTACATTCTAAACCTACGCAATATATTTCCCATTGTCCGGAATGTCACACCGAACTAGAAAGACAAGAAGGTGATGCCAAGCATTATTGTCCGAATTACAATGGTTGTAAACCACAAATTATTGGAAGGATTCAGCATTTTATATCGAGAAAGGCAATGGATATTGAAGGTTTGGGTGGAGAAACTGTTGCATTATTAGTGAATGAAGGCTTGATTACTAATTATTCAGATTTATACGATTTAAAAAAGGAAGATGTTTTGCCACTAGAGCGTATGGCTGAAAAAAGTGCTGAAAACCTTATTAATGGGATTGAAGCTTCAAAACAAGTGCCTTTTGAACGCGTGTTATTTGCTTTAGGAATTCGATATGTTGGTGAAACAGTTGCAAAAAAACTCGCAAAACATTACAAAAGTATTGATGCGATTGCTAAGGCTTCAGTTGAAGATTTAGTAGCTGTAGATGAAATAGGAGAGCGCATTGCTCAAAGTGTTGTTGAGTTCTTTTCTACTGAAGAGAATATAAATTATTTGAATAAATTGAGAGACAACGGACTTCAGTTAGAGTTGTCAGCTGAAAAACTAGCCAATCAAACCGATAAATTGAAAGGGCTGTCTATTGTTGTTTCGGGAGTTTTTGAAACGGTATCCAGAACAGAACTCAAAAAACTAATTGAAGATAATGGAGGTAAAGTGTCCTCTGCAATATCATCTAAAACTAATTACCTTGTGGCTGGAGATAATATGGGACCAAGCAAACGAGCCAAAGCTGAAACACTAAATATCCCAATACTTACTGAGTTTGATTTTTTAAGCATGGTTAAGTAAATACTTACAAATAAATGTATTTTATCGATTAAATAAGATTTTAATCGTTTAATTATTACGATTTTTTATATTTGCTATGTTATTAATTCAACTGATATATGCAAATAGGGAAATTTTTAGGGTTAATTATATTGGTCCTTAGTTTGTTTTTTCTCGGATTACAATTTAAAGGTCTGGAAATTGAAGCCGCTGGAGTTAGGGCTTTAGCTGTGACTTTGCTTTTGTTCTTATATGTTTTAAGAATTAAAGATAAGCATCCTTTTTTTCTGTTATTTTTAATCTTCTTTGCAATTTCGGAAATTCTCAATTATGTGACATGGGTTGTAGATATAGATATTTCTTCCGAAATCGACTATTTCTATTATGTAGGTAATTCACTTTATATAATAGCTTACTTTTTCTTAATAGCTAGAATTGCTGTTGATATGAATTTCAGAAAAGCATTTTTAAAATTTCCTGTTCAAATTGGCTTGTTAGCAATTCTGGGGTTATTTTTTGTGTATTTTGTTTCAGATACGACAAGAAAAGAACTCACAATTAATGAGTATTATTTGGAACTACTTTATAATGCAGTCGTGATGTTTTTAATGGCTATTGCTCTTGTAAATTATATGTATAGAGATGATAAAAAATCTATGAATTTGTTGATTGGAACAATATGCATTATGTTTTCTGAAGTGATCCAACTGGCTTACTTTTATATAGCAGCTGACTTTAATTTGCTTAATGTGTTGTGCTCTATGTTTTTAGTGTTTGCCTTTTTATTCTTTTACTTACAATCACGATTAAAGCACAGGAAAATTATGGACTACCAACAGCAGCATCAGGATATTCATATTGAAAGTTAAAAGCGTTTACCAATTATAGGAATGTCTTTCCTGTAAATAAATGCAATACTTGCTGAAATCATAAATGTTACTATAGCTGTACCAAATAAAACTCCACCATCTCCATTAATTTCAATTCCCAATTTGGTAAGATGCATCATAATTGCACCACCAATAACACCTAATGTTAGAAGAGCTCCAGCCCAAGCAGTTTTTTTAAACAGCAATAACAGTCCTGCAAGTAGTTCAACAATCCCTATTATTATTCTGCCCATAGGTTCTAATCCCACTTTTGTAAAAATATAAACACTATCCGGATGCGATGTAAATTTAAATCGTAAGGTTTGAATTAAAATAATCGCTACTATAATTCTCAAAATTAACGGAAAATATCTTGTCATGATCTCTAGTGTGGTTTCAACTTTAGACGAAAGACGATATGAAAACTACCAAAACAGGATGAAATCATCATAATAATCGATAAAAAGTAATAAAAAACCGTTAAAGTGTAATATTTTTTATATATTTGCTTACCTACTTATTAGAATTATCATGAAAAAAGCCCACAAATTCACACCAAATTTGATTATGGTCATCGTGCTTGCAGTCATAGTTTCTTGCTCTGCAGTAGCTACGTATTTTGATTCTATCATGGTTCCTAAAACGGTTAAATTGATAACAGTTACCATTTTAATGACCTTTTACTTTTGTCAGTTGGATAAAATGGCAAATGTATTTTTGACTACATTTCTATTGTTCTTTATAGGAGATGCTTTTGCTGTGTTTAGCTTTGGTGAAATCATGCTAAAACTCTCTAAAAGCATGTATATTGGTGCATACCTTCTTTTAATTTTTGTATTGCTTGGTAAAGTGAAGAAAATTAAGTTTAATGGATTAGTATCGGTCTATTTGATTCTTGTACTCGTTCTAAATTCTTATTTTTTATATGTATTATATGAAGTTGCCAAAGATCATTTTGTTGACGAAGTAAACCTGGTACTTTATATATGTCACGGCGTTACCTTGATCGCATTAACATATTTTTCTTTTGCTGTTTATTTGAGTAAAGAAACCGGACAATCAATCACCTTTTTATTAATGGTTTTTTGTTTTGTGTTTTCTGATGTACTAGATTACATAAATACCTTATATATTTATTACTGGTTATTTGAAGCTTTTGAAAGAGCGCTTCATATTGGTGGTTTGTTTTTATTATATAAATATGTGTATGATCATCACACCTTAGCTAAAAACGAGAAGAAAATGAATTTAAGTGAATACTTTATTACGACATCCCAACAATTAAGAGATATTAAAGTAGAAGGATCATTTGAATAATATAGCTATACTATAATAGACGTTCCGTTGGCTGATTTGTTTTTATCGGAATCAAAATAAAAATCAATTTTACCCAAATTAATTCCATAACATCCAACCTGATTGACTAAAGTGTTTTTGCCTTCCAGATTTTTTACAATGGTAGGTTTGTCTAAGAATGTATGTGTGTGACCACCAATAATCAAATCAATGTCTTTAGTTGCTTCAGCGAGTTTTAAATCACTTATTTTATCTGGTAAATGCGAATAGTTATAACCTAAGTGCGACAAGCAAATGATAAGATCGCATTGTTCGTCTTCTTTCAAAATACGACTCATGTCTTGTGCAGATTCTACAGGATCATTATAAACTGTTTCCTTGTATAAGTTCTTATCCACTAATCCTTGGAGTTCAACTCCTAATCCGAAAACCCCTATTTTAATGCCATTTTTAACAATGATTTTATAAGGCTCAACATGAGAATCCATTATGGTATTTGAAAAATCATAATTGGCAGAAACGAAGTCGAAGTCTGCATGAGGTAATTGCGCGAAAAGTCCGTCAATACCATTATCAAAATCGTGATTTCCAATAGTTGCGACATCATACTTCAGCATGCTCATAAGTTTAAATTCTAACTCTCCTCCATAATAATTAAAGTATGGTGTGCCTTGAAAGATATCACCTGCATCTAGTAATAAGGTGTTAGGATTTTCTTTTCTGATAGATTCGATTAAACTTGCTCTTCTTGCCACGCCACCTTTATTTGGATTACGACCATCTTCAGGACCAAATGGATCAATGTGACTATGCACATCATTGGTATGAAGTACAGTAATCTTTTTTTGTGACGATTTAAATGAAGATAATCCAATACCTCCAAGTCCGATTAAAGCTGAAGCTGCAGCTGTTTGTTGAATAAAGTCTCTTCGTTTCATTAGGCTATTGTTTTGTCTGATAAAATCGGTCGTCAATTACTGGTGCTATCGTGTCTTTTTTAGTAAAATAATCGATTAGAACATTTCTAATCTTATAATTTAGAACATAAAGGCTATCGTTGGGCTTAAAAAAGGTCATTCGGTCGCCACCACTGTACAAATAATCATTTGTAGCAACATTGTAAGTTAAATTTGCTTCAATAGGTTTGCCATTAACTAAAGCTGATTTTAGTTGAAGTTCCTCATCTATAACAATTTGTAAACCATGAACTGGATGCGCTCGTTGTTCTCTCACCAGATAATCTACAAGTTCATTTACCTTAGAGCCTTTCATTTTAACAACAACAACTGAATTTTCAAATGGCATCACATTGTAAGCTGTTCTTGTTGTAATGTTTCCTTTAGAAATTATAGCGCGAATTCCACCATGATTGAGCAGAACAAAATCGATATCTTGACCAGTTCTCGATTTAAATACAGGATTAGATTCTTCATAAACTGCATCAGCCATCATATTACCAATGGCAGTATTTAAATAACCATCTGCTTTTGAGTACGTATTTTTGGCATAAGAGATAACGCTATCAAGGCTTTTATTAATCTGTATCCTGTAAGGTTTAATGTAATCTTCAATAGATGGTTTGGTTTCAAGACTATCAGTTATTGCTATTTGCCGACCTTCAATTTTGTAAAGGTATTTCGACTTGCATGACGTTAATAGAATGAAGGTTAAGCATGTTAAAAGAAAGATGTTTTTCATAGGTGATTTATGCAATCGTTAACAAAACATGCAGCGACTTTTTTACTACATTTGTACAAAGCATAAATATAAATGATTTTAAAGGCATTTAAGGCAAATTCTAATCAAAAATATATTAACAAATTGCTAAACGCACGTCAGGTTGCAGTTAGCAATGCGAAGATGAATTCGGTTGGTGTCATTTTGAATATGAATGAGTTTTCAGATTTTGATGCATTTAGAACTTATTTTAAAGAACTAGGTCTTTTACCATCAAAGACGAAAATAATTGCTTTTGTCGATGACGCAAAAGATGCAAATCCGCTTTGGGACACCTATTTTAATCCGAAAGATTTTGGTTGGAAAGGGAAAATAAACAACATCGATTTACAATCGTTTATTGATACAAAATTTGATGTTTTAATAAGTTATTACACAAAGGAAAGTTTAGAATTAAAACTTATAACAGCAGCATCAAAAGCCAATTTTAAAGTTGGTTTAATTCAAGATGATAAACGTGTATTTGATTTAATGATAGACGTTACTACAAAGCAAATTACACTTTTTTTGAGTGAACTAACTAAATATTTACATGTTTTAAATAAAATATAAATGACAAAATTTCAAGGCACAGGAATCGCTATAATTACACCTTTTAATGATGATTTATCAGTAGATCATTCAGCTTTAGCCAATTTGGTGAATTTTAATATTGAAAATGGTATAGATTACATTGTGATATCAGGCACTACAGGAGAGAGTGTTACCATCACTAAAAGTGAAAAGAAAGCTATTATTGATACTATAGTAAAAGCAAATAATAGCAGAGTTCCTTTAGTATTAGGCATTGGAGGTAATAACACAGCTGAGGTTATTGATGAAATTCGAACGACAGATTTAACAGAAATAGATGCTATTTTATCAGTTTCTCCGTATTACAGTAAACCAACACAAGAAGGCATTTATCAACATTTTAAGGCTATTTCTAAGGCGTGTCCAGTGGATGTTATTTTGTACAATGTTCCTGGTCGAACATCGTCAAATATGACACCAGAAACGACCTTGAGACTAGCTAAAGATTTTAGTAATATTATTGCGGTTAAGGAAGCTGGAAATAATGTACATCAGTATTTAAAGTTATTGAGAGATAAGCCTGAAGATTTTTTGATTATTTCTGGAGATGATGATTTGGTATTAGGCGTTGTTCTCGCTGGTGGAGCAGGAGTGATTTCAGTTATCGGACAAGCATTACCGAAGCAATTTTCTAAAATGATTCGTTTGGGACTAGAAGGAAAGGCAAAAGAAGCTTATGATATTCACTTTCAGTTAATGGACATGACGAGCTTGATTTTCTCAGAAAATAATCCTGCCGGAATTAAAGCTGTTTTAGAAAGTCTTAATTTAGCTAAGCCAAATGTGAGATTGCCTTTAGTTCAAGCCTCAGATTCATTGAAAAAAGCTATAAAAGACGCACTTCAGACACTCAATTGATTTTTAAAAAGTTAAATTATACTTAAACATACTGAGGCTCTCTTTTCAAGGTTTATTTTAGCACTAAATAATAGTTTTTATTATACGTTATAAATACGTACTTTTGCAACCTGTTTTTTATTTATGAAGAAAATTGTTTACATCCTTTTATTAGTTATCACAGTATCCTCTTGTAGTGAGTACCAAAAAGCCTTGAAATCTGAAGACGTAAAGACGAAATTAGATTTGGCTACCAAACTATTTGAAGAAGGTAAATACTCTAAAGCGAACAAGTTATTTACGCAGGTAATTCCTAAATATAGAGGTAAGCCACAGGCAGAACGACTTATGTTTATGAGTGCGATGAGCTCTTATCAAATGAAAGATTATTATGTGGCAGGCTATCATTTTGAGCGTTTTGAAAATAGTTATCCTAAAAGTGATAAAGCTGAAGAAGCTGCATTTTTATCGGCCAAAAGTTATTATGAATTATCTCCTGTATATTCAAAAGAACAGAAAGAAACCGTTGAAGCACTTGAGAAATTACAGTTATTTATCAATAAATATCCAAATTCTGAATTTCTTGCTGAAGCCAATATCCTGATAAAAGAATTAGATTTTAAATTAGAACGAAAAGCATTTGAAATAGCAAGGCAATATAACAAGATTGCATATTTTGAATCATCTGATTACGAAGCAGCTATCAAAGCTTTTGATAATTTTTTAGTAGATTATCCAGGAACTAGCTTTAGAGAAGAAGCGATGTTTTATCGTTTAGATTCAGCTTACAGACTAGCGATCAACAGTGTTAGAAGTAAAAAGGAAGAACGTTTAAATATAGCTAAGGGCTTTTATAATACGTTTAAAAAATATTATCCAAATTCAGAACGTACTGAAGAAGTGACCAAAATGAACGAGGAAATGGAAACACAATTAGAACAATTCAATACCAAAAGTTAATCATATACATTATGACAGATTTAAAGAAAACCAATGCTCCTGTAACAACATTAACGTATGATAGAAACGTTATTGATGCTCCTACAGATAATATCTATGAGGCAATTTCTGTAATCTCTAAAAGAGCTGAACAAATCAATACAGATATTAGAAGAGAATTAGTAGATAAGTTAGAAGAATTTGCAACTTATAACGATAGTCTTGAAGAAATCTTTGAAAACAAAGAGCAAATTGAAGTCTCTAAATTCTACGAAAAATTACCAAAACCACACGCGTTAGCAGTACAGGAATGGCTAGATGATAAAATCTACTACAGAAATACTGACGACGACGTTCAGGAATAATTAGCATGTCTATTTTAAGCGGCAAAAACATACTATTAGGCATTACTGCTGGTATTGCTGCTTATAAAACAGCTGGCCTGGTCAGGTTATTTATAAAAGCAGGTGCTAATGTAAAGGTCGTTATGACACCTGCTTCTAAAGACTTCATTACACCTTTAACACTTTCTACTTTATCTAAAAACCCTGTGCATTCATCGTTTACTAACGACGACGATGACAATGCTATGTGGAACAATCACGTTGAGCTTGGGCTTTGGGCAGATCTTTTTATAATTGCTCCTGCTACAGCAAATACCATGTCTAAAATGGCAAATGGTACATGCGATAATTTATTGTTGGCAACTTATCTGTCTGCCAAATGTCCTGTGTATTTTGCTCCAGCTATGGACTTAGACATGTACAAACATTCTTCTACCTTAGAATCTTTTAGGATTTTAAGAGCCTATGGTAATGTTATGATTCCTGCGACTTCTGGCGAATTAGCTAGTGGTTTGGTCGGAGAAGGTCGAATGGCAGAACCTGAAGATATTGTGGCATTTATTGAAAATGATATTTTAGAGCAATTGCCACTACGTGGAAAAAAAGTGCTTATTACTGCTGGTCCAACCTACGAAGCTATAGATCCTGTTCGATTTATTGGAAATCATTCCAGTGGAAAAATGGGATATGAAATCGCTAAAGCCGCTGTAAATTTAGGTGCTGAAGTTGTGCTCATTTCCGGACCAACACATCTAAGTCTTTCACACAATATGATAGAGCTTATTCCTGTCACAAGTGCTTCAGAAATGTATGATGCTACGCATTTGCATTTTAATTCGGTTGATATTGCAATTCTTTCTGCAGCTGTAGCAGATTATACACCGAAATATGTTTCAAACACAAAAATAAAAAAGGCAACAGCAACGTTTAGTATTGAGTTAGAGAAAACAAAAGACATCTTAAAATCCTTAGGAGCAATCAAAAAACATCAGTTTTTGGTTGGTTTTGCACTTGAGACAAACAATGAACTTGAAAACGCAAAAGGTAAATTACAGGCTAAAAATTTAAACCTTATCGTATTAAATTCTCTCAATGATAAAGGAGCAGGTTTTGGTGGTTCGACAAATAAAGTTACTTTTATAACAGATACAGAAGTGGTGATAGAACACCAGTTAAAATCTAAATCAGAAGTTGCTCAAGATCTAATGCAACAAATTATGACTCAACAGTATGCGTAAACTCATTTTTTTATTAATAGTAATAGTATCAATGCAATCCTATTCACAAGAGCTTAATTGTGAGGTAATTGTGAATGCGCAACTTACAGGAAATGAAAATGTACAGGTATTTAAAACACTTGAACGACAGTTAAAGGAATTTATAAATAATACAACTTGGACAGATAAAACCTTCAAGCCTCAGGAGCGCATCAATTGTAGTATGGTAATTAACGTAACAGATTATAATAACGATAATTTTCAAGCATCAATTCAGGTGCAATCGGCCAGACCAGTTTACGGATCGTCTTACAGCACACCTGTTTACAATTACAACGATAAGGATTTTAATTTTCAGTATTTAGAGTTTCAAAATATGGTGTATAATGCCAATCAGTTTGAATCTAATCTCATTTCCGTCTTGGCATTTCATGTGTACATGATTTTAGGTATGGATGCTGATACGTTTGCTCCTAAAGGTGGTGATGAATACTACGCTCAGGCTCAGGTGATTTCAAATTATTCACAGCAAGGTAATTATAGTGGTTGGAAACTTGAAGATGGTAACCAATCACGTTTTATTTTAATCGATAATGTGTTATCTGATACTTACAAAGAATTTAGAGACGTATTGTATGATTATCATAGAAAAGGACTTGACGAAATGAGCAATGATGCTAAAGAAGGTAAATTATCTGTTGCGAAAAGCCTTAATGGTTTAAAAGAAATGAACAACAGACGACCAAATTCATATTTGATGCGTGTGTTTTTCGATGCTAAAGCTGAAGAAATTGAAGATATCTTCAGTGGTGGACCAACAGTTAATATTTCAGATTTAGTGTCAATACTAACAAGAATTGCTCCAATGCATGCTTCAAAATGGCGTAATATTAATTTCTAGAGTTTACGTATTTATCCTTATTTTTACTTTAATACTAAGTCTTTACTATAAGACTTAAATTTATATATTCAAGATTGTCATTTAATTCAAAATATGCTTACCAATTTAACAATAAAAAACTACGCGCTCATTGATGAATTACACGTAAGTTTCAAAACCGGACTTACAATTATCACAGGAGAAACAGGAGCAGGAAAGTCCATACTATTAGGTGGATTATCTTTGGTTTTAGGTAAGCGAGCAGATTTGAGTAGTGTAAAAGACAATTCCAAAAAATGTGTTATTGAAGCTACTTTTGATATTGCTAAATACGATTTAAAGTCTGTTTTTAAAGCAGAAGATCTCGACTACGAATCGCAAACGATTATCAGACGGGAAATTTTGCCTTCAGGAAAGTCAAGAGCTTTCATTAACGATACGCCTGTTAATTTAGATAGTCTGCAAATTCTGGGAGAACGCTTATTAGATATTCATTCGCAACATCAAACCTTACAACTCACGAATGATAATTTTCAGTTTCAGGTCATTGATGCACTAGCTGAAAATGAGATGGCGTTATTAAACTATAGTTCTCAGCTTAGACAGTTTAAGATTTTAAAGATTGAACTTGAAGCGCTTGAAGAAAAGAAGAATACTGCCTTAAAAGAGTTAGATTACAATACATTTCTGTTAAAAGAACTTGAAGATGCAAAATTGGTGGCTGGTGAATTGGAGGTTTTAGAATCTGAATACGAAACCCTAAATAATGTTGAAGAGATTAAAGAAAAATTAGCCTTATCTCATAGTTTATTGGTTAATGAAGATATAGGAATTATAAGCAGTCTTACCGAATTGAAACATCAGTTTTCTAAGCTTTCAGGTTATTCAAATCAATACCATTCTATTTTCGAACGTATCCAAAGTAGTTTAATCGAATTGGATGATGTGTTTTCAGAAGTTGAAAATCTTCAGGAACAATTAGAAGCTGACCCAAATCGTTTAGAACAGGTGAATGCAAAACTTCAGATTATTACTAATTTATTACAAAAGCATACGGTTTCAACGGTTGAAGAATTACTTGAGATTAAAGATGATTTAAGTTCAAAAGTGATCGAAACTGAAAATTTAGACACCTTAATTTCAGATCAAGTAAATGCCATTAAATCGCTTGAATCACAACTAATGTCTAAAGCGGAAGTCATTCATAAGAATAGAACTGCCATTATTCCAACGCTAACAAGTCAGTTAGAATCGATATTAGCAACGCTAGGGATGCCAAATGCTAAGTTTCAGATTCAGTTGGAGCCTGCTGATACGTTTTTAGCTAACGGAAGAGATGAATTACAGTTTTTATTTTCAGCAAATAAAGGCGGACAATTTAACGAGCTTAAAAAATCGGCTTCTGGTGGAGAATTATCCAGAATAATGCTGGCTATAAAATCTATTTTGTCTAAATACATGCAACTGCCTACGATCATGTTTGATGAAATTGACACTGGTGTTTCTGGTGAGATTTCTAACAAAATGGCGACGATCATGCAACAAATGAGTAAAACGATGCAGGTGTTTACAATAACGCATTTGCCACAAATTGCAGCAAAAGGCGATACACATTTTAAAGTCTTTAAAGAGGATGTAAATAACATCACGCAAACACAACTCAAGCAATTAAGTCCGAACGAACGGATTGTTGAAATTGCACAAATGCTAGGTGGAACAGATACATCATCTTCAGCAATAGCACATGCTAAGGAATTACTCAATTAAAAACGAAAAGATTAAAGTCTAACATTCAAAGTTTTATTAACTTTGAGGCAAACGATAAAAAACTAATGTAATTTTTTTCTTTTTAGAAATATCGGAAGAAAAACACATAACTGAACATCATTACAACTAACAACTAACAACTAAACACTATTAGTATGTCATACAACTTATTAAAAGGAAAAAGAGGAATCATATTTGGAGCGTTAGATGAAAATTCTATTGCTTGGAAAACTGCTGAACGAGTTCACGAAGAAGGAGGGACTTTTGTATTAACAAATGCTCCAATTGCAATGCGAATGGGACAAATAAATAAGTTAGCAGAAAAAACCGGTTCTCAAATTATTCCTGCTGATGCAACATCTGAAGAAGATTTACAAAACCTTGTAGAGCAATCTATGGAAATCCTTGGTGGTAAAATAGATTTCGTTTTACATTCTATTGGAATGTCGGTAAATGTTAGAAAAGGAAGACCTTATACAGATCAAAAATACGACTGGACTCAAAAAGGAACAGACGTTTCAGCAATGTCTTTTCATAAGGTGATGCAAACCCTATACAAGGCTGATGCCATGAATGAATGGGGAAGTATTGTTGCTTTAACCTATATGGCTGCACAGCGTGTGTTTCCAGATTACAATGATATGGCAGATAATAAAGCGTATTTAGAAAGCATTGCTCGTAGTTTTGGTTATTTCTTCGGAAGAGATAAAAAGGTTCGTGTCAATACAATTTCACAGTCACCAACGCCAACAACTGCTGGTCAAGGTGTAAAAGGTTTTGACGGATTCATTTCTTATGCTGAAAAAATGTCGCCATTAGGAAATGCAACAGCTTTAGATTGTGCTAATTATACGATAACATTATTTAGTGATTTAACGAAACGAGTGACTTTACAAAACCTCTTTAATGATGGAGGTTTTAGTAACATGGGCGTTAGTGATGCAGTCATGGATAAATTTGTTGAATAAAAAGGTATTTTACATAGAAAATCAAAGCCATTTATGCATAATAAGTGGTTTTTCTTTTTTTAAGGGTTTGTTATCAAAAAAACACTTCAACTTATTTTTGTGCTTTTTATCGAATTACATCTGATATAGCATATTACATTCTAAATTATTAATACCTTAACTCTGACTTAAAACTAAATTAACAACTAAATTAATTCTTTATGAAAAAAATTACTTTATTAATGGCCTGTTTGTTTATCTACTACGCTCAAGGGCAAATTTATTTGCCTCAGGAAACGTTTGATTCAGGCCTTGGCGCATGGACTGTTTCCGATGGAGGTGCAGCAATGGGAGATGCCTGGAGTTCCGGATTAGTAGGAGGAACAGAATCTCTTAACGGTACAAATTGTGCCTTTGTTGATAGTGATGCTAATGGAAACGGAACAGCATTATTTGAAACCTTAACATCTCCAGTATTTGATAGTTCGTCTGGAACAGTTGTGCTTCTTGAATTTGAACAGTTTTACAGAGATTTAGTCGCTGGAGTCGATATTGGCTCTGTTGAAGTTTGGGATGGTGCCGCTTGGCAACAAGTGTTAGCTCTTGATGCGACTGTAGGAGCTTTTGGAGTACCAGATGAACAAAGTATTGACATCTCGGCATTTAAAAATGCAAACATGCAGGTACGTTTTGTTTATGACGATGGTAATGACTGGTCTTGGTACTGGTTGTTAGATAACATTGTAGTGAGAGAACAACCAACTTGTACTGAGGCTGTAATAACAGGAACTTCAATTGTAAATGATTGTGGGAATGATCAATTTCAAATTGATGTGAATGTAGATGTTGTAGGAGATGGTACTCTAATTAATGATGGTACAACAACTTACGCTTTAGCTGCTGGTAGTAATCTGGTCGGTCCTTACGCAAGTGGATCATCAGTAAGTTTGACTATCGAGCATAGTGATGTAAATTGTAACTTTACATTATCGGATGTGTCGTTTACATGCCCAACATTACCAACAGTAGATGCTACACTAACAATTAATGGCTGCTTAGATTCTGATACATTCAGTACTGCATTTGATGGAAGTGCACAAAGTTTTTATTGGATTCAACTGGATTATGATGGAGGTTGCTTTGAATTAACTGCTGATACTGAAGGTGGTGATTTTGATACCGAAATTGGCCTTTATGATTCTAATGGTTTTTTAATAGGTAATGATGATGATGGAGGAACAGATGCATTAAGCACATTTACTGCAGATGCGCTTCCAGCAGGAACATATTATATTGCTGCTGGTGAATTTAACATGGTTTTTGGAGCAGATAATTTTAATGTAACATTTCCTGGAGTACCAAATGATGTTGGTACACTCGTTGTAAATGTAAGTACGCCTTCGGATAATACTGTTGATTTCTGTAATTTACAATTTCCATTTGAAGGGACTATTGAATCAGGACAAGACCATTTGGTTTTTACTCAAGTGTATGAAGCTGGTGTTACTGAGCCACAGGGTGCTCAAGGTCCTGGTATTGAAGCATGGATCGGTTTTAGCGAAACAGACGCTATGTCTACAGCAGATTTTACATCTGGAGACTGGACATGGGTTGTTGCCGATTACAATACAAGTGGACCAGCAAATAATAACGATGAGTACTTCGCTGAAATCGGTTCAGCTAGAGCTATAGGTACCTATTATTATGTAAGTCGTTATTCTATTGATGGTGGACCATTTACTTATGGTGGTATAAATCCAGGTGGATCAGATGGAAATTTTTGGGATGGTACTAATTTTGTATCTGGTGTGCTAACTGTAAATGGACCAGCAAATGATGATTTTGCGAATGCTCAACCAATCGATTGTACAACTACTGGCTTAACTGGAAGCACAGCTGATGCGACTCTAGACGAAGATGATGCACCAGATGGTTTTGGAGCCGATATGGATGCACCTAACGTATGGTATAGCTACGATAGTTCTGTTGAAGGTGCTGCTGATGTTACCATTAGTTTATGTGGTTCTACCTACGACACGTCTATTTTGGTTTATACTGGAACATCGGGTAATCTTACCTTGGTTGCAGGAAATGACGATAATGCTGCAGCTTGTGGAGCTGGAAGTGTTCAGAGTGAAGGAATCTTTACAGCGAATGGTACAGATATTTATTATATCGCAGTTGAAGGATTTAATTTTGGTAGCACAGGAGCTTTTACTTTATCTATTACCTGTGAAGCTTCATGTACGCCAGCTCAAACTAATCAAGATTGCGCAAGTGCTACTCCTTTATTAGTTGATGGTTCAACGACTACTCAAGATAATACATGTGCTATTGTTAATGCTACACAACCAGATTGTGATTTATTCCAAAGTATCGCAGATTTATGGTTCACTTTCGTAGCACCTGCAAGTGGTGAAGTAGATATCGTTACTGCTTTAGGTACAGCAACGGCTTCGCATTTAGCAGTTTATGAAGGAACTTGTGGTGCTTTAACACAATTAGACTGTTCTACTGCTGCTACTTCTAGTTCTAATCTAACGGGATTAATTGGTGGAAACACATATTACGTTCAGTTATGGAACAATGGTTCAGAAGAAGGTACTATTGATATTACACTTACTGACGCATCATTGTCACTGAGTTCTTTTGAGAATGTGAATGCATTTTCATATTTCCCTAATCCAGTGAAAAACGTGTTGTCATTAAAAGCTGAAAATACAATTCAAGATATTTCAGTGTATAATATGTTAGGTCAAGAAGTTCTTAGAGCTAATCCTAACGCTTTAGAGGCAACTTTAGATATGAATATATTAAATTCGGGTGCTTATTTTGTACAAGTTACTATTAACGATATAGCTCAAACAGTTAGAGTTGTTAAACAGTAAATAGCGTTTGAAACAGACTAAAAAAGCTACCATTCTGGTAGCTTTTTTTTTGGCCATAATTTGAAAGGGACTCAATTAATTACTACATTTAGAATTAAGATTAATAACATTATTATGAGATGTAAAGCCTATGTTGTAATAACAGTATTTTTTATGTTATTCGTTTCAATTTGTGAATCACAAACAAATTTTGTTGATCAAGCAACAGTTTTGGGAATAGGTGTTTCTTGTGGTGACGTTCCTATAGGAAATGGCATAACTTTTTATGATTATAATGATGATGGTTGGGATGATATAACGTTGGCAACTCAAACTGGAGAGCCCATTCGGTTTTTTAAAAACATGAATGGAGTTTTTATTGAGGAAACACTAAATATTCCAAATAATTTGTCTCAAATGAAACAAGTGAATTGGGTAGATTATGATAACGATGGAGCGCTTGATCTATTTGTCACGAGTAATGTAAGTGGTAACAAGTTGTATAGAAATGATGGTAATTTCAATTTCTCAGATGTAACAAGTGAATCTCAGCTACCCCTTCAAAATATTAGTACGTATGGTGCATCTTGGGGAGATTATAACAACGATAGTTATTTAGATGTTTTTCTGAGTAGCAGAGATATTGCAGAAGTTATTCCAAATTATTTATATAGAAATAATGGTGATGGGACTTTTACAAATGTAAGTGAATTTGCGGGTATTTTAAATACCAGTAATTTATCATTCTGTTCAGCTTTTTTCGATTTTAATAATGACGGTTGTCAAGATATTTATGTGTCTACTGATAGAATTAACAATAAAAATGTCTTATATAAAAACAATTGTGATGGAACCTTTACAGATGTAAGTGAATCTTCAAATACTGATTTATACATTGATGCAATGTCTGTAACTATTGATGATTACAATAGTGATGGCTGGCTAGATATATATGTCACAAATACACCTAGTGGAAACGTATTATTACGAAATAATGGAGATGAAACCTTTACCAATGTTGCAATGACTACTGGAACCACATTTAATAGTATTGGTTGGGGAGCCGTTTTTTTAGATGCCGAAAATGATATGGATTTAGATTTATATGTAAGTGGATTGCTTGATGGATCCAATACAAATTTTCTCTCTGCTGCATTTTATGAAAATAATGGATTAGGTAATTTTACAATTCCTTCTACTGGTTTTTTTAATGATAATCGGGAGAGTTACTCAAATGCTATTGGTGATATAGATAATGATGGTTTTCCTGAAATAGCAGTCAGTAATGCAGATAATGAGAACATTTTTATTTGGAAAAATGAAGCACCAATAAGTAATAACTGGCTTAAAGTAAAATTAGAAGGCACACTAAGTAATAAAAGAGGTGTTGGATCTTTGATTGAAGTTTCAATTAATGGCATAAAACAATATCGATATACACTTTGTGGTGAAGGCTATTTGGCCCAAAATTCTGGTACAGAAGTTTTTGGTTTAGGCAATAACGCTACAATCGATTACATTAAAGTTAATTGGTTAAGTGGTTTGGTTGATATTATCGATAATGTTTCAGCTAATCAATTAATAACTATCGTTGAGGGATCTAATTTGCTTTCTGAAGTTGAATATAGCACTGAGATCATTAGTTTGGTTCCAAATCCAGTGAGCGACTTATTAAAAATTACATCACTAACACCAATTGAAACTCTAGAAATTTATAATAGTATTGGCCAGAAAGTAATAGAGATGAATCAAGAAAATATTGAATTTGTCGATATGTCTAAATTTGAAAGTGGTATTTATTTTTTTAAACTAATGACCAATCAACAAACAAAAACAATGAGAATACTCAAATACTAGCACATGTATTTTTACTACATTTACGGTTATATGAATCTATTACCATGAAGAAACATTCTGCGATACAATTTTGTTTTTTACTGTTCTCGTTTGCGATGTATTGCCAGATAGCTTTTGATGAATCTTCAAACATCTATGGATTAAATGCATCCTATGGAATAGGCTTTGTTGGTGGAGGTCTTTCATCTTGTGATTTTGATGGTGATGGTTGGGATGATGTTACTCTTGCAACTGAAGTTGGTGAACCAGTTAGGTACTTTAAAAATAATTCTGGAAATTTTACTGAAATATTTCTGAACCTTACCGACTTTAATTACGAATATCAGCAAGTCATTTGGATAGATTATGATAACGATGGAGATAAAGATCTATATATGGCAGCTCATAATGCATCAAGTAAATTTTATAGAAATGACGGTAATTCCAATTTTACTGATGTAACATTAAGTTCTGGAATTTTTACAGGTAACCAAAAGAATTTTGGAGCATCTTGGGGAGATTATGATAATGATGGCTTTCTAGATGTGTTCCTTACCTTTCGTTCATCAAACGAAAGTAATAGATTGTACAGAAATAATGGCAATGGTACATTTTCAAATGTTAGTGACCTAGCTGGAATTTCTAATACCGGACATTTATCTTTTTGCGCTAGTTTTTTTGATTACAACAACGATGGTTGGCAGGATATTTATATAGCTAACGATAGAATAATCACATCTAACATACTCTATCATAATAATGGAGATGGTACATTTACAGATGTTAGCTCACAATCTGGTGCTGGATTAGTTATGGATGCCATGTCTACAACTATTGGCGATTATAATAATGATGGTTGGTTTGACATCTATATTACTAACACCATGCAGGAGTATCCAGATGTGCCTGAAGCCGAAATAGGGAATGTGCTTCTGAAAAATAATGGTGACGGAACATTTACAAATGTGGCAATTACTAATGGAACAGATTTTAATAGTATTGCCTGGGGAGCTGTTTTTTTAGATGCGGATAACGACATGGATCTCGACCTATATGTAAGTGGTATGCTAAATGGTTCTATCTCATTACCTTCTGCCTTCTACGAAAATGATGGTTTTAATTATTATTCCATTCCTACTGACGCTGGTTTTCTAAACGATACTGAAGAAAGTTACTCAAATGCTATAGGCGATTTTAATAATGATGGCTATCCAGATATAATAGTCAACAATGAAGCTGCAAATATGTTTCTTTGGAAGAATAACTGTAGTGTTAATATAAATAATAACTGGCTTAAAGTTAAATTGGAAGGGACAAGTTCTAATAAAGATGGCATAGGTTCTTATATTGAAATTTCTATAAATGGAAATAAACAATTTAGATATACCGTGGCTGGTGAAGGTTATCTTTCTCAGAATTCTAATTCTGAATTTTTTGGATTAGCCGATAATAATACTATAGATTATATAAAAGTTACCTGGCTAAGTGGTGTGGTTGATGTTATCAATAATGTTTCAGCTAATCAAACATTAACTATAATTGAAGGCTCCAATGTTTTATCTACTAACGAATACTTTACTAATTCTAAAATACGCATAGTTCCAAATCCTGTAACAGATATACTATCTTTTTATTCTGATAATGTTATCGATATGGTAGAAATATACAACAGTTTAGGAAAACTGCTTATGACAAAAAAAGGTATGGAATCTTCCAGTAATATGGATGTCTCACAGTTGAATACAGATGTTTTATTTGTTAAAGTATTTACTCAACAGCACACTGAGGTATTTAAAATTCTTAAAAATTAAAACAGCTACCACAATTTCATTTCATCGATTATTTTTGTTTTTTGTCGATTAATTTGCTACTTTGGTCAATTAGAAACTTTCTGTATTTCTTATTCAATAGATAATCAATACATTTAAGCTCAAATTTTAATTTATTAACAAATACTATATCAATATGAAAAAAATTACTCTTGTTATGACCTTTTTACTACTATGGTCAATTAATTCTAATGCTCAGTATCTTACTGAAGGTTTTGAAGGTGCTACATTTCCTCCTGCGGGATGGACTGATGTTGTAGGTCCTGGTACTGATACTGGTGATCTGTGGGCAGCTTCAACGTTACGTGCTAATACTGGAACTCAATCAGCGAGATATGAGGATTTTGCAAGTGGTGCTTCGCATGACAGATGGTTAATTTCTCCAGCCTTGGATTTGTCTGTCGCAACTGCACCTGAACTTTTATATTTCGATAATGTTGACTTTTTCGATTTTGCAGACACACATGATGTTTACTATTCAACAGATTATGATGGGTTAGGCGATCCTACAACAGCGTCATGGACCTTAATTAATGGTGTTATTGGTACTGAAGATACTTGGGTTCAAAATGGACCTTATGCTTTACCAGCAGTAGCAGGTGTGTATATTGCATTTAACTACGTAGGTACATTTGCTTCTGAGTGGTACATTGATGATATATTGGTAAGAGAAAATCTTGGATGCGATATTCCAGTAGCTACTTTTGCAGCTGTTGAGAATTGTCCAGTTGATGACGGTTTTACAATTGAAGTTAATATCACCGATATTGGTGCAGCTTCAGGTGTAACGATCACTGATGATCAAGGTACCGCTGCTAGTACAGGTCTTGCTGCAGGAACTTATACTTATGGTTCATATGCCAATGCTACTGATGTAGTAATTACAGTTACAAACGATGATAGTGGTGTTTGTTTTATTACAAGTTCTACACTTACATATGATGGTATTTGTCCACCACCACCACCAGCAAATGACGATTTTGTAAACGCACAAGCAATAGATTGTACTACTACGGCCTTAACTGGAAGTACTGAGTTTGCGACTTTAGATGAAGATGATGCGCCAGATGGATTTGGAGCTGATATGGATGCACCTAATGTTTGGTTTAGTTATGACAGTGCAACTGAAGGTGCTGCGGATGTAACAGTTAGCTTATGTGGTTCAACATATGACACGTCAATTTTAGTATATACTGGTGTATCTGGAGCATTAACGCTTGTTGCTGGTAATGATGATAATGAAGCTGCTTGTGGCGCATTTAGCGTTCAAAGTGAAGGAACGTTTACAGCTAATGGAACAGATACATATTATATTGCTGTTGAAGGATTTAACTTTGCAAGTACTGGAGATTTCACGCTTAGCGTAACTTGTGAGGCTTCATGCACACCTGCTCAAGCGAATCAGGATTGTGCTAGTGCTACTGCATTATTAGTAAATGGTATTACAACTACTCAAGATAATACTTGTGCAGTTGTTAATGCTACGCAACCAAGTTGTGATTTATTCCAAAGTATTGCCGATTTATGGTTTACTTTTGATGCTCCTGCAAGTGGTGAGGTTGATATTGTAACATCATTAGGAACGGCTACAGCTTCACATTTAGCTGTATATGAAGGTACTTGTGGTGCCTTAACAGAGTTAAGTTGTAGTACAGTTGTTGCGGCTGGTGCAAGTCTAACAGGCTTAACTGGAGGAACGACTTATTATGTGCAATTATGGAATAATGGTTCTGAAGAGGGTACAATTGATATAACACTTTCTGATGCATCTCTATCTCTTAGTTCATTTGATAATGAAAATGCATTTACATACTTCCCTAATCCTGTGAAGAATGAATTGTCATTGAAAGCTCAAAATGCTATTCAAAATGTTTCTGTATTTAATATGTTAGGTCAGGAAGTTCTTAGAGCTACACCTAATACTTTAGAAAGTAACTTAGATATGAACGGATTAAGCCAAGGTGCTTACTTTGTTCAAGTAACTATCAATAATGTTACTGAAACAGTAAGAATTTTAAAGCAATAAGCTTAATAAATATTAGTTCAAAAGCCACCTTTAAGGTGGCTTTTGTATTTTGTTTATTTACCTTTGTGGTGTATGGATGCATTACATTATTCATTTATAGTGCCTGTTTTTAACAGGCCAGATGAAATCAAAGAACTTTTACAGAGTTTTTTAGGAATTGAGGGAGGTTTACCTTTTGAAATTGTAATAATAGAAGATGGATCAACAATTGATTGTAGAGCTGTTGTTAAGGATTATGAAGAGAGTTTAAATATCTCTTATTATTACAAGCCAAATTCTGGTCCTGGAGACTCCAGAAACTTTGGTATGTTAAAAGCTAAAGGCAACTATTTCATAATTTTAGATTCAGATTGTTTACTACCTCCTCAGTATTTGAACGTTGTAAATAGCGAACTTAAAAATGCTTATGTAGATTGTTTTGGTGGTCCTGATGCAGCAGATACATCTTTCACAAATTTGCAAAAGGCCATCAATTTTGCAATGACCTCATTTCTAACGACAGGAGGAATTAGGGGTTCGCAATTAAAAAATAAAAAATTCGAGCCAAGAAGTTTTAATATGGGTATTTCTAAAGCCGCATTTAAAGCTTCTGGAGGTTTTGGAAATATTCATCCAGGCGAGGATCCTGATTTATCCATAAGACTTACTCAGCTGGGTTTTAAAACCAAACTTTTTAAAGATGCGTTTGTATATCACAAACGTCGTATATCATGGTCTAAGTTTTATACGCAAGTACATAAATTTGGTATGGTTAGACCAATACTTAATTTATGGCATCCAAGTACCAATCGCTTTATTTTCTGGATGCCTACTTTATTTTGTTTAGGGTTTTTATTCGGACTTGTATGCGCTGTTTTTGGTGAATTTTTTGTGCTAATTGTTTTCGGAATATACATGGCTACAGCTTTTTTATCAGCTTTATTTCAAACCAAGAGTTTCGTCATTGCACTACAAGCAATTATTGCAATATTTGTTCAGTTTTTTGGTTATGGTTTTGGGTTTTTGAAATCTACTTTTGCTATTAAAGTTTTAAAAAAGAAACCGGAAACCTATTATCCTAATCTATTTTTTAAGAATGTTGTCTAAATTAAGATCTATATTAAATAAGTCCATAAAGAATAAAAAACTCAATGTTTTTGGTTTGTTCTTTTTGCTAGCATTTTTAATATTGGTACTTAGTAAATTGTCAAAATCCTATACGGAAGTCATTACAGTTGGTGTTAACTATGTTAATTTGCCTGATAATCGGGTATTAACTATGGATGAATCACCAGAGATTCATGTGGAGGTAACGACTTTTGGTTTCAATCTTTTAGGTTCCTATTTTTACGACAAAACTATTGCTATTGACTTATTAAATGATGCTTATATAAGTCATGATACCTACATTTGGATAGCCAATCGAGCATTGCCAAACATAGAAAAACAATTTGGTAAAAGTTTTAATATAGAATCTGTGAAGCCAGACACCTTAAAATTTCCGTTTGGGACGCTTTCTGTTAAAAAAGTACCTGTTAAACTTAATTCTAATGTTACCTATGCTTCAGGATATGATACATTAGATGGATTGGTTGTAACTCCAGATTCTATAAAAGTCATCGGTTCAGATACAGAGATTCAAAACATTAAACATATTGAAACTTCAGAATTGAATTTATTTAATATAAAGGAAAACATTGATGCGACTGTAAAGCTGAACCTTCCAGAAGTAGCGAACACCATAAAGCTATCTCAAAATGATATTTCAGTTAGAGCTGAGGTTCAAAAATTTACTGAAGGAACTCTTGAAATTCCAATCGTTATTAATAATCTTCCTTCACATACGAAAATTAATTACTTTCCAAAAACGATAAAAGTGTCATATGAAGTTAGTTTAAATGATTATAATTCAGTCAAGCCAGCAGGATTTAAGATTGAATGTGATTACTTAGAAATAGAAGCCTCTAATAAATCTTATTTTACACCTATATTTAAAAAAATACCTGCAAATGTCAAGCGTGTAAAGATGAAACAAGATAAAATTGAATACGTTATAACAGAATGATAATAGTTGGACTTACAGGAGGTATAGGAAGTGGAAAAAGCACTGTTGCTAAATTATTCGAAAGGTTAAGCATTCCAGTTTATATTGCAGATGATGAAGCAAAGCTCTTAATGAATAATTCCATCACTATCAAAGAAAAACTCTTGGCGTTATTTGGAGAAGCGGCTTATCTTGATGATAAACTTAACAGATCGTTTATTGCAGATACAATTTTCAATAATAAAACTTATTTAGATCGCATGAATGCCATTGTGCATCCAGAAGTCAAATCTCATTTTAAGAATTGGGTAAAGCTACAAGATGCGCCTTATGTCATAAAAGAAGCTGCTATTATTTTTGAACACAATCAGCAGGATCAGTATGATGTCATCATTTCGGTTGTTGCAAATAAAGACAATCGATTGAAACGTGTTATAGAAAGAGATCAAAGCACTCCCGAAAAAGTATTAGCGATCATGAAAAATCAAACAAATGATGTTGATAAAGCGAATCTTTCAGACTATGTTATTGTGAATAATGACAAAAACACATTAGAACATCAAGTACTTAAAATTCACAAGTCTATTCTAAAACGCATTGAAAATGAGGCAATATAGCTTTTGTGTTAATGTAAGGTTAAAGGGGAGTATATGTAAATGTTAAAATGTTAAATTTGAGCGATGGGCAAAAAGCTATTCATTTTGTTGGTGGTTTTAATGAGTTTATCACTCATAGGCATCATTTTCGTTCAGGCGTTTTTTATTAATAACACTTTAAAAAACGAGGAAAAAAACTTTACACTAAACGTAAAGCGTTCTTTGAGTTCGGTTTCAAAAGCAATTGAAGATAAAGAGTTTAAAGTGTATTCACAAAGACTCCAAAATCTAATCGAAAGTGGAGTAGACCCTGACTCAACAGCTATGCGACAAGTTTTCATTTTAGAACAAGATGATTTGTCAAATGAAACTAGAATTTATGGCAATGCCATCTCTGAAGAAAGTTTTAAAGTACCATCATTGTTCTTTGACATTGGTTTAGACAGTTTCAATTTAAGTCGTGTAAGAAATACGAGAATAACCGAAACCTACGATAATAGTACTATTGATGGAAACCGATCTATTAGCTTACAGAAGTCTATTAAAAACTTTAGTAATCTCACATTACTAGAAAAAGCTCAATTTGAGTCTATAACAAGAGATCAGTTTAAAAATATACCAATTTATAAACGAGTTTCTGTTGATGATGTCTCTTATCTTTTACAACAGCAACTTAATAATAATGGTATTGATACAGGTTTTGAATTTGCTATTTATGATAGAGATCTTGCAACTAAAGTACAGTCTGAAAATTTTGATTTAAATCCAGATTCAACCATCGGAATTCCTGTTTTTCTTGATAATGATAATCAAAGTGATTATATGCTTTATGTAGATTTTCCTCAGAGACGAAAGTTTTTATTATCATCTATACTGGGAATGATAGCCTTATCTATTTTGTTTACATCTATCATTGTCATTGCATATTCGAGTGCTATTTATCAATTGATAAAACAACGTCGAATTTCACAGATAAAAACAGATTTTATCAATAATATGACTCATGAATTTAAGACGCCAATTGCAACAATTAATCTGGCCTTAGATTCTATTCGAAATCCTAAAATAATAGGAGATCAAGAGAAAGTTATGCGTTATCTTAAAATGATTAAAGATGAAAACAAACGTATGAATGCTCAAGTTGAAAATGTTTTAAGAATTTCGAAATTAGAAAAAAATGAACTTAATATAAGTAAGGAACGAATCAAGTTACACGACATTATTGAAGATGCTGTGAGTCACATAGAATTGATTGTTGAAGATAGTAAGGGTTATGTTAAGGTGCATTTGGAGGCTGAAAAATCATCAGTTTTAGCAAATGAAACGCATTTTACTAATGTGATTGTTAACATATTAGATAATGCAGTGAAATACAGTCAATCGTCTCCTAAAATTGATGTCTATACAGAAAATGTAGGAAACAATATTATATTAAAAATTGCCGATCAAGGTAATGGAATGTCTAAACAAGTACAAAAAAGAGTGTTTGAAAAATTTTATCGAGAACACACAGGAAATGTACATAATGTTAAAGGTCATGGTTTAGGTTTGGCCTATGTTAAACGAATAGTAGATGATCATCAAGGTCATATATCAGTAGAAAGTGAAAAAGGAAAAGGTAGTGTATTTACAATAAAACTGCCATTAATATCATAAATTATGGAAGAACAAAACAAAAAAATACTATTAGTCGAAGATGATCCTAATTTTGGAACCGTTTTAAAAGACTATCTCAATATGAATGATTATGATGTTGTTCATGCTAAAAATGGAATGGAAGGTTTCGAAAAATTTAAGAAAGATGATTTTGATCTTTGTATCTTAGATGTCATGATGCCATATAAAGACGGATTTACATTGGCTAAAGAAATTCGTGAAAAAAATACAGATGTTCCAATCATATTCTTAACAGCAAAAGCGATGAAAGAAGATGTGTTAAAAGGCTATAAAGTAGGAGCAGACGACTATTTAAATAAACCTTTTGATAGTGAAGTTCTTTTGATGAAGATTAAAGCTATCATTCAGCGTAAAGCAACCGATACTATTGCAGATAGCAAACAGTTTGAATTTAAGATTGGAAGATTCGATTTAAATTCGAAACTTCGTTTCTTAAAATTCAACGGAAAAGATCCTATAAAATTATCTCCTAAGGAAAATGAATTACTTCGACTTCTAGCACTTCATGAAAATGATTTAATGCCAAGAGAGTTAGCACTTACTAAAATATGGAGAGATGATAATTATTTCACTTCTCGAAGTATGGATGTTTATATCGCTAAACTTAGAAAGTATTTAAAACTCGATGAAAACGTAGAAATTTTAAATATTCATGGTGAAGGATTTAGATTGGTAGTTAATCAAGATGTATAACAAACGAATTCACAATACAAAAATCCAGCAACATTGCTGGATTTTTTTGTATTAAAAAAGCCTATCAATATGATAGGCTTAAGTTTTAAAAAATCGAATTGAAATATTAGATAACTTTTACGTTAATTGCGTTTAATCCTTTTTTTCCTTCTGTTAAATCGAATTCTACTTCGTCACCTTCTCTAACCTCGTCGATTAAACCAGAAATGTGTACAAAATGTTCTTTGTTGTTGTCTTCTTCAGTGATGAATCCAAATCCTTTTGAATCGTTGAAGAATTTTACGGTACCTTTACTCATAATAAAAAATTGTATTTATTTAAGTGGCAAAAGTAGGTTTAATTAATTGAATAATAGTGTCTTTTACAATTTTATTTAAATTATTACTGCATTAGACATTTTTGCTGATCACTAATTGTTTTGATTATCGCTTCAATATCGGTGTTATAATCAAACCATATGGTCTCTGTATTTTTTTTAAACCAAGTGAGCTGGCGCTTTGCAAAACGTCTCGAGTTTTTTTTAATTTCTGAAATGGCTAAATCTAACGTCCATTCATGACTTAAAAACTTAAATAATTCTTTATAACCAACCGTATTTAATGCATTTAAATGTTGTTTTGAGCGTAAGCTGTTCACTTCATCTAATAGGCCTTCTAACATCATGAGGTCAACACGTCTATTTATTCTATCATAAATAACTTCTCGTTCTGATGTTAAGCCAATAGTTATAGTTTTAAAGGCTCTTGTTTTATTGGTTGATGTCAAAAAAGAGGAATAAGCTTGCTGACTTCCAATACAAACTTCCAAAGCTCTTATGAGTCGATGCGGATTATCAATTGCAATGGTATTGTAAGATTTTGGGTCTAAAGTTTTTAGCTGTTCTTGTAAAGACTCTATCCCTTGAGAATTTAATGTTTCATTTAATGCTAATCTTATGCTTGGATCAACACTTGGAAACTCATCCAGTCCTTTAGTAACAGCATCAACATAAAGTCCGGAACCACCTACCATGATGACACAATCTCGAGTTTTAAATAACTGGTCTAAGGTTTTAATGGCATCTTTCTCAAAATCTCCTACACTGTAATTGTCTTCAATAGATTTGTGATGAATAAAATGATGCTTTGCCGCAGCTAGTTCGGATGGAGTAGGAGCTGCTGTTCCAATGTGCATCTCTTTGTAAAATTGTCTTGAATCTGCTGAAATAATTTCAGTATCAAAATGATTTGCCAGTGTAATACCTAAGGCTGTTTTGCCAATGGCTGTTGGACCAACAATTGAAATGAGAAATTTAGTCATAATGTAATTTACAACCGCATTTATGGCAAAACTCTGCACCATCCTGATGTTTTTCTGCTAAGCAATTTATGCAACACTGAGAGTTTAGATGTACTTTTTCTAAATTTCGTCTTTCTTCATCAGAGATTTTGCTTTTTCCATCACCTGAAGCTTTTGTGTATTCAGCAGAAACAATCCCAGTAGGCACTGCAATAATACCATAACCCAAAATCATAATAATCGTAGCAATTAGTTGTCCGAGAGGTGTTTCAGGTGCAATATCCCCAAAACCAACTGTGGTAAGAGTTACAATACACCAATATACACTTTTTGGGATGTTATCAAAACCGTGATCTTCGCCTTCGACTAGGTACATAATGGTTCCAAAAATCACAGCGGCAATAAGCACTGCAAACAAAAATACAGCAATTTTAGCTCTGCTGGCTTTAATGGCATTAGCGAGTTGATTTGAAGCACCAAGGTAACGCGCTAATTTTAGAATTCTAAACACTCTAAGTAAACGCAACGCTCTCAGCGCAACTAAAGCATGAGAACCAGCTAGGAATAAAGAGATGTATTTAGGTAGTGTTGATAATAAATCAATAATTCCATAAAAACTTAAAATATACTTTAAGGGTTTTCTAACTGAAATGATACGAGCGATGTATTCAATACTAAATAAAATGGTAATAACCCATTCTGAAATATTTAAAAACGTATGGTATTTATCATCAAAACTTTTAACACTTTCCAGCATAACAAGTATTATACTAGCCAGAATTGCTATAAGTAAAATGATATCAAATAGCTTTCCGGAAGGCGTATCGGCTTCATAAATAATTTCATGAAGTTTATCTTTCCAGCTAATTTTTGTATTTTGGTCACTCATCGTATCAAAAGTAATAAAAAGATTAGTTCTTTTTGGTCAAAACGAGTATAGCGTTCTTTTGAACATCTACAACATCTTTCAACATGTCTTTAAGATAAGAATAAAAAACAGGATCATAGATGGCTTTATTGAAGTTTAATTTAAAGTAAACCAATACTGAATTCTCAGAGATACTATAATTACAGATCAATGAACCAGCATTTTCTGGAAGATTTAATTTTTTTGGTTCTGGGAGTTCTTCCACGAAATAATGTTCTCCAAGGTTTATTTTACAGGTATAGATGAAACTTTGCTCATAACCAAAATCTACAGGATAACTTCGTTCCTGAAGTTTAAATGGATTTTCGGGAAAGAATTCGATGACATACGGATTAAAATAAACTTTTTCGCCTATCAGTTCAAGAGATTTAGAAACATCAAACGACATGTGAAATGTAGAGTCAGTTTTTGTAATATTGTGATAATTAGCATTTGATAATTCAATATCACTTTTGGCATCAACTAACGTGTGTAAGGTTTTTTCAGAATCGCTAAAATATTGCTTTTTCGAGGCATATGCATTATAATCTGTACTCGTTAATTCAAATGCGCCATGTAGTTGGGTGTCTTCAAGATTTAATTGACCTCTGTAATTCATTATACTTGATTGGGACGGATTGATATCAAACCAAGAACTTCCCATTTTGGTATTAAATAAACGACCATATTGGTTAAGACATTTATAAGGAATTTGACCAAAACTCAAATAGTCATCGTTAGCATCTAACAGATAGGTCTCACCATCAATAGAGGCATGAACCAATACATAATTATAATCTGAAATTACAGGATAGATTTTAGTGATAAATCCATTTTCTCTGGTTGAAAGCAAAAGAGGTTTGACCTCAATATCATTTTCCAGGAGAAGATTATATAACAACATATTTATTTCAGTGGCTGTTCCTGTTTTTTCTTTTATCAAGTTTTTAAGTGATACATCATTGAAAAGTTTATGTTCACCATTCCAGTTATAATGATCTCTAACATAGTGGTAAATATCTTGAGTTTTTTCTAAATCATTTGTGGTGTTTATGGTGACGCCTTCTAATTCATTTCGAGCAAGATTTCCTTTCTTCATCATGCGACCAAAATCTGTTTCTCTTCTAATTTCAAGGTCTGTATCTTTCCATGATTTATTGATTTTATCGACTTTGCCGTCAAAGCCTCTAAAAACATTTAATTCATAATCTATTTTAGCCAAGTAATTTGACTCTGTCGTCATGTAATCTTCAGCAACAAAAGCTGGAATGTCCTTCATAGCATAGCGATATTCAGAACAATTTGATGATCCTCCTCCGTTAACTTCTAAACAACTGTATTTGATGTCTGCTTCATTGATGAAAAGTTTGCGTCCACCTACTAACTTAATATTATATTCCCAGTTTCCTGGAATACTCGCATTGTATTCGCTATAAAGTGTTGGAATGTCTTTTTGAAAAGCCCAACTTTTATATTTGAAAAAAAACGGAGAAATAAAAGTGTAGCTATAATTGATTACGCTTCCAGGTTGAATGTTTGGAAATGTAAATTTTACGATGGTGTAGTTATCGTTATATTTTTCTTCAATAATATCATCATCTGAAAGTTTAGTTTTTTCAATGATTCCGTTCTTTAGGTTATAAACGGTTGCTGTAATATCTTCAACAATTTCCTTTCTTCCAGAATCATTTGTGTATAATAGAATTTCTTCGGTAGCTTTATTAAAACCATCGCGATTTAAAATTTTAATTTTACGTTTTATTTCTGAGTGTAGTTTGAAGTCATCTCGGTCAATATAGCTATTGCCAATTTCATAAATTACGAGTGCATTTGCTGTGCTGTCTTTGCTAAATATATTTTGCTCTAAATCGGATTTGGTAACTAGAAGGTTTTCAGCATTGTATTCCGATTGAGAGTAGGTTACAGAACTGATAAAAACCACTAATAAGAAGGTTTTTAGTTTCATGGAGAAGGAAGTTTTACAATTTTTAAACGTTTATCGCGCCTTAAATGACTTTGAATAATATGCTGTGTGTCTCTGTTATTATCCATAGGAGTGATAATAGATTTTAAGACTTCAATATTTGTAATCTGATAATTTAAATCAAAAAAACCTAACCCTTTAAAGATGCCATTTTGAATATATAAAACACTGCGTTCATCAATATCTCGACCTTTATCAATAATTATCATGTCCTTATTGTCGTAGCTGTATTTTTCAATTAATTGAGAAACACGAGCATTGTAAGACTCAGGAGTTTCTTCTCCAATACAGGCACCAGAACATTCTTTAATCGTATAATTGAAACAACTGCTCTTGGTTGAGGATAGTCCAGTTAGTTTTTGACAAAGATTATAATCCTCAACAACTTTAAACATAAAACTTTTGGCACTTTGCCGATTGGTGAAAGTCGTTATCGGTTTTTTTTCATTATTGGCAGCATCTATATGTAATATGGTGTAACCCTTATCATCTTGATAACTATATAAAGCATGTGTAAAAATATGACGTCGTAGTGCTCTGTTGTGAATGGGTTTATTACGTTTAATTTCTTCACTTTCTTTTAATAAGGCCACGAGTTCACTACCCGTTTTTTCATAGGTCACCGAAGCGACTTGCAATTGTATTTTTTTAGATTTGGTACTAGCATCTGTTAAGTGCTGATTGACGCGATGTTTGATATTTTTGCTTTTCCCAATATAAATAATTTTACCATCAATATCATGAATATAATACACACCTGTAACCGCTGGCAAGGCGTCAATTATTGTTTTATGATTCGGATTTAAACGTCGTTCAGCAACAGCTTTTTTGACACTATTTTCAATAATGTATTTATCTAAATCTTTGTTAAGCAGCATTTTGAATAGCTTTACCGTAGCCATAGCATCACCATTAGCACGATGTCTGTCACTCACAGGAATTCCTAAAGATCTCGTTAGTTTTCCTAAACTATAGGATGGCTGACCCGGAATTAACTGTTTAGAAAGTTCAACAGTGCATAGGGTTTCGCGTTTAAAACCGAAGCCTAATCGCTTGAATTCTGTACGAAGGATGCGATAATCAAATTCTGAATTATGAGCTACAATTATGCAATCTTCTGTAATTTCTACAATGCGTTTGGCAACTTCATAAAATTTGGGCGCTGTTTTAAGCATGTTACTGTTAATACCAGTAAGATTGACGACAAAAGGTTGTATGTCTCTTTCAGGATTAACAAGGCTGATAAATTTATCTACGACTTTATGACCATCAAATTTATATATGGCTATTTCGGTGATTCCTTCTTCATTGTACTTTCCGCCAGTCGTTTCTATGTCTAATATTGCGTAAATAGGATTGTAATTTAGTTTGAATAATGTCTTGCTCCAAATATACTACTTCCAACTCTAATCATGGTACTTCCACAATCAATTGCAAGTTGATAATCACTACTCATTCCCATTGAAATTGTTTGAAGCTCACAATTTGAAGTTTGAATCGGTTTAAGGTCTTCAAATATAGTCTTAAGTCGCTTGAATTCTGCTTCAATCTGGGTTGAATCGTCAGTAAATGTAGCCATTCCCATAACTCCAGTAATACAAACATTAGTTAAGGAAGTCAGAGCTTCAGAAGTGATTAGTTTTTTTACATCTTCAGAAGACATTCCAAATTTCGTGTCTTCTTCAGCTATTTTTATTTGAAGTAAACAGTTAATAACTCTGTCGTGCTTTTTTGCTTGTTTATTGATTTCTTTCAGAAGCTTAAAACTATCCACACCATGAACTAGACTTACAAATTCGGCCATATATTTTACCTTATTTCGCTGCACATGACCAATCATATGCCATTTTATGTCTTTTGGCATTTGTTCATATTTTTCAACCATTTCCTGAATTTTATTCTCTCCAAAAATACGTTGTCCTGCATCGTAAGCTTCCATCAAATCTGATACAGGTTTTGTTTTTGAAACAGCAACTAATGTGACGTGTTCAGGTAATTGAGATTTAATATCGTTTAAATTTTGCCTTATGCTCATTTGAATAGTTTGTTGTAAAGTTGTAAAGTTGTAACGTTGTAAAGATGTTGAGTTTTTAACTTAACGACTAAATAACAATCAACTAAACTTAATTTTAAAATTCATAAACTGTAATGCCACTTCTCAGTTTTGGAAGAATATAAGTGCTTTTTGGAGGCATTTTTAAGCCTTCGTCAGCAATTTGCTTCATTTGTTCAACGGTTGTCGGACACATACCAAAGCCAACCATAAATTCACCACTATCGACGCTACTTTTAATTGTAATCATTTCGTGCCTTCCGTTTACATATTCAATTCTATTATCGTTTCGTAAATCATGAATGCCTAAAACTGGCTGTAAAATAGTTTCATATAAAAGCTGCGCATCAAGCTGGTCTAAAGCGGTATTAAATTCATAACTGGTTTTTCTTAAGTATAAAGAATAAAATTCACCGTCTAAATACATGCTGAAATGATGTGGTTTGGACGGACTGTAAGGCATAATGCCTCTGTTTTCAATTCGATATAAAGCATCCAGTTGGATTAAAAATTCCTCTTTGCTTAAACCATTTAAATCTTTTACTAATCTGTTAAATTCATGAATCACCAATTCAGATTCAGGAATGAGATATGACATAAAAAAATTATAAGCTTCAGAACCATTGTGATTTGGATTATTTGCTTTTTCATCTGCATATAACAAATACGAAGAAGCCGAGCGATGATGACCATCTGCTATGTAAATGGTATTCATTTTCTCAAATTCTTTCTGAATCACAGCAATAGTGTTTTCATCATCAAGCTTCCATAAGTAATGCGTATCTCTATAGGTCATGGTAAACTCAAATTCGGCATAACTTTTTTGAGTTTCTTTAATAATTTCAGAAATGATAGCATTATCAGGATAGGTGAGTAGAACAGGTTCTGCGTTAAAACCGACTGTTTTTAAGTAAGTTTTAAATGTTTCTTCACGTTTAGCTAACGTATCTTCATGTTTTTTGATGACATCATTTTCATAATCTTCAGCACTTGTTGCAGCAATAATGCCACTAAATTTTTGTCCGTGTCTATTGACAATCTTATAAACATAAAACGAAGGCTTTTTATCTTGAACAAAAATGCCATCCTCTTTAAATTCCAAATACCTATTCTTAACCAGTTTGTAGCGGTCTTCACCAGTAATCACTTGATCGTATTTATAACCAGGATTTACGATATGAAGAAAACTAAACGGATTATAATCCATGCGAGATTCGCGCTCATCTACAGTATAACTTTGATAAGGTCTTGCAGCAACCAAGCCTACTATAGCTCTTGTTGGCCTTACGGCTTTAAAAGGAATTACTTTTGCCATGATTTAAGTAATTATGGAATAGGAATTAGTTGTGTTCATTACTTATGCCTAATGCCATTTTACTTTTGAAATTGTTTTGACACACGTTCTGCTTTTCTACTTTCAGAGTAATCATAGAAACCTTCACCAGATTTCACGCCTAATTTACCAGCTCTCACCATATTTACTAATAGAGGACAAGGTGCGTATTTCGGATTTTTAAATCCGTCATACATCACATTCAAAATTGATAAACAAACATCAAGTCCGATAAAATCAGCTAATTGTAATGGACCCATTGGATGTGCCATTCCTAATTTCATAACGGTATCAATGTCGCTAACACCAGCAACACCATTGTAAAGTGTTTCAATAGATTCGTTTATCATTGGCATTAAAATTCGGTTTGCCACAAATCCAGGATAATCATTCACTTCTGTTGGAATTTTACCTAGTGTTTTTGATAATTCCATAATGGTTTTAGTTACCTCATCACTAGTGTTGTAACCACGAATTATTTCAACTAATTTCATGATTGGAACAGGATTCATGAAGTGCATACCAATGACCATTTCTGGTCGAGACGTTACAGCTGCAATTTGAGTAATTGAAATTGAAGACGTGTTTGTAGCTAAGATAGTGTCTTCAGGACAAGCTTCGTCTAATTGCTTGAAAATCTTTAGCTTTAAATCGATGTTCTCAGTGGCCGCTTCAACGACCAGACTTGCATATTCAACACCTTCAGTTACACTTGTGAATGTTGTAATATTATCTAGTGTTGTTTGTTTATCGGCTTCAGTAATTTTTTCTTTGGCCACCATACGATCTAAATTTTTGGCAATGGTGTCCATTCCTCGTTTTAAAGAGGCTTCACTTATGTCTATTAATTGTACTTTAAATCCAGATTGAGCAAAAGTGTGGGCAATTCCGTTTCCCATCGTTCCAGCTCCAATAACAGCTACATTTTTCATTAGTTTTGATTTGAAATTTAATATGTTTTATTCATTTTGTAGAACCTTGAGCTAATTTAAAACTGGTCTATAATCATAGTCGCAACGCGTAATGCTTCAGTACCATCATGAAGCGTAACCACTGGAGTAGTATTATTGTTTATAGCGTCTGCGAAGGTTTCTAATTCATCCAAAATAGCATTGTTATTTGCAACATCAGGATTATCAAAATAGATTTGTTTTTTGATGCCTTCAGCATTTTGTAGAATCATATCAAAATCACCAGGTTGCTCAGGTGCATCTTTCATTTTGACTACTTCACATTTCTTTTCTAGAAAATCAACAGAGATGTATGCATCTTTTTGAAAAAAGCGAGTTTTACGCATGTTTTTTAGCGAAATTCGACTTGCAGTTAAATTGGCAACACAGCCGTTTTCAAATTCAATACGAGCATTCGCAATATCTGGTGTGTCACTAATAACTGAAACACCACTTGCAGACACATTTTTCACTTTAGATTTTACAACACTTAAGATGATATCGATATCATGAATCATCAAATCTAATACCACAGGAACATCAGTACCACGAGGATTAAATTCGGCCAAGCGATGGGTTTCAATAAACATCGGATTTTTGATTTGTTCCTTAACTGCAATAAAGGCTGGATTAAATCGCTCTACATGACCAACTTGACCTCGAATATCATGCTCTGCTAATAGTTCTCTAATATGTTCGGCTTCTTCAACAGTATTCGTAATGGGTTTTTCTATAAAAATATGTTTTCCTTTGGCAATTGCCTTTTTTGCGCAGTCATAATGTGATAGCGTTGGTGTTACAATATCCACCATATCCACAGCATCAATAAGCGCTTCAATAGTATCAAAGTAAGTATACCCAAACTCTTCTACTACTTTTTTTGCATTCGTTTCGTCTGCATCATAAAAACCAACAAGGTCATATTTTTCAGATTGATTAAGAAGTCTTAAATGAATTTTACCCAGGTGACCAGCACCAAGAACACCAGCTTTTAGCATTGTTTTACGTTTTTAACAAAAATAAGATTTTTCAAAGTTTATTTATGTGAATTTTACAATAAATAATGTCACTTTTTGGCTAGTTGATAAAACTATGAGATTTAACTTTCAGTATAAAAATGTTTCAATTATTTTTACCTAGTAAACTTAACTACTTTGAAAGACACATTTAAACACAAGGGCTTACGACAACAACTTGTCGCTATTTTAGAAGCTAAAGGTATTAAAGACGAAAAGGTATTGGATGCCATCGGTAAAATTCCGAGACATCTTTTTATGGATTCTAGTTTTTTAGACCATGCCTATCAGGACAAAGCATTTCCCATTGCTGCTGATCAAACCATTTCACAACCCTATACAGTGGCTTTTCAGAGTGAATTATTACACATTAAACCTGGTCACAAGGTTTTGGAAATAGGAACAGGAAGCGGTTATCAAACAGCTGTTTTATGTTTGTTAGGTGCCAAAGTCTTTAGTATTGAGCGGCAGCATGAGCTGTATAAGAAAACCAGTAAATTTTTACCTAAATTAGGATACAGAGCTAAGAAACTCATTTTTGGTGATGGTTACATTGGTTTGGAAGAAGAAGCGCCTTTTGATAGTATTATTGTCACGGCAGGCGCACCTTTTGTTCCGAAACCTTTATTGAGTCAATTAAAAATAGGAGGACGTTTGGTTATTCCTGTTGGTGATGAGGTTCAAATAATGACTTTGTTTATTAGGAAAGGACCAAAAGAGTTTGAGCAACATGAGTTCGGAGAATTTAGATTTGTACCTTTACTAGAAGATAAAAACTAGACGATGAAAAAAATAACACTTTTATGTACATTATTGACGCAATTAGTAGTGTCTCAAAATTATACCGAGTACGCAACTGGAAGTTCTACAGATGTGGATACAAATCATGAGTTTGGTATTTGTATGATGGGAGGAGCTAGTGAAAATGATAATGCCATGATTTGGTTTTTAAATAAGGCTAATGGAGGAGATGTGGTCGTTTTAAGAGCATCTGGAAGTGATGGTTATAACGACTATTTTTATACAGATCTAGGAGTAGCGATAAACTCAGTCACTACATTTGTGATTAATAATGAAGCTGGAGCGATAGATCCATATGTGCTTGATAAAGTTGCTAATGCTGAGGCAATTTGGTTTGCAGGTGGTGATCAGTTTGATTATGTGAGTTTTTTTAAGGATAATGCCATGGAAGACACTCTAAATAGTTTCATAAACACAAAACAAGGTGTGATTGGTGGAACCAGTGCTGGAATGGCCATTTTAGGAAGCGGTTATTTCTCTGCTGAAAATGGAACAGTAACCAATGCTCAAGCCTTGTCAGATCCTTACCATAATAGGATGACTTTAGGTTATAATGACTTTTTAGAGATTCCGTTTTTAGAGCATGTGATTACAGATACACATTACGATGATCCAGATCGAAGAGGTCGTCATGCTGCTTTTTTAGCACGATATGCCACTGATAATAATACTTATGCTTTAGGAATAGCATGCAACGAATATACTGCAGTTTGTATTGATAATTTTGGTCGAGCTTATGTGTATGGAGATTATCCCAATTATCCTGAATACGCGTATTTTTTAAATTCATTTTGCACTTTTGAAAATGAACAAGATTTTTTACCTGAAAATTGTGTGCCTGGACAGCCATTAACGTGGAATATAAATGGAGAAGCTCTGCAAGTGGTTAAAATACCTGGAACACCTAATGGAGATTATTATACTTATGTTAGCGGTTTTGGTTTTGGAAATCCGTATGAAACATTTTGGGAAAATTGGTCTGTGAATAATGGTTCATTTTCTACAACTTCAACTACAAATCCATACTGTGATTTGCTAGGTGTTTCTGAATATCAGCGAGGAACAATTTCTGTGAGGCCAAATCCGTTTCAGAATGTGATCTCTATTGAATCTCAACTCGTTAATTTTGATGTGAAGCTTTATGATAGCTTCGGAAAGCAGGTTGCAAAGTTTCAAAATCAGGCGCAAATTGATACCTCAAATTTGGCTTCAGGATTGTATTTTATGAGCGTTTCTTCTGAAGGTTTACAAGAAACGTTTAAGCTGATAAAAAACTAAACAGACTAATCTTCAGAAAGAATTGTTATCGTTTGTTGTTGGTCTTTCGGTTGTTTAATTCTTACAACTATGGTTTTATAAATCCATTTTGTTTCGACTTTATTTGTAATAATATCAAGTTTTGCTTTTCCTTTAGTGCCAATAATTCGAATGGATGATTTTACCTTGGTGTTATCTTCAGAATAGTTCACCTGACCTTCTAATATCGCAAGTTGATCAATAGGTTCTATGTCGCCTAAAATCGTCTTGACCGTTTCATTTGTATTGACTTTTTCTAGAGCTTTGCTGTATAATTCAGTGTCAGAATAAGCTAAAGTTAAGTCAGAAGTCATCTTGTTTAATCCAGAAGAAAAGAATACAACCAGTAATAAAGACACTAAAATTGTTGGTACAAACCACTTCAAGTGACGTTGCATCCAGTTTCCTTGTCTTATATCATTATTGCTCAAAATTTTTGATTTTAAAAGAATTTCAATCCAAATAAAACAGCATCACTTGCAAAGCCACTTTGGTAAGATCTTACATAGTCAACTCGTAAAAAACGCCATTTTCCCCAACCAATATTGTCTAAACCAATTGTATATTCCTGATATGGTTTGAAATCTGGAGTTGCTAAAGTATGAGCACCAATGACTAAATTGAAATTAAGTTTTTTCAATAACGGAATTCTGCTCAGAATAAATCCGTTAAAATCGTGTTCAGCATGCATTTCTAAATACGAATCATTCGTACTTAAATCATAATACCCGAGATTGTTAAAGACATCCGTATAATTTCCTGATCTGCTTACATGAATTTGGTTTCCGTTGAAATGTTGGAAATCGACGAATGATATATCATCTGCATTAAAGAATTTTCCAGCTCTGATGTTATAACTGAATCGACCTTTATTAGATATATTAAACGACTGATAAAGTCTTGCTTTTACCTGATCAAAATTATAATCTTCATTGGTTGCACCTAATGCTTTTTCATAACCAACGAGTAGTGTAGGATACTTATCTTTGGTAATATTGAATTTACTATCAGGATAACTCAAGTATTCTTGTCCGAAATTAATTCGTGCAGCCACATTCAGCTTCACTAAGTTATGTGTTTCAAAAGGAGCAATGCCATAAGCCGATTCATCTAAAGGATTATTGCTGGTATAGACATCGTCGTCTTCTGGATAAAACACTTGTTCAGTAGTGTTAAATAAAGCCTTACGTCTTTCATAGCTCAAGGTTGTATACAATCGGAATCCGTTAAATAGTTCTTCGGAATAACTAGCCTGAACAAAACTACGATCATACAACTTCATATAATTGTCTTCAAAAAACAAAGATGCAACCGTGTTTTCAAATCTTGAAATAGGTTCGGTAGCATTAAATTGAGTTGCCTGGATTCCTCCGGAAAGCGTTAAAAACGGTCTACTTGTGTTATTAAATTTATAGGTCGCAGATAGTGTGCCTCTCAATCGATCGTCACTAAATCCGTAATTGATATTTCCATTTACGGTTAAGAAGCGTTTATACTCATCGAAATTTTTAGTGTAGAAACCACCAATATTTCCATTCCAGCCTTGAACAGTATTGAAACTAATGGCTTCAATTGGAGAGGTAATTCCAGCGCTCCAGTTTTCATACGTATTATTAAAGGTGTAGCCTCCAATGATATTGCTGACCTTGAATTTATTATTCACCTTATCAACAGAATCCTTATACACTTTAGAGTCTTTTACAATTTGAATGCTATCCTTTTTGATGTAGTCTGTTATCTCTTCTTCAGTCAACGGGACAGGTCTAATTGAAGTCCAGAACAACGAATCTTTTTTATTAGCTTCTTCAGCAAAAGACACAATTTCTTTAGAAAAGTCTTTACGTGTCAAACCAGGATTAATACTATAATTACTATACACAGCCGTGAATCGGCCATCACCTTTGATGCCAAACAGACCATATTTAAAATCGATGTTTTGGGACATTTTGGTCCAAATTTTATTCTGTTCAGAGTATGCATAATTCTGGGTAATGGTGATTTTATCTACTGCAGGAATTCGGGCTTGTACTCCAGTAATATCGAGTTCGGCAGCATAGATCGTCCATTGGTCTTCAACAATGTAAATAAACCCTTCAAAAACCGGATCGTTTTCACGACGAGGTATGGCTTTGATTTTATTAATGAGGTTTCCTCTGTCATCATAAAAAACACCTTCTAATGTATAGCGATAATAACCAAAGGCATTATTAGCGATTGGAGAGATGATTTGATTGCCAAGTTCGATGGTGTTATTGTATAAATCAAATTCTACGTCGATAGCATTATTAAAGCTAAATCCCTTATCATCACCACTGACTTTTGAAGCCAGTATCTTTTCTTTGAGTTTATTTGGTCTTAAAAATTCCAATTTTGAGATGGTCTCAGATAAATAAATCACACCACTTCGAGTTGAATCTAATCCACCACCAAGATCTCCAATGTCTTGTCCGAGAATCTTTTCAGGAGCATCTTTAATTCTGATCAGACCACGAGAATAGAAATCGGCTTTATAACTCTGAATTTTCTCAAGATTTTCCTTTCGCTTGGCTATGGCTTGCCTCATGATAACATTTGCAGGATTCTCACCAGTTGTGATTACCACTTCATTTAAAGAAATTTCTTCATCAGCTAAAGATGCATCAAGTTCGTAAGGAAATGATTCAATATTTACAGTTTTTTTTACGGTTTTATAGCCTAAAAATTGAAACACTACAGTATAAGTATTAGGTTCAGTGATGTTGAGTTCATAATTGCCATCTTCATTACTGGTTGTGCCTTTATAGGTGTTTTCAATAAAAATATTTACGAAAGGTAATGGCTTGTCTTTTGTATCTGTAACGGTTCCTTTAATTTGTGCATTTGAAATGCCTACAAAAAGTAATAAAAGAGTAGAGAGTAGTTTTGTCTTCATATGGTAATTGATGGTCTTTATACTATAGACACACTTTTAATGGAAAAGGTTGCCTGATGATTGTCAAACTTAGGCAATTAAATAGATGTCGATTGTTAAACAATACTAAATAAAACTAATGTAATAGTTAAATTTTATTCTACAATTAAGATGCCAAAAGAGTTCATCTATTTGTAGATTTTTTTGATACGATCTAAGTTTCGTTTATTGTCACGATCTTTGATGCTATCGCGCTTGTCGAATAATTTTTTACCTTTTCCTAAGGCAATTTCCAGTTTGGCTAAACCTTTGTCATTGATAAACAAACGTAGCGGAATAATAGCATTTCCTTTGATATTAACCTCTTTTTCAAGCTTTTTGAGTTCACGTTTATTGAGTAATAATTTTCGTTCTGCTTTTGGTTTGTGATTATAATAATTACCATACATATATTCTTGAATGGTCATGTTAATCACAAACAACTCACCTTTATCATTAAACTCGCAAAACCCTTCAGCAATAGAGGCTTTGCTATCTCGAATGGATTTGATTTCGGTACCAGTTAATACAATTCCAGCAGTGTAAGTATCGAGAATTTCGTACTCAAACTTTGCTTTCTTATTCTTAATGTTAACTGGTTTTTGCATAGACACAAAGGTAGTTTTAATAGTTAAAAGTAAAAAGTTTGTATGTTATAAGTTTTAATTTTAATGTAATTGAATGTGTAGCTTTACGACTTAAAATTATAAACTAATTTGCCATCATGAAATATATTTATTTAATATTTTTTTCTTGTATTATTCTGAATTGCAAAAAAACTGAATCTAAAAAACTATCAGCTGATGCCATTATTAATTCATCTATAAACGTATCAGGAAGTGATAAGGTTGATTCTTCAGTAATTGATTTCGATTTTAGAGATCGGTATTATTCGGCTCAGAGACATAAAGGTAAATTTTCATTAATGAGACTTACTATTGAAGCCGGTAAAGATTCAATTTTGGATGTGTTGAGTAATAAAGGATTCGATCGGTATCTAAATGGTAAGGAAGCGATTTTTGTTGAAGATTCCATGAAAGTAAAATATTCTGCCTCTGTAAATTCGGTACATTATTTTTCGGTGTTGCCTTATGGTTTAAATGATAAAGCAGTAAATAAGATTCTTTTGGGAGATACAGAGATAAAAGGTGAAAACTACTATACAATTAAAGTTACATTCGATCAAGATGGAGGAGGAGAAGACTATCAGGATGTATTTTTATACTGGATAAATAAAGAGACATTTAAAGCAGATTATTTAGCGTATTCCTATGAAGAAGAAGATGGATTTGGTATACGTTTCAGAGAAGCCTACAATGAGCGTTACGTTAAGGATATTCGATTTGTTGATTACAAAAACTATACGCCAAATGCTGTTTCTGTGGCACTTTCAGATTTACCAAAATTATTTGAAAACGGAGGATTAAAACTGTTGTCTAAAATAGAATTAGAAAATGTACAGGTTAATTGATTTTCAATACCTGATCAATCTTATTGTTGCCAGAAATTGTTACTATAAATAGGCAACTGTTGTCATTATCGTCAATGTCTTCATGTATTTGTTCGCCTAAAATAGCATTTACAAAAGCAGGCGTTGTATTACTATGACCAACAACTAAAACAGTTTTTCCATGAGTTTCGTTAGCAAATTCTTCAGAATATAAATGTCTTGGATCGTAAAATGAAATCTCAAGATTTTTAGAATTTGCTGTTGGCGTTGCAGTTTCTATTGTTCGGTGGTATTCTGTGGAAAAAACAGCATCAAAATCGATATGCTCAAAAACTTTACTCCAGTTTTCTGCTCTCTCCAACCCATCTTCATTTAAATGAGGATCACTGTTGGTTTCATCACTTCTGTCTTTTTCAGCATGCCGAATAAGGTAATAGGTTGTTGTAGAATTTAAAGATTCCTGTGCATTTACAGGAACAATAAAACTTAAGGCAAAAGCTATTATTAGAACATATTTCATTGTCGTGAGTGTTTTGCGTAAATATATAAAACACTTATAAATAGGCGCCAAAAATATAAGTTAAAATTACAACTTATGCCAATTCTAAAGCAATGTCAATCATGCTTTTAAACGTCGTTTCACGCTCTTTACTAGTTGTATGTTCTCCGGTCACTAACGAATCAGAAATGGTAAGTATGGCCAATGCTTTAACATCATGTTTAGCAGCAACCGTATACAATCCAGCAGCTTCCATTTCTACACATAATACATCGAATTTAGACCACTTTTTGTAAGAATCGCTATCGTCTTCATAAAATTCATCAGACGATAATACGTTACCAGCCTTTATAGGAATATTTTTTTGTTTTGCAATTTCAACAGCCTTTATAAATAATTCAAAGTTAGCAGTAGGCGCATAATAGGCACCATCAAATCTTGAGTTATTAATTCCAGAATTAGAAGAGGCAGCCATTGCTAAGACAATATCTCTTATTTTTACATATTTTTGATATGAGCCAGCACTACCAACTCGAATCAAGTTTTTAACACCATATTCTGTAATAAGTTCGTGTGCATAGATGGAAATACTAGGAACTCCCATTCCTGTTCCCATTACAGAAATAGGTTTACCATTGTGTGTGCCAGTATAGCCAAGCATTCCTCTAACCTTATTAAAGCACTTAGGGTTTTCAAAAAATGTTTCGGCTATCCATTTAGCTCGCAATGGATCACCAGGTAATAAAATAGTCTCTGCAATTTCGCCTTTTTTGGCCTCGATATGTACACTCATGCGTTAAAGGTAAAAAAAAATGAAGTATTTTGGTTTAGGCTTCAGACATTTGTTCAGAAACAATTGCAACACCTTTAGACGTGCCTATTCTGTCGACACCAATTTCAATATATTTTTTAGCTGTTTCAAAATCTCCAATGCCACCAGAAGCTTTTATTTTTGCACGATCTTTAACTGTCTTTTTCATGATTTTAACAGCAGTGAGCGTTGCTCCACTTTTTGAAAAACCAGTAGATGTTTTTACAAAATCGGCTTTAGCATCTAAACAAATTTCGCAAGCTTTAACAATATCGTTTTTTGACAACTCACTAATTTCAATAATAACTTTAAGAGGTATTTTTCCAATAGCAAGTTTAACATCACTTATGTCCTTAAAAACTTCAACGTAGTTTTTACTTCTTAAAAAACCAATATTTATGACCATGTCAATTTCTTGAGCGCCAGCTTCTATGGCTTGTTTAGCTTCAAAAACTTTGGTGCTTGTTGCGGTTGCTCCTAAAGGAAAACCAACAACAGTACAAATTTTTACTGTAGATCCTTTTAAAAGTTGTTTTGCCAATGGGATGTAGCTGCTATTAATGCATACTGAAAAAAACTTATGTTTTTTCGCTTCGTTACAAAGGTCTATAATATCTCGTTCTGTGGCAGTAGATTTTAGTAGTGTGTGGTCTATATATTTATTTAATTCCATGGTATTCTTTAGTAGGTATTTGAAAATGACTTAATAATTCTCTACAAGTAGAGGGATTTACTTGGACAAAATTTAATAGTTGTCTTAAGCTGTTTTGGAATTAATAGCAATTCAAAGTTAATATTTATATGCAAATACTAATGTAAAAAGTTTGTTTTTATTGTGCAGTTCATCGAATAAATTATTTAAGGAAATCTAAGTCTTTCATAAAAAGGAACTTGCGATATTATTTTTTTACGTCAATTAATTTGTAAAAGGACTAGTTAATATGAAGATTTTTCTTTTCAGGTTGAACTAACAAATTATTTAATATCAAACCCTAATCAATCTTATTAATATTGAAGAAAAACAAATGTTATAACCTATGACTTATGTCAGTATTTAATGATACAACGTACAATATTTTTGTATTAAATATTAAATACATAGATCATGAAAAAAGTAATTTTTAGTGCAATTTTAGCTTGTTTATTTGTTTTTAACGCACAAGCACAAGATGATAATGCGATGTCAAATGATGATTTTAGTAAATGGCAAGTTCGTTTCAGAATTCTTTCGGTAATTCCTTCGCCTAGCGATGACATAGATGGTGTGGATGTTGATATCTCAACAGCTTTTACACCAGAATTTGATTTCACTTATTTTTTTAATAAAAATATTGCTGCAGAATTAATATTGGCAACGACTAAACATGATGTTAATATCAAAAACGGACCAGATTTAGGACATGTTTGGTTATTGCCTCCAACATTGAACTTGCAATATCATTTTTATGCAGATAACTTTAAACCTTACCTAGGTGCTGGTATTAATTACACAATCTTTTATGGTGTAGATGGTGGTGATTTAGAGGATATTGATTATGAAAATACCATTGGGTTTTCACTACAAGCAGGTGTTGATTATAATTTAAATGAAAAATGGTTTTTAAATCTTGATCTTAAGAAGTTGTTTTTGGAAACAGATGTAACTCCTAAAGGAGCAACAGAAAGTTCAAAAGTGGGTATTGATCCATTAGTTATTGGTTTTGGAGTAGGAATGAAATTCTAACTTTGGTATAAAAATTAATTATCTAACATATAGACGAGTCTTAATAGGCTCGTCTATTATTTATAATATAATCTATTGGGTTTAAAGACCACATGAATCATTAAAAAGAGTATGACAGATAATACACCTTATCCCTATTCAAAATTTATTTTCAACTAATTTTATAAGGATATATTTGATATTTATTGATTTATAATTTGTCAAATAATTATCTGTATTCAAGTAATATTTTTGCATTAAATATTAAATTATATATCTTACCATAATTATTAATACTAACGTTTTATGAAAAAATTAATTTTTAGTACAGTTTTAGCTTCCTTGTTTATTTTTAATGCTCAAGCTCAAGAGGAAGATATTCCAGATGATGATTATAGTAAATGGCAACTACGAATTAGAGCTATCGCTGTATCACCAGCACCTTATTTTTATGATGCTATCAGTGGATTTAAGCCTGATATATCTACAGCATTTGCACCAGAAGTAGACATTACTTATTTCTTAAGCAAAAATATTGCTCTTGAGTTAATGTTAACAACATCTAATCACGATGTAGAAATTAAAGATGAGGCTAATTTAGGATCTGTTTCATTATTGCCACCAACACTATGTTTACAGTATCATTTTGATTTGGATGATTTTAAACCCTATATTGGAGCTGGTTTGAACTATACAATATTCTACGGTGAAGATGCAGGAGATTTAGATGCTATTTCTTATAAAAATGAAATAGGATATGCACTTCAGGCAGGAATTGATTACAATTTAAATGATAAATGGTTTATAAACTTAGATTTAAAAAAGATTTTTTTAAAGACGGAAGTAACACCTAATAATGATAATGCCAGTAAAGTAGAAGCCAACCTCGATCCACTTATTATGGGTTTTGGTGTAGGAATGAAATTCTAATTTTGAATCGATAATATATATTTGGAGAAGGTCACTATTTGGTGACCTTTTTAATTATAACGAAGTTAGTAAATATGACGTTGTTAAATGAAATCCTAATTACTCACCAATTCTTGAACCCAATTCATGGCATCAGTTAAGTTGTTAAATATCTCATAAGGTTTGTCATAAAATTGTCGTTCATACTCTGCATTTTTTCGCATCACTTCTGTTTTTGGAATCATAGCAATAGCGATTACATTTGGAATGGTCTCAGTTTTTGGATAAATCAAAGGATTTACAGAATATGATTTTACACGATTAGACACATAAACCATATCTCTATTACTGAAATGTTCTTGAACAATTTCATTAAGTAGTTCATTATGATGTGGCTCAATTGATGCGCCTTCTTTAACTTGGTTTATAATAAAGTTGTCGAAAATGAAAAGTTCAAAATCTTCATAATCTAAATATTTAATGATTCCCATGTTTTTAAGTTTGCTATAAATTACAAAAAAGTAATAGGCAAAAGAAAAGCAACACTTGTTTTATTTCTAAAACTCGCATTGCTTTTCAACTAACCAACCACTTAAAAGACTTCTATATCATGATTTTGTTACATGAGATGATTATAATTCTTCGGAAACGAAACTGGCTTCATTTCTAAATACTAACTTGTCATCAAAAGCATCAAGTAAAATGATACTATCTGTTGTTATTTTTCCAGATAAAATTTCTTTACTCAAAGCATTTAAAACTTCTTTTTGAATCACTCTTTTCACAGGTCTCGCGCCATATTCAGGATTATAGCCTTTTTCAGCTAAATATGTTATAGCTTCAGGTGTTGCGTCAAAGGTAATGCCTTGTTTTGCAATCATTTTTTGAACACCTTTTAACTGTAAACCAACGATCGCTTTAATATCTTTTCTGGTTAAAGGTGTAAACATAATGGTATCGTCAATTCGGTTTAAAAACTCTGGACGAACGCTTTGTTTTAATAATGCCAGAACATCAACTTTTGCCGCTTCCATAGCAGATTCAATATCTTTAGTCGCTTCAAAACGCTCCTGAATAATCTGACTTCCCATATTGGAGGTCATGATGATTATAGTGTTTTTGAAATCGGCAACACGACCTTTGTTATCTGTTAATCGACCTTCATCTAATACTTGTAGTAAGATATTAAAGGTATCAGGATGTGCTTTTTCAATTTCATCTAATAATACTACAGAATAAGGTTTACGTCTTACAGCTTCAGTGAGTTGACCGCCTTCATCATAACCAACATATCCTGGAGGAGCACCAACTAAACGGCTTACACTATGACGTTCTTGATATTCACTCATATCAATTCGAGTCATGGCATTTTCATCATCAAAAAGGTATTCAGCCAACGCTTTAGCTAATTCTGTTTTACCAACACCTGTTGTTCCTAAGAAAAGGAAAGTGCCAACTGGTTTTTGCGGATTTTGTAGACCTGCTCTTGAGCGTCTTACTGCGTCACTAACAGCAACAATGGCTTCTTCTTGTCCGACAACACGTTTATGCAATTCGTCTTCTAATTTTAAAAGTTTGTCACGTTCACTTTGAAGCATTTTTGTCACAGGAATACCTGTCCATTTCGCTACAACTTCAGCTATATCATCATAAGTAACTTCCTCTTTAATTAATGAATTACCTGTTTGATTTTCTTTCAGTTCATTCTGGAATTTTTCGAGTGCTTCTTGTGCTTCTTTAATTTTTCCGTAGCGAATTTCGGCAACCTTACCATAATCACCATCACGCTCGGCACGTTCGGCTTCGAGTTTATATTCTTCAATATTCGATTTGGTAGTTTGTATATTATCTACAACTTCTTTTTCACTTTTCCATTTCGCATTGATTTCATTACGCTCCTCTTTCAGGTTTGCTAAATCAGCACGTAGCGATTTTAATTTGGCTTCATCTTTCTCACGTTTGATCGCTTCTATTTCGATTTCGAGCTGCATGATTTTACGATCAAGCACGTCTAATTCTTCAGGTTTTGAATTGATTTCCATTCGTAATTTAGAGGCAGCTTCATCCATTAAGTCAATGGCTTTATCTGGAAGAAATCGATTGGTAATATAGCGTTCAGACAATTCTACTGCACCAATAATAGCTTCATCTTTAATACGTACTTTATGATGCGTTTCATATTTTTCTTTAATACCTCGTAAAATTGAAATGGCACTTTCGGTATCAGGTTCATCGACCATCACTTTTTGGAATCGACGCTCGAGGGCTTTATCCTTTTCAAAATATTTTTGATATTCATCTAATGTTGTCGCACCAATGGCACGAAGTTCTCCACGAGCTAGAGCTGGTTTTAAAATATTTGCTGCATCCATAGCGCCTTGTCCGCCTCCAGCGCCAACAAGCGTATGAATCTCGTCAATAAATAAGACAATATCACCTTCACTTGTAGTAACTTCTTTAATGACTGCTTTTAAACGTTCTTCGAATTCACCTTTATACTTAGCACCAGCAATTAATGCTCCCATATCTAAAGCATAAATTTGTTTATCGATAAGGTTTTCAGGAATATCACCATCAACAATTCTGTGAGCCAACCCTTCAGCAATAGCTGTTTTACCAGTTCCTGGTTCACCGACTAAGATTGGATTGTTTTTGGTACGACGTGATAAAATTTGAAGAATACGTCTGATTTCCTCATCACGACCAATTACTGGATCAAGTTTACCATCTTTAGCTAACTGATTTAAATTTTTTGCATACTTGTTAAGTGAATTGTAAGTGTCTTCCTGACTCTGTGAAGTCACACGATCACCTTTTCTAAGTTCATCAATAGCAGCTTTAAGACCTTTTTCGGTAGCACCTTGATCCTTTAGCATTTGCGCAATTTTGCTATTCGATTTAAAAATAGCCAGGATTAAATGCTCCACTGAAACATACTCATCGTTCATTTTTTTTGCGATAATTGAAGCCTCATTTAAGGCTTTATTAGCCTCTCTGGACAACATGATATCTCCACCTGAAACCTTTGCAAAACTTTCAAGTTGTTTATCAAGTGCTAATTTTAAAACATCGATATTGATGTTTAATTTTTTAAGAATAAATGGCAATACGTTTTCATCAACTTCAAAAATAGCTTTTATAATATGTTCATTTTCTATTTGTTGATGTCCCAAGCTTTGAGCAAGTTGTTGCGCTTGCTGGATGGCCTCTTGAGATTTTATGGTATAATTATTAAAGTTCATATAAGTATTTCAATTTTTTTATTATTACTTTGGTTAAGTATAAGTCAATAATCTTACCATTTCAGTGTAATAGAAAATAAGCGACAAAATGACCGAATTTATTGGAGCTTAGATGACGATTCGTCAGAATGTAAGCTTTGTATAAGTTTTCGACTGAACTAAAAACAGAAAAATGGGATTTTTAAAAAACATTTTTGGTTCGTCTGAACCTAAAGAAGAAAAAGACTTGCCTTGGCAAGCTCTTACAGAGGTTTCTCAATTGGATGAGATTGAAAAACGTTCGATCACTAGAACTCAAGTGATTTTTAAGCATTCGACACGATGTGGAATCAGCAGTATGGTGATGAACCAATTTGTTAACATGTACGATTTAGATGCAAATTTAGATTTGTATTATTTAGATTTGTTGAGCTATCGCGATGTGTCCAATGAGGCTGGCTATAAATTTCAGGTCATGCATCAATCGCCTCAGTTGCTTATCATTAAAAACGGAGTAACTGTTGCTCATGCGTCTCATGGAGCGATTAATGATATTGATTTGAGTGTATTTTAATGTTATCGTTGAAAAAAATATGGATTACTAAAAATCATCAGTAAATAAAAACTCCCAAAATAATTCTTTGGGAGTTTCTATTTTTAAACTATAATGAACTAACCTCTTCTTAATTTATACGAATTAATGACATTTTTTAATCTCAATTTTAAGTCTTCTCCTGTGTCATATACCATTTGAGCATCAGTTGGAAAATACAGAGGTCTTACTCTAATTAAATCAAGTTCTCTTCTGTCTAGAGCTCTTTCATCTCCTCTAATAGTTGCGTACACATGTTCAAAAATAAATTCACTATCAATTGGAAATACATCTAATATTTGATTTGCTCTCAAATCGGTAAATACAACATCTGCTAATACATGAGTGGATTTAAACTGATGTGTTTCAAAATATCTCGCTTTTACAGTAATAATTTTGTCTATTTTAATTTTTTGTCCAAGACTATCCGTTACGAAATTTCCATCACTATCCGTTTTAAATTTCCAGCCATCAACAATCGTTTTTTGTTTCAACTCTTGTCTTGTGTTCACTTGTTCTGGTGAAATATTGATTTGCTTTAGCTTTAATTGCATAGCGTAGTCATACGTGATGTCTTGAGCTCTATCAATGTGATATTGCGTCCAGAACTTATCCAATCCATAAGTATTAAAGTTTAACAAATCAGCTTCCAGTTGCTGAGGAATGATTTGATAAGTTTGATTTTCAATTGAAACGATAACAAAATCTGTTCCTTTGTTATGAGCTTCAGTCATCAGGCTTCTCGTCTCTTCAAAGTTTGGGTTGATGCTTTCTATATAACTAAAAATATTATAAGCTTCTCTCGCATTATATTTGTTATCAGAATCTAAAAGCGCAATGCCTTCATCAATTAAATAATCTGAGGTTTTGTATCTGTAGTTTACAATTTCAGACGTATAATCATTGAATTTTAGATTCAGTGTTTTGCCATTTATTTGTAAAGGTAAGACACGTTTTATTGCATTTTGTCTAGCATCCAGATCTACGTAAATTTCATAGATTGTTTTAAATTGCTCTGGATTGCCATCTTTTTTAAGATGTTCAAGATCCTTTACATCTTCCTCTAAAACTTTGTAATAAGCCTCTTCAAGCATGACAATATAGTCTTGCTTACGCTTTTTGTCTTTATTGTTTTCAAGTTTTCGTAACGCGTCATTGATAGCTTGGTCATAATTACCATGACTGATGGCTTTTTCAATTTGTTTTCTTCCGCTACATGATGTTAGTACCAGAAGAAGTACTGTTGTGAGTAGTAATTGCTTCATAATTCTGGATTTAAGTGATTGTTTCCTATTAGAATCCAAATATGATGCCAAACAAAAAACTCGAAGACAAATCATTGATTTACTTCGAGTTAAATTTTTAAGATAATAGTGTTTACTTCTTTTTCTTCGGATTAAATACAGGGAGTAATTGTGTTTTTACTTGTCCGAAACCAATACGTACATCATCATTTTCACAATAACCTCTCATGATGACCGTGTCGTAATCGTTAATAAACTTACGCTCTGTACCATCTTTCATTTTGAGAGGTTTGGTGCCTTTCCAAGTTAATTCTAACATCGAACCATACGAATCTGGCGTTGGTCCTGAAATTGTTCCACTTCCCATCATGTCTCCAGAGTTTACCGGACAACCATTAACAGTATGGTGTGCAAGTTGTTGAGCCATATTCCAGTACATATATTTAAAGTTTGATTTACAAACCGTAGTTTCTTTACCACCTTTAGGTTGGATACCTGCTTCTAAATGAATATCAAAACTCTTTTTACCCTTGGTTTGTAAATAAGGTAAGGGTTTTGGATTCTGTTTCGGACTTTCAACTCTAAAAGGTTCTAAAGCATCTAAGGTTACAATCCATGGTGACATTGAAGATGCAAAGTTTTTCCCTAAAAACGGACCTAAAGGTACATATTCCCATTTTTGAATGTCGCGTGCAGACCAATCATTAAATAACACTAAACCAAAAATATATTCTTCAGCTTCATCTATTGGTATAGGCTCACCTAAATCATTTGCATCTGTCGTGATAAAAGCCATCTCTAATTCAAAATCGACCAATTTACTCGGACCAAAAACGGGTGTGTCAGCTCCTTCAGGCATGGTTTGACCTTGAGGCCTGTGAACAGGGATATGAGTCGTGATTATTGAAGAACTACGACCATGATATCCTACTGGCATGTGCACCCAATTAGGAAGTAAGGCATTATCAGGATCTCTAAACATAGTTCCAACATTCGTGGCATGTTCTTTACTGGCGTAGAAATCTGTATAATCTCCAACCAAAACAGGCATTTGCATTTCTATTTCGTCTAATCTGAAGCAAACAATCTCTTTATGTTTTGTGTTATTTTTTAACGTGTCATTATTGGCATCAAAAATTTGTGCAATTCGATTTCTAACAGCTCTCCATGTTTTTCTTCCATCCGCAATAAAATCGTTTAGTGTATCCTGAAGAAATATATCGTCTGTTAATGGAATGCCATCAAAGTAGCCTAATTGATGTAAAGCGCCAAGATCTATTGCTGTATCTCCAATTCGAGTACCAATGGTAATGATGTCTTCTCTTGTAAGAAAAACTCCGAAAGGGATGTTTTGAATTGGAAAATCAGAATACTTGTTCACGTATAACCAAGACGTTCTATTTGGATCATTTGCTGATAAAGGCATATTTAGAAGTATTTTTTGTTTTTATTTTCTATTCAAACCTACATATTTTTTTTTGTTTTAATTGTATAAATTCTCAAAAAATAATGTTAATAACCTGCTCATAAAACATTGCGTTAAACTCTTTTTTTTGAAACCATTTCATAAGATGATTTCTTATTTTTGATAAATTTTAAATGTAATAGTATTTATGCAACGCGATCAACAAATATTCGAACTGATAGAAGCTGAAAAACAACGACAAATTAATGGTTTAGAACTCATTGCTTCAGAAAATTTTGTGAGTGACCAAGTGATGGAAGCTGCAGGTTCTGTTTTAACTAATAAATATGCCGAAGGTTATCCTGGTAAACGTTATTATGGTGGTTGCGAAGTTGTTGACGAGGTTGAGCAAATTGCTATAGATCGTGCAAAAACTTTATTTGGTGCTGTTTGGGCAAATGTTCAACCACATTCTGGAAGTCAGGCCAATACTGCCGTTTTTGCTGCTTGCCTAAAACCTGGCGATAAAATCTTAGGATTTGATTTATCACATGGTGGACATTTAACTCATGGTTCACCAGTTAATTTTTCTGGTAAATTATATAATCCCGTTTTTTATGGCGTAGAGGAAGAAACAGGTGTACTTAACTACGATAAAATCCAAGAAATTGCAACTCGAGAACAACCTCAAATGATTATAGCTGGAGCTTCTGCCTATTCTCGTGATATTGATTTTAAACGTTTTCGTGAGATAGCCGATAGTGTAAATGCCTTATTACTTGCCGACATTTCTCACCCTTCGGGTTTAATTGCTAAAGGTATTTTAAACGATCCTTTACCTCATTGCCATGTAGTAACCACTACAACTCATAAAACATTACGTGGACCACGTGGAGGATTAATCATGATGGGAAAAGATTTTGACAATCCTTTCGGACTCAAACTTAAGAATGGTAATTTGAAAAAAATGTCCTCACTTCTAGATTCTGCGGTGTTTCCTGGAAATCAAGGCGGACCTTTAGAACATATTATTGCTGCTAAAGCCATAGCTTTTGGTGAAGCACTTTCTGACGAATTTATGCATTATATGTTGCAAGTGAAGCGTAATGCTTCAGCAATGGCGAGTGCTTTTGTAAATAGAGGGTATCATATTATTTCTGGAGGAACCGATAATCATATGATGCTTATTGATCTTCGAAATAAAGACATTACAGGAAAAGCTGCTGAAGAAGCGCTTGGAAAAGCGGATATTACAGTCAATAAAAACATGGTGCCTTTTGATGATAAAAGCCCATTTGTTACTTCAGGAATTCGCGTTGGAACAGCAGCTGTGACTACAAGAGGGTTAAAAGAATCGGATATGGAAACTATTGTCGCTTTTATTGATGACGTTATTAAAAATCATGACGATGAGAAGAAACTCGAAGCTATTGCAGACAAGGTTAATGAAATGATGAGTGGAAAGCCATTGTTTTCTTAGTATCATAAGTTAATACTATTGGTTTTGGTATTGAATTAACAGAATCATATTTCTTTTTTGAAAAAAATGTTATTTTTAGATGATAATTTATTACCGTTGCTATGTTGTTAATAATTAAAAGGGAACTTTTTAAAAGACTCATCTTATTCTCCAGTTGTCTGTTTTCTCTTAGTGTATGCTCTCAGGCTTTTTTTCAGAATAATGCTATCCCTTTAGGTCTAATTAATAATACTGCTACTGGTAACAATTTAGGAGGTGTTAGTTTTTTCGATTACGATAATGATGGTTGGGATGATGTTACTATAGCTTGCAAAGGAAGTGATCCTGTCCGTTTTTTTAGAAATAATGGTGGTCAACTTGTAGAGGAATTTTATGGAATAACAATCACAGGACATTCCAAGCAAGTCATTTGGGTAGATTATGATAATGACAATGATAATGACTTATTTGTAACACGATTGGATGGAAATAATTTACTGTATCAAAATGATGGCAACTTAAATTTTACAAATGTTACTGTTGCAGCTGGTTTTTCAAACTTCACCGTGTTGTACACCTATGGCGCAACTTTTGGCGATATTGATAATGATGGTGATCTGGATTTATTTTTGTCTAATAAAGATGTGAGTGGAACAATACCAAATAAATTATATAGTAACAATGGTGATGGTACTTTTAGTGACATCTCATTTGCTGCTGGCATTAGTTTGACTGGACATTCAACTTTTTGTGCTTCATTTTTTGATTATGATAACGATGGATTCCAAGATATCTATATGTCAAATGATCGATTCGCTAATACAAACATTCTCTACAAAAACAATGGTAATAGCACGTTTACTGATGTGAGTGCAATTTCTGGAGCTAATATTGCTGCAAATGCCATGTCTACTACTATTGTTGATTTTAATTACGACGGATGGTTAGATATTTATATAACAAATACGGTAGAAGGAAATCATTTATTGAAAAATAATGGTGACGGAACCTTTGATGATATGGCTATAGTCAGTGGATTGAGTTTTAATAGCATTGGATGGGGAGCTAATTTTTTTGATGCTGATAATGATACAGATTTAGACCTATATATCAGTAGTATGGTTGACAATCCAGATTCAGGATTGCTGATGACTGCTTTTTATGAATGTCAAGATAATCTAACCTACACACTGTCAACAACATCAGGCTTTGATAATGATGAATTTAAAAGTTTTTCTAATGCCATAGGCGACATAGATAATGATGGCTTTCAGGATTTTGTTGTTGCAAATCAAGCACCAGATAACCATTCTCTCTGGCATAACCAAAACGATACTAATAACTGGCTCAAGGTGAAATTAGAAGGGGTTCAGAGTAATAAAAACGGCATAGGCTCTTGGATTGAAGTGTCTGCCAATAACAAAGTCATGTATCGCTACACGCTTTGTGGTGAAGCGTTTTTAGGTCAGAACTCTGCTACTGAAATTTTCGGCATTGGTGATGCAACGACGGTAGATTATGTTAAAGTGTCTTGGTTGAGTGGGATAGAGGATGTATTAACAAACATTAGTCCGAATCAAACCATGTTCATTCAAGAAGGTAGCACATTATCTGCTTTAGAGTTCAATACCAATACAATTGCCATTTCGCCTAATCCTACCAATGGAGTTCTTAAAATAAAAGGCTTGAATCAACCAACGGAGATTAAGATTTTCGACTATTTAGGAAGGTTAGTATATTTAAAACAATTGTCTTCTAAAGATTATGTCATTGACTTAAGTCAAAATTCTAAAGGCATTTATATGCTTCAATTCACTAGTGAAACTTCTAAATTGACTAAGAAAATTATACTGAATTAATCTTCCGAAGGTACAAATTGATAAGCACCCAAATCTGTTGTAGAAGTTCTGCTGTTTCCTAAAATATCAAACGGAACTTGACCAGCGAAAATAGAATTTCCAACGCCTCTGGCTTCAGAATCTTCATTCAATCGTAAATCATTTTCAAATGGTAATTTAAATGATGGTTCGTCATTCAAGAAAATATTGTCGTAGTGCTCGGCATCATCGAAATCTATTGGGTCTCCATTCACATCATAACGAATCAAACAATCTGTAAACTTGTAAAATAAGTTAGCATCAGAGTCACCAAAGATATCAATTTCGGCATTGTCATTTCCGTAGATAATACAGTTATTGAAGTTTGCAGCATCCAGATTATTTATTGTTACTGAATTATCTTCATTAACCTGAAAATTATTCAGTAATACCGAGGGAAACTGTCTGAAACTAGTATCCCAGTAGTTGACAAGTGTACAATGTGTGAAGTTATATTTTCCACCTAAAGTTCCTGCAAATGAGGACTGACCAGAATTATTTATGACTAAATTTTCAGCTCTGATGGACGTTGCTCGAGCTAAGATTCCAAAATTACTGGAATTATAAATTTTTGAATTCGTTATCGTTAATTTATCGTTAGGAGCATCTTGATTAAGTTCACATAGCACGCCAACAGTACTGTTTTTAATTGTGGCATAATGAATTTCATTAGCTACACTACCGTTAAATAAGTAAATCGTTGACCATTGCCCTGGAATGTTTTCGTATAGAGGTTCTAAGCGATCACCTTCAAAGATGACTTCATTTTCTAACACATCCTGATCAGTACTTAATGCTCCATTGACTTTTAAAGACGCATTATTAGTCACTAGTAATCCTGAATTCGCATGAAAATGGACTCGAGCTCCAGCTTCAATAGTAAGTACATCGCCTTCATCAACTGCAGCAAACCCATAAATCACATACGGTTTTTCATTGGTAAACGTGAGTTCGTCATCTTGGAGAAAACGACCCTGAAGATTGGTTTGGTCAGGTGTTCCATCGCCATCAACATCAAACGTCAAAGTTTCAATGACTCGAGTATCTTCATCACGTCCTGGAAATATAAATATGGCATCTTTAATAAGGGTAACCAATTCTACTTTTTGAAGGTTAGTACCACTATCAAATTCTATAGCGTCGGTATCCAAAAATTGTAATTCAGATAATGGATTTCCGTTCGTATTGTATGTGGTTTCTATAAAAATGAATAAACTGTCGTTTGCTAAAAGTTCTACATCTTCAAAAACTTTACCTGCCATCCCATCAACATTTAATCTGTAGTTGGAATTTTCGCCTTGTGATAATCGCACACTTGGAATGGAAATATCAGTATCACTTCTGTTGTAAACTTTTAAATTGTATGTGCTTGAGCCAATATCAGCAAACACAGTATCCAGGTAAACGGTGTCTTTAGAAAACGTTAGGTTTCCAGTGCTGGGAGCGAAGTCAAAGTCTTTACGACAGGAACTCCAAAGTGTTATAAATGTTAAAGTAAGTGCAAAATAAAGTATTCGTTTCATTTGTTGTTTTTGGTCTTCATTACTAAAGTTTTGTTTAAGCATTTGTATCACAAATAATCAAACATGCCTTGAGGCATTAAAAATATAACTTTTGGAAGCAATTTGTAGTATAAAAACTAAATTTTGATATAATTCGTATAATTTAATGGTCTTTTTTCGATTCCTTAATAATCTTTTGAAATTCCTGACTACAAATAACCAGTTCTTCAAGCAAATCGACCTGTTTGTTTATGGCTAGTAATTTAGAATCGATTGCTTTGGCATCACAATAATTAAAGAATAGTGCATGGTATTCTTTTGGAATATTTAAGTCAAGAGTCAGTAAAGCTTTGTTAAAAAAAGGATTCGTATTAAAAAGTGAATCAAAGTCCTTGTAAGTTATAGGAATGGTTGGTGCTTCCTTAGATTTTTTACTTTTAAAAAGCTTTCCAATCATGCCAATAATGGCTATAAAATCCATATTTCCACTCGGAGTTCCTTGGTACTGAATAGGATTCTTTTTGATGTCTTCACGGATTTGATTTTTGAATTCTGATGCCATTTTGATAGAATCAAATTTTCGTTGACGTTCGTCTCTTAAAAGTACAGCGTCAAGTTCATTTAAGGTTTTTTTGACTTCAACCACAACGATGTGATTAAAGTCTACGTTTTTAATTTCAATAAATGTTTTAGTATGAAACAGTGAACTTACGTAGAGTGTGTCTTTTAGTTTCGCTTCAATGGTAAAATCACCTTCGTCATTGGTATACGTCATGATGTTTTGAGTAACATTTACAACTAAGGCGCCTTTTACAGTGGTTTCTGCGTCGTACACTTTTCCATTAATAGTTTGTGCTATAATATGAATTGGCAAAAGCGTTAAAATCAGAAATACAAGTTTTTTCAAGAATGGAAATCGATTGGTTTGCCTTTCAAATTAAGAAAAATCGATTGACAATACAGACAAGATTATGATATTTTAACACTGAGTTATTTAGAATAAATCAATGATATCTTGAGTGATGCGAGTAGGTTTATTGGTTTTATGAGACATAAAGCACCAAATGGTTTCAGAAGTAGTTAAAAGTTTGTTGGTATTTCTGTTATAAATTTCCACCATACGTGTAGATCTTAGCCCTTCAGATTTGGTGACATATGTTTTTAAAAGTAAGTCATCTCCTAAAACGGCTTCCGCTTTATATTGAATATAATGACTTAACATGACCCAATAATAGTTGTCTCTTATAGCAGTTGAAGTATTTGCAATCCAGTTATCTTCAGCGATATCCTGAACCCATTGTACATACCTCACATTATTTACATGGTTACGAGCATCTAAATCTTCAGAAGAAACAGTAATGTGCTTTTCAAATACTAACATACTATTTTTCAAAAACTTCAACTTCAAAAAGCTTATCCCAACGCTTTCCGGTTACAAAAATGGTTTTCGTTTCAGAATTATAAGCAATACCATTAAGCACATCTAAACCTTGATGTTGGGTGACTAATTTACGTAAAGGCGAAAAATCTATGACACCTTCTACAGCACCATTTTCAGGATTTATGATTGCAACGCCATTTTTTTGATAGCGATTGGCATAAATCTTTCCGTTTATCCATTCCATTTCATTAAGACCAATAATTTTACCTTTATTAGTATAAACTTGCAATTTTGAGGCTTCCGCAAGTGTCTCAGAATTTAGCAACCAGATGTTTTCTGTGCCATCGGATTTATAAAGTGTTGTTCCATCATTACAAATTCCCCAACCCTCTTTGCTTTGTCCGTATTTAAAGCTACTCATTTTTTCAAACGTATCTACATGATATACAAACCCTGTATTTTCTCTCCAGGTTAGCTGATAAACACGATCATCTAAAATAGTTAATCCTTCACCAAAATATTGTTGCGCTAAATCTACATTTTTTAAAACCTGACCCGTTTTATAATCTACTTTTCTAACTTTTGATTCCCCATACTGACCAGTGCTTTCGTACAATTCACCATTATGAAACTCTAAGCCTTGTGTATAGGAAGTGATATCATGTGGATATATGTTTACAATTTCATAGCCATAGATTTTAGGTAGCTGGTTATTCAGGATTGTGATTTTAGTCGAAACATCTTCTTTAGAATCGCCATAATCAATCGTTGCAGTTACAGTTTGAATACCTAATTTTTGATTTTTCAAATGAAGAGATTCAGATATGGTGTTACCGTTGAGCTTATAACGAACAGAAGCGATATCGACATTATCAGGATTATGTATTGAAAATGTAACCGTTTCACCAAGCTTAACGACGTTATCTTTGGCATTTGTACGAATTGAAACGTTATTTTTTTTGCTTTCTGAATTTCCACAAGTAATAAGCAAAAAGGATAAAGCAATGAGAATGAAAGATTTAAATGCCGACATTTTTTTTCAAATTTTAATGCAAGTTATTTAATAAAATTCGGTTTAAAAAATCATTGCAAAAGTATTAAAAGATTGTATCTTTGCAGTCGGCAAGTCCTACACAACCAGCTCCTGCTTAATCCTCCAGGTCGGGAACGAAGCAAAGGTACGCGGTCGTAGCGGTGTGATGTAGGTAGCTTGCCTTTTTTTATGCGCTATACTTTCCTAATTATATTGTATTTTTAACTTCAAATAGTTTATTTTATTTATGTCTAAAGTTGTATTAATTACTGGAGGTTCTTCAGGTATTGGAAAATCTATAGGTGAATTTTTAATCTCTAAAGGTTATACTGTTTTTGGCACTAGTAGACATCCTGAACGGTATTCAGCTTCAAAATTCAAACTAATAACCTTAGATGTTGCTGATACAACTTCAATTGCAAAAGCCATTAAAAATGTAGTTGAAATTTCTGGGCGATTAGATGTTCTGATTAATAACGCAGGTGCCGGAATTACAGGTCCAATAGAGGAAATTCCAGATGTAGAAATCAAACGTAATTTTGAAACCAATCTTTTCGGACCTATCAATGTGATTAAGGCAGTGTTGCCGCAAATGCGTCAGCAAAACTCAGGTTTGATAATAAATATTACATCTATTGCTGGATATATGGGTTTGCCCTATCGCGGAATTTATAGTGCAAGCAAAGGTGCTTTAGAATTAATTACAGAAGCTTTTAGGATGGAAATAAAAGATTTTAACATCTCTATGAGCAACTTAGCTCCAGGTGATTTTGCGACTAACATTGCTGCAGGTCGTTATCATGCACCTGTAACCATTGGTTCTCCTTATGAAAAAAAGTATGGTTCAGTTTTAAGAAATATAAATGAAGACGTCGACAATGGAAATGATCCAACCTTAGTGGCAAATGCAGTTTACAAGATTATCAATACATCGAATCCAAAAATACATTATAAAGTTGGTGCTTTTATGCAGAAGTTCTCAATAGTTTTAAAACGGATTCTTCCAGATAAACTATACGAAAGACTGTTACTTAAGCATTACAAATTATAGTATTCGATTTTTAGATGTTGATATGTTTTAAAAAAAAGATATCAATTAAGCTATGTTTAAGTTGTAATTTCGCGTCTGAAATAATCACAATAAAGTTAGTTCTTTAAAAGAGTTAAACTCGGAAAAAAGGAAGAATCAAAAACACATTTTTATGAAATTTTTTATAGATACAGCTAATCTCGATCAAATTAAAGAAGCTCAGGATATGGGCATCTTAGATGGTGTAACTACAAACCCATCGTTAATGGCTAAAGAAGGAATTACAGGTCATGACAATATCATGAAGCATTATGTTAATATCTGCAATATTGTTGATGGCGATGTCTCTGCGGAAGTCATTTCCACAGATTTTGAAGGCATGGTAAGAGAAGGTGAGGCCTTGGCAGAACTTCATGACCAGATTGTTATCAAATTACCAATGATTAAAGATGGCGTAAAAGCTTGTAAATATTTTAGCGATAAAGGAATCAAAACGAATGTAACTTTAGTGTTTTCAGCCGGACAAGCTTTATTAGCTGCGAAAGCAGGAGCAACTTATGTGTCACCTTTTATTGGTCGTTTAGATGATATTTCTACAGATGGATTAAACCTTATTGCAGAAATCAGAATGATTTATGATAATTATGGTTTTGATACTGAAATTCTTGCCGCATCTGTTCGTCATACAATGCATGTTATAGATTGTGCTAAATTGGGAGCAGATGTTATGACTGGACCTTTAAGTTCAATTGTTGGATTGTTAAAGCATCCGTTAACCGATATTGGTTTAGAAAAGTTTTTAGCAGATTATAAAAAGGGTAACTAAACGGCAAGTATTTAAAATAGGAAACACTCTTAAAACGGATTTTAAGGGTGTTTTTATTTTGTGCTCAATTTGTTAGATGAAGCTGTCATTTTTTCTAAGCATTCAGTTAATTCATCATTAAATAATTCAATATTAGAATTCACGATCTCCATGTTTTTATCTACAACAAAAATCTTGTGCGAAAAAGTAATAACATACTGATCTAATGCCTGAGACGGATTAGAAAATTTGTATTCATTTTTCAAAGGATAATTTAATGATCTCACCGTCTTTTTCCAGTAATGTAAATCATTATCATTAAAATTGATAGCTATAAAATTTACTTCCGGAAATTTTTCTTTCAATTCCTTTATTTTAAAGTGGCTATTTCTTGAATGCATCTTGTAAATTGAAGACCAGCAATATACAACTGTAGGTTTGTCTATGAGTTTACTTAAAGCAACGGTATTGCCATTAAAGTCAATTAATTCTGCGTCAGGAAGCAAACGACCTGGTTTTAACTTGCTAGCAGATTCTACCAGACTTTTTAAATAGGTTTTGTCATCTGGATTAGTACTTCGCTCTAAATAATAATTGATCAATGTGATGGTTGCATCACGATCATCTGTATTAAGTACAAAATCTCTGATGTTATGTTTTAGTAAATAATTTTTAATTTTTTCATTAGTGATTGTACTATCGATAAGTGTTAGCTTTTCAATATTATAATCCAAGGCCATTCTGTCAAAAGCTTCATGATGCCCTTCAATGTAGTATTGTTTTAGGGCAATATTATTAAAATGCCAAAATAAAAACCTGTTGTATGCGTATACCTTACTTAAATCTTCATTATTAAGATCTACTTCACTTCTGAAATCGTAAAAGTCGTCTGGTAAATCCTTAAAATGAATCAATTTATTGTTCCCGTAATACGCAAAAGGAAACATTTCATGATATGCATAATAATTGTAATCTATACTCGATCTTACGATGGTTTCAAATAATTTAGAAGAAGGTTTATTAGACAAAAATTCTTCAAAGTGCGCTAGTTTTTGTTTTCTGAGTTTTTTCATGTGCTCTACAAAAACCTCAGGTTCTAAATGTCTGATGGTATTAAACTCCTTATTTTCTATTTCATCATCTAAAAATGATTTGATTAGATAATTATTCTTTTTTGAACCAGAGCCTGTGTAAACTAAAGACTCATCAAAATCATTAGTATTTAACCTAATCAATAAACTATCATTTGCTTCTAATAAAATGGTTTGATATTCGCCACCATGAGTGAAGGTGAAAATACCTGGCTTCAAACTATTAACTTTATAAAGAAATCGGTTGCTTTTATCGAGGTAAATGGTATCTCTCTCTTCGTTTGAATTACTAAGAGTCACATAATTATTACTTGGGTTTATAATTTCACCACCAAAATATGCGTAATCACCTTCATCAGATTTAGATTTTTCACAACTAAAAATAAGTAAGCTTGTTAGTAATGTATAAAGATAAAATTTCATAAATATATTGTAGGTAGTTCAATAACCAAACAAAAATAGAGTTTGCAAATAATAAGTCTTGTTAATTCGTTGTTAAATCTTATAGATACAATGGTTTTATAGAATTTCCTTGAAAAATAAATTAATGCTAGTTGTTTCTTACAATGGATTGATTTCTCTACTTTTGCAAAAAATTAAAATAGATATTATGTTATCAGTTTCAAATCTTTCAGTTCAATTTGGTAAGCGTGTTCTTTTTGATGAAGTAAATACTACATTTAATAATGGAAATTGCTACGGAATTATTGGAGCAAATGGTGCAGGTAAATCTACTTTTCTGAAGATTATTTCTGGAAAGCAAGACCCGACCTCTGGGCATGTTCACCTGGAGCCAGGTAAACGTATGTCTGTACTTGAACAAGACCACAACTTATATGATGAGCATACAGTTTTAGAAACCATAATTATGGGTAATAAACCGTTGTTTAAGCTCAAATCTGAAATTGATGCCTTGTATGCAGATTACACTGATGAGAATGCTGAAAAAATAGGGGAACTTCAAGTGCAATTTGAAGAAATGAATGGGTGGAATGCCGATAGTGATGCTGCAGCTATGTTGTCTAACTTGGGTATAAAAGAAGAATTTCATTACACCTTGATGAAAGATCTTGATGGAAAACAAAAAGTACGTGTGCTTTTAGCTCAGGCACTTTTCGGAAATCCCGATGTATTGATTATGGATGAGCCTACCAACGATTTAGATTACGAAACTATTTCGTGGCTGGAAAATTTCCTGGCTAATTATGACAACTGTGTCATTGTAGTATCTCACGACAGACACTTTTTAGATGCTGTTTGTACGCATATTTCTGATATTGACTTCGGAAAAATTAATCATTTTTCAGGAAACTATACCTTTTGGTATGAGTCTTCACAGTTAGCAGCCAGACAACATGCGCAACAAAACAAAAAAGCTGAAGAGAAGAAGAAAGAATTAGAAGAGTTTATCAGACGATTCTCGGCCAACGTTGCTAAATCTAAACAGGCAACCAGTAGAAAGAAAATGATAGAAAAGTTAAATATTGCCGATATTAAGCGTTCTAGTCGTCGTTATCCTGCTATTATTTTTGAAAGAGAACGTGAAGCAGGAGATCAAATTTTAAATATCGAAGGCTTAGCTGCTTCTATTGATGGTGACACGTTGTTTAAAAACATAGATATTAATTTGAATAAAGGAGATAAGGTCGTTGTCTTTTCGAAAGATTCTAGAGCAACAACGGCTTTTTATCAAATTATTAATGGTAAGGAAACAGCTGATTCAGGTAAGTATGCCTGGGGAATTACTACAACGCAATCGTATTTACCATTGGATAACAGTGAGTATTTTGATAATAATTTAACATTGGTCGATTGGTTACGTCAATGGGCAACTACTGAAGAAGAGCGCGAAGAAGTCTACATACGTGGATTCTTGGGAAAAATGATTTTCAGTGGAGAGGAAGCTCTAAAAACATCAAACGTACTTTCGGGAGGAGAAAAAGTTCGTTGTATGTTGAGCCGAATGATGATGGTTAGAGCAAATGTTTTAATGCTTGATGAACCAACAAATCATTTAGATTTAGAAAGCATCACAGCCTTTAACAATTCACTTAAAAACTTTAAAGGAACCGTTTTATTTACAACACATGATCACGAATTTGCTCAAACTGTTGCTAACAGAGTTATTGAGTTAACGCCAAATGGTATTATAGATCGTTACATGACTTTTGATGATTATATGAGTGATAAAAAGATAAAGGAATTACGGGATAAAATGTATACGGTTACTGCTTAAGACTTTCTTTTTAGTATAAATTTTAAATGTTGGTATGATTATAATATCAACATTTTTTTTGGCTTAATTCTAAAAAATGATTTGTTAGACTTAAATAATTTATAGTTTAAAAATACAATGAGTACCTCTTTTTATAAAACCTCAACTTATATTTTCTCGTATATAAAGTGAACATATAAATTAACAATTATGAAAACAAACAAATTATTTAGCAATGCATTATTCGTAGCCTCTCTTTTAATAGGATCACTATTTGTTGGGCAACATTTGGTGGCACAGAGTAAAATGATGAAAGAAGACACTAAAATGGTTGGTGGAGCAGAAATGTATCCAAGTAAAACCATTGTTGAAAACGCAGTAAACTCGAAAGATCATACAACTTTAGTCGCAGCAGTTAAAGCGGCAGATTTAGTTGAAGTTTTATCAAGTGAAGGACCATTTACTGTATTTGCACCAACTAACAGCGCATTTGATAAATTGCCGAAAGGAACAGTTGAAACACTTTTAAAACCAGAAAATAAAGAACAACTACAAATGATATTAAAATATCATGTCGTTTCTGGAAAGTGGAATGCAAAAGACATTATTAAGTTACTAGAAAAAGGTAATGGAAAAACAGTTGTAAAAACTGTATCTGGAGGTACATTAACGATTTGGACTAAAGGTAAAGATGTATATGTTACTGATGAAAATGGGAATTCTTCAAAAGTGACTATTGCAGATGTTAATCAATCCAATGGTGTGATTCACGTTGTTGATAGTGTGCTTTTACCAAAATCTTAAATTTTATAAGCACTTAAAATTTGAATGTATTAATAAGTTAAATAAGCCTCATCAATTTGATGAGGCTTATTATTTTATGCTTTAAGTTCTTGGTTTACTTCATTTAATATGGCTTTAGCTTTTACATGTTCTTCATTGCTAACATACAATTCCTGAAAACCTTGTATTGAAGCTCCGAAGCCAGCCAAACGACCAGATTCAGATTCGTCTTTAACAATTGGACTTATTCCTACGCTTTCAAGTCGATCTCTTAACATCTGAACAACGATGAAGTTACCAGAAAATAGTTTTGTATAATTCGTATCAGTCATAATATTCTTTTTTATACTAGTAATTTACAAAATTTATACCAATTCCATTCTACTTAATTGCCAAATTAAAATGTTAAATATTTAATAATAGAAATTGTCTTTGTTTAAAGATTATATATATTTGTTAAACAATAAATAGATTATCGCTAGATAATATTTTGATTGATTTAGTTAGGTTGTTGAAAAGCCATATCCTATATTAGGATATGGCTTCTTTCATGTATAATAGTTATTGATTTTTTAGTTTTGATAAATTATATCTATTTGAACATAAGATATTAAAATATGGTTTTCATTTGAATTAGGATACAAATGTTTTAATTTTAGAACATTATAAATTAAATTAATCGTAGTTATTATGGAAAATAAAATGAATCCGCATGCCGATAGAAATCCAAACGGTGAAAATTTTGAGCTTAATGAAAGTATAGCCAATTGTCCGTTTTTTGGAGGAACCAATAAAGTAACTGCTGGAGGTGGTGTTAAAAATCGCGACTGGTGGCCTAATGAACTTAAATTAAATATTTTACGTCAACATGCGCCTCAATCTGATCCAATGGGAGAAGATTTTAACTACGCTGAAGCTTTTAAAAAGTTAGATTATAAGGCTTTAAAGCAAGATGTTTTAAATATGATGACAGATTCTCAAGATTGGTGGCCTGCAGATTACGGTCACTATGGAGGATTCATGATAAGAATGGCCTGGCATAGTGCAGGTACATATCGAATAGGTGATGGTCGAGGAGGAGCAGGTGGTGGAAATCAAAGATTTGCACCTATTAATAGTTGGCCAGATAATGGAAATTTAGATAAGGCAAGGTTGCTATTATGGCCAATAAAGCAAAAATACGGACGAAGTATTTCTTGGGCAGATTTAATGATATTGGCGGGAAATTGTGCTTTAGAGTCTATGGGCTTTAAGACTTTCGGTTTTGCAGGAGGCAGAGAAGATATTTGGGAACCTGAACAAGATGTTTATTGGGGAAGTGAAACGCAATGGGGAGCAAATGAGGCGCGCTATGAAGATGGTGAATTAGAGAATCCTCTTGCGGCAGTAATGATGGGATGGATTTATGTGAATCCTGAAGGTCCAAACGGAAAGCCTGATCCGATGGGTTCTGCTAAAGATGTTAGAGAAACTTTTGGTCGAATGGCAATGAATGATGAGGAAACTGTAGCTTTAATAGCAGGAGGTCACACTTTTGGAAAAGCTCACGGAGCGGCAGATCCTAATAAATTTGTAGGAGCTGAACCTCATGGTGCATCTATTGAAGAAATGAGTACAGGATGGAAAAATACTTTCAAATCAGGTGTTCTCGATGATACAATTACGAGTGGAATTGAAGGTGCATGGACACCGAATCCGACACAATGGGATCATGATTATTTTGATGTATTATTGAACTACGATTGGGAATTGACTAAGAGTCCTGCAGGAGCTCATCAATGGACGCCGACTGCAGCATCTAATGCTAGAATGGCACCCAAAGCAGGAGATCCAAATGGGAAACAGGCTTTGATGATGACTACTGCTGATATTGCTTTAAAAGTAGATCCAGATTATTTAGAAATATCAAAACGTTTTCATAAAGATCATAAAGCTTTTGAAGATGCTTTTGCCCGAGCTTGGTACAAATTAACACATCGTGATATGGGACCAATTGATCGTTATTTGGGGCCAGAAGTACCAGAAGTTGAATTACTTTGGCAGGATCCGATTCCTAAAGTTAATTACAAGCTAAGTGATGCAGATTTAGCGAATTTAAAAAATATGATTCTAGATTCAGGGCTTACCGTTTCTCAAATGGTTAAAACAGCTTGGGCGTCGGCATCTACATTTAGAGGATCTGATAAACGTGGAGGAGCTAACGGAGGACGTTTGCGATTAGAACCTCAAAGAAGTTGGGAAGTAAATAATCCTAAAGAACTGACTAAGGTTCTGAATGTTTATGAAAATATTAAAAGCGAATTTAAAGGCGAAGTATCCATCGCAGATTTAATTGTTCTGGCTGGTAACGTAGGAGTTGAAAAGGCAGCAAAAAACGCAGGATATGATTTGCATTTAGATTTTTCTCAAGGTAGAGGTGATGCAACACAAGAGCAAACAGATATTGAAGCTTTTAATTATTTAGAACCACTAGCAGATGGTTTTAGAAATTATATGAAATCTGATTTGCACATTGCAGCTGAAGATTTATTAGTAGATCGTGCTAATTTACTAACATTGTCTGTACCTGAAATGACAGTTTTAGTTGGTGGATTGCGAATGTTAGGAGCTAATTATGATGATTCTTCGAATGGAGTTTTTACTGATAATAAAGAAACGTTATCGAATGATTTCTTTAAAAATATTTTAGATTTCACTTATACTTGGAAAGCCACAAGTGAAGATGACAGATTTTTTGAAGGCACCAATAGAAGAACTGGAGAAGTTAAATTTAAAGGAACAAGAGCCGATTTAATTTTTGGATCCAATTCAGAATTACGAGCTATATGCGAAGTTTATGGCGCTAATGATGCTGAGCAAAAATTTGTAAATGATTTCGCTAAAGCTTGGGTGAAAGTTATGAATTTAGATCGCTATGATTTAAAATAATAAAGGTTAGATGGCACTGAAGGAATGGAGTGTTAAGTTTCATTCCTTCTTTAATTTTGAGATTATTCATGACAGAAGTAGAACAATTATTTGATGCTATTCGTAGTAATAACACTGAAAATCTTCAGACACTTATTCTAGATAATCCACATATAGTGAATAGCGAGGATAGCCGTGGTTTTACACCTCTAATTTTTGCTTCTTATTTTGATAATGAATATGCAACGCAGCTCTTATTGAAAAATCATGCTAACCTAGAAGCTAAAGACAGTGCAGGTAATACAGCTCTAATTGGTGTTTCATTTAAAGGGAACACCACTTTGGCAAATATGTTACTAAAATATGGAGCCAATATCAATGCTCAAAATAATCTTGGCACTACACCTCTTATTTTTGCAGCTATGTATAATCAAGAAGATATCATCAAAATTCTTTTACAAAAAGGAGCAGACTGTTCTATAAAAGATAATAAAGGTAAAACAGCCAGAGATTATGCCTTGGAAAAGGGTGTGACTAGTATTATTCAGTTGTTAGCATAAAAAAAAGCCACTTTATTTTAAAAGTGGCTTTTTTTAAATTTGAAAACTTTCTAATTGTCGATTGAACCTAAAACCCGTTGCATGAATGTGTTTAGAGCTTCTTTTTTTGGAGTTCCGGTTTGAACCATTTTATGGACTTCAAGAGCACCATACAAATTAGAAATTAATTCTCCTATTACGTCAAGTTCTTCATCTTTTAACGAAGGAACTTCAGTTAAGTTCTCTAAAGTTTCAATAGTTTCAATTACGAAATCTTCATCGTTATCTTCAATAAACTGATTTAGATGTTTAATTATTGGTAACTTCATTAACTAAATCTTTTAAAACATCAAACTTATTTGTTTGAGTCTGGTTTACGAAAGTTCCGTTTTTAAAAGTAGCAAAAGTTGGTAAATTGTCAACCGTTGCAAGTGTTCTGGATTCAGGAAATTTCTCTGCATCGGCTATTATAAAAGTGATGTCCTCATTTTCTGAAGCTAATTTCTTGAACTTAGGTTTCATTATTCTACAGTTACCACACCAACTCGCAGAGTACTGTACAACAACAGTTTTGCGATCTGCAATTAATTGTGATAAATTGTCTTGGTCTAATTCTTTAACCATATTTTTTTAGTTTAAGTGTGCTTTTAAATACTCAGCTGTACCTTTAGCATTTGCTTGCATAGCATCTTTGCCTTCTTCCCAGTTTGCAGGACAAACTTCTCCTTTTTCCTGTACATGAGTTAAAGCATCAATAATTCTTAAATATTCATTAACATTTCTTCCGAGAGGCATATTGTTAATACTTTCGTGTTGAATAGTACCTTCTTCATCAAGAATATAAGTAGCTCTATAGGTAACGTTATCTCCTTCTACAGTAACTACACCTGTTTCTTCATTATAGGTTTCATTAGTAATATCTAAAATACCTAAAGTTGAGGCTAGGTTTCTGTTTGAATCTGCTAAAAGAGGATATGTTACACCTTCTATACCACCATTATCTTTTTTTGTACTTAACCATGCAAAATGAACTTCAGCAGTATCGCAAGAAGCACCTATCACGATGGTATTTCTTTTTTCAAATTCACCTAAAGCTGCTTGGAATGCGTGTAACTCCGTTGGGCAAACAAATGTGAAGTCTTTTGGATACCAAAATAAAAGTACTTTTTTATTGTTGTTTTTTGCCTCCTCAAGAACGTTGATTTTAAAAGTGTCACCCATGTCATTCATTGCGTTTACACTTAAATCTGGAAATTGTTTTCCTACTAATGCCATATTTATATATTTTAAAGTTTATTAATTATGATACAAATTTAGCGACTTCGACAATGTGTTTCAATAGATATAAATAATATAATATTATAAGTTAATAGTATTTAAATATGGACTTAAAATTAGTTCTGATTTATTATTAAATTCATAGTTATTTATAGTGTAGAATATCAACTTGATAAAGAAGGGGGTAAATAGGTGAGTAATTGCTTATCCTTTCTTTACTAATTGTTTTATTTTAATTGAAAAGGCTGCAAATATAAGTGTCATAAATGGACTTAACCAATTAAATATGGCATAGAAGAAATAATCAACTACAGGGACACCTAAAACCCCAGATTGATAAGCACCACAGGTGTTCCAAGGGATTAAGACTGAAGTTACTGTTCCTGAGTCTTCAAGAGTTCTACTTAAATTTTCAGGTGCTAAACCTCTGTCTTCATAGGCTTTTTTAAACATTTTGCCAGGTATAACAAGCGCAAGGTATTGATCTGAAGCTATCGCATTCAAACCGAGGCAACTAACCACTGTGCTAAAAAACAACCCGAAAATTGTAGTTGCCACAGACAATAAGGCTTGAGTGATTCTTGCAAGAGCTCCAATGGCATCCATGATACCACCAAAAACCATGGCGCAAAGGATAAGGTAGATGGTCCAAAGCATACCATTCATTCCTCCAGCTGAAAATAAATCATTGAGTTTTTCATTATCTGTTTCAATTGCAGTGTCAGTAAGAATAGAATTAATAATAGCTCCAAATTTTGATTCAGAAAGATTATTTAAAATATCGGGTTGAAAAATAAAGGAAAAAATTCCTGCCAATACAACACCTGTGCCAAGTGCAATTAAAGGTTTCGTTTTTAAAAGTATCAAAGCAATTACAGCAGCAGGAACTAAAAATAACCATGGTGAAATATTGAATGTATTATTGATTGTGTTTAATAAGTTACTTATATCTGCACTTCCAGTTGTATCGATATTCATACTAATAACGGCAAAAACAATTAGTGTGATTAATATTGTTGGTACTGTTGTAATGGTCATGTATCTAATATGGGTAAACAAATCTGTTCCAGCCATAGCAGGAGCAAGGTTTGTGGTGTCACTTAGAGGTGACATTTTATCACCAAAATAAGCCCCTGAAATCACTGCTCCAGCAATCATTCCTGGATGAATTCCTAAAGCTGTTCCTATGCCAACTAAAGCAATACCTACAGTTGCTGAAGTCGTCCAGGAACTTCCTGTTGCTATTGAAATAACTGCTGCAATTACTACAGAAGCTGGTAAAAATATTTCTGGACTTAACACTTGTAATCCATAATAAACCATTGCAGGAATCACACCACTCACCAACCAAGTGCCTGCTAAAGCACCTACAAGTAATAAAATTATTATAGGAACAATTATACTTTTTATATTTTCCCAAACCTCTTTAACCATAAGTTTTAGAGGAACTTTATTCATTAATCCACCAATCATTGCTACAAAGCCACCCATTAATAATATGAGCTGGTTTGTATAACCTCCTAACCATTCTTGACCATCAACAAAAAAGATATTATAAGCTAATAAACCCATTAAAATGACAACAGGAATAAGCGCTTCATAAATATTGAGCTCTTTGTTTTTTACAATGTCTTGTTTATCTGCTTTAAATTTAGAAATGTTATCGTCGTCTTGCATTGATTAGGCTTTAGTTTTGTAATGTTACGATTTTGTCAAGGGAATTGCAAATTGAATTAGTGGTGTGTTTATGCTATATAATTGTTTGAATTCTGAATGAAATGTATATAAGAAAGCCTTTTGAATATCATTTCAAAAGGCTTTCTTTAATTGAAAATAAATCCTCTAAACCATTTCAGCTTTAAGAATATTTAAAGATTCCATGCACTCACGCATCATTTGATATGTACGTTCAATATCGGCATCTAAACCAATAGAAAAACGAATTAGACCATCACTTAATCCCATGGCTTCTTGTTCTTCCTCAGGAATTTCAGAAGATGTAGAACTTCCAGGAGCAGAGAATAAGGTTTTATAAAATCCTAAACTCACAGCGAGATATCCTAAATTTTTCTTTTGCATCATCTCCATTAATTCGTTGGCTTTATCTAAGCTTCCAACATCAATGGTGAGCATGCCTCCAAATCCGTATTTTTCATTCATCATCGATTTAAATAAATCATGAGAAGGATGAGATGCTAATCCTGGATATACGGTTTTTAAACCATCTTGTTCAAATTTTTCAGCTAAATAAGAAGCATTCAAACTGTGCTGCTGCATGCGAATATGTAAGGTTCTTAAATTCTTTAATACGGAAGCAGATCTTAAGCTATCCATTGTTGAACCTAAAAGCATAGAAGCACCATCATTTACATTTCTAAGCGCATCGATAAATTCTTGAGTACCACAAACGACTCCACCAACAGTATCGCTTGAGCCATTGATAAATTTTGTTAAGCTGTGAATGACGATGTCAGCACCCAATTTCGCAGGTGAAATTGACAATGGAGAGAAGGTATTATCAACGACCAGTGTAATATTGTGTCTTTTGGCTATCTCTGCCAAACCTTTAATATCTGCTACTTCCAGTAACGGATTACTAACCGATTCGCAAAATATGACTTTTGTATTTTTTGTAATGGATGCTTCAACAACATCTAGCTTAGTGATATCAACAAATGAGGTTTCAATATTAAATCGAGGTGTAAAGTTTTTCAAAAAGGCATACGTTCCTCCATAAATGGTTCTGCTCGATACAATATGATCACCTGCGTCACAAAGTTGCATTAATGTTGGTGTAATTGCACCCATTCCAGACGCTGATACATTTGCAGTTTCAGTACCTTCCATGGCAGCTAACGCTTCGCCTAGATATAAATTTGATGGCGAGGAATGGCGTGAGTATAAATAACAGCCATCGGCATTGCCTTCAAAGGTGTCAAACATGGTTTTTGCTGATAAAAAAGTATAGGTTGATGAATCTGAAATAGACGGGTTTACACCTCCGAATTCTCCAAAATATTGCAAGTCCTGAATGTTATTTGCTGGTTTAAAGGCCATTAGTTTTAGATTTTGTTAGCTAAATATGGTTAAGCTTAGTTTATATCACATCAAATATCAATATTTATAGATAATATATCAATAGTTGGTTTTATAATTAGAAAATAAATCTACTAATAAGTATATTTGTGGATGTTTTTGTTTTGCTTATTGACATTCAAATTATAAAACTGAAAATTTTTCAAAATGATACAATTAGATCCAATCGATAAAAAATTACTGCATTTCCTTCAAAAGGATAGTAAGCAAACTAATAAAGAGCTTTCTCATAAATTAAATTTGTCGGTAACTGCAGTATATGAACGTATTAAAAAGTTAGAACGTGGCGGTATTATTTCCAAACATGTCGCTCTTCTTGATAAAAAAAAAGTGCATAAAAATTTTGTGACGTTTTGCAGTATCAAACTTGTGCAACACAGTAAAGATTATGTCATTGATTTTGAAAAACAGGTCACTAAACTTGATGAAGTGTTAGAATGTTATCACATTAGTGGTGATTATGATTACCTGCTTAAGGTTATTGTTGCAGATATGGATGAGTTCCGTGAATTTATGGTAAAAAAACTAACAACGATTAGTCATATTGGGAGTACACACAGCGCATTTATGATAAACGAGGTAAAACACACCACAGCTATTAAAATGTAAACGATTATTATATCTTTAACAAATGCAATCTACATGCTATAAACTAACAGAGTTTTTTATTCTTTTTGTGTTAATTCCTCTAAGTTTTGCAATTCCATATGCTTTGTGGATTAAAATGAGTATTGGTTGTTTTGGATTTCTTTATGTTGTGTTTGTACTCCTAAGAATTGAAAAAAACAGATTTAAAATCACTCCAAACTTGAATTGGAAAACTTTTTTTAAGCGAATTTCTGTTCAGTTTATAGGAATTGTCATTCTAACTATATTATACATGTGGTTTATTGATAGAGACAACTTGTTTATAATTGTAGCCAACAAGCCTCTAAAATGGTTAGCTTTGATTGTGATTTATAGTTCTCTTTCGGTTTATCCACAAGAGCTTATTTTTAGAACGTTCTTTTTTCAGCGGTATCAATTGCTTTTCAAAAGTGACGTTTTATTCTTATTTATCAATGCGACAGTATTTTCACTAGCGCACATATTCTTCAGAAATGGATTAGTTATGATGATGACATTCATTGGAGGAATCTTATTCGCTTTTACGTTCAAAAAAACAAAATCAACCCTTTTGGTATCCATTGAACATGCTATTTATGGCTGTTGGTTATTTACCGTTGGAATGGGAGAAATGCTTGGTTTTCCTAGTTAAAAAAAACGTGTATTTTTATAGTGCTCTAATTACAGTTGAATACCACTATGAAATACCATCGAATTAAAGATTTTTATAAATCTATATTTGAGTCTTATGAAAGTCCGTTACTTGAAGAACATATTAAAAAATTTATAGAACTGGATAAGTTTTTACCTTATAGTTCTACGTTTTTCTGTATCACAAACACTCAAGATTTAAGGTTTGAATATATTAGTAAGAATTTTAATGCATGTTTAGGACTAGATTCTAAAGAGATGAGCATTAAGGGTATGGGTTACTTTTGGTCAAGAATACACCCTGAAGATATCGAAGGTTGGCTTGCTGCACTAAATCAACTTATGGAATTTACTATGGGTAATATTCAGCTTACAGATCGAGATAGAGCAAATTACACATGGAATTTCAGATTAAAAAATAAGAATGGTATTTATGTGAATATTATTCAAAATACCACACCTTTGATGTTCGATTCAGAAGGGAAACCAATTATTGGATTAGCACATTATACTGTATTAGATTCAAGCATTAAAATGAAAATAACAGCATCAGCTAAATTGCTAAATGCTCAAAATGAATACGAAACAATTTATTATAACAATTTTTCTCAAAAACTACTAAATGATGGTATTAGCAACAGAGAACGTGATGTTATTAGGCTACTTTTATTAAATCATTCTAGTAAAATTATTTCAGAAAAGTTGAGCATAAGTCCGCATACTGTTGATACACATAGAAGAAATATTCTCAAAAAACTTAATGTCTCCTCCACAGGAGAACTTATAGGAATGCTTAAAACGAATCAACATTTTTTATGATGTGTTACAATTACTCAAATTGAGTATTGCTTGAATTAAATAAAAAACAGAATTTTGAACTGTTATTAATTCAAGAGGGAAAAATACGCTCATTCAGATTAGGTTTTTTATGAAAATCTAAAAGGAATGGGCTTTTTTTTGCGCTTGTGTAAACACTTAAAATTACTAGTAATTCATTAATCAAAATTGTATTTTTGTATTTGAATTAAAAATCGATAAAAAAATACTTTATGAAATCTTACGATGTAGCAATAATAGGTTCTGGTCCTGGTGGATATGTAGCAGCCATTCGATGTGCGCAATTAGGCATGAAAACAGCAATAATCGAGAAATATTCTACACTTGGTGGAACATGTTTAAATGTTGGTTGTATTCCTAGTAAAGCCATGTTGTCATCTTCTCATCATTATGAAGAAGCTACAAAACATTTTGAAGAGCATGGCATAGAAATTCCTGGTGATATCAAAGTGAACCTAGAAAAAATGGTTGCTCGTAAACAAGCGGTTGTCGATCAAACGACAGGAGGCATCGATTTTTTAATGAAGAAAAATAATATTGATGTTTTTGAAGGCTTAGGAAGTTTTAAAAACGCAACACATATCAAAATAGAAGGTAAAGATGCTGGAGAGATTGAAGCGAAAAACATCATTATAGCGACAGGATCTAAACCTTCAAACTTACCATTTATTACCTTAGATAAAGAACGCGTGATCACATCTACTGAAGCGTTAAAATTGAAAGAAATTCCGAAGCATATGATCATCATCGGTGGAGGCGTTATTGGATTGGAGCTCGGACAAGTATACAGACGTTTAGGAGCTGAAATTACGGTTGTTGAATATATGGATAGAATTCTGCCTACTATGGATGCTGGTTTATCTAAAGAGTTGAATAAAGTCTTTAAAAAGGCGAAATGCAACATGATGATGTCTCATAAAGTGCAGTCTGTTGAACGTACAGGAGACGATGTTATCGTAAAAGCCGAAAATAAAAAAGGTGAGGTTGTTGAGTTTAAAGGCGATTACTGCTTAGTCTCTGTTGGACGACGTCCTTATACTGACGGACTTAATGCGGAAGCTGCAGGAGTGAAGCTTAATGATAGAGGTCAAGTTGAAGTTAATGAGCACTTACAAACTAATGTGCCAAATATCTATGCCATTGGTGATGTCATTAAAGGTGCCATGCTCGCTCATAAAGCTGAAGAGGAAGGTGTCTTTGTTGCTGAAATTCTTGCTGGACAAAAACCACATATCGATTATAACTTAATTCCCGGAGTAGTTTATACTTGGCCAGAAGTTGCTGCTGTTGGTAAAACTGAAGAAGAATTAAAAGACGCTGGAGTAGAGTATAAGGTTGGACAATTTCCATTTAGAGCTTTAGGAAGAGCAAGAGCTAGTGGTGATCTTGACGGTTTTGTGAAAATATTAGCCGATAAAACAACTGATGAGGTTTTAGGTGTGCATATGATTGGTGCACGTTGTGCCGATTTAATTGCTGAAGCTGTTGTCGCTATGGAATACAGAGCATCTGCCGAAGATATTTCACGTATGTCACATGCTCATCCAACATTTGCAGAAGCTGTTAAAGAAGCTGCTTTAGCGGCAACTGAGGATAGAGCACTACATGTGTAATAGAAAAGAATGTCATTCTGAGCATCGTCGAGGAATCTAATTTATATATAAGCAAACTCAATGAGTTTGCTTTTTTTATTTTAAATAGAACATTCTAGAACAATTTAATATCTTTATGTACATAATTATTCAGCCTCAACAACTACCTTCAACTTAATTTGCTTGCTAACCAAAGTGAATGATTAAGTTTTTTCGTAAAATTCGTCAAAACCTGATAAAGGAAAATAAAACGTCTACATATTTTAAATATGCCATTGGTGAAATAATCCTTGTAGTCATAGGTATTCTTATAGCGCTTCAAATAAATAACTGGAATGAAACTCGAAAAACCAACAATCAACTTCATGGGTATTTAAAAAGTATCAGTAAAAACATTCAATCAGACACTACGGAAATCAATCAGATAAAAAGTATTAGAATTCAACACAATCGTGCCGGAAAAGATTATATGAAATGTATGCTTAAAGATTCAATGTCTTTAAGTCTGGTAAGTAGAATGGCTCCTGTTGTTGGAGAACAATATTTAAATGTGAATACAGCAGCTTTCGATGCATTAAAAAACTCAGGTTTTATTGCTAATTTGCAAGGTTCTGCAATTGAAGATGCTATTTTTGATTATTATGCTTATTTTGAAGAAATCCATGAAAGTGAGACGAGTTTAAATAATTTTATAGAGCGTCTGGAAGTGGGTTTGTTTGATGAGGATTTCGATAAAGTTTCAAGATTCTTTAAAATGGAGCATAGACAAATTACAAAAGAGGAATTGCAAATAACTCTAGAACTTATCTATAAGAATTCTAAAATGTTAGGCATCATGCAACGTGTCGCTGATGAAGAATATTTTGAGGTATATGATAGTTTAAGAGCTAAAGGTCATAAAATTGTAAAACTGATAGAAATGGAAATTGCTAATGATTAAATTCTTCCGTAAAATTCGTCAAAATCTAATTATGGAAAACAAAACATCTAAGTATTTCAAATATGCTATCGGTGAAATAATCCTCGTAGTCATAGGTATTCTCATTGCGCTTCAAATTAACAACTGGAACCAAAATAGGTTAAATTCTAGCAAGGAAACAGCAATTTTAGCCGATATTCATAGGGAGTTTATACAAAATAGAAAACAATTAGATTCGGTTATTGGTGAACATAGAACTGTTTATGAAAGCTGTCATAAAATAATCAGTTTATTTCCAATTACTTCGAAACCAGAGCCTGAAGTTTTAGATTCTTTATCACATCATTTGTGGTGGTCTTATGGAGGCATTACTTTTAATCCGTCGCAAACGAGTATCAATGCACTTGAAAGTACAGCTTCTTTCGATATTATTAAAAATGATACCTTACGTGATTTTTTGATTTCTTGGAATGATTTAGTAACCGATTATCAAGAAGAAGAATTGCTTTCAAGAAGTCATATTTGGGACCAATACGATCCTTATATGTCTAAACATTTTGATTGGAATTTTAATTTTAAAGACGAACGAAATAATTTTCAAGCGTTACAAACTTTAGAATTTGAGTACATGGTTAAAGGCAGATTTGATTTGATGGAGCAAATTTTAGAAAGTAGTGGAGAATTAAAAAAAGTACAAGAAACACTAGATCAAATTATCGAACTTTCTAAGACTAATGCCAACAATTAATTACTCTAGATATATAAAATAATCAATTAATGAACGAACTTACACTCACAACTCCAGCACTTTTGTTTTCGGCAATCTCATTAATCATGTTAGCATATACCAATCGGTTTTTAGCTTATGCTGCTGTCATCAGAAATCTACATGATAAATATTTGGAGCAAATGGATGAATCTCTTATCGAGCAAATCAAGAATTTAAGATTAAGACTTAATCTAACGCGTTGGATGCAAATTTTTGGAATAACAAGTTTGTTATTATGCGTGTTAACTATGTTCTTGATTTACATTAATTTCGATGTGTTAGCTGTTTGGGTTTTTGGTTGTGCGCTAATACTTCTTATCGTGTCTTTGGCTTTATTAATAAAGGAAATACAAATTTCAGCGAAAGCATTAAGTCTTCATTTGAGTGATATCGAAAGCCATTTGAAAAAGAACTAATTTCGATTATAATTCTTTTATCAAATCATAAATTCGTAGTCGATTGCTATAATCATCTTCGTTGATGTCTCTTACAAAACAATAGACGCTAATTTTATCGTCTCTTACTTTTGCAGATAGTTCTTCAACCGTAAATGGTCCGAATTCTTTAGATTTTTCAATATAATAAAACTCATGGCCATAAATTAAATCAGAGACTTTCTGTTTGTATTTTTCTCTTAGATAAATTTTTACATCTTCAATACTGTTTAAATCTTCTGTGTAGTTTGTCGTGTTGATAAAAAGTGCAAATTCTTTTTTATTCTGATGGTTTAAAACCAATACATCGTCATCTTTAAAATAGGCTTTTACTACGATAAGTCCATCTTCAGTTTCAATAGAAAATATGTTATTAATACTTAAGGTCCAGGAGGTTTCTATTACTGAAGACTTTCTGGATATTTCAAGTATGTTATCTTCCTTGAATGTGTAAACGGACTTTTTTTTAGAAATTCCATTCACTAAAACCCATTGCTGATTGATAAAATGCGAATCGTGATGGCGATTGTAATCAAAAGGCTTTAAATTCGGAATGGTGTTGCGTAAATAATCTTCCATTAAGCAGGTTTTCAACAAAAATAATAATTATTAATCCAACGTAGTTTTATTGAATTTATTGAATGATTTAAAACTTTTCTAAAAAACTTAAGACCGTTTTTTTGTAGGTTCTACTTATAGGTAAGGCATTATTATGAATGGTAATGTGTTCATTAGTAAAAGATGTAATAGCAGATATAGCAATAATATATGATCTATGAATCCTTAAAAATAGTGACTTCGGAAGCTTTGCTTCAATAGAACTGATGGTTTCTCTCGTGATGATAGTCATGTGATTTAAATGTATTTTTAAGTAATCACTATAGCTTTCAATATAGATAATATCATTAAAATCAATCTTAATCATTTTACGTTCTGAACGCACAAAAAAGAAGTCAGAACTTTCATTTATAGCATTTACTAAAGGTTCTTTTTCTCCATAAATTTCGAAATAAGTATGAATTGCTTTTTGAAGTCTTTCCAATGAAATTGGTTTTAATAAATAATCAACAGCTTTGAGCTCAAATCCTTCTACAGCATAATCTCTATAAGCGGTTGTGAAAATGACCTTAATGTTTGAATTTATTGATTTTGCAAAAGATATTCCAGAAATATGAGGCATGTTAATGTCTAAAAACACCAAATCAATGGTTTGATTACTGATATGGTTAAAAGCTTCCATCGCATTACTGCAACTCGCAACTACATGAGTATTTTTAATTTTTGATAAATGTGTAGCAATAATTTCTCTGGCAATAGCTTCATCATCGACAATTAAACAAGAAATGGTTTGGCTTTTAGTCATGATTGCTGATGTGTAATTGTAGTTGTACCGAAAATTTGTCGTTTTGATTCATAATCTCAAGGTGATACTGATTAGGATATAGCAATTCTAAACGCTTTTTTATGTTATCTAATCCAATACCATGTTGCTGTTCAGTATTTTCTGAGTTTGAATTTTCTATTCTGAAATCGATCATATGTGAATGAGCAGACAATTGAATGTCGATTTTAAGTTGTCGATCAATAAGGCTTCCGTGTTTAAAACTATTTTCAATAAATGGAAGTAATAACATTGGAGCAATGGTGACAGATTCTGATGGGATATCAATATGAAAACTCACATCAAGGGTGTCATTAAAACGCATTTTTTCTAAATCGATATAATCTTGAATATGGGCAATTTCTTCTGAAAGTAAAACGGAAGGTTTCTCTGTTTGGTACAAAAGATAGTCTAATAGATTAGATAGTTTAAGAATCATATCTGGCGTATCATCTGCTTTTTTCAAAGCAAAACCATACATGGTATTGAGTGTGTTAAATAAGAAATGCGGATGAATCTGCATTTTTAAATAATGGAGTTCTTGTTCCTTTAATTTCAGCTGCGCTTCTAAGATTTTCGCCTCCAATTCAGCGTTATTTTTTGATTGTTTTAGATTTAATTTTAACAACTTGAAGGCACTAACAACAATAACAACAAGATAAACAGCTGTGGTGATAAAGAGCACATTTTTAGTCAGTGGATTCATGTCTGCATATTCAAAATTTGAAATGTAAATCAGACTAAAAAAAATAGAAACAAACAAGAGATACAAAGAAATGATTAAGGTATAGCTAGTGTAGAGCGCAAAACGCCAATACTGTTTGGTAATAAGATAGTCTGGAATCAATTTATAACTTGCTACATATGTTGTTGCAATAGTTATTGGCATTAAAAACAGAGAGAACTTAAGAGTGTCTTCATAAGTTGCTTTTTCTACTCCAAAAAAGTTAGTAAAGAAAAATAAAACAACAATCCAGAAGAGGAGGTGTAACAGGATTTGTCCTATTTTTTTTAGTATAAACGCTTTTGTAAACATAACGATATTACAATAATAGTCTATTTTTTTTCTGAATGAAACGATTTTGAGATGAACAACCAATTTAGTATGCTTTTCGACCGACTGGTTAAATCAGGTTTTAAAATGGTTATTGGTCGCAATAAAAAAAAAGAAACGCAAGTTAGGTATAAGTTTGACTATGTTTAACTAAATTTAAAATTATGATAACACTTACTTTTACTATCAAAAGCTTAATCAACCTTTCTGTATTCATGAATATATTTATGGATGGCGGACCATTATTTATGTCACTAATATTAATTTGTTTATTAGTGTCAATTGCATTTCTAGTGTTGGGTTTCTCTAAGATTAATAAAGCTTCAGAAAAATCGGCAAAGCTACTAAAATTGGCTGCCGATTCTAGTTTACTTGGATTGGTCATGGGTTTTTTAGGATCGGTTTTAGGATTGATTTCCGCATTTGATTCTGTTCAAGCCCTAGGTGAACCTGATCCTGCTATTTTTGCTGGAGGATTGAGAGTGTCATTGTTAACGGCAACTTTCGGACTTTTTACGTTTGTAGTAGCGCGTATCGGAATTTTAATTTTAAGGTCTTTTTTATCGTCGGAATCAAAAATCGAGTAGTATATTGTAATCCCATTTTTTTTAAGTGAGTCCATGTCATCAGGCTCACTTTTTTTGTGGTTAAAATTGATTATTCTCCTGTATATTTTTCATAAATTTAAATACTTTAATAAAATATGTGACTAAATCTAAATGTGTGTGTCTTAATAATAACCTTTTATAATCAATCCAACATTTTTTGGAACCCTTAGAAAAAATTAATAAGCTATCTGACGAGGAGCTGGTGAGTAACATTGTAAAAAACAATGACACTCTGCTGTTCGAAGTATTGTACGATCGATTTGCACATTTGGTGTATAATAAATGCTATGGATTTGCTAAGGATGAAGATGAAGCGAAGGACTTAACACAAGATGTGTTTTTAAAACTATTTGTGAAGCTGGCAAGTTTTAAAGGGAAATCTAAGTTTTCAACATGGTTGTATGCTTTTACTTATAATCATTGTGTAAATTATGTAACCCGTAATACAGCTAAAAAATTTGAAAAGCAGTCTGTAGATTATACAGATATAGAAAATATTTCTGAAGAGCCAAACGACGAGGGATTTAATGAGATGCGTTTAGATAAACTCAAACAAGCCCTAGAACTCGTTTCGCCTGATGAAAAAATGATACTGTTGCTAAAATATCAGGATAATCTCTCAATTAAGGAGATTGAAAGTGTTTTAGATATTGGAGAAAGTGCGGTTAAGATGCGAATTAAACGTGCTAAGGATAAATTGTTAACTGTTTATAGTGATAACCTTGTGTAATGGAAAATCCTTTTAAAGACATAGATAAGCCATTGAGATCAGTTCCGCCAGAACTGAAATCCAAGGTCATGAATGATATTGCTATTGCAAAGTTATTGATGGAGTTAGCCGAATTATTCTCTTATAATCTTGGCGATGTTATTGAAACAGTAATGAGTAAAAGACCAAAAAAATAAGCTATTAATATAATCATCACATCATGGATAAAGTAACAGAATACAAAGACATAGCCACAGAGTCTCTCACTGCTATGTGGCTTGAGATAACAAAGATTTTTCCAAGTATTATTGGAGCTCTGGTAGTTTTGGTAATAGGTTGGTTAATCACAAAAATTGTGGTTAGACTAATTAAAAAGGCCCTAAAACTTGCCAAAGCAAATAAACTGGATGATAAACTTAATGAGATTGAAATCATTGAGGGTAAAAAACTCAATTTTGATACTGTAAAAATCGTATCAACATTTGTGAAATGGGTGATTTATATCATGTTACTTATAGTTGTTTCAGATATTTTAAACCTCAAAATTATATCTGAGCAAATCAGTAATTTCTTAGGGTATCTGCCACAACTGTTTGTAGCACTCATCATATTTACACTTGGTTTGTTATTTGCAAACTTTGTAAAAAATGCACTCAAATCCTTCTTTGAGTCTATGGATTTATCTGGTGGAAAAATGATTAGTCAAGTTGTGTTTTTCTTGCTAATTATTTTTATTTCAATTACAGCTTTAAATCAGGCAGGTGTTGATACAGAGATAATTACAAGTAATCTTACTATGATTCTTGCGGCTTTTTTATTGTCTTTTGCACTGGCATTTGGGTTGGGAGCTAGAGAAGTTGTTGCCGATTTATTACGAACGTTTTACACGAGAAAAACTTATGAAGTTGGTAAAAAGATAGAATTTGAAAATAAAGTTTATGAAGTTGAATCGATAAGTAACATTTCTGTAGTTCTGAAAAATTCAGATGGTAAACTTATAGTGCCTATTAAAGATATCGTGGAGAATCAGATAAAAGTTATGGACTAAGTATAATTTAGGGTTAAAGGTTAGCATAATTATATGACCATAGCAATTTGACGATCTTTCGCTTCCCTTTTCATTAATTTGAAAAGGGATTTTTTATTGTTTTTAACAACTAACAACTAACAACTAACAACTAACAACTAACAACTAACAACTAACAACTGACAACTAACAACTACTTCCTTTTGTTTCGCTTGTTGTAATTTTTATCGCCTCTGGTTTTAGGCTTTTTGTATTTTGAAGCAATTTTAAATTTGTAAGAACCTCCTAAATTTTCCTTTTTGTTTTTGTCTTTCTTCTCATGAAAAGCAGGTCCTACTGCATCTTCTGTGCGTTTTGTTGGATTGTTTCGTTCTCTAATTTGCGGACGCTCTTCTTCAATCAATTGCTTAGAAATTTCAACGTTTTCAGGAAATGGAATTAAAGTAATAGTCATGTCCATATACTCCTGAATCGTTTCAATGGCTTCTTGTTCCTTTTCAGTAGAGAACGTAAGGGCTTGTCCTTGTTGCTCTGCACGTCCTGTTCTTCCAATTCGATGCATGTAATTTTCTGGAAATTTAGGTGTGTCAAAATTAATCACATGACTAATATTTTCAATGTCTAATCCACGAGCCATAACGTCGGTAGCAATCAAAACCCGATTGTCACCTGCTCTAAATTGTTCAATACTACGTAGCCTGTAATTTTGAGTTTTATTTGAATGAATTACGCAAGATTGACCAGGAAAACGTTCCTCTAACTCATCATAGAGTAAATCTGCAAGCCTTTTGAAGGCAACAAATACCAAAACTTTATGATAAATTTCGGTGTCTTGAAGCAAGTGTTCTAATAAATTTGTCTTCGTGTGAAAATTGGCAACATCATAGCGTCGTTGTTCAATATTATGAAGTGGTGTTCCCGAAACAGCTATGGTCACACGTTCTGGATTGATAAAGAAATCCGTAATCAATTCATCAACATCTTCGGTCATAGTTGCCGAAAACATTATATTTTGACGACGCTCTGGTAAAATGTCAAAAATATTTAATAATTGATGCCTGAAACCTAAATCTAACATGACATCAACTTCATCAATCACCAGTTTTTGAATGCTCTTCAATTGCAATACATGACTTACTGCGAGATCAAATAAACGACCAGGAGTGGCTACAATGATATCTTGTCCTTGAGCAACAGCCTGTTTTTGTGTATTAATATTGGTGCCTCCATAAACCCCTAAAACTCTAACATTAATGTAAGCTGCTAGTTTTTCAATTTCATCTACAACCTGAACAACAAGTTCTCTGGTTGGTACTAAAATTAATACTCTTGGATTTTCTTGAGTAGAATACTTTAAATGTCGTAAAATAGGCAGCATATAGGCAAATGTTTTACCTGTACCTGTTTGCGCAATTCCTACGACATCTTTTCCTGAAGCTACAAGATTAAAAGCTTCCGCTTGAATAGGTGTAGGTTTTACAAAGCCTAAGTCGTTTAGTGCATTGTATAAAGGTGTATTTAAATTTAAATCTTCAAAAGAGATGGCATCGTTTTCCATAATGCAAAGGTAATTTTTTACTTTGGAAAAACAGACTTGTTCTGCATGGCTTTAATTCAGTATTTTTGTGATTCATCTGAAATGCATTGAGACGTCTTACATCTGTACATATTTCTAACCCGGAAATCTTTAAAAATCAACTACTACTTTGGAGTCAGAAATTTGAAGAAATTGTTTGGTTAGATTCTAACCATTATAAGCACAGTTATGCTAACTACGATGCTGTATTGGCAGTAGAAGCCTTTACCAGTATTCAAACCGACTATCACGATGCATTTGAACAATTAAAAACTTATCAAACCAGTACTAAAGATTGGTTGTTTGGCTATTTGTCTTACGACTTAAAAAATGATGTTGAAGCCCTAACGTCGAAAAATTTTGATGGACTACAATTCCCTGAATTGTGTTTTTTTCAGCCTAAAAAGCTATTTCTGCTAAAAGGAAATACCTTAGAAATACAATACTTGAATTTTGTTGCTGACGAAGTTGAAGATGATTTGCAAACTATTACATCTGCAGTCTCATCGAGCACAACTGAGAAGTCTTCCGAAGACCAGACGATCAAAATTAAACTCAGAATTCATAAAGACGAGTATTTTCAGAAAGTCCATACCATGTTGAATCACATTCATCGAGGTGATATTTATGAAGCTAATTTTTGTCAGGAGTTTTATGCCGAACAGACATCGATTCATCCCTTTGAAATTTATAACAAACTTAATAAGATTTCTAAACCTCCTTTTGCAACCTTTATTCGGTTATACGATAAATATTTGCTTTCGGCATCACCAGAGCGCTATATTAAGAAAGAAGGCAATAAAATTATTTCACAACCTATTAAAGGGACAGCGAAACGTTCGCTACACAAAGACGAAGATTTTCAGCTTAAAAAAGGGCTTTCCGAAGACTCTAAAGAGCGTAGTGAAAATGTGATGATAGTCGATTTAGTACGAAACGATTTGTCTAAAACAGCAACCAAAGGCAGTGTGAAAGTTGAAGAACTTTGTGAGGTATATTCTTTTAAACAAGTGCATCAAATGATTTCTACAGTCACTTCAGAAATCGATGATACCATGCATCCCGTTGATGTGATTAAAACAACCTTTCCTATGGGAAGTATGACAGGTGCTCCAAAAATTTCTGCTATGCGAATCATTGAAGAATTAGAGGAAACCAAACGTGGCTTGTATTCTGGAGCTGTGGGTTATTTTACACCAGAAAGCGATTTCGATTTTAACGTGGTGATTCGAAGTATTTTGTACAATGCTTCAGAGCAATATGTGTCGTATTCAGTTGGAGGCGCAATAACAGCAAAGAGTGATCCACTCAAAGAGTATGAGGAATGCTTGCTGAAAGCGAAAGCCATGCGAGAGGTTCTTGAAAATTAACCCAAATTTCTCCTGAAGCTTTGTTGTATTGCCTTGAAAATGCGTTCTAATCTCGTAACTTCAATATGCTTGATTTTAGAAATCTCTTCAAAGTTGAGTTTTCCAAAAACATGTAAATCCACAATATTTGCAATTTGTGTTGGTACCCAACTATAAAAACCGCCAATAACTTTTGGTGTATTTTTTAGGCTAATGTCTTGAATGTTAAACGCATCTAATAAATTACTGTTACTGTCTGTGTATAAAAACAAATGCTTATGCTTGCGACTTTGGGCATAAGAAATATCATCAAAATCTTCTTGCATGATCAAGTCTAAATCAGCATCAACAGAGAATTGCTCATCCAATCCGTCTAATTCTTCCTCTAAAATGTCGCTTGTACTAATCGTGTTTTTATGAAAGTCTTCGTTTTTAAAAATGGTATCTAATTCACGATCAGCATACGAAAAGAGTTTAAGTTTAATAGCAAGAGCTTCATCGTCAACATTATAGCCAGATTCATATAGCTTTAAAATACTTGTATCTATCAGATCGGTTGAAGTATACATATTTTTAGGTAAAATTCCTGTTGATTCCGCAATATATAGGCGATGCTTAATGTAGGTATGCAGATGTTGTGAAGCAGAAAGCACCTTTTTATCAAATTCATTTTGGCTCGATTTGTTTTGAATGTCATTTAAAGTTTTCATGGCTCTCAATTTTAATGTTGAATTAAATGTAATCTATATCTCAGAATTTAAATATGATAAATGTCATTAGCCATCAAATTGTTTGGGTTTTTAAGTAAAGCAAAGTTGTATATTTGAACCATGATTGAAGCATTCCATAATCATATCAAATCTAATCTCAAATTTCTAGAGAATAGTAAACTTCTTATTGCAGTTTCTGGAGGTCTGGACAGTGTGGTGTTGACACAGTTATGTCATGAATTAAAATTGAATTTTGCTTTAGCACATTGTAATTTCAAATTACGTGGAAAGGAAAGCGATGCAGATGAAAATTTCGTATTAGAGTTAGGCGACACTTTAGATTTGGAGGTTTTTGTTGAATATTTTGACACGGAAACATTTGCTGAAATTGAAAAGCTGTCTATTCAAATGGCTGCTCGTGAACTGCGATATCAGTGGTTTTTTGATTTGGCTAAAAACTTAAACTTCGATTATGTTTTAACAGCGCATCACGCGGATGATAATCTGGAAACCTTTTTAATTAATTTATCTCGAGGCACAGGTCTAAACGGACTCACTGGGATTCCTGAAATCAATGATAATATTGTCAGACCATTGTTGCCATTCTCGAGAGAACAATTAGAGGAATATGCTAAAAGTAATGGCTTAAATTGGCGTGAGGATAGTAGTAATATTTCTGATAAATACCTTCGGAACAAATTAAGACATCATGTGATTCCTGCCTTCAAAGCTGCAAATCCAGACTTGCTTCAGAATTTTAAAAAGACACTAGAGCATCTCAACGATACTTCAGATATTGTTGAGGAAAGCCTAAATGCTGTTGCAAAACGTGCTATCGAATCTATTGATGAGCATCATATTGGGTTTAAAATTTCAGAATTTAAAAAGGTGAATAATCCCAAAGCATATTTATTTGAGATGTTTAAAGCTTACGGGTTTACCGAATGGAACGACGTTGTGGGCTTGTTAGATGCGCAATCTGGAAAACAAGTGTTGTCTAAAACACATCGCTTAATAAAAGACCGAACACATTTGATTTTAACTGATTTATGTCACCATGAGCGCAACCGAAGTGTAAGCGAAGAATCTATCCTCATCAACGAATCTGACATTAAAGTTAAAACACCAATAGGCACTTTATTATTCGATGAAGCTGAAGGCGTTTCCAAACCCTCAAAAATGTCTATTTATGTAGATAAAAATCAATTAGTTTTTCCGTTACAATTGCGACGATGGAAAGATGGTGACCTGTTTCATCCTTCAGGAATGACAGGAAAAAAGAAGCTTAGTAAATATTTCAAAGACGAGAAATTGTCTATTGTAGATAAAGAAAACATCTGGTTACTGACTTCAAATGACAAGATAGTTTGGGTGATTGGAATGCGAGCAGATGAACGATTTAAAGTAACCGAATCTACAACGCATATGTTACGAATAAAATTAAATTAAGTTGTCATTCAGCGGAAGGAGTGACCTAAGAATCTAAAAACACATAATTACATAATGCAAAAATTACTTGGACAAATAGTTGATATTCAAAACAAGCGAATTTTCAAAGGAGTGCTTACTATTGAAAATGGCAAAATTAAATCTGTTGAAGAGAAAGATCATAACGTGAATAACTACATTCTTCCTGGATTTGTTGATGCGCATATTCACATTGAAAGTTCTATGTTGGTTCCAAGTGAGTTTGCCAGAATTGCTGTCAACCATGGTACAGTTGCTACAGTATCAGATCCTCATGAAATAGCCAATGTGTTGGGAGTGAAAGGAGTGGAGTTTATGATTGAAAACGGAAAGCAAACACCTTTTAAATTCAATTTTGGAGCACCTTCTTGTGTACCTGCAACATCTTTTGAATCCGCAGGAGCTATTATAGATTCTGATGATATTAAAATGTTAATGGCTAATCCGGAAATTAAATACTTAGCTGAGATGATGAATTATCCTGGTGTTTTATTTGATGACGAAGACATTCTTAAAAAAATAGCTTGGGCAAAACACTATGATAAGCCCGTGGATGGTCATGCGCCTGGAGTTGTAGGAGATGATATTACAAAATACATCAAAGCAGGCATTTCAACCGATCATGAATGTTTTACATATGAGGAAGGTTTGGAAAAACTTCAAAAAGGGATGAAAGTCTTAATTCGAGAAGGTAGTGCTGCTAAGAATTTTGAGGCTTTAGTAGATTTACTTCCAGAGTATTTTGAGGATATGATGTTTTGTAGTGATGATAAGCATCCTGATGACTTGATTATAAATCATATCAATGCATTGTGTGCTCGTGCAGTCGCCAAAGGCATTGATGTGTTTAAAGTGCTTCAGGTGGCTTGTATTAATCCAGTAAAACATTATAATCTGGATGTCGGTTTGTTGCGCGTTGGCGACGATGCAGACTTTATTGTGGTTGAAGATTTGAAGAATTTTCAAGTTTTGCAAACGTATATCCATGGCGAATTGCTTAGTGAAAATGGCGTTTCAAAGTTGAAGTCTATAGCTTTTGAAAACCTGAACAATTTCAATACTAGCAAGAAGACTATTGGAGATTTCAGAATATCTTCAGAAGCAAAACAAATAAGAGTTATCGAAGCACTTGAAGGTCAGTTGGTGACTAACGAATTGATTGAAAAAGCAACACTTCAAAATGGCAATCTGGTGTCAAATACAAAAACTGATATTTTAAAAATGACCGTCGTCAATCGTTATAACGATGACAAGCCTGCAATGGCATTTATTAAGAATTTCGGATTAAAACAAGGTGCAATTGCATCTTCAGTTGGTCATGATTCGCATAATATCATTGCTGTCGGAGTTTCTGATGAGGCTATTTGTAAAGCCGTGAATCTTATTATTGAAAATAAAGGTGGAATTTGTGCAGTCACATCTTCCGAAGAAAAAATCGTTCCGCTTCCTGTGGCTGGTATTATGAGTGATCAGGATGGTGTAACCATTGGTAAACACTATGCAGAGTTGGATGACATGGCAAAACAATTAGGAAGTACGCTTCGCGCACCTTACATGACCTTGTCGTTTATGGCGCTGTTGGTAATTCCTTCATTAAAGTTGAGCGATAAAGGCTTGTTTAACGGAAAAGACTTTAAATTTACATCTTTACAAATCAGCTAATTCGAAATCAACTTAACAGCAAACAACGTCATAACTCATTATTAAATAATGCCAATCCTAGAGTCCACTTACAAACCACCTTTTCAATTTAAAAATGGATTTATTGCGACTGTGTATTCAGGCTTAGTTAGAAAAGTGAATTTAAGGCAACAGCGTGAACGCATTAACACTCGTGATGCTGATTTTTTAGATTTAGACTGGAGTTATACACAAGATAAATCTGATGCTGTTATGATTTTGCTTCATGGATTAGAAGGTCATGCGCAACGTCCTTATGTTACTGCTACTGCGAAACTTTTCAATCAAAATGGAGTAGATGCAGTTTGTGTGAATTTTAGAGGTTGTAGTGGTGAAGACAATCGGTTTTATCATAGTTATCATTCTGGAGCTACAGATGATTTAGATGACGTGGTTAAACACTGTATTAAGCAAGGTTATTCTAAAATCTATATAAAAGGCATTAGTTTAGGTGGAAATATTACCCTTAAGTATCTTGGTGAGGACCGAGAAGTTCCAGAGCAGATCAAGTCAGCAATTGCCATTTCTGTACCTGTTCATTTAAATGGTTCAGCAGTTGAATTACACAAACCAAAAAATAAAGCTTTTGCCATTCGATTTAAAAAGCATTTGGTAGATAAGTTGAAAGTTAAAATAATTCAATTTCCTGATAGAATTAGTGTTACCGAGATTAATTCAATTAAAACTTTAAAAGATTTTGATGAAGTTTACACGTCAAAAGCTCACGGATTTAAAGATGCACTTGACTATTATGAACAATCGAGTAGCTTACAATTCTTAAAAAATATCAAAGTCCCAACCTTACTGATTAATGCCCTTAACGATTCCTTTTTGTCCTCGGAATGTTATCCTGTAAAAGAAGCAAAGCACAATGATAATTTGTATCTGGAAATGCCAAAATTTGGTGGTCATGTTGGATTTATTCAGAAGAATAATATTTACTATAATGAACAGCGCGCTTTAGACTTTATATTAAACCTTTAATGTCATAATTTCAATATCTTCGAAAAACTATGAAAACAAATACGATATCAATTATTCTCGTTTTATTATCACTTGTTGGCTATTCTCAGGTTCAAATAGGAAATGATATTGATGGTGACGCCATTTATGATTCCATGGGTTGGGACGTTGCTATGTCTGGTGACGGACAAACAGTTGTTGTTGGAGCTCCTGGAAATTCTGATGGAGCTTACGCAGCTGGCCAGGTAAAAGTGTTTCAGTTTAATGGAACTGACTGGATTCAACTGGGAAATGATATTCTTGGTACTGCAGATGAGGATGGACTCGGACGTTCTGTTGATATTACAAGTGATGGCTTAACTGTTGTCGTTGGTACTCAATATAGTGATGTTGGTAGTTTTAATTCTGGAAGTGCTCGGGTATTTGAATTTAATGGAACTAACTGGGTTCAAAAAGGTAATACAGTAGCTGGTGTAAATGTAAATGATGAATTTAGTACAAGTATTTCAATTTCTAATGATGGAAACAGAATAGCAGTTGGCGCACCATATACTGATACCACAGAGTTTGATAATGGCGTTTTAAGAATATTCGATTATGATGGAAGTCAGTGGAATCTCGTGTTTGAGCATTTTGGAGATAATGAAAATGATGTGTTTGGAATGTCCTTAGATATGTCTGGTGATGGAAATCATGTGATTTGTGGAGCATGGATAAATATTGATGGAACAACGAGAGAAGGTTATGCAAAAATATTCTCTTTTGAAAATTCAACTTGGTCACAAACAGGTCAGACCATCTCAGGAGAAGTTCCTGGTAATTTCTTTGGAGCCTCGTCTTCTATTTCCGATGATGGAAGTATTGTCGCTATCGGAAGCTGGGGAAATGATGAGAACGGAACAGATTCTGGTGAAGTAAAAGTTTTTCAGCTTATAGGGAATACTTGGCAGACTTTTGGAAATGAAATACAAGGAAGTGATTCGTTTGAACGTTTCGGTTGGGCAATCGATTTGTCAAGTTCTGGAACTGTTTTAGCTGTAGGAGCACCTCAAGAAAATAACACACGTTTTTTTAAGTTTGATAATGGAAATTGGATTATGGTTGGAAATGCTATTGCTGGTGAAGCAATAAATGATGATTTTGGTTTTAGTGTTGACTTGTCTTCTGATGGAACAAAAGTAGTTATTGGAGATCCTTATAGAGATGTAAATGGAAATAATTCAGGGTTTGTTCAAGTGTATGATATTACAAATGTGCTTTCGGTTGAAGAATTTGAATCGGAAATATTTAGTGTGTTTCCTAATCCAACAAAATCGACATTAACCATTCAAAGTAAAGTAGCTACAAGCTATATTAAAATTGTTGATATCAACGGCAGACTTTTAAATACTATAGATAACTTAAATTTAAGCCAAGAGGTTACCCTCGAGGTCGATTACTTATCTAATGGTATCTATTTCTTAAACATTCAATCTGATAATAGTGAACAGGTGATTCGGTTTATTAAGAACTAGTCTTACATAACTGAAATAATTATATTTACTAAAATTTATTGATATGAAAAAACTATACATTACTCTTACTTTAATATTTACTATTCAATTGTCTTTTGGACAGATTGGGTTTCTGGAAGGATATTCAATAGATAATTCAAATCTTATTATATCAATTTCTACAGCTGATATAAATAATGACGGAGATTTGGATATTTTAGCTACTTCTCTTGGTGGGGCAAATGATATAATGTGGTATGAGAATACAGGGGATCAAAATAATCTCTTTCAAGTAAATGCTTTAGGTGATTCCAACAGCTTTGCAAGTTCAGTTTATCCCAGCGATTTGGATAATGATGGTGATTTTGATGTATTTGTCCCCGCCAGTACATTTATTAATACATTCAAAAATACAGATGGGATTGGTAATTTTGGAGATGCACAAAATATTTCTGCTGAAGCACATTATGGTTTAACGTCAGATTTAGATGGTGATGGAGATATGGATTTTATTACTGTTTCTAAAACATTGAATAGAGTTTCTTGGTATAAAAATAGTGATGGCCAAGGTACTTTTGGTACTGAACAAATCATAACCAATGATATCGACATTAGCTCGTCAACTAGTTTAATTACAAGATATATTCATGTGGCAGATATAGATGGGGATAATGATATGGATATTTTATCTGCTTCTCCACTTGATGATAAAGTAGCATGGTACGAAAATATTGATGGACTAGGTAATTTTAGTGCCGAAAAAATAATAACAACGTCTGCGGATCGTCCAATTACTGTTATAGCAAAAGATATGGATGGTGATGGGGATTTGGATGTTGTATCAGGTTCAACTTCTGATGATAAGATTGCTTGGTATGAAAACACTGATGGTCAAGGTGTTTTTAGTTCCGAACAAATTATAACTACCTCAATATGGCAATTAAGAGGATATGTGGAAGTTGTTGATATTGATAATGATGGTGATAACGATATTTTTACTATACTCAGTAATAATTTAGTTTGGTTTGAAAACTTAAATGGTGATGGGATTTTTAGCTCGCCAAAATTTGTTAACAACGATTATCCATTTTTTGGTGCAAATTATTTGCATATGGCAGATATCAACAGTGATGGAAAAATAGATGCATTAGTAGGGATTGGAACACAGATACTTTTGTTTCTTAACTTAGGAATTGTAAATAAAATTGATGGCACTGTTACATATGATTTAGATGAAAATGATTGTGATTTGAATGATTTTTTTGTACCAAATATTTTAATTTCTTCAACTAATAACGAGGAAAGCTATTCTACATTTAGCCTCGCAGATGGCTCCTACGAATTGTTTCCTAATGAAGGCAATTTGACTACTCAAATTCAAGATTTACCAAATTATTATTCTTCAAATCCCATCTCGTCAACTTCTAATTTCTCGGGTTTTGGTAATACAGATACTGTGGACTTTTGCATACAACCTAATGGTGTTCATAATGACCTAAATATTGTTGTTTACCCAAGCATTAATGACCCACGTCCAGGTTTTGATACTACCTATAAATTAGTTTACAACAATATTGGAACCATGCAATTAAGTGGCTCTGTGTCTTTCGAATTTGACGATACAAAACTTCAGTTTTTAAATGCCAGTGAAACTGTTTCAACTCAAACGAGTAATACATTGACATTTGATTACACCGATTTAAATCCGTTTGAAACCAGAACCATAGATTTAGAATTTAATGTGTTCGCACCTCCAATAACTGAAATAGGAGATGAGCTAATCTCAACAGCAACTATAAGCCCAATGTCTGGAGATGAAACAGAAGAAGATAATGTTTTTGAATTGCAACAAACAGTTATTGGTTCCTATGATCCAAATGATATCACTTGTCTTGAAGGTGAACAAATTTTAATTGATGATGTAGATAAATATTTACATTATCTCATTCGCTTTCAAAATACAGGAACAGCAAGTGCTATCAATGTGAGAGTTGAAAATAGTTTAGATGAGAAATTAGATTGGACAACCATGCAGCTTGAAAGTCTCAGTCATACTGGACGTGTCGAAATTTTAAATGGAAGTGAGGTAAATTTTATTTTTAACAATATCAATTTACCAGATAGTACAAACGATGAGTCTAATTCCCATGGTTACATCGCTTATAAGATCAAACCAAAAGACAATGTTGTTCTTGGTGATATTTTTTATAATACTGCTGAAATTTACTTCGATTTTAATCCGCCAATTGTTACGAATACTTATGAAACTGAAATTGTAGAAGAACAATTGTCGCTTTCAGAATTTGAAGATAAATTATTTAGAGTATTTCCTAATCCTACACATTCAGATTTAACCATTGAAAGTACTCTCTTAATAGAAGAACTTGATATTGTTGATATCAACGGAAGATTACTGAAAAATCATTCCGTTCAAGAATCAGGGACTATTAGTATTAATGTTTCTGAACTAGATTCAGGGATTTACTTTTTAAATATTCAAGCTGAAGGTAAACAGCAAACAGTTAAATTCATTAAGAATTAGATTGTTTTTAATTCTGAAGGAAACCCTTCAACTGCTATATTCCAGACTTCAGGTAATACAAAATACACAAAGAGTGTTACGATGATAATCGAGATGATATTCATTACAATGCCTTTATTCACCATATCTGGAATTCGTAAATATCCAGATCCAAAAACTACTGCATTTGGTGGTGTTGCTACTGGAAGCATAAAGGCACATGATGCTGCAACTGCTGCGCCAACCATTAATACAAATGGATGAACATCTACCGTTAATGCCATTGGTGCCAACACAGGTAATAACATCGCTGTCGTAGCAAGATTGGATGTGATTTCAGTTAGAAAATTCACGGCAGTTACTAGTAATAAAATTAAAATTATAGTTGTAACTCCTTGAAGCGTCGTCATCTGGCTGCCGATCCAATCTGCCAATCCGCTGGTTTCAAAACCTTTTGCTAAAGCCATGCCACCACCAAAGAGTAATATAATTCCCCAAGGTAATTTAACGGCTTCTTCCCAGTTGATAAGGCGTTCTTTTTTGTTTTTCGATGGAATTAAAAATAAGAGTATTGCAAAAAACACAGCTATAATAGTGTCGTCTAATGCTGGAAAAATATGTTGTAGTAAATAAGAGCGCGTAATCCAGCAAAATGCTGTGACTGCAAAAATAATAGCGACTAGTTTTTCTTCATAGCTAATGCTTCCTAAGGTTTTTAAAAGTCGTTTTATTTCTTGTTTTCCTCCTGGAAACTCCGTTTGCTTGAATGTAAAAGCGTAACGTGTGAGGTATTTCCAGCAGATAAAAAGTAAAAGTATCGAAATAGGAAAGCCAAACATAAACCATTGTGAAAATGTAATTTCATAACCATACAGATCCGAAACCACACCTGCAAGTACGAGATTTGGAGGTGTCCCAATTAACGTACCAATGCCTCCAATCGATGCGCTGTAAGCAATAGCTAGCATCAAAGCTTTACCAAAAATCTGATGTTCATTTTCAATCGTTTCCGGATTGTCTTTTAGTTGTTTAATAATAGCAATACCTATAGGTAACATCATTACAGATGTGGCTGTATTTGAAATCCACATCGATAAGAATGCTGTGGCAATCATAAATCCAAGTATGATTTTCCGAACATCGCTTCCTATAATGTTAATGATATGAAGCGCAATACGTTTGTGAAGGTTCCATTTTTCAATCGCTATGGCAATGATAAATCCGCCTAAATATAAAAACACATACTTATGTCCGAAAGATCCTGTCGTCGTTACTAGATCCATTCCGCCAGATAAGGGAAACAAAATGATTGGCAGTAAAGCTGTAACTGCAATTGGAATGGCTTCAGTAATCCACCAGATAGCAATCCAAACCGTAGAAGCAAGTACTGCAACGCCTTCAGGTGATAATCCTTCAGGTTTTACAAACAGATTAATAATGACAAAAAGTAGTGGTCCTAAGACCAGTCCGATGCGCTTTGTAAGATTCATACAATCAAAATTGTAGCCTAAAATACATAAATTATGAGGAAGCTATTTCATTTATTTTGAAATAACTTAAGAGATAAATAATTGTTTTCCTTTTCGGATATACGCGCTATTTTTTCATAACTTTAAATCATCTAAAATTTTGAATATGATAGTATTGCTTGATAATGGTCATGGCGGATTAATAAATGGTGCATATCAAACACCAGGAAAACGAAAAGACTGGAATGACAAAGGCATTATCTATGAAGGCGAATTTAATCGCGCTATTGTCAACGGAATTATTGAACAACTTACATTTTTAAAGATTCCTTATGTAAATATTGCTCCCGAATATTGGGATGTGAGTTTGAAAACTCGCGTCAATCGTGCTAATAAATATTCTGCAAGTAAGAGTGTGTATATAAGTATCCATTCTAATGCTGGAGGAGGAACTGGTAGTGAAATTTTCACATCTGTTAAACCGACAAAAAGTGATGCGATTGCGACTATTTTTGGGGAAGAATACCAGAAAGAATTTCCTGATATAAATTTAAGAACCGATTTTGATAGTGATGGCGATTTAGATAAAGAAGTCAATTTTTATGTGTTAAAACATACCAAAATGCCAGCGATTTTAACAGAGAATTTCTTTATGGATAATGAAGATGAATTCAGAACCATACTGAATGTTCGGGAAGGACGAAAACGTATTATAGATTACCATGTTCAGGCCATTTTGAGAACTCGAATTGAAATATTTAAAGAGACCTCACCATTAAATTTTATACCCTAAAGGGATCCAATTATGACACTTGAAAATTATATTAAAAGGACTGTTGCCTTTCGGAAATCAATATTAGTAATGGTTTTGCTGTTGCTTTTGTCGTCCTGCAAAAGTCTTAAAACTGCAATTTTTGATCAGTATTCGTATCAGCAAGCCATTTCTATTAAGGTGGAAAGTTTAAACCTTATGGATGATGCTTCACAGCCTTTCAACACGTTTGAAGTTGAAGTAGAAGATTTGATGCTGGAGCTTCAGAAGATGGTAGAATACGAAAAAAACAAACCCAATAATGAAGTCAGTTATGCCATGTGGAATGTCCTGGCAAACAAAGATAAAAACTTACTCGCCGGATTTTTTAAACGCTGGAAAGATGATGGTCAACTTTCCGAAGCATTTACAAACGAGGCAAAGCTTCAGGTTTCCGAAGCCTTAGATTTAATTATAAAATACGAAGCCCAAAAGAATAAAACCAATGAGACGAATATTCTTAACTTTTTAGGAACCAATTAAAATTGATGTTATGGAAATTGAAGGACTAATACAACTGCTAAAGGAAGAATTACTCAAGGTTTTAGGAGAGAGTTATTCAGATTATAAAAAAGAAACTAAAGAGGATGTTGAGTCGTTTTTGATGCTTTCTAAGGTGAAACTGGAGCGATGGACAAGTTTGCTTCAGTCTGGTGATCTCACTCCTGAAGACTATGAATGGTTATTGAAAAGTCAGAAAGATTTACTCATACTTAACGCCTTGTATCAAGCAGGTGTTTCAAAATTGAGATTGGGACATTTAAAAAATAAAATTATTAAAACCATTGTAAACACAGTAATCACTGTTGTTGTGTAATTGCTTATGGATCATCAAATAGAATCGACTTCTAAAGAACAAATACCTAAACGATACACGGTTTACAATTGCCACACACATACGTTTACCATTGACCATGTGCCCAATAATTTTGGGAAGAAAATCATGCCAGTGTTGTATCAGGTCATTACGATGAAGGTTGTGAAATGGTACTATCTTAATTTGACCTATAGAAATAATAACTACAAGCGTTTTCTGCATAAATGTAAGAAAGTAAAACACTTTTTCCTCGACATATTAAAGTTTACGCGAGTACTGTATTGGCTTTATACGCTCATTTTGTTTTTCTTCAACTGGCTTTTTAAAATGCTGATTAACTTGTTAGCCTTAAGTAATTTGTTTAGTGCTGAAACGAAAGCAGCTTTTAAACGCTTTAGAACCATTGGACGTTATGCCACCTATAGTAAATCAGGACAACGGAAAGTATTCGATTTACTGGAAAAAACCTATGACACTGATACTAAATTTGTAGTCTTACCAATGGATATGGATTACATGGAAGCTGGTCAACCCATTGCAAATTATATGCAACAACTGGATGAACTTTTAAAAGTGAAGTCAAATAATAAAGGGCAGATGTTGCCTTTCGTGTTTGCAGATCCTCGTCGAATAGCTGACCCTAAAATTAATGTTAACGGATTTTCATATCAAACCTATGTGAAGAGAAATCTTTCAAAACAGAAATTTCATGGGATTAAATTGTATCCAGCTTTAGGGTATTATCCGTTTGATAAAGATTTAATCGAAACCTTTAAGTTTGCGCAAGAACATCAGATTCCGATTACAACGCATTGTATTGAAGGCACTGTGTTTTTTAGAGGAAAAAAGAAAAAAGAATGGGATCAGCATCCTATTTTAAAATATACTAAGAAAAAGGAGGAAGGGCCGATTCCTATTCCGTTACCTCAGACTAAGAATTACGATTTTACGACAAATTTTTCACATCCTTTAAATTACCATTGCCTTTTAGATAAAGACTTGCTGAGCGATTATTTAGGTGTAGAAACCGATTTAAGTAAATTGAAAATCTGCTTAGCTCATTTTGGTGGTACAAAGGAATGGTTGCGATATACTGAAGATAACTGGAACAATTACAACAATAACATTTCACACAGTTCTAAAGAAGATTATCTAAATAGTAAAATTAAAAATACACTTAATCATGGCAGTACGAGAACGATTTGGTGGAATGCAAGTTGGTTGTCGGTTATTTATGACCTGATGATTAAGTATGAAGGTGTTTATACAGACATCAGCTTTATTATTTTTAATGAAGAGTTATTTCCGCTTCTGAAATATTTGCTTCAAGATGACAAAGTGAAACACAAAATTCTCTTCGGAACAGACTACTATGTTGTGGCTCAAAAAAATACCGAAAAAGCCTTATTTCAAAACCTTCGAAGCTATATAGGTGAAGACTTGTTTTATATGATTAGTCATTCGAATGCGAAACGATTTTTGAGTACAAGTTTTAAATCCTATTAAAATTGTAGAATATTATCTATATTTATAGAAATATTTCTATGTATGCTCAAAAAAGTTTTTGGCAGTTCAGTGTTTGGCGTTGAAGCTACAACCATAACTGTTGAGGTGAATGTCGATTCTGGTATTGGATACCATTTAGTTGGTTTGCCTGATAATGCGATTAAGGAAAGTAATTTTCGTATTGCTGCTGCACTTCAAAATAACGGTTATAAAATTCCGGGAAAGAAAATCATAATCAATATGTCGCCAGCTGACTTACGTAAGGAAGGTTCTGCTTACGATTTAACCTTAGCTATCGGAATTTTAGTCGCGACAAAACAAATTAAAGGCGACAATCTAGAGCAATATCTCATTATGGGAGAATTGTCCTTAGATGGAAATCTACAACCCATAAAAGGAGCGCTTCCAATTGCTGTGAAGGCAAAAGAGGAAGGTTTTAAAGGTTTTATTCTACCGAAACAAAATGCTAAAGAAGCTGCAATTGTTGATGGATTGGAGGTTTATGGTGTTGAAAATATCAAAGAAGTTATTGAACATTTCGATAAAGGCATAGATATTCCACAAACGATTATCAATACAAAAGAAGAATTCTATAAAAACTTAGACTTTCCTGAGTTCGATTTTTCTGATGTTAAAGGTCAGGAAAGCATTAAACGTTGCATGGAAATTGCAGCTGCTGGTGGACATAATATTATTTTAATTGGTCCTCCTGGCGCAGGAAAAACCATGTTAGCCAAACGATTGCCAAGTATTTTACCGCCAATGACCTTGTCTGAAGCACTTGAAACGACTAAAATTCATTCCGTAGTTGGTCGCGTTAAAGCACATACAGGTATTATGGCTCAGCGACCGTTTAGAAGTCCGCATCATACAATTTCTAATGTCGCCTTGGTTGGAGGTGGAAGCTATCCGCAACCAGGAGAAATATCTTTGTCACACAATGGTGTGTTGTTTTTAGATGAATTACCAGAATTCAAACGCGAGGTTTTAGAAGTGATGCGACAACCTTTAGAAGATCGGGAAGTTACAATATCCAGAGCCAAGTTTACTGTGACCTATCCATCATCGTTTATGTTGGTTGCAAGTATGAATCCGAGTCCTGGAGGTTATTTTAATGATCCGAATGCGCCTGTAACATCGTCACCTGCCGAAATGCAACGCTATTTGAGTAAGGTTTCGGGTCCTTTGTTAGATCGAATTGATATTCATATTGAAGTCACTCCTGTGCCTTTTGATAAGTTGTCAGATGAGAGAAAAGGAGAGTCTTCCGTAGACATCAGAAAACGAGTTACTAAAGCTAGAGAGTTGCAGACGATACGATTTAAAGATTCAGAAAATGTACACTACAACGCGCAAATGAATACCAAACAAATTAGATCCTATTGTAGGCTCGATAAAGCTTCCATGGACTTACTTAAGAACGCCATGGAACAACTTAATCTATCTGCTAGAGCTTACGATAGGATTCTTAAAGTTTCTAGAACTATTGCCGATTTAGAAGCTTCGAAAGTTATTACAGGAGCTCATATCTCTGAAGCCATTCAATACCGAAGTATGGATCGTGAAGGTTGGTTGGGTTAGTCGTCTTTTAAAAAATAATTGACGATTTTGTCATTACTTTCATTTTTCCACTCGGTACGTAAGTCTTTGTCAATAGTAAGGCTGTATGATTTTGAAGCCATTTTTCCAGAAGGATCATTTGTAAATTCCATAATGGTGCCTAATCGGGTTAAATCCATATAGCGATTCTCAGAAATTGGGAGTAATTCAACTTTCACCAACTCACCTTTATCATCTTTACGTTTGTAATAAAATTTATTGTTTTCTGACCAAAAGTTTCGTGGACCATAAGAGCCAGTAAATTTTTCATTCTGAAGCTGTATAGAGTCAGATGCTTTACTAGCAGTGTATTCTATATGTGCCAATATGTTTTTTAAGTACTCATGTTTTGGGTTATTTTCGATAGCTATTGTGTATAACGAGTCGGCAAGATTTAAATCTTGATTTTCAAAGGCTTTATTTGCTGCCAGAATGTCTTTGTCTAACTTCCAGTAAAAATTTTCACTTGTGCCATTCCAATAAAATTGATGGTTGTATAATCCAATGGTTTTGCCATTACTGTCTTTTAAAAGCTTATTGTAGTTGGTAGTGTTTTGTATAAACCCACCTCCAATGGCGTCTTTTCCGGCAGGAATAGAAATATCTAAACCTTGATTTTTTACATATCGTACTAATCTGTCGTTTTCAATCCAATACTTTAAAATCAATTCATTTTGTTGAGACCTATAGGTGCCAATAAATGGTTTAAAATCTTCAATTTTTGGTGTATTGTTTTTTAAATACGTAAAAATAGAATCATAAGCTCTATTTCTATTCGTGTTTTTTGGATTAGATAGTTTGTATTCTTCAAAAATAGCTTTGGCTTTGTTAATGTCGCCTTTCAATATCAAAGGCTCTATTTTTAAAGCACTAACTGCTGGTTGGATAATTTCATAAGTTTTTAGAGCTTCAATGATTCTGTCTTCCTCACCGTTGACCATTGCCGCTTCAATTAGATTTAAACCAGAATAAGCATTAGGATTTTTATTGAATAAATTTTCAGCTGCTTTTATAAAGCTGTCTTTATTATTAGTTTCACCATAAATAGCAAATAATATAGAATTATAGAATTCGTTGGTAGGATCAACTTCTAATTGTAACTTGACTTGTTTTTCGGCGTCATCATATTGCTCATATGCCAAGCTTCTCTGAATATAAACTTCTAATTGCTTTTGTAGAGGTAACTTATTTTTTAATGAAAACGCTTTGTCAATAATATCCTGAGTCTCTAGTTTTCCTCTATTGAATTTTGTATTTCGTTTAGCTTGCTCTAAATAGGCCAGAGCAAAATTCTTATCAATATCGTAAGCTTTTGTATAATCATAATTGGCATAGGCTTCCAGTGCTGGTAACGAATTGCTAATAAATTCATTTACAGGAAGATCTAAATAATTAAGGTTGTTATTGTTTTCGGTAATGCCAGCTTCAGAGGTAATAAATACACTAATATCATCGATTAACGTCATAAAGTTTGGACCGCTAAAAGTTTGTTTTTTTATTGACTTTCCATTGTTTGCTTTTCTTATATGAGTTGTTATTTCGTAATTTTCATCTACTTTTTGGTAGCTTCCATCTACATAAAAGTCGTAAAATAAAGATGCTTCTCTAATTTTTGTTGTTGTGTTGGTGAGGTGCTCAAACTCAGGACTAAGGCTTTTGTTTTGTAATAAGTCTTCGTATAATAACCTTCCAATACCATATCGCATCCAGTCAGTGGCACTATCTTTAACGACCTGTTTGAAGCCATAAATTGGAATTCCTGTTCTAAATTCTTCTTTAGTAATTACAGTGGTTTTTTGTTCGCCATCTTCAGTCGTGTAATCTATAGATTTTGTTGTAGCTCCTAAATCGGTGTTGCCAAAACCAAAGTAGAGTCCTAGAGATAAAAGGATAATGTTTAGTGGAAATATAATTTTTTCACGAAGTTTCAAAATACGCTTATTGATTCGTTCCTGGTTGTGCAGATAAATCATTAGAGAAGGAATGATACCAATGAAAAACCACAGTAAAACATCTACCCAATAAGGCGAAATATCATACCGATTGAGAATCCAGTCAACAAATTGTAAAAATGTCCAAGCTGCAACTAGATAAGCAGCAAGAAATTGTAAGGTTTTAAACCATTTTTTTTTATTCATAGCAACAAATAGTGCTTTAAAACTAATTCGAAGATAACAATATTTAATCAAAACTATTGAAAACAGCTCACGAACTCTTGAGCAAATGCATTATATTTAAAGACAATTCCATAACCAATTAATATGTACAGATATAAACTTGTCTTTTGTGTTTATTTATTGTTGTTTTTTGGCTGCTCTGATGTTAAAACGAATCAAGCTGAAACTTCAGAAAGCCAGATAGTTAAAGAGGTTGATATTCCAATTTTGAATCTCCTAGATGCTAACCGATTAGCGCAATTACCAATAGATTGTATTCAAACAGAATATCCTAACAAGCTTAATCAGGTGATTGGTGGTGATGCCGATTTACAATCTCCTCAAGCTTTGCATCCAGCGTTTTACGGTTGCTTCGACTGGCATTCTGCGGTACATGGTCACTGGAGTTTGGTTAGTCTATTAAAGCAGTTTCCTGAATTGAACAATAAGAATAAAATCATGGCCATGTTGCTTGAAAATATGTCTGAAGACAACATCAAAACTGAAGTGTCTTATTTCTTCGGAAAGCATAATTCATCTTACGAGCGCACTTATGGTTGGGCTTGGTTGTTGAAACTTGCTGAAGAATTACATACTTGGGATCACCCAAACGCAAAAATTTTAGAGGCTAATCTTCAACCTTTAACCGACTTGATTGTCGATAAATATTTAGAGTTTCTACCGAAGCTCAATTATCCAATTCGAGTTGGTGAGCATCCAAATACTGCGTTCGGACTCTCATTTGCGTATGACTACGCTAAAACGGTTGGTAATGCCGAGTTATTATCGCTTATAGAACAACGTGCAAAAGATTTTTATGGCAATGATGCTGACTGTCCAATATCTTGGGAACCTAGCGGATTTGATTTTTTGTCACCTTGTTTAGAAGAAGCTGCTTTGATGAAACGTGTATTGCCTTTGGAAGAATATAAAACATGGCTTTTAGATTTTCTTCCTCAGCTTAATGATAAAAACTTTACTATTGAAACTGGAAAAGTGAGTGACAGAACCGATGGAAAATTAGTGCATCTCGATGGTGTGAATTTTTCCAGAGCATGGAGTTTAAACGAAATAGCAAAAGATTTACCAGAATATAGTCATTTAAAAAACATTGCAAATCAGCATATCAATTACTCATTACCAGGTATCGTTGGTGATAGTTATGAAGGTGGTCACTGGCTTGGGAGTTTTGCTATTTATGCTTTAAATTCTGTTGAGCGTGATTAAAAATTGGTTTAAAAATATTGGTCCAGGACCTTTGGTTGCAGCTGCATTTATCGGACCAGGAACTGTGACTGTTTGTACGCTGGCTGGTGTTAACTTTGGCTTTGCACTGCTTTGGGCAATGGTATTGTCAATTGTAGCAACGATCGTTTTACAGGAAATGGCTGCGCGTTTGGGAATTATATCACAAAAGGGTTTGTCCGAAGTGATTCGCACGCAAATTTCAAATCCATTGGTGAGAACACTTGCTGTGATCTTAATCCTGTCTGCAATAGTTATTGGTAATGCGGCTTACGAAGCGGGAAATATAAGCGGAAGTGTACTGGGTTTAGAAAATTTATTTGGAAATCAGATGCTAACTTTTGGAAATTTCAACCTCAATTTATTTAGTGTTATAATTGGTATCATGGCGTTTATATTGCTTTATATAGGTAATTATAAAATATTGGAAAAGGCATTAATTTCTCTTGTGATTTTAATGAGTCTATCGTTTTTAATCACAGCAATAATGACCAAGCCTGACTTATCTGAAGTATTTAAAGGAGTATTCATTCCAAGGTTTTCAAATGATAGTGTTTTAACAGTTATGGCTTTAATAGGAACAACTGTCGTGCCTTATAATTTGTTTTTGCATGCATCTTTAGTCAAAGAAAAATGGAAACATGAATCTGATCTTCAATATGCGAGAAAAGATACAATTATTGCTGTGGTTTTAGGTGGAATTGTGTCTATGTGCATCATAGTATCTGCAGCAGCAATTAATTCTTCTGAAGTAAATAATGCTTCCGATTTAGCAAAAGGTCTAGAGCCTTTATTTGGAAGCTATGCTTCCGTGTTTTTGTCAGTTGGCTTATTTGCTGCTGGAATAACAAGTGCTATTACAGCACCTTTAGCTGCGTCTTATGTGGCTTCAGGATGCTTGGGTTGGAGTTCAAATATGAAATCAAAATCATTTAGATTGGTTTGGATGTTTATTTTAGTTTTAGGTGTTGTGTTCTCATCTATCGGATTTAAATCTATCGAAATCATCAAATTTGCCCAAGTAGCTAATGGATTGCTATTACCTGTTATCGCTGGATTTTTATTGTGGATTATGAACAAGTCTTCTGTTCTTGGAACTTATAAAAACTCAATGCTTCAAAATGTTTTTGGTTTTATAATTCTGGCTATAGCAGTTTTTTTAGGTGTAAAAAGTATTTTGAAAGTATTTAACGTCGTATGATAGTAGATTTAATGTCATTCAGAGGGTAGCGAAGAATCTACAAATGAATTATTAATTTTTGATGAAATCAGAGATGACTAAATATATAGATATCAATTGTGATTTGGGAGAAGGTCTTGATAATGAAGATTTACTGATGCCTTTCTTGTCGTCATGCAATATCGCTTGTGGTGGACATGCAGGAGATATTGAAACCATGAAGCGTGTTTCAAAATTAGCTGAAAAGCATAAGGTTAAAATTGGAGCACATCCTTCATTTCCTGATAGAGAAAACTTCGGAAGAAGAAGTATTGAAATGTCGTCATCTGATTTGTCTAATGTCATAGATGAGCAAATTAAGGCTCTAATTGCTGTTTTAAAGTCTATGAATTTGAAGTTACATCATGTCAAACCGCATGGAGCTTTGTATAATTTAGCAACCACAGACGAAAAAACTGCGCAAATTATTATTGATGTTGTTAAAAGATTAGATGACAATGTGATTCTTTATGCGCCTTTTCAGTCTATGATGTCTAAAATAGGAATTGCAAATGGATTACAAGTAATGTTTGAAGGTTTTGCAGATAGAAATTATAATGAGGATTTGACTTTGATTTCAAGGCAAAATCGAGATGCTGTAATTCACAAAAAGGAAGCTGTTTTTGAACATGTCTTTAGGATGGTTTCTCAAGGAAATGTGAGAACAAAAAATGGAGTAGAAGTAGCGCTAAAAGTGGATACGATTTGTGTGCATGGTGATCATGAAAATGTAGTTGAAAATTTAAAATATTTAACTCAAAAATTAGAGCAAAATTCAATTAAAATTTTGTAGCTTTTGACAGATTATAAACTTACATATCATCACTATTCTGAACGTTCAATTTTAGTGCAGTGGCCACAAAAAATTGATGAAAATATCCTTGACGATGTGTTGATTTTTAAAAATCACATCATAAATTCAGAAATTAAATCAATACTTCAGGTAAATAATGCATATAACTCGATATTAATTATTTATGTATATACTATTGATAATATCAATGATGAATTTTTAGTGTTAAAATCGCTCTATTCCACAAGAGTAAGACTAATCAATTCAACTTGTAAGCTGTGGAAAATTCCGGTGTGTTACGATGATGCATTTGGTATTGATTTAGATGAAATATCTAAGGCAAAACAACTCTCAAAATCTGAAATTATTAAGCTTCATTCCGAAGTGATTTATACCGTTTTTTTTATTGGCTTTTTGCCTGGTTTTTTATACTTAGGTGGATTAGATAAAAGACTCTTTTTTCCACGTAAAGAAAGTCCGAGATTAGAGGTAAAAAAAGGGTCTGTTGCTATAGGAAATGAACAGACAGGAATCTATCCAAATTTTAGTCCTGCTGGTTGGAATATTATTGGTAATTCACCCTTGGATTTTTTTAATGCTAAAGTAAATGATCCTTGTTTTGCACAAGCAGGAGATAAAATTCAATTTATTCCTATTGATATCAATACATATTATAACATTAAAGAAGATATTCAAAGTGAAATGTTTAGTATAGAAAACAAGGTTATTGATGGTTGAAGTACTTAAAAACGGTTTATATGATAGTATTCAGGATTTAGGACGTTTTGATGTTCAAGAGTATGGTGTGCCTTTTTCTGGAGCGATGGATTTACATTCAGCTAAAGTTGCAAACCTTATATTGGATAACGCTTTGTCTAGTGCTGTATTAGAAATTACTATACATGGACCAAAGCTATTGTTTCATTGTGATACTGAAATTGCTTTGTCTGGAGCAGATTTATGTCCGATGATAAACTCCAAACGAGTAAGGATGAATTCGCGTATTCAAATTCTTAAAAATGATGTCTTGTCATTTGGAAATCGAAATTATGGTTGTAGAGCTTATGTAGCTGTTAAAGGAGGTTTTCAAACAGAATTTATTATGAACAGTTGTAGCATGTATTATCCTATCACAATGAGTTCACAACTAAAAAAAGGAGATTTAATTTCTATTTCTGAACAGCATAGTGCTATTGAAAAGCCGTTTGCTTTAATGAAAATGACTAAAAGTCATTTTGAAGTGACAAGCATTGAAGTTACAAAGGGAATAGAATATAGTAACTTGTCGGAAAGAGAGGAAGAAATGCTGTTTTCAACAGAATTTACAGTTTCAAATGATAGTAACAGAATGGCTTATCAAGTAAAAGAATCCATTAACAACACTATGGAATCAATTATAACCTCTTTAGTTTTGCCAGGAACAGTGCAGTTAACGCCTTCTGGGAAGTTGTTGTTTTTAATGAGAGATTGTCAGACTACAGGTGGATATCCTAGAATTTTGCAAGTTTCAGAGTCATCTATAAATCAATTGTCACAAAAGATTTTTGGCGATAAATTTAGGTTGAAATGCATTGATTAGTAAGAAAAAACCTAGAAAATTTGATATTTTTTGGTTTTATGTTTAGATTTTCAATACTTTAGGCAAGCAATTAATTCAAACTAACCAATTATGAAAAAATTAATATTACTTATTTTAGGATTTATCTTAGGAGCTTTAGCCATGTATTTTTACTGTCATAAACAAGAGCCTATCGAAATGTTACCCTCTCAACCAAATGGATTAATCAAACCTGACGAAATAAAAACTTTAACGCAAGCATATAATCCCAGGTATGAAGCTATTAATGATAGCTTGTTCAATGGTGTTGATGGAGGAGACAATAGGTCTTCATGGTATGCTTTAGAAGATGTAAAAAACTACTTGGTTCTAGCTAAAAATCAAGCCGATTCATTAGGATATACAATGGATGGCATAAGAATTTATCCTGGAGCACATCCTGGTGATGGAAAAAACCCTGGCTACTCAACCTATATATTCGTTCCAACAGGATATTTGAAAACATCTCAAGGTAATATGTTTATGATGCAAAAAGGAGGAGGCGATGATATCGATGGAGGTGATGGTTTAAATCATGGAGATGAAGGTCGTCCACCAAGTGCAAATTATCCACAATAATAATTTAAATTTTGAATGAATTTCTCTACGAAAATAATTCTTTTATAACGAAATTCTTCGAGATTTTAGCTGCTGTTTTTGGTTCTGTGTATTTGCATAGAACCAAAAATAAGAAGTTAAAATTATTTATTGTTTTTTTATGGATTACAGTAGTTGTTGAGGTTTTAGGCTATTACAAAACCATGTTGCAAAATAACTACGATTATGGTTGGTTTGTTTCTTGGAAGAATAGTGTGTTTTGCCAAAACACTTGGCTTTATAATATCTATTCATTTTTAACCATTGGGTTTTTAGGTGTCTTTTATACCGAATTAATTTCTAATACTGCGTCTAAGCTTTTTATCAGATTTATAGTTATTATATATAGTATTTTTGCTATTATTTATTATACAGATAAGGATAATTTTTTTGGATTTGGATTGCCTCATGATAATATTCTGGCATCAGTTATTATATCAATTTTTGTAATTCTTTATTTTGTAGAATTGATGAATAGTGATTTTATCCTTCAATATTATAAGTTGCCTTCATTTTATATTAGCGTAGCACTATTATTGTGGCACTTATGCGCTACACCACTTTTTATTTACAATAGCTATTTTCTGCCTTTTAATACAGAATTTGTAAATTTCAGATCGTTATTATTGTTGTATATTAACATTTTCACATATTCATGTATTACATTCGGTTTTTGGTACTCGCTCAAGAAGAGCACACATTAAATAAGGAGGAAATTGCTTTAATAGGCTATGTCATTTTTGCACTGTTGTTATTGTCAACTATGATTATCCTTTTTTTTGTAACCTTTCAGAAGCGCAAAAACAAGCTTTTATTAGAACAAATAGAGCAACAGAAAAGGTTTGATGAAGAAATCTCAAGAACTCAATCTGAAATCCAAGAACAAACGTTAAAACATGTCGGTTGGGAGCTTCATGATAATGTAGGTCAGTTATTAGCTTATGCCAATATGCAGCTCAAAATGGTGACATCTAAAGCTCCTGAAGATTTAAAAGCTAAACTGGAAGATGCTTCTTTAAGCGTAAAAGAAAGTCTCAAGGAAGTGCGTTCATTATCTAAATCTCTTAACAATGATGTTTTGCTAAATATGGGTTTTGAGGAGTCTATATCTAATGAATTGAGTCGATTGAAACGAATGAAGTTTTCATCTGCAGAACTTAGTGTTAAAGGGAATACGAAAACTATTGAAGATAAAAAGCATGAAATTATACTATTTAGAATTTTGCAGGAATTCTTTTCTAATTCTGTTAAGTACTCTGAAGCTGAGGTGATTAATGTAACTTTAGATTATCATGAAAATCAGTTGGTGATTACGGCATCAGACAATGGAAAAGGGTTTGATATAAATACTTCAGAAAAAGGTTCTGGATTGATTAATATGAAAAGTAGAGCTGAGTTAATTAATGCTACTTATGATTTGCAAACAGAACCAAACGACGGTGTAACTTTAACAATCAAGTATCCACTTTAATCTTTACAGGCATTCCAAATAGGGTCATCTGGTAAAGGCGCAATGACGTCAATAGGTTCGTTCGAAACAGGATGCGTAAATTGTAAGCGTCTGGCGTGCAAGCTGATACTGGCATCTTTATTACTTCTGTCAAAGCCGTACTTTAAATCGCCTTTTATAGGAGAGCCAATACTCGATAATTGTACTCTGATTTGATGGTGCCTTCCAGTTTCTAATTCTATTTCTAAAAGCGTATAATTATCTAAAATCTTCAATGTTTTGTAATGTAGAATGGCTTTTTTACTACCTTCAATTTCTTTATGGTATGCTGTAGATTTGTTGTTTTTCGGATTTTTCTTCAGCCAGTTAATTAGAGTGTCTTTGGGTATTTCAGGAGTTTGTTTTACTATGGCCCAATAGGTTTTATTCGCTTTTTTATCAGAAAACAATTTATTTAACCGAGGTAAAGCTTTGCTTGTTTTTGCAAACATGACAATCCCAGTCGTTGGCCTGTCCAAACGATGTACAACGCCTAAATACACATTGCCAGGTTTATTGTATTTGTCTTTCAAATAGTCTTTTACTACGTCGCTTAATGGTGTGTCGCCAGTTTTGTCACCTTGAACAATATCACCAGCACGCTTATTAACGATAATAATATGATTATCCTCGTAAAGCACTTGTAAATTAGATTTGTTAGAGAGTAATTTCAAATAAAAGTTGTTTAGATGTTGATAGGTTTAGTTATTCAGTTGCATAATTTTCAATTGGAAAAGTCCTTTTTTTAACAGCAAACAACTAACAACCAACAGTAATTAATACTGTTCCTTGTCATTCGGAAAGTCAACAGCCTTAACGTCTTTTACATATTGACCAATAGCAGTAGTCATGTCTTCATATAAGTTCATATAGCGACGTAAAAAACGCGGATTAAATTCATGGGTCATTCCGATCATATCATGAAGTACTAAAACTTGTCCGTCAACACCAGCACCAGCACCAATTCCAATCACAGGAATGGAAACACTTTCAGCAACTTCTTGAGCTAATTTTGCTGGAATTTTTTCTAAAACAATTCCGAAACATCCTGCTTTTTCTAGCATAAGTGCGTCTTCTTTAAGTCGATCAGCTTCTTCTTCCTCTTTAGCTCTTACTGTATACGTTCCAAATTTATAGATTGATTGTGGTGTTAAACCTAAATGTCCCATGACAGGAATTCCTGCGTTTAAAATACGTTTAATGGATTCTTTCACTTCTTTTCCGCCTTCCATTTTTACAGCATGTCCTCCTGATTCTTTCATGATTCTAATGGCTGAACGTAAAGCTTCTTTTGGATCACTTTGATAGCTTCCGAAAGGAAGATCAACAACAACTAATGCTCTCTCAATTGCTCTAACAACAGAGGACGCATGATAAATCATTTGATCTAATGTAATTGGAAGTGTTGTTTCGTGTCCTGCCATAACATTACTAGCTGAATCACCAACTAAAATCACATCAATTCCTGCTTCATCAACTATTTTTGCCATAGTATAGTCGTAGGCTGTAAGCATTGATATTTTTTCGCCTTTAGACTTCATATCGACTAAGGTCTTTACAGTAATTCGCTTGTATTCTTTTTTTGCGGTTGACATATGGTGATTTTTAATTATTCGTAAAAATACAGAGATTTCTTAAATTTAATTTATTATGAAGAGGAAAAACTAACAATCACTCAAATGAACACCAACAGCTAATCCGCCTTCAGAGGTTTCTTTATATTTGGTATTCATATCTTTTGCGGTTTCCCACATGGTTTGTACGACTTTGTCTAATGGTACTTTTACATTGTTAGGATCCGTATCTAATGCTAATTCGCAAGCGTTAATAGCTTTTATGGCTCCCATGGCATTACGTTCTATACACGGAATTTGAACCAATCCGCCTATAGGGTCGCAGGTCATACCCAAGTGATGCTCCATGGCAATTTCTGCAGCTACTAAGACTTGCTCAGGAGTTCCACCAGAGAGCTCACATAAAGCTCCAGCTGCCATTGCAGAAGATACACCTATTTCAGCTTGGCATCCTCCCATGGCTGCACTAATGGTTGCGCCTTTTTTAAAGATGCTTCCAATTTCTCCTGCTACCAACAAAAAGCGTTTGATGTCTTCAAAGTTTCCATCGTGATTTTCAATGACTAGGTAATACATTAAAACTGCAGGAATTACACCAGCACTACCATTCGTTGGAGCCGTTACAACACGACCTAGTGAGGCATTAACCTCATTAACAGCTAGTGCAAAACAGCTTACCCATTTTAAAATTTGACGGAATTTAACTTCAGTGTTTCTAATGGAATTCAGCCATTCAACGGGTGTCTCATAAGGTTTTTCACCTTTAAGACTTTGATACATATCATAGGCACGTCGCCTCACGTGTAAACCACCTGGAAGATGTCCTTCAGTATGGCAACCAACATACATGCATTCTAGCATGGTGTCCCAAATACGCTGTATTTCTGAATTGATAACGGCCTCATCTCTAATAGATCTTTCGTTTTCTAAAACCACACCAGAAATAGGGAGTTTTAAATCATTACAAAATTTCAGAAGTTCATTTCCAGTTGAAATTGGATACGGAAATGTACAATAGAAAATGATTTTATTGGCTTTAGAATTTTTACGTTCTTCCTGGACTACAAACCCACCACCAATAGAATAGTAGGTTGCACGATGACGTCTACCGTTGATATGAGCCGAAAAGACTAAGGCATTGGAATGAAATGGTAGAAACTTCTTATTAAAAATAATATCTGATTTAGCGTCAAAAGGAATGCTGCGTTCATTGTTAAAAGATAAAACGTTGGTGTTCTTAATCGAAGCTATGATAACATCAATAGATTCTACAGGAATGTACTCAGGATCAGCTCCACTTAAACCTAAGAGAATTGCGTAATCAGTGGCATGTCCTTTTCCGGTAAGGGATAAAGAACCGTAAAGATCGACCGTTATTTTTTCTACTTTATCAAATTTATTGGAATCCTTTAATTCTTTAATCCAGCGTTCAGCAGCTCTCCACGGACCTAAGGTATGGGAACTTGAAGGTCCGACACCAATTTTAAGCATATCAAAAACAGAAATACATTCCATTCACTAAATCGTTATAGTTGCAACGCAAATATACGCTTTGTTGACTAGGTGTAACACGAGGGTTAAAAGATTTTAGTCGTGTCTAATATCGAAGCTGTCTATGTTTGTCATTTGCATAACAGTGTCTAGATTGGTAACATCTAAACCATCAACATTATCAGCAGGTACAACTACAACTCTGAACACTTGATCTTGAGTCCATTCAGGTCCTAAAGCAGTAAAATCTGTTGTGCCATCTAAAAAGAAACTCACATCAGTTTGAGTAAAGTCATAATTGTAAACTAAGGTCCCGTCTTCAAAAGTAACCGTTTGAGGTAATAATCTCCAGATATCTTGTCCGTTCACTGTATCCCATAATATATAAACTAAGGTTACATCTGAAGGAAATACATCAAATCCGTAGCCTTCAATAAAAGAGTAGTCGTTGGCGTCATTAAAATCAATAACAATTTCAAAGGCTGAAGAGACTAACAAGCCTCCAGCTGGACCTTGAGGTCCTTGTGGTCCAGGATCACCTTCACAAGACATTAAAAAGAAAGAAGCAAAAGCTAAAACGAAGTAAGAGATATGTTTCATAAGTATATATTTTATTTTAAAGTATCAAATGCTGTACCAAAATTAAGCTTTTTCAAGACAACTTTGAGAAAGTATTCTGACATCATGTCATATTTATTGTAATGGCATAATGATTGTCATAATCAAACCGTAATTAAAATGAACACAACGTTTCCGTGAAAAGCGGAAATCTATAAAACAAATATAATATTATGAGTAAAATTATTGGAATCGATTTAGGAACAACAAACTCTTGCGTTTCTGTAATGGAAGGTAACGAACCCGTTGTTATCCCAAACGCTGAAGGTAAAAGAACAACGCCTTCGGTTATCGCCTTTGTAGAAGGAGGAGAAATTAAAGTTGGTGATCCAGCTAAAAGACAAGCAGTAACTAACCCAACAAAAACGGTATATTCTATTAAGCGTTTTATGGGGAATAAATATTCTGAGTCTAAAAAAGAAGCCGAACGTGTGCCATATAAAGTGGTTAAAGGTGACAACGATACGCCAAGAGTAGATATCGATGGTCGTTTATATACACCACAAGAATTATCAGCTATGATTCTTCAGAAAATGAAGAAAACTGCTGAAGATTATCTTGGACAAGACGTATCTCGTGCGGTAATTACTGTGCCAGCATATTTTAATGATTCTCAACGTCAAGCGACTAAAGAAGCAGGTGAAATTGCAGGTTTAAAAGTAGAACGTATTATCAACGAGCCTACTGCAGCAGCTTTAGCTTATGGTATGGATAAAAAAGGTACTGACCAGAAAATCGTAGTTTTCGATTTTGGAGGTGGAACCCATGATGTATCTATTCTGGAATTAGGAGATGGTGTATTCGAAGTATTATCTACAGATGGAGATACACATTTAGGTGGTGATGATGTCGATGAAAAAATCATCAATTGGTTAGCAGACGAATTCAATGCTGAAGAAGGTATTGATTTACGTAAAGATCCTATGGCGTTACAACGTTTAAAGGAAGCTTCTGAGAAAGCAAAGATTGAATTGTCATCTTCTGCTCAAACTGAAATCAACTTACCTTACGTAACAGCTACTGCTTCTGGACCAAAACACTTGGTGCGTACATTAACACGTTCAAAGTTTGAACAATTAATTGACGATTTAGTAAAACGTACGATTGAGCCTTGTCAAACAGCTCTAAAAGCTGCAGGATTAAGTAAAAGTGACATCGACGAGATCATTTTAGTTGGTGGTTCAACACGTATTCCAGCAGTTCAGGAAGCCGTTGAGAAGTTCTTCGGAAAAGCGCCAAGTAAAGGTGTGAATCCAGATGAAGTAGTATCATTAGGTGCTGCAATTCAAGGTGGAGTCTTAACAGGTGATGTAAAAGATGTTCTTTTATTAGACGTTACACCATTATCTCTCGGTATCGAAACGATGGGTAATGTGATGACCAAGTTGATTGATGCGAATACGACGATTCCAACTAAGAAATCACAGGTATTCTCAACAGCAGCAGATAATCAGCCATCAGTTGAAATCCATGTATTACAAGGAGAGCGTGCTATGGCAGCAGATAATAAAACAATTGGACGTTTTCACTTAGACGGTATTCCACCAGCAAAACGAGGAACACCTCAAATTGAAGTTACTTTTGATATTGATGCCAATGGTATTATCAAAGTTTCTGCGGAAGATAAAGCGACTGGAAAAAAACAAGATATCAGAATTGAAGCATCTTCAGGATTAACCGAAGAGGAAATTCAAAAAATGAAGCAGGATGCTGAAGCTAATGCAGAAGCAGATGCTAAAGCTAAAGAAACTGCTGATAAATTAAACCAAGCTGATGCGATGATTTTCCAAACAGAAAGTCAACTTAAAGAATTTGGTGATAAATTATCTGATGATAAAAAGAAACCAATTGAAGAAGCGCTTGAAGAGCTGAAGAAAGCTTACGAAACTAAAGATGTAGCTGTTATTGAGCCTGCTTTAGAAAAAATAAACGAAGCTTGGAAAGTCGCTTCCGAAGAAATGTACAAAGCACAAGCCGAAGCTCAAGGTGCACCTGAAGGTGGACCAACAGATGCTGGAGCAGGAGCTAAAGGACAGGCTGCAGATGAAAGCAGTGATGTAGAAGACGTAGATTTCGAAGAGGTAAAATAAGAATTTTAGGATGATGTCACCTTGAGCTCATACGAAAGGTCTCATCTCACAAGAATAATTACTTAACATTTGTAAAAAACGCGATCCGAAAGGGTTGCGTTTTTTAGTTTAAAATCATTCATAAACTTTAACCAATGAAATTCATAAATACAACGACTTGCAATAGCGTTAACAATTATAGGAATTGAAACACTGTTTCCAGAGAAATCATACGATATTAAGGTAGTATTAATCTTAAAACAGAAATATTATGAATAAAGATCAATTAGAAGGCAAATGGAAGCAAATCAAAGGCGATTTTAAAAAGAAATATGGAAAAATCACCGATGATGAATACGCTGAAGCCGAAGGAAACATAGATAAACTTGCAGGGAAAATGCAGGAAAAATATGGAAAAAGTAAAGAAGAACTAAAAGATGAAATCGATAACTGGTAAAATCAGTTAAAAATGTGAAGAGCGTTTCAAAGGCTTAGTGTTTTGAAACGCTTTTTTTATGAAATTAGCTTTAAGTTCATTTAAAGCAGTAATTTGCAAACTCAAAATACTGGAATTCATCTTATGACATTTTCAACCGCTATCGATACTAAATACCAGCCTAAACGTCTCGCCGTAAAACTCACTTCCAAAGGTGAAAACTACGTGCAGGAAGGGCATCCTTGGGTGTTTTCGGATAGTATCGTCAAGATTAATGATACTGCCAAAACAGGAGATCTGGCAATTATCTTCGGAAAGCGCGCCAATAAAATGATTGGTATTGGGTTGTACGATGCCAAATCACCAATCCGAATCAAGATGGTTTATAGTGATACAGCTTCAGTCAACATTGACAATGCCTTTTTTCATCAAAAGATTCAGAAGGCTTATAAAAAACGCCTACCATTGTTAAAAACCAAGACCAACAGTTATCGCTTACTTTTTGGGGAAAATGACGGCTTCCCTTCGCTTATTGCAGATGTATATACCAAAGTTTTAGTGGTAAAACTTTATTCGGAAATATGGTTACCTTATTTACAAACCCTTTTAGAGAGTTTAATAGACGTTTCAGGATGCAAAACGGTGGTCATTCGGTTAAGCCGAAGTTTACAAAATTCTAAATCACATCACTTAGAAGATGGTGATGTGGTGTATGGCGACTTAAAAGATGAGGTCGTGCAGTTTATTGAACATGGCGTTCAGTTTTCAGCAAACGTCATCAAAGGTCATAAAACGGGTTACTTTTTAGATCACAGAGAGAACCGACGTCAAGTCGGACTCCTAAGTAAAAATAAAACGGTTCTGGATGTGTTTTCCTATGCTGGCGGCTTTTCAGTACATGCTTTAGCGAATGGAGCAAAGGAAGTTACGAGTTTGGATATCAGTGAGCAAGCTCTGGAGATAGCAGTTCAAAACGGAAAACTTAATGCGTATTCAGGTAAGCATATGACTTTAGCTGGTGATGCCTTTCAATTGTTAGAAGAGCTCGTTTCAAAAAAACAACACTTCGATGTCGTTGTCATTGATCCACCTAGCTTTGCCAAGCAACAAACTGAAGTAACATTAGCTAAGAAAAAATATGCGCAACTCGCACAATTAGGAGTCCAACTCACTGCAAAAGGAGGTATATTGGTTTTGGCATCCTGTTCATCTCGTGTTACAGCAACGGCCTTTTACGATATCAATGCACAAACCTTACAAGCGACTAAACGACCATTTACTATTGCGCAAAAAACCGAACATGATATTGATCATCCTATCGGTTTCCCTGAAGGCGCCTACTTAAAATGTGCGTACTATCGATTTTTAGATTAACCATGCCATACACCTAAATCAATAAACTTACTTGCAATTCCGACACAGTCGGAAAGCAACGATTTCAAGAAATAATGAGCTACTATAATTATTTTAAAAACTAATCAAGGATTGAAAAGTCTACCTAACTATGAATTCTATAACACAAATGTATTAGCGAATGGTACTTTAGTAATTTCCTAGTAAATCGTTTTGATTTTTTGGTTCGTTTTGCATCAAGGCAAAATGAATAAAAATTAAAATTAATAATAGAATTACAAAACCTCAATTCAAACATAGCCCAAAATAATAACTCTACCAATAACAAAAAACCTTAACAACAATTTAAAACAAATTGTAGTTAATTCCACGTATCTTTAAACAAATCAGATAAACTTAAAAAAAAACATATACAACCATGAAAGTAAACGCATACGCAGCTAAAGAAGCAGGAGCAAAGCTTGAAAAATTTCAATACGATTTACCAGAATTAGGCAAAGAGCACGTCGATATTAAAGTGCATTATTGCGGACTCTGCCACAGTGATTTAAGCATGATCAATAACGATTGGGGAAATACCACATTTCCATTAGTTCCAGGTCACGAAATTGTGGGTGAAGTCATTGGTTTAGGATCTGAAGTTAAAGGTCTTAAGGTTGGTGATAACGTTGGTATGGGCTGGTATTCAGCATCCTGTTTACATTGTAACCAGTGTATGGATGGTAAACAACATTTGTGCGCTACAGCCGAAGGCACTATTGTAGGTCGTCATGGAGGTTTTGCCGATCATGTGCGTGGCCATTGGTCTTGGGTAACCAAATTACCACAAGGTATCGACATGTCAAAAGCAGGTCCATTGTTTTGTGGCGGCATTACCGTTTTCAATCCGATAGTCTTATCTGGTGTGCAACCAACCGATAAAGTTGGTGTAATTGGTATAGGCGGTTTAGGGCACATGGCATTAAAATTCTTAAAAGCTTGGGGTTGTGAGGTCACAGCATTCACGTCTAACAAATCAAAGACCGATGCTTTAAAAGCTATGGGAGCCCACAATGTGGTTGATTCCACAGATCCATCCGATTTAGAAGCGATCGCAGGCAGCTTAAACTTCATTTTAAACACCACCAATGTCAAACTCGATTGGAATGCATTTTTAACCACACTCGCACCACAAGGTAAGTTGCATACGGTAGGTGCTGTTTTAGAGCCTATGGAAATTCCGGCCTTTAGTATGATTGCAGGAGAGAAATCGGTAGGTGGTAGTCCGTTAGGTAGTATCGCCTTAACCCGTAAAATGCTAGAATTTTGTGTGCGTCATGATATTTATCCAACCGTTGAGCAATTTGATATGGCTAAGGTAAATGATGCCATAGAGCATTTACACGATGGAAAAGCCAGATTTAGAGTGGTGTTAAAGGCATAGGTTCTGGGCATTCCCTTTTGCTAAAAAAAAGCAAAACGTCGTGCTCGCGCCAGTCGCTATCAAAGATGAGCTCCAACAATGGCTTCATCACTAATGCAAAACAAAAAAGAGCAAGACATTTAGGTTGCTCTTTTTTGTTTAATTATCTTCGTTTCTGTAATAGCAATTAGCAGTCGTCATGCCAAAACCAAAAGGCCAGAAAAACGGAAACAATAAAGCCAAGCATTCTAAACTCATGGCTCAAAAAAAGAATAAGCTCAAGCAAGAAGCTGCGACCAGAAAAGAGCGTTTAAGAGCCATTATCAATAAGTCAAAAGAGGAATAATAGATTCATTATTAGAGATCGCGAGAGGTTATATACAATAACCATTCTTGGGTTATCGCTTTTTCTTGGTGTTCTTCACTTCTTTAATTCTTACATAAATAAGCTTCATGCGTCCTCTGGAGTCTTCACGACTTTCGATTTCAAATGCAGGAATCGATTTAATCAATGGTGTTAACTTTTGAAACCCATAATTTCTAGAATCGAAATTAGGTTGTTTCTTTTGTAGTAAACTTCCAACATCCCCTAAAAATGCCCAGCCATCATCGTCTGCAACATCGTCTATGGTAGACGCAATAAACCGAACATCTTTCGGAGTTATTTTGTCATAATCATTTTTAGTACTGCGTGTTGTTTCAGTAGATTCTAATTCATTTTCAGACACTTGATGTTTTAAAATCTCGATATAAATAAATTTATCACAAGCCACAATAAATGGGTTGGGTGTTTTCTTTTCGCCTATACCATACACTTTCATTCCAGCCTCACGCAAACGGGTAGCCAATCGTGTAAAATCACTATCACTAGACACCAAACAAAATCCGTCAACTTTTTCAGAATATAAAATATCCATAGCATCAATAATCATGGCAGAGTCTGTTGCATTTTTACCAGTCGTATAGCCATATTGTTGTATGGGCGTAATGGCATTTTCAAGCAATACATTTTTCCATTTCGATAAATGAGGCTTGGTCCAATCTCCATAAATACGCTTGATGGTTGGGTTACCATATTTGGCAATCTCTTCCATCATTTCTTTTACATACGCCGAAGGGATATTATCACCATCAATAAGCACAGCTAATTTTAAATCCATATGCTACAGGTATTACTTTCGGTTTGCTTTTTTTGCCAGTTTAGCTGCTTTTTTCTCCTTAGGCGATAGGGTTGCTTCCTTTTTTACATTTTTCTTAGCGTCTTGTGATTTTGCCATACCTCGGTATTCTTATCGATTGGTTTTTAAATAGATGTTAAATGTAGTGAAAAAAGGGCTTACTCATAAATATCGATCAACTAAACCCAAAATCACCAATACACTTGCAATTCCGACTAAGTCGGAAAACACGCCTCTAACATCTGGCATGCGAGTGTCAATACCTTGAAGAAGTCGTAAGTAAAGAAATGTTGTTTGAGCTTTAGCGAGTTCATGTCTTTGAGAATTCAAAAGCGTAATTGACCGTCGAAGATGAAAAGGCTAGACCTTTTTGGTTCTTTTATTCGCATACTTTTATTTTATGGAGCTCATGATGTGCTATGCAGTTTTTGGCAAAAAAAAAGAACATATATAAAAACAAAAAAAGTCTCCCTCAGCATAAAACTCAGGAGGAATTTCCTAAAGTTTCTCAAACCATCAATTCACTTGAAGTTCCGACTCAGTCGGAAACCGCTGTAAGCAGAAATAACGAGCTGTATGTCAATGTTAGTACATAAAAACAAGGATTAAATAAAGATGATTATTGAAAACTACTACAAGATGCATTAAAGCGAGAGGCACGCAGTGATTTCCTCTTACAGTAAAGGACTTTTTAGTTCGTTTTTGGTCCATCAAAAATGAACATATAAAAAAGAATACTACTTAAACGCTTTGACTTCATGTCTTTCAGACTTCAAAAGCGTAAATGACCACCGAAGATGCAAACGCTAGACCTTTTTGGTTCATTTTTTTGGCAATGAAAAAAAGAGCATATAGAAAAACAAAAAAAAATATCCCTCTCGGCATAAAACCAGAGAGGAATTTCCTAAAGTTCCTAAAACCATTAATGTACTTGAAATTCCGACACAGTCGGAAACCGCTGTAAGCAGAAATAACGAGCTGTATGTTAATGTTAGTACATAAAAACAAGGACTAAAGAAAGATGATTATTGAAAACTACTACAAGATGCACTAAAGCGAGAGGCACGCAGTGATTTCCTCTTACAGTAAAGGACTTTTTGGTTCGTTTTTGGTCCATCAAAAATGAATATAAAAAAAGCTAAGCAGGACTTCGCCTACGCTTCAACCACAAAAACACCCCTAACGACAACACCCCAAAAACCGAAAACCCAACAAAAAGTGGTAACACCGACGTCTTTACAAAACTCCCAATAAAATTCGCAATAGGCACTGCCATAACTGTAGATACAAACCCATTAATCGCCGAGCCAATCCCAGCAATATGCCCTAAAGGCTCCATGGCCAACGAACGTAAATTTCCAAAGAGGAAGCCAACCGCAAAAAACTGCATTAAAAAAAACACCATCAGTACCACAATACTCGGATTATGACCCGTATGAAACAACACGATATACAACAGTGATATGCTCGCAAAAGCAATGGTAGCATAAAAAGCAATGTTAAATGCCCCAAACCGAATCACGAGTCGGCTATTTGTAAACGTTGCAAAACCAACCGAAAACGCTGTACTGGCAAAGATATAAGGAAACAAATCACCCAACAGATATTGCTCTTGAAAGATTTGCTGTGACGTACTTAAATACACCATAAACGATCCTGTAATAAAGCCAGACACTAAGGTAAAGGCAACAGCCTCTTTATAGCGAATAAACTCTTTGGTACCTGTGATAAAAATAGAAGGAGAGAACTTGATTTTATGTTTGGCATCTAGAGTTTCTGGCTGACGCTTCCAAAACCATAATACGATGATTAAGCCAATAAGTAGGTTGGCATTAAAAATGGCTTGCCAGTTAAATATATCCAGGAGCCACTGCCCGAAGGTTGGAGCCACAATGGGCACTAAAATAAAAAACATCACAATAATCGATAGCATCTTTGCCATAAAATCACCACTATAGGTGTCTCTTGTCATGGCAATGGCAATCGTACGAGGTGAGGAGAGTCCAATCCCTTGAAAGATTCGCCCAATGATAATGACCTCAAAGTTGTTGGTGGTGACACAAACAATACTGGCTATGACAAATACAGCAAAACCAAAATACACCATTGGTTTTCGTCCAAAACTATCTGATAATGGTCCGAAGATCAATTGCCCAAACCCTAAGCCCAAGAAAATCATAGTAATCAGTAATTGATTATCGCTGGCATCAGTAACTCCAAGAGCAGTGCCAATGTCTGGTAAGGCAGGCAATAGTGCATCAATCGATAAAGCAACAATAGACATTAACGATGCCATGAGCGCTACAAATTCGATCTTAAATGTAGGTTTTGTTTGCATGGCGCAAAAGTACAAGAAAAGCGATAGGAAATCACCTCAAAAGATGAATTAACAAAACATTGACTTTTCTAAAAACAACCTACCAGTTTCAAGTGTATCTTTGCAATTCAAAATTAAGTCATGCAGCATTTAAAAACCACAGATAACACCAATAAATCCAAACCAAAAGTCACCTTAAAACAAGCCTTTGTGACCATTATCTGGCCACGACGAAAGCTCGTGTTCATTGGATTGTTTCTCATCGTTATTAGAAGTTTATCAGGCTTGGTTTTGCCATGGCAAAGTAAAGTCTTGTTAGATGACGTGGTGCCAAGTGGCAATACAAATGCCTTATGGACCCTCATCATTATCGTAATAAGCGCCATCACAGTGCAGGCCGTGACCTCATTCATGCTTACCAAAATTCTAAGCGTGCAGGCGCAGTACTTAATTAGTGAATTGCGCGCTCAGGTGCAAAAGAAAGTCTTATCCTTACCCATTAGCTTTTTCGATAACACCAAATCGGGAGCATTGGTGTCAAGAATTATGAGTGATGTGGAAGGCGTACGAAATCTCATTGGTACAGGATTGGTGCAGTTGGTAGGCGGAAGTTTTACAGCTATTGTCTCGTTAATCATCTTAATTAAACTGAATGCCTGGATGACCTTATTCGTATTTGTGCCTTTAACCATCTTCGGAATCATAGCCTTGAAAGCCTTTAAATATATTCGTCCCATTTTTAGAACCCGAGGAAAAATTAATGCTGAGGTCACAGGTCGTCTAACTGAAACTTTAGCAGGTGTTCGCGTAATTAAAGCTTTTAATGCTGAAGATCAGGAAAATAAGATCTTCGAAAAAGGCGTAGAACGTTTGTACCAGAACGTCAAGAAAAGTTTAACAGCAACAGCCTTGATGACGAGTTCTTCTACTTTTTTAATAGGCATTGCCACAACCGGCATTATGGGTATTGGTGGCTATTATATGATTCAAAGCGAAATGACTACTGGTGACTTCTTGTTTTTTACCTTAGTTTTAGGGTTTATGATTGCACCAATCGTGCAAATGAGTAATATCGGAAGCCAGTTAACCGAAGCTCTAGCAGGTTTAGATCGTACCGAAGAATTAATGAATATGGCTGCGGAAGAAGATGATACCAACAGAACAATTGAGCTGCAGAAGTTTAAAGGTGAACTAGAATTTAACGAGGTGTCGTTTGCTTATGAAGAAGGAAAACCTGTTCTGCACGATATTAATTTTAAAGCCGAATCGGGTTCTGTAATTGCTTTGGTTGGAAGTTCAGGCTCAGGGAAATCGACTATTGCTGGATTGTCGGCAACGTTTTTAAATCCGAAATCCGGACAAATAACCATTGATGGTGAAGATTTATCAAAGGTAAAACTACAAAGTTTCAGAAGGCATTTAGGTGTGGTCTTACAAGATGAGTTTTTATTTGAAGGTACCATTCGTGAGAATATCATGTTCCCAAGGCCTCAGGCATCCGAAGCACAGGTTCAAGCGGCTGTTAAGGCGGCTTACGTGAATGAATTTACAGACCGATTTGACGACGGATTAGACACTATGATTGGTGAGCGAGGCGTGAAGTTATCTGGTGGACAACGGCAACGTATTGCCATTGCAAGAGCCATACTGGCAGATCCTAAAATTATCATTCTCGATGAAGCGACTTCTAATTTAGATACCGAAAGCGAAGCCCTCATTCAAAAGAGTTTGGGAGAACTTACCAAAAACAGAACAACGATTGTTATTGCGCATCGCTTGAGTACCATTCGCAAAGCCGATCAAATTCTCGTCATTGAAAACGGAAGAATCGCCGAACGTGGTACGCATGATGAATTGATTGCTGCCCAAGGACGTTACTTCGATTTATACACTTATCAGGCTAAGATTTAATTTATTTTAAATAATTTTGATGGACAATAATTCAAACATATGCTCACAGAAACATTAATAAAATTATTTACCAGAGATTTAAATGCTTTAATAGTTGAAATAGATTCTTATACGACTGAAAACACCTTATGGTTAGCTCCAGAAGGCATTTCAAATTCTGCAGGTAATTTATGTTTACATCTTATTGGAAACCTGAATCATTTTATTGGTGCAGCATTAGGGAATTCTGGATATGTACGACAACGAGAACTTGAGTTTTCATTGAAAGATGTTCCGAAAGCAGAATTGATTCAACAACTGGAAGCCAGCAAAACGGTTGTAATTTCTGTATTGAAAACTTTAACCGAAGCCGACTTACAAAACGAATATCCGCATCGCGTATTTAAAGAGCCTTTGACTACTGAGTTTTTTCTGATGCATTTAAGCACGCATTTGACCTATCATCTCGGACAAATAAATTATCACAGACGATTGTTAGATACGTTTGTTGATTAAAAATCATTGAAGTTGTTATTAAGACAGAATAAAGTATGAATGATGAGAAATCTTTAATAAATATAATACGTTTCTTCGACTGCGCTCAGAATGACAAAATGATGATTGAAATGACAAACTAGTATATTTACAACTCATGACTTTTGACCACTATACTATCCGTCTTCTGCAAGACACCGAAAGTGAAGCCTTTTTCAATTTGATTGATAATAACAGACCTCGTTTAGAAGATTTCTTTGCAGGTACAGTATCTAAAACCTTAACCCTTGATGCTACAAAACAGTACTGTGTAGAGATTCAGAAACGTATAAAAGACATAAGTTATTTACCATATATGATTACAGATACCGAAACCAATACGTTTGTAGGATTGGTTGATGTAAAAAACATAGATCTTAATGTTCCTAAAGCTGAATTAGGTTTTTTTATCGATGACCACTACGAAGGAAAAGGTATCGTGACCAAAGCCACCAGCTTAGTCATCAATCACATAATTCAGAAACATAAGTTTATTAAGTTACTATGCAGAGCAGGAAACCGAAACAAAGGTAGTATTGCCGTCATTCTAAAAAACGGATTTGAACTTGAAGGTACTATTCGCAAAGATTACAGAACTACAAAAGGCGAAATCGTTGATTTAAATTATTATGGTCGTGTGTTTTTCTATTAATTAGGAATCTCTTTATTTGTCAATAACTTCTTCGTAAATTAAAGGTTTGAAATCAAATCGGCATTACATTTGATTAATAATTCGTAAAGCATTTACCTTAAATGAAAGCATATATTCTAGTCTTCCTCTTGGTGTTTATGATGCCTGGAGAAATAACATCTCAAAGCTTACGTAGTGATGAGATTAAAGATTTAATTCAGCTCTATAAAACAGATGTTCGTGGTCCTTACAAGGATATTCGTTGGTTTTGTACCGACGGAAGTGTTCGTCAGCCAAAAGATCCTTGTCCTGATAATATTGGTATAGGTGTTCAACATGCGCGATACAAAGATGCTGTAATAAATTTAGGGAAAACCAACCATATTTATTTAGGTCAAATTCTAACAGCGACACCAAAGGAAGTGTTTTGGGATGAAGCTCACAATCAGTCACGCTTAAAGCAATATCAAATCGATAAATATTTAAGAACCGTTGATGATGGTTGGATCAATCGCAAAGGTCAGTATTACCGAGGTTCTGTACAATCTGAAGATGAAGAGGCCTGGGGAATTGACTTTTACAAATGGTTGCTTTCTAACGATAGTATGGTTAAAAAACACTATTTCTTAATTCGTCAGTCGCTAAAAGATATTCCTCATAGTGGTGATGATAATGTCGCACAACTCATGCGTAGTCAATCGAAAGTAATTTCTGATCTGATTCCGGAGTTTATGGACTTGCGAGTAAAGATTCATAGTTTGCCTGAAGTTTCAGATATTCAAAAAGTGAAAGCGTTCAAGCAAGAAAAAGCGTTTAAAATTTCTGAAGCCAACAGCAAGAAAATTGATGAGCTACTAGGTACGATGGCAACCTTTTTTAAGCCGGTTGATATTGAAGCTCTTAAAAAATTCACGACTAAAATTAGCACAACAGCTATTGGTAAAAACATCAATGCGTATATCGCTTCTAATACAAATTCATCTGATGCTGCGCAACTTATTACAGAAACCTCGCAATTGTTATATGATGTTCGTTTGGCTATTCTGAATGAAAACAGCGGACAAGCAAGATTACAGTTATTTGATTTATCACTGAAGCTGGAAGACATTGTCTTTAAAAATGCACAATTTTGGAATACACCTACAGTTGACGATTTACTGAATAAGATTTGCTATCTAGGTTTGGCTACAGCAGGTGCAGGTTATATTGAACTCAACGAATGGGAACAACTTAATCTGACGCGTACGCCTTCAACAGAAAACACGATGACGCTCGAAGACCTGACGTCAGTTTTAGAAAGTGCTAGGCGAGAAGTAGAGTGGAGTTCTTCTATGGTTAAAGCTATTTACCAAGATATAGTCGATGAATACGCAGCTTTTGAACCTTTATCACATGGCTTTATTGATGATAAAATTAGAGGTTCTGTCGCACTTCATTTAGGCAAAGCGGTAAGCGATTTAGGCGATTTTATTGCTGAAGAATCGGCATTAACCAATAAGGTTTTAGATCTTCCGAATCAAAGTGGTTTTAGAGGATTAAATCCAGGTTATGCTTTTGGTGAACTGGTTGTGGTTACAGGTTCGCCTGATGCCATCGAAGTGTCTTCAAATAAGATTTACGTTTTTCAGCGTTCTCCAGCCGATTTAAAACCTGTAGCTGGTATTGCAACAGTTTCAGAAGGCAATATGGTCTCTCATGTGCAATTACTAGCTCGTAATTTAGGAATTCCAAATGCAGCTTTGTCTGACGATAACTTACAAAGTCTGGTGAAATATCACGGAAAGCAGGTATTTTATGCCGTATCAAATAAAGGTAATGTCATCATCAAAGAAGCTAAAGACATGACCGAAACCGAACGCTTATTGTTTGCTAAAAAAGAGCGTAATGCTGAAAAGATTGCTGTGCCAATTGAAAACCTTCGTATTGCTGAGACCAGTATTCTAAACCTGAGAGATGTTGATGCGACTGATTCAGGACGACTTTGCGGTCCAAAAGCTGCGAATTTAGGACAATTGAAAACGATGTTTCCAGACAAGGTTGTTGAAGGACTTGTGATTCCTTTTGGCATATTTAAAAGCCATATGGATCAGCAAATGCCAAATAAAAATCAAACCTATTGGGAGTTTTTAAATGCCATGTTTGCAAAAGCCGAACAGATGGCTCAAGATAATACGGATGAGGTTATTGAAGCCTATCAGTTAGAACAATTGAAAATCTTACGTGAGGCGATTAAAGACATGCCAATGCAGGATTCGTTTATCAGCGAATTAGAAGCAGATTTTAAATCTATTCTAGGACAAGAAATCGGTGAAATTCCAGTGTTTTTACGTAGTGATACCAACATGGAAGATTTGAAAGATTTTACAGGTGCAGGTCTCAATCTGACCTTGTTTAATGTTGCCGATAAAACCAAAATTATTGATGGTATAAAAGCAGTTTGGGCATCACCTTACACTGAACGCAGTTTTAAATGGCGCCAGAAATATCTATTAAATCCTGAGAATGTATTTCCTTCAATTTTGGTAATTCCTAGTGTAGATGTTGATTATTCGGGTGTGTTAATTACAAAAGGCATCAGTAACGGAAACGAAAATGATTTGACCGTTGCTTTTAGTCGAGGTGCAGGAGGTGCTGTCGATGGTCAATCGGCTGAAACGTATTTAATCAAGAATAATGGTGGTTTTCAGTTTTTAGCGCCTGCCAGAGAGCACTTGTATACTAGTTTACCGCAATCAGGAGGAACTTTAAAAAAGTCCGCAACCTTCAACGAGTTTGTTTTAAGCACACAAAATATTAATGAGATCAGAGCTTTGGCACATACCATTCGAGAAACGCTTCCAAAGGAAACCAACTCCGATTATGAAGGCGCATATGATGTAGAATTAGGCTTTCAGAATGATAAACTCTGGCTATTTCAAATTAGACCTTTTGTTGAAAATAAAAAAGCTTTAAGTTCAACCTATCTCGAATCCATTACACCAACCATTGATAACAACAAAGCGATTTCACTATCGAAAGCTATAAAAAACTAAGTTATGAAAAGAATTGTAACCCTTGTCGTATTGCTGCTTGTATCTTCAACATTCATTTCCTTTAAGTATTATCCAATTGATGGTTATGAGCATACAGGAATTAAACGATTAAAGCGATTGGAACTCATTAAAAGTGGTGCGTTGAAAGATGCTACTAAACTTCCGGAAGGTGCTATGAAATCTTATATGGATATTGAACTCAATCTAACCTCAAGATCTGGTGATAGTGCCTCCAGTTTATTAACTGTTGATGCGACCTTTCAAAAAGACATTAATGCACTGTTTAGAGGATTGGATAGAAGCTATTCGTTAGCAGTTTTGGATATTTCTGATGATACCGATTTAAAGTACGCTCAGCGAAATGAAACCGCAGGTTATCAGCCTGGAAGTGTTGGGAAAATAGCCGTTTTATTAGGCTTATTTGATCAGTTGGCAAAACTTTATCCAGATGATTTTGAAAAACGACTGGACTTACTGCGAACGAAATCGGTTAAAGCAGGTGTTTGGGGATTAACCGATGAGCATACCATTCCTATTTATAATATGGAAACGCAGAAGTTAGTGAAACGTCAGGTCATAGCCAGTGATGTGTTTACCTTATTTGAATGGGCAGACCACATGCTTTCTGTGAGCAATAATGGGGCAGCAAGTATTCTGTGGCGAGAAGTGTTATTGATGCAAATTTTTGGTGACAAATATCCAGAGCTTACTCAGGAGGAAGCTGATGCTTTTTTTAAAACCTCGAATAAAAAGGAACTCACAGATATTAGCAATGACGTGGTAAATTTACCACTAAGAGATTTAGGAATTTCGCATGATGAATGGCGCTTGGGAAGTTTTTTCACGAGAGGCGCAAATACCTATGTTGGTGATAAAGGTGGCAGTATAGGAACCACGTTAGGTGTGATGAAATTTTTGGTGCAATTAGAACAAGGCAATGTGATAGATCAGGCATCTAGTTTAGAAATGAAGCGATTAATGTACATGACCGACCGACGAATTCGTTATGCACAATCACCAGTTCTTAAGGATGCAGCCGCGTATTTTAAATCTGGAAGTTTGTATAAATGTGATAGAAGTAAAGGTGAAGCCTGTGGAAAATATATGGGCAATGTCACTAATTTTATGAATTCGGTAGCCATTGTAGAACATCCTGATAATTGCAGATACATCGTAGTATTAATGACGAATGTTCTCAGGAAAAATTCGGCAACTGATCACATGAATTTAGCGTCAAGTATCGATAAGGTCATACGACAATAACTTATGAATTTTGGTTCAGAATGTCAGCAGCCTTAGTTCTGATTTTTTCATTAGAATCAATTAAACTTAATTCTAAAAGCGGTTTAAATTTAGGATTGTAACTTTTTTCGATTAGGAAGAGTACAGCCAGTTTTAGTTTTTGATCTTTCCGATTTAAAAGCTCGTTAAAACATTCGGTTTCACTTAAGACCTTCAGATTAAACTTTTTTATTTTTTCTTCAGATATACTATCAATCAAAATAGATTCAGCTACTGGAATGAGTTCCTTTTTTAGTTGATTATCAAGAATGTTATCTAAGAATTCAATGGCATGAATCCGTTGTTCTTCAATACCATGTAAAATGGTGTTGAGGATGGGATCTACGTCATCTGGCTGGTATTTGATGCCTAGAAATCTAAATATACGTTGTATTTGTCTGTCGAGTCGTTGCTCTAATAACTGAATCAAATTATGACGTGCTTCATGCTCCTCTTGAGCTTCAATACGTTGTGATTTTTTCTTATACTGAATTACGATTTGAGAATGAATAATGGATAAGGTGTTTTGGTATAAATGGCATTCATCTAATATTTTATCTACAACCAATCGGTCTTTAATTAGGAGATTGGGATATTTCCATCGCAAACGACGTAAGGCTTCAATAGCCTCAATTTTTAAGCTATGCTCTTGGTCGTCGGTTAGTTTCATTAAAATATTGACTGCTTTTTGAGAGGTGAATTTTTCAATCACAGCTATAGCATACCTTGCTTCATCCAAGTCCATTTGATTGGATTTTATATTTTTATAGATGACATCAATAATGGGTTCTCCATAAAAGAACAAAGCATCAATAGCTGTTTGTCGAGTATCTTTAAGTGTTAATTGTCTTATTATAGGATTAACAAATTGTAACTCCAGACTTTTAGATGCACTTGTAATTGCAATTTTTCGTGTTTCAATCGCTTCGGCAATCAGGTTTGAATGCAAAACGTCATAAAAGTTGTTTAGTTTGGCATAACCGATGGTTTCTAAAACAGTATGCAATTTATGCGTTTGTTCTTCCTGACTTTTAAGTGTTTTGTATTGTAAAAGTGTCGTTCGGATTTTATCCTCTAAATTAAATTTATGTTGGAGTTGTGTGCTATTTCTAAGCTCTTGAGATAAGCCTATCAATGCTGCATTTGCAATGGTATGATCTTCACTATTGATGTATTTATTGAACAACTCAAAGGTGTCTTTTGTATAATTCTTTACTAAATATCGAAATGCTGATGTAGTTACCGACTGATCCGAATCTTGAATTAATAATTCCATAGTCGCATTTAAGTTTTCAGAATTTAAATAATACAGATTCTCAATAGCAAGAGCCTTTACCTTGGCTGAAGGATGATTTAATACGTTTTTTATGCCATAAAAGAAACGTTCATCTTTAACATCTAATGTTTTTTGCAACATATGTAAAATTTGATTCTCGTTGCCATTTTCAAAAATATCCAGAACTGTTTTAACTATAGAAGTTACTTTGATTTCGGCTTTATTGGTTTTTGCTTTTTTGTCTTGAGTTGTTTCAAATAGGCCTTTAAATGCAACGATGTATTCTTTTCTTAAATGATATATAAAGTAGAGCCAAACGACAATAGAAATGATAATTATTAAACTGATGTACGTTGATGAAATCTCAAGACCGTTAATAAAAAAGATGAGTATTAATCCGGCAAGACCAGTAGCAATACTATCGATGACGACATCTGTAAATGTCTTTGTTTTCTTTTTAATTTCAATGGGAATTGGAATCGACAGCAACTCTGTAGCAGCCTTGTTAACCGATTGCTTTAAACTGCCATCTACAATTTTAATAAAAACAATAACCCACAATTGTGGCACAATAAGCAGTAAAATGGAACCGATTAAAATTCCGGAAGGCAGCCATAAAAGCGATTTACCAACACCAAAAGTACCTACAATTCTTTTCGTTAAAAACAACTGAATGATTAAAGACATCACACTTAATGTAGAGAACCAAAATCCGAAAAAGGAGGTGAGTTCATTTGGATCTTCAATAAGTCTGGACGCATAATCGCTGTATTGATAATCTACAAGTTTGGCGATAAGAACACTGATTCCGATAACAACAGCTATGAGACTTAGTAATTTGGATTGTTTAATAAGTTTTAAAGGCGAATCGCTTTTCGGACTTTTTCTAATGGACCTCTGAAAGGGGTTGAGCACAGCGACTTCAGTTTTCCAAATGAATCTTGTAATAGGAATGCAAAAGGATAAAAGGACGGCCGCAAAAAACAACAAATCCTGAATGTTCATAAAGGCCGTAAGTAACGATGTTAAGTAGCCTCCGAAAATACCTCCAGCTATGGCGCCAGCTCCGATAAATCCGAAAACACGTTTGGCTTCTCTGACATTGTAAACGAGATTGGCTAAAATCCAGAATTGTGATGCCGTTAATAAGCCAAATATAGCAACCCAGACATATGGAATGTATAATATCAAGCCTTGTACAAGGTCGAAATTGATTCCGATAGCAAAAAGAATTAACGATAAAATGGAGCCGATGAGTGTTCTGTCAATAATGATATTTAAGGCATACTTTTCTAGAGCTTTGTTGTAAAAGAAAGAGCCAATAATTGCCATAAATGCAGTTAATACATAGCCTAGAGGTAAAGCATCAGAAGATAATTCAGATAAAAACAAAGAATTAATTGTAGGCTTTACAATTAATAAAGTTGAAATAATAATGAAAATATTGACCTGTAATAATACAGTCTTCTTAAGTTCTTCTGGTTTTAAATCAAAAACTTTTAATATGTAGAATTTAAGTGTTTTACTAACAGACATACAGTTTAAAGAATCGCTTTTGAGTCGTTTTATTAAAGTGAAAAGCTAAAATACAAGTTATAAAACTTATAGTTTAGCTTTCTAAGTATTTTAAATAAGATTTAAATCTTAATTCATTGATATTGTTGTCAGTTTACTTTTTTTTAAAGCCTTTTCAATTGGTTTTACTAGATTTCTGATGATTTGTTCGCCATTGGGATCATCAACTAAAGCAACGAGAATATAGCGTCTGTTTGGATCATTTCCCCAAACTAAAATTGAATCGGAGTGATAGGTTTTCCATGAACCAGATTTTCGGTATAAATCGGCCTCAGGCGCAATCTTTTCTACGGTATTCACAAATTTATGATGCAATTCAGGATTGCCCATTATTTTAAGCATTTGCTTAGAGCGATTTCTATTTACTAATTTGCCATTAGCCAATAAGTAAAAATAGCGACACACTTGGTTAACAGTAGCAGCATGACTTAAATTTTTAAGAGGTTCTCTGTTCGTATCTCCACCACCTCCATAGCGTTTGCCTACCCAAAGGCCACCACCATAATCCTCATCATAAAACATGTATTTAGGGTCTGTCATAACCGATTCAATTTTGTTATAACCTAGTCGGTCAATCATTCTAGTTGAAGCCGCATTATCAGATTTACTAATCATCAAACGCATATCTTTTTTTACAGCGTCGGTTTCTTTTAATTCACCTTTTTCCAAGGCATCCATTGCCGATAACAGAATTGCAATTTTTGGTAAACTTGCAGCATACATCATGTGGTTACCATTGACATTTGCAAACTTTACATTTTGAGGATCGCTTAAATCCACAATACCAACAGCCATTTTTTTCTGAGAAACCAATAATCTCCACTCGGAATTATTATTAATCTCGAATTCTAATTTTGATTGTAAATCTTGATTAGCAAATTGTCTTAAGGGTTTAATTTTTGAATCAGGAGTTTTTATAGGAAGTCCGTTCTGAGCATTCAAAATAGAGGTGCAACCTATTAGTAATAAGAAATATAAGAGTCTTGTTTTCATCAAAAAATAGTTACATATTAAACTAATCAAAATTATTCAATAAATAAATTGCTAGACTGTTAAATTTTATACGAAGCTGAAAATAAATTCCTGAGCAAAAACGCATAGTTTTTAGCAAATGGTCGCAAAAAATGTTAAAATTTTATGATGTGTATTTTTTAAGAACCGCTTAAAGTGGAATATTTCCGTGTTTGCGTTTTGGTTTATTCACTTCCTTATTCTTTAACATGGAGAACGCTTTAATTAATTTTCGTCTCGTATCTTTTGGAAGGATTACTTCATCAATAAAACCGCGTTCTGCAGCACTGTATGGGTTTGCGAAAAGTTCAGCGTATTCGGCTTCTTTTTCTTTCCATTTGGCTTCAGGGTCTTCTGCGGAAACAATTTCACGTTTAAAAATAATTTCGGCTGCACCTTTGGCTCCCATAACAGCAATTTCGGCATTTGGCCAGGCAAAATTCATATCTGCTCCTATATGTTTTGAATTCATAACATCATAAGCACCTCCATACGCTTTTCTTGTAATGACTGTTACTCTCGGAACAGTTGCTTCACTAAATGCATACAATAATTTCGCACCATGAACAATAATACCATTCCATTCTTGATCGGTTCCTGGTAAAAATCCTGGTACATCTTCTAAAACCAGTAACGGAATATTAAAACAATCACAGAAGCGAACAAATCGCGCAGCCTTTTTAGAACTCTTTACGCCTAAAACTCCAGCCAAAAACATTGGTTGATTAGCTACGATACCAATAGATTTTCCTCCCAAACGTGCAAAACCAACTATAATATTTTCGGCATAGTCTTTATGAATTTCATAAAAAGAATCGTCGTCGATAATGCCTTCAATAACCTGATGCATATCGTAAGGTTTATTTGGGCTTTCAGGAACAATATCAGATAAACTCTCTCTAATTTCGTCTTGTAATTTGTATTCTAGATCTTTAGGAGTTTCCTTATTGCTTTGAGGTAAATAACTCAATAATTTTTTAATATCTTCTAAGCATTCTACATCGTTGGCAGAGGTTTTATGGGCCACGCCAGATTTGGTAGAATGCACGCTTGCACCACCAAGTTCTTCACTGGTTACTTCTTCATTAGTTACCGTTTTAACGACATTCGGACCCGTTACAAACATATAACTCGTGTCTTGAACCATAATAGTAAAATCGGTCATAGCTGGTGAGTACACAGCACCTCCAGCACAAGGTCCCATAATCGCTGATATTTGAGGAATCACTCCAGAAGATTGAACATTTCGGTAAAAAATATCGGCATAACCTCCGAGAGAACGAACACCTTCCTGAATACGAGCACCTCCAGAATCGTTTAAACCAATGACTGGTGCACCAACATTAACTGCCATATCCATGATTTTACAGATCTTTTCGGCATGTGTTTCAGATAATGAGCCACCAAATACAGTAAAATCTTGAGCAAACACATAAACCAATCTTCCGTTGATTGTACCATATCCTGTAACTACACCATCACCATAAAACTTTTGGTCTTCCATACCAAAGTCTTTAGTACGATGGGTTACCAGAGCACCTATTTCTTCAAAGGAACCTTCATCTAAGAGGTATAAAACACGTTCTCTTGCTGTTAGTTTTTTCTTTTTGTGTTGTTTATCAATACGTGCTTGTCCACCTCCTAATTTGGAAAGTTCAAGTTTTTCGTCAAGGGTTTTTATCTTAGAGTCCATAGTGTCTTAGTTTGGTAATCGTAATAATTTTTGATCTTCTAAATAGCATTTTAATGCAGTTTTTGCTGCGATTTTAGCTTCCTTATGGTGTTGCGCTTCCAAAAGGCTAGGCGAGTAGTATTTTTTTACAAAATGTGTGTCAAAATTTCCACTTTTAAAAGCTTCATGTTCACAAACAAAGCGACCGAACGGTAATGTCGTTTGTACACCTTTAATGTGATAATTATCAATAGCTTTAATCATTAATTGAATCGCTTCTGAACGAGTCTTACCATACGTAATTAACTTAGAAAGCATTGGGTCATAATAAATAGGAATATCCATCCCTTCCTCAAAACCATTGTCGACACGAATATTCTCGCCAACTGGTAATTGATAGATTTCCAGATGTCCTACACTAGGTAAAAAGTCGTTCATTGGATCTTCAGCATATACGCGAAGTTCTAAGGCATGACCGTTAATTTTTAAATCCTCTTGCTTGATGTCTAAAGCTTCACCACGAGCCACTTTGATTTGAAGTTCCACTAAATCTACACCAGAAATCCATTCTGAAACAGGATGTTCGACTTGTAATCTTGTATTCATTTCCAGGAAATAGAAATTATGATCAGCATCTAATAAAAACTCAACAGTTCCAGCACCCAAATAATCACAGGAACGAGCCACATTAATAGCTGCTTGCCCCATTTTTTCTCGCAATTCAGGAGTTAAAACTACAGAAGGTGCTTCTTCAACCACTTTTTGATGACGACGTTGTATAGAACATTCACGTTCAAAGAAGTGAAGGATATTTCCATGACTATCAGCCATCACCTGAATTTCGATATGTCGAGGAGAGGTGACATACTTTTCAACAAACACAGAGCCATCGCCAAAAGCTGAAGTCGCTTCACTAATGGCACGTTTCATTTGTTCTTCAACATCTTTTTCTTTTTCAACAATACGCATGCCTTTACCACCACCACCTGCAGCCGCTTTGATGAGAATTGGAAATCCGATTTCCTTCGCAATTTGAATAGCCTCTTTAGGATCAGTAATAGCATGATCGACACCAGGAACCATTGGGATGTCGTAATCTTTAACAGCATCTTTAGCCGCTAATTTATCTCCCATCATATGGATGGCTTTGGAACGCGGACCAATAAAAATGATGTTATTTTTTTCAGCAAGTTCAGCAAAGTCAGCATTTTCACTTAGGAATCCATAACCAGGATGAATACCATCAACCTCTAAGGATTTTGCTACTTCTATGATTTTATCACCTTTTAAATATGATTGGTTTGAAGGTGCTGGACCAATGCAAACGGCCTCGTCTGCATATTTTACATGCGGTGCATTTCGATCGGCTTCAGAATATACAGCTACTGTTTTAATTCCCATTTTTTTTGCAGTTCGCATTACGCGAATAGCGATTTCGCCACGATTGGCAACTAATATTTTTTTCATAAATATCTTTTTAAAAGATTATGTATGTGCTTAGATTTATAAATGCATTACTTATTCAAACTCAATTAGAAGCGAGTTTTTGTCTACAGTTTGACCTTGTTTCACCTTAATAGATTTGATAATTCCTTCTCTAGGAGACGTAATTACATTTTCCATCTTCATGGCTTCAAGAATTAAAAGGGCATCATCTTCTTGTACATTTTGACCTTCTGAAACATTAATCTCAAGGATTAGTCCTGGCATTGGTGCTTTAATATTGTTGACCTGCTTAGTCGCACCAACTTCAAACCCTAAGGCGACAATCAATTGATCTAAATCATCATTAATATCTACCTCGTAAGTATTGTTATTGACTTTTACTGTATAGCATTTTTTGTTGAAATCAGACTTTAAAACTGAGGCTTTTACAGAGTTGTTATTTAGTAAAATATGAAATTGATTTTTGGAAGTTTCAATGATATCTAGTTTATCTAAATCCGTTGTGGAAATGTCAAAACTGTGTGAATTATTGACTTTTATTTTATACATAAAATTGAAGTTTATAAGGTCTTGTAAAGTTAAGGAAATAGCCACTCCTAAAATATGAAAAATATCATATTCTGTAAACTATTCTTTACAAAGATTTAAATTGTGAACGCTCTTGATGTTTCTGAATTGCTTTCCTCGATAATAGAATTCCTATAATCAACGATACAAAAGCACCTAACCAAATACCAGGAATGAATTTAATGAACAAAAAGAAGTCATATGCACCATGAAACAATATCGCTAATCCTAATCCAGCAAGATTTAATCTAATTCGGTTAGATGAAAATTTAGCTTTTCCCATGAAGTAACCCATCAATATCCCAAAAGTAGCATGAGCAGGAACTGCTGTAAATGCTCTTAAAACAGCAACTTCTGTTCCACCTTGTATGACGTAAAATACATTTTCAGTAGCGGCGAAACCCATCGATACCATAACAGCATAGACAATACCATCAAAGGGTTCATTAAACGCAAGTCTTGGTTGAGCAAAATAGCGAACTATGACATATTTGCTAAACTCTTCAACCAAACCAACTACAAAAAATGCTTTCACAAATTGTTGCAAAACACTAAAATCATCTTTTAACGGTAAAATAATATCAAAACCTAAATAGAGAAATGTCGTAATGATAATACTGACGATAGCACCTAAAACAAAACTCAAAAGCAGTAATCCAGCAGGTTCTTTTTCATATTTATCTTTACAATAGATATAAACAATTATAATGAGAACTGGTGCAACAGCAAGTAAAACCGTATTCATACCGGAAAAGTAGTAAAAATTATAACGTCAATCTCGTTTTTATGGCATCAACTACGATTTCGTAATATTTGCGATTACTGGAAACGAAATGATTGTTAGTAGTGCTCATGTTTAAAAGTGAATCGAATTCTTCCAGAGTAACAAATTTTAAGGCTTCAACTTCATCCTCTTGCGGAGTTAATTCATTGATGTTAATCTGAATTTCAGCAATGAAAGTATTATGAAATTCGTTATCCACGATGCCGTTGGGATAAGACTGAAAGCATTTAAAAATACCGATTTTTATAAGTTGTCCTTCTGAAAGATTAATACCAATTTCTTCTTTAGCTTCTCTTAACGCAGCTTGTTCTGGAGTTTCACCTGCATCAATGTGTCCTGCAACTGAAACATCCCAGAGTAACGGACAAATGACTTTTGACGCTGCACGTTGCTGAAGTAATATTTCACCTTTAGAATTAAAACACCAAAGATGAGCAGTATTGTGTAAATGACCTTTAGCATGTATTTCAGATTTTGGCACTGAAACTCCAGTAGGTTTTCCATTTATATCTACAATGTCAATGTATTCTTCCAAAGCAAGCGTTTAAAGTACAGATGTTATACAACGAACTAGTCGGTCAAAATCTGTTTTTGTATTGTATAAATGACAAGAAATTCGGATGTATTCACCACGAAACGATACATGAATTTGTTGTGCCTGTAAAGTTGATTTTAGTTGTGTAATATTTATGTCAATCGGAAGTTTAACACCAAAAAGGTGATGAGTTCTGAACGCTTCATCTTCAATTATACAGCCTAAATTAGAAAGCTCTTTAGTCGCTTCATGAGAAATCGATCTGCAATAGTCTTGAATAGCTTTAGGTGTCCATTCTAAAAGCTGAGTCAGAGCCGCAATTTGCATTTTTATAGAAATGAAATTTGCATGTTGTCCAGCTGCATAACGATTAGCAAAGGGTTTGTATTCTGATTCGTAATTGGTTAAGCCAGCAAAATTTTCGCTATGTCGTCTGTTAGACCAATTGTCTTCAATAGGATTGCCGTTATCAAAATAGCTTCCAAAATAGGCATAAGCACAACCATAAGGTCCGAATAGCCATTTATAACCAGCACAAATTAAAGCGTCAGGTTGCACGTCATCTACTGAAAAAGGCAAAGCACCAATAGTCTGACTTCCATCAACGATGAGTAAAGCATTGTGTATATTCGTTTTGCTTCTGATGGCTTTTAAATCGAAAATCGTTCCATTAGACCAATGAATATTTCCTAAAGCAACAACAGCAGTATTAGAAGTAATAGCTGCTAAGATATCAGCATTCCACTGCTTACCATTAGAGTCATTACTTTTCGGATTTTTTACAGTGACAATCTTGGCATTATAGGTTTCAGCTAAACGTTGCCAAACATATATATTACTTGGGAATTGCTCTTCAATCACTAAGATTTCATCATTAGGATTGAGTTTGATATTGTTCGCAACAGAAGCCATTCCGTAGGAAACAGATGGAATAGTTACAATACGTTCAGGCTCCTTGCAATCTGTAAGTTTTGCAAACAAAGCTTTGAGTTCTGAGACTGGATCAAAAAAATCGGAAACAGGAATGGTGTAAGGTTTGCTTTTTTGAAGTACAGCATCAATTCCAGCTTGCTCTACAGCTTTAAAAGAAGGCGAGAGGCTAGCTATATTTAAATAGGTCACGTCTTCTGGAATGCTGAACAAATGTTTTTGATGCTGTATCATTAATCGTATAGCTGAATCTTTAGTTTGATGCTCTGCGGTATGAGGTAGAACCTTTTTTTTCGGTGTATCCTAAATCACATTTAAAACAATTAATGTGTTATTCAAAATATGAAAACGTTTCACCTTCCTTTATCTTCAATAAGGTTTCATAAATCATCTTAATCACATTTTCAACGTCTTCACGATGCACCATTTCCACCGTTGTATGCATATAGCGCAAAGGCAATGAAATTAAAGCGGAAGCAACTCCACCATTACTATACGCAAAAGCATCTGTGTCTGTTCCAGTAGCTCTCGATAACGCTGAACGCTGGAATGGGATTTTTTTAGCTTCAGCAGTATCTGTAATTAAATCACGAAGTTTTTGTTGTACAGCTGGTGCATAAGCGACAACAGGGCCTTTGCCCATTTCTAAATGACCTTCTTTCTTCTTATCGATCATTGGTGTTGTTGTATCATGAGTCACATCTGTTACGATGGCTACATTAGGTTTGATACGATCAGTTATCATTTGTGCACCACGTAAACCAATTTCTTCCTGAACCGAATTCGTTACATACAATCCGAAAGGTAATTTCTTTTTATTTTCTTTAAGTAAACGAGCCACTTCAGCAATCATAAATCCGCCCATTCTATTATCTAAGGCACGACATACAAATTTATCTTTATTAAGAATGTGAAATTCATCAGGATAAGTAATCACACAACCAACATGTACACCAAGCTTTTCAACCTCTTCTTTTGTTGCACAACCACAATCGATAAAAATATTATCTGGTTTTGGAGGTTCTTCTTTAGACTTATTTCTGGTATGAATGGCAGGCCAGCCAAAAACACCTTTGACAATGCCTTTTTTGGTGTGAATGTTTACAATTTTACTTGGAGCAATCTGGTGATCACTACCACCATTTCTGATGACGTATATTAATCCGTTGTCTGAAATGTAATTCACATACCACGAAATTTCATCGGCATGACCTTCAATAACAACTTTGTATTTAGCTTTCGGATTTATGACACCAACAGCAGTACCATAAGTATCTGTAATAAATTCATCTACATACGGTTTTAAATAGTCCATCCAAATGTTTTGTCCGTCCCATTCATATCCTGTAGGAGAAGCGTTGTTTAAATATTTTTCTAAGAAATCTAGTGATTTTTTGTTGAGTATACCTTTTGTAGCCATTTATAAAAATTTTGTACTAAATTAATAATATTAATAGGATTTTAAGGTTTTACACATTGTAAATATTTAATTTTGACGAAAGTTTAAAATTGAGTTTGGAATGGTTTTAGCTCAATCAGAGATAATGAAGTTAATCACATTTTTATTTATTGCGTTTCCAGTCTTTGTATTTGCTCAAATGGACCCAATACAACAAGACTCAACTGCTGTTGAATATATTTTAGTAGAAGGCGATTCCATCCCTAAAACGGCTATTAGTCTTAATGAAGTTTTATTATTGCAACAATTGAAATTTGATTCTAAAGACGAACGAATTAAATATTTGATATTAAAACGAAAAACTATCAAGGTTTATCCATATGCCAAGTTAGCGGCAGAACGCTTAACAACTTTAAACGCGCGATTGGCGACTCTTGAGACAAAACGAGCAAAACGTCGATATGCGAAACTTATTCAGAAATATATTGAAGAAGAATTTTCTGCTGAACTCAAGAAATTAACCAGAACAGAGGGTCAGATTTTAATCAAACTCATACACAGACAAACGGGTAAAACAACGTTTGATCTCATCAAGCAGTTGCGAAGTGGTTGGCGAGCCTTTTGGTTTAATACGACAGCGAGTATGTTTGATATATCATTAAAACGAGAATTTGATCCACTTCATGTTAAGGAAGATTTTTTAATTGAGGATATTCTTGAACGTGCTTTTCAGGATGGCATATTGAAACGTCAAGAACCAGCATTAGATTTTGATTACTATGATTTATCTGATAAATGGCTTAAAAATAAAACTCCAGAGACAAAACAGTAATGCGAATACAATCGGCTTTTGAAGAACGACTAAATGCTTGGAGCCATGGACTAGGAGCTGCTTTAGGAATAGCAGGACTTGTACTACTAGTTGTTTTTCTGAAGCAAGAAACACCTTATGCCTTGTTTAGTGTGATTGTTTATGGCATTTCAATTATTGTTCTTTTTTTGGCATCAACATTTTATCATGCCGTAAATGATGAACGTCGTAAACATTATTTTAGAATAGTAGATCATATTAGTATCTACTTGCTTATTGCTGGTACATATACGCCTGTCTTACTAATTATGTTACCTGACAGTTTGGGTTGGGAATTGTTCTGGACGGTTTGGGGAATTGCGGCTTTTGGAGTCATTTTGAAACTCTTTTTTACTGGAAGATTTGAAACTTTTTCTACCTTGTTGTATCTGGTAATGGGATGGCTGATTGTATTTGATTTCTCAACGCTTGCAGATCGGATGGATACTAACGGACTTCTATTACTGTTTGCTGGAGGACTATTTTACACTGTCGGAATTGTATTCTATGCCATTGAAAAGATTCCTTATAATCATGTGATTTGGCACTTTTTTGTCCTAGGAGGTGCAATTTGCCATTTTTTTATGGTCTACTTTTATATCATTTGAGCTTACTTTTTTTTAAAGTCAAAAGCGCATAAAGTGATACCAAAACCCATGCACCTTCTAAAATAATAAAAGGCACGTAATCTAAAAGCACTGAAGCGATACAAGCTAATGTGGCTCCAATCAAATTCAATTTAATAAACGCGATATCTTTGTGATTTAATGTTCCAATAACATTAAGAAAATAGGCGAGTAGGATAAGAAATACACCAATAGAACCAATCCAGTCTGTATATGTCATGGTATAATTATTTGAGTAGAAATTCTTTCAAATCTGTGTAGTTTGAAATAGAAGTTGCTACTTTCTCTTTATGCATTATCGCTTTAATTTGAGGAGGAAGGTCAACAGTCGTTTTAATAACGTCTTCAACGACATCCAAAAACTTTGTTGGATGCGCAGTTTCCAGAAAGACACAGTGTGCATCTGGATGGTTTTTTAAATACGATTTACAACCTAAATACCCAACTGCGCCGTGAGGATCTGCAATATAGTTATATGTTTCATAAATTTCTTTTAAAGCCAATCGGGTGGCATCGTCTGTAAAACTGAAGGACGATAAATTTTCTTTTAACTTGCTGAAATCATTTTTATAAATTTCCTGAATACGAATAAAATTACTCGGATTTCCAACATCCATAGCATTGCTGATGGTTTGAACTGAAGGTTTTGGTTTGTAAGTTTCCGTGTTTAAATAGGTTGTTACGACATTATTGGCATTATTTGATGCTACAAAATGTTTGATAGGTAAGCCTAATTGTTGTGCCATCATGCCTGCACAAATATTTCCGAAGTTTCCACTTGGAATCGAAAACACAATATCATCATAAGAATTATGCAGTTGCTTGTAGGCAAACATAAAATAAAATAGCTGAGGCAACCAGCGTGCAACATTGATTGAGTTGGCCGAGGTAAGTTGCATTTTATTGGTCAATTCTTCGTCTAAAAATGCACGTTTAACCATGTCCTGACAATCATCAAAAACACCATCAACTTCTAAGGCAGTAATATTTTGACCAAGTGTTGTGAGTTGTTTTTCTTGAATATCACTTACTTTTCCGGAAGGATATAAAATCACAACATTTACGCCTTTTACACCTAAAAATCCGTTGGCAACTGCACCTCCTGTATCTCCTGACGTAGCCACTAAAACCGTCACTTCATTCGTGTTGTTGGCATTGAAATAGCCTAAGCATCTCGCCATAAAACGTGCGCCAACATCTTTAAACGCCATTGTTGGTCCGTGAAATAACTCAAGTGTAGAGATGTTTTTATCTAATTCAACAACTGGAAAATTAAAATTTAGGGTGTCCTGAATGATATCTTTTAATATGGCTTCAGGAATATCAGGACTTACAAATTGCCTAATAGCTTCAAAAGCAATTTCAGTGTATGATAAATCATCAATATTTTCAAAAAAAGACTTCGGTAAAGCCGTAATATGTTTGGGAAAATACAAGCCTTTATCTGGAGCCAGGCCTTTAATAACAGCATCTTTAAATGTGGTGTCTGGAGCCTGTTTATTTAAACTGAAATACGTCATGGTTATTCTAATATTTTAATGCCTTCCGTATTAATTTTTGAAAGATGAATTTCAAAATCAATACTTGTTTGAGAATATACCTTTTGGATGGCATCTCTTACTTTCATTGCCTGTTCCTCTCCTTTGCATAAACTAAAAATTGAAGGTCCAGAACCCGAAATGCCACAACCCAAAGCACCATGTTTTAATGAGGTTTCTTTTACAGCATCGAAATGTGGAATCAGCTGACTTCGATATGGCTCCACGATAACATCTACAAGACTTTCACTTAACAAGTTGTAATCTTCAGTATGTAAAGCATGAACTAAGCTGCCAACATTAGACCATTGCTCAATAGCATCTTTCATATCAACTTTTTGTGGTAGAATAGCTCTCGCTTCGGAAGTCTTAATTTCTATTTGCGGATGAATAACCACAGCAAATAAATCTTTTGGTGTTGGCAATTCTATAATTTTTAAAGGCTTCAAGCTTTTTACCAAAGTAAATCCTCCAAAGAGCGCAGGAGCGAGGTTATCTGCATGCTCACAGTTACTTGCTAACGCTTCGCCTTTCATGGCAAAGTTTGTTAATTGCGTTTTATTATAAGGTTTTCCAAGTAATTCATTCATTGCGAAAACACTTCCTGCGGCACTAGCTGCACTACTTCCAATGCCGCTTCCAGGTTTGATATTTTTATAGATTTCCAATTCAAATCCGAAGTCCGGATTAGCATCTTTATATAGTGCAAGCGCGGAAACACCAGCCACATTGTTTTCGGCTTCAAAAGGTAAATCGTAGCCTACAATTTTTGAGATGGTGATGCCTTTTTGAGTTGTTTTTCTAATAATCATTTCATCGCCAACGGTGTCTAAGCAAAACCCAAGCACATCAAATCCACAGGATACATTTGCTACGGTTGCAGGTGAGAAAATTTTTATTTGATTCGAAGTTTTTTCCACAATGAAGCCTTATTTATTTCCTATTTTAATAATATCTGCAAACAATCCGGAAGCTGTGACATCAGCTCCAGCACCAGCGCCTTTAACAATTAGTGGTTGTTCTGGATAACGTTCGGTGTAAAACATGACAATATTATCTTTACCTTCTAAATTGTAAAACGGATGGCCTTCAGGAATTTCTCTTAAACCCACTTTAGCTTTTCCATTTTTATATTCTGCAACATATTTCAACTGACAATTTTTGGTTTTCGCAGAAGCGTATAATTTTTGAAAATGTGCTTCATCAGCTTTAAGCGTTTTGTAGAAATCATCAACTGTTTTGCTGTTGAGATTAGCTTCCGTCAGGAACGACTTATTATCGATATCTTCAATTTCCATCACTCCGCCATTCTCTCTGGCAAGGATTAATATTTTTCTAGCCACATCAATACCACTTAAATCTATACGAGGATCAGGTTCGGTATAGCCTTCAAACTGTGCACGCTTAACAGTATCGTGGAAGTTTGTACGATCGCTAAAGTTGTTAAATACAAAATTTAAACTTCCAGATAAAATAGCTTGGATACTTGTGACTTTATCGCCAGAGGCTACTAAATTGTTCAGGGTGTTAATAATTGGCAATCCTGCACCAACGTTGGTTTCATACAGAAAAGCAGTGTTGTAACTCAAGGATAAGTCTTGAAGCTTTTTATAATTGTCGTAAGTTCCAGAACAAGCAATTTTATTACAAGCAACAACGGCAATACTTTGTTTTAAATAATTATCGTACCATTTGGAGACACCTTCATCTGCAGTAATGTCAACAAAAATACTATTTCGTAAATTCAGGTCCACTACTTTGTTAAAAAAGCCTTGTAAACTAGATTTTTCAGCGTAATGAAACTGAGATGCCCAATCGTTAAGGTTGATACCATCTTCATTAAAGATCATTTTTCTGGAGTTCGCCATACCAGCAATACGCACATCAATTTTGAGTTTTTTCTTAAGGAAATTATGCTGCTGTGTAATTTGATCTATAAGTTTTTCACCCACATTTCCAATGCCTACAATAAACACATTGAGTTGTTTTGTTTTAACTTCAAAAAAACGTTCGTGCAAGACATTCAGTGCTTTTTTAACATCATTATTATTAATAACTGCTGAAATATTTCGTTCAGAAGCACCTTGTGCGATGGCTCTAATATTAATATTATTTTTGCCTAGCGTACTGAACATTTTTCCACTAATCCCTTGGAAATTTTTCATGTTATCACCAATAAGAGCAATGATCGATAAGCCATCTTCAATAAGTATTGGATCAATTTTGTGAAGCGAAATTTCATTTTCAAACGCTGTATCAATCGCAACTTTTGCTTTATCAGCATCACTGATGTCAATTCCGAAGCAAATAGAGTGTTCTGAAGATGCCTGAGTAATGAATATGATATTGATCTTTTCTTGAGCAAGCGTTTCAAATAAACGTTTTGAAAACCCAGGAATACCAACCATGCCACTACCTTGTAAGGTCAATAAGGCAATATTATTGATGTTTGTAATCCCTTTTACAGGTGATTTGGTTAGTAGTTCTATTTCGGAAGAAATTGTAGTGCCAGTTTCTTCAGGTTTTAGAGTATTCTTTATCTGTATAGGTATGTTTAAATCTAAAGCAGGCTGAACTGTTGGAGGATACAATACTTTTGCTCCAAAATGTGAAAGTTCCATAGCCTCCTGATACGATAATTGCTTTATAGGATAAGCGTGTTTTACCAGTTTCGGATTTGCAGTAAACATACCACTAACGTCAGTCCATATTTCTAACTGTATAACTTTTAAGGCAGCAGCAATGATAGCAGCAGTAAAATCTGATCCACCACGACCTAACGTTGTAATTTCTCCTAGTTGCGATCTTGAAACGAATCCAGGAATAATAGTGATATCTTGATTGGCCGATTTGAAATATGTTTTGATATTTTCGTTTGTATCTTTAAAAATCACATTAGCCTTGGTGAAATTTGAATCGGTCACTATCAATTCCTGAGCATTTTTTCTTTCAGCGTAAATGCTTCTGGATTTCATGGTTTCGGTAATGATATATGAAGATAACAATTCGCCAAAACTCAATAATTTATCGGTCGTTTTTGGAGATAATTCATTAATTAAAAACAAGCCATCTAAAAGATCCTTTAATTCTTTAAGTGTGTCTTCAACATATTTTACGACTTCTTTATTTTTTTTCGGAATAAGAGTGTCAATAAGTTTTAAATGACTTCGCTGAATAGCTAAAAACGCCTCTTTGTAATCTTTGTTTTTTGATTGAGCCAGACGACCAGCATTTAGTAATTTATCAGTGATTCCGCCTACGGCTGAAACGACACAAATCACTTTTTCGTTATCAGATTTCTTTTCTAATATAGAGATTACCTGATTGATGGTATGTGCCGAACCAACAGATGTGCCTCCGAATTTTAAAACTTTCATTAGTATTGATTTACAACTTAAATGGAGTTGTTTTATATTAAGTTCCAAAAGTATTACTTTTACTTTTAAATAAAACTTAAGACGTGAAAATTTTCTCGAAAGAACAAATATATGAAGGTGATAAATTGACTGCTGAAAAACAGAATATTACCTCTACAGAATTAATGGAACGCGCAGGCATTCAAATCTTCAACTGGTTGCACGTTAGAATGCAAGGTGCTCAAGTGCCTATTCATGTCTTTTGCGGCATAGGTAATAATGGAGGCGACGGTTTAGTTGTAGCCAGACACTTAATTATTCATGGCTATAATGTAAAAACCTATATTGTTAATTGTAGTGATAAACGTTCAAAAGATTTTTTGATTAATTATGAGCGTATTAAGGAAACGACAAAAGATTGGCCAGCGATGTTAACCTGTAAAGGAGACTTTCCTCAAATTCACAAAGATGATATTATTCTTGATGCCGTATTTGGAATAGGTTTAAATCGTCCTGTAGATGAATGGGTCGCTCAATTATTTATGCATTTCAGAGCTAGCAATGCCTTTACACTTTCGGTAGATATTCCATCTGGTGCTTTTACCGACAAGGTTGTTGAAAATGAAGACAGTGTTGTATGGGCAAACCATACTTTAAGTTTTCAATCACCAAAATTAATTTTTTTCCTACCTGATACAGCTAAATATTCATTGCAATGGGAAGTTTTAGATATCGGTATTGACAGAGAGTTTTTGTTTAAAACAGAAACAGAAGTTGTCCTTATCGGAAAACATGAAGTGTTACCCATGTATCAACCTCGTGAGAAGTTTGTACATAAAGGCACTTACGGACATGCTTTAATTCTAGGCGGAAGCTATGGAAAAATAGGAGCAACAGTTTTGGCTAGTAGGGCTGTATTAGCTTCTGGAGCAGGACTGGTAACCACTTTTATACCGAAATGTGGTTATTCGATATTGCAAACTGCTTTACCCGAAGCCATGGTGATCACAGATTCAAGTGAGTCCATTATTACTGATATTAATTTTGAAATAAAACCACAAGTTATTGGTTTGGGAATTGGTATGGGAACTGATCCAGAAACTATAGCTGCTTTAGAGAAATTTCTAAAATCTAATAAAGTTCCATTGGTTGTTGATGCTGATGGATTAAACATTATTTCAAAGAAGAAGACCTTAATTAAATTGTTACCCAAACGCTCGGTACTAACCCCTCATCCAAAAGAATTAGAACGTTTAATTGGAAATTGGAAAGATGATTTTGATAAACTTAAAAAAGTCAAAGCGTTTTCAAAGAAATATGATGTAATTGTAGTCATTAAAGGCGCAAATACCATTACAGTTTACAAGGATAGATATTATGTCAATACCACTGGAAATCCGGGTCTTGCGACCGCTGGGACTGGAGATGTATTAACTGGGATTATCACAGGAATGATAGCTCAAGGTTATAATGCATTACAAGGAACATTGTTCGGAGTTTATCTTCATGGTCGTTCTGCAGATATAGCTATAGAAGATTTAGGCTATCAAAGTTTAATTGCGAGTCATGTCATTGATGCATTGGGAGAAGCCTACATTGACTTGTTTAAACAGCCAGAACAACCACAAGCTGAACAACCAAAAGATGAAAATTAGGTAATAGCTTAATTCATATTTACTAAAAAGTCACTCCATTCAGAGTGACTTTTTCATAATATTATAGTCGGTATGAGTTATCCCATATTAGCTTTTGAGTTTTTCTTCTAAAAGTTCAACTAATTGTGGATTTGAAGGTCTAGGAGCATCAGGACTTACGATATTTCCATTAGGATCGATAAGAATAAAACGAGGAATACCATTCACCTTATAATTTTTTACAAAATCAGATTGCCAGGCATTATCAGAAAACAACTGAATACCACCTAAGTCTTTATCTTTAACCATTTTTTTCCAAGCTTCAAATGCTTTTTCTTTTGTTCCACTTCGTCGTTCATCATCAACTGAAATACTAACAAACTCAATGTTTTGTCCATGAAATTGCTCTTCTACTTTTTTAAGCGAAGGAATTTCGCGTTTACAAGGACCACACCAAGTTGCCCAAATATCAACATATACATATTTACCTTTTAAGTCAGAAAGCGATGTTGTTCCACCTGCATGGTTAATGTAATTTTCAAAAGTAGGAGAAGGAGATCCTTCAGGAAGCGCATCTCTTAAAGCTATTTTTCCAGATAAATATTTCTTTAAAGACGTAATAGTGCCTTCCATGGTTTTCACCCCATTTGCTTTATGTAAAGAGTCTAACCCTTTATAATTTGATTCTAGTTTCTGAAACCCTTCCTTGTAAGCCGAAACGGCCTTCTCTAAACGTTCAGAATTTGGGTTCGCAAATAAATCATCAGTAAAATAATTATCTGCTAATAAATAAGATTGAATGACATAATTATTAATGTCTGAGCCATCACCTTTGTAGACTAAAGTTTTATCAAAATCTGTATAATCCGTTTCAAAAGAGGTTACAAAACCATTCTTTAAATAAATAGATCCTAACTCATCACCATGTCTAAGTGTATAATCCCCTTCAGCAACTTTTAAAGTGTCACTAAAAGTACCATCTTCATTTACCGTAATAACTTTTTCAAAATCTTTATCTTTATATACTTTCAAAGTTTTACTCTCGTGAGGATTTAAAATTTTTCCACTAATAGTAACATAGTCTTTTGGTTCTTCTTTACACGCTAAAATAGACAGAGCGCACATTAGGACTAAAATTTTTTTCATTTGATCAGATTTAAGTTTTATCAAAAATAATGGATTATAAGTATTTTAGTCACATTTTATTAATTATTAACATTTGTTGCATACTATACATCTATTGTTGATTTTTGAAAAAACAATTTAGCGATAATGAATACAGTACATAAAATTTCTTCTGAAACATTAGATCTTCCTACAATACATAATATAATTTTTTTACAGAAAAAATTAGAATTATCAACTGATGCAGAGCATAAAATCTCTAAGTGCAGAGCATATCTAGATGCAAAAATGAAAAATGAAGGAGCTCCAATTTATGGTATTAATACGGGTTTTGGGTCTTTATGTAACGTAAAGATCTCAAAAGATAAACTCACACAATTACAAGAGAATCTCGTCATGTCTCATGCCTGCGGAATAGGTGATTTGGTGCCTAAAGCGGTTGTTAAGTTGATGTTGTTTTTGAAAATACAGTCTCTGAGTTATGGACATAGTGGTGTTCAACTAGAAACAGTAAAGCGACTCATATATTTTTATAATCATGATATTTTACCTTTGGTCTATACGCAAGGTTCATTGGGAGCGTCTGGAGATCTGGCTCCACTGGCACATTTAGCATTGCCTTTAATTGGTAAAGGAGAGGTTCATTTTAACAATGCCGTTTGTAGTTCAGAATCCGTTTTAAAAGCACTTAATTTAAATCCAATTAAATTGCAATCTAAAGAAGGTTTAGCATTGCTTAATGGTACTCAGTTTATGAGCGCTTATGGAATTCACTTACTTATCAAATCGTATAAGTTGTCCTATATGGCAGATTTAATATCTAGTGTTTCATTAGATGCTTTTGATGGAAGAATTGAACCATTTAATGAGTTAGTGCATTTAGTTAGACCTCATAACGGACAACTAAAAACGGCAAAACGTATTAGAGAATTTCTTCAAGGAAGTGAATTGATTAGCCAAGAAAAAATCGATGTTCAGGATCCTTATTCGTTCAGATGTATTCCTCAGGTTCATGGAGCAACAAAAGACACATTAGCATTTGTTAAAAAGACATTTATTACTGAAATCAATTCGGTAACAGATAATCCAAATGTGTTTGTTGATGAAGATGAAATTATTTCAGGTGGAAATTTTCACGGACAGCCATTAGCATTAGCATTGGATTATTTAAAGATTGCAATGGCAGAACTTGGAAATATTTCAGAGCGAAGAATTTATCAACTGGTTTCAGGATTAAGAGGTTTGCCAACTTTTTTAGTAGACAATCCAGGTTTAAACTCAGGGTTTATGATTCCGCAATACACAGCAGCTAGTATTGTTAGTGCCAATAAGCAATTAGCAACTCCTGCTAGTATTGACAGCATTGTCTCAAGTAATGGTCAAGAAGACCATGTGAGTATGGGAGCTAATGCAGCAACGCAAGCTTACACATTAATATATAATGTAGAACGGATTTTATCAATAGAATTGCTTAATGCTTCTCAAGCACTGCATTTTAGAAGTCCTAAATTGTCTTCTCCTTTAATTAATTCTTTATTAATAAGTTATAGAGAACAGATTCCGTTTCTACGAGAAGATGGTATTTTTCATAAAAAAATAAAAACTTCTATACGTTTTATCGAAGAATTTAGCATCGAAAATGAATTACTTTTCGACTAAATGCAGATAAAAATGCTTAACGGTTCATTAAATAAAAAAATAGAGAATTTATTTGGCATTCAACATTTTATCCTCTACTTTTGAAAGTAAGCCAAGGTGTATTTTTCACAAATGGCTTTCACTAGAAGTATATAATAGCAAATATTTTTAGTGGTCTTACCAAAAAATTGTTTG